>NZ_AZFS01000006.1 GCF_001434395.1 Levilactobacillus hammesii DSM 16381
TGAATAAAGAACTGGTCTAGTAGAGCAGGTGTTGCACTTCAATTTTAAATCGAGGATTTTTATATTATTGGATATATTTAAAAATCATATCAAATAAACATCATGAATAGGTAACGTGACCCTATTATTAAATTATATACATGAAGCGAGAATATGTGCTTCCACAATTAACCCTTGGTGCAATGATACGGCATTAAAATAAAGATCTTATAATGTCGCAAAAGAAGGAGTAAATTAATGTCAATTCAACCATATACAGATGCAAAGCGTGCCGCTAACAAAAAATGGGATAATGCCAATCGTGAACGTGTAAATTATATTAGTGCACGATCCACTGCCCGTAGCTTCATTAGAAAGAAAGCAACGAACGACGATCTCCAAGAGCTCTTAAAACTTATCAACTTAAAACTCAGTGGCGACTAAGTACAAAACAGCTTACATCTATAAAGTCTTATAAAGTACAGGTCGCCCTTCGTGTTCGTTTAGAACTTCCTTCAAGAGCCAAGGCAAGTCATTAGCTACTGTCTTAACATCCCCTTCTAGAGTTACCGCCACAATAAAAAACAGGCAACCCCACCTCAAGTTGAGGGGGTCGCCTGTTTATTTCACAATCACACCCGCTCCCGCGTAACAGACTGAAGTTCTCCCTGCACCACCAGTCGCTTCGGTTCGCCCCGTTTAGCCGAGGCACAGGTGACCAATGTCACGAGCCGTTTCCCGGGCACCTCATCGATGACATCGACCCGGTGGCGGTCGACCACCCGCACCCGCGTGACCCGATAGCAGTAAACTTGGCGCTTATCCGTCAGATACACGCTGTTCCCTTGCCGCACACCCTTCAAAGGGGAAAATAGGAGCCGTTGCGCCGTCATATAGTGCCCCGCCAACGCGTAATTGCCTTGCCCCATCCGCTGGTCCGCCTTGAGCGTCCCTGCTCCCCGGACCAGCACCGCGTTACTGACCCCAACGCCGATGGGCAAATCCAGGCCGACCGCGGGAACCCGCAACTGACCGACCGCACCGTATTGGCTGTTTCCCGTCAACTCCTGTAGCCCGTAACCGGCAACCGTCAACGGATTCAGCTGCGACGTTTTGGCGTAGTTGAACGGGGCCGTTTTGCCCTGGGCCGCCTGGTTCGCACGCTGGACGCTCTCTGTCGTCATTTCCCGCGTTGCTGTCTTGCCTAATCGCGTGACCGCAACGTTTTGCGTCAGGGCCACTAGCATCAGACCACTTCCCAGTAGAAACATCACCAGCAACCAGAGGGAAGTCTTCCGAAATCGTCGTTTACGCGTTGCCATTTAACTTCCCTCCCTTGCCCGGCGGTAGCGCCGGTAACCTGCCCATGCGCCGCCAACGATGAGTATTCCTAACAATATCAACAGCCCAATCTTATACCAGTCCCACACGATTCTTCCCCGGGGAATCGTCGTGGTTTCATTTGGAATCCGGCGGCCCGTCACCAGCAGCCGATGCGTATTGATCATATACGGCGTACAGGTCATCAGGGTCACCTGATTCTGCGAGGAACTGCGTCGCACCGGTTGTCGGGTATTGGCTTTCACGGTCTGCAGGCCCGTCACCTCATAGGTCATCAGCCCGTACGCATTCTTCAGATAAAACCGATCGCCCCGCTGGAGTCGTGGCAGATCGGTAAAGAGTTGTGCGCCGGGGAGCCCGCGGTGAGCCGTGATGAGACTGTGCTGATTCTGCTTTCCTTGGGGGCTGTCCGTCCCGCGAACCAGCCCCGCGTATTTCTGTAAAATCGATTCGCTAGTGCTGCCAAATACCGGTAGTTCCACGTTAATCTTCGGAATGGCCACCAGCGCCAGGGGCGGTGTGTCCACAAAGCCCTTGCTTCCCGCCTTGAATGGATCTTGAACCGTGGTCCGCTGTCCCGTGTCCTCTTGCTGGAGGGCCCGTTTCAGCGCCTGGCGTTGTGTCTGGCTCGCCGTTCGCAATTGCCGTTTATACGCGGTGAGGACCCCCTGCTGGCGCCATCCCGTCACTAGATTACTTGCAGCCGGGTAGCCAATCAGGCCGAGGCCTAAGCAAAAGAGTAAGATGATGAGCCATTTACGCATGTGGGAGTCCTCCCTTCGCTAATTGCCTAAGTTGTGGTTAACCTTCTTGCCGCCGTTGCCGGTAGTACAGGTAACCCGCGCCACCCATCAGGAGACCTCCGATGAGGATAAACAGCCAGATACCCATACCCCCGGTGATTGGCAGGGCATACCGTTCGTTCTTAATCGTCACCAAGCCGGTCTGCGTGTTGATCTTAAATGATGTGGCGTCCTTCAACAGCGCATATCCCGCTGGCGCTTGCGTTTCAATCAGGTTGTACGTCACTTCGCCATCCCGTTGGTCATAGACGTAAGGGACGCCCGTGAAGTCAAACTTGCCATCCTTTCCAGAGACTAGCGTCGTCGCGTCGTTCTGGCTGGCCACCCATTTCACAAACGTCTGTCCCTGGAAAACGGCCCAGGAAATCTTGCCGTCCGTGTCGACCTTTTGTACCTTGAATTTGGCGCCGGCTAAGCCCTTAGTGGTGTCCTGCGCGTCTACCTTCTGGAAGGCTGCGCCGCCAAGAATCAGGTGGTTCAGGATGCCAATCCGGGTGCCATCAATCTTGAAATAGGATTTGTCGGGTTTCATGCTGATGGGCGTCACCGTGCCCGTCTTATCCACCGTGAATCTCAACTCGATCTTACCAGCTGCTACGTCATCCTGGTTGTACCACGGGTGCTCGGCGATTGAAGACTCCGTCAGGATATATTCCGTTCCGGCCACGAGGTTACCAAAAGCGATGTCCCCCCGATCATCGGTCGTCAGTGTCACCGGGTCGCCCTGATTATCCGCCCGTTTCAGCTCAAACTTAACGCCGCCCAACGCCACGTACTGGTCACTCGTGGGTGCCTTTGGATCGATCCCGACCTTGTGAATCTCCGGGTCAATGTTCCGGGCAATCACGTTCTTAGGGTACAGGTGGATGGTATCCTTGTCGTTTAGAGGCAAACCGATAATCATCGGTGCCGACAGTGCCGCCAGATGAGTCGTGGGCGCCTGGGTTTCCATGATCAAGTAGAATCCGCTGTTCGGTAGTTTTGAAAAAGTCAGCAATCCGCTGTTGTCCGTCAACTCTTCCGTTGCGACCGGTGTCAGATTGTGGGCCGAAACGAAGGCCGCCTGCGCCTCGAGAAGTTCGGCGGGATCCGTCTTACCGGCCGTGATGGTCGCAATCAACTGGTCCCGTTTTTCTTCAAACGTCTTGGCATCCGTCTGGCCACTGACCACGCCCTGATCCTTCATCACAGCCGTCAGATCATAGACGCTGTACGTCACGTTGCCAAGCTTACTGGCATCGTACGGGGTGATCCCCTCGGGGAGGGTCGTGATCTCATCCCCCGTGTTTTGGATCGTCTTGTCGTGTTCATTCTCCATCTTGTGTAACTTCATGGTTACCGTGTCCGGCGTTGCGTCGGCAGCGTGGGCGGTCGCGTGACCACCTAGGGCCAAGCCGCAGACCGCGAAGGCGGCCAGTGTGAATTGGCGTAATTTTGTGAATTTCATGGGGGTTATCCTCCTCTAGGGTGTGTGCGCCAAATGGCGAGAGACGATAGGGTGAGCATCAGCCCTAAAACGATGAACCAGATGATGCCCTGTCCCCCGGTTACGGGCAGACTGTACGGGTCATTTTTAATCTGGTCGGGGGTCTGTTGTGCCTGGTCCGAAATGGTAAAGTCGTGAGCGGCACCCAGCGTATAGCCGTCCGGTGCCTGAGTTTCGATCAACTGGTACTGACCATGGGGAAGACCCGTCACCTGGAAGGCACCGGCCGCATCCCCGGTCAGGCGCGTGGCCTGATCACGGTGATCGACCGCACCAGTCAGGCGGCCTTTAGCGTCAAACGTCAGGTACTGCTGATCCGCATTTCGAATGATGAATTCAGCACCGGCGAGAGCCTGATGAGTCGCCCCATCCACCTTCTGGAAGCGGTACTCCCCGCGCTTAATCTGATTCGTTACGGTGATGACCTGGTGCTTGGCATCATCTGAAATACTAACCTGAGCCGCATTTCCCGTGACTTTCCAGCGTTTGGCCGTCGCATCATACGCTAAGGTAAAGGCCTCGCGGGCAGCATATCCCGCGGGAACTTTTTCGGTGACCGTGTACGTCTGGCTCCGGTCCAGATCACTCAGGACAAGTTCGCCATCCTGGTTGGTGGTCAGGTCGGTTGCGAGCCCGCCAACACTGGTTATCGTGAAGACCACCTTGCTGAGAGGCACGTTAGCCGCGGGGTCCCAAGGGAGGTCCCCCATTTTCTTTAGCGTTAAGTCAATCGGGTTTCGTTTGAAATGTGTCACCACTTCATTCGTCTGGTTTTCCCAGGTATAGTCTTTCCCGGAATCGAATTTGACCGCCGCTTGGTTCTTGAAGGTACCCACGAACTCGGCGTCGAAGGTAACCTTCATCTGAAAGGCAAAGGGCCGGCCATCAAACGTCAGGGCCTCGATTTCCTTATCCGACAGCTCATACGTGACGTGTCCGTCCGCCGTAACGGTTATCTTTCCTTTATCCTGAACTGAAATGGGCTGACCATCCGTGTTACGTAGCGTGATGTCCTGGGCCGAAACCGTCATCCCCTCAGGCAACTGGTCCGTCAGAATGATTTTATCCGGCTTCGCAATGGATTCGTCCGGAATACTGTAAGTCGGTTGATAGATCGTGTAGTAGAAGCTGCTCATATCTTCACGATCACGGTCGACCGTCACCTGATCCAGGTCGTTGTGGGTAACCCCGAAGTCATCAGTGCGGTGGACCGTCTTCTCCGGCGCTAGGGGCGCCAGGGGAACCACGTAGCCGCTGGAGAACGACTGCCAAGTAAAGCCGGACTCACTCTTCAGCATGAACTTCTGCGTCGTGCCGACCAGGGGGAAGGAAACGGCGCCCCGTTCGTAGTTGGTCGATCCCAGGAAATCCCCCCACTGATTCTCGCCGGTGTAGGGTTGCCCGGCTTCCCAAACACCGATGCCGACACCTTCGTACCAGCCGTTATCCCGTTTGTCAACCAGGGAGTTGACGGCGCGTTTGCCTTCCAATTCCAACCGGGACCCGGCCCATTCATGTTCGCCGGGGGCGTTCCCGTTCAGTGAGCCGAAGGTAAAGTATGATGTGTAATCTTTCCCTTCTTCGGGCTCTGGAAAATCAAGGGCCTTCTCGCCGTTAGCGTCCGTAAACGTGATATCGATATCAAAGCTCGCGATCCCGTTGTACACCACGCCGGAATAGAAGTTGTTGGAGAAGTCAATGTAGTGATCCGAGCCGGCCGGCGTATTCGTGTTGTAGACGATATTGGAAATCGTCACGAGTGCGCCCATCTGTTGGTCCGGCTTTTCAAGCGTCGCGGATGTCGTGTAGGCCCCCACGTTTTGGTAGAAGACGTCGATGGTGTCGGCCTTATCCGGTTGTTCGTTGAAGACCACCGCGTAGGCTTTGGCGTCTTTCGCCTGTTGGTAAGAGTAGTAGTACTGATCGTCATAGGTGTTGTCCCAGTACGTGTTCCCGTTGGAATTTGTCTGCTTGGGTCCCACTACTTTGGCCTTCTTGTCGTTGATAAGTGACCCGCCGACTTCAAGTTCTGGAGACCAGCTACCAATCTGAATCTGACCGCGGTGAACCCGGATGGATTCCCCCGTCAGCTGCGCCCGGGGATTAGCAACCGGCGTAGCGCGACTCACCTTCATCTTGGGCGCCGCCTTGGCGTCAGCGTCTTCATCAGCGTTGGTCGTGATCGATTTGCTAGAAGCGGTCGTGGCCGCTGAGCTACTTGACCGGGACCGCTGCTTCGTTGATGGGGTGCGTTGACTGACGGTCGTTTGTGAGTTGGACTGCGAATTGGTGCTGGACTGACTGTTACTATTGTTACTGCTATTACTATTGTTACTGCTATTACTATTGCTATTACCACCACTATTGTCTGTCGTGGACTCGTCGGTCTCCTCGGCCGTAACCGTAATCTCGGGAAGTTCAAACGTTTCCGTCGTGTCGACCACCTGGAGTTCCAGTTGGAGCTTGGCAACGAGGAGTGGATCGGTCACCTTGATGGGGACGACCACCTCTACCGTTTGTGGCTGGTCTTGGTCATTCTCGAAGACCAGTTGTCCTTGTTGGTCGACTTTGGCCGTGATGGCCTGTGTTGGTTTTAAATCCGTGATCTCGCCGGAAACCATGCTAGCGTTGTCCTGAGAAGCCAGCTTCATCACGGTCTCACCGGCCGGTAATGCAGCGGTCAGGACCAGTTGGAGATCCCCCGGTTGGTGGCTAGTGAGGCTGGAAACCGCCTGACCAGCTTGATCATGGAGGACCGCCGTTTGAATAACGCTTGCTCGTTTCTGAGCATTAATGTGCAACAAAGGGGTTAACCCAATGAGACAACCTAGTAGTAAAAAAATTCGTAGCCAGTTTTTCATGGGGGATACCTCCATATCGAAGCGGGTTGCGAGCTGTTTTTTAATTTCTAGGCTCAGAATAGCAGTGAAATATGAAAATATTATGAACACCATATGCATTTTATTATAATATTAACATGGTTATTGTGTTACATCATCAATAGATTGTAACTGAATCTAAACTAGTTACATGGTTACAGGTGTGACTTTCTACTATAAATAGGTGTCTGGTGGCCGCTTCTGGTCAGTTGGCTGGGTTTTCTCACGAAAATCGCAGAAATCCGGAATGTCGGCGGCCAACTGAGAAAGTCATTCCCAAATCAACGCTCTCCCCCATTAGCCGTCGTCAGCCGTCCTGAATTGTGCTAATCTATAAGCAGACGGGAGGATTCAATCATGAAAAAAGCAAAATTGTTTCAGGGGCTCATGATCCTAGGCGTCGGTGCCGGAATGCTCAGTATCGGCGGCGTTACTGCATCGGCTAGCAGTCAGTATTCAACGAAACGGGCACACTCGGTTCGCCTAGTTTGGCGTAAGAGTATGAAGCAGCACGCCTACACGGCGACTGCTGGGGCGCGTTATTCCAAGCATTTAACCATTCGTTATAGCTATAACCGCGCTACCTCAAAGGTGACGTGGTACACGGATGCTCACCAAAAGCTGTATAAGAAGTACCAGGGACACTCGACCATTTACTACCACGTGAAGAGTGCCGATGGCAAAATGCAGGGTTGGATCTGGCGAGGCTATTTGAAGCCGGTCACGACCAAAAAGGCAGCCAACGCGGCGGTTACCACGAAGTCTGACCCCGCGACTGGCATGAGTTTCCCTATCGCTAACGAGCAGTTGCTGGATCAGGAGATTTTAAGCCTGTTCCCCGGCACGATTACGGACAAGGCCTTAGAGGCTCAGGCTGGGAGCGTGGTTTACACCGATGATGGTGAAGAATCCCCAACCGTTAAGCCCGGACAAGTCTACATTCACTTATCCAACGCCTCTAACGTGATGGATACCCAGAACTACGCCAACCTGTTGGCTAAGGCGGGTTACCCAGCGGCTAAACGTAGCCAATACCGCGGCTGGCACATTGGCGTGCGGGCCCAGACCGATGACGGTTACGGTGAAGGCGTGAACCAGGGGGATGCGGCGATCTTCTTGGCACCGGTAAAATAAGAACAGTTGTATCCAAAACCAATTACAAATAACTCTCCCGAGATTGGCATCAATCTTGGGAGAGTTTTATATTGTATTCTATTTTCCTCTGGAGATTATATCTTAGGTTAAAGTCTATTAAAATAAGCCTAGCATTTATCAAAATCATTACATCTGTCGAATAACCATTAATATCACCTAAATCGCATATGGAAAATATTTATCTGTATCTATTCTTCAACATCTATTTTAATAGTATAGCTACCTCGCTCACACTGCGTCTTAAATTCTATTAAAGCCATATCATACAGAAAATGATATTTTAGCATTTTATAAATGTCTAATTGACTCTTCTTTGTAATCTCAACATTTACTTGCACATAAATATTATTCAGACTTTGCACCCTATGCGCATGCTTCTTTAAAGAACCAATATATAAATTTCCGTTACTATCTAATACTTTACTTTCTTCCACAAGGAATCGATATTCATATTGTTCCTCATATCTACGTCTCTTAGTAAATGGAACAATATCCTTTAAATCGATATTTTTTCTCATCCTATTTTGCACGATATCAAATGCTTCATTCTGATCGTCAATATATAGTACTGGTCCTCTAGCACTACCTACACCACGAGATTTAATTTTGACCATTTCCCATATATATCCAATACCTGTTAAAACCACGGGGACAGTTTTATCTGGTGGAAAACTCTGCAGTAGCCTATTTATCAACCCAGTATCAATTTTAAAGGTATTATTGCCTATGCTATACAGGAATCTACGTGGAATAGCTGTAAAACAAAATGCAGCCGCGTTAGGATGCAATACCGCACGAAAAGTACCATATTCACCATGGGTGAGTTTTGTCTTTAATTTATCTATCTCTAATTCTGAGTTTTCACCAAATTCTCTGCGTAGTACGTCCTCATCCAAGTCACCAATAGTGGTATTTATATTACTGTATACACCTGGTAAAGCCATTCCACGATAATCTGAAAGTCTACCGAAATGCAACTCACCTTTACGTAAAAAGCCTGACAAATACTTACGTTCGACAAACTTAATAAACAGTGGCACCTCACTTGGTAAGCCAAGTTCTTCAATTGTTGTATTGTTTGTTTTCGAGGACCTCAGCCTTTTTACTAGTTTTCGCTCTCGCTTATTCATTCAATCCCTTCATTCTAATTTGTCTTAAAAGTTAAACGTTATAAGCTTACTTTTAAATCGGCCCTACTTACGTGGGGAACATTTTATGATAAAAATAAACTCTATCATAAACTATAGGATTACCCTTACAATTATGTGAGGAATATTTCTACGTGATTATTATATAACATAGTATATGACAGCTCAATAAATATAACTTTATTTATTGAGCTTTTTCAGAGTAAAGTCTAAAGGGTTAACTATATCCCTTTAAAAACATAAATTTCTATAAATCACCAAATAGCAATCATAAAGATTGAATATTCTATATAACGATAAGGCCACTGACTGTGCCTGTTCACAATCCTATGGCCTTAGATTAACTTAAGCATCTTCATTTGGAACATAAGGTGTCAACGCATCCGCCGAATAGTAATCCTGTTGTACCCCACTAAAGCGAATCAAATAACGTTCGTGCTTGACGTCCTTATAGACAACAACGCCCACTAATGGCGCGGTCCCAAGCTTAGCCCAAACTAAATCACCAATTTTATATTGTGTTAACATTAATCATGCTCCTTTTCATTTTTTCCGTTATCAACCATAACCTAAGTTTACGAATACAATGGTTCACAAACAATCATCAGTCTTTAACAATCGATGAATAATGAACGATCCATCTCAATTGTCGTTTATCTCGAAAGGAACTTGACGATGTCCAAAACTGACTTACGCGTCACCAAAACCAAGCGCGCCATCCAGCAGGCAGGTCTGGCACTGCTGCTTAAAAAGCCCCTCAATAAAATAACGATTACGGAACTCGCACAAATGGCTCTGATCAACAAGGGGACTTTCTACCTACATTACGCCGACATCTACGCTTTGTACGATGAGTTACTGGCAACCGCAGCCAATAAGGCGGTTCAAGGCTCAACGGCCTACCCGCTACTCTTTCAAGACAGTCAAGACTTTGTCCGCGAGTTCTTGTTTGCTGAGAGCCCCGCACTTCAGCCAGAGCAACTCGCCCTGTTGAAACCAGAGAATCTGCGTTTCGCGCCTGATTTTCCTAAGGTCTTACTGAATATCTTCAAACAAGCCATCTACGCCGTGGGCAAGCTGCCAGCCAACCGCCAAAACGATCTCAAATTAACCTTTTTACTAAATGGCATGATCTCACTGCTGGTTAATCCCACGCTGATTGATCGTGGCGATCCGGCTAGTGTTGATTTTACCGTGCAACTGGTGAGCCGGAATGTTGAGGCAACTTTTCCAGAATTTTATGGGCTGGCTTAAACTCGACCCTGGTCCTCCTCAGACTGAAGCACCCGCTAAAACAGTATTTTCTTCCTGGCCAAAATCCATGTCCATTGACCGAATGAATGGCCAGGTGGCAGGCACCACCTTCGCGTTCTTAAACTTCGTTGCCGTTATTCTGGTACTTAAAACATCTCCTAATCATAGACACAGGGTCCAATGATTGGGAGACGTTTTTGTCTGGCCAACTACAGCCAGTCATGTTTGATGTAATCAGGCTCGACTTACCCGTCCCAGCTAAGTCTTCTACTCAAACTCTTCATAGACGTTGGGATCTTGACCGGCAACGACCCGGCCCTCGACCTTGGTCAACGCGTTAATCTGTGCCATTTCGGCAGTTGTTAATTCAAAGTCAAAAATTTCTAGATTCGTCCGCTGATGCGCTAGGTTGTGGGTACGGGGTAGCGGGACCACACCTCTTTGATGGTGCCAGCGTAAAATGATTTGCACCGGATTCTTGTGATACTTCGCGGTGAGCTGGGTGATGACGGGTTCTTTAACCACGTCACTCCCCCGGCCCAGTGGACTCCAGGCCTGCGTTAGGATACCGCGCTCCCGGTCGACCTGTAACATGCGCTCCTGGTTCCAATAGGGATGCATTTCAATTTGGTTGATGGCCGGGGTAACCCCCGTCTCCTGGATGAGCCGATCTAGGTGTTCCGGTTCAAAATTAGAAACCCCGATTGAGCGAATCAATCCCCGTTGTTGCGCATCAATCATTGCCTGCCAAGCTTCCACGTAATGATCTCGTTTCGGAAGGGGCCAGTGGATTAAAAGCGCATCAAAATAATCCAATCCTAGTCGATACAAGGACTCCTGAATAGCAGTCGTTGCGTCAGCATACCGGTGATATTTACCGGGCAACTTCGACGAGACAAAGAGATCGGCCCGCGGGACTCCCGAACGTCGAATGGCTTCGCCAACGGCCCCCTCATTGTCATAGCTGGTCGCCGTATCAATGCTCCGGTAACCATCGTGAATCGCCGCCTGAAATTGATTAACAGCGGCGCCACCGCGAACCCGAGCCGTTCCTAAGGCAATGGCTGGCATCTGCCAACCATCATTTAAAGTTAACTGTGGAATTGTCATCATTTATCCCCCTTAATACGTTTATGGAAAGTTTGTACATATAGTTAAGCGCTTACATAGTTTAACACTTTTAGAGGTAATCGGCTGATATTTATTTCTATAAAAACTAGCTAATTTTAACCCTTTCTGCCACGCTAGCGTGTCGGAAATTAGCGTAACCCAAAAGGATCAGACAAACGAGAAGTGACGATCGTCTGTCTGATCCTTTTGAGAAAATACCACACACTGGTAAAAATAATCGCTAGCTATCATTGAAATAACCCTGTTTTACTTAACGAAGCGGGCATTAGCCGTCACATATCCGCCAGCTACGCGATAACGCAAGGTTCCGTGGTCAGAATAGTCCCAGCCCGTGACAACCAATTGCTGATGCCGCCGATAATGATGGACGGCCTGCTTAAAATTGACATCCCGATAGCGCCAAATGGTGTGCGTCGTGGTGATTTTTCGGGGATAATTCTTCCGCCCATTCTGAACCCATTGCCGGTTAGCCGTCACATATTGACCATTTTCAAGTTGGAAACGCGTCGTTAGGTTATGCGTCACGAGACGTTTAACCTTCAACTGTTGACCTTGCCGATAGTGTTTTTGCTTCTGTGTTAAATTTGCGTGACCATACCCATTAATCCCTCGTGGATTGATGACTGTAATCACCTTATCCCGCGAGCGCTTCGACATGTAAGTGGGGACGACATACGCGGCTCGCGTTGTCACGTAACCGGTTAATCGATAGGTCTTTGAATGGTGATTAACGTCTCGTACTTGGTATCGCGCCACACCATTCTTTGAGGTAGCCTTGCCCGTGACGACAAACTGTGGCTGCCGAGTTTGTGGCTGTTTTGCATACCACGTGATCCGATTTTTCTTCGTGAACGTTGGCTGCCGGTAAAGACCAATCTTTTTGACCGCATCAATGCTACTCCCCGTGAAGACTTCGCCATCCCCTTCTGTTGCTGGCTCATCAACATTAGGTGGCGTTACTGGAAATACTGGCGGTGTTACTGGCCGTTTAACGGGTTCCCAGACGTAGGTTTGTCTGCCAGTCGGTCGCTTGTCTCCCATATAAGCATTCACCAAATCATCACTAGTCGAATAGGTTTGACCACGAGGATTAGTCTCCGTGCCAGTTCCCACAGCTTCCCACTTTCCAGTGTAGGTTTCATTTAAAGGCACATCCGCTAACGCTGGTCCCTCGGATGACGAAGACAAATCCTCATCCTTTATAAAACGGACGCCGGGTCCTAACACTAACCGAGAAAGTTGATTGTCCCCACTAAACATATAGTCCGTGTAGGTATATAACCCACCCGTTTTATCATACGTCATTGAAAAATTAGAGATATCCAAGCTGGTTAGACTGGGATCATCATTGAACATCGAATAAAAGCCCTGAGTCACATCTTCAGTTGAGCCAATCTTAGTCATAGCACTTCTTGTATCGAAGTTCGATAAGTCTAATCGTATTAAACTCTCACAACTCTGAAACATCTGGTTAAAATCTTTGACATTCTTTGTCTGAAACGAAGAAACATTTACATTTTTCAAATTTCTGGTTCCATTAAACATAAAGCTCATATCAGTGACCTTACTGGTATCAAAGTGCGTAAGGTCTAACTTAACAAGCCCTGGTGCATTGGCGAACATAGCATACATACTTGTTACTTTGCTGGTATCAATATGGCTAAAGTCTACATCATCCAACTTTTTTGTCCCATAAAACATACTAGACATGTATTGCACGTTACTAGTATTAAACTTTCCACCAAACTTTATATTCTCTAAGCTAGCAGTATTTGCAAATGTACTGTCCATATTGGTAACCTTCGACGTATCCATTGGAGAAACATCTAGTTTGGTTAGATTATCCATGTGGTTAAACATACTAGACATGTCCGTCACGTTTGCTGTATCGAAATTCGACAGGTCCAGCGTTGGTAGTGCTACTGCCAAAAACATTTGGCGCATACTAGTGACATTATGCGTATCAAAATGGTTTCCCAAGACTAAACTATTTTGCTGATCCAATCCCATAAGGTCAGCAAACATTCTTGACATATCTGTAACTTTGCTTGTATTAAAACTGGAAAGATCGAGATTATGTAAGCTACTATCTTCCAAAAACATTTTTGACATATTGGTCACATTATCTGTATTAAACTTCGATAAATCTAACGATGAAAAGTTCGTATTAGAAAACATTCCCTCCATGTCAGTAGCGTCATCAGTGTTCAGATTACTAAGTCCATTAAGATTTTGCGTTGAATCATTGTGGGAGCGTAATCCAGCAAACAAATACGTGGCGTTCTTCCCTGTTTTAAGATGACCAACTAAATTAATATCCTCTAGATTTCGCAACGGAATTGGCTCATTTGGCATAACATTTTTCAGCTGCTTTTCAATCACCTGATCCACTACACCATAACCACTGAACGTATCCACAGAATCCCCTTCAGGCAAGGTTCCACCATTACCTCCGTCAATGGTCAATGTTTTCCCATCAGCCGACAGTTTCCAACTACACGTACCAATCGTTCCACTATGTTCTACACTATCAGCCTGCGCTGTAATTGGACGACTAGCGACCGAAATCTCAGTTACTCCAATGGGCACACTGATTCCAATTGCTATCCCCGCTAACACCACTGCTAACCGCTTCCACACCATCATACAATTTCAGCACCTTCCGATTCTATTAAAAAACCGCTTACAATTAATTATAGCATTCCCTTCATGTAATACGGCAAAAGAGGTGGTAATAATTACAACTTTAGAGTAGTCTTTTCAAATTCAACCATTTCAATAAAACACCAATCATAATATTAAAATTGTATAGTCGGGATCCCCAGTTGCAGGGTCACTAATACCCTAACTCCTAACACTGAAAAGGCCCCCTCGAATTGGTTTGATGCCAATTCGAGGGGGCCTCTTCAAAGTCTCATGGTTAAATTACCCTTACCGAATAACCGCGTGCGCACTGCTCCAGAGCGAACCGGGATTGGCGTAAGTCGGGTAAAGGGCCAGCATTTGACGATACAGCTCTAACGCCGAAGTTGCCTCCTGGGCGAGCTTGTTAAACGTGGTGATATACGCGATTGTGCTATCTAGAATGGCAGGATCATCTGCGTTTTCTGGAATCTTGTGTCCGGCAACAACGTGTTGTGGCTTGAAGGTCTTCAAGTGCTCATTGGCTTTAATCCAGTTCTGACAGGCAGCTAAAGTTGTTTCTTGCATATAGGCATGAATGCCATTATAGGTGGCATCACCAGCCACAATCAATTGCAAGTCCGGCACCCATAAGCTAGTCGTGTCATGCGTATCCGTGAAACCATCTGAAATAACGGTGATTGGGTGATCTTCCAAAGTGAAGTGGTCCTTAACGACTTGATCAGCCCCAACAATGGGCGTTGGTAGTTTGCCCGGAAAGAGTTTTTCCCAGGTGCCCGCTAAGTTTGCGGGCGTCATAACGGCCGGAATCCCATCTGCTGTGGCTTGCGTCGCAATGATCGTTGCCCCAGGAAAGGCGTTTTTAATCATCCCGGCGCCAAAGAAATGGTCGGCGTGGGCATGTGTCAAATAGATATATTTAAGGGTGACGTGATGTTCATAGGTCCAGTCAATTAACTCTTGGTTAGCGGATTTAGTCGTATAAGTATCAACTAAAATGGCCTCCTGTTCACCATAAATCAAAGTTGCTGTGTTCGACACCCATTGTAAATCTTTGGTGTCATCGGGAACGCCACGAGTGACGCTGTTACGTCGGTTGTTATAGACATCGTACTGTAGACTTGTCATGGTAATCACTCCAGTTCATAAATTTAAAAAGGGCAACCTATCAGGTGTCTCAGCTTGGAAAGAAACCTGATCAAAACCACCTTGATAACTCTCGAAAAGCATAATCCCGATTAATAGTTGAGTCAACTGATTGGTTCTGGGGGTTCCTGTTTACGAGGTAATAGATTCGGTCAAATCAGGACTGACATGTGAGAGAAAATGAATGGAAACCAGACAATATCGGAACAACCCTGAACAATCAAGTATTTAAATCTTCAAATTGAGGCTAATTCAACTGTCCAGGCTTGCGGCAATATGGCTGAATCAGCCAGTGTAAGCGTTGTTGACATCCAGAAAACTACGCTCACAGCTGCCTGAAACACTACTCAGTCCGAATCTGTTGCTACGCAAAAATCACCGGCTATGTCCGAAGCTAAGAAAAAAGCTGATCGACGTAGCAATTACCCGAGAAAACTTGATTTGACAATTTCCACCCAATAAAATTGAAAAATACTATTTATAGCTGCGAATTAATGGTGTAAACTAGAGTGGCAATAACTGATTTTGATACAAATAAATAAATAATGAAAATATTTTGATTTAAAAAGCAGGTGGTGATTTACAACGACATACTTTTAAAGTGAATTAATTGCCTAACAAGCTGGTAGTGCCGGCAATTCAAAGCACAATTCGTTACAAAGCGGCCACAAAGTAAAGCGCTTACTTATTTTGATCTGTGGCTAACTTTTTTCGGGTATATGTACATAAAGAGAAAAATTAGATTGGAAATACCTAGCACTTTGGCCAATTCGTGCAACCATTAAAATGGCTATGACCCGACTGTGAATTTTCGATCAGTTCGACAGACAACTCATCAATCGTTGAGGAATAAATATTTCTATAGTGTAAGGGGATAATTTAGATGAAAAAAAGCATTCAAATCGCTGCTGGAACAGCTGCCATTTTAGCAGGAACTACTTTAACTAGCGGGTTAGTGGTTCATGCTGATTCAACAACACCCGTCAGTAATGGCGCTACACAACCACAATCGGTTTCAGATGAACTGAATCAACAAGTCGAGTCTTCACAAGAGGTGCAGACCGCGAATAAAGCCGTCACGACAGCTAAAAATGCAACTAGTGGCGCACAAGCAACGGTTGACGCTACTAACGGACAAATTGCGGTTGACTCAAATGCCGTCGATCAGGCCAAACAAGCTGTTGCTGATGCGAATGCTAAGGTTAATCAAGCAACCGAAGCTCACACAGCAGCGAATGGCGCTGTTGAGACTGCTAATGCAGGCGTTACCGATCCACAGAAACAGGTTAATTCAGATCAACAGGCTGTTGAAACCGCAACTCAAAACAGCCAAGCTGGGCAAAAGAACGTTGATACCGCTCAAAACGCCGTTGATCAAGCAACGTCAGCAGCTGCCAAAGCAAATCAGGCCTTAGCTGATGCGAAAACGACGGCTGGAAATGCAACACCAGACAGTATCGCAGACTTAGAGGGAAAAATTTCAGATCAAGAAACTAAGTTAGACACTGATACAAAAACTGCTAAGAATACGTCTGATGTTGCTATACCAAATCAGCAGGGTAAAGTTGATGCCGCCGCTACAAGTACTGCTGCTGCAAGTGCAACCGCCGCTAGTGACGCAGCTACGGTTCTTGCTATGCAGAAAGCTCAAACTGATGCATCTTCTGCAGCGTCTTCCGCTAAAAAATCAGTGACAGATGCACAGGCAAAATTGAGTGACTACAACACCAGTTTAGCTGCTGCTAATGCAGCGCTTAAGACTGCCAACAGTAATTCGGCAACAGCTACCGATGCTTTGACATTAGCCACAAATGCAGCCGCTGCAGCTGTCGCCGCTGCGGCTGATAAAGAAGCCGCGATTGAAGCTGCAAATGCAGCCGTGGATAAGGCGACAGATTATCAGGCACAGGTTAAAGCCACAGTTAATCAAACGGCAGTCTCACTAACTGGCATGACTGGTAATGCCATTACGTTACCAGCTGGGTTAACGTTGGACACTCTTAAAAATTATGTTGCAGCTACGAGTAATGCAACGAGCGAAGCCGCTAATTCAGCGGCGGCTACCCTGAATGCAATTGCTAGCGCTGGGAGTGGCATTACTAGCAATCAATACCAGCCGAACGATAGTGCTGCTGCCGTTGCTTACACCAACGCGGCTTCGCTGACAGATGCTCAATATCAAGATCTAGCACAGTACACGGCAACATTAATCAACCAGGTTCGGGAATTAATTGGTGAACCAAAGGTAACAATCACGACGACGATGATGGCCTTTGCTAAAGAAATCGCTGCGAAGTACGATACAGATAACTGGGATATTTATGACAAGCACGCCCATGATGTGCCAGCCATTACCGCAGTTGCTGGAGAGTATGGTTTAGCGACAACCGGAAATTATTATGAAAACATGGGCGCAAACACAACCTTAAGTACCGCTAAAACATTAGACGACGTCAGAAGAGGTATTTACAGTACAATTACTAATATGTTGTTTGATGACGCAGGCTCTGGTTTTGGTCACTTGATGGGATTAGCAGGCTATGATTCTCTGAACACGTACACGAACCAATACTTTGGGATCGCCTTAGATGGTATGGGACAAGTGCACTTTGAAACCGTGACGGATAGTCCTTCTTACATTACTGATGCAACTAAGTTTGACAACTCAGCCAATTCAGTTATTGCTAATCCAGATACGAGTGTTAGAACGACCCAGTCTGAGGCTATGCGGGTTACACTCAATAAACAACAAGCAGAATTAGCCAACGCTACAAAGGCAACAGCAGATGCACAAGCCAACGTAGCGACTGCTGTTGCAGCTGCTGCTAGTTATGAAGATGCCGTGAAAACGGCCAATGCCGAAGTTGCCACACAACAACAAGCTGTATCTGATGCCAATAAAGCTATAAGTGATGCAACTCAAAAAATTAGCGATACGCAGCAGCTGATCAATGATACAAATAAGAACATTGCAGCTATTAATTTAGGTGATAAACAGAAAGAATTAACAACTGCTAACAGCAACTTGCTAACCGCACAAACTAATGCCAAAACGTCAGCCGATGCGTTGCTTGAAGCCCAAAACACCGAAAAAACTGAGCAGGGAAATTTAGCGGGCTTACAACAAGATTTAGTTAACCAAACTGAGACAATTAAGCAAGACCAAGCTAACCTGGATGCCCTCAATTCAACCTTGAAGGATTACAAGGCGGCAGCAGCAATCGTTGATGCTGCCCAAAAAGCTGCAACCCAAGCAAATGCTGCTGTTGCACCTGCTCAACAGGACCTAGATAAAGCAAATAAGGCTCAAGCACCACTGACACAGATCTTAGCTGATGCGAAGGCACAATTGACCAAAGATCAGCCTATCTTGGATGCTGCTAACCAGGTCGTTAAAGAGGCTCAAGCTAAAGTGGCCGATGCCGAACACACTCTCGAAATTGCTAAAAATACTGTTACTGAAAAAAAACAAGATCTTACAGACGCTCAAACGGCGTTATCTGCAACGCAGGCTAAATTGCCAATTGCCGAGACTACTTTGGCAGAAGCTAAGGACAACCAACAGAAAGCTGAGGATAACCTCGTGGCTGTCCGTCAAGCTGTTTTAGACAAGTTAATTGCTACTGGCCAAAACAGCGGTGGTCAAACTGGGCCAACGACACCAACCACGCCAGTTCAGCCAGTCACTCCTGGTCAAACGGACGGAATCGCCACACCAGCGACTCCGACAGCGACTGATAAAATAACATCCACGCCTAAGTCGACTTCCAAGAAAACGGTCAAGCCAGCTAAGAAGGCTACTAAGAAAACCGCGGCTAAGACTACCGTAAAAACCAGCACTAAAAAGGCCGGGACGACTAGCCCGCGGCCATCCGGTCTTAGTGGTTACACCGGTAAGAAGGCTACGCTGACGACATCGCACTCCGCTTCGAACGGCGGAACCTCTGTCTTAGCATTCACTGGGAATGCCAGTGGGCGCGCCCTAAATGTGATTATTCCAGCTGTTACCCGAACCGCTAACCAATTAACTGGTGAAGCAGTGGCCCACGCAGCGACTAAACCAGACACCGACGCTGCTAAGTCAACAACTGGAAAAAATGCCGCGAATAAGAACGACACGACTGCCACCAAGCCTGGCAAGAAGGAAAAGGCTTCGACGAATACACCAACCAGTACTAGCAAACAATCGGCTTCACCCAAGACCAACCAATCGTCTAGCAAGCAGGACAACAGTAAGCAAGTCACCACGATTGCCAGTGCCGTCTTATTAATCGCCGCAGCCTTTGCTGGATTCTTCGCCATTATGCGTCGTCGCCGGCACCAGGAATAGTCAACCGTATGATCATCATTTGAAAACAAATGAGACTGTAACATCCAGTCTCCACCATAAAAGCGAGTTGAGAAAGATCTTCGGATTTTTCTCAACTCGCTTTTGATTATAATAAAAAGCACGAATTGTAACCACATCTATTGCTATGTCAAGTCGCGGAAGACCGCAAGTCCTTACAATGCGTTCCCCTCGCCCGGCAGTGGTATTGAAGGGCTGACCGCTGTTATCATTTTTAGTAGCCTGAATGTTTCACATGAAACACTTGTTAGCGTTTACTGACTTATTTTCACTTTGATTCGGTACCTAAAAAAAGAGCCAACCGACACTCTGCGTGTGGTTGGCCCTAAGACTTTAATGACTCTTTTACTTATGATACCACCCAAGATAGGCATAGCTACCCGACCAAGAAAACTTATACGTCACTTTACCATGGCTCTTCTTGACCTTCATATGAGAATTCTTCTGAGTCAAATTTCCATTGTGATACGTTCCCTTTAATTTATATGTGCCAGCCCCAACTTTCCGGTACTTGATATTAGTCAGACTTGTATTGGCCCACCCGGTTTGAGATTGTGAGATTGATTTGGCTGTCACCTTGAATCGTATTGTACCTTTCGTGCCATTTTGGCTGTAGCTTCGTTTCCACGAGCCCCTTAATGCCTTGGGTGTTCCCTTATGCCAAGATGCGGCACTGGCTGTTGTCGGCACTGCGCTCCCCACCAATAATACCGTCATTGCAGTTACTGCTATCTTACTGAATTTACCCATCATTTTGCCTCCAAGATTAGTAAGTATTGGTCATGCTTGAACTTTGATAGTGCTAGTGTCAGCGTTCAATTTCAGCATCCTCGACCATTCACTACCCCTCTCAGCTGCTATTTTAGTTGATTCTAAATCTTTTCGTAATGGCTGAATGTCCTTACAAACGTACTGCCACTTTCCCTGAATTATGCCCTAACTTCTTACAGATTATCTCGCGCCAACGCTCCGAGTACCCGCATCGGTAGACTAAACTGTGAGCCTCGCCAACTAGATTGCTTAATTCACGGTATGGTCATACACGACTTACATGACCGATGATGGCTGGTATCACCAGTCATGTTCCAAATTTCGGCTATTTGCCAACGGGTGTTGATGAGGGGGCTTTTCGAGGTTCAATTCACTTGCTTTTCTCAAGCGGTATTCATCTAATTGGGGCAGTTCGGGCAGAACACGCTCATGGGAAAATGATGATCTCCTTTGACGCGTAACTGTAAAATTTATCTATTTAGTCGCGTTAGTCGCGCAAAAAAAGACCGGCAAGTTGCGCGCCGGTCTCATCATTTAGGCTTATTCGTGTTGATGGCTCGGAACCACTTGATCGGCCCGTGCCTGCTCTTCACCCCAGAGGCAAATGCTGTCCATCACGGGAATCAACGACTGTCCCCGCTTCGTCAGGCTGTACTCAACCTTCGGCGGAATCTGCGGGTACTCTTCTCGATGAATGAGATCATCCGCTTCTAACTCACGTAGGGTGTTCGTGAGCGTCTTAAACGCAATCGGCGCTAGCACGCGTTTGAGGGCATTGTAGCGCAACGGGCCGTGGTTCATGGATAGCGCGTAAAGCGTCTGCATTTTGTATTTGCCACCAATTAGTTGCAGGGTATAGGCAAAGCCCGTGTTTTCCAAGCGGGTTTCCTTGATATAATCAATTTCGGCCATGACACTCTCCTTTGGGTATGTACCGCACTTTAAATTGCGTACTTGTTTACCGGTTGATTATAACATAAACTTTACTCATTCAATTCGAGGAGGACCTACTTACTATGAAAACAATCGTTTATGCACACCCTTACGAAGGCAGCCTCAACCACGCAATCTTAACCCGGCTAACAGCTTACTTTGATAAAACTGATCAACCGTACCACGTTATCGATCTCTATCAAGACGGTTTCGATCCCCGCTATTCTAAAGAAGAGTTGCGCCTGTTTAGCCGCGGTGAAACGCCATACCAGCTGGTCAAGGACTACCAACAGGTGATTGCCCAGTCGGATGAACTCATCTTCATTAGCCCCATCTGGTGGTACCATCTGCCCGCTGAACTCAAAGGGTTCTTTGATAAGGTGATGCTCAAGGGCTTTGCCTACGCGGAAGATCCTGACTTACGGGGCCTGCTCCACAACATTCGGCGCGCAACGGTCATCACGACGGCTACGATGACCAAGGCAGAATTGATCAACGACGCCGGCGATCCAATTCAAAGCAATTTGATTGGCCAAACCTTTCCTGGCATTGGTATTGCCCCACAGACCGCTCACTGGATTCATTTAGGAGAAGCTAATACGACGACCGACGCCGTGCGGAAACAATTTTTGGCTGATTTACCGGAGTTGTATTTACACGGACAAGTTTAATTGAATGAAGATTTGATGGGTACTGCTGGCGAAATTCGGTGGTACCTTTTTTGGTTATCATCAGTCGTCCAGTTGCCCAATTTCGCTGTCAACTCGCAGCGGTGGTTTTTCAACAACATGGGTTGGGTGCATTCGCCAATACTTGTCGAAGCGCCGCGTGTTGTTCCCGTCACGGTTCAATAAATATAGCCGGAAGTATACCGGAATGTTTTTGGGCTGCCATTGCTCTAGATACGTATATTGATAAGTCATCCCCAGTCGCTGCATGACCGCACCACTCTTGGGATTTAACACGTCATGGGTCGCTGTTAGAAAGGGATACGCGGTCACCGGTAAGTGCGCGAGCAATGCCTGCGCGGCTTCCGTCATATACCCCTGCCCCCAAAAAGCGCGGGCCATACCGTAGCCTAAATCGTGGTCGTCATCGGCCGCAACATTGATATAACCGATGGCTTTGTTCGTTGTACGCAGGCACACGGCCAGCTGATAGGCCGCTGGTGAATCCAAATATTGGGTACGTAACAGCTGCATCGCATTCGCAGTCGTCTGCGGCGCAAACCACGGTAAAAAGTGGTTGACGTCTGGATCCTGCTGTAACGCCGCAAACTCGGGCAGGTCAGCTGCAGTAAACGGTCGCAAAATCAGGCGTTGCGTCGTGATAACGGTCATCGTAGTTTCTCCTTTAATCGCTTAATAGCGCGATCTACTCTTGCACACCATACTAAAGCGTCTTTTCCAAGATACACCGCGCGATGTGCTTAAATGTTCCACATGAAACAGTTGCTACTTCTGAGTTTATTCTAGCAGGTAGCGATGGCGGAAAATAGCCCTCATTTTTAACTAACCCTCAATAAGAAAAGAACCATCCAATTTTTCTTGGATGGTCCTTTTCTTATTCTTAAACTTCAGGTCCATCTTGCCACCCAAGCGGATAAGATCACCCTTAACACATCAAAGCCCATCGTCTCTATCAGTAGATCGGCTGTCGCTGAGAAGTCCCACGATTCTTAATAGTAACTAGCATGGGGCTATTGCTTAAGCTTTTAGGTTCAGCTACCAAATTGACCGGATGAGCGAACCTTAGTCATTCGTCACGATAACTTCACCAATGGTCGGATTAGACATCACAAAGTCATGAGCGGCGGCAATTTCAGCTAATGGGAAAACCTTAGAAATTGGAATCTTAATATCGTTTGCATTGATGATTTTGAACAATTCATCAATCATGGCTTGGTTGACGAATCCGGAGTCGTAATCCGTCAAATAGCGATTCTGTAACTCAAAGGGTGAAAAGTCCTTCATCGTCCATTCACCTGCGAGTAAACCAACCACACAACAGGTGCCACCAACCACCACGTGGCCTAGTGAATCGCTTACCGTGGCCGTCCCAACGAGATCGACAATCCCATCAAAGTTGGTATCTGTTTGAAGCTGTCCATCTTTATCTAAAACCACCGCGTCTGCCCCAGCAGCTTTCAATAGCTCGAAACGATCCGACTTTCTGGTGGTCGCCGTAATCTTTAAGCCGACAGCTTTAGCGAGTTTGATCATCGCCAACCCAACGGCACTGGTCCCACCGCGAACGAGCATCGATTGCCCTGCCGTCAACCGCAAGCTCTTGATCGACCCCCAGGCCGTGACGAAGGTCTCTGGATATTGCGCCAGGGAGACCCAGTCGCCATCAAAATCCACGGTAAATAATTGCTTGTTCGGCACCAACGCATACTCCTCATAACTGCCATCAAACGCGCGACCAAACCCACCATTTAACGTGATCACCCGTTGCCCAACGGTCAGGCCTGAATCGGCATCCGTTTCGTAAATTTCGCCAACGGCCTCGACCCCGATCACCCGGGGAAAATGTACCCTAGGCGAACCGCCTTCGCGGGTCAACACTTCATAGCGATGGACCCCGAAAGCATGAATCTTCAGCACAGAATTCTGGGCATCCGCCACCGGGATTGGCCGGTCTACTAATTCTAAAACGTCTGAGTTTCCGGGTTGATTAATAACAACAGCTTTCATAAATAATTTCCTCCATTTTCTTATATGACTTATCAATGTCACTAGTGTAAACTGTGACGTAACGTACAGGTCAAGGGAGGATTCCGACAAATGCTATCTATCAACAAATTCGCGACTTTAGCTGATACCACTAGGCGGACGCTGCTCTTTTACGATGAGCAAGATTTATTCAAACCCGCCTCGGTTGGGAAAAACGGCTATCGTTACTACGACTACAATCAGCTTTATTCACTGAAATTCATTCTGCAGCTACGCAAGTTGGGACTCTCCATCGCGAACATTAAAAAATTGATGTCCAGCCAAGATTCCGCCTCTCTAGACGGCCAATTAGATCAAGTACTCACTGATATTGAACAAAAAATTCAGGACATGACGCTCTTGAAAACGACCTTACTCGACCGCTACAACCAACCAGCTCCCTCGGGAGACTTACCAAATGACACACCTTGTATTGTGCATCGTCCCGTTCAGAAATTCTGGACGTCGTTGGAGTCCGTCGGTTGTACAGAGGATGCCATCAGTAACCTTTATCAACAATTCTACGCGCTGATTGGCCCGCTGAAACTCGTGAACAAGAAAGAATCTGGCTTTTTGACTGACTTAGCAGCGAGTGATTCTCGCACCTATCCGGAGGCAAATTTTCGCATTATTAAGGCCGTCAGTGATCCCGGCATCGTTTCAGTCCCCACGATTACCCGGCCTCAGGGAAATTACGTGGTCGTCGGCGCACAAAACAATCAGGAAAGTATTGAAAACAGCCTGGACGCTATCAAGGGGTTCATCGCCCGAAATCACCTTGAGATCACCAATAACTTTTGGCAATTCAACGAATCTGAACAACTAACCAACAAAGCGACTTCGAACCGCATCTCAATTGAGTATCAGTTGATTTGATGATTGCCTGTTCAGCAACTTGAAGCGAGAGTCTGAATTCAGGCCATTGAAGGTATTCAAAACCTCCCTCTTTAGGTAAACGACCTTCTGTTAGTTGCTGGTCTACCTAAAATACACGCGCCCTATCACCTAGAAGCCCCAAAACCACTCACTAATTTCGCTGAATTGATTTATTACTGTTACGTATAAAAAGAGGCTTAGTCGAAAAACTAAGTCTCCTTTTATCTGTTCTGTAATGAACTTATTTTCCAGGCATTAAAGCCACGTAAATCGTCGGATAACCAATCTCTAGGTCTCGGGTATCATTCGACGTTACCGTGGCAACGCCGATGTGCCAGCCCTTGAACTGGTTGTAATTCACCGGCGCTGGTTGTGTTGGATAGTCGCCTTCCTTGTAAGGAATTGGCGCGCCTTTACTCATCGCGATCTTTGAGAAGTAGTCCTTAAGGTTTAACTTACCTGACTTATAGGCATTGGTCAGGGCATCGCCCTCAACAGAACCGTCCGGCGAACTGATCAGGCGGATTTGTCGCGCTTCCTTAGGCGAGAAGCCATCACTTTCGACGCAGAACTCCCAGCTTTGGTTGTAGGTTTCAGTATCGTTATTAGCGAGCACAAAGTCCTGGGCCAATTTCATCAACCGCTTATCGGTCTTAACACCCGGGAAAAATTTGGTGATTTCCTTGGCCTGAGCCGCTTCCGTTTTGACGTAAGCTGGTGTGACCTTAGGTGCGACCGGTTTGGGAACCGGCTTGAGATAGCCGCGCCAAATCCAGCCCTGCATCGAACCGTCACCGTTGCGCACATGGTAGTAGATGGCGTAGTTATGGCGATTCTTCTGGTAAAACTTTTCATGGGCATCGGTAAACCAGGTCGTGGAACTAATTGAAGCGTTGCGGTCATAGCGAACCGCTAAGTGTTTCGAATAACGGTACCCCTGATTGGCCGTAAATTGGTGCTGCTTCATCGGCTTCCGCCAAATCAAACGAACCGAGTTACTGCGTTTGGCCGAGTATTGACTCGCTGATGCGGTCGTAGTCGTGGCTAACCATAAGCCTAACCCCAGACTTAAAGCCAGCGTCCCCTGAATGAATCTTTTCATATGTAGTTTCCTCCTAACTATGAGGTAAGCTTAGCACTTTGCCGGTGGGTTGACTAGTTACACTTAACTCCATAGAAAATATCCCTGAATACAGGCTGACAGTTGCTAGAACATCTGGGTCGCGGTCCCCTTGCTACGGGGTCATTGGATTTTTGATCTTATCGTGGCCTACTTCTCTGTAGGAATTGAGTGATGAAATGTTTCACATGAAACATCTCCTATTTCTAACGTCAGCCTATAAGAAGATGTTCAGGTGATGATAGCTAGAAAGCCTCTCGTCAAAAAATAGATCGGGACAAAATCGTTGCTGCAGTCGTATTGACCATTCAGAATTCTTTGATATTCTCTGAACACGGTTGAACTTCAATTAACAATTCGTCATACTAAAATCACTTCATGATAATAGTGCTTAATCTAACTTGAACCCGCCTGACGACAAGAATCCATGATCAGTTGGGGGCAAATCACCATTATTTTATTTTTGAATTTGCAATTTAGCTTTAAGGTAGTTAACCAAAAGGAGCGTATTTGACATGCAGACGCAAAATTATTTTTTAGGCTGTAATTATATTATCGATTTAGTCGATGGCAAATGGAAGCCGTCCATTATTTGCTCGCTCGGCTTGGGTGACAAGCGATTTGGTGAGCTTCGTCAGTACTTTATGCGTCTTTATGGCGTTGCCCCGGCTGAAAAGGTTTTGAGTGAACAACTTCATCAGCTGATTGATCACAAAATTGTTAAACGAACGAGTTATGACGTCATGCCCATGAAAGTGATTTATTCCTTAACAGACGACGGCAAAGCTTTAAAAAAGCTATTAATTCAGATGACGCAATTTGCGGAATCTATTCAGGATGATTCCGTCCACTTCAAGTATAGTTCCAAGGCAATGTTGGGCTTAGTCGATTTGAATTTAAAAGAAAACTTAGCCGATTAGTAGATCCCCCTCCCGTTTTGAAATCAGTTACTCGCTCTGCGCGAGGATACTTACTTTTAAGTAAGCAGCTTACAAAGAAGTGCCTACTATTCGTAAGTAAAATTCTGATTTATACTTAACCCGTGAAGTAATAAACAAAAAGGAGTTTTCAACTATGAGTAGCTTAAATGATCCGTTAACTTTTCGTCATGGCGCAACTGTTGATAACCGATTCGTCCTTCCGCCTATGCTGACTAACAGTGGTAAAGACGGCTATATTACTCCAGATACGCTTGATTATTATCATGCCCGTTCTAAATCTGGCGGCCTGGTCATGACTGAGTACATGTACGTCACCGAAACCGGTGGCCCTGCGATGACTTGGAAACGCGGCCGGGAACAATTGGCGGCCTATGATGATAAATTTCTACCACAGCTCAAACAGCTTGCTCAGGCGATGAAGCATTCCGGTAGTAAAGCCATTATGCAAATTGCCCATACTGGCCGGGAAGCGAACTACCGGGCGATGCAAGGAGAAAAAGTTTATGCACCAACGGGCTTAGAAGACGGCAGTGATTTCTCATTTCTTGATTACAAGGTCCATTCACTATCTGATGACCAAATTAAAGAAATAATCGCCGGTTTTGGTAAAGCTGCTAAACGGGCCATTGACGCCGGATTCGATGGTGTTGAAATCCATGGTGCTAATCATTATCTGATTCAGCAATTTGTATCCGCTTACTCCAATCATCGTACCGATCACTGGGGCGGTTCTCTTGAGAAACGCATGAATTTCCCATTAGCGGTGGTAAAAACCGTGATGGAGACCGTCAAAAAGTATGCACCCAAGGACTTCATTGTTGGCTACCGCATTTCACCAGAAGAAATTCACGGTAAAAATGTGGGTTACACTTGGCATGAATCCACACAATTAATCAATGAAATCACGAAGCAATTCGACTTAGACTACATTCATCTTTCAATGCTGAGCTTTGATTCAAAACCCGGTGATAGTTTATTACTCGATACCGATGGCGAAGCAGACAAGAAATTTAAGGACTCTGACAAGCCATTCGCAACCCTCTTCAAACCTTACTTAAACGGTAGTAAAGAGATTATTGTTGGCGGAATTGATAGCAAAGATAAGGCCGAAGCAGCGTTATCTTTGGCTGATTTAGTCGCGGTTGGTCGGGAAAATATTATTGATCCGCAGTTTGCCGAAAAGATTTTAAATCATCAAGAAGACCAAATCGTCACTTCATTATCCATTGAACAGACTAAGAAGAACCATATGACGCCAGGAATGATTGATACCTTCTCTGCGTCAAACACCGCAATTCCACTGCCGGGTGCTGAAAATATTCAACCGCTCCACCAAGGCTTTGGTGGCTGGACTGAAATGACCTATCCACACAATAGTGAAACTAAATAAGTGGATTGATTTTCTCTCAGACAAGTAAGAACTAGATCTATTAATTTCATCGTTTTTAAAACCTCGCTTAGTTTATCAGCGAGGTTTTTTTGAGTAGAATTCTAATTTTTTGATTTTTATTGTGTAGTCTAGTGCTGAAAAATACCGTACACACGAAATATCCAAAATATATCACACATAATAGAGAGCATTGAAACTTGCTTGCCTTTCTCAAGAGGTATTCATCTAATTGGGCCAGAAGTTCCGCCAATCCGCTTTATATGCCAACTAAACACCTGACCATATGAATCCTCACGATGGTGAGCAGGAACAGGGCCACAGTCACTAATCCATAATTAAAGCGAGGACCATCCTTTTTTCTGGATAGTCCTCGCTTTATATGGTTTTTTTAAACCGCGTCGCTTACGAGACGGACTTGCGTAACAATAACACCTGCGGTTAATTTAACTCTTTTATATTGCATTAAAAAACCGTTGGACTCAGGAAAATTGTCTTTCCTATTTTCGTTGCCGCTTAACCTTGGTTGTCTCGGACGATAGCTTATTTAAGATGAACCTTGAAGTTACCTCGGTAAGAGGTGCCCCAATCGCTTCCTTATAGTTATATCCCAACAATTGCAGTGTTCTGAGTGTGTCTGAATTGAGAAGTGCAAGCAGTGCATTTAGACTCTGCGTTGTGGTGGCCTGCTCCTCATCAGAGTCATACTTGATAATTCCTGCCCCCATAATAATCTTGAATGTTGTTTCAACCGTTTGATGTAAGCTTTCAATGTCATCATTGCTAATACTAATTTTTTCCAATTCTTGCTTGTACTCATTTGCAATGTCTTCTAATTCAGATTTTTCACTAACTAGATTTCGTATCAGTTGTTCATATTCTAACGCTTGAGAATTTTTGTCTTTGTTTGCTTTGATTTGACGTAGTGAATCGGACACTTTTGACCATGTGTTTTTTACGGTTGCCTCCATTAGTCTAGCGCCAAGATCAATAATAACGGGATCAATTCCAGTTGTATTTAACCCCATAATAATACCTCCTCGCATAGTAAAAGTAACTGTCATTACCTACTCTAATAATTTTGCGCCCATCGCATACAAAACAGGTTTTGTATGCGATGGGCATCGATTCTTAACCATTTGTGGTGATACTCGAGATACGGGTATACTGAGCTCTATCTGTTTCGAACCTCTAACCACGAGTCATACCGAATTAATAGGAACACGGTCTTGTTTAATAATCATGGCTGCGAGAAACCCTTTAACAGCCATCGCAATACACAACAACAGTGATTCCTATTTCACTCTTTATATATACAATACAGTCAGGCCGACTCGTTCATTCTGGCACCACGCAATAATCCATTACCTTTTTCATTAGTATCAGTGAGAATTCTACCCCCTCTTTTTCTGTTAACACATCTACAAGCATTATTTTCTCATGCAACTGTTTCGGAAACCTAATCGAGAGGTAAGTCATTTTCTTTCTGTTACCGTCCCAAAACCGATACTTAACTTCAGAATCGTTTATATGCCTATGAAAAAATTTATAAATACTCTGATTTGTTTTATTCCAATTCAGTAAATCCTGATTAAACCATACATCATCCCAGCTTGTAAAAACTGGAAAATGAGCGAACAAATTTCGAAGAGATCTAAATAACCCTTCTGCAATTTCGGCCTCTTTGGGTGGTCTCGACACGCGCATGTCCTCAATTGCCCATCTGATTGGTTCGTAGTGCAAGACTTCACCATAAACGTTAAATGCATCCTTAATTTTTGAAAAACGAATATACGGAGACTCCTTCCAGAACTTATCATTTATCACTATTTCATCGTACAAATCGTAAAATCGATTAAACGCAAGCGTTAAGAACAGTATCTCCTGCTGATTAGGCCTCAATCCGTCTTCTTGATTATATTTTATCATTTTTCGCACCTCCAACCGTAACCCATTAATTGTCAAATTCCCACATTAATTCTTAAACCGTTAAAAGTATCCGTTAGCGTTTCTCCATATCACTCACTATCAACACTTGTAGGAAACATAAGTCATTTAACCACATCACATCCGTAACACACTTCACGGCGGTTAATACCATGGAAGACCGCATCACTTATGATACGGAGACCCCTCATTAATCATAAACGCCCGATAAACCTGCTCCGTCAGCACCAGCCGCATCAGCTGGTGGGGCAGCGTGAACCTGCCAAACGAGATCTGGGTGTTCGCGCGCTTCAGGACCGCCGGCGTTAGTCCCAGCGAGCCTCCGATGACGAAGGTGATGTCTGAGTGGCCGTAGGTGGTCAAGTCCTTGATTTCCTTGGCAAACTCTTCTGACGAGCGTTCCTTGCCCAGGATGGCCAATGCGTAGACGTATTCGCGGTCCTTGATCTTGCTCAGGATGCGTTCGCCCTCCGCGGCCATGACCTGGTCCATTTCCGCCTGCGACATGCTTTCCGGTGCCTTTTCATCCGGCACCTCCACGATAGTGAATTTACAGAAACGCGAGAGCCGCTTGGCGTACTCCGCAATCCCCTGTTTAAAGTACTTTTCCTTCAATTTTCCCACGACGACGAATTTGATGTTCATAATTATCCTCCTGTACACAGCTTATCCACAAAGTTATCCACAGGTGGACAAGCTGGTTTCCTAGATATTGGGGCGAAATGGTGTCCCACCTACAACATCTATTTTTTGCGAAAATGTCAATCCTCTTTTAGTTATCCACCGGTTATTAGCGAAACGGGTGTTCGGCGCTTCCGCTTACAATCTGCGGTACATCAGCGTTTGTTGGCTCTAAAACGGCGACAAACTTTTTCTATCCACAGTTATCCCCAGTGCCTGTGGATAACTTTTACACCGCTATCATTGCCGCTCTGACCCTGTTCATAACTTTTCCACCGGTCCAGTGCCGACCTTATCCCCAAAGTTATCCACAATTATAATTTCCGTTATTTTACGAGCTGAATTACGTGGGGAATTTGGGTTAGTTCGTTCGGTCGGCCAACCACCGGTTACGTTTTCATTCCGAATTAGATCTCTCTAAACTTCGGCTTTTCACTGAATAGTTTATCATACGAAAAAAGCGGCCGCTGGAAAAATCCAACGACCGCTTTCATTTGGCCTAACTTTCTGAGTTGGCTGTCGTATTCGTGGTGCTCTTCAATTGCGAACTACTCTCGGTCAGCTTGACCTTCGTCGTTTGCTTCTTACCGTTGTGGTAGTACGTCATGGAGACCGTATCGTTTAATTTATACTTGTAGAGAATGTCCCGCAGCGTCGCCTGATCGGAAATCTTGTGACCACCCAACTCCGTGATGACGTCGTACTTGGACAGGCCCGCCTTCTTGGCCGGTGAACCTGACGAAGCGCTCATGACCACGACCCCAGCGTCCACGCTCGTTGGCAGCTTCAACACTGACTTCTGCTGTGAACTGGAAACGTTGGCGAGATCCACGTAGGTAATCCCCAACGCTGGCCGGACAACCTTGCCCTTCTTGACCAGTTGATTGATGATGTTGACCACTTCGTTTGATGGAATGGCAAAGCCCATCCCCTCGACGCTAGTTCCTTCAGCATCACTGGCAATCTTCGACGAGGTAATCCCGACGACTTGGCCACCGACGTTAATCAGCGCCCCACCAGAGTTCCCGGGGTTAATGGCGGCATCCGTTTGAATAACCGTGGCATTTCCCGTCTGCGTTCCAGCGGAGTTCGTGGTTTCAATCGTCCGTTTCTTGGCGGAAATGATCCCTTCCGTCAGTGACGTAGCGTACTGGCTACCCAGCGGCGACCCAATAGCCAAGGCCGTTTCACCGACCTTGATCTTATCGGAATCACCAAACGAAGCGACCGTCTTCAAGTCTGCCCCGTTAACCTTCAGCACGGCCAAGTCGGTCACGGAATCCTTCCCAACCAGCTTTGCCTGCAACTGCTTACCCGAGCTGGTGACGACCCGGAGTGCGGATGAACCGGAGACCACGTGATTGTTGGTCACGATGTAGGCGGTGCTCCCATCCTTCTTGTAGACCACCCCGGAACCTTCCGAGGCTTCTTCTAGTTCGGATTTCGACTTAGCACTCGAGGACGAGTTGTCGCCAAACAACTGTCCGAGCGTGTTGCTACTACTATTCTGCTTTTGCAGGTTGACCACGGAAACCATGGCCCCCTTCACCTGGTTAAAGGCCTTCGTGGATTGACTGGAAACGTTAACCGTGACGTTGGAAGTCTTGGTGTTTCCCGTAGAGTTACTACCACTTGGTACCGCAGTATCATTAATACCACTATTATTAATATAACTAATACCACCGTAGGCGACCCCACCACCGAGGAGTCCGGCGACGGCTGCCGTCACAGCCACCTTTGTTAAGGTAATGCCGCCCCGCCGCTTACGTGGTTGGGGTTCCGGCGTTGGTGTTGCCTGGTTATTATCATTAGCTTGATTGTTTTGATTATTATTGTTATCCATAGCATTGCGCGGAAACGCGCTAACCCTCCTCATTCGTTGGTCGGGGCTTTTGGGGCCGCCAACCGTAAATTTTAATAACTCTTATCATAGCTGGTTTATGTGAATTTTTTTTGACAAATACTTGCTGAAGTCCTAAAGTTTACGTTTTCTTTATAAAGCCACCAGCGGCGTCGCTTCTTCCGGGTTGGTATCGATCAACTGGAAGTCGTGGCCCACACCAAAATCTCGGTTCTCCATCATGGAGGCCACGGTCAGGTGACACAGCGACTGCATGTTGTTGTGCAGACTTCGGTGACCCAGGTAGATCTTCTTAGTGCGGTTGCCCAACACGTCCATCAGGGCATCGGCCCCTTCTTCGTTAGACAAGTGACCCTTGTCGCCCAAGATCCGTTGCTTCAGTGGCCAAGAGTACTCGCCCATCCGCAGCATTTCCACATCGTGGTTGCATTCCAACAGGTAGGCATCTGCGTCCGCGATCACGCCTTCCACGTGCTCCGAAACATAGCCGGTATCCGTCAAGATCACGAAGGTCTTGCCGTGGTAATGAATCGCGTAGAACTGAGGCTCCGCCGCATCGTGGGACACGGAGAAGCTCTCCACGTCAATGTCGCCAAACGTTTGGACGGTATCCGGGGCAAACAGGTGCTTCTGTGCCAAATCAACCTTCCCAATCTTAGGGCTCATGGCATCCCAAGTCCCCTGGTTGGCGTACACGTTAAGTTGCTCGTAGCGCCGCGCCAAAATTCCCACGGCCTGCCGGTGATCCGAGTGCTCATGCGTGACCAGCAAGGCGTTAACGTCCTTCATATTCCGGTCGATATTGCCCATTAACTTTTCAATCTTTTTACCACTCAACCCGGCATCAATCATGATGCGTTCGTTGGGGCTCTCCACGTAGCACACGTTACCCGTGCTGCCACTGGATAACACACTGATACGCAGGTCATCCGCTGTTGCTGTTTCCGTCCGCAAATCCATTCGACCTCTCCTTAAATTCAATACCGTTATAATACCGCATTTTGGCGGGCTTGTAACTTATTATTAGTTTCCTTTTGTTTTGGCACACCCTTGGGGAATGCCTGCGTCTGATCGCTAAGAACCACCATTGGGGGAACTCGGTCACCTCAGGACGGGTTCCGCTGAATACCCCCATGACTTTCTTAAGCCAACAGCGACAATGGTACCACAATTCTCCCGATGTCAGCAGCAAACTCGCCCGGCCCACACTTGGGTCACTGACCAGCATGGCCGAGTTGCTGGCATCCACGAACTTAGCAAGGGTGGCCGGTTTTCTCCCTATCATGTAGTCCGTAAAAAAAGCGGCCGCGCGGGCCGCCTTTTTCTAGTCGCTGGTTGTGGCCGTACCACTGACCGTCTTAACGTTACTGTCCGACGTCAGGATCGCCCCCGTAAAGGCATTGACGTGTTTCAGCTGCAAGACGCCCGCGTTACTCCCACTGTTTGCCTTCACCGCAATGACCCAGGTTGGAATGTAGACGCTACTGTTCTTCAAGTTAAAGTAGCGGGTATAGGCCAACTTGGTCCACACGATCTTGGTGTTGTTGGAGATCTGATTGTATTGGTACAACCAAATCAGGGCCTTTCGCTCGGAGATTGTTTCCGTCTTTTCCCGCAAGGTCGTGACGTCCGTCAAGTACCCCTGCGTGTAGCCGGTCACCGTCCCCGTATTGGTTAGGCTAAACCGAATCTCACCGAATTTCGAATAAATCTGTCCGTCCGTGACGCGTTGCGTGTAAACCACCGTGTTACGGCTGGACAATTGTTGATTGTATTTATATTGACTCCCGTTCAGAATCAGTGCCGGATTGCTGACCACGGTATCCAACGTCTTGTCTGGATGAGCCGCATTCACGCCGGTAATCGCCGTCTTGAAGGTCGAGGCAATCGTGCCATCCGTCTGATACCGCACGGTCTGATCCGTCAGCGACGTCAGACTACTCTTCACGCTATCATCATTACTCGTGGACACGTAGTAACCCTCGCCGCTCTGCTTGGATGGCGTTCCAAACTTAATGTCATCCGTCCGCATTTCCTTAATGATCGTCGTGTCACTATCCGCCGAACGGCTGGAGGTAGCGTCCGTCTGCCCCGTCGTATCGTGTTGAAATGCTGCAAACAAGAAAATATCAATTGCAATAAACGCGACTAAGAATAGCCACTCGATGCGCCGAAAATCCATGCCGGACCGCCCTCCTTTTCACCGGATTACTGTTGTTGCTTCAACAGTTGCGTATAGGTCTTCCAGCTGCCGTTGTAATGCACATACCAAGTTGGCGTCAGGTTGACGACCTTATCGGATGACGACGACGTCAACCACTGATACCCCACTTGGAGACTATTGATTTTAGATTTACTATAACCGGCCGCGACCAGCTGGTCAATGACCGTCTGTGTCCCCGGTAGCGTGACGGACTTTTTATCGGTCGGCACAGGAACCTGTAGACTGTACAGGGAGAAATTGTACCGCCGAACGCCCTGCGACAGCATCTGAATCCGTGCGGCACCGTAGTTACTCTGATTGAAGATCGGGAACCCTTCAACAAAGCTCCGGTAGGTCACGGTCGAGTTGCTGGAACTGTAGCCGTAATACCGCAAGTTTTCCATCGGAATCCCAATGGTTTTCACCACCGTATAGCTGGCCTTCAACGCCTGACTAAAGCTCAGTGACGACTGCAAGGCACTGTAGTCCTCGTATAATGCCGTTCCTTGCTTGTTGTAGACCGTCAACTGCCGGGACGCGCCATCACTATAGATGGTATTGTCCTTGTTCTTCTTAGCGGAAACGTTGGTTGATTCCCCTTTGTTCAGCAAGCGTGTCGTAAAGTAATCGGTCGACTGTTGGTTGACCAGGTAACTATACGAGGGCACGGTCACCCCATTCTTCACGTAGGCCGTGGCCGATTCACTCAGCCACTTCATGGTCACGTTAATCCGGAAAAGGTTTTCCTTCATAATCTTGCGAATGGCAGTTGCGTCCGCTGACTTGACCGTCACCTGATAGACATCTTGTTTCTTATCGTCTAGCAAGTAGATGTGGTCCTGATCGTCCAGGGGCACCAAGATCCGTGAAAATTGCGTGGCTTGACTGTTCAGCTTTCCCCCGAAGACCGTATTAAACATCTTCACGTTGATCGGGCTCGCATACGACAACAGCAAGCTACTCTTACGCGTCAGGTACTTCATGTAAGCATTCTTTGAGGCCACCCGCACCCGGTTGACCCGACTGAATTGCCACTTACTCAACGCCTCACGCAACTCCGTGGTCAGGTTGACCTTCCGGTTGTTCAGGAGTTCCTGATTCCCGTTGGCATCACTATAAACCACCTGCGTTGGCAGGTACACGTCCTTTTGAGGGCGCGTACTCAACTCAGTGGTCGGGGTATTTGAACTACGCTGACGATTCCGCTCATACTGGGCCGGGTTGGTCCAAATCATGGCGGACAGCACTACACTGACGGCCACGGCTGCGGCCAATCCGAGTGGTAAGAAGGCTTTAGTTATCTTCATCCCAAAGATCCTCCTCTTCGTACGGCTTGTAAGGCAGGGAAATGTAGAACGTTGACCCCCTGCCCTCGCGACTGTCGACCCAGATTCGGCCACCGAGCAACTGTACGACTTCTCTGGAAATAGCTAATCCCAGACCAGTCCCACCTTGTGCCCGTGAACGGGCCTTATCAACCCGGTAGAAACGATCAAAGATCCGTGGAATATCTGCCCGCGGAATCCCTAAACCTTGGTCAGACACGCTGAGAATGACGTTGTTGTGTGTCTCAAGGAGCCGACACGTCACTACCCCACCATCTGGCGAGTATTTGATCGCGTTATTCATTAAGTTATCTAACACTTGTGTAAACCGATCGGTATCAATTTCAACCCAAAGGTCGCGCTTCGTAAAGTCGCGCTTGATGGTGTAGGTCTTTTCAGGCCGATCATCCTGCTTGAGCATCATGTCAAAGCGATCCAAAACATAGTTAAAGAGCTCATTCAGGTTAACCATTTCCATATCGACCTTCTGCGTCCCGGAATCCATCCGTGACAAGGTCAAGAGGTCATTGATCATCCGAATCATCCGGTCCGTTTCCTCTTGCGTTACCTTCAGAAATTGAGGCGCCACCTCGGGGTCCTTCCAAGCCCCTTCAGACAGGGATTCGATGTAGGCCCGCACACTGGTTAACGGCGTCCGCAACTCGTGAGACACGTTTGACACGAATTGCTTCCGGTCCTGATCGATCTTCTGTTGTTCGGTAACGTCATGGAGCACACAGACCAATCCAGAAATGAAGCCAGACTCCCGCTGAATCAGGGAGAAGTAGGCTTGTAAGATCAGGTCGTGTTCCTTTGTAGAAAAGTCCAAGACTAAATCATCCGGGTCCTCCAGCAACTCGCGTAACGTATAGTCGTCACGAATAGCCAAGAGGTCCAGAATCGATTTACCCACGGCACTGTCCGTTTCCGTATCTAGGAAACTCGCCGCCGTTTCGTTAATAATGGTGACATTTCCGCGACGATCGGTAGCAATCACCCCGTCGGTCATGTGGGACATCACGGAATCTAGCCGCCGCCGTTCGGACTCAGTGGATTCCTGAGCCTCCTCAACGCGCACAGAGAGGTTATTGACGGCACTGGCCAATTGGCCCAGTTCGTCGGTTCCGTAGACCCGCACATGGCCAGAGTAATCCCCACGGGCGATTCGTAGCGTTTGTTTCTTCATTTCATCGATCGGCCGGGTAATTGCCCGGGAAATAATGATCGCCATCACGAGACCCAAAATAATCGCCACAAACGTTGCGGAGACGTAGATCAGCGTGATTTGATTAATATTTTGATAGACCGAGTCCAGGCTCGACCGCATGTAAATAACCCCGACTAATTCGCTGTTATTTCCCTGAGTGCGAATCAATCGCGTAATCGTCGTGTAGTACCGACTATTATTCTGCGAGTTATAGGTCGTTCGGACCACATCTCGGTTATTATAGATAGAATTCTTAATATTATTATCGGTCGTTTTTTGGCCAACAATCCCCTGGTTATCGACTTCATTGGTCCCCCGAATGGTTCCCTTGTTGTCAATCACCCGAATCTGGGCATTGTTGGTGTTATTGATCTCCGATAAGGTCGATTTAATCTGTTTATCCGCTTTAATGGTACTCGTCGTCGACAACTCATCCGACAAGCGATTCACGATGTACGTTTGCACCACTTGTTGCGATTTAAACGTGTTTAAGTTTTGCCGTTCCAGTTGCCGGACAAAGACGGCACCCACGATCTCCAGCGTTAGCAATAGGAGTAGCGCGAAGACCAGCGCGATTTTGAAGTGAATCGACTGGAAAAATTTAATTTTGCTATTCACGAAGTCACATGCTCCTCCAATGCGAGATTTAGCGGTCGACCGCTAGCTAAGCCTGATCAGAATCGGGATTGCGCAGGTAGTAACCCACACCCCGTCGTGTCACCAACCAAGTTGGGTGGCTAGGACTGTCTTCAATCTTTTCTCTGAGACGCCGTACCGTGACATCCACGGTACGCACGTCACCAAAGTAGTCATACCCCCACACCGTCTGTAACAAGTGTTCCCGGGTCATGACTTGCCCAATGTGTTGCGCCAAATAATGGAGCAGTTCAAACTCACGGTGGGTCAATTCAATGTTAGATCCCCGCTTGGAAACGGAATAAGCCTCCGGATGAATCGTTAAATCACCAATTTCAATGTCTTGATTCTCGGGTTCTTCGGGCTGCGCGTGCGCTGCCGTGTTCTGACGCCGTAAGTTAGCTTTGACCCGGGCCACCAATTCTCGGTTGGAGAAGGGTTTCGTCACGTAATCATCCGCACCAAGCTCCAGACCCAACACCTTGTCGAGTTCAGAGTCCTTCGCCGTCACCATAATGATGGGCATATCGTGCTTCTTACGGATCTCACGGGCCACTTCAAGGCCATCGACCTTAGGCAACATTAAATCAAGGATCACGAGGTCGGGATCACCGTCTTCAACCTGTTGAATGGCGGCTTCACCGTCATAGGCGACGTCCACTTCGTAACCCTCTTTTTCCAAATTAAACTTCATAATATCAGTAATAGGCTTTTCGTCATCGACAACTAGAATTTTTTTAGGCATAATTAAAAATTTCCTCCTTAAAGGGAAATACAGTCCGATCCGGTAATTGCAGGATTACCGGCAGGCCAGCCATCGGATGTCAAGATACCATCGTCAACGGGGCCACTACGATTTATTGTACGGTTTTATTGATCGTTTAAAGTCAAGGTATAAAGGGTCGGCACTAATCGCCGACCATGATGTGTCTTCAGGTGCGTTGACCGTCCTGATAAGGTTCCAGTGACGGGAAAACAACGCTATCTGAATTATAACACATCGTGAAGTTTCTTTCAGTTCAGACCGCTGTAAGGGTTAAGCTGGAGTTAAACAAACATTTCCCGGGAAATAGCAAATTGTAATGAACAAATTAGCGAATTTTGTCCGATTTTAAATTATTTTACTTTTCCCGTATGCCGAATTGACGCCATTTACTCGAAAAATCGCTAAAATCCAAAAAAAAATTTATTTTTCGTCACGACGCGAAATTCCCGTTAAATTAGGAATCACAGCCGCATAATAACCAATTTTTTGAATAAAAATCAACTTTTTTTCAAAAAGGGGTTGCGCACCCCTAATCCTCATGATATGATAGTTCTCGTTGATATGGAAGACATACAACAGCAACAACTTAATCACATGGGCAGTTAGCTCAGCTGGCAGAGCAACGGACTCTTAATCCGTGGGTCCAGGGTTCGATCCCCTGACTGCCCATAACTACTAATCAGCTTTCACGAAGACGTCTTCGTGGTTGCTGATTTTTTTGTGTCTTCAAGTTATAAATATCCGTTTTGTTTATGTTTATTCAATTTAGGCATCCCCCCTCTGTTATACTTATGAGGCAAACCATTATCCGTTTAGTAGGAGGAGCTTATCATGAATGATCAACCCTTTTCAACCAATATGCTAACCCTGGAAGTTCTGGATGCCATCTGTGACCGCCTGCAAATCCGGCCCAGCGCCCTGATCTTTTTGGATCACGATTTCTCAAGTGACGAGGTGGTGGCTCTTGAAAAACAGCTCATCGATAACACCCACCAGCAACGGCGCACCCACGTCACCGATTTAGCGCAGCACCTTCAAGTCATTAAACCCCTTACCGATGCTGCCGCTCAGCAGATGGCGGGCGAACTGGCGACCGCGCTCATTCAGGAAGACCGCTTCACGCGAACCTTAACCCTTGCCTAACCGAATTGGGGCGCAAGCTGCCTGGTGGTCCCCGTTTCGGCACCCGATGGCAAAAATAATCAACCGTTCAGAAGACTACCTACTTCTGAACGGTTGATTTTTAGTTAGGTCTCAGATCCGGTTGGGGTTATTCACCATCAGTCACCCATTCGACCAACTCCTGCGCTGCCGCCTAGCAGCTAAACCACTGACGCACCAGCGTTCAAGCCGCTTTTTATAAGCCTTTTTCTATTCAGTTCAATGTATAAAGCCGTTAAACGTTGACTTGGCGGGTAAATTTCCGTAGTCTGGAGGCTAACAAAGGAGGGCAATCATGAATAAATTAATTGTCGGCACCATCGTTGCGTTGGCCCTCGGTGGTACCGGAACCGGCCTCGCTATTCGCCACTTCACCGCACGGATTCCCTTCACCGTGACCAAAGTACAGTACAACGGTCGCACGCACAAGCTACTACTCAAGACAAAATCCGCCAAGCCACAGGCTCTCAAGGTTATCTATAAAGGAAAGACCTTGACCGAATCTACCCGTGCCCTCAAACACCACCGCTTTAACGTCAAATTTCGTGGCTACGGGACGTTTAAAGTCACCAACGGCCATCTGACTAAAAAGGTCGCGGCCAAGCGCTATGCCACCAATAAGCCGGTTCTCCAGGCGGCCAAGACCCCTGCCAACCAGCGGCTCTGGGAGCCAACGCTTAAGGTCCCCGTACACAGCACGGTCACGCTAAAATTCCGCGGTAAACTCTACCACGCTGTCAGCAAGGACCAGCAGACCAAAGTTACTCTCAAGATCCCCGTTAGAACACGAATCTCGGACCAAGCCTTTCGCCAAGAAACCATCACCATGACGGCCAAACAGCCACACAAGAAGACCAGTAAGCCCGTCCAACGTAAGATTGGCTTGGATTTTCCGGCCTAAACCAAAAACAGCCATCCCACGCGGGGACCGCTGCCGTCTGTTCAGCGCGACCGGTAACGGCGCACCGCTTCAAATAGATCGATCAGTGCGAATAAACCAACAAACCCACCGACGCTCTTCAATAATAGGATCACGTAACTTAACCAGAATAATTGCCCTTGCAACAGATAATCGATCGTCCCCTTCGCCAAAATGACGGGGACCATCAAACACAAAAATATCTCCAATAAGTCAACCGTTTGCACAACTTGATCTCGCAATATTTTTTGAAAACTCACTGCGCAGCCTCCTCCAGGACAGACCTGCCCCATTCACCTGCTATTTGCCATCAACAATTGCCGACGTTCCCCCAAATAATCAGCTGAAACGGTTCCCCGAGATCCACCTTAGCCTTATAGTAACATAAACTAATCGCCTACTGATTAGTTTTCTGATACAACTATTATCCCCCTATAGAAGGCCTAAAAAAAGCCGCTCTGCATCTCTGCAGAACGACTTAAGAATTGGGGTTGGTTGATGCGGTGAGTGGGGTCTCTCGGGGCGGACACTCACGGTATTTTCGGAAAAAGGGGAATGGCTTTCTAGCAACGATGACATCGCTAAACGTTACTTCCAATAAGCATACTTGTATTGCGCGTCGGTCATCATCGTGTACTTCAAACCACCAACTTGACTAGAGACCAGGTGAGCCTTGGCTTGTTGATAGAGCGGAACTAATCCGGCCTGTTGGGTCACATACTTGTCAGCTTCTTTCATCAGATCCCACCGTTGCTGCGTGGTATGGGTCGCCGTGTCATCAATCTGCTTCATCAAATTGGTAAAGTGGGCGTTGTTCCATTTCGTAAAGTTCACGGAACTGGTTTCATCGGCCATTTGCAAGAAGTCGGAAGGATCCCGCCAACCGGTATTCCAGCCATCCAGGTCGATATCGTAGTTACCCGCGGATCCCTTCGCAATTTGTTGCGCCAATGGCATTGATTTAATCGTCAGAGTTAAACCTGGCATGTACTTTTGTGCCTGTTGTTGCAGGTATTGGGCGGCATGTTTCTGTTCATCAGTATCGGCCGTCAATAATTCCAGGCTGGCCTTCTTGATACCCAGTTCCTTCTTCGCTTCATTCCAAAGTTGGGTCGCCTTCTTTGGGTTGTAGCTCAGTAAGTTGCCAACATCCTCGGAGAAGTCCTTGCCGGTAGTTGGATCGTTCCCATCACCATAGGGAATCAAGCTCTTCGCAGCGGCCGAACCGTCTTGGAGCACGTTCTTCGTCAGCGCCGTCCGGTCCACCACGTAAGAGAAAGCTTGCCGAACCTTGGTATTGTGCGTAACCGTCTTCTTATCGTTGAATTCCAAGAACCGCATCGAGCTATTTAAGGTCGTCTTCATTTCCTGATTATTGGCATTTTGCTTAATGTATTGGCCCGTCAAACTGGTCTCTTGGACCTTGCCGGACTTGAAGAGGCTGGCTGAAGTCCCTGGATCCTTGACGACTTGGACGTTTACCTTGCCGATCTTAACGTTCTTGGCGTTCCAGTAGTGCGTATTCTTCACGTAAGACCAGCTATCCGTTGTCCCGCTCCAGCCCACTAACTTGTAGGCACCTTCGGACATGGTCTTCGTTGAGGAAGTCCCGTACTTGCTGCCGTATTTCTTAAACAAGTCCGTCTTCATGGGATATTCGGACGTGGCGAGAATATCGGGCAACCAAGGTTGCGGCTTGGACAAGGTCAACTGTAAGGTCGACTTATCGAGTGCCTTGACCCCCAAAGCGGAAACGGACTTCTTTCCGGCCTGCACGGCGTCATAGTTCTTCAGAAATTTCAGCTTGTTGGCAACCTGTGACTTGGATTGCGGATTGATCTGCCACTGGAAGGACGTCACAAAGTCCTGCGCCGTCACGGGATCACCGTTGGCCCATTTGGCCGCTTTCTTAATCTTAAAGGTGTAAACCGTACCGTTATGGGTGGGTTTAACCATCTTTTCGGCAACGCCGGCCACGACTTTACCATTCTGGTCCAGCGTATAGAGTCCCTCTTGCGTCTGGGCAATCATGCTAGAACTATTGGAGTCCCCCGAAATGGCAGGATCAGCCGTTGCCGGATTGCCAATCATCGTCACATCCAATGCCTTATCCGCACTACTCTTGGCTTGCGTGGTACCACAGCCGGCCAAAGCCGCAATCGCTAATAATCCAAAACTCAATCCCACTAATTTTTTCATAATCCAATCCCTCATTTCGTTTAAATAGAAAAAGTCATCCGTCCCCGTTGGTTTTCTCAAACCAACAAGGGCGAATGACTCGCGGTACCACCTTGTTTTTTCTCTCATGGCGCTGACAATTGCCAGCTCCCCGTGCGGTAATGGGCACGACCCAGGGGTAACTACTAGTTTCATTACCGCGACGCTCCGATGCGCTTCACCTTAACTGATTGATTCGGCTCCCATCGTCCCGAACTCGCTTGCCAACTTGTTTAAGGTTACTCTTCTTCGCTTGGTCTCATATATTGATATTTAATTTATCATCATTCATTATTGCTGTCAATACTTTTATAAAGATTCATTTTAGTGCATATTTTATGAATAATTGGGTAAAAAAAGAGCTAACCCTTATCCCTATAGGCTAGCTCTAATGCATATTGACGTTTAAACACTCAAAAATACCCGAAAATTCGTTTAGATATTCATTTTAGTGATGAGTCTGATTTTGTTGTTGCCGAACTGGCGAGGTGGTGGTCGTTTGGCGACTCACCATCTTCCCCTCTTGACTGGTCGTGGTCTGCGTCTTGATCTCAACGTGACCGCTCCCCGTCGTATTCGTCACCTGCACCGCCGTTTGGCCCGATGTGGGTTTCACGACGGAGTCCGTAATGGTCGACTGATTTTGTGGGGGTTGGACAAATAGCAATAGCCCAACCACGACACCGATCAGCAGACCGCAGATTCCCCTTATCCTTTTTTTCATGTGCTTTCCCCTGATTTCCCTAATCATCCAGATAGTTACCTAGTGTCATTATACACCAAACGCCACAGAACTCATTTAAAAGTTTCCACACGGTGTTGGTTCCCCGTAATAATTACACCATTCAGCGCCAGAATCGCCAGGTTCGCGACCGCCGCAATAATAAAGAGCAGCGTATAGGAAGAATGGTCGATGACGATCCCCCCGAACAGCGGCCCTACCGCTTTTCCAACCGAGGCCCAAGCATTGGCCATGCCTTGATACTTGCCCTTCACGGCCGTGGGAGTCAGATTGTTGACGATCGCCGGAATGGCGGGAAAAGCCGTGGCTTCCCCCATGGTTAAGATCACCATCGCAATCACGAAATGCAGATAGTCCTTGGCAAAGATCAGCGTCACAAAGGAAATAGCGACGAAGAAGATCCCCGCGTAGACCTGCAAGTAGAGATTACTGAAGTAGTGTGAGAACCAGTTAATTAACGCCTGGAAGACCACAATCAACCCGGCATTCAGCGTCCACAACAGGCTGTAATCCTTCATGGGAATCCCCATGCCCGTCATGTAAACGGACAGGTTCGAGACCCACTGTTCATACATGATCCAGACGATCACTAACGAGATGAAGAACCCCGCCATGATTCGGCGATTGGGCAAGGCGATGTGTACCTGCTGATTTTCCCGTTTTACAATCTGCCGGTGCATCACCGCCGGGGCGTGGTAGCAGAACACCGCCACGATCAGAAACAGAACAAACAGGCTCGCCGCAATGCCAAACAGCAACGTCACGCTGGTATTATACACATAACCCACCATCGCCGTCCCTAAGACGACTCCCAAGTTCTGCGCAAAATACAACATGTTAAATATGTACCGGCCATCTCGGCTATGAATCGTGGTTCCCAGCGAGTTGACCATGGTCAGCGTCCAACCGGAAGCCAGCCCCAAGAAGAGGAGCGAGATTGGAAATGCGGGCCACCCGTGGTTGAAGATCAGGCTACCCAGCGTCAGGAGCGACACGCTGACGCCCCCAATCGTCAGATAATACGGATTCAGACGATCAAATAACCGACCGCCTAGCACGCTCCCAACCACGTTGGCCAGCGAGTAAAACAGTAACACAATCCCCACCTCCGTCAATGACGTTCCCAGGCGATTGTGCATGTAAATGGTGGTTAACGGCCAGATGAAACTCATGCCGATACTGCTAAACAGTGCGCCCAGCAGCAACCAACGAAGTCGAATTTCTTGTTGCATAGTGCTCCTCCTTTCCCAAAAGTCGTTAAGCTACATTCTAGCACTAGCCTTCGGAAAATAACCACCCGCGAATTTCGCGAAACCGTTACCAATTCAAAGTTCTCAACCGTTATGAAATTTATTCCCTACCTTAAAGGAGCGATGCCCCATGACCATCCTGTTTATCAATGGCAGTCCCCGGCACCACGGCAATACCGCAACCCTGGGCGCACGCCTACTTGCCGATCTGCCCGTGGCCACCCGGCACCTAGCCGACTATCAGCTAAACTTTGTTCAAGACTTCCGGGACACCACTCACCCGCAACTCGATCTCAGCGATGATTATGAAGCCCTGATGCAAGCCGACTTTGCCACGGCCACCGATATTGTGCTGGGCACCCCCGTCTACTGGTACGGCATGACCGGCCAGATGAAGGTCTTCATGGACCGCTGGTTTGATAGTTTTAGTCACGACTTCCCCTTTGCCGGTAAACGCCTCTACCTGCTGCTTGTGGGCGCGGATCAGCCGGACATCAAGGCTACCGGCATCGCTTCGGCCGTTCAGTATTCCTGCGACTGGCTGCACATGGCCTTCCAGGGGACCGGAATCGTCACCGCCGATGGTCCCACGGACGTGGCGTCCCTAGTCACGCTCCCCGCCAGTTGTCGCGATCTTCGGCAAAAACTTCTCGCCGCTTCTAAATAATGTTTCATGTGAAACATTTAGATGCCAAACAGGCGGACCTGAGCCAAAAGCCGCAGGTCCGCCTGTTGATCACTAATTTTAGACAATGAAAAAACCACCGCTCGGGGAAAGCGATGGTCATCGGAGTAGGGGTAACGTCATTATAACAATGACGTTAACTATTTTTTCATTATTCCAGGGGAGGAGGAGTACATGAAAAAAGATTGTTAATCTTTGGTAGAAGCAACCTATTGGTTAACTTCTATGCTACATATAGTAATCGGAAAATATGACGAAAATGTGAACTTTCTCGCACAACCGTATGAATTTTACACCTAAACACCATTTATCCACTTATTTTTCCCATTTAAACAATTATTTGGGGACACAACTTGATTGATATCAATTTATTCGGACGAATTTCTATCGCTTTTTGCCAAACCAGCGCGCCCCCCGTACACCAAACCATAAAGCGGTTAACCGAGTCTCCCCGATCAACCGCTTGGCGTGCCTATTTAGTCGGGCGTATACGCGACCGACGAGAATTTATTGAATGATTTGACGAACAACAGCTTCACGGTTCCCCGTGGACCCGAACGGTTCTTTTCAATGATGACTTCAACTTCACCGACGTCTTGATCACCGTCATCACGGGGATCACTGTCGTTGTCACCACCGCCATCCTCATCACCGTCACGCTCGTAATAATCGTCACGGTACAGGAAGGAAACGATATCGGCATCTTGTTCGATTGAACCGGATTCCCGAATATCGGACAGCACGGGCCGCTTATCCTGCCGCTGTTCCACGCCCCGTGAGAGCTGGGACAGCGCAATTACGGGCACGTGCAATTCCTTAGCGAGCTTCTTTAACTGCCGGGAAATATCGGAAACTTCTTGTTGCCGACTTTCGTGGTTGGACCCTTCAATCAGCTGCAGGTAATCGATCACGATTAACCCCAAGTTACCCTTTTCCTTCGCCAACCGCCGACACTTCGCCCGAATTTCGGTAATCTTGTTACCGGCCGTATCATCGATGTAGATACTGGCCTTGGCCAGGCTACCCATCGCCACGATCAGGTTCTGCCACTCATCCTCGGACAATTGCCCCGTCCGCAAGTGGTTGGCATCGATGGAACCTTCCGCACACAGCATCCGGTTAACCAGCGACTCGGCACTCATTTCCAGACTAAAGATCGCCACGGTCTTATCCGTCTTGGTTCCCACGTTTTGGGCAATGTTCAGCGCAAACGCGGTCTTCCCCACGGCAGGCCGCGCCGCCAGAATCATCAGCTCGTCATCATGGAGGCCGGTAGTCATCTTATCCAGTTCCGCATACCCCGTCGACAGCCCCGTAATCACGTCACCCTGTTCGGAGAGCTTGTTGATCTCCTCAAAGGACGTGTTCAGCACGTCGCGGATCGGCTTAAACCCGGATTGGCTCCGCGTCTCCGCCACGCTCATGATGTCGCGTTCGGCATTGTCTAACAGGTCTGAGACGTCCTCATCCTGCTGATACCCCTGCGTGGCAATGTTAGTGGCCGTTTGGATTAACCGCCGTAAAATCGCCTTTTCCTGCACGATTTTGGCATAGTAGGTCGCGTTGGCAGCCGTCGGGACCGCTCCCGCCAGATCGGCGATGTAGGTAATGCCACCGACATCGTCCAGTTCATTTTTAGCCGTCAATCGATCCGTGATGGTCACGACATCAATGGCCTCATCACGATCGTTGAGGTCGATCATGGCTTGAAAAATGATTTGATGTTCCCGGCGGTAGAAGTCCTCCGGTGCCAGGTATTCCAACGCATCCACCAACGCATCGGTACTCAAAAAGATCGCCCCGAGGACGGCCTTTTCGGCATCGAGGTTCTGTGGTGGTGTGTGGTCTGTTAGTACGTTATTATCCATGCTTAACTGATTACCTCTTCACTGGCTTTTGAACAAACGACAATGCTGTGACTTGCCGGATACACGGATCTTATCCGCATCCGGCAAGTATTAAGACACCTATTTTACCATGTAACCAGGGGGAGGTAAACTCGATGACGACTTCCCCCAACTCTGCCAATGGACGGCGGTACCAACCGGTCCAACCGCCCGTTGACCCCAAATTTCTCTAACCTGAATCATACACTACTTTGCGCGACAAGCGGTATCTAAACGCCTCGCCGAACGCCATAAGAAAAGACCGCCACCCCATCGTGACGGTCTCCATTTATCAGATTATTTTTGCTTAGCTGCCACGTGCACGCGAATCTTCGCGGTCACTTCAGTGTGGAGCTTAACCGGAACGTTGGTGTAACCCAATGACCGGATAGGTTCTGGGAGTTCAACCTTACGCTTGTCGATCTTCAAATCGAATTGCTTTTGCAAAGCCTGAACGATCTGCTTGCTAGGAATGGACCCGAACAGCCGACCATCTTCACCAGCCTTAGCCACAATTTCAACGACCGTTTTGTCGTTTTCCAAGTGCTTTTGCAGTTCCTTGGCTTCGGCTAAGTTCTCAGCCTCACGCCGTTCTTCTGCTTTGCGTTCACCCTTCAACTGGCTCATCGCGGATTGGTTGGCTTCTTTGGCCAATCCCCGCTTGATCAGGAAGTTTTGGGCGTAGCCATCAGGAACATTCTTGATTTCACCGCGCTTACCCTTGCCGCGGACATCCTTCATAAAAATGACTTTCACGTCGGTCACTCCTCACTTATAATTCAATTCTACTTTTAATCCTACGCCGAAACGCAACCAGAAGCAATTAACTATTTGGCCGCGTTGGCGGGTTCCTCACTGGGGTTCAAGATATCCAGCAACTGCTGCTTGACCTCGGCCACGGATTTATCGCTAATCTGCGTGGCAGCGTTGGAGAGATGGCCCCCACCGCCCATGGCTTCCATGGTCAGCTGAACGTTGATCTCACCCAACGACCGAGCGGAAATTCCCACCCGACCATCGGCCCGCCGCGTAATGACAAACGACGCATCCACGCCGGACATATTCAGCAGGTCATCGGCGGCCTGGGCTGCCGTGACGGGATCATAGGTCTGATCCTCTTCGCCGGCAATTAAGGCCATGTCTTCATTAACGAACTCAACCATCTCAATCAGGTGGTTACGTTGCAGGTAACTGTCGACGTTTTCCTTCATATACTGTTGCATTTCGATCGAATCCGCCCCGGCAGACCGTAAGTAACTGGCGGCATCAAACGTCCGCGTCCCGGTCCGCAACGAGAAGTGCTTGGTATCCACGAAGATCCCGGTCAACATCGCCGTTGCTTCCAGCTTGTTGATGGGTTCACCCTCTTGGGACTGGTACTCAAACATTTCGGTAATCAACTCACACGTCGAGCTGGCATAGGGTTCGATGTAGACCAACAATGGATTTTCGGGGAATTCTTCGCCCCGCCGGTGATGATCAATAATCATGACCCGGTTCTCCAAGCGGTGGTACAGGTCCGCGGAAATCGAAATGGACGGCTTCGAATGGTCCACCATCAGCAACATACTCTGCGCCGTGGCCTTTTCCAACGCTTCTTGGGGCGAAATAATGGCGGCATCCAGATCGGGATAGGCCTTCAGATTATCCAGCAACCGCTGAACATCGGAGTGAACCGTTTCCTTATCCAACACAATCCAACAGGTCTTGTGGTTCATTTTGGCAATTCGGCGAATCCCCAGGCAAGCGCCCAGCGAATCCATATCCGGTTGCGTATGACCCTGAACGAAGATCTGGTCGGACTCGTTCATCAGCTCTTGTAGCGCCTGTGAAATCATCCGCGCTCGTACCCGCGTCCGTTTCTCCATTGGGTTGGTCTTACCACCGTAATAGCGGGCTTCCTGGTCGGCGGCTTTCACCACGACCTGGTCCCCACCCCGGCCGAGCGCCAAGTCCAGATTACTCTGTGCTTGGTCGGCCAGTTTGTTCAAATTAGGATCGCCATAAGCAATCCCAATACTCAGGGTCAGCGGGAAGTTTTGCTTCGACGTGGTCTCCCGAATGGTATCCAAAATTTTAAATTTATCGGCTTCAATCTCGGCCAGCGACTGGGCGTAGGCCAACACGAAGTAGTGATCGTCATCCAACTGTTTTAAGTACATATCAAACTGCTGTACCCACGCGGATAACTCGTTGGTCACGTAATTTCTCAGGTTAGAAATATCCTGATCGGTCATCGACTGGGTAACCTCATCATAGTTATCCAAGAAGACCTGTCCAATGGCAATCTTCTCGTTATCGTACTGTTCTTGAATCAACTGGTAATGCGTGATGTCGTAGAGGTAAACGGCATGAAAATCCGGCTCCACAAACAACGTAAAACGGTTGTCGCGCCATTTCACAGTCGTCATCGTCTTAGGCTCAGCATCGTTGATCAACTTGGCCAGCTCAGCATCCACATCGTTGATCGACCGACTTAAAACATCGGTGTCGCCAAAGTAGTGCTGCAGGTAGGGATTCACCCATTCCACCTGGTCGCTGTCCCCCAGAATCATGACACCGGGTGGCATCCGCAACAGGGCTTCTTGCTCCCCCTGCTGGATTCGAAAGGACAGATCGGAAATGTACTGCGTGGTGTCGTCACCGATCTCCGCCATGGTATTGAAAATCATGAGCGTGGCGATCCCTACTAGGACAAGGGCGATAATACCAAAGACCCAGTTCAACAGAAACGACAGAACAATCCCGAGAATGGCCAGAGCAGCCGTCATGATAGCGATGCCGCGCAGACGCCGGTTCTGTAAGAACTCGGGTATGTTGGCTCGCGAAAATATTTTTTTCATTTTGCTCCTCATCTGATTCATCTGGAAAAATTCGTTTTGACCCCCACTTCACGGGCTTGCCGCGGGGGAATCAAAAAGTTACAAATAATACCTATATTTTATCACACTACCGGCCAATCACAAAATGGGGGTCCTGCATAAAACGCCGGCATGGCGGGGTTGTTCCCTATTTTTAGACTGACCTCATTGGATTTAGTCGCCCAAATATAAAACGCTATCATTTTCATAAAAGGTCTTGACCTTGACGTTGCGGTAACCCTTATAGTAAGTTCTAGACAAGAAATGAGGTGGTCACCATGACCTACAGCGTTCAAGAGCTGGCCCAACTCGCTGGTGTGAGTTCCCGTACGCTCCGTTATTACGATCAGATTGGCCTGCTTCCCGCCGAGCGCGGCCACAACGGCTACCGTGAATATTCACCCGCAGCCGTCGATCGCCTGCAACTGATTCGCTACTTCCAGGAATTTGACTTCAGCCTGACACAGATTCAGGACTTACTGACGCAGTCCAGCACGGCCCAAACCGCCGCCCTGGCACAGCAGCGCGCCCACCTGCAGGAACGTCGTGACCACCTCACGGCCTTGTTGAATACCCTGGACCGCACGCTTGCGGCCCGCAATGGAGGTCCCCACATGACAGATACCGAAAAATTTGCCGCTTTCAAGCAACAACAACTCACCGATAACGACCGCCAATTTGGCACGGAGGCCCGCCACCGTTATGGTCAGGAAACCGTCGACGCGAGTCAGCAACAATTCGCCAACCTGAGTGCAGCCGATTATCAGGCCATGCAGGCGACGGAACAAGACCTTTTCACCCAGCTCAAAACGGTCGCGACAACCCAGGATCTCACGAGTAAGGCAGCCCAAGCCGTCTACGCGTTGCACCGCCAGTGGTTGTGTTTCACGTGGAACAATTACTCGACCGAGGCCCACCGGGGGCTGGCCCAACTTTACCGCGATGACGCCCGCTTCGCCAACTACTACAACGATCGGGTTGGCGTGGCAAATGCGGCAACGACCCTGGCCGCGGTGATTCAGCACTATGCCCACTAGCGCCGTTTAGAGATTAGGCATCACTCAAAGCCCGACTCTTTCAGAATCTCAAACGTTCTGAAAGAGCCGGGTTTTATTTTTACCATTATGGTGGCGAAACAGGGGCCGCTCACCCACAAAAGGGACCTGCCATTTCTGACAGGTCCCTTCTTAACAGTCTGCTTAATCCAATCCCCACTCAGCTGAACCCGCAAAGTACGGCTTGGCGTTGAGCGTGAAGTTCGTCCACGAGGCCGCGGTATCGTAAGTATCATCGACGGGCGTATAGTTTTGGTTCTGCTGCCCCAACGTTTTAATCGTCAAGCGGTAGTGGTGTTTCCCCAACTTCCAGTCCGCAAAGCCCTTCAACGGTGTCTTGTAGTCAATCTTATAGGTTGACCCACTCTTGGTCAGCTTAGAAATCTTGACCGTATCCGTGGGCTTTAATTTGGCAAAGGCGTCATCGGCGGTCGCGTTCATCCAGTGATCGTCAATCTGGGTCATCCGGGCCTTACTGTAGGTCTGAATGTAATTGTCCAAAGTCACCACCAGAGCCCCGGAGTAAGTCGGCTGATTGGTCCACCCCGGTGACATGACAAAGCCCTTCCCCTGACGCAGAACTTGTGTCCGAATCGGCGCCCGCAACGTCTTGATGTATTTAAAGTTAGTGGTATTAAACCGAATGTATTTTTGACTGTATTTTACCTTTTGAGTCTGCGCGTAATGAACATCCCCGAGGGTAAACGTGGCGTACTCTTTAAAGTTCGGCGCCTTCCCCCGCGTATCAATTGAACTGACCGCCAGCAGTTTATTCTTCTTAATGTGAATCGTCTGGTAGCCCGTCTTGGTCTTCTCCTTGGCCCCAATCGTCATGGCCCGCTTGGTGCGGACGTAGGTCGTGTAGAGCGGTAGATCCTTGGACTTCGTTGCCGCCTGGGCCGTGGTTACGCCGCCCAGCGCCATGAGTACCACGGCCAAAGCAAGGCCTAACTTATGTACAGTTTTCATGTAATCCCCTCCTGTCGCTAGTTTATGCCTCTCCCCCACAAAATGAAACACTCATTTTGGCTAGGTTCACCGTTAACCCAGGAAAGAAAGCTAACTCTAGCTATTGGGGGAACAAACCGGTTCACAGGCTTCCTGTCAAAGACTTAGCGGTTTCAAAAACAAGCGCGCAAAAGCCCGAGCCTTTTTATCGCTATATACACAATGATTGTGTATAATAGTTTTCAAAAAGAGGTTCCCTACGAATGCCAATGACGCCTAAGGAATTATTGAAACTCCTCAAGCAAAACGGATTCATTGTTAAACCCAACCAGCACAATGGCACGAGTCATCTTAAAATGTGGAACCCCAAAACTAATGTCACCATCCCGGTTCCCATTCACCCACATGAGCTTAAAAAGGGAACCGAACAAGGGATTCTCAAACAAGCTGGTTTAAAATAGACACCCGCCCTAAGGAGGACTTTCTCATGACGCAAAATTCACAGGTTATTTATCCCATTATTCTTCATCCCGAAGACACTGGTGGCTACAGCGTTGAAATCCCAGACCTTGCCGATTCCTGGACACAAGGTGATAACCCCATTGAGGCCTTGGACATGGCCCGCGATTTAATTGGCACCCTATTGGTTGATGAAACGACTTTTCCAGTGGCCACGCCCTTCGAAGACTTGACGGTCACCGCGCCCGCTATCAAAAGTTTAGTCGAGGTGGATATGCGCGTCTTTCGTCAGAATCATACCCACATCGTTAGAAAAAATGTCTCGATCCCCGAGTACCTGAACGTGCTAGGGAAAAAGCAGGGCCTCAATTTTTCCGAAGTTCTAACCGAGGCACTCCACGACAAACTGAACGCCTAAAATCCCTGAGCACACGCCCAGGGCTTTTTCTATCTCACTTCGTTCTCGGCTCACACAAATTGTATCCGTAATTGCTTGTGCGTCTTCTGCGCAATATCTGCCAAAGTCTTGTTGCTAGCCGTCACTGCACCTGCCTCAATTCGGGCAATGGTCGACTGTGGCTTCCCCACCAATTCCGCAAATGCGCGTTGAGACAGGCCTAAGTTCGTGCGCAATTGTCTGACAGCCACGGCAATTTCTAAATCAATCTCCGCCTGATCATAGGCCTGGGCAAACTCTGGACTCGCTGCTTGTCTTCCTTGGATATAATCATCTACACGCTTCAGGGTCATTACCGATCATCCTTCCTACTTAGAGGTTTTCAGCCATGATAGCATAAGCGCCATCAATTATCATTTATATTCATCCTTAAAAACTATATGACATTACGCCTAAAAGCCCCGAGCACACCGCCCAGGGCTTTTCCTATTCACGCTCAGCCGTCGTCGGCGCCCAATCCACTTCACGGGCCAATCGTGCCAGCACATCCGGGCGTTGCACCAGATAGTGGTGGCCGACCTTTTCCAGAACGCCCTGTTTAACAAAATCCGCCAACACATACAACAGATGTCGATATGACACACCCAGGTACTGCGCGACCTGGGTGTGTTTTTCTTCATACACATCGTTATTGGCCGTTAATAAGATAAAACCAGCTAGTCGCTGTGACAAGGTAAACGCTTGATTCTGCGAGAACGTCTTGATATTTCGGGTGTTCTTCCGTCCCAGGTACTGGCACACCCGCCGCAAGAAGGTGGTGTCTCGCAACAACTGCTCACGATAGGTCGCCATCGGCAAGGCCAGGCACCAGCAATCCTCAATCGCCTGCACCGTGAACGAGGGGCTCTCCGGGTCAAGTAGCTCCATCTCCCCAATAAAACAGGGCGGCGTAAAGAAGTCGATCAACGCCACCTTGCCATTGGCCAGCGTGTCGTAAAGTTTGGTCTTGCCCTTCACCAGGTAAAGCAGGTCACGCGGCCGATCCGGTGCCCGCACGATGATGCTTTTCGCCGGAAACAAGTAGAGTTGGGCGGCCTGCACCACATCAAAGGAAAACTGATGGTCATAGCCCCACTCGGCGATGAACTGCCGTTTTAAGTCATCATTTTGAATCAATCGCACATTAAGTCACTCCCAGTATGAGAAATCTCATACTTACCTTAGCAGTGGGCTCGCTATAATGCAATCAGTAAGTAAGGGCTTACATCTAACTTAGGAGGTTTCACAAAAATGACGAAACGTAAAATTATTCTCGACTGTGACCCAGGACATGATGACGCGATTGCCATGCTGATGGCGAACGCCCATCCCGACATCGACCTACTCGGCATCACCATTGTCGCCGGAAATCAGACCTTGAAGAAGACGGTCCATAACGGCCTCAACGTGGCCCAACTGCTAGACATCGACGCCAAGATCTACCCGGGAATGCCTCAACCCCTGGTTCGCGAACAAGTCGTTGCGGGTAACGTCCACGGCAAGACCGGCTTGGACGGCCCCGTCTTTCCAGAACTGCACCGGACGGCCGAAAAGGAAAATGGCGTGCGTTTCATTATCGACACGCTCATGGCCAGTGACGGCGACATCACCCTGGTGCCCACTGGTCCGCTGACCAACATTGCTACGGCCATGCGTATGGAACCCCTGATTATTCCGAAGATTAAGGAAATTGTCTTAATGGGTGGGGCATACGGTACCGGGAACTTCACGCCTTCCGCCGAATTTAACATCTTTGCCGATCCCGAAGCCGCTCACGTGGTCTTCAAATCCGGCGCCCCAATCGTCATGATGGGGTTGGATCTGACCAACCAAACCATTTGCACGCCCGACATCATCGAACGGATGGAGGCCGTGGGCAACAAGGCGGGTAAACTCTTCGGCGACCTCTTACGCTTCACGCTGAAGACCCAATTTGAAGAGTTTGGCCTGGCCGCTGGTCCCATCCACGATGCCACCACGATTGGTTACCTGATTAACCCCGACCTCTTCGACATGCAGGACATGTTTGTGGAAGTCGACATCAACCGCGGCCCTTCGTACGGCCGGACGGTCTGCGACGAGAACGCCGTCTTGGGCAAACCCGCCAACGCCAAGGTTGGTAAGGGCATCGACGTAGCTGGATTCTTCGACCTCGTTGAACAGTGTATCCGCACCTACTAATCATATAGACGCCAGGACAGTGTGCCACTCGAGGTAGACTGCCCTTTTGTCCCCAACTGCGCGCCACTACTTTAATCATGGCCGGACGCAAGCTGTAACGACCACCATTAACGCGTGCCAATATTACGAAAGATAAAGAGGTTATGTCCCATGTACTTAGCGATTAATGCCGTGGGGGTGGTGGTCTTTCTGGCCATTGGCTTCCTGTTCTCTAAAAATAAGCACCATATTCACTGGCGCTCCATCGGGATCATGCTGGTCTTGAACCTGGTCCTCGCCTGGTTCTTCACGAGCTTTAGTGTCGGCCAAGACGCCGTGAAGGCCGCAGCTGATGGGTTTAACTGGCTGGTGGAGGTCTCCTACCAAGGGATTGTCTTCGCCCTGCCGAACTGGGTCACCCCGGCATTTGGCGGGACTGCCGGCTCCATGAACTTCATTACCAGTGCGCTGCTCCCCGTTTTGATGATCGTGCCCCTCTTTGATATTCTGACCTACATTGGCGTCTTGCCCTGGATTATCAAATGGATCGGCCGCGGCCTGTCTTTCATCACGGGCCAACCCCGGTTCGAGTCCTTCTTTGCCGTTGAAATGATGTTTCTGGGGAATACCGAAGTTCTGGCAATTTCTGGAATCCAGCTACGACAAATGCGGGCCGAGCGCAACCTGACGTTAGCCATGATGTCCATGAGCTGCGTCACCGCCTCCATCCTGGGCGCTTACACGCAGATGGTCCCCGGCCAGTTTGTCCTGACCGCCGTGCCCATCAACGTGATTAACGCCATCATTGTGACCAACCTGTTGAACCCCGTTCAGGTCGCCCCCGCAGAGGACACGATCGCCAAGGTTGGCGCCGAGGGCCAGGACAGCGACGGCAAACGCGAACCGTTCTTCTCATTTCTGGGAGACTCGATTCTCACGGCCGGACGGTTGACGTTAATTATCGTTGCCAACGTCATCGCCTTCGTGGCCCTCGCCGCACTGGCCGACAAGCTGCTGGCCCTGATCTGGAAGCCCCTCTCACTCGAAAGTATCCTAGGCGTTATCATGTTTCCGTTTGCCTGGTTGCTGGGATTCCCGGTTCACCAAGCCTGGCTCCTGTCCCAAGACATGGGACTCAAGCTGGTCACCAATGAATTCGTGGTTATGGGTAAGGTGGCCGGTAGCGTGATTAACGGCTACACCCCCCACTTGCGGGCCGTACTGACGGTCTTCCTGACGTCGTTTGCCAATTTCGGGACGACGGGGATGATTATTGGGGCCTTCAAGGGCCTCGTCGATAAAGAAAAGAATGATCTAATTGCCAAAAACGTGGGCTACATGCTGCTGTCGGGGATTCTGGTATCCCTGCTATCAGCCGGTATCGTCGGCCTGTTCGTGTGGTAAGACTTAAAATGGTTGCCGTTTTTCAATGGCGACCATTTTTATTTTGGCATCATAACCTCACGGACAGTATCCACGACCTGCCGCATTTATCCGTGAAGCGTCCCGTATTGAAGAAACGCTTCGAAGTGTTTCCCAGCAGACTAAATGTTTCATGTGAAACATCCGTGACCGCTGTTTTAGCGACCCGAGAAGGTCCTTAGATGATGTATAAGAGAATGATTTCAACAAATTCAACAACTGCTCGTGCAGATGGTGCACCAATGACCTACAGTGTCAGCGTCGACCTGTCAAAGGTGAATACCAAGGTCGCCGGCACCTCCCCCGTGACGCCAACGGCCACTACATTACCGCCAATAAGAAACTCGTCATCGCCAATTCTTAAACGAAACACCTCGTCACCACTCGCTTTTTTGCGGGTGGTAATTTTTTTATTTTCCGGGACACCAATGGCCACGGAACGCACGAGAATCCTGCGATTCCCGCATCCCCCAGTCGGCCACCCGTTCGCCACTTTTTAAAATTTCGCGTTGACTTTCCTATTTTCCGTGCTAAACTAGCAATTATTAACAATTGATTAGAAAATTAAAAAGTGATGATGAAGTCCAGTAGCGCAGGCTATCCCTTGTTAGCGAACCCGGTTTAGTGCAAGCGGGTCAAGGTCGCCAGCGCGAACATCCCTTCGGAGCTGTTTGCTGAAATTAAAGTAAGTCTATACCGGTAGCAACCGTTATCAATGCAGTGAATCGCGAGTGTGGTTCGATTTCCCAGTAGATCCTAGACTCTGGGAACGTGCCTCTAGGAAGCTCGCCGTTCATGGATAGTGCTACTTTTTGAGTAGCAAAAATAAGGTGGTACCGTGCAGACTGCGCCCTTACGGAGAGTTTTTTCCGTAAGGGCGCTTTTTTTCGTTTCAGCGGTCATCTAATCAATTGATAGTCTAGGAGGTTTTTCTATGAAACATCTTGCTTTAACCGCGCCGTTAGTCCTACTCTTACTCGTCACCCTGAGTGGCTGCGGCAGCGCTGCCGGTAACACCACTAAGAATCGTACCCTCAACGTCACCCTGCCCAGCGAACCGGCCACGGCCGATCCCAACAAATCGACCGACACCAACAGCGGCAGCGTGATCGCCCAAACCATGGAGGGCCTTTACACCTATGACCAGAACGGCAAGATCGTTGCCGGTGTCGCCACGAAGCTGGTTAAGCCCACCAACAACGGTAAGACCTACACCTTTAACCTCCGGCAGAATGCCAAATGGGCGAATGGTCAGGCCGTCACCGCTCAAGATTTCGTCACGTCCCTGCGCCGCTGGGTCGATCCCAAGACCAAGGCACAATACGCCAATAAGCTTTCCGCCATCAAGGGCTACGCCGCCATCCAGAATGGTAAGGCCGCCCCGTCCACCCTCGGTGTCAAAGCCCTCAGCACAACCAAGCTTCAGATCACACTGAGTCAGGCCGTGCCCTACTTCGACGACCTCGTTTCCGACTACTATCCGTTAAACACCGCGACCGTGAAGAAATACGGCCAGAAATACGGGACCAACGCCACTAAGACCATGAGTAACGGTGCCTACAAGCTCGTCGGTTGGACGGGCAGTAATTCCTCATGGACCTACGTTAAGAACCCCCACTATTGGAACGCCAAGCACGTGAAGATCAAGCAGGTGAAGGTCAACGTGACCAAGGATGACAGCACGGCCGCCAACCTCTTCAAGAGCGGTAAGATCCAGGAAACCACCGTCAGTGGCCAGTACGTCCGCGCCAACGCCAACAATCAGGAGCTCCACAAAACCTTGCAGGGGCGGCTCCAGTACCTCTACGTGAACAGTCAGAAGACGGCCACCAATTCCGAGGATCTCCGGCAGGCTATCTCCTACGTCACCAATCGGGAAACGCTCACCAGCAAGGTCCTCCAGGATGGCTCCAAGCCCGCGCTCAATGCGGTTCCTCGTGGGGATCAGGCCAACCCGAAGACCGGCGAAGACATGGCGACCCAATTGGGGAACCTCTTACCGACCGACGTCGCCAAGGCCAAAACCTACTGGGCCAAGTATTTAAAAGCCACCGGTAAGACCAAGGTCACCCTAAACTTACTGACCGATGACACCGACGATGACAAACACGTCGGCGCCTACCTTCAATCCGTGATGGAAAAGAACTTCAAGGGACTGACGGTTACCACCACGTCGATCCCCCACGCCCAACATGTCGCCCGCGACTTTGCCGGCACCTTTGAACTCAACTTAACCGGCTGGTCCACCAACCTGCTGGACGCCTCGGACTTCTTGAACCTCGCCGCCAAGGGCAACACGGTTAACTTCACCGGTTGGAATGACGACACCTTCAACACACTCCTCACCAAGGCTGGCACCCAGACCGGACTGACCCGTTACAACACCCTGATGGACGCCAACCAACGCCTCATGGCGGTCAAGGGCTACATCCCCCTGTACCAGCCATCCCAAGCCAAGCTGGTCAGCAAGGACGTCGGCGGCTTAAAGGATACGCTGCTGCACGCGGCACAGTATAAGTATGGGTACTGGAAATAGAGTGCGGAGCTAGCCGGTTAGATTCTGAGCATTAACGTCATTAAGTGCCCGCTCGGTGGAACCGAGCCGGTGCTTAATGGGGTTAAGCGCAGGAATCTGGCTAGCGGAGCACGTTTCAGAAGCCGCATATTTCCGGATATAACGGCGAGAGAAAGACTAATGCCTTAAACAAATATTGCAACAATCACGCCACATCCGGCAGGAGTCACTTAACTTGCTAAGCGCGGGGATCTGCCTTGTGGCGCACGTTTCGAAAGCCGCATATTTCCGGATATGACGGCGAGAGAAAGACTAACGTACTAAGTCAGAAGATGTGTTAAAACTCAGAACCGAGCCGGTGCTTAATGGAGTTAAGCGCAGTAATCTGGCTACCGGAGCACGTTTCAGAAGCCGCATGTTTCCGGATATAACGGCAAGAGACTACCTAACACCCCGAGCCAAAATTCACTTCAAGTTCTCGCGCCACCACAGAAGGTGATTCCCCAATTCTCTAACGCAATGACACCTTTTCCCATGAACCATCCAAGCCGCCCGTGCTCACCTCGCCGCTTCACGATCACCCGCCGACATCCTCAAATGTTTCTCCCGGTGACTGTATTCCGGTCGAGGCGCTGCCTGTGCGGCGTTTCATCAGAAGAGCCATTATCAAATGATTTCTAGCTTAACGACACATAACCAAAAATCACACCCATTCAGGAGGTATTTTTATGACCAAAACCACTTTCTTTAATTTCACCTTATTCGATGGTACCAACGACCAGAATCAAGCCGATGCCTGGTTCACCGTCGATGACGCTTCCGGCAAATTGATCGACCGTGGGCAGGGCACGCCCGCAACCGCCGACACCCGTGTCGACCTCAAGGGCCAATACGTCATGCCCGGATTCATGAACGTCCACGTTCACGTGACGGCCGACACCCAGGCACTTCAGGGCAAAGAACACGCCGAGGCTGAAGCGGGCGTCCTGGCTTTTACCAATCTGCAAACCCTACTCAAGTCCGGGGTTACCTACGTCCGCGGCTGTGGGACCGACTACGACGCCGACGTGAAACTCAAGAAACTACAACGAGCCGGGCAGCTCCCCCACACGCCCCACATGTTAACCTCCGGCAGGGCCTTTTCCATGACCGGGGGCCACGGGGACTCTCCTCACGGCGGGCACGCCGTCGACTCCCCCGATGAAATGCGTAAGGCCGTGCGAACCGCCTTTAAGAATGGCGCCGAAAGCATCAAGGTCATGGCAACCGGGGGCGTCATGACGCCCAATGATTTCATGGAAGACGCCCAGCTCTCCGTGGCGGAAATGCACGTCGCCGTTGAAGAGGCCCATCACAAGCGTCGCGTGGTGGCGGCCCATGCTGAGGGCAACCCGGGCATCCAAAACGCCCTCGATGCCGGTGTCGATTCCGTAGAACACGGCTTTTACGTCACCGAGGATGAGGCCAAGCAGATGGTGAAACAGGGCACCTACCTCACACCAACGTTGATCGCCGAATGGGTCATCCCCGAACAGGGTCACGGTGTGCTTCCTGACTGGGAGGTCAAGAAGGCCGCCGATGCCCTAGATGACACCTACGTCAACATGCGCCGTGCCTTCAAGCTGGGCGTAAAGTTCACCTGTGGGACCGATGCCGGAACACCCTTCAACGGCTTTGATCTGACGCCGAATGAGTTTGGCCTCCTGACCAAACTGGGCATGACCCCGGCCCAGGCCTACCAGTGTTCGACCTTAAATTCCGCCGCACTGATGGGCGTGGACCAGGAATACGGGACGCTTGAGGTCGGTAAATTCGCCGATTTCCAGGTTCTCAAAGCCGATCCCCTCACCGATACCGCCGCCGTGGTTCAGGCCGACAAGCAGGTCTACCTGGGTGGTCACCGGGAATTTTAACCATACTTAAAAAGCAATGCCCACGCACGGGATCCGACCCCTGGTGCGTGGGCATTGCTTTTGTGGCTTTCGGTTTTATATTTCGGTAATCAGTTCCCTAAAATTTATTTCTTTATATTAACGGTTTACCGTTTGACATTATTTCATATTCCGTTAAACTGAGGAGAACTTCCTCAGTTTCGCCAAGTTATCACAACTAGCTCACCCGAATGAACCCTTAAAGACACGGTCACCGCCCTTTTATTTCACTTCTAAACCAGCAAAAGAGCATGTCCGAACTTCCATAACGGTCGTCCAAACACGCTCCCAATTCGCTAATTTCTAACCACGGCTACAACATGCCTTACTCCTTAGCCGTTTCGACAGATCCTTCACTCTTTTGACGCCAGTACATTTCGATCTCTTCCAGAGACTTCCCTTTGGTTTCCGGCACCTTCCGCCAGATGAAGATGGCCGCAATCATGGTCACCGCCACGTAGAGCATGAAGGTCCAGCCTTCCCCAATATTCTTAGTCAGAATTGGGAAGGTGTAGCTCAGGGTAAAGTCACTCAGCCAGAGAATCAGGGTACAGATGGACATGGCCCGCCCACGGATCTTCGATGGGAAGATTTCGGAAAGCATGATCCAGGTCACCGGTGCCAGGGAAATGGCATAAGAGGCGATCGCTAACAGGATGAAGGTCAGCGTCACGGCGCCCGGTGCCTGTATGAAGAAGCAGACTGCCACCACGAGCAGACACAGGGACATGGCAAATGATCCCCAACCTAGCAACGCTTTTCGACCAACCTTGTCGACTAATCCCAGGGAAACTACCGTGATGACCATGTTGATAACCCCAATCGAGACGGTGGCCATGAAGGCCCCGTTTTGACCGAAGCCGGCACCCTTAAAGATTTCCGGCGCATAGTACATGATGGCGTTACTTCCGGAAAATTGCTGGAAGATGGCCAGCAATACCCCGATCATCAAGACGGGTAACCACGTCTTACTGAACAGGTCGCGGAAGGAGGTATCGTCCACAATCTTTTCGGAGGCCACGATGTCGTCTAATTGGGTTTGCGCTGCGGTGTCATCCCCCTCAACGCGCTTCAGAACAGCGAGCGCCGCGTCCTTGTGACCATGTTGTTGCAGCCACCGCGGACTCTCACCGGCGGGAATTAAGGCCAACAGGAACAGAACGGAAGGCAGGACCCCAACGCCCATCATCCAGCGCCACCCAGTGGACACGTTCCACGCCTGGGTTGACCCAGAAACAATGGCGGCGTTGACGAAGTAGACCACGAAGATCCCAATGGTAATCGCCAGTTGGTTCACCGTAACCAGCTTCCCACGGACATCCGCGGGCGCCATTTCGGCAATGTACAGTGGCGTAATCAGAGACGTTAACCCAATGCCAATTCCGGCTAGAATCCGCCAAATGACGAGCGTGGTATAACTCCCCGCCAGACCGGCACCTAGTGAGGAACCGGCGAAGATGATGGCGGACAGCACCAGGATCTTTTTCCGACCAAATTTGTCACTCAAGACCCCGGCAATCGTGACTCCAATGGCACAGCCAATTAGGATACACGAGGTGACCCAGCCAACCGCCGCACTGCTGAGCGCGAACTTGATCTGTAGAAACCCCACGGCTCCGGAGATCACGGCGGTATCGTACCCGAATAACAGACCGCCTAACGCCGCCGCACAAGAAATTAAGATCACGTAGGAACTTATCTTTTTCTTTTTCATTTTTTATTTCTCCAATCCATGATGTGGACTTGCCCAGCCTAGAAATCGAAGTGCCAACTGGTCTGACGGACAAAGTGCTCGTTAGGCATCAGAATCAACGGCGTCAGGTCGCTGCTCTCCTGGGGCGCCACCTGTGCCTCGAACGCCACACCGGCGTACTGGCCAATCTGGCGCGTCACTCCCGGTGTATGGGCAAAGTGGTTGGCCGTGTAGACCACCACGGCCGGGGCCGTCGTGCGCAGCTGCATCACCCGGTTCTTCAGGGGCGACGTCAGCGTGACCGCGGGCGCCCGACCACTGAGCATAAAGGGATGGTTCAACCCCCGTTCCGCGCGAATTTCCGGATCATTTCCGTCCAGGACGTTACCGAGCCGTTGCCCGCGGCGAAAATCAAACACCGTCCCCGCAACCGCCGCACGGCCTCGGTAAGGCAGACTTTCCGCGTCGAGGGGCAGGTAATAGTCACTGGCCAGCTTCAAATGCTGTTCCTTCACGGTCGTTTCCGGACCATCCAGATTAAAGTAAACGTGATTGGTCGGGTTGAAGACCGTCATCTGATCCGTAACCGCCTGAATGCGGTAGGTTAACTGATTCTGGTTGTCTAGTTCGTAGGTCACCCGCAGCTTCAGGTTGCCCGGATAACCGTTGGCCCCATCTGGATCGACCAGCGTAAAGGTGACCCGCACACTGCGGTCACCGATTTCCGGTTGAAAGCTAAAGACCTGCGTATCCGTTCCCTGACCCCCGTGGGCGTGATTCTTGCCGTCATTCAAAGGAAGCTGTAATCGGCGTTCGCCCAGCTGCCACTGGCCGCGCCGCACGCGGCCGACGATACGGCCAACCGTACCGCCCAGAAAATTGCGTTCCCGTGCATAATCGGCCGGCGTGGCCAACGACAGAATGACATTCTCCAGACCTTGATCGCTGGGCAACAAGATCTTCTCCAAGGTTGCGCCGTAGTTCAGTAACTTCACCTGCATTCCCTGATCATTGGTCAGTGTCAGTTCACAGTAGTCTTTACCGGCCTGATGGTCGTATTTCGTTACCGTAATATCCATGGCCTAGACCTCGGGTTTCACAAAGTTGGCGTGCCGCAGAACCCCTTGGTGGTGATTATTGATGGCTAAGGCCCGGTCAAAGAAGGTCTGCGCCTTGGCCGTCTGGTTCAAGCCCAGGTAGCCCAGTGCCATCAGGTAATCACAGTGAACGGAATTCTTGGCTTGATAGTCATCGTCAAATAGCAACGCATCTGGCAACGAAACCGCGAAGTAATCCAATTTGAAGTGATTAAAGAGGTGCTGCTCACCGAAGTTAATTAGCTTGTAATACCGCGCCTTAGCGGCATCTTTGCGACCCAACTGTTCATCCGCTAAGGCCTGATAGAAGATGGTATCGGCGGGTTGGTCGTTGTAGTACATCATATCGGTCGGTTCGCTCAGACCCTTCGTTGCGGCCGCAAAGTGCGCCTGGGCCTGCGTTTCGTCTCCCTTAGCGCGATAGGCCAGCCCCAGGTAAAAGTCGATGACATTGTTCACGGCAATCGGCAACTTACCTTCACCCAAGCTCCGGGGATAAACCAGCGCTTGTTTCAGTTTGTCGATGGCGGCGTCCGGAACCTGCTGTTTCAAGTCCTGCTTGGCCAGCTCAACCAACGCGTATTCATACTGCGTGCTGACCTTGCCTTCGCCACCCTCCCAAGGATGGAAGATGTGTGCCATGATATCATCGTAGGCTTCCTGATAACGCCCCGTCTCATTGAGTAACGTCACCAGTAAGACGTAGCTGTCATCCCGTTGCTTGACCAGGTCGAAATGATCTTCCAGGAACTTCAGCCGATCAGCCAGTGGTGCGTTTAACTTCTCGTGCAGGGTCGCCAGCTCGAAGACCAAGCGACTGTTCTGCGGATCAAGTCTGAACGCCGTGGTCAGTTCGGTCAGGGCCTTGTCGGGATCGTGTTGGCGGTTAAAGTAGGCAATCGACAGGTTCCGGTGCGCCATCGCGTAGTCCGGCGTAACCTGCGTACAGTGTTCCCACAGTTGCGTTGCGGTCGCGTAGACTTGCCGGTCATAGAAGAAGTTGCCCAGGTAGTAGGCCGCTAACCCGTCATCGGGATAGGTCGCACAGATGTACTGGAGTACGAGCACGTCACCCAACCGGTTCGGGAAGACGTAATCCGGCGAGGCTTGGGCCCCCGCTGCGGCGTATTCGGCAGCGTCCGTTGGCCGACCCAATTTAGCCGCTAAGTAGGCCTGATAGTAGCTCTTTAGGGGATGCGTGCCGGAGTAGTGGCTGATGATCGCCAACGCATCGGCATAGGCACCACTGCGCATATAAGGTTCGGCCAAGGCCAAATAGTTATTGAGTTTACTATTGAGTGCGGCCGCCAATTGGGCTGTCGTTGTGTCGTTCGTATCCAAGCGGTAGGCCTCGTAGCGGTTGGCCAAGTCGATGTGGTCTAAGCGCGTGTTCTCCGCCACTAAGCGCCGGGCATCGTCCGTTCGGTTAAGCTGCCGTAACAGACTAACCTTTAACGCGCGGGCCCCCATGTCGTGCGCACTGGTAATCAGCGCCTGATTGACAAATTTCAGCGCCGCCTGCAGGTCACCCTGACTGGTCTTAAATTGGGCCAAGGCCAGGAAGGCCACCGCCTGCGTCTCATGCGACCAGGTCGCCTTGAAGAAGTGATCGTACGCCGCGTGGTCCTTCCCCTGCATCCGTAGACTCAGGCCCAAGTGATAGTGCGCGGCCCCACTGACTGGATTGGTATTGTGGGCCGTTTGGCGCTTGATGGCCTTTTCAAAGTAGGGTTGGCTTTCCGCAAATTGCCCGCGCCGATACAGGAGCAGGCCGTAAGCGTCATTGATTCGGTAATCACCGGGATCGCGTTTTAACCCTTCTAAGTAGTAGTCGATTGGCCGGTAAGTGGCGTGCCGGTATTGTTCCAGGTGTTGGCCGGCTAAGTAAAGTTCATCGTTGGTTTGGAGTTTCTCTGGTGCGGCAATTTCCTTAGCCGCGTCCGGAATCTGTTCAACCTCGTCCTTGGCGGGTTGATAGCTGACCAGCACGCGCCCACTAGCCGTCGTCACTTCAAGGCGGAAGTCGTGATCGGCCCCCGCCGGATTGGCGTAGGTCTTAGCAAACGTTTCGGTCGGACTCAGTGTCTGGACTTCATCGGCAAGCACCTCGCCGTTGTGTAACAGTTTAATATGGGCATCCTTGAAGACGGCCGTCGCATAGGCTTTAACCCGCAGTTCATCGTCCTCCCGTTCCAGGTTAACGGCGGCATCAATCGTGGCGTTCTTCACGGCCCCGACGTTCTTGTAAGGCATGAAGTATTCCGTCGATGACTTTTCTTCGTGCGGCTGTAGCCAGGTGAAGTCGGGTTGGTTGTCGGTAAACGTCCCGACCATGAGCTCAATGTAGGGGCCGTCATTGTCGGTCAATTGGTGATCCCAGGATTTTCCAAAGTCCCCGTTCCCCCAGGTCCACTGCTTCTTCCCCGGCGAAGTGTGGTGATCGGCCACGTGGAGCAAGCCGGCGTTCTTCTGGTGATCGTAGTTCCCCAAGAAGTCGTATTCCGAGTGCGCCGCCATGTAGGAGGTTGGCACCGGCACGTTCTTATACCGCGAAATATCCACGCCAGCGGAGTAATCGACCTTGTAATATTCACCCGTCGCGATAGGGAAGGTCGAGACGGCCCGCTTCCCGTGGTCAAACACCGCGTTAACATCGGGTGGGAAGATGGACTGCGTGTGATCATTAACGGGAACCGCCGGATTGGCCCACCACAGGAAGGTCTGCGGTAGATCCGTGGGGTTCTTGAAGTGCTCGTTGAGTTCCAGGTAGGATTTGTCGGCGTACATCGTGAATCCGACCGAAATCTTGGTGCCGTACATCCGGTCAATGTCACTCATCCACAACGTTTTAGACCCATCATCATGGTTTTCCAACTGATATTCGATGGGCAAGAAGGTGTCTGGGCGGTGATGTTGCGGCCAGTTAAACTCAATCCCACCGGAGATCCAGGAGCCCGTCAGCCCCACCAACGCCGGTTTAATCACGTGATTGTAGTAAACGAAGTCATAGTTGTTGGTCTTGTCGAGTGCCCGGTAGATCCGGCCACCCAGTTCCGGTAGAAAGGTCACCTGCAAGTATTGATTTTCTAGAATAATGGCCTGATACGTGTGATCCTGCTTCTCATTAAAAATGCGTTCGGTAACGGGGAAGGGATAGACCTTCCCACTACTGCCTTGATAAACCCGCTTTTCCAAAAACATGGGATTCTTCTCTGGCTGTCCCGTCTGATAAGTTGGAATCGTCAGTTCAGTCTCTGTCAGTGAAACACCCGTAATTGTATTTAACATCCACGATCGTTCCTTTCCTCAAGCTGCCTTAACCATAATATGGAAAGCGCTTTCTTTGAATGCATAAACAGAACGGAAAGATGGATTATCCGCGTTTCAACCTGTATACTCTAAGGTAGTTGATGGTCTTAAGCTTATATGGCTCTAGCGAAGGAGGATGGCGGACGTGCGGCGACTACAGGACTTTGATAATGAATATTTGTTTGTCCTGCCCAAGGACGTCTTGCAGGACTACATCTTTTCCCCGATTATTGCGAACCTTTACGTGACCGATCTGGGATTTTTCCCCAACGCCCAATACCACTACGTTAACCGTGAACAGGGGTCGGCCGGTTGGATCATCATCTTCTGTACGGGCGGCGCGGGCACCGTGAAGGTTGGTGACGCCACCTATCACCTTCACCAATATTCCCTGATCATCATGCCTCCGGGGATCAAACACACCTACTACGCTTCACAGGACGACCCGTGGGATATCTATTGGCTGCATTTTCGCGGCCAACTCGCGGATGAATACGTCAACGTCTCCCCCAACAAAGCCCACTTCATCGAGCAGCTCTCCAGTGAGCAGGTCAACGCCACCATGCGACAGTTCTGGCAAATGATTAAGTCCTTTCTGCCGGGCTTCACCTACAACAGTGTCTTTTACGTCTCGCAGGTGCTCGGGGTCATGCTCGCTACCCTGGCCCTCGGCGACACGGATCAGCAGACCAGCACCCACGGCGGCAGCTACGTGGACGCGGCGATTCATTACATTTATCAGCACATTGACGAGCCGATCAAGCTGGCGGACGTGGCGGATCACTTGGGCATCTCGACCAGCTACCTCAGCCGAAAATTCAAGGAGGTCGTCAACTCCAGTGTGATCGCCTTCATCACGACCATTAAGATGAAACGAGCCAGCCACTATCTGCAATACACCAACGTGCCCATCCAACAGGTTGCCCAACGGCTGGGTTACACGGACAGTTACTACTTCTCACGGGTATTCAAAAAGGAATTTGGCCTGTCACCGCGCCATTTTCGCAACAAATTGTAGCTTAAAGGGGTCCGTCGCATTTTCTCTACGACAGACCCCTCTTAATTTTGGCAAAAAAAAGAACCAACACCAGAGTGTTAGTTCTTAATCGACTACTCTTCGCTAACGAATGGCATTAAGCCCATGATCCGTGAACGCTTGATAGCAATAGTTAACTTACGTTGGTTTTTGGCACTAGTACCAGTTACTCGACGTGGTAAAATCTTACCCCGTTCGGAGATGAACCGACGTAATAAGTCAGTATCCTTGTAATCAATGTATTCGATGTGGTTGGCTGCAATAAAGTCAACCTTACGACGGCGACGGCCGCCACGACGTTGTCCTGCCATGAGAAATTCCCTCCTCGTATTTTAGTGTTTAGAACGGTAAATCATCATCGGAAATGTCAATTGAATCGCCGGTGTTCGCAAACGGATCAGCTGAGTTGTTCCCAGCGTTGTTGCCGTTGTTACTAGGTGCGGGATTCGTGTTTTGCGAAGGGGCGCCCTGAGACGGGTTGCCACTCGTAAATGGATTGTCATTTTGATTCTGATTAGATTGAGGAGCATTATTCGCTGGGTTACCGCCGTAATTTGCGTTACCGCCATTGTTATTCGCGTTTCGAGAACGTGGTTCGAGGAATGAAAAGTCCTCGACAACAACTTCGGTGACATAAACTCGTTGGCCCTGTTGATTTTCGTAGTTCCGGGTCTGGATCCGACCTTCAATTCCAACAAGGGAACCCTTGTGGAAGAAGTTCGCAAAGTTTTCCGCGGACTTGCGCCAGATGACGCAACTGACGAAATCAGCTTCCCGTTCACCAGATTTGTTGGTGAACCGCCGATCAACGGCCAAGGTAAACGTGGCAACAGCAGCACCGCCTTGGGTGTATCGTAAGTCAACATCCCGTGTCAGTCGGCCAGTTAGTACTACTCGGTTGATCATTGCTGAATAACTCCTCTCAAATATATAAGTTTAAAGTCAAATTAGTCTTCGCGCTTAACGATCATGTGACGTAAGATACTGTCATTGATCTTAGCTAAACGGTCAAATTCGTTCAATGCTGCATCGTCATCAGCGTTTAAAGTAATAACGTGGTAGATACCTTCGTTAAAACCGCCAATTTCGTAAGCAAAACGACGCTTGGACCAATCCTTTGAGTCAAGGATGTTGGCACCGTTATCCGTAAGCAGCTTGTCGAAGCGTTCAACCAAAGCGGTCTTTGCGGCATCGTCAAGATCTGGACGAATGATGTAGGTAATTTCGTATTTAGTAGTTTCCATGAATGTTACACCTCCTTATGGACTTCAGGCCCCCACTGCAATGCGGGAGCAAGGAGAGACTCTAGCGAAAGCCAGATACTCACAAGCTAGTAGTATAGCATAAATCATTTGGTTAAGCAAATCGGGGCCGACCGACGGGTGCTGCCTTACGCTACACTACTTAACTCCGTAAAAACGAGCCAAATATTTTTTATTTTCCAAAATTAATTCAAAAAATGAGCAGCTCTGTTCCTCAAGCGTTAAAAACACGCGCCCAGGTTTCCCTGAACGCGTGCCGCTATTTCGTGTTCTGCGCGGTCTTAACCGCCGTCTCCGCCTCATCCTTGGCCTCACGTTCCAAGGCATCCACTAACAGGCCATCATGCATCAAAAACAAGGTTTCTTGAATTGCTGCCCATTCACTCATCATTCGCTACTCCCCCTGATAAACGACTTGTTTGAAAGTTTCCGCCAGTGCGACCGCAGTTTGACGAGCCGCCGGTGAAACGGTTGGCTGCTGCAAACCCGCGTAAATTTGTGCCAATAAGTAATAGTCATCCGCCAATAGATAATGTGACTGATGCGCGACCGCCCAGTCAATCCCCTCTAGCAGGATCGGCAAGGCCCGCTCGGGATACCCCAAGTGCAGACAGGCCCGCGCATATTGATAAAAAATCACACAGAGGTTCTCACTCACATCTACCAGACGGTCTTCCCGGATAATCCGCACGGCACGTTCGAATCCCGCAAAGTTGGCCCGTGGTGTCAGCGCCACGCCAATGTCATTTTCCATGGCTATCAATAACACCTCTAACGTGCGGTAACGCAGCGGACGCTGGGGCATCATCATGGTCAAGGCGGTATGGACGCTCCGCAACGCCGCTACCGCATCGTGAGTCGCCTGATAGGTGGCGCAGCCATAGTAGTAATAGTATGTTTTTAAATCCTCATCCGTCTTTAAGACGCGCAACCGTTCTGGATTATCCATGTAGGCCACTAAATCCGCGAACCGCTGCCGGTTATAGAGATGGTGCACCCGGCGACTAAACGTGGGCAATCGCCGAATCGGGTAATTTTCCTTAAGGGCACACACCAGCGGTAAGTTTAGCCGCTCGCACAGTTGCGCCAACAGGACGGCATTGGGGACGTCCTGCCCCTGTTCAATGCGATCAACCAGCGACTGCGCGCAAATTCCTGCTGCCAACGCTTGTTGAGACAAGCCTAACGCCTGTCGACGCAGTTGTAAGTGTTGTCCTAAAGTGGTCACTGCCGACGCAAAATCTGTGATAGTGGTGGCCATAGCTTCTCCAAAACCTCCCCGAAAAATCAGCCCAATTACCCTAGCCGTGTCTATTGATTTGAGCTTACCAGACCGGTCCACAAAAGTAAACACATTCAACTATATACAATTATTTAAATAAGTTAAATTACTGTATTCATATAAAAGCCTTGATATCAGAAGAATCGGCTCAATTACCTAACAGCATCAAAAGTTATTCTTTTGATTAATTTCCCACATAAATCTCCGTATATTACTGTAAAAGACGATATAAAATCAAAAAAGAAGAATCGCCTTCAAAGCCGACGATTCTCCGTGTTCCCTGTGACCTACCATTTCATTTAATCCTGCCGTTTGAACCAGTTCAGGCCTAATAAGGCTAGGCCAACGGCACCAGCGACGACGGCTGCCCAGCTCTGTTGCTCATTGGTCTGTGGAAGCTGCGTCGCGGTCTTTGACTGCCGCGGCGTGGTTGTCATCGACCGGTTTGCTGGTGATTTAGTGGCCTCCTGATGGCCCTGTGGCTGAACGGTCGCGGCCGCGTGTCCCAGTGAAAGTGTCTGAGATTGCGCTTTAGAGGTCCCCCCAACCGCTACGGCCTGTTGAGGCGTTGCTGATTTACGCGTTTGCTTCGCGACCTTTTTAGGCGTAGATGCCTGCTTCTTCTTTGTCTGATCCTTTTTGACAATTGCATTGGCATCCCCACCGGTTACGGTATCGCCCGTGCCACTATCAGTCGTGGTATTCGTATCCGTGTCTGTGCCCGTGTTTGAATCGGTATCCGGATTGGTTGGGGTAGTGGTGTTGCCCGTATCCGTCCCCGAACCAGGATTGCTAGGATCCGTCTTGGCAATTGGCTGCCAGACGTAGGTATCGGCCATCGTGGCGCCATCGTACCCCGTGTTCAACTGCGCACTCGTGTAAGTGGCCCCATTGGGTTTCGCCACGGTACCGGTCCCGACTGCTTGCCAGAGCCCCGTGTAGGCATCGGTCTTCGCAATCTCGGGAAGTTCGGCATTGCCATTGGCGGTATCACCTAAGATCATGTTTTTACTCAAGGTCAATTCCTTGAGGCTGTTGGTGCCAGCTAATGCCTGATCCAGGGAGTCCCCAACATCACCGGCCGCAAGGTTAAATCCAGACAGGTCTAGCTTCGTTAAACGACTATCGTTGGCAAACATGTAATCCATGTACGCAATTGCCCCCGTCTGCCAGTGACTCAGGTCCAGTCCGGTCAAAGCCGAGTCACCACGAAACATTTCCGCAAATTGCCTGCCGCTGGAAACATTCCAGTTGCTGACATCAAGCGTTGGCAGGTTCTTCACATCCTGAAAAGTCTGCACGAAATTCATCACGTGACTGGTATCCCAATTCGATACGTTCAAACTGGTCAGATTACTTAGACCATGAAATACATTACTCAGGGAAGTGACGTGACTCGTATCCCAGCCACTCAAATCCAAGCTGGTCAGGCCCGCATCCCCTTGGAAAAGAGACTCTGGGTCCTGGAGACTGCTGGTATTCCAATCGGCAGCATCGACTGCTGTCAGCGCAGAATCTCCCACTAACATCTCTTCCATACTCGTGACAGCTCCCGTCGTCTTCCCCAATTTCAAGCTCGTCAAGGCACGGTCATAAGAAAAGGCATCGCTCATATCCGTGACGTGACTCAGATCCCAACTACTGAGATCAAGGCTAGTCAGGCCACTTTGCTGGAACATCTGATTCATGTTCACAACCTGACTGGCATCAACATTTTCTAAGCCTTCAATTGCCGTTAAATTAGTGCTTCCCTCAAAGGCCATACTGGAGTTGGCATTTAGCACCACGGGACCCGCAAAGACAATCTTAGTGACGTCAGTGTTAAAGAATGCTGGGCTCGTCCGTTGACCAAAAGTTCCCGCAGAGAAGGTCATGACCCCATCGCTATCGAGTGTCCAGGGACTCGTCCCAAACGTTCCTGATCTCACAATCGTTGGCGTTGTCACGTCGGCGTCCTCAACGATCGGGGTCACTGAACGAAACATGAGCTTGGATAAGTTGGGGGTGTTGGCTAATCGCTTAATCCCAACTGTCCCCGCGCCAGCCAAACGTTGAGACACCTTGGACGTGGTCGTAGTCGTTGGCTGATTGATCGGCGCGCCGGCCGGCTTATCAGCGTCTTCTAGCGCACCATTTTTCGGCGTACTTGCTGGATCATCACCTGTAACCTGCTTGGACTTTTCTCCAACTGCCGCTGGTGTCGTTGGTTTGGTAACGGGTTTGGTCGCGGTCGTTGGCTGATTAGTTAGCTTATCAGCCGTGCCCGCACCGGTTTGATCGTCCGACTGTTCATGGTCGGTGGTTGTCTCCGGCTTGGTCTCATTAGTCAATGTCACCTTTTGACTGGTTGTGTCATTAGCCACCGGCGCCTTAGTTTCGGTCTTTGGCGTAGCGGCATCATTGTCCGCTGACGTATCCGCATAGGCCGTATCAACTTGGTACCCCATACCAGCGATCGCCCCCAAAACCACCAAGGTCGTCAACCTTTGCTTTGATTTATTCCCCAACTTTAAATCTTTCATGCGAATTCCCTCCAAGCTTTATGTAACACTTCTTACTTTCTGTCACCATCAGTGTACAACCATTTTGACGAAAAATCTAATAAATGCAACTATTAATGCCACACTTGTTTTCGCTATCAATCCATTATTCGGGCGGTTTATTATGAACCATCGCTTTATCCGCTGTGGTTGCCACATTTTTAAGAAGCAGGCCGTTCATCCTGCTAACGATCTATTCGCCATCAATCTCCAAAAAGGGGGCGTTCAACCGAAGTTGAACGCCCCCTCATTCCTGATTACCAAATTTAGTTTTGCCGTTTGAACCAGTTCAGACCTAATAGGCTCAAGCCGATGACTCCGGCAATAGTGGCCATCCAGCCAGTAGATTGTTCACCCGTCTGTGGCAACGTGGTCTTCTGGCGCTGTTGCTTAGTCGCCGGTTGGGCGAGGTGCGTTGCCTTGGCTGAGTGATCAGTCTTAGCAAAGGCTACCGTGACTGGTGCACCAGAAGTTGCTTTTCTAGCTGACCGAGTCGTCTTCGTAGCCACTGCGGCTTGCACAACGCCCTTCTTAGCCTTAGGCGTGGTCGTATTGTCAATCGTGGCTGCATCACCCCCGGTTACCACATCGGCATCCCCGCCCTGTTCAGGAGCCGTGGTATCCGGCGTGGTTGGGTCAGTCGTGTTGTCAACGTCCGGCGTGGTGGGATTGGTCGTGTTCCCCGTGTCCGTTCCAGGATTGGTTGGCGTCGTTGGTTTAGGCGTCGTCTTCTGCCAAACGTAGGTCCCGGCCATCGTGGCACCATCGTAAGCGGCCATTAATTCTGCGGCCGTGTAGGTTGGCCCATTTGGATTGGCAACGGTCCCGGTGCCGACAAACTGCCAGAGACCCGTGTAGTCATCACTTGGGGTGATTTCGGGAATGTCCATGGTCCATTCGGGGTAACCCTGCGTTGCCATCAAGTTATTCGGTCCCAAGGTCAATTGTTTCAAGCCCGTCATGCCGTGAACCTGGTAGTAAACCCCCGTCCCGGCCAAGTTGGTTAAATCAAGGCTGCTCATCTTAACATCATTGGCGAACATTGAAGAGACATTCCCCGTTAAGTTCCAGCCGGTTAAATTGAGCGTCGTCAAGTTATACATCTCTGAGAACATATCAATGGCCTGCACATTGGATTGAACTTGCCAGTTACTGAGATCTAGCGCTGCGAAACCCGTTCCCCGGAAAGTATTTGACATCATGTGGACCTTACTGACATCCCAGTTGGCCGCATCAACCGAAGTTAACAGCTTGTCACCTTCAAACATGGCCGACATATTCACGGAATATTTGCCAAAGTTACTTCCCAGCTTGACGCTCGTCAAATGCATGTAATTATCGCCACCGAGTGAAAAATCGGGGTTATTGTCAGGTCCTTGGAATATGCCCAGCATATTATTAACATTCGACATGTCCCAGCTACTCAGATCAATATTCTCCAAAGCAAAGTTAAAGGCAAACATGTTCGTCATCAGATTAACCGCTGACGCGTCAACGTTTTCCAAGCCTTCATATGATTTCACCTTAGTCCACTCGTCGAAAAGTTTTGAACTATTCCAAGGTAAGACCACACCACTACCAAAGACAACCTTGGTGACGTTTCCTTTGACCGCATTCATATCGGCACTCGTGCCCAATGTTCCGGCCCCAATTGACAATACCCCTTGGTCATCCAGCTTCCAGGCGCTGGTCCCCCACTTCCCAGTTTGAACGACTGGTGCAGCGACTTCTTTCACCAAGTCCTGCTTGTTTAACAGACCAGCTGGCGCCTGTGCTTTTACTGCCAGTCCCATTGGTGCTGGTGTCTGTGATTTTACTTCTGTTCCCGCTGGTTCCGCTGATTTTTCTGACGTCTGATCTGGTTCTTCATTCCCTTTCAAGCCATCATTGGTAGCGCCTTCATTTTTATTATTATCCACATTTCCCGGTGCCCCAGGTTCACCGGCCGGATTTCCATTAGGCTGCTGTTGCGACTCCTCTTCACTAGGCTCTTTTACCAAATCGTCGGAGCTGCCCGGATTACCCTTTTCATTCTGACCGCCAGGCGTACCCGCATCGACATCTTTTTGTGTAGGTGTGAGCACAGTTTCGTTTTTATTGAGATCATTAGCCGTCGATGATACTGCCGTATTCTCTTCACCCGGATTCTCATTGGCTGCCGGCTTAGTATCCGCTTGAGCCGTGTCGATTTGGTACCCCATGCCAGCGATAACGCCGAGAATTGCTAAAGTAGTCAACTTTTGTTTTGAATTATTCCCCAACTTTTCAATCATGATGCTACCCCTTTCATGTGTAACACTTCTCAAGTTCTGTCTAAATGTAGTATAGGACACATTGGCAATAATGTCCATACTATTCAACAATTAACATATACTTTCATTTTCTACAGAACTAATGAAATAAAATAAAAGTATAACTCGTAAACCAATTGGTTGTGGAAGCAACCTTACAAAATGCCCGTACCACACAGTCTGATAACGTTAGCCTCCCTTTATGACTTGAATTTAGTCTGACTGGCCAACCAACACTAACCAACCAAGCCACGAAAAAAAGGGATTCTACCCGTTGGTAAATTCCCTTTACGATTATTTTTACATTCTGTTTCCAATTGATCTAAATCAAAACGTCAGACGATTGGCCTTAATTCGTCACTTACGCCGCGAACGTTGCCGATACCCCCACAGGCCCAAACCGGCTAGTAAAATAACCCCCAGTGCAGCGGCCATGTTTTGCCAAGAGTCGCCGGTCGCCGGTAACTTTTGCTGATGTTTGGTTCTTTCAGGCTTCTGAGAGTAACTAGAGCCGTGGACAGACTGCGGTTTTACGGCATGATCCCCCTGACCCGCATTTTCATTCTGGATCAAATCACCTGCGCCACCGTTATCTTCTTCATCTGGTTTTCCGGTTGTCGGTGGCGTAATTCCGGGACCGGGATTGGGGTCTGGCGTCGGTGCGGGATCAGGATCTGGGGTAGGATTAGGGCCTGGGTTGGGATCAGGATCTGGGTCCGGATCAGGGTTGGGCGTCACAACTATATTTTTCTTGAAGACTAAGCCCACTCTGGTGATGCCCGGTCCATAAACCCCGGGTAAGGGCCCCATACTTTTGACAAAGGTATACCCCGCTAGCTCTGAATCCAATCCTTTCAAGAAATGTTCTAATCGATACGCGGTACCATACTCGCCCTCAAAGTTGCGTGAGTCCGCAATTTTTCGCCCCGATTCATCCACATAGACCACGTTAACTTGGCCTAACTGCCGATATAGAAAGGTGAGGGTCTGCGCTTCCGCTGTGAAGATTCCCTGTGAGGGTAAGGGGGACTCCAGATGTAGGTGATACCCGGGAATCTTCGGCGGTGCGATGACGTAGGATTGACCAATCTTACCAATCTGCGTTTCTTCGGGGAGCAGATCTTGCCCAGCATCGTTGACAAACCTAAATGTCACACTGCCGAGATCGGCAGCCGTTTTCAAATAATAGAGGGTAACTTCTTGTGGTTCCTTTTGAAAGGTTCCGGTCAACGGGCCATCCGCCTTTTGATAACGGTAGCCCGGAACGGTTGTGTCAATCTTAAACTCATCGTCTATGGCGCCCGAAATCTGGGTTGTGAGCTGAATCTCCTCATTGGTCGCTAAATCGCGATAGTTCACGGTAACCGGTGCGGCTTTGACCTCAGGCACATACGTATCAGCCATAGCCGCATTATAGGTCGCTGCCAGTTGTTTCCCCGTGAAGACGGCACCTTGAGGCCGCTCTATGGTTCCCTTCCCCACGGCCTGCCAGTTGTCGTGACTTTCGTCCAAACTCACCGTGTAGCCGTTGGCATCCTTTAGCTGCGTTTTAGGCCCCAACCGCAAAAGGGAAAGATTGGGCATCGTATTTAACATCAACTCTACCCGACCATCTCCCCAATAACCATTACCACTCCCCTGGTAGTCCAAATGCGACATATCAAAACCCGACAGATCAAGTTCACTCGCATTCGATTTATAAAAAAGCTTCTGCATACTCCCGGCACTTGAGGTCTGCCAACCGCCGACCCGAATGTGACGGGCATTGCTTGCCGCAAACATCTGCTCAAAATTCACGACATTCCGGACATCCCAATTTTGCACATCTAGTACCTCGGCCCTAGTCTCTGCAAGCATTTGTTCCATTCTCGTTACATGACTAACATCCCAGTCGCTAATCGCCAACTCCGCCGCCGGAACTTTGCGAAACATCATCGCCATATTGGTCACGTTCCCCGTTTGCCACCCCGCAACGTTTAGCGTATTCAGATTGGAACAGCGCCAAAACATCTGCGACATGTTGGTCACGCGACTGACATCCCACGACCGTAAATCCAGTGAGCGCAGCCCGCTTCCCGAAAACATCGCATTCATGTTGGTTACCTGACTCGTATTCCACTTAGGTCCCAAGCGTAAGTCAGTCAATCGACTATCTTCGCAAAACATCCACTGCATCGATGTCACCTTATCCGTCTGCCACCCACTTAGATCAAGCTTTCTCAGGTTACTCATCCCGTAAAATAAGCTATTCATTTCGGTAACCTGACTAACGTTCCACTGGCTAAGATCCAAAGATTCCACACCACAATCAGAAAACATATAGTTCGCCCAGGTTACCGCAGATGTATCCCACGTCTCAATGTGTAAGGTTCGTAGATTAGACGTCCGCTCAAATAAATTGGGCATTGCCCATACATGACTCACATCCCAGGTTCGCAAGTCCAAGGTTGTCAGCTTTTTATCGCCTTCAAACATCCTCCCCATGTTAGTGACCTGGCTAGTATCCACATTCTCTGTACCCAAAAAGCGCTCCAAGTTGGGCAAATTCGAAAATAAATTAAATGACGCCTCTGGGAAAACCACCCGTCCTGTGAATTGGATCTCTTGAATTTGCGCCTTATACTTTAGCCAATCCCCATTTTGGGCAAAATTTCCCGCACCAATCTTCAAGACACCATCCTGCAAGGTCCACTTGCAAGTTCCCGTTTGTCCCGTAATCACCGAGCTATCCATGCCAGTATCCCTAGTCATTGTTTCCTGGACGGCTATGGCCTTCACCTGTATCGGTGTTATTTCCATTATCGTGCCCCAAACTGCCATTCCGGTAAGTAGACCAATTCTAGTCATTATTTTATGTGAACGCTTTCTTTTTTCTCGCTGCGTTTTCAAAGCTTTCGCCTCCAATCATCTTTATCGTCGACCGATTGCTACCCAGAACGAGTATACCGAGTCATTATTGTAAAAGCTACCAAAACCTTTTATAAATTAAATTATATACAAGTAGCTAATTATTGCATAAAAAAAGCCATCGCCCGTTAAGGCAACGACCTCCTCGATTTATCTTGATTTAACTAAGCTTCTGGTGCATCCGAATCCGGCGTGACTGGCGCTTCGTCAGTCGCAGGGGCATCACTGTCCGTTGCGGCTTCGGTTGCTTCGTCACTGTCGTCTTCCTTATCCACCTTTGCCATGGTTGCCACAGCGGTGTCATCGCCCAAACGAATCAGGTGAACCCCTAAGGTTGCCCGTCCCGTTTCGGAGACATCACTGCCGCTAAAGCGGATCATGACCCCTTTGTTGGTGACCAACATAATATCTTCGTCACCGTCTAAGGTTGTCAATCCGGCTAACGGACCATTCTTTTCGGTCACGTTAACGGTCTTGATCCCTTTACCACCACGACCCTTGATTGGGTACTCGCTGGCTGGCGTCTGCTTCCCATAACCCTTTTCGGAAATGACAAACACTCGGCTCTCTGGCTGTAGGACGCTGGCCCCGATGACAAAGTCGCCATCACGTAACCGAATCCCACGCACCCCGGTAGCCGAACGGCCCATTGACCGCACGTCTTTAGCCGCGAAGCTGACCGCGTAACCCAAGTGCGTTCCAATGATCATATTGGCTTCGCCATTGATAATGTCGACGTCAATCAGCTCATCGTCTTCCTTAAGGTTGATCGCCTTCAGCCCGTTACTCCGAATGTTGGCAAACTCATCGACCGGTGTCCGCTTGACCGTTCCCTGAACCGTGGTAAAGAACAGGTCCCGTTCAGCGTTTTCACCCGGATTAGCCACGTTAATCACGGCCTGAACGTGCTCGTTGTTGTTAATCCCAAGCAGGTTGATGACCGGAATTCCCTTGGCCGTCCGTCCGTATTCAGGGATTTCATACCCCTTCATCCGGTAGACCTTCCCGGTGTTGGTAAAGAACAACAGCATGTCGTGGGTTGACGTGGCCACTAAGTGTTCAATGAAGTCATCTTCATGGACACCCATGCCTTGAACCCCTTTACCACCACGGTTTTGGGCCTTAAATTCGGACGTTGGTAACCGTTTGATGTAGCCGTTGTGGGTCAATGAGACCACGACGTCTTCCTCGGCAATGAGGTCTTCGTCTTCAAGACTCAGAACTTCACCGACCATCAATTCAGTCCGCCGCGCGTCGCCGAACTTGTTTTGAATTTCCATCAATTCATCGTAGATAATGGCTTGTTGGCGTTCCTTGGAGGCCAAGATTTCCTTGTAATCCTTGATGTTCGCCATCACGTCATTATATTCTTTTTCGACCTTTTCCCGTTCCAAACCGGTCAGACGAACCAACCGCATGTCCAAGATGGCTTGTGATTGCTTGTCTGACAGGCTGTAACGCGTCATCAATTCATTCTTCGCCACTTCAGCGGTCTGTGATTGCCGAATAATGGTGATAATGGCATCGATATGGTCGAGGGCAATCCGCAACCCTTCCAGGATGTGGGCCCGGGCTTCAGCCTTCTTCAGTTCAAACTGCGTCCGCCGCCGGATAACTTCCAGTTGGAAGTCCAGGTAGTATTGCAGAATGGCCTTGAGACCCAGCACTTTAGGTGCCCCGTTGACGATGGCCAGCATGTTGATCCCAAATGAGGTCTGCATGAGGGTCATCTTGTAGAGGTTGTTTAAAATCACTTCGGCGCTAGCATCCCGGCGAACGTCGATCACGATCCGCATCCCCGTCCGGTCGGTTTCATCGTTGACATCGGTGATGCCTTCGATTCGCTTATCCCGGGCCAGTTCGGCGATCCGTTCGATCAGCTTGGCCTTGTTCACCATGTACGGAATTTCCGTGGCGACAATGCGTTGCTTACCGTTCTTTTCTTCCTCGATATCGACCTTCGCCCGTAAGGTAATGGTCCCCTTCCCGGTCTCGTAAGCCCGGCGAATGGCAGCCTTCCCCATGACGATCCCACCGGTTGGGAAGTCGGGGCCAGGTAAGACCTCCATCAACTCAGCCAGACTGGCATCAGGGTTCTTCATCAAGATGTGCAGGGCACTAATGACTTCCGTCAGGTTATGTGGCGGAATGTTCGTGGCCATCCCCACGGCGATCCCGGAAGCCCCGTTAACTAACAGGTTCGGGAACCGTGATGGCAGCACAACGGGTTCGCGTTCGGACCCATCGTAGTTATCTTGAAAATCAATCGTATCTTTATTAATGTCACGCAGCATTTCCATCGCGATCTTACTCAACCGCGCTTCGGTATACCGCATGGCAGCGGCCCCATCACCATCGACAGAACCAAAGTTCCCATGACCATCCACTAACATGTAGCGGTAGGAGAAGTCTTGGGCCATCCGTACCATGGATTCGTACACGGCGGAATCCCCATGCGGATGGTATTTCCCGAGGACGTCCCCAACCATCCGGGCAGATTTCCGGAATGGCTTATCGGGCGTAATCCCCAGTTCGTGCATATCGTATAAAATCCGACGGTGGACTGGTTTCAAACCATCCCGCACGTCAGGTAACGCCCGTTGCACAATCACACTCATCGCGTAATCCAAGAAGGATGTTCGCATGGTTTGTGAAAGGTCAACGTCGGTAATCCGACCTATATTGTAATCTTGATCAGCCAAATTTTTACCCTCCGTTCTTCACTAAACATCCAACTCGGCGAAGGTGGCATTGTCCTCGATGAATTCCCGTCGAGGCGCAACCTTGTCTCCCATCAACATGCTGAACACTTGGTCCGCGTTGATGGCGTCCTGAGCGTCGACCCGCAACAGCCGCCGGTTTTCTGGCTTCATCGTCGTATCCCAGAGCTGTTCGGCATCCATTTCACCAAGCCCCTTGTACCGTTGAATCTGTGGCTTAGGTGCAGGTGGTAATTGGCCCAGCAATTCCTTCAATTCATCATCGGAATCCAGGTAGCGTTGCATCTTCCCTTGCCGTACTCGGTATAACGGTGGGCAAGCGATGTACACGTAGCCAGCATCCAGCAATGGCCGCATGTAGCGGTAGATCAACGTCAATAACAGGGTCCGAATGTGGGCCCCATCGACATCGGCATCGGTCATGATGATCAGCTTGTGGTAGTTAGCCTTGGACACATCGAAATCGGAGCCAAAGCCCGTCCCCATAGCCGTGAACATCGAGCGAATTTCTTCGTTCGCTAAGATCCGGTCCATCGAGGCCTTTTCAACGTTCAAAATCTTCCCCCGAATTGGCAGGATGGCTTGGGTCAACCGCGACCGGCCCTGCTTAGCAGAACCACCGGCGGAATCCCCTTCGACAATGAACAGTTCGGAAATAGCGGGGTCCTTGGACGTGTTATCGGCCAACTTCCCAGGCAGGTTGGAGATTTCCAACCCACTCTTCTTCCGTGTCACTTCCCGGGCACGCTTAGCAGCGACCCGTGCCTTTGAGGCTAACGTCCCCTTGTCCACAACCTTGCGGGCAATATCAGGATGTTCCATCAGGTAGCGCATGAAGTGATCCGCAAACGTGTGGTCCACGGCCGTCCGGGCATCGGAGTTCCCTAACTTGGTCTTGGTCTGACCTTCAAATTGGGGGTCCGGATGCTTGACGGAAACGACGGCCGTCATCCCTTCACGGACATCATCCCCGGTCAGGTTAGGCTCGTTATCCTTCATCATCTTGTTTTGACGCGCGTAATCATTGACCACTCGCGTTAATGCGCGTTTGAACCCTTCTTCATGAGTCCCACCTTCGTAGGTGTGGATGTTGTTGGTAAACGTCAACAGGTTGTTGTGGTAATCGTCCGTATATTGCAGGGCAACTTCCACGGTAATCCCATTTTCTTCGCCTTCAACGTAAATTGGGGGTTCAAACAGCGTGGTTTTATTTTCGTTTAAATAGTCAACGTAGTGGCGAATCCCACCTTCGTAGTGGAAATCGTCTTCGGTTGGCGTTTCTGGGCGTTCATCGCGAATCGTGATCCGCAATCCCTTGTTCAGAAAGGCCAGTTCACGAATCCGGGTCGTCAACGTCTTGATATCAAACGTCGTCGTTTCCCGGAAAATGTCTGGGTCCGGCAGGAAGTGGACAATCGTGCCGTGACGGTCTGGGTCCAGGCCCTCTTCCATCACGTACATCGGCTTCTGAACGTGGCCACGTTTAAAGGTGATACCGTAACGCTTGCCCCCCCGAATAACTTGTACTTCAAGGTGTGTTGACAACGCGTTAACGACGGACGCCCCGACCCCGTGAAGTCCACCGGAGACCTTATAACCGCCGCCGCCGAACTTACCACCGGCATGCAGGATGGTGTAGACCGTTTCTAGAGCGGGTTTCCCCGTCTTCTGTTGGATATCAACCGGAATTCCCCGACCATTATCACTAACGGTAATACTGTTGTCCTTTTCAACCGTGACGTGAATGGAATCCGCAAAGCCAGCGAGGGCTTCATCAATCCCGTTATCCACAATTTCCCAAACCAAGTGATGAAGACCTTGGGCACTCGTTGAGCCAATGTACATCCCAGGCCGCTTCCGAACCGCTTCCAGACCCTCTAGGACCTGAATTTGGCTGGCATCGTATTCTCTGGCTTGTTCTGCCTTCGTTTCGTGTTCTTTATCAGCCACTGATTAATCCTCCTTTGTTGCCGGATCGCCGCTCGGGGCCGATCCATCGGCCACCACGGTCCCATTATCCACGTGAAAAATGGTCGGGTCCTTGATCAGTTGACGGGTAATCCCGCTCAAACTGGTGGTGGTAATAAACGTCTGTACTTTATCCTGGATTGCCTTGAGCAGATGTGTCTGCCGGGCATCATCCAATTCAGAAAGAACATCATCCAGTAATAACACCGGATATTCTCCGGTCTCTTCTTTCATCAGGTCAATCTCAGCGAGCTTGACGCTGAGCGCCGTCGTTCGCTGCTGACCCTGAGAGCCAAACGTCTGCACATTCTTCCCGTTGACCCGAAAATGCAGGTCATCGCGATGCGGTCCCACCAGCGTGGTCCCGCGATACAGTTCCTTAGCTTGATGTTCCTGATAAAGTTGCGTTAACGCCGCACAAATCGACTCCGGGTCCGTCAATTGATCTTCGGGAACCTGGGTCGCATAGTGAAACGTCAACACTTCTTTTTGCTGTGAGATCTCGGCGTGAATCGCCTGCGCCCAGTGCTCCAGCTTATGTAACATACGCAGCCGCTGGGCAATGATCTCCGCGCCATACGCGGCCAGTTGGTCGGATAACACCGACAAAAACAACAGGTCACGATTTTGCTTGTGCTGTAAGTCCTTGAGGTAGCGATTGCGCTGCTTGAGCAACGTCCGGTACTGACTCAAGTTATACAGATAACGTGGATTCATCTGGCCAAACTCCATGTCCATAAAGCGCCGCCGAACAGTCGGGGCCCCTTTGACAATGGCGAGATCTTCCGGTGCAAACAAAATCACATTGAGCTGCCCGACATATTGTGACAGCCGAGCCTGCTCAAGGTGATTCACTTTGGCGCGCTTGCCCTGACGCGAGAACGTTAATTCTAAGGGCACCGTTCCGGCGGATTTAACCACTCGTCCACTGACCTTGGCCGTCTTGGCCTGCCAGTTCACGAGATCGTGATCATTCGCGGTACGGTGACTGCGCGTCAACGCGAGTACGTAGATTGCCTCTAATAGATTGGTCTTGCCCTGCGCATTTTCTCCCAGTAAAACGTTAATCCCGGGTCCTAACTCGAGACTAGCGCTGGGGTAATTCCGAAAATGTTGCAGCTGCAACTCTTGCAAATACATTATTCACCCTGCTTTGAGCGTATAAAAAATAATCCTGTATCAGGTACTTCCACTGTATCTCCAGGATACAGCTTGCGGCCCCGCCGGTTGTCCGGCTCGTCATTGATATTGACGGTGTTTTCCCGCAAATACCACTTGGCTTGACCGCCAGTACTGATAATGGATTCTTCCTTGAGTAACTGGCCTAAAGTAATGTAGGGCGTCTCAATGAAAACTTCTTTTTTCACAATTTCACCCCTTAATATTATTCTCTTCTATTATACCGCTTTTTAGGGAAAAGTACAGTTTAACTGCTTGATTTTTGCGTTCTCAGCCGATTTAAGCCCTTCTTGATATTTTTGGTGAAAAACCGGTAAATTTGCTCTAATTCGAAAATAACGGCCTTATATCGATTTTTTTGTTTTTTCAGGCCTTTTTTCAGTCAATTTTGAAAGATCATGAAAATCACTAGACATATGCGCACGCAATTAATGGGTTTCACGTGTAAATTCAGGGTTATTCTTGGGAATTTTCAGGAAAGTTGCGGATGTTGGGTCACCTTGCCGTGATAGCCAGGTATTTTCAGCGCTTTTAGGGGATTGTGGGGCCGCTTGATTCAGGGTGGTTGTCTTGGCATTTGGATGGGTGTGTTTTTTGGGTGGCGAACTTTGTTTAGAGCGTTCCCGCTAATCTCATATTGCCGAAACGTGCGCCACAAGACAGGACCTAAACGCCTTGTGGCGCACGCTTTTCACAAAAAAAGCGCTGCCCTTCTCTTAGGCAACGCTTCGTTAGGTTTTAACTTTAGAATGTCCGGACCGGCGTGATCAGCTGAATGAAGTTGCTGGTATCTTCCGTTGGGACCAAGGTGAATGGCCGCAAGGCGGACGTGAAGGCTACCCGGATCGTCGTTTGACCGAATGATCGTAAAGCATCCTTCATGTAATCGGGGTTGAATGAAATTTCGAGGTCTTCCCCAGTGATTTCCTTAGGGTCCAAGGCTTCTTCAACGTTCCCGACATCTGGCGAGTTACTGAAGATCGTCACCTGATTGTCGGCTGGCGTCAACGTTAACTTGACCACGTTGTTGCGTGATTCGTGAGACAACAATGAGGCCCGTTCTACGGCAGCCAATAATTCTGGCGCTTCGAATTCAACCGTGGTTGAGGCTTCCTTCGGGATCAGCCGTGACGTGTCTGGGTAGTTCCCTTCCAGCAATCGTGAGTAGAAGGACGTATCGCCCAGTAAGAACAAGACTTGGTTTTCGGAGAACTGCATCTTCACATCACTATCGTCGTCACCAATCATCCGTGAAAGTTCCGTTAAGCTCTTTCCGGGAATAATCACGTCGAAAGCGGCATTACTTGGTGTTGGTAACTCAATCTGCCGTTGTGAAAGTCGGTGACTATCCGTGGCGACCGCGAGAAATTGGTTATCCGCCAAAACAAAGTGAACCCCCGTCAAGATGGGCCGGCTTTCTTGATTGGAAACGGCAATAACCGTTTGGCTAATCAATTCTTTGAAGACCGCGCCCGAAAGAACAACGGAATCCGCCGCATCAACTTCTGGTAAGTGAGGATAGTTATTGGCATCCTGACCGTTGATGTTGAAGGCTGCGGAACCAGACGTAATTTCTGTCTGGAACCCGTCTTTAACGGTGACCGTCATGGTTTGTTCTGGCAAACGCTTAACGATTTCACTGAAGAAACGCGCCGTTAGGACAATGGCCCCTGGTTCGTCAATGGTTAGGCCAATATCGGGATCGTCTGCTCGAATGAGAGATTCGATGGAAATGTCAGCGTTGGAGCCAGTCAATAAGAGACCGGCGTCACTCGCCACAATTTTAATCCCAGTCAGAATGGGAATAGTCGTCTTTGACGAAATGGCCCGTGACACATTGTTGAGTTCCTTGATGAAGGCCGCCCGGTTAATGGAAAATTTCATAAGTTGAGACACTCCTTTTTTGTGGTGCGTAGTTATTTACTTAATTAAAAGAAAAAGACAGTAGCCGTAGTAGAGCAGTGTATTCTGTGGATAACTTGAGACAAGCGCCTGTGTTACTAGCTTTTCCACCTGTGGATAACTTGTGGAAAACTTTTGGACTTTTCAAATCTTATCCACACGCTGCGTTAGTCGTACGTCTATCATACCGCAAGTGGTCACAAAAAAACCGTCACGAGTCTGCTAACTTCGTCGCGCTGACTCGGCCGGTTTCGCCCTAGCGCCTTAATTCATCTTTCAGATTATCGATATCCTTCTGGAGCTCGGCATCGGTCTTGAGAGAATCTTGGATTTTATCGTAGGCGTGAATGACCGTGGTGTGATCCTTACCGCCAAACTCGTTCCCGATCCGTGGCAGTGAGGCTTCGGTCAGCTCACGGGACAGGTACATGGCGATTTGACGGGGCACCACGATGGCTTGCTTGCGTTTCTTGCCCTTCAAATCTTTGAGAGAAACGTGAAAGTAGTTGGCCACACGATCCTGGATGACCGGAATCGTGATGGCATCGGTCGCGTTGGCCAAATTCAGACTCTTGAGTGCCTCAGCGGCCAAGTCGGTGGTAATCGGCTGGTGCATCAGCTGGTGATAGGCTTGAACGCGCGCCAAGGCGCCCTCAAGTTCCCGCACATTAGAGTCGATTTGACCGGCAATGTAACTCAGGGTGTCATCGGGGATGTCGATCTGATCGGCATCCGCCTTGTTCCGGAGAATCGCGATTCGCGTCTCGAGATCCGGTGGCGTGATGTCGACGGATAACCCCCAGGCAAACCGTGAAACCAAGCGGTCTTGTAGCTTAGGAATTTCGTTAGGCAAACGATCGGAAGTCAGAACAATCTGCTTCTCATCGTCGTAAAGCGCATTGAAAGTATGGAAGAACTCTTCTTGAGTTCCTTCCTTATTAGCGAAGAACTGGATATCATCGACCAGTAGCAGATCAACGTTACGGTACTCCTGTCGGAACTGCTCCTGCGTCCGGGTTTGAATCGCATTAATAAAGTCGTTGGTGAAAGCCTCGCTAGTGACATATTTGACCTTGGTGTCCGGGCGATCTTCAAGCATTTTATTGCCAATCGCGTGCATCAAGTGGGTTTTACCAAGGCCCACGCCACCGTAGAAGAACAGCGGATTATACATCACGCCGGGTTCTTCGGAGACGACCAAGGCCGCAGCATGGGCCATTTGGTTGCCTTTTCCGATGACGAAAGTGTCAAATGTGTAGCGGGAATTCAGCGCGGTTTCTTTCATAAAAGTGGGTGTGGGCTCAGCGGTGGCCGTTTCCTCGGGGGTTGCGGTCTTGGCTTTGCGGGTCGCCTGTTGTTGGCGTTCACTTTCAATAATTAAAACGGGCTGAACATCTTCGTGAGCGGCTTGGTATGCGTATTCTACCAATTGCTGGTCCAGGTGTTGATGGGTCCAGTAATCACGATGCAGGGGTGACGGAAGTTCCAACGTCAACTTGTTGCCTTCTAAGGCAATCGGCTTGGCCGTTTCGATCCAAGTCTTGTAGGTCGTTGGTGTGTTATTTTCCTCAAATAACGCCTTGATATCAGTCCATAAAGTTAACATATCTGGCACTGATGAATCCCCCTATTAATCTTTTAGATAGTCATTTTTCGTAGGGCGCACGAGGCCCCCTAACGAAAACGTAAGTCCAGTGTAGCATGAAGAAAAAAAGTTTTCCACAGGGCATTTTGGACTGTGTATAATTGTTTCACAGGAAGTGAATTGAGTTATCCACAGCCTAGTCAAAACCTGTGGAAAGTTTTAGCTTGTTTTAGTTATGCACAGACTGGCGTTCATTACAAACGTGTCAAGGGCAAGTGTTTCACAAGTTATCCACAGAATCCACCGAACCTGATTTTTCGAAATAAACAGCCTGTGGAACAGTGGATAACCTGGTGGGAAAGCCCGGAAAAACTTTTTTTGAAATTAGGAGTTATCCACAGCTAAAGTGCATGAAACAAATTTCGCCGGGGACAACTTTTTCTTGGAAATTCAAAGTTCCTATTTCCATTCGGCTGAATTTATGCTAATATGTTCAGGAAATGCATTTAGTATTTGTCTGGCTTCACCAGATAAAAAATAGTCATAGTTAAGAGAGGAGATTTTACGATGAAGCGCACTTTCCAACCAAAGAAACGTCACCGTTCACGTGTCCACGGCTTCCGCAAGCGTATGAGCACTAGCAATGGCCGTCAAGTATTAGCACGTCGCCGTCAAAAGGGACGTAAAGTATTGTCTGCATAGGCCGCTGATGGTTCAGTGGTCTTTTTATTTTATCTGCGAGTTGACTGGGACCCTAATCGCTCGCGGACTGTTCAACAAATCGTTGAGAATTTTGGAGATGCACCATGCGAAAATCTTACCGCATTAAGAAAGAAGCGGAATTTCAGCAGGTCTTTGAAACCAGAAATTCAGTCGCTAACCGGCAATTTGTGGTGTATTCAATGGAAAAACCTGATCAATTACATTTTCGAGTTGGCATTTCGGTCGGCAAAAAGATTGGTAACGCGGTCCACCGTAACTGGGTGAAGCGCCGGATTCGGCAGAGTCTACTCGAGCTGAAGCCCCACCTCAAACAGGATGTGGACTTTCTCGTGATTGCTCGGCCCCGGGCGGACGGCATTTCCATGACCGATGCGAAGAGCAGCCTGATTCATGTTTTGAAGCTGGCAAAACTGCTGGATTCCAACTATAGCGAGGACTAAAAGTGAAAAAGTACAAACGCACCCTACTTATGCTAGGTATTGTGAGTTTGGTCTTTATCCTTTCCGCTTGTAGCAACGCGCCAATCACGGATAAGAGTACGGGGATTTGGGACGGCTGGATCGTTCTGAACTTCTCCCGGGCCATTATTGGGTTGGCACACATGTTTGGCGGGAGTTACGGTGTCGGGATTATCATCTTTACCATCATTGTGCGGATTATCTTACTGCCATTGATGATCTTCCAGACCCGGAGCATGCGTAAGACGCAGGACCTACAACCACAATTAAAAGCCTTACAGAAGAAATATTCCTCTAAAGATCGCGAAACGATGCAAAAGATGCAGGCCGAACAGCAAAAGCTGTATTCGGAAGCGGGCGTTCACCCCATGTTGGGTTGCCTCCCTGCAGTCGTTCAGTTGCCAATCATCTGGGCGTTGTACCAAGCGATCTGGCGGACGGCCGTTCTGCGGTCCGGGAACTTCCTGTGGTTACAATTGGGCCACAAGGACCCGTATTTCATCTTACCAATCTTGGCTGCCGTCGCGACGTTACTAAGTTCGTGGCTCAGCACCAAGTCAATGCCAGAGTCTAACTCAATGAGTACCATGATGATCGTCGGGATGCCGGTAGTGGTCTTCTTCACTGCCCTGAACGTGCCTTCATCACTGTCATTGTACTGGACGATTTCGTACATTTTCCAAGTTGGTCAAACCTTGTTAATTCAAAATCCGTGGAAGATTCAAGCGGAACGCGATGCCAAGGAAAAGGAAAAGAACGAACATGAACGCGCCGTACGGAAGGCCATCCGTCGCGCTAAGCAAAGCAAACGTAAGTAACAGAACGCATAAATGCATTTTATCGACCCAGGACCGAATTTGGTTCTGGGTCTTTTTGTGGATAAGCGTGCGCCGCAAGCCGGTTAGATCCTGAGCATTAGGGAAAGGGGCCTCTGTTCGGCTATGCCGGGCAGGGGTCACTTATTTTTCTAAGCGGAAGGCGCTGGTTTGCGGCGCACGTTTCGGAGGCCGCAAATTTGCGAAATGTCAGAGAGAGGTCAAGTCCAACTGAGATAGGCTGAGCCGATTAAGAAGGCCTAGGTTGAGTTCACGCGGTATTTAGCCGACCCGAAGAATGATGACAGGGAAGGCCGGTCATGTCATTGTATTTTTCAAATAAGCATCTCCTCCCTAAATAGTGGTGCGACCAGCAACAACGCCCAGTTTAGCAGGGTCACACATCCATTTTCCAAGGGCTTCGTCAGTGTGGTTTGCCAGGAGACTGACGGTCGCAAATTCAGCAATTTTCAAACGGATTACCGGGCGCTCTCCAACCGTTATGGTATACTGAATTTTAGCGAAAAAGACATGGAGGAATGGACGATGACAATCTACACGGGGAAAACGGAAGAAGCGGCGATAGCGGCAGGATTGGCCGCGCTGAATAGTCGTCGTGACCAAGTCATTACCAAGGTGGTCGCCACTCCACGAAAGGGCTGGCTGGGGATTGGCCGCCGTGAGGCCATGGTGGATATTGTCCTCAAGACGGTCGCGGAGACGTCGACGGCAGCAACACCAGCAACACCAGCTTCATCGGCAACGCCACAACCACAAACGTCGGCTGCGGCGCCCCAAAAAGCGGCGGTCCCAGCTGAAGCGCCAGTGGCGACTAGCACGTCGACCGAACCCACAGTTACGCCGCAGGAGCGCCGTAAACGACGTGAGGCGGCGATTGAGGCAGTTCAGGACTACTTGGCAACCATCGTCGAACAACTGGGCATAGACGCGACGATAGACGCTGAGACGGGGAGCCATCGTCAGGTTCGGTTAGTCTTTACCACGGATAAGGAAGGCCTGCTGATCGGCAAACACGGGCGGACCATCAATGCACTGCAGAGTTTGGCCCAGCTGTTCTTGAACCATCACGGGGCCGCCCACGTGGAACTAGAACTGGATGTGGCTAACTACCGGGAACGGCGCGCAGCCACGCTAGGCCGCCTGGCGGAGAGCACGGCTCGAGAAGTGGTGGCGACGGGAAAACCGATTTATTTGGACCCGATGCCATCGTTTGAACGAAAGCAGATTCACGCGGTATTGGCTAAAAACCGGTATGTCACGACCTATTCGGCGGGGAAGGAACCCCACCGCGCTGTCGTGATTGAACCGGCATAAGTTTCGTTTGACAAACGGCCGATTACCCCTTATAGTGAAGACAATCATTCTTATCAAGTTTACGATAAAGTAGTGAAAGTACTTTATCCACGCACAGTTAGGTGGCGTGGAGTAGGTGCTTTTTTTTATGGCGTTAAATGATACGCCCGGCCTGAGAGTGGGCCAAACGCGCCTGGTCATGGCCGGTGAAACGCTCGCAATGACCCGAAACTTGTTTAAGAAAAACAGACAGACAAAGCATAAAAGGAGGATGGCTCATGGCAGTCACCACAACAGAATTTGATACGATTGCAGCAATCTCAACCCCACCTGGTGAAGGGGGAATTTCCATTATTCGTCTCAGCGGTGAAGACGTCTTTGCCGTTGCGGGGAAGCTCTTTAAGGGCGCGAACCTGACAAAAGTGGGAAGTCACACGATCCACTACGGCCACATCTTGGACCCTGAGAATGGCGAAGAGGTTGACGAGGTCATGGTAACCGTGATGCGGGCACCAAAGACCTACACCAAGGAAGACATTATCGAAATCAACTGTCACGGTGGGATCGTCGCGACGAACCGGATTCTCCAGCTATGCCTGAGCTATGGTGCCCGACTAGCCGAACCCGGTGAGTACACCAAGCGGGCCTTTCTCAACGGTCGAATCGACCTCACGCAGGCCGAATCCGTCATGGATCTGATCCGGGCTAAAACGGACAAGTCCATGAAGGTAGCCCTGGACCAATTGGACGGTGATCTGTCGAAATTGATTCGGCATCTGCGCCAAGACATCCTCGATGCGTTGGCCCAGGTAGAAGTGAATATCGACTATCCCGAGTATGATGACGTGGAGACCATGACGACCAAGATGCTGCTGGAAAAGGCCCAAGAGGTCAAGAAGCAGATCCAGGCCTTACTGGCGACCGCTAAACAGGGGAAAGTGCTGCGTGAAGGGTTAGCCACGGCCATCGTGGGTCGTCCCAACGTGGGGAAGAGTAGCCTGTTAAATCACCTGCTCCACGAGGATAAGGCGATTGTGACCGACGTTGCCGGCACCACGCGTGACGTGATTGAAGAGTACGTCAACGTTAAGGGTGTACCGTTGAAGTTGATTGATACGGCCGGTATTCGGGACACCACGGATAAGGTTGAAAAAATTGGGGTTGAACGCTCGCGCAAAGCCATCAACACCGCCGATTTGGTGATGCTGGTCCTGAACGCCAGTGAACCCCTGACCGCCGAAGACCAGCAATTGCTGGTGGCCACGGCGGACACGCAACGGATCTTGATTCTAAACAAGACCGACTTGCCACAGAAGCTGGATCTGACGGCCTTAAAGCAGGCCGCTGGGGACAGTCCGATTATCGAAACGTCCATCCTGCAGAGTGCGGGCCTGGATAAGCTGGAAGAGACCATCGCGCACCTGTTCTTCGATGAGGGCATTGAGTCCAGTCAGAACACGGTGATGGTAACCAACGCGCGGCACATTGGCCTGTTACATCAGGCTAGTGCGGCCCTCGATGACGTGATGCACGGCATCGCTGCGGGGATGCCCGTTGATTTGGTACAGATCGATATGACGCGCGCTTGGGACCTACTCGGTGAAATTACCGGGGACAGTTACCAAGACGAGCTGCTCGATCAGTTGTTTAGCCAATTCTGTTTAGGGAAATAACGCAAAACTAAAACCACTAAGAGACCGCTTGACCGCCGTCGTGACGACGATCAGGCATGGAGGGAAAGAACCATGACTGAAGTAATTGAATATCCGGGACAGGACTACGACGTTATCGTCGTGGGTGCCGGTCATGCCGGTAGTGAAGCCGCATTGGCCGCTGCGCGGATGGGCAACAAGACCCTGTTGATGACGATTAACCTGGATATGGTGGCGTTTATGCCATGTAACCCATCCGTGGGTGGGCCTGCCAAAGGGATCGTTGTCCGGGAGATCGACGCGCTGGGTGGCGAGATGGGCCGTAACATCGATAAGACCTACGTCCAGATGCGGATGCTCAACACGGGTAAGGGTCCGGCCGTCCGGGCCTTACGTGCGCAAGCAGATAAGCACGCCTACCACGCCGAAATGAAGCACACCATCGAACGCGAACCCAACCTGACATTACGTCAAGGCATCGTGGACGACCTGATCGTGGAAGACGGCGCCTGCAAGGGGGTCATCACCAACACCGGGGCGCGTTATCGGGCTAAGGCGGTCGTGATTGCGGCCGGAACTGCGGCGCGAGGGAAGATTATTATTGGAGAATTGATGTATTCATCAGGTCCCAATAACTCCCAACCCGCCAACAAGCTGACGGCGAACCTGCCGAAGTATGGTTTTGACCTGGAACGTTTCAAGACCGGGACGCCACCACGGGTTGATGGGAACACGATCCACTACGATGAGACCGAGGAGCAGCCTGGGGACAAGGAGCCGAACCACTTTAGCTTTACCACGCCCGACAGTGCCTACCTTGATCTGAAGAACCAGTTATCCTGCTGGCTGACGTATACCAACCAGAAGACGCATGAAATTATTAGAGAAAATCTCGATCGGGCCCCAATGTTTACGGGGGTTATCGAGGGGGTTGGCCCACGTTATTGCCCATCCATTGAAGATAAGATTGTGCGTTTCGCAGACAAGCCCCGGCACCAACTCTTCTTGGAACCAGAAGGCCGGAACACCGACGAATGGTACGTTCAGGGGCTATCAACTTCCATGCCTGAAGAAGTGCAACAGAAGATTTTGCACTCCATTCAAGGATTAGAGGATGCCCAAATGATGCGGCCAGGCTACGCCATCGAATACGATGTCGTGTCGCCTTACCAATTACGGCCTACTTTGGAAACCAAGCCCCTGAAGAACCTGTTTACGGCGGGCCAAACCAACGGGACGTCTGGGTATGAAGAAGCGGCTGGTCAAGGTCTCTTGGCCGGGATCAACGCCGGTTTACGGGCATTAGGTAAGCCAGGCTTTACGTTGAAGCGTTCCGATGCCTACATTGGTGTCATGGTGGATGATTTGGTTACCAAGGGAACCAAGGAGCCTTACCGCTTGCTGACGAGTCGGGCCGAATACCGTTTGATCTTACGTCACGATAACGCCGATCTGCGTTTGACGGCTAAGGGTCACGAGTTGGGACTGATCAGTGATGACCGTTACAACGATTTCCTAGCCAAGAAGGCCGCTCTGAAGGCCGAAATTGACCGATTGAACAGCATTCGGATCAAGCCTAACGCTGCTATCAACGGGTTTATCGAAAGTCATGGCGACAAGCCGTTACAGGATGGCGTGTTAGCCGCCGTCTTCCTGCGTCGGCCTTACGTGGACTACCAAACGTTGTTGGAATTTATTCCAGCGCCTGAACAGCCCCTGGATCGGCACATTGTCGAAGAGATTGAGGTTTCACTGAAGTATGCCGGTTACATCAAGAAGGCCGAGGATAACGTTGCGAAATTAAAGCGGATGGAAGCCAAAGCCATTCCCGCCAACATCGATTACGATGCCATTGACGGTCTGGCTACGGAAGCCCATCAAAAGCTGAAGAAGATTCAACCCGAAACGTTGGCACAAGCCAGTCGGATCAGTGGGGTTAACCCAGCTGATATCGCAATTTTGAGCGTGTACATCGAACAGGGTAAAATTGCCAAAGTGAAGTAAACAGGAGAGGCCCTCACCAAGGGATTGGTGAAGGTCTCTTTTTCTGTTATTAATTACATTATTACTAATAATTAAATGATTAATAAAAGGCATACATGATCTTTACACATTCTTTGCAGAAACAATATGTGGTTTTGATAATCTGAGAGTTGTAGCGAGTCGGGTATGGGGATACGCGCCCGTTGCGAGGTTGCGTGCACGGCAGACTGGTAAGAGGCCCAGACAGCGTCGCCCATCACGGGGCCTTTCCAACAGCGGCGGCTGTCTAGGAATTACGGACAAACTTCGGTAAAATTGAATGCTGGGGAATCAAATCTCGAGTAGGGAGTTTTTACGTATGAAAATGAGTCTGTTGGGGTTAGGTCTTATCTTGGTAATCGTTAGTCACGGGTTGCATCATCGCACCTTGCGACAACTCGAACACACAACGACGGTCCGTCACAGACGAAGTCGCGCCGTTTATCATGGTTTTTTAGACTTAGGTTTAGTGTACGTTGCCGTTGGCTTGTGGCGGCCCGAGTGGATGGACGCCCGGGTGATTGGGTTACTGTTGGTCGTGGATTTGGTGGCGACGGGGATGAGCTATTATCAGCATCGACAGCGCACGTACCCGGCGGCAACTCGAGCGCTGTGGCACCAACAAGCCTGGTACTTAGTGAGCAGCCAGTTGCTACTGGCCGCGGTTTTACTGGGGACGCTGATGAGTTTACCAGCGTAAAACAACAAGATGGTCATTCGGAGAACCCGTTAACGCTGGGAAATCAACGCGAGCGGGATTTTTTATTAGGGGGAAACAACGATGAAACGTTACTCACCAGCTGCTGCGCAACAGGCCTTGTTCCAAATCTTAGATGAGATCAATCATCAGCAGGAGACCGTGGTCGTCACGCCAACGGATGGTCGGGATGCCGATTCGGTGGTGATCCTAGCCAAGCATGAATGGGAGCTCTTAAAGGATGCACTAGAAGCCACCCAGTCCGCAAAACGCGCCGACTACTTAGATCTCGACAAGATCGAATGGGGCTAATAAAAAAGCCGCGTATCCGTGGGGATAACGTGGCTCCTCATTATTTGCCGCTCCCAAGGATAAAGGCACGGGCGATTGAAGAAACTAAGAAGATAATTTGAATGGCCAAGTCAATCCGGTTTAACGGGTTGCTATCGGTCGTACTCTCAAAGACATTAAAGTGCAGCATCGCCGTAATTAACGAACTAAAGCAGAGAAAGGCAACGATTTGGGGCGTCTGAAAAGATAACATGGCGACGAACAGAATCAGCGTTAAAATCGTTACACCGATTTTAGCGGGGGTTGCTGGAAAACGTGTTTCGGTCATGGCTCTTCACCTCGTTTCGCTTAAATGAGAATATGAGATTTTGGTTATAACTTGTTACCATCATACCAGATATTCTGGTTAAAGGGGTGAATTAACCTCTAAAAGGTAAGAAAAGTTGCTTAACCTCAGTACAAAAATCGCCCGTCAGCGCGACATCACGCTAACGGGCGATTGGTTTCGATTTTTAAGCCAGTAACAGTTGTTTTAAGGCGGTGAAGGAATCCACCTCGTGAGTGGGCCGGTACGTGGCTGATGCGGCAGTGTGGCGCGGGTTGAACCAGATACTGTCGAGATGAGCGTTGGTCGCACCCAGAATATCGGAATGCAGGCTATCTCCAACCATGACCGTATTGGCGGCTGACATCGCGGGATATTGCTTGAAGATAGGTGCAAAGAAGCGCGCGTCAGGCTTGTCATAGCCCACATCCTCGGAGATGAAGATGCTGTCAAAATAATCGGCCAGGTGGGCGCCGCTCAGACGATTGAGCTGAATGGATTTGGTGCCATTTGTGCCGGCAATGACCGTCACGCCGGCGTGGTTCAGTGCCGTCAACAGGGCCGTTGCGCCGGGCAACGTGTAGTAGTTGTGATCCAACATGGACTTGTATTGTTTCTCCAGGGCGATGCCATCAACGGCGATCCCCATGGCATCGAAGGCCTGGGTAAACCGCGTATTCAGTAGGGGTCCCCGGTCGGCTCCCAGCTCAATCTGGTGCCAGACATTTCGGTTGATTTGTACGTAGGTGGCGAGTCCCCGTTGGACGTCGGTTACCCCGTATTTTTTCAACAATTGCGTCACACCCTCGTTTTCACCGCGGGTAAAGTCCAGGAGAGTATCGTCTAAGTCAATGATGGCATATTTTTTCATGGGAGCGCACCTTTCGAATAAGTTTTCCTGAGTTTAGCAAATTATGGGCAAAAGTTCCAATCCGAACGTCTCGTGGGGGCCAATGCCGACTTGCCAATCGCGGTTAGAGCGGCTAAAAAAGCCGGCACACCCAGGATGAGTGATACCGGCTTAGCCGTTTAAACGTTTTTGGACCGGAACACTTGACCCAGCACCCAACCAATGACGACACCGACTAAGGCCGGAACGACCCAGCTGAAACCTTGTGCGGCTAACGGCAGATGGTTGTTGAGCGTTAGAATCGCGCGGCTCCAGCCGGCCTGTTGCAGGTGGCTAGGTAGGGCGGCGACACCCGAGAAGATGGCTGGAATCAGTGTGAACAGCATGGTCAGGCCAAAGAGCCAACGACTGGTTCCGAGTAAGGGTGAGAGCACCGCCAAGACGATGAGAACTATGGCCAGCGGATACAGGAACATGAGAACGGGCGTCGAGTAGCTAATTAACTTGGTTAGGCCCACGTTGGCAAACAAACAGGGGAGGATGCTGGCGAAGACAATCAGCCAGGTATAAGACAGTCGCGGAAACATCTCGTGAAAGGTGTCGCCAAAGGCCGAAATCAACCCAATGGCGGTCTTCAAGCAGGCGATGATCACGATTAGGGCCAGCAGAAGATTGCCAAAGACCCCAAAGTATTGGTTGGCAATTTGGGCGAGCGTGATCCCACCGTTAGCGGCGGCAGCAAACTTGCCTAGGCTCATGGTGCCCATCAGAGCTAGTAATGTGTAGATCAGGCCCATGAGAACGACGCTGATAGTGCCGGCTTTGATCACGTCCTTAGCGATCTGACCCGGTTCGGTGACTCCCAGCGCACGAATGCTGTCGATGACGACAATTCCAAACGCGAGTGACGCCAAGGCATCCAAGGTGTTGTATCCCTCCGTAAACCCGGTTGCCAAAGGCGTGACCGCATAAGCACCGCGGGCAGGGAAGTTAAAGCCTCCCATGGGTTTAAGAAACGTTGCCAGGATCAACAACCCCAGGAGAATCAGAAAAGTGGGTGTGAGCCATTTGCCAATGTAGGTCATCAACTTTCCCGGATTACGCGCGAGTAACCATGCAATCACGAAGAACAGTACGGAGAAGCTAGCCAGGACGATCCCCTGATGTGCGGGGCTAACGAAGGGGGCAAGACCGATCTGAAACGAGGTCGTGGCTAGCCGTGGGAGCGCGAAGAACGGGCCCACGGTCAGGTAGAGAAGAATGGTGAAGACGTAGGCGAAGGGCCGGTTAACGGTTGTAGCGAGGTCAAAAACGCCTTCGCTTCGCGTCAAGCCGATCCCGGTTACCCCTAGGAGGGGTAACCCAATTCCCGTGATCAACAGGCCAACGACGGCGAGGCCGACATGGTGCCCCGCTTGTTGGCCCAGAAAGACGGGGAAGATCAGGTTACCGGCACCAAAGAAGAGACCAAAAAGCATCATACCGATAAAGAGAAGCTCCCGCCAAGATAATCGAGTTTTCAAAATAATCGCAACTTTCTATAGCTTGAGTACGGTCGTGCAGACCATAGGTAAGCATAGCAAAAAAAGGCGCCCAAGGAAACGGGCACCCCTTACAAATTTATTTATTAGCAACGGTGAATCGCGTTTGCTGATGTTGTGGTTGCTCGATTTCGTCCAGGATCGCCACGGCCATTGTACCAGCAGAGGTTTCCGACTGGTGGTCGGCGTTAAAGAGCAGCTCGTTGTTCCCCAATAGGAAGGGCGTTGCTTCCCCGGGATGGAAATCGGCGGCCGGTGACACGCCGACCCAGTTGACATTGTCGACGTCACGCAGGAAGTTAAGCTCCTTTAGCTGATTTTGCGGAATGCTCAAAAAACTAGCTGCGTTGGGGTCCTTGGCAATGTCAGTGACAAACAGGTGGTGATCATCGCCGGTACGGAGACTTCCAGCTCCCAAAATAAAGACCAGCCGCGGCGTCGTAGTAGTGCGCAGCTTAGCTACCAGGTTGGTCGCCAGGTCCACGTGCTGAAAGGCCAGGCTAGGCGCCGTTGCGAAGGCATCGATGACGACATCAGCCGTTCCCAGTTCTTCGGGTGTCAGGGCAAAGGCGTCTTGGACCTTGGTCGTGAGTTGTGGGTTAGCGGGTAACTGCGCCAATTTTTCTGCGGAACGGGCCAGGGCTGTGACCGTGTGACAGCGTCGTAAAGCTTCCGCAACGAGTGCTGAACCAGCCATCCCCGTTGCGCCAATAATTGTAATCTTCATAAAGGAACCTCCCATTTTTGACTGCGATCAGTATACCGGTTTTTAGGGGAGGCGCCAACAATTATGGCTCAACGCGGTTAAAGGTATGGTAGAGTTAGAGAAAAAGCCGAGGAGGCAACAACATGAAAAGTGTGGTTCAGGGACAATTGATTCACCTGACGGAAATGCGTGACGGGGATGCTGAGTGGCTTCAAGATACGCAGTGGGAGCCGGGACTATTACGCAACCTTTCAGCCGATGCCTTGCATCCATGGACGGCGGCCGAGTACGCCGAACTGGCGGCCAATCCCGATAGCGATGATCATTTTTTCTTTATGGTGCGGGCAAACGCTGACGATGGCCTGTTGGGCTGGGTGATTTTAGACGAGATTCAGCTGAAGAATCGGCGGGCGGAGCTGGGAATTGCCCTCCCCGTTGTGAGTGATCGGGGTCAGGGATTTGGCGTCGATGCGCTCAACACGGTCCTGTCGTTCGCCTTCAACGAGTTGGGGCTTCACAAGGTAACCTTGGACGTCAATGCCAACAATCAGGCGGCTTTACGCGCTTACGCGGCGGTGGGATTTGTGCGCGAGGGTATCAACCGGGAGGCCGTCTACCAAGATGGTGAGTGGCTCGATCTCTACCAATTCGGCATTCTGGCTAAGGAATGGTGGGCTGTTTCACGTGGAACAATTCCAGATGAAAACACCACCGCAGACCATTAGGTCGACAGTGGTGTTTCACATGAAACATTTACTCGGCGGGCCACGGTGAATTGGTGGTGACGTGGGCATTCAGTCCCCGTTGTTCCTGTCGCCGTTCCTTGCGTTGTGCCGTTCGTTGGGCATAGCCGGCACAGAGGTAACGTTGCTCGTCAGTCAGTGGGGTGACGCTTGGCAACGGTGCCGTGACGGACTTGTCGTCAATGACGTAGGTGATAAAACAGGTGAACCCAACGAAACGCTCGCCAGTGGTGAGATTTTCACCGATGATTTTGACGAAGACCTCCAGCGAACGGGTCCCCGTTCCACTGACATAGGCTTCCAGAATCATGGAATCATCGAGGTGAAAGGGCCGTAGAAAGCTCACGTGGTCGAATGAGGCGGTAACGACCGTCTTATGGGTGAGCCGAACGGCAGCCACGGAGGCACTGTCGTCGACGAGTGATAGGATCTTGCCGCCGAAGACGGTTTGATGTTCATTTAAATCGGGCTGAAAGACCCGGTGGGTGGTCACGATGAGCGTGGCGTTGCAGGATACGGGGGTAGATGGTGCTGACACAAGCAGTCACTCCATTCGTTAACAGTTACCCTCATTCTAACAGGACTCCCCACGAGGTTACAGGATTATTAACTTTTCGCTATATCTTGATGGATTCGTAGAGGTTATTGGGGCGGCTTTGCTATACTGAACCTAAATTAAGCAGAAGGGGTGATCGTGTGAATTATCGTGGCGAACCGTTGGACCTGATTCCAACCTTAGACTTGGCGCAGACGTATCCATTACTGGAATGCACGCTGAGCCTCATGCATCCCGTGGATGTGGCGCGGTTGCTAACGGCTGTAAAAACGACGCAAACGGTGGTTCCCCAAGTCTTGAGTCGCTATAATTTGCGACGTAATCGGTTTGAGGAACAGCCCGCGCGGCTTCAACAGGTGATTGAAGAGTACGATGCCAGTCACGACCCCGGACGCGGTCAATTAGATGTTTTACAGGGACCACAGCTGAAGATCCAGGTCATTCACTATGCGGATTACGACCAGCTTCGTTTGATCATGAGTCGCCTGTTGACTGACGGTGAGGGGTTCAAACACTATCTGTACCTGTTGGCGGCGGCCTATGATGGTCAGGACCTCACGGACTTTGTCAATGAGCGCAGTGTACGCCGGATTATGAACTTTCTCCGGCATCCGCATCGACCGATCCCGCAGAGCAGTGATGCGCCAGCGGCAGAGGGCTTTCCACAGTTGGCAGGCAACGTTCACCATCACAAGGGCGAGGCCTTGATTCCACGAGTTGAAAGTCAGCAGTTACGTCGATTGGCGCGGCAGCAGGGGGTGACCATGAATGCCGTTCTCTTGTCAGCTTACGCCTTGGCCCTCTTCTCCTTGACCGGTGAACGGCAGCTCGTGATTCCCTATCAGGTGGATCTGCGTTTGCACGGGCCGGTGGCGGCGACCAACGTGGTTCAGGTTGCGAACCTGACCAGTCAGATGCCGGTGGCCATCACCGTGCATGAAGGGGACACCCTGCAGGAGGTGGCTGCCCGTACGCAGGCCACCCTCACGCAGTTACACGAAAGCCTTGCCTACCTGGCGCCTTTGGTGGAAATCAATCGCATGAGTCGGGCGCTGCCACCGGAATTGGTGCGGCGATTGGCGGGCAAACACCACGAGTCGGCGACGGTCTCCTTTGCTAATTTCGGTCACGTGGATCAGACACGACTGAATTTTGGCAATATCCCCGTTACCCAGATTTACTTCGCGGGGACCTATCGCACCATGCCGAACTTTCAGTTGACGGTCAGCGCTTATCACGATGCGTGGACCCTGGCCTTTCGGATGTTAGGCTCGGAGCCGGACTATCAATTGGGTATTAAAATTTTAAAGAACGTCGTGACCCAACTCAATCAGTGGGGACACGGTAAATAAAAAACGCGTCTTACCAGGGCTGGTGAGGCGCGTTTTTTTGACGATTGATTTAAGGTTGTTCCTGAACAAGCTGATGGTTGGCGGTGATGTATCCCCCGGCTACCCGGTAACGAAGGGTTCCGGAAAGGGTGGTAGTCGTGCCGTACGAGTAGTCCCAGCCCAGAACCTTGAAGACATGATGGCTCTGGCGGGCATAGTGATGATTCTTCTGACTCAGATTGACGGTGTCGTAACGGTTAACGGCAGTCTTGGCGCGAACCTTCGCGGGGACCCGCTGCTTGCCAAGCGTGACGAAGTGTTTATTGGCAGAAACGTAATGACCGTTGTTGAGGAGAAAACGGGTCGTTTGATTGTGGGTAACCACCTTTCTCACCGTTAACTGAGCGCCCTGTCTGTAGGCTGTCTGCGGTTGCGTCAGTGCGGCAGTCCCGTACCCCTTGACGCCGCCGGGATTAATGACGGTCACGACTGGGGGCGCACTTTGATAGTAGGTGTGGGTGACATAGGCGGCATTGGCCGTGATATAACCGGTTTGGCCGTCAGTTGACGAGGCCGGGTTGGTGTCCCGGACGTGGTAACGCGCGTGACCGGCCGTGGACGTATCCGTGCCGATGACGGTAAAGGTCGGTTGCTTCATCTGGGGCTTCTTGGCGAACCAGGCGAGGCGATTGGCAGTCGAGAAGTTTTTACCGCTGTAGAGGCCGATCTTTTGGGTTGCCATGACGGTGAATGGGTCAAACTGAGCAGTATCGGGCTTGACCGTTGGGATGCTGGGGACGCTAGGTGTAGGATCTGGCGTGGTGAACCGTGCCGTACCGGAATCCACAGGCTTCAAAACGTAGTGCCGATTGCCGGTAACCACGTCATCGTGGCCATTGTACATGGCAAATAATTGGGAGTAGCCTGTGATCGTGTCACCCTGTGGATCGTAGTTAGAATAGTTTGCCTTAGTATCGGTGAAGTCGGCGTTGGGTGTCTGATTAAGCAGCGTCACTTTTCCGGGACCAACTTCCTGCCAAGCTTGACCATCGATATCTTGCAGTGATGCAGTTGTCAGAGTGAGATTTAAGCCAGAAAGAACGACATTGTCATTGACGGTAATGTCAGCTAAAGAACGGCTAGCGGTGACCAAGTCTGTGTATTTTGTGGGATCGTTTCGTAGCGGAGCCGAAAAGTTAGCAAGATTGAGTACTTGTAAGCTAGTACAACTGCCTGCTAGGCCACTGACATCCGTGACGTGTTGAGAATCCAAATTGGAAAGATCTAGATAGGTCAATGCGGTATCAGCGCCAAACATATTTGCCAGCGTATGGGGATGATCATCCGCGAATGTTGGGGCAGTGAATGTCCGTAACGAAGTGTTAGAGGAAAAGATTCCCGACATATTGGTTACGAGAGAGAGGTCGAGATTTTCTAGATGGCGGTAGCTCGTCACATTTGAAAACCGTGCAAACAAAGAGGTTGAATTGGCGTTGGCAACGACCTTACCAGCGAAGTCGATAGTGGATACCTTATTGGCAAAATCGGCCATGGTTAAATTATCCGTGTTGCCCTTTTGTAGCGCGGTTAGGAGTTGGCCATTGCCTATCTGGAAAATCGGTCCAGAAAATGGCGGTATCGTGCCCCCCTTAAGCGTTAAGGTACCATTCTGTAGCGTCCAGGGGACCGTCGTATCGCCAGATCCAATAACGCCAGAGTAAGATTCGTTAGCGGTCGTATCCGCTAACGCCACGACCGGTGTCTGTAAAGTCGGTGATGACGGCTGATTGTTGAGCCCAAACAGGGGACTCAGCCCTAGCGTCATGCCCAAAGCCATTAAACCAATCTTCCAAGTCATATAAACCACCTTCCGGATTAATGATTAATTGCTCAAATAATCACTTTTGCGGTCAGTATAGCATTATTTTGACTGATTTGGACATATTGTGTCCGTGGGGGTCGACGGAAGGCCTCAAAAAAGGCGTTCAGGATTTCTCCCAAACGCCCATATCTTAAGACTTAGCGGTTTTCTGTTTACCTTGATACCGAACTAATCCCAACGCCCCAGCATTGCAGACGAAGAGCATGACGGCCATGGCGGCGTAAGACTGTCCGGTCAAACCGACCAATGGTGATGCCAGGCCGCCACAGGCGTTTTGCGCCAGACCAATCACGGCAGAGGCCCCGCCGGCATTCTTGGTGGCTTGGTCCATGATAATTGTCACCGTGAGGGTTAACAAAGCACCAATCAGGATGACCATCATCAGCACCAGACCACTCACGACCCACACGTTGGCGGGAAACAGGAGGCTGGCCATCAACACCAGACTCACACCCGCCGCAATTGCCAATAAGCTCGTGACCTGTTGCCGGTTGGAGTAGCGCCGTGATAATTGTCCCGGTAAGTTACTCCCGACCACGATTCCCAGGCCGTTGAAGGCGTAGAGTAGGCTGAACGTTTGGGGTGCCATACCAAAGCCCGTTTGAAACACGAAGGTCGAGGCGGAAATGTAGCTGAATAGGCCGCCGTAGACCAGCCCAGTGGCCAGAATTAAAGGCCAGAAAGCGGGTTGAACGACCAAGCGGCCCATAGCGCCCAACGAGCTGTGAAAGCCCCCTGTTTGCCGTTCTGCAACGGGTAAGGATTCGGGCAGGCCCAACGCAACGGCCAGTGCAATGACCAGGCCAATCGCGGCCAGGAGGATGAAGATAGCTTCCCAGTCAACGTAGTGGATCATGAAGCCCCCAATGATGGGCGCGATGATCGGAAAGACCCCGTTGACGGTGTTGAGCAACGCGTAGAAGCGGGTTAACTTCTTCCCGGAGAAGAGGTCACGCGCGACGGCACGGGCCATCACCTGACCGGTCGCTCCCGCCAGGCCCTGAATGAAGCGAAGGATGATTAATAAAGTGATTGAATGAATAAAGGCCATCGCGAGTGAGACCAGTCCGAAGATGATAAAGCCCACAATCAAGGGCTTGCGGCGGCCATATTGATCGGATAGCGGTCCCGCAATCAGTTGGCCCAGTGCTAGCCCGATCAAACAGGCGGTAATGCTCAGTTGCATCAGCGAGGCACTCGTGGCAAACTGAGTGCGCATTTGCGGCAAGGCTGGCAGATAGAGGTCAATGGCCAAGGGGCCGGTGGCACTGACGGTTCCCAGTAAGAGAGTCAGCCAGATTTGCCGGCGTCGTGTAAGAGTAGGATTCAAAAGTAGTCAGCCCTTTCAGCTAGTTTATAAATTTCGCAATAACCAGTGAAGACGGCGCTGGGCCGCCACTCTACTGCAGAATGGCGGCCCAGGTCATTATGTAAGGTAAAAGCGTATTGCTCCATTATTGCTGGAAACCAGTGATTTTGCAAGTCCTAGCGTGACCCGAATCTTTCAGTTTTATCTCAAACACGTAAAGTTTGTGTAAAGCACGGGACAGTGGGAACGTAAATGTTATGATTAAAAACGATACTACCAGCCAAAATAAATGTGCGAAGCGCGGCGGGTGGTGTATGATAATAACATAATTAGTGATTCCCGAAAATAAGGAGTGCCATCATGAAGAAACTAAAGGAAGTTTTGAGTTGGATTGTGCCGGTCATCATTGGACTGGCAATTGCTTTAGCCCTCAAACAGTTCGTCTTTACCCGTGTGCGGGTGGATGGGCCGTCTATGGAGCCAAACCTGAATAATAATGAAAAGGTTTTTGCCTGGAAGATGTCGAAGGTTAAGCACCTCAGTGTCATTGTGTTTGACGCACATGGTGAAGACCCAGCGGCCAAGCCGAATACCAACTACGTGAAGCGGGTTATTGGGTTGCCCGGGGATACGGTGAAGAGCAAAAACGGCTATATCTATGTGAATAACAAGCGGATCAACCAAAGCTTCATTAGCCAGAGTGAACAGACCTCAGGGACTGGAAACTGGACGTTAGCCGGTCTTCAACGGCAAAACGATTGGCAAGGCGGCAAGAACGGTAAGATTGCCACGGTCGTCCCTAAGGGGAAGTACTTCGTATTGGGGGACCACCGGAGTGTCTCCAATGACAGTCGTTACTGGGGCTTTGTCGACAAAGATAAAATTGTCGGCGTGGTGAAGGTGCCATTCTGGGCCTCCAGCAAGACCAAGCGAGTGAACATCAATTCCCTGGCCTACTAAATTTAACGAATAATGGCGTCGTGACGAGTCACCGAGAGGGTGAGCGGTCACGGCGCTTTTTTGAGGTCTGATGGGAATTAAATGAAAGTAGCCGCTTACATTTTGTGAGAATCGGAGTATCGTAGACTCTATATGGCGTTGGCCGGGGAAAGTAGTGTTAGTCCTCGGTAAACGACGCGAGATTTGGGTCGGGGAGATGGCAGTTATTAAGAATACGTTGAAAGAACGGTGGATCGCGTTGATCCTCGGATTGGTGATTAATGCCTTTGGAAGTGGTCTGACCGTGGCGGCAAACATGGGGGCTAGTCCGTGGATGGCTTCGGAAGTGAACTTGAGTGAGTGGCTTAAGCTGGATATTGGATGGCCGGTCTTTGTCGTGAGTTGTTTAGCGGCAGTGGCCAACCAATTTCTTTTGCGGCGGTGGGAACCCCGGCGCTTCTTCGGTGAGATTGGCTTCATGTTTTTTGTCAGCTTTTTCGTGAACTTCTTTACGCACATGTTCTACCAAATGGGGATCTTGCGGCTGTCGGTCTTCACGCGTGGCGTGCTGGCGATTGCTGGTGTGACCATCTTCTGCATCGCTATTTCGCTGTATCAGCGAGCCAACCTGGTGATGCATCCTAACGATGACACCACGAATATTCTCCGGTTTATGTATTGCCATGGGAACGTTTTGCATGCCCAACTGCTGAACTTTATTCCGCCGGTCACCATTATTGTCGTGAGCTGGCTGGTGACCCAGCAACTGTTTGCGATCAATCTGGGGACATTGTTTGCCCTGATCTTTACGGGGAATATTATCAATCTGACGGACCGGTTCATTTGGCCGGGACTCAAGCACAACTTCGCGGTGCAACCGGAGGCGATTGACGATTAAAAATACAATGACACAGCGTTGGCTAGCGCTCTTCCTCGGGTTGGTGATCAACGCCTTTGGAAATGGTCTCTCGGTGGCTTCCAACATGGGGACCAGTCCCTGGACGGCGTCGGAAGTGAATCTCAGTCACTGGCTGGGGGTTAGTGTGGGACTGGCAATCTTCGTGGTCAGTTGTCTAGCGGCTTTGGTTAATCAGCTCTTGTTAAGGCACTGGGACTTGCCCCGTTTGCTGGGAGAAGTCGGTTTTGTCTTGTTCTTTAGTTACTTTGTGGATGTTTTTTCAAATACCTTTACTCGGATGGGCATCATGCGTTTGTCGGCGGGAGTGCGGTTATTACTCGCCATCGTGGGCATCACGATCTTTTGTGCCGCAATTTCCATGTATCAGCGGGCCAATCTGGTCATGCATCCTAATGACGATACCACCAATATTCTGCGGTTCATGTACTGTCACGATAACGTGGTGGTCGCACAGCTCCTGACGTTTACGCCGCCGGTGGTGATCATTCTGGTCTGCTGGCTGAATACGCACCAACTCTATGCAGTCAATTGGGGGACGTTATTCACTTTGCTCTTTAACGGGACCCTGATTGGATTAGCCGATCGGGTGGTGTGGCCGAGTTTGCATCATAATTTCCGTGCCAAGCAGGCCCAATGACTCGCTTGACATTTCACAAGAAATAGAATATGCTTGCGCACGTAGTTTCAGGAGAGGAAGGCGGCGCATGGCCACTACGGGAAATGATTCAGACATTGTTAAATGGCTCTCGATTGCCAATCGTTATACCCGGATTGCGCTGGATCGGCGGTTGCAGCCATACCGGTTAAATGCCAGTATGTACTACTACATCTTGCGGTTACATGAGCATCCCCGCCTCACGCAGGATAAGCTGATTAGCCTGACCTATCTGAATCCAAGTAATGTGACGCGGGCCGTCAATCAGTTGGTCAATCTGGGGTATGTGCGTAAGCGTCAATCCAAGTCGGATCGGCGAGTTTACGAACTCTCACTGACCAAGCGGGGCGAACGCATTTATCCAGATATTGTGAAATTACGACAAGAGGTGGCCGATAACCTGCTCGCAGATATGGCGACCGACCATGAGCAATTGGTGGATCAGATTCGCCAGCTGGCGCTTAAGGCCGTGGCGAATGAGACCCCAGGGGAAACGACTTAATTTAATTAAACTAGCGGTGGCGGTCGGAGACGACGGCCACTTTTTTTAACTAGTTCTGTAAGCGCTGACACTTAACAGTTGACTTTACCCGGTGTTGGTCGTACGATGTGAGTGTAAATGAGTGAGCACACACTCACAAAGAAGGACGTCAGGAGGAATGGAAATGGTCACCAACACAATTGATGTGCGGGATGTTGCGAAGAAGTTCGGCGATAACCCCGTCCTTAAGCAGGTTAGTTTGCAATTACCGGTCGGACAGATTATGGGATTAATTGGGCCTTCTGGCGCCGGGAAAACCACGCTGGTTAAAGCCATTCTGGGAATGGAAAAGATCGATGCGGGAACGACGACGGTTTTGGGAACAGCGATGCCGAACCGAAAGATTATGCAGCGCATTGGCTACATGGCCCAGAGCGATGCCCTCTATGAGAATTTAACGGCACGTGAGAATATTCGGTTCTTTGCGGAACTCATGAGTGTTCCCAAGTCACAGTTAGCCGCGGCGATTACTCACGCGGCGCAGGTCGTGAATTTGAATGACGCGTTGGATCGCCGTGTGTCGGCCTATTCCGGGGGGATGAAGCGGCGATTGTCGCTGGCCATTGCTTTGGTACAGGACCCAGAACTCCTGATCTTGGATGAACCCACGGTCGGGATTGACCCAGAGTTGCGGCAACAGATTTGGGCAGAACTGTATCAATTGAAGGCTCAGGGAAAGTCGGTTCTGGTCACGACTCACGTGATGGACGAAGCCGAGCATTGCGATTACTTGATGTTGATTCGCGAGGGGATTGCGCTGGCGCAGGGCACCCCACAACAATTGGAACAGGATTATGCGGTACCAACGATTGAACAAGTCTTTTTGAAAGCGGGGCGGCTACAAGATGAGAGTCATAGCGATCTTTAAACGTGTTTTACGTGAGATGTTACGGGATAAGCGGACGCTAGCCTTAATGTTTCTGGCGCCCCTCTTCATCCTGACGTTAATGTATTTTCTCTTTAATACCAGTTCGGATTCGATCGCTAAAATTGGGGTCAGCAACGTGGACACCACGGTAGTCAAGGCGATCAAGAATAAGCACGTGACGCTGCACCATTATAGCGTGCAGGCGACGGCTAAGGATAAGGTACGTGAGGACAATCTGGCGGCATTTATCAAGCAAAAGGATGGGAAACTCACGGTGACCTATCAGAACAGTCAACCGGGTGATTCGGCACTGGTTCGGCAGGCCTTACAGGGGGGACTGACCAAGATTAAGGTGCAGGCCCTAGCCGCGGCAACTCAGACGCAAAAAAAGGCGTTGCAGCAACAGGCCCAAGTGTTAAAGACCCTGATGGCACAGCAGCAAAAAATGGCGGCGGCCCAAGGCGCACGTGGGACGGCTGGCGCCAATCTAGCGCCCCAGTCGCAAAAGGCCCAGGTGCAGGCCCCGACCAATTATCAGGTTACCAGCCATTATCTTTATGGGAGTTCGGACTCGACCTTCTTTGATACGTTCCTCCCGATTCTCTTGGGTTTCTTCGTCTTCTTCTTTGTCTTCCTAATTTCCGGGATCTCGCTCTTGAACGAACGGACCACGGGAACGCTAACGCGGCTACTGGCAACGCCCATTCGTCGGGGCGAAATCATTACCGGTTACCTGATGGGGTACGGGCTCTTTGCCTTAGTCCAAACGGTGATTACCGTGACGTTTGCGCTGACGGTCTTCCAGATTCACATGATTGGGAGCGTCTGGCTCATTCTGCTGATTAACTTCTTGCTGGCGCTGGTGGCCCTCTCCATGGGGATCTTTGTGTCCACCTTCGCCAACTCCGAGTTCCAGATGATGCAGTTCATTCCGATCCTCGTGATCCCACAGGTCTTCTTCTCCGGATTGATTCCGGTGGATCAGATGGCCAACTGGCTACAGTGGATTGCACACATCTTCCCCCTGTATTATGGTGGAAATGCCTTGATGAATGTGGCCACACGGGGCGTGGGCTTCAGTGGCATCGCATTTGAATTGGGAATTTTAGTTCTCTTTGCGGCGTTATTTACGATTCTCAACGTCGTGGGGATGAAACGCTATCGGAGGGTTTAATATGGCAGAAGAAACCAACATTCAGGAAGCATTTCAGGCGGTTATGGCGGCCAACGGGGATATTCCCCCCAAACAACAACAGGTCTTAGCAGCCAGCCTCGAGCTCTTTGCCCAACAGGGATTTGCGAATACCACGACTAAGCAGATTGCCCAGAAGGCCGGTGTCGCGGAAGGCACAGTCTACCGCCGTTACAAGACAAAGGACGAATTGCTGGCAGCCGTGCTGGCGCCCTTCGTGACACAGGTATTACCACGACTTATTACGGAATTCGCCGAAGGGGTCGTGGGCCGACCTTATCTGACGCGGCACGAGATGATTCAGTCGATTGCGGAGGATCGGTTGGCATTTATCCAGAAAAATGGGCCGATCTTACGGATTCTAATTCGCGAGATTTCGGTAAGAACAGACTTGAGAAGTCAATTTATAACCCATGCCGGGCCCCTCTTACAGGAGAACCTGTTTCCCGTGCTCGATCGGCTGAAGGCCCGCGGGGAGCTGGTTGACTGGCCCGACTCACGGATTGCCCAGTTCATGATTGGTACAATGTTAACAGAACTGGTTCGGACATTATTGGTGCCAGAAGACATCGAGAAGGCCATTCCGACTATAATTAAATTTTTAGAAAAGGGTTTGGCACCGGATTAATAATGAGCCAGGCCAGGCGAATAATTGCATCCAAAAAGCGGCCAGGGCAAAAGTCCTGGTCGTTTAGTCTCTCTGTGATTAGGAATAATGGCCGTCACTAGTCGTCACGGTGCTTGGTTTGTTGAACGGGATCGATGTTGAATACGCGTTGGGCGACGCGGAGAAAAGCGGTCATTTCCGGTGTGTTTTCCTTGCTGGTTCGGTGCGCCATGATGAGCTGGTAGGTGAGCAGACGGGCATTAATAGGAATCACCCGAGCGGTAGTTACAGGGGGTGTCGGCAGGATCGTCCACCCGGCGCCGTGTTCGACGAGTTGTTGAATCGTGGCTAGGCTATTTAAGGTGAGTGCAGGTTGCAAAAAGAGATGGTGTTTGGCCATGAAGTCGCGGGTGATTTCTCCCAGAACCATTTGCAAGTCGCAGCCAATGAACGGTTGGGCCAGCAAGGGTTTGAGCTGCTGTGCATTTTCAATGTGCGGTAGTGAGAACGCACTGTCGGCGGGGAGAAGGAGACTAAAAGCCTGATCGCGCATGACCCGGTAGAAAAACTCACTGTGATTGGGGGACTTAGGGCCGATATACACGTCACTTTGGTTATCGGTCACGGCCTTTTCCGCTGCCAACGAGGGCATTTCGTGGATGTCGAGATGGTATTGGGGGTATTGCCGCAAAAACTGACTCCCCAGATCGGGCAGAATTTGGGTGGCCATGCTTTCGGAAAGAGCGATTGAAATGTGACCGGATTTAGATTGTGCAAGTTCACGCATGGTTTGGTCCAAGTCGGTGAGCTGATGCTGAATTTTTTCCAGGCCAGCGAGATATTGGGTGCCCGCATAGGTTAGGCGCGTGGGCTTAGCCGTTCGATCGATTAATTGGAGTCCCAGTTCTTGCTCCGCCTCCTTAACCGTCCGGCTGATATAGGGTTGGGAGACGAATAAATGCTGGGCAGCGGCAGTGATGCTACCCAGATCATGCACGGCCGATAAGATTTCGGCGAGCCGCGTGGTGCTAGATGCCATAGGAATCACCTCTCTATTATTATAACCATTTAGTTCTGAAAACGTTATCACAAAAGTATTAGACTTTGTGATTTATCGAACTATACTGAGCTTATAGACGTTGAACTGATGAAGTGGAAAGGTGAGTTAGCAATGGCTGAAGATTATCAATTTTTACAACCTTATACGTTTGCAAATGGCGTTACCGTAAAGAACCGTGTGGTTATTCCGCCAATGACCGAGGCTTCGGCCTTTGAAGAGGGCTCGATCACCAGCGATGAGCTGCGATACTTCCGAATTCACAGTGGTGGTGTGGGATTATTCATCTCGCCGGTGGCCAATGTTTCTGCGAGTGGTAAGGGATTCGAGGGCGAATTGGCCATTACGGATGACCGTTATTTACCCGGGCTGACCAAGATGGCCAGTGCCATGAAGCAGAATGGTACCAAGGCCATCCTGCAAATCTTCCACGCGGGGCGGATGTCCAACTCCCACGTGCTACGGGGAGAACGGCCAGTCAGTGCCAGTGCAGTCGCCGCTGAACGGCAGAATGCCGAGGTGCCACGTGAACTAACCGATGCCGAGATCACGCAAATCGTGACGGATTTTGGTGAGGCTACGCGGCGGGCCATTCAAGCCGGCTTCGATGGGATTGAGTTACACGGGGCCAATACGTACCTGTTGCAGCAATTCTTCTCTCCACATTCCAATCGTCGGACGGACCGGTGGGGTGGCGACGTGACGGGGCGGATGCGCTTTGCCTTGGCCGTCATTCAACGGTGTCACGAGGTCATTGCAAAATTTGCGGATCGGCCGTTTATCATGGGGTATCGGTTATCACCGGAAGAGATTGAAACCCCGGGAATTCGCCTCGCGGATACACTGCAGTTGGTCGACACGTTATGTGGGCAACCGCTGGATTATCTCCACATCTCGATGGGCTATGCTTGGCGGACCTCATTAAATGATACCGCCGACTCAGAGCCGTTGATCCTGAAGATCAAGCGGCAAGTGGCCGGGCGGTTACCGCTAATTGCTGTGGGTTCCGTTGAGAAGCCAGCCGATGCCGAAAAGGTCATGGCTGCGGGCATTGATTTCGTGGCTCTCGGTCGAGAAATGTTGCGGGAGCCCAAGTGGGTTCAAAAGGTGGCCACCCATGACGAGGCAGGCATTCGCTATACCATTTCCGAACAGGACTTAGACGAGTTGGGAATTACCCCGGCCATGTGGCATTTCTTAACGGTGCGGTTGAAGTCCGCCATGCACATCTCCAACCAACCCGACTACGACAAGGATCAGTTTGATCAGAAACTAGCGCCTCACGAAGGGGCTTAGAACGTGAATTAAGGGCGCAACCAATGGCCTGGTGGCTCACGCTTCAGCACTATAATGGCAAAAAATCAGTTTTTTTAGAAGACCCTTCTGAAAAAGCTGATTTTTGCGTTATATCTGGCGCCATTTTGAGTGGAACTTCATTGAAGAAGCATTGCGTCCATCTGGGGAAAGCGGTAGAATGAATTCAGATTAGATTATGAGATTTCAATGAGATTTCTCGTAAACGAGAAGAGAGAGGAGTCATTTTATGCCAGATACGAAAACCGATCACGTGTTAACCGCTGCCGAAACGGCGGCCCTACACGCCGATCTTCAGCAACAACCCGCCCACGATGTTGTGAGCCGGGCGGTCATTAAAAATGGGGTGCTCGCCGCCTCAGAAGACCCCCAAGCCGCGGTTCGCTTGAACCGAACTTTTTCCGTGGAACTCGATACGGGGAAGGTATCCAACCAAAAGCACTCCGGCCGGTGCTGGTTGTTTTCCACGCTGAATACCATTCGTCACCAATTTGCGGCGAAGTATAACGTCAAAGACTTTGAGCTCTCGCAGAGTTACCTCTTCTTCTGGGATAAGGTAGAACGGGCGAACATCTTCTATGACAATATTTTACGGACGGCAACTCAGCCACTCGATGACCGGGAAGTGGCTTTTTATCTGAGTCGGCCCGGCGATGACGGCGGTCAGTGGGCCATGGGTGCGGCCCTTGTGCAGAAATACGGGGTTGTTCCGGCAAGTGCAATGCCAGAATCTTTCAATACCAATGATACGACGGGATTCGCGGCCGCATTGAACCTCAAGCTACGCAAGGATGCATTGGCCTTACGCCAATTGGTTGCCGATGGTGCGAGTGAGGAACAGATTGCAACGACTCGCGCACAGGCTTTGAAGGAAGTCTATCGGATGGCCGCCTATGCCTTCGGTGAACCACCAACAACGTTTGACTTGGAGTATAAGGACGACAAGCACCAGTACCATCGTGATGCCGGTTTGACGCCACAGGGCTTCTTTGAAAAATACTTCGATATTGATTTGGATGACTACGTGGTGATCTCCAATTCACCCGACAAGCCATTCGATCGGCTGTACAGCTTGCCTAGCCAAGACAACATCGTGGGGGGCAAACACATTACCTTCCTTAACTTGCCAATGGCTGAACTCAAGCGAACGGCGGTTGCCCAGCTGCAAAGTGGGGAAGCCGTCTGGTTTGGCAACGACGTCTTACAACAGATGAGTCGCGAACGGGGCTTCTTGGATAGCCACCTCTATCAGACGGCCGACCTATTTGGAGTCGACCTTAGTCTGACGAAGGCCCAGCGCTTGGCCACGGGTGAAGCCGAGGTTTCTCATGCCATGACGCTGACCGGGGTCGACTTGGTTGCCGATGACCCAACGCGTTGGAAAGTGGAAAATAGTTGGGGCGAGAAGAACGGTGACAAGGGGTACTTCGTGATGACCGATGACTGGATGTCTGACTTCGTCTATGAAGTGGTCGTACACAAGCGCTTCTTAACGCCGGACCAACAGGCCGTATTGGCGACACAACCCCAAGTCTTACCTGCTTGGGATTCCTTACAATAACGAGTTTAGGATCTAAAGTTAACGTTCAGAGGCAACTGACTCTGAACGTTTTTTGCGTCGAAATGGCACAAAAAAGCCGCCCCTGGTTAGGAGGCGGCGACCGTGGCTTGGTTAGGGCAACGGTTGGTCATCGTTAATGACAAATAGGTTGGTTAAAACGGTTTTCGAGTTAAGGCCATCTTAAAACGAAAATGTGAAGAATTTGTGAACATTATTTATGAACTTTAAATGGTAACGATAAGTATGAAGTTAACGTAATGAAAATACGGTATTTTCAGCGTTTTCATTACTTTTTACTAATTGTTTGAGTGAAATTTATGTTAGATTTGACCAATAAGGATGTCTAAATAAACGATATTTAGGACAATCATATAATCAGCATAAGTGAAATAATATGGAACAAAATAAAAAAATCACCATCAAATAAAAAATGATGGCGATGATCAGCAATTAGAATAACGACGGTTTCTATTTATTAAATAAATTCAAGGTTAAATTATTAGATAAGTGGTTAAAAGGTCTATGGTGATGATCAGCGAGCGGATGTGGCTTACCATCGTGTTGTCCCGGCCGGAAACGATTGATCTGCATCTGTTTCGTTCTTTCGCGCTCAATCTGTAGCCGTTTCTTAAGCTGCCGATTTTTCCAGAAACCATGGGCCATGACCGTTATGGGAATAACTTCTAGCATGACCGTTGTGGGGATAAGCCAGGGATGTTCATCGATCAAGTCTGCGAAGCGGTACACGTCCTCTTGAGCCAATGGGGCCGGTAAGCATTTGTGTTTTAACATCATCATCACGCTCCTTTAGGCCCTATCATAACCCAAAGTAGATGTGCTGTCAGCCGTTGTGTTCCACGTGAAACAAGCTACCGATTACACCAATGACTGATCAGATGTAGGATGCCTAAAAATGCGGCAATCCCCAGGACGGCCGTTTCTAACATGGCAATGCCACTGACATGGCGAAATTGTTGGTAGAGGAGCACGCCGCCAATGATGAGTAGGCCCCCTAGTGCGGGCAGAATCTTTTTCATGAGAAACCTCCAAAATAAAAAAACGAGGCCAGTGACGGCCTCGTTTTAGGTTACATGACTACCAATGCTTAGTTGCCAACCTTGACCAGAACGGCCTTGGTGACGTCATTGTCGATATCACGTGAGATGTGATAGCCGGCAACTTTTAGTTTTGTGGCCTTGTTGGTTCCAGTCAACGTCTTCTTGACCGTGAACTTTTGGGTCATTGGAATGTCTGACAGCTTCCCCTTAAAGTTGATGACGGTATCGTCACCCTTCGTCTTAAAGGTGGTATTCAGAACACCAGACTTATTCAAAGCGTTCGCCTTCTTAGCGGCGTCATAGGTCTTGTAGAACTTGTTAACGTTGTAGACCGTGACTTTACCGTTCTTATTGAACCGGTAAGCCTCCATCCCAGAGTTACTCTTGGCGTTAACCGCACCGGTGACGTACCAAAGCTTGGTCGAGTTGGTCAACGTTGATTTGACGTCAGCCTTCTTGGTCGTTTTGTTGTTAAAACTAGCTTGTTGCGTACTCCCCGATTTGCTACTCTTGCTGCTGCAACCGGCTAAGCCAATAGCCAAAATGGCCAATAGGCTAAAGACGGCAGTCAGTGTCCGGGTCTTCTTCATAATCCAATCACCTCATCAAAAATGATAACAGTTTTAGAGTCCGCGTACAAATAGCGTGCTCCCCGTCCCTCACTTAGTATAGCATGTGGGTAGAGTCAAAATCCGAATTCTGGCGTTAAAAAAGCGTTAAGTTCATGTGACAATTGCGACTGAATCTAAAAAATTAAAGACAAACACATGTTCCTTTGGTAAAATATGAAGCAGAGTATTCATGGTATTGAGAGGGGAATTGGATTATGAGTAAACGGCATTATAACCGTGGTCGGCGGGGCAGTCGTATGCCAATTTATGCGGCCATTTTGCTAATCGTGATTGGGGCTGTCGGCAGTCTGGGTAGTCAGGGTAACTCCACGGCACGGCATTTGACGAGTGCGGTCAGCAAAGTTGTGGGATCATCATCGACTAGCCACACCAGCGGCTCAACGGCCACGGCACCGAAGCAGTCGGTCGCCAGCAAGGCACTAGCGCAACAGAAGTATACGGGGACCCAGATCGTGGCGGTTAACCACAATCGACCGACCTTTACCCAGGCACAGCTATCCACGAAGAAGGGCGGCTGGGCGACGTATGGGGCGTTGGACAATCTGAACCGGGTCACCACGGCGAATGCCCTTTTGAGTAAGCATTTAATGCCCACGGCCAAGCGGGAGCCACTCTACGTGAGTCCAACTGGCTGGAAGAACAAGCCCTATACCGTCAATGGCAAGCGGGGGTATCTGTATAACCGGAGCCACCTGATTGGCTACCAGCTGACGGGACAAAATAACAATCTGAAGAATTTAATGACCGGTACCCGGTCGTTGAATGATCCGGGTATGACGGCCTATGAAAACCCGGTCGCCAGTTATTTGAAGAGCCATCCCCGTGATTACGTGCGTTATCAAGTTGAACCCGTCTTTCGGGGCAATGAATTAGTGGCGCGTGGGGTGCACATGCAGGCCAAGTCGGTCGGCAGTTCGGGTGTCTCCTATAATGTCTATATTTTCAACATCCAGGCAGGCGTTAAGATTAACTACAGCACCGGGACCAGTCAGTATGGCAATCCGGCGGCAGCGTTCTAACCACTCTAATGAAAGAAATAAGGACGTCACTTCTCAGTAAGCGTGAGAGGTGGCGTCCTTATTTGGATACGAGGGATTAACGGCGATTCATGTAGCGATAAATGAGAAATAGGATCAAGCCGACGATCAAGATCGTCCCGATCATTGGGTTTTCACGAAAGATCCAGTGAAAGACCCGAACGGAGTGGATGCCGTGTAAGCCACCGAGTAAAGAAGAGAACTGAGTAAACATAGCTGACCTCCAAATGATTTATAGTGATTATCAGGAAAAATTAAAAAAAAGTAAAGACATTTGAATGAATTGGGGTATGATAAAAAAGACAGAGAGCAGAGGAGGGTTTCCCGTGAGCGTGAACTATATGCTTATCTTTGAAATTGTCGTCGTGATTAACGCGGCGTTAGCCCTAGTGACGGTATTTCGAGAAAAGCGTGATATTGCCGCAACCTGGGCCTGGATGTTGGTGCTGGTCTTACTGCCGGTGGTGGGATTTATTGCCTACGCCTTTATCGGCCGAAAGCTTCCCAAGGGGCGGATGTTCCGACTGCAACATCAAGTCGCGGTGCAGCTGAATGAGCGGTTGACGCAGCAGCGTGCGCAGTTGGGCACTGAGATTATGCCAGCCGATAAGATCAGTCATTCCGTCATCAACATGGTTAATATGTTTATGGAAACGGATCAGGCCTTCTTGGCCCGGCAGAATCGCGTCAAGATCTACACTGATGGGCACGACCTCTTCCACACGATGCTGGAAGACATCGAGCGCGCCCACTCCAGTATTCATATTGAATTTTACACCTTTTATAACGATAAGATTGGAAATGAGATTCTGGACATCCTGGTTAAGAAGGCTGCCGCGGGTGTTGAGGTCCGCGTGATCTATGATCCGTGGGGGTCGATGGGGACCTGGAAACGGTTCTTCAAGCCACTGATGGACGTTGGCGGTCACGTGGAACCCTTCCTGGGGACCCGTTCGGCCGTGATTGACTTTCGGCTCAACTTTCGTGATCACCGTAAGATCGTCACGATTGATGGTCAAGTGGGTTACGTTGGGGGCTTTAACATTGGGGATCAGTACCTCGGGCGCAAGGAGAAATTCGGCTACTGGCGCGATACACACTTGAGAATCGTGGGTTCCGGGGTCTTCTCGTTGCAGGCTCGTTTCATGCTCGATTGGAATGCGACGGATAAGGATCATCCCTTCAACGACCGTAAGATTGACACGCGTTACTTCCCGCTGAGCAAGGTGAAGGGTAACACGAGTTTACAGATTGTTTCCAGTGGGCCAGATTCCGACCTACAACAAATCAAGATGGGTTACATGCGCTTGATTCAGACGGCGGAGAAGACCCTATGGATTCAGACGCCTTACCTGATTCCTGACGATAGTGTCTTGGATTCCCTGCGGATTGCGGCAATGGCCGGAATTGATGTGCGGATCATGATTCCGGATAAACCGGATCACGCCTTCGTTTACCGGGCCACGCAGTACTATGCACGGCAACTGGCGGATGACGGGGTCAAGATTTACTACTATCACAACGGGTTCATTCACGCCAAGACGATTGTGGTCGATGGGCGGATTGCGTCGGTTGGTTCCGCCAACATGGATTACCGCAGTTTTAAACTCAACTTCGAAATTAATGCTTTCATCTATGATGAGGGGATTGCTTGTCAGTTGGAGAATATCTTTGAAAGGGATATGACGCACAGCGAGCTGATTACGCCGGAGATGTTTGACCAACAGTCACTCTATCTGAAATTCAAACAGACGGCATCGCGGCTGTTGTCGCCAATTCTGTAAAATGATGAACAAGGGGTCCGAGACAAAAGTCTCAGACCCCTTTTACATACCGAACAACCCTGGTGGAAACGCGTACCGGAGAATGTGAAAAAATTGACAATCAGTGGGAAAATGTGGCAGTTCATAGAGGTTGGTTGTTTATTTTTACCAACTTAACGGTTATAATAACGGTATGGCGATAAAGCGGTTACATCGACTATTTGGGGAGGAGCCAGCATGGTGACTGAGGAGGTTTTAGCATGAAGCGCTTTGTTTCATTACCGGTTGTGGACTCTAGTCTGTATTTATTCGGTGGCCATATGCGAACTGTTCCCGGTGGTTGGCAGTTTTTTGAACAGAAACACCAGGCGTTTGAGCTGATGTGTGTGATTGATGGCCGCCAAACGACGGAAATTAAAAATTTAGTGACGTATGATTATGGTGCCGGGGATGCCATCATCATCTCCCCGGGAACGGTGCACACAAATCAAAACAGTAGTTCAGAGCAGGATATGACTTATATCTGTTTTCATTTCAACATCGAAAACCTGGCGCTGAAGTCTGAAATTATTGGAAAGATTGCCAACACGGTGATTCCAGCAGATCAAGCGATTGCTCAGTCGGCCGTCCGGACAGCCAAACGGATGGTGGCTTATAGCGCCAATCAGAAGCTGAGCAAAGAACAGGTCAATCTGAAAATTCAGATTGCGGTATTGGAGTTCTTTTATGACCTGACGGAAGGCTTACAGGACTATGAGACACGGCGGGGGGCTCGCTACACGGAGAGTGAGGCCAAAACGAGCCGGCAGATTGCCACGTTAATCAAGGAACGCATTGAGCAGGATGAGGCGATTAACTTTACTTTTGGGGACGTCTGCCAAAAGATTGGGATTAGCAGTGGTTATGGTCATCGCACGTTCAAGAAGGTTTATGGTGTGACCCCGTTGCACTATATCGAAAGTCAGAAATACAACAAGGCTAAGATGCTGCTGGGATCGCCAGAACACTCCATTGAGGATGTGGCGGATTTAATGGGGGCCAGTAGCGTGTCTAATTTTAGCAAGCAATTTAAAAAGTGGTCCGGTACGACGCCTAGTAAATATCAGCGTCAAATGAAACAAAAGCGGCGGGTACGGACCGTTAAGGAAGGCGGCTACTTCGAGTAGTTTAACGTGCACAAAGCGACAGATTCGCTCGGTAAAAGGTTAGTTTACCGGGCTTTTATTTTGTGGTTAAGGTCACAAAATAACTAAAAACAGTCACGAATAAAGATAGCCAGCAAACCTGAAAGCGATTACAATGCAGTTGTAGTTAGCTAACGAAACAAGACAGTGAGTTAGCATTTGGCCATGTTAAGCTCACTGCTTTCACGTCCCATGAAGGACGTGGAAGGATAGTTAACTTGAGAAACCGGTTAGCGCTGGGTTCTCAAGTTAACGCAGTTGCTCGATACTTCTGTTGAGATTCAGCAATTTTTTCTTTACCTTGGTTGGTTGCTTCTACCAACCAGATGACATATTTTAGCGGACGCCCTGATCACTTAGTTTATTTGATCAAGACGTTACAAACTTTTTCTTCGAAAGGAGTTTTCGCATATGGCCTCAAATAGTCAGGCTGATGCCGCAAAGACTCAAGACAATGCCAATGACGAGTTCGCCAAGCTTTCTTGGCGTGAGCGAATTAGTTATGGTGCCGGGGATTTAGCGCAAAACTTAATCTTTGGTACGATTGGGTCAATGTTACTTTTCTACTTAACCACTGTTTACGGAATTTCCGCCGCAGTTGGTGCCACGATTTTCTTAGTTGTTCGTTGGGTCAACGTGTTCTGGGATCCATGGGTTGGTGCCTTTGTTGATAAGCACAACTTCAAGTCCGGGAAATACCGGCCTTACTTGGTTTACTGTGGGATTCCAATGACGATCTTCGCCGCTATGCTCTTCTTGCCTATCGATGCAGTCCGGGGCAGCATCCTCTACGCCTTCATTGCATATCTGGCAACGGCCTTGATCTACTCCTTCGTTAACATTCCTTATGGGGCTTTGAACGCCTCACTGACGCGTGATAACGATGAAGTTTCTACACTGACGACTGTCCGGATGACTGAAGCTAACATTGGTAACTTGTTAGTTTACACGTTCCTGCCATTATTTGTTCAGATGGCTTCTCCTAACCCACAATCTAAGGACATTGGGTTCTTCGGTATTCACATGAACTTAGGGGATTACACCTCACCTAAAGCTGGGAAGGCTTACTTCTTAGTCATGGGGATCTACATGATCATTGGGTTTATCATGCTGATGTGCACGTACTTCGGAATTAAGGAACGGGTCTTACCTACTGAAAAGGAATCCGCTGCCGTTAAGTATTCCGACCTGTGGTACGAATTTAAGCAAAACAAGCCACTGCAAGTGTTAGGTTCATTCTTCCTGATTGGCTTTACCTTCATGTTCTTCGGGAACACCGTATGGCCATTCTACATGCAATACAACATCGGTCACTCCGAATGGATGGCTTCCATTAACTTGGTTGGTTCCATTCCTGGTATCTTCTTGGTATTCTTATGGCCAATCATCCGTAAGAAGATCGGGAAGCGTCAATTCTTCTACGCTTTCTTAGCCCTGTTTATCGTTGGGACGTTGGTTCTGTGGATCTGGTCAATGCCTTCATTCAAGGATTCAACTGCTCTGGGTTACACGGGTCGTTTCTTACAACAATGGGGGATCACTGCTGCTACTGGTTACATGTGGTCATTGGTTCCAGAAGTTGTTTCTTACGGCGAGTACAAGTCCAAGAAGCGGGTTGCCGGTATCATCAACGCCATCATGGGTCTGTTCTTCAAGATTGGGTTGGCTCTTGGTGGGATCATCCCTGGTTACATCAACGCCTTCTTCAAGTTTGATGGGACTAAGACGACGCAAACCTCTGGTGCTTTGATGGGTATCCAATGGTCCATGATCTGGTTACCAATCATCTTTGCCCTGATCGCGATGTGGATTATGAGTAAGTACACCTTGTCTGACGCTGATGTCAAACGGATGAACGAAGAACTCAACGCTGAACGGAAGGCTCACGAAGTTTAGGCGATTCATTTTAGTTAACTAATTTTGTTAAGGAAAGGAAGATTCTTTTATGAAGATTCAAAACCCCGTTTTACCTGGTTTTAACGCGGATCCTAGCATGATTCGGGTTGACGACACTTACTACATTGCTAACTCAACGTTCGAATGGTTCCCAGGTGTCCGGTTACATGAATCCAAGGACATGGTTCACTGGAACTTATTACCATCACCACTTTCAACGACAACGTTGCTGGATATGGTGGGTAACCCCGCTTCTGGTGGGATTTGGGCACCAGATCTGAGCTACGCTGATGGCAAATTCTGGTTGATCTACACCGATGTTAAGATCACCGATGGTCCTTTCAAGGATATGACCAACTACCTGACGACGGCAACGGATATCCGCGGTCCATGGACTGACCCAATCAAGGTCAACGGTGTTGGATTCGATGCTTCCTTATTCCACGATGACGATGGCCGGAAGTACCTGGTTCAACAGACCTGGGATCACCGTGAATACCACCACCCATTTGACGGGATTACCTTGACTGAATTTGACACAGATACGATGCAACTGAAGCCAGAAACGGCACGGAACCTCTACAATGGGACCGACGTTAAACTGGTTGAAGGTCCACATCTGTATAAGATCAACGGTTACTACTACCTGTTTGCTGCACAAGGTGGGACGGTCTTTACCCACCAAGAAGTCGTTGCACGTTCCAAGACGCTTGACAAATTGTCATTCGAAAGCGAACCAGATGGCCCATTCATTACCAACATGGATACGCCAGACTTCTACCTGCAAAAGCAAGGTCACGGTGCCTTAGTAAACACACCAGGTGGCGAATGGTACTACGCCTCATTGGTATCTCGTCCTTGGAACCACAAGAACGAATCTGCTTATGACCCACGTGGTTGGAGCACACTTGGCCGTGAAACGTCTATTCAAAAGGTTGAATGGGACGACGCTGGCTGGCCACGGGTTGTCGGCGGTCATGGTGGTCAAGTTGAGGTTGAAGCCCCTAAGGATGCTATCTTGACGAAAGCCCCTAAGGATCACTCACAACACGATGAATTCGACAAGTCAGAACTCGACTTGAACTGGAACACCTTACGTCAACCATTTACCAAGAAGTTGGGGACGGTTGGTAACGGTGAATTGAAGTTAGTTGGGAACCAATCCTTATCCAGCACCTTCGATGTTTCCTTCTTGGCTCGTCGTTGGCAAGCCTTCAACTTTGATGCTGAAACCAAAGTTAAGTTCGACCCATACACGTATCAACAAATGGCCGGATTGGCTAACTTCTACAATGACAAGCACTACTCTTCAATCTTCATTACTTGGGATGAGAAGAAGGGTCACGTCATCGAAGTTGCCCAAAACGACAACAACAATTACACGTCTTACTTGAAAGACGATGCCATTGCTATTCCTGAAGGAACGGACTATGTTTGGTTCCGGACGAAGGTTCGTAAGCAATCTTACACTTACGAATATTCATTCGATGGTAAGAAGTGGGAAACGGTCCCAGTTGAACTGGATGCCGCTATTCTCTCTGACGACTATGTTCTGCAAACTTCCGGTGGTTTCTTCACTGGTGCCTTCGTTGGCCTGTACGCAGTCGACTACGCCGGCTACGGTCAAGTTGCCACGTTCGATCACTTCGACTACCAAGAACTGCCTGACAATGTGACTTCGGAAAGCAAGTTAGTCTCCGAAAGCTAATTGATTGGCAGCACCCTCGAGTGGGTGTATGATGATGGCGCTAAGGACGTTAAGGAATGTTGAACTGGATTGAGGCCGCACCGTCGGTCAGTTCGCACCACCTTAACTGGCGCTAGCAACAGAAAAAGTATGTAATATGTGGTGAAAGTCCCGTCGTGTAATCGGCGGGGCTTTTTCTGTGCAGATGATGGGGATTGGTTTTGACTTTACAGGAGTTGTTGCTGGATAGCGAGGATGTTGTCCCGCTTTCGTTTTGCCCAGTTAGTTGTCTTTTTGGTTGATAGCTGAACGGGTAAAAGGATTGCAAGAGCTTTATTTAGGTTGCAGACGATTGATCTGGTAAGCTGAAGAGGCGAGGGAATGATGGGGTTGGGCCGTTCTGATGCCTATGCTAAAATATGGGTAGTGAGAAGGGGTGGTCGGATGTTACGACGGGGCTTAGGGTTGATATTAGGCCTGATTATAGGTGGTTTAGGGCTGATAATGGGACAACCAGTTCGCGCAAACGCGGATTATACCATTTCGCCTTACCAAATGAACGTTCAGATCCAACGAGATGGCAATGCAAATGTGACCCAGACCATGACCTACCATTTTGACGATGATTATCATGGCGTTTTTAACGTTCAAGATATTCGGGGAATTCAAGGTGGTCGATTGACCAACGTTAAGTATCAGGTCAATCGGGGGTTAATCATGCCGGGGACAAAGTCGGCAGACGGGATGGACGGCGATTATGAAGTCAGCCAAAACCAGCAGCGCATTAAAGTAAAATTGTATCAAGAGATTAATGCCGGCGATCAATTAAAGGTCACCTACCGTTTTCATTTGCGGGGGGTCGTGACGAACTATCGCGATACGGCAGAATTGAACTGGAAGGTGATCGGGACGGGTTGGGATGAGCCGCTAAATCACGTTCGGGTCACCATTCAACTTCCACAAAAGTCGGTTAACCAGCTACAAGCTTGGACGCATGGCCCATTATCGGGACGAACGCAGGTCGATCGACAGCAGGGAAGGGTGACCATGACGGTTGACCGTAACTTGGCGAACAGCTTTATTGAAAGCCACCTGTTGTTCCCGACAGCGGTCACGGCAAGTAACCCCAACCGCGTGGCGAAGAACCATCTGGCAGCGGCACAAAAACAAGAGGCCCAGCTAGCACGGGCGGCTAACCAAAAGCGCCAGCGAGATCGCTGGTTGCGGTGGGGTGGTTTTGGCCTGCTTGTGGTGTTGCTCGCGGGATTTAGCTATCGTTCGTGGCGCTGGTATCATCGTCACCCGGCTAATCGTTATCCTCACCCAACACCAATTAACCATTCCTTTGACGTCCCCGGGGTGCCACCGGCATTGGCCCAGTCGTTGGCTGACGGTGTCTCGCCGAATACGGATGCCTTGGCGGGAGAGATCTTGGTGGCTGCGGCCAATAAGGAGATTAAGCTGGAACCGGTCAAGGACGGTCGTAAGACCACGGTCAGACTGACCAGAATTCGAGAAACCACCAACAGTTTTCTGGAAAAATGTTTTGCTGAAGTGGGTCGTGACGGTAGTTTTACCTTACTTGAATTGAAAAAATTTGGTAAACAGGATGATACCGGGCGACTCAACCAGTGGTTTACGGCGTGGCAACAACCCACAGATGAAGCCGCGGATGCTTACTATGATAAGGACAACCTGAAGCTGCGAACGCGCTTATACGGGACCGTGATGGGACTCAGTACCTTGATCTTTCTCACGACGGCAGCCAGCTGGTTGTTAGGGATGACTGTGGGTAAGATTGTTACCGTTATTGGTGTAGTTGGTTTACTGACGTTTTGGATTTTGGTCCGGCGATTCAGTCGGCGGATTGATCGACACAACGCCAAGGGACTGAGTCAGGTTAATGAGTTAAAGGGTTTTCGGCGTATGCTGAAGGATATTGGACATTTCAATACGGCTGAAATTGGCGATCTCATTTTGTGGGAACAGATTCTGCCCTATGCGGCGGCGTTTGGCTTGGCCCAACAAGTGGCCGATAAGCTGGCCGTTGATTTCGATACGGCCGCTCTGGATACGAGCCTGGTTGTCTTCTATCCGTTGTTCTACGGCACGGGTTTTGGAATCCCATTAGGGGATGCGTTGGGCGACAGTCTATCGACAGCGCTGCACGCATCCGATACCAGCAGTAGCAGCTCTATCTCCGGTGGTTCCGGCGGATTCTCTGGGGGAAGCTCCGGGGGATTTGGTGGCGGCTCTGGCGGTGGCGCCTTTTAAAAGTTCGTGAAAGATCCTCTGAGAATGACCACTAATGGCGATTCTCGGAGGATTTTTAAAACGATCGTGCCTAATCCGTTTCACATGAAACATTACAATGCGATATCGTTTAGCGAGAATGATTGACACGACAAGCTGAGCTTTGTAAATTGGAAGCAAGAGGTTCATTCTTGAACGAGGACTATCGTATTTATTGGAGGCCGCATTATGAAGATCGCACACCATCGATGGCCGCTGTGGGTCCTATATACCGCAGCGTTTCTGGTGATTGCCGCGTTTAGCTTTGGCGTTTTTGCCATGGCCAACCGCACGTTAATTTGGAATATGGATGGTGCGACCCAACACTATCCGTTAATACGAGAGTTGCATCAATTACTGGCTAAATCCGGATTAGCCGGGGTCACCGGATGGTCGTGGACCTTTGGCCTGGGGGCCGACAAGCTAACGACTATGGCTTATTACGTCTTGGGCGATCCCTTTGCCTATTTGCTGGCACTCTTGCCGAGCCACTTACTGGAGGCGGGTTACGGCTGGTTCATTATCCTACGTCTGTATGCTTCGGGTTTGGCATTTTTGGTATTTGCGAAATGCTATACCTTTAAACCCCTGAGCCAATTGCTGGGCGCATTAACGTATGCCTTTGCGGGTTACTCGCTGATGATCGGGGTTCATCATCCCTTCTTCATTATGCCGATGATTTGGTTACCCCTGTTGTTTTGGGGGATCGAACGCGTTTTCCGTGGCAAGAGTTGGGCAGCTTTAGGTGTAATCACCGGACTGACGGTGCTGAGTAACTTTTATTTTGCCTACATATTAGGGCTAGGAAGCCTGATCTATGCCGTCATTCGTTACCTTGACTTGCGACAAAGTAAACAGATACCGCTCCCCCTGCGACGACTGATCACGCGGTTGGTGCTCGCGGCGGTGGCGGGTCTGTTGTTAGCCGGCATTCTCCTAGTGCCATCAACCTTGATGATGTTAGGCTCGACGCGGACTGGAACGGATTTTGCCAACGGATTGTGGCTTTATCCGATGAGTTATTATTTGAAGCTAGGCAATGCCGTGCTCACGACGGGTAATGCCCTGAGCTACTGGGCTATCTTGGGGATGACGGGTTTTTCCTTTCTGGGCTGTGTGTACACGTTGGTTCATTGGAAACGTCATCGGGCATTGGCGGGAACCCTAGTGCTAATGGCTGTTGGTTTGTTTTTCCCCGCCGTTGCGGCGTTTTTTAACGTGTTATCGACGCCCTCGAATCGGTGGCTGCTGTTGGCCACGATCCCCTTTGGATTGGCCACGATGGTCTTGCTGGATCACGTGACGACACTGACGCCGGTGGATCGCCGGTGGTTGGCCGGCAGTACGGCGGCCTTACTCCTAATAGTCTATTTGAGTAACGGCCTAGTCTTTAGTAATCCAGCCCGTAACCTCATCACGTATGGCCTGCTACTAGCCACGACGGTTGTCTTGGTGGGCAGTGCGCAGCAACCGGCACGATTAACGCTGTCCCTAGTCGGGATATTGATCGGGTTAAATCTCATCAGTAATGCGTGGGGGTATTATAATCCGAACGCCAGTCAACAGGCCGCCCAGCAGCTCCGCCGGGGGGATGCGACTAAATATATCCAAGATTATTATGACGGTGCTGATCGCGCGGTACAGCGGGAAAAGACGTTCTCACGCGTCAATACCACGCCGTATTTTAACCTCTTTCGAACGGTGGGAAACAATATGGAAATGTCCCACAACCTACACGGGATCATGTCGTACTTCTCCGTTCAAAATGGCGCAGTGGGTCAATTCAGCCGGGATATTCAAAACTCGGCCTACGCGATGAATTCCCCCTTGGGTCAGGGCGATAACCGGTCGACCTTGAATCATCTGCTGGGGGTCAAAACGATTTTTGCCCGCGAAGACCAGGTAGCCAATCATGCGGCTTTGCCATATGGCTATCACGCATCGAAGACCGTTTATCCCGAGCAAGCGGTGTATGGCTTGTCTAATGGTGAGGGCACCCAGCGGCTGACGACCTCGTTGGCTTTTCCACTGGTGTACACGCAACCGCAGGCTTTAACGACTAAGCAGTGGCAACGGCTAGCGAGTGTTGACCGCGAGCGCAGCCTGACGCAGGCGGCGGTGACGACGACTAAGGCCGCGGGCGTGCAGCAAGCCCACTACCAGTCACCCGCGCGAACTTTGGGCTATACGGTGACGGCAGATACCGTACCAGTGATTGACAGTCCCAACAAGGTCGTGCAGTATCGCTTACAGCAGGCCTTGGCGGGGCAGAAAAAAGGGCTTAATGATAAGCAGCTGGATAACTATGGAAGCTCCGGTAAACTGGCCAAGCTGCCGGTGGATCAAAATGGTTTAATTAGCCAGAAGAATGAGCAAAAATATGCCGAACAGGTCCAATTGAATCAGAATCGTCCCGCCTTGGATCAGGTGTTAACGGCTAATCAGCAAATTCTGCAGGATACGATGGTGGCCAATCAGCACGGGTTGCGGCAACTAACGAGTGATGTTCAGGGAAATCAGATTAAATATACCCTGACGCTCAACCGGCCCAAGCGGGCACAGGGAACGGAGTTGTATCTAGAGCTTGACGGGATTAGTGCCCAGCGCCTGACCACTAACGATCAACTGAGAGATCAAGACAATACCAGTATCTTAGGCAACACACCACGTTCGAATCTGACGAAGCTCAATGACTGGCGGACGGCTGTCCAGAATCCCGACATGGGGGATTATTGGATTAAGGTCAAAACCCGGAATAACGCGAATAGTTTCTCGCAGTTTGGGATTGATAATCTTTCGGATTACGAACCGAAGCACCGGATGTTGCTCAACTTGGGGTATTCAAAGCAGCGCCGGCAGACAGTGGATGTGACGTTTAATGCCACGCGACAGATTAACTTTAAATCCGTTAAGCTGGTGGCCATGCCCTATGATCAGTCTTACGATCGGCAGGTGCATGCGGTTCAACGGCGGGGACTTCAGAATGCAACCGTCAGTGCCAATCGCGTGACGGGCAATCTGGTCACGCCACAGACCAGTATGATGACGACCTCCATTCCGTATACGACGGGGTGGACGCTGAAGGTGGATGGTCGGCCCGTTAAAACGCAACGGGTTAACGATGGCTTTGTTGGCGCACGCCTGCCAGCGGGCACTCACCATATTCAGCTGACTTATCGGACGCCTGGATTTATATTGGGGAGTGGCTTAACCCTAATTGGTCTCGTCACCTTGGTTGGTGCAGGAAGCTGGCATTGGTGGCGACAACCGCGTCGACGACATTAGAACGACGTATAACCTGGGAAATTTTCCGAGGTAGCTGAACTTAACCCAGGTTATGATTCATTAAAAAAAGATGCCAATAGACTGGACAGTTGTGTCCGGTCTATTGGCATCTTTTTGAGGCTACAGGGTTACGCGTATCTATGGGATTAAGCTTGCTGGTAGGCGCGTGCAAAGCTAACGGCAAAATCAGTCAATTTCGTTGGGCCAAGAACGGGATGATGTGCTTGATAGTCTGCGTAAAAATTATGATCACGTTCATAGGCTAGCATTTTAACGTATTGGGTTGTAAAGTCTGCGGGCATCCCACTAGCAAGTAGATTCCGTGTCATTGTGTCATCGTCAATTTGAACGGCTTTGAGATCGGGAATATCTAAGGCGTCTCCTAAGATGGTCGCAATCTCAGTGTAGCTTTTTTCGTCACTGGCAATGTATTGATTGGTGATTCCGGATTGCGGTGTGGTTAAAGCCTTGGCAGCGATTGGGACGATATCGGTTGGCGAAACCCAAGATCCACGTTTGGTGAGACTGTTGTTGGTATAGATGGCGTGATCTTGCTTAATACTTGGCATACTACTAAAGAGGTTGTAAAACATACCGGTTGGTCGTAAGAAAGTGAGGTTAACCGAGGGGAGGTCGTGAGTGAGCACGTTTTCGATGACATTATAAATGTGGAGGGCCCCGACCTCAGGGCCCAGATTAGCACCTACACTGCTGAGATTGACAACGTTTTTGATATCAGCATTCTTCACAGCCTTGGCGTATGTGGCCGCTTGCTGCTGTCCGGCAGTAAATAGGTCACCGTTTCCACCTGTAGCATTGGTAATCATCAGGTAAACGGCGTCGGCACCGGAAAAGGTGGTTATGAGGAAAGATAAATCACTCATGCTCCCAATAGCGGGTGTTGCGCCGAGTGCGCTGATTTGGGCGGCACGTTGTGGATTATGACTAATGACAGTGACGTTATGGCCTGCAGCGATTAAGGATTCAGCAAGTGGTCGACTAATGTGGCCGAGTGAACCAGTTAAAACAATTTTCATTTAGAGGATCTTCTTTCATAAAATATAAGTCTATCTTTAATACATAATTATTATAAGAGATAGACTTATATTTTGTCAACTGGTAAACTTAAGAAAAAAGAACGAAGGGATCGTTAAAATGAAAATCAAAGATGCCCAAAAGCATGATCGCCTCTTACAAGCGGCAATTCACGTCCTAGCGACTGCGGGGTTGGCCGGATTTTCCACAACCAAAGTGGCTAAGCAGGCGGGAATTCCTCAGTCAAATCTTTATATTTACTTCAAGAACAAGCAGGACTTGTTATCGGCGGTATTCCAATTTGTGATTCATGAAGAGAGTGTGGCGGTGACTGATGCGCTGGATGAAACGACAGCGATTGTTGACCAACTGGTAGCTAGTATTCATACTATTTATCGTTATGCGTTGTCTCAGCCGGAATATGTTACGGTCGTTCAAACGTTGTTGGATGACGGCCAAATGAAGCGGAGCTTGCAGTTGAAGGCAGGGGATCAAGCGAATCAAAGGGTTCAGCAGCTGTTACGTGATGGTGTCGACCAACGGGTACTGCGGCCAATTAATCTCAACCTGCATCGATATTTTCTGACACGGCCCGTCTTTAACTTTGCTGCGGGTGTCCAGTCTGGGGTCTATCAGAATGGCGAGCAAGGACTGGCAACAGTGACGACCATGATTATGGCGGCGGTGTTATTGCCAACCGTTTATCAGTCATGGCTAGGCGGAAATTAAAAGACCGCTGACGGCACACATGAGGTGTCATCAGCGGTCTTATTTTAGTTAATCGGCGTTTAAGATCCAAAGGAAGAGGATGAAGACAACGGCAAGGCCGTACATCATGGGACCAACTTCCTTACCGCGCTTGGCGGCGATCATGGTTAGTGGATAGGTGATGAAACCAAGAGCAATCCCATCTGAGATACTGTAAGTCAGCGGCATTCCCAAGACAATCAAGAAGGCCGGTGCAGCGACTTCAAACTTTTCCCAGTGGATGTTCTTGAGGGATTGGGCCATGAGAACCCCCACAATAATCAATGCAGGCGCGGTGACTTGGTTTGTGACCACGGCCAGCAGTGGGGAGAAGAAGGCCCCTAGGATGAAGAGAATGGCGGTTACGATGGCGGTGAAACCGGAGCGGCCACCCACGGCAATTCCGGCGGAGGATTCAACGAAGGCGCCCATTGGGGAAGTTCCCAGTAAAGAACCGGCAACCATCGTCGTTGAATCGGCCATCAAGGCCTTCCCAATCCGGGGAATCTTGTTATTTTTAACGAGCCCGGCTTGTTCAGCTAAACCAACCAAGGTTCCGGTGGTGTCAAAGAAGGTAACTAACAGGAAGGTCAGCACGACCACGACCAATTGCAGGGAGTTGATGCTTCCAACGTGGGTTAACCCCACCATAAAGGTCGAACTGATGCTGGGAATCCCAGCAACGATGTGTGCGGGCATGGGAATTAATCCAGTAATCAATCCCAAAACGGAGTTGGCGACCATCCCAATGAAGATGGCACCAGGAACTTTAGCACTCATTAAGACCAAAGTTACCAACAGCCCGAAGATGGTTAACCACGTGCTCCCCACCTGTAGGGAACCCAAGGTCACGACCGTCGACTTGTCGGCGGCGACTAAGCCACCTTGGCTCAGGCCGATAAAGGCAATGAACAAACCAATTCCGGCACTAATGGCCATTTTCAGGTCACGCGGAATGGCATCAACGACCTTTTCGCGTAGCTTGAAGGCCGTTAGAATCATGAATAGAATCGAAGCAACGAACACGCCGGCTAGGGCCGTTTGCCAGGGAACTTTCATCCCAATGACCACGGAGTAAGCGAAGAAGGCGTTGATTCCCAGACTCGCAGAAATGGCGATCGGGTAGTTGGCTAGAATCCCCATAAGGGCACACCCGAAGGCGGAAGCAAAGGCCGTGGCGGTGAAGACCGCCCCCTGACTAATGCCGGAAGCTCCTAAGACCTGGGGGTTCACGAACAGAATGTAAGCCATGGACACGAAGGTCGTGATTCCGGCTAAAATTTCTGTCTTGTAATTGGTACCTAATTCCTCAAACTGAAAAAACTTGGCAATTCTCTGCATCTTATGCGCTCCCTTAAAACATAGTAGAATACGAACGTTTTTATGTATCGTTCGTATTTTTCTCTCAAATCACTACTAAAAGAGCTTAACATTAATTTCAAATGAATGCAATCACGAATTAGAAAATAATTTATAAAAATAAAGTTCGTAAATAAAAGAAGCCCCACGCTAGGCAGGACTTCTTAGAACTCATTTTTAATGCGGGTTATTCAGGATCGGCTAGGGATTTACCATTAGCGTCCACTTTAAACTCAGCAAAGGCGGTATCGATGGCCTGATATTCGGCGTCACTGAGCGTCACGTCAAGTGCTTGGGCGTTAGCCTCGACCTGACTGGCGCGTTTGGCACCGGGGATGACGACACTGATAAGGGGATTTTGCATATACCAGGCTAAGATGGTCTGGGCAACCGTGGCCTGATGAGCGGCCGCAATGGGGGTCACCTGAGCAATGGCCTTTAGGGCCCGACCGTAGCGCGGTTCTTGAAAGTCGCTGATCTGGCTGCGAATGTCGTCGGCAGGGAAGGTCACATCGCGATCGTACTTGCCCGTTAACAGGCCGGAAGCCAGTGGAAAATACGGCACAAAGCTGATTTGATGATCCTTTAAGTACGGCATCAGATCGGCTTCGTGGTCGCGGTGAAGCAGGCTAAACTCATCTTCTACGACGTCGACGTAACCGTCTGCGTTGGCTTCTTTGACCTGATCCAGACTGAAGTTGGAGACACCAATGGCCCGAATCTTTCCTTGTTCACGCAGCCGTTGAAGTGCACCAACGGCTTCCGCCTTAGGGGTTCGTTTATCGGGGAAGTGAATGTAGTAAATATCAAGATAGTCCGTGTTTAGGCGTTTTAGGCTCGCGTCGACCTGTTGCGTCAGGAAGGCAGGATCGTTATTAATGACCTGCTCGCCGGTGGAGAAGTCTTGCGCGCCCTTGGTTGCCAGCACAAAGCTATGGCGATCAAAGTCATGCATGGCTTGGCCCACCAATTCTTCAGAATGACCCAAACCGTAAACGAAGGCGGTGTCTAGCAGCCGAATGCCTTGGTTTAAGCCAGCCTTGACCAGATTTATGCCGTCCGCGTCCTTGAGATTAGGAAAGAGGTTATACCCCCCAACCGCGTTCGTTCCCAGGCCAAGTGGGGTGGCTTGAACATCAGTCTTACCAATCGTTACCATATCGTGTGTCATCATTTACCTCCTAAAGTTAGGTACTGAAATCGGATACAATCTTAGCTTCATTATACCTAATTTTATAGGAAGCGGAATCATTTCAGTCTTAAATTTTTGACGTAAATTACCAGTGAGCGGGTCCTTTCTGGTACACTGGGAGGCGAAGGAAAAGGAGCGAAATGAACATGACAACTTACTTAATTATCGGTGCCAATGCGGTGGGCCAGAGCGTGGCACGGCAACTCGTTGCTCAGAATATGGGAACGGTACGGCTCCTCCATGATAAAGCTGAGACCTTACCAGCCGATCTGGCGGATTCAGTCACCGAGTTCACGGGTGATCTCACGCAAGAGACAACCTATCAAGAGGTGTTGCAGGATCAGCCAACTGTCTTTTCAGCGCTCACGGGGATGGATGTTGACCTCGCCTTTGAAGCGCTCTTTGATGCGCAATATCACCAGCAGTTGCCATTGACGCGTTTCGTCATGTTGAGTACGGCTGGCGTGGATAACGAAGTGACGGGCGACTTAGACTTTACGGGCATTGTGGACGTCAAAGAGTATCTCAATCAGCAACGATATGCGGCAAAATTGGTGGATGAGGCCGAGTTCCCTTATACCATCTTGCGTCCCGTTACGCTGACGACCGCCCCAGCAACGGCACCCCAGATCATTGCTGAGGGGGCAGCTGTGCCAGCTGGGCATGTTTCACGTGAAACAGTTGCGACGGTGGCAACGTCCATTCTGATTAAGGGTGGCTATGACTATCAATCGTTAGCGATTTGCTAAATCTTTCGCAAAGTTTGGTGTTTCACCCTAAATTAATGTCTGTTTCGGACAATAGTTTGTTAAAATAGGGGCAGTGGGGTGAAGTCATTGGCATTAAATATAGACGATCAGCAATTACAGGCGATTCGGGAACGGATGAGCGAAGCCAATCAACGGGCCCATTTTGTTATTTTTCAATCCGTTGAAAGACAGACGGGTAAGATGCTGCGGTTGATTACGGATATTGATAGCTTTCGGGCAATTCAAGAACAACATGCCATGGATTCTGATATGGTGATCATCCAAGACATCGTGCCTATTTCTGATGCGTTGGCACGTTGGGCCGTTGCCGAAAATATGGCGGCGCAACAGGCAAATGATGAGTCCGTATTAGCTGACCTGGAATACTATACCAACGAAGTTTTGAAGGAAAATAAGCAGGCCGTTAATCCCCCGGATGACGACGAAGAGTAGATAACTTAACGTTCGCGTTAGGTTATTTTTTTATTGCTGAATTTGTAAGGCGTTTCGGGATAAATTTGGGAGAGTAACTGGTAGAATTAAGGTAGTTTTAGGGGAGCAATTTTTGAGGAGGGATGATTTATGCAATCAGGAAGATGGCGTCAGGTTGGTTTAGTTGTCGCAGTATTGGCATTGGTCCTAGGAATGGGTGGGTTACCTGCCCAGGCTAAGACGACCAACAAGACGGTTACGTTCGGTCAATTGACCAACAAGAATACGCATCGGTTGGCGGCTATTCGCCAAGCCGCGCGCCAACAAATTTTGAAGCAGACGCACGCCAAGGGAAGTAAGGTGGCAGCGGTCTACAAGGTGAAGTTACCTAAACATATGACCAAGAAGGCAACGCTGACGCCCAAGGGGTTGCGCATGAATTTACTTAGCAACTCGTTTAAGGTTAAGCAGATCACCATTCCCTATACGCAATTGAAGGGCAAGGTTCTGAATCGTTACCTGCCTAAGGCTAATCGGACCAAGGCCGTGAAGACCAACAAAATGGTTGCGTTGACCTTTGATGATGGGCCGGATAAGACGTTGACCCCACGCTTACTCAAGACGTTGAAGAAGTACAAGGTTCATGCCACCTTCTTTGAGACGGGGCAAAATGTGAGCCGTAATCCTAAGATTGCACGAGCCGTTCTAGCAGGGGGTAACGAGATTGGCAACCATTCTTGGAATCATCCTGACTTTAACAGCATTGGCACGGCCAAGACGGTCAGCCAAATTACCCGAACGAACCGTGCGATCTATCAGGCTACGGGGATTTTGCCACAATACGTTCGGCCACCGTACGGTAATATTACGGCAGCGGAAGGTCGAGCCATTGAGCAACCGATCGTGCGTTGGTCAGTGGATTCACGCGACTGGGCTTATCTGAATAAGACGAAAGATATTAACGAAGTGATGAAGGATACCCGCGGTGGTGATATCATCCTGATGCACGACATTCATTCGCAATCAGTTGCCGCAGCACCTACGATTATTAAGCGATTGAAGGCAAAGGGTTACAAACTAGTGACGGTTAGTCAACTCTTGAATCATCAGGCCTTACCAGGACTCCAGTACTTTGGCGCCCATGATTACCGAACGGCTGGTAAATAAACGATAAAAAACGATTGATTCCACGAGTTATCGCAGAACCAATCGTTTTCTTTAGGCCAAAAATGCCTGGGCAAGTTGCTGATAGACGTGTTGTACGTGGATAAATTGATCGAGATCCACGAATTCATTGGTCGCATGTGCTTCGTTCCATTCGCCAGCCCCGTAGACAATGACAGGGAAGTCATTGCTGGACTTGGTGAATTCGGAAGCGTCCGTTGCACCGTGGATGACCTGTAACTGGGTCTCCCGGTCGAATTCCTTATCGGCAATCCGTTTGGTTAACTGCACCAACGGCGAATCTTGCTGGCTGATGATCGGCTTGAAACTGTAATCAACGTGCAGCGTCAGGTCTTCGTCCTTTTCCGTGTTGAGACGGTCCACGATTTCGTTTAAACGCTTGATGACAGCGGCGTTATCGAATTCGGGGATAGGCCGAATATTGCCTTGCAGTTCAGCCTTGGCGGGGATACTGTTTACCTGCTCACCACCGTTGAAGACCGTGACGCTATGTACCAGTGGTCCAAGTTCGGGACTCACAGGCGCGTCGTCAAAGGCCGTGGCTTCCGCCGTGATGTACTTGGCTAGGTTGGTGACGGCGTTGATTCCCTTTTCTGGCATTGAACTGTGCGCACCCAGTCCTTGAGAGTAGACGTGATAATTGAGCGAGCCATTGTGGGCGTAGACGATATTACCACCGGTGGGTTCACCGATCACCATGGCACTGAGGTCGTCTGCCAGTCCCTGTTCAGTTAACATCCGTGACCCCATCGCCCCGTTTTCTTCGCCAACGGTGCCGATAAAGCGAAGGCGTCCGTTTAACGTGCCCTGTTGGTCGGCCAGGTTGAGAAGGGTAATCACCATTCCGGCCAGGCCGCTCTTCATGTCGGCACTGCCGCGGCCATAAAGACGGTTGCCTTCGATGTGGGCGGCAAAGGGATCCCACTGCCAGTCGGCGGTATCGCCGGTCGCCACGGTATCCAGGTGACCAGACAAAGAGAAGACTTTGTCGCTGGTAGGGTCACCAATTTCAGCGACCAGGTTACTGCGCCCTTCGGCGTAAGGGATCTGTTTGGCGGTGATGCCGTGAGCGGTAAAGAGCTGTTGGATGTAGTCAGCTACGGCAGCTTCATTACCATTGACGGAATTAATCTGAATCAAATGTTGAAGAATCTGAATTTTTTCACTATCTTCCATAATGGACATAACCCGCTTTCTCATCATTCTTTAATGTTATATCTAAGTGTAGCACGTGTGCTCTCGGTTGGCGACTAATCTGTGGGAAGCCCCGGGATACAACAAAATTTATGGCAAACATACGTTCGCTTTCGGCTGACTTTATGCTAAAATATAATCAAGTGACGAGGAGAAAATAATTTGTTGCCGGAAGTTTTCAGATCAGAAAATTCGGACAAATTGTGTCGCTTTGCTAGTTTATAATTGAGAAGTAACCAAGCGATTAATAATAAGGAGGTTGGCAGATGAGTTTACAATTTATTCTGGGCAGCGCGGGACGCGATCATCGTACCCCCATGGTGACGGCGATGGCCCACCAGCTGACGACGCAGCCTACAGATCAGTGCTACTACCTGGTTCCCAACCATATTAAGTTTGAGACCGAAGTGGATGTTCTTGCGGCTTTAAAGAAGCAGATTGCGCCAGATCAAGCCCTGTTTGCGCAGACCCAGGTTCAAGTCTTTTCGTTTACGCGGTTGGCGTGGTTCTTCATGAAAAATGAACCCGTCTATCAGCTTCCACGGATCTCCACGGCCGGTCTAAACATGTTAATCTATCAAATTGTGCAGAGCCACGCCGATGAACTGACCGTTTTTCGGGGAGAAGTGGATCGACCGGGGTTTGTCAGCCAATTGACCACTCAGCTGGCCGAGCTTAAGGTGGGACAGGTCACGGCGGCGGATCTGATGACGGCAATTTCGGAAATGACCACGACCAATGCGGACCTACAAGCCAAACTGCATGATTTGATGATTATTTACGATGCTTTTGAGCAACAAATGATGGGGAAATACGTCGAAAATACGGATCTGTTAAATCAATTGGCGGATTTTTTAACGCGCAAAATAGACTTAAGTCACGCACACTTTTACTTAGAAGGCTTCTCTCAGCTGAGCGCCCAGGAACGCAAACTCACGGCGGCCCTAATTGAACGGGCGGCTAGTGTAACGGTTGCGCTCAATTTGGACAAGGGCTATCCCCAGAGTGCGCCGGACGCAACCAACTTATTCTTTCAATCCGGGAAGCTCTATCATCAGTTATACAGTATTGCGCGGGCAGCCTCTGTGCCAGTTATCACCGATCAGCGGGCGCAGGAACCGCGTGTTGCGGCTGATTTGCTGGCGCTGGACGAGTTTTGGCAAGCTTCCAGTTCAATGACGCCCCAACCCCAAGCGGCCCAACAAGTGCCAACCCATATTCAGGTGGTTCAGGCCAGTAATCGCTATGTCGAAGTTTCTAGGGTGGCCACGCAGATTCGACAGCTGGTCGCGAGTGGGCAGTATCGCTACCAGGACTTTTTGGTGATGGCCCGCCACTTGGACCACTACCAAACGGTGATCGATCCGATTTTTAAGGCGCAGGAGATCCCTTACTTTGATGATGCGGATGTCCAGATGGCAGATCATCCCTTTGTTGAGCTGATTAACGCACTCTTTGATGTGAGTCGGCGGAATTTCCGCTATGCGGATGTGTTCCGCGTGCTGAAGTCAGAGCTGCTGTTACCACGAGATGACGACGGGCAGCCGATGGCGCTCCCGGCATATCGACAAGCACTAGCGTTGACCGAAAACTTCGTCTTGAAGAACGGCTTTGAGAGTCAAAATTGGTGGACACAAAAGGAAGACTGGGTTTACCTGCGATTTGCCGCCGAAGACGATGAAGTTCAGACGTCACGTAACGATCGGGTCAGCGCACAGATCAATTTGATCCGCCACTTCGTTAAGGATACCTTGCCTCCGTTCTTTGCACGGATGAAGGCCGCTAAGACTTATACGGATGCGGCAACGGTACTGTATCAATTCTTAGAAAACGCAGGTGTGAGTGAACGCCTCATGGCTTGGCGGGATCAAGCCATTGCGGCCGGGGATCTCATGCGGGCGGGTCAACCGGAACAGACGTGGGCCACATTCTGTCAGATGTTGGACGAGTGTCACAGCATTCTGGGCCCCTTACCCTTTAAACAGCAGGATTTCCAAGCACTCTTGCAGTCGGGCTTTGCCGGCGCTAAGTTTAGTCAGATTCCCTCTACATTGGACCAAGTCACCATTACGGAAAGCGGAATCGTTCAGGCAAATAATCGCAAAGTGACCTTTTTAATGGGGGCGACCGCCGATGACATGCCAGATGATCAGATTCCAACCGGACTGTTGGCAGATAACGATCGGCGAGACTTGAGTGAACAGCTACAGGCAGTCGATGAGGATAGCTATTTGCGGGATGATGCGGCGACCCAGCTGGCTGGGGAACCTTACCTGAATTACTTAGCCTTTTTGAGTGGCAGTGAACGTTTGATTTTCAGCTATCCGGCAACGAGTGACGATGCTCGTAACGGCCTACAAATTTCGCCGTACGTGGAACGAATTCGGCAGTATTTTAAGCTCCCTGTGATTACGGCAGCGACGACGCCAACGGCTGAAATGACGGCTATTTTACCATTCATCGGAACGCGGCGGAGTACATTGCGTCACTTGGTTCAGGCCGGTCATGATGGGCAGTTGCGCGGGGTTACCCTGTCGCAACCGTGGTCGTACATTTGGCGAACACTACGCCAAGATGGGAATTACGGTGAGTTGACCGCCAAGCTAATGGGAAGTTTGGCCTATAAGAACGTGCCAACGAAATTAACGAACGATACGGTCATTCAGCTCTATGGGCAGAAGATCAACACCTCGATTTCAAAATTAGAGGAGTACTATGCCAATCCGTATGCTTATTTCCTGAAATATGGCTTACGACTACAGGAACGAGACGTCTTCGACTTGTCGCCGGCCAGCACCGGTGAATTCTTCCACGCCACGATGGAGGGCTTGATGAATCAGGTCAAGGACGAACACCTCGATTTGGCTGACTTCGATGACCAGCAGCTGCGTGAAATGACGGACGATGCGATTAAGAAGGTTTTAGACACGACGGTCAATCCACAGTTTGCCATTTTGGAACGGTCCGCGCGGATGCGCTATATTCGTGCCCAACTGATCAAAACGATGCGTCAGATGGCTAAAACCATGCGGGAGCAGAGTAGTCGAACCAAGTTGCGGCCCAAACAAATGGAAGTTAAATTTGGCCTCGGAGATCCCAACGGGTTAGCCCCGTTGTCATTTGATCTGGGAAATCAGCACAAGGTGACGGTCCGTGGTCGGATCGATCGTCTGGATGCCTTACAGGTGGATGCGCAGGATGGGGCCAAGGGCAAAACCTATCTGGGAATCGTGGATTATAAGAGTTCAGAGCATAAGTTCAGTTATCAAGAGGCTTACTATGGACAGGCCATGCAAATGCTGACCTACTTGGATGCGGTTAAGAAGAATCTTCCCGAGTTGTTGGCGGGTTCAGAGGCTGATGTCCAACGGGCCGAATTGGCGGGAGCCGTCTATCTGCACCTGCAGAATCCAATCTTACGGGCAACCGATGTGTTGGACGAAGATCCAATGCTAGCCCTATTGAAGGCAGAACAGTACCAAGGCTTATTGCTGGATGATCCAGACTTACTCGCCAACCTTGATTCGTTGTTTGACTCACCAGACTTCCACGGAAATTCACTTCTCTTCCGGGGATTGTACCGGGGAGTTAAGGGCAATTACACCTCATATGGCAAGATGTTAGTGAAACCGGATGAACTGGATCTGCTGTTACAGCATACGGAGGGCTTAATTAAGCGGGCTGCCAATGAAATTTTTGATGGTCGGGTTGATCTGGCACCGACACGTGAGCAGAGTAAAACGGCGCTCCAGTATTCACCGTACAAATCGATTATGCAGTTTGATCCCTTGTTGACGGAGAATAACTACCGGGATCTACAGCCCCTCAAACGGGACGATGTCATGAAGAGAATCAAGGAAGAATTGGAAAAGGGGGACGCTAATGAGCGCGAAATTTAGTTTTACGCCAAGTCAGGATCAAGCCATTCATGATGCCGGTAATAATCTATTGGTGTCGGCCTCGGCCGGTTCTGGGAAGACCCGTGTCCTCGTTCAGCGGGTGATCGAGAAGCTAAAGGCGGGAACAGGCATTGATGAAGTCCTGATTGTGACCTTCACCAAGGCAGCGGCCGCCGAAATGCGTGATCGTATTCAGACCGCGTTGCGGCAAGAACTCGCGAACAGTCAAGGTGATAGTGCGCAACAGAGGTTCTATTTACGCCAATTGAATCAGCTGCCAGTCGCCGATATTAGTACGCTCGATGCCTTTTGTTTGCGCATCCTGCAGCATTACTACTACGTCATTGACTTTGACCCCGTCTTTCGGCTCCTGGCTGATGAGACGGAGAATGCCCTCTTGCGGGATGAGGTTTGGGCCGATGTTCGAGAGGAACTGTATGCCGATGGCGAACAGGCACCAGCAAAGGATCAACTCCTGGCCACCGGAACCCCCAGTCTATTCGCCCAGTTGACGGAGAACTTTTCGGGCGACCGTGGCGATGATGGTTTAGCGGAACTGGTGCAACGGACGAATACGTTTGCTAATGCGACCGCTGATCCGGAGGCATGGTTGGATGGGCTGACAGTTCCCTATCAATTGGATGGTGATCAGTTAACGGCAACCACGTTCTATCATGATAAATTACAGCCACTATTGACGGAACAAGTGACGCAGGTGAAGGCCGATTTGACCAGTGCCCAGCAATTGGCCGATCAAGCCAATTTAACCAAGCAATCTGACCACTTACGGCCACTGATTAGCAGTTTAGAAGAAATCTTAGGCCTAGTGGACCATGGCAGTTGGAATGCGCTTAGAGCGGCCGTGAACAACTTTAGCTGGGGGAAGATGCCGACGATTTATCAGAAAAATAAGGTAGATTTTCCCGTTTATAATCAGTTAAAGACCACGTATTATGACCCGGCACGTAAAGAGCTCGAATCCCTGAAGAAGAATTACCTGGTGCAGTCGGAGGAACGGGCCCTGACTACGATTAAGGCAGCTGGTCAATTGGTTGGAGAATTGGCCCGAGTCGTTAAGGTCTTTCGGCACGCCTATATGGCTGAGAAGCAACGGCGGCACGTGCTTGACTTTGCCGATGTGGAACACGCGGCCCTAAAGATTTTAACGCAGGATACCGATCAGTCGCGGCAAGTCGCGGCCCAGCTCCGGCAACAATATGCGGAAATCATGGTCGATGAGTATCAGGATACCAACGGTCTACAGGAAGCGATTTTGACGGCGATTGTCAAACCAGCCCCGGCCGGGAACTTGTTTATGGTGGGGGATGTTAAGCAGTCTATCTACCGCTTCCGGCAAGCAGATCCCACGCTCTTTATGGACAAGACGGATCGCTATACCACCGACCCGCAGTCGGGTAGTCTGATTGTGTTGGCCGAAAACTTCCGCTCCATGAAAAATGTGGATGATTTTACCAACTTGATTTTTAAGCAGCTGATGGATCGCCAGTTGGGTGAGATCGACTATACGGGTGCGGCGCAGTTGAAGTTCGGTGCGACGTATTATCCCGATGAGGTCACCAGTACGGCTGAATTGTTGGTCTATTTGACGGATGAGCAGGCGGATGCTGGCGCTGACGATGATCAGGAAGCCATGAATGAGAAGTTTCAGGTGGATAACAAGCACCAGGGAGAAGTCTTGGTTGCCGGTCAGAAGATCCAGGAACTGATTGCGGCAAAGACGCCCATCTATGATCGGGATGCCCGGGAAGTACGGGCGATGCAATACAAGGATATTACCTTGCTGACACCTACGCGAACGAACAACCTGATTATTACCGATGAACTCCGCCGGTTAGGTATTCCGGTGGTCGTTAATGACGCGCAGAGCTATTTCAAAACAACCGAAATTCAGATCATGATGGCGTTATTAAAAGTCATCGATAATCCGTATCAGGACATTCCGTTAGCGGCCGTTCTGCGCTCACCAATCGTGGGGCTTGATGAAAACCAGTTGGCCGCCTTGCGGATCAATCAACGGACCGGGGACTACTACCAGGCCCTGCTGCATTTCCAACAAAGTTATCCGGCCCAGAATGCCAGTGATTTCCAGCAGGAGCTTTATGAAAAGATCGGGCATTTTCTTGAACAACTCGACACTTTCCGGGATATTGCCCGTCAAAATCAGCTGGTCACCTTGATCTGGCGAATCTATCAGGACACGGGATTCTTGGACTATGTAGGAGGGATGCCCGCTGGTGAACAGCGGCAGGCCAACCTACATGCTTTATATGAACGTGCGCAGGGCTACGAACACAGTAGTTTTAAGGGCCTGTTTCAATTTGTACGTTTTGTGGAGCGCCTCCAGGAACGGGATGATGATTTGGCCGGTGCACCGGTTCAATCGGCCGAAGATGCCGTATCCGTCATGACCATTCACGGGAGCAAGGGACTGGAATTCCCCGTCGTCTTCATCATGGATGCGTCACGTAAATTCAATCGACAGGACCAACAAGGCAATTACGTGATGAGTGGCCGCCAGGGCATTGGGATCGACTACCTGGATACGGATAGCCGGGTCAAGGCCCCCAGTCTGCAGAAGATGGTGACGGCGCAAGCCATTTCACGGGCCAGTCTCGCTGAGGAAATGCGGAAGCTCTACGTCGCGTTGACGCGGGCAGAATCGCAGGTTTACATCGTAGGTTCCCATACGACGAAGGAAAAGGCCTTGAGCACCTGGCAACAAGCCTTCCAGAGTCCCAATCTGGTCTTAAATGCGACCTTGCGGGAGAAAACAACGGCGGCAAATTACCTGGATTGGATTGGGATGTGTCTGGTTCGAGACGCCAAGTTCAAGGTGGATGATCAACCGGTAGACACCGCATTGTCCGCGTTGGCGGGTGATCCGGCTAACTTCAGCGTGCGCTTCGTGAAGGCCGCTGACTTGGGCTCCTTAACGACGGCCCAGTCAACGACAGACGATTGGATTGCCGCCAATGAGCCGCAAGCAACTACTGATGCTACCGAGACACCTACAGATATTGACGTGGATACGATTCATCAGATCATGGACTTTAGTTATCCACATCAGGCCGCAACCCAGACGACGGCCTACCAATCGGTTTCGGAGGCCAAACGGCTTTTCGAGGATCCGGACAATGCTACCCTGGGTGAGTATCAACCCGTGGGCAATGGCCAACGTGGTCACCGATTCGTCACCCATGACTTTGCACGCCCAGCATTTCTGCAGACGGTGCGGGCACCACTCCCAACTGAAATTGGGACCGCGACGCATTTGGTCCTGCAGCAGTTAGATGTGACCGTGCCGCCTACGTTGGAATCGATTCAAGCCGTGATTGATCGGCTGGTTGCCGATCAGGTGCTGACACTGGCGGTGGCACAACAGGTGCGTGCCGACCTCATCTTGCAATTCTTTACCACGCCAGTCGGCGAGCAGATTCTGGCGCATCCCGATCAGCTACATCGTGAGGTGCCATTCTCGTTGTTGATGCCGGCAAAGAGCCTGTTCCAGGACTTTAAGGAAGCCGACTCGCAAGTGCTGGTCCATGGGATCGTGGATGGTTATTTGCAGACGGCAGAGGGAATTACCCTGTTTGATTACAAGACGGATCACGTTAATGTGGACGCTGTTGAACAGAGTACCGCCAAAATCATCGACCGCTATAGTGGTCAGGTGAACTTGTACGCCGCTGCCCTGCAACAGATGACGGGGCAACCGGTTCTGGCGCAGTATCTGTATCTGTTAACCACGGGGAGTCTTGTGGTGGTTCCGAAAAAAACATTACAGGTCTAGTAAAAAAGCACCACTGCAACGACCAAGAGCCATTGCGGTGGTGCTTTTTACAAACATTTTAGTGATGAATCAGGAGTAGTGAAATTAGGGCGAAGACCAAAACAATCATGACCGCAATCACCCCAACGAGGCGGCGATTAAAGTGGTGATCGAGATGGTAAACGTAGCCTAGAACACCGGCCAGGGCCAGCAGACCAACTACTGCTAGAATAATTAATTTGAGTTTGACGTCGAAATCCGTAGTTAACATGGCGCGCTTCCTTTTTCTGAGTCGTTGTCGTCATTATACCAGAAGGAGCCATAGTCGCGACTAATCGCGCTCAATCAACAGGGCAATGCCCATGCCCCCGCCAATGCACATGGCGGCTAGGCCGCGATGCAGGTCGCTGTGAATTAGCTCATGTAGCAGGGTGACCACGATCCGCGTGCCGGATGCCCCCAGCGGATGGCCCAGGGCAATACTCCCACCGTTGACATTGAGTCGCTCACTAGGTAATTTGAGATCCCGGGCCACGGCAACGGATTGGGCAGCGAAGGCCTCGTTAACTTCAAACCGATCGATATCGTCCACGCGCAGATGGTGTTGATCCAGGACATCCTGAATGGCATAGACGGGCGCGTAACCCATAATGTCAGGGTCAATACCATTCTCATGATAACCGGTTAAGGTGGCTAAGTAGGGGATGTTAGCGGCTTGGGCAGCCGACTTCCGCATCAGAACCATGGCGGCGGCACCGTCATTCAGTCCAGCGGCATTTCCGGCCGTGACGGTCCCATCCTCGCGAAAGGCAGGTGGTAGGGCCGCTAATTTTGCCAGTGAAGTGTTGGCCCGAACGGCCTCATCCTGAGTGACAAGGTCATCACCCACGGGGACCGGGACGATTTCGTCATTGAAGCGGTAATGTTCCTGCGCCTGAACGGCCTTTTGTTGGGAGGCGAGGGCGAAAGCATCCTGGGCCTCACGGCTGACGTTAAAACGTTCGGCCACGTTTTCCGCGGTAATTCCCATGGGAATGTTGGTAAAAGCATCGGTCAGGCCGTCTCGCGTCAGGCTGTCTGTCAGGGTGACGTCACCGAATTTATGGCCCCAACGTGATTGATTGTTTAGGTAAGGGGCCTGGCTCATGCTTTCCGTGCCACCGACTAAAACGGCATCGGCGTCGCCCATTAAAATGGCCGCTTGTCCCAACCGGATGGCCTTGAGACTAGAACCGCAGACCTGATTGATGGTCATTGCCGTACTGGTTTCTGGCAGGCCGACGTTAAGTTCAATCTGACGAGCCACATTCTGGCCGAGTCCAGCCTGGAGGACCGTCCCAAAGATCGTTTGCTGAATCATGGCGGGATCAAGACCGCTGCGCGTGACGGCAGCCTGCGCGGCGATACTGCCCAAGGTCACCGCAGAGACTGACCGAAAGCCGCGGCCAAATTTACCGATAGGGGTGCGCGCGGCACTAACAATTACAACTTCTTCTGCCATGTCAATTCGTTCTCCTTTTTTCCGATAAGTATCCGAACCCTTAATATAACCGACTTTATGAAATTTGTCTTGGTTTTAGACGCGGTAAGCGTGAGATTTCGGCTTTTCTTAAGGAAATAAGGGCGGTAATGACCAACGTCATGATCAACTCGCGGCTTCGTATTCGTTCGTGATTCGGCATAGCTGCCAATCTAAGTCTTGCGATCGTATTTTCCATTCTGGCGGTCATCGCTTATAATGGGAGTTGGAATTCAAGACAGATAGGGGAATTGTAGTTATGGAAGAATCTAAAGCAACAGCCGAACTAATGACGCCCACGGAGTTCTTGACCCCGGCGCATTTAGGACGGTTATCCGCCAATCAGCAGAAGTATGCCCAGGATATCTTAAATGATGTGGCGCAGGCACGGCAATCCGTTGAACTGGGCGTGGGCGCCTGGTCCGCCCAACAAGTGGTAGGGGCGTTAGCGGCCTTACCCACACTGGTTGATCGGCCCCACGTGTACTACGTGGCCGTGGTTCCCGTATTAACGGCCTACTTTAAGGCACAGGCAGCTCCAAATTTGGCTGAGTTGTTAGCCGCACTCAAACAGGCCCGGCCGGCGCTAGTCGAAAAGCATGCGGAAACCGATGATGCCCAACAGGCCTATGAAGGTGTGGTGGCATTGGTTGAAACGTGGCTACAAGACATGGGAACGCAGCCGGAAGTGACCAATTTAAATGCGCAAGACCGGCAATACTTTGTGACGATCGTTCACACCACGGCCGAGTTGATGATTACGGGGAAGCAGCGACAGCCCGCCGATTGGGATGCTGAGGCGATTTCGTCCATCATGTTTGGTCCGTTCACCCATCTCTTGGATGAAAAGGATCGGGTGCCGGCCCTCTTTAATCTGGTACCTTTTGCATTGACGACGCTGTTTAGTTACCTAGAGACCCAACATCAGCTAAAGCAGGGGGATCAGTTGTTGGAATGGGTGGCGAAGAATCACACCGCCTTGGTCACCATGTACAATCCCAAGCTGGAGAACTTCTATGAAGAACTCGCTTCCGCCATGCGCCGTGCCGGTATCGATGCCAACGATTACGCGGCCGTTGATGCCTTTACGCAGGACTATTTGAACGCGCATCCCGCAGCCGGTCGATCACTCTTTACCACGGATCAGCAGTTGACAAAGAAACGGCCAGCCAAGCACTTAAAATACAGTCAAAAACGGCGCAAGAATCGTCGTAAGAAACGCTAAGAATAAGTCAAAAGGACGTCCCAGACAATAACTGTCTGAGACGTCCTTTTGTATCACCTAAGCTTCAAGTTCGTCGATGACTTCCTGAGCAACGACTGGATCGGTTGCATAGGGCGTGTCGATGCCGTTGATCTTTTGGTAAGCATCTTGGCCCTTGCCGGCGAGAATCACGAGGTCATGATTCGTCGCGGTGGCAATGGCCTGGTGAATGGCGTCTTCCCGTTGGGGGATTAACGTCGTTTGCACCTTGGTGTGGTCGATATAACTATCGATTTCCTTGGCAATGGCGATGGGGTCTTCGTGTCCCGGATCGTCAGTGGTCAGGAAGGCCACGTTAGCGTAATCATTGAGCGCCTTGGCAAAGCCTTCGCGGCGGTCCTCACCCTTATCGCCGGTGCTTCCCAAGACCACCTTGATTTGGTGATCTGGGAATTGGGCGTGTAGGAAGTGCAGGAGCGCGTTCATGCTGCCCCAGTCATGGGCGTAGTCAATGTAGACCGTGCCGTGCCGCTGCGTCGTCAACACTTCCATCCGACCAGGAATCGTGGTGTTGGCGAGACCCGTCTGCATGTCGGTCACGTGAGCGCCGGCGAGTAGACTGGCTAGAATGGCAGCCGTCGCGTTACTCTGGTTGAAGTCGCCAGGCACGGAAACGTTGTACGTGGCTGCCAGAGGCGCTAACCGATCATCGTCACGGTTAACGGTCAGACTGAACTGACTGTCGGTTAACGTGGCGGCATCACTGGTTAGCGAGACGGTTGCTTGGGGCTGATCGACACCATAAGTGAAAATGTGGTCGGGTGCCGTGGAAACCTTAGCTGCTGCCAGAACTTCGTCAAAATGGTCGGTATCTGCGTCAATGATGCAGTTGTCCGAGTTCAACATCAACTGTAATTTGCAGAAGAGGTAGTTGGCGAAGTTGGGGTGTTCGTTGACGCCGATATGGTCCGGCGAGATATTTAGGAACAACCCGACATTGAATCTAAGGCCGTAAACCCGGTCTAGCAAGTAAGCCTGTGAGGCCACTTCCATGACCAGGACCTTCTGACCGTTGTCCACCGCCTGCCGCATTTCACGGAAGATATCGAATGATTCCGCCGTGGTGAGGTGGGCTTTGAACTGATCTTCGGGCTTGGGTCCCAAGATGTGATTGATCGTTGAGAACATCGCGACCTGTTTAGGGAAGGTCTGTTCAAGAATGTTGCGGGTGAAATACGTGGACGTCGTCTTGCCCTTGGTCCCGGTATAACCGATGACGAAGAGGTCATTTTGCGGGAAGCCGAAGTACAGCTGAGCTGCTAACGACAGCGCCTTGCGAACGTCGGTAACGAAGATGCCGGGCGTGACCAGGTTGTAGTCCTTTTCAGCGAGGTAACAGGTTGCCCCGTTGGCAATGGCTTGATGCAGGTAGTCCACGGAAAAATTAAATCCTTTGCAAACAAAGAGGCTATTCGCGCTAACTTTGCGGGAGTCATAGGCTAACCCATCAAAGGTGGCATCGTCAGATAGCGTTGTTCCTTGATACAGGTTGTGTTCTTGGAGAAGCGCAATCAACTGGTTTACTCTCATGCAATTGCCTCTTTTCGGATTAGTCGTTTGGCCGCATGGTTGGGAAGAGCATCACATCGCGAATGGATGCGGAGTCGGTCAGTAACATCGTCATCCGATCGATCCCGATTCCCAGACCACCAGTAGGCGGCATACCGTATTCCATTGCTTCGATGTAGTCGGAGTCGATCCCATGTGCTTCTTCGTTTCCGGCTGCCCGTTCGGTATCCTGGGCTTCGAACCGTTGCTTTTGGTCGATTGGGTCGTTTAATTCAGTAAAGGCGTTCCCGAATTCATCACCATTGATGTAGAGCTCAAACCGGTCGGTAAACCGAGGGTCCTTAGGGTTCTTCTTAGCTAATGGTGAGATTTCAACGGGGTGACCGTAGATGAACGTTGGGTTGATCAGGTTGTCTTGAACCTTTTCTTCGAAGATGGCGTTGATGATGTGGCCGACCTTCCAGTAAGGTTCGCAGTGAATGCCATTTTCTTCGGCAATCTTCCGTGCATCTTCGTCTGACATTGGTTGCCAGAAATCAATTCCGGTAGCGTCTTTCACGGCGTCAACCATGTGAACTCGCTTGAAGTCGCTGTCCAGGTCAATGTCCTTACCTTGGTAAGTCAGCTTGCCGGAACCGTTAACCTTGTTGGCCACGTAGCGGAAGATGTTTTCCGTTAAGTCCATGACGTCGGTGTAGTCAGCGTAAGCCGTGTAGACTTCAACCATGTTGAATTCAGGGTTATGCCGTAAGTCGGTCCCTTCGTTCCGGAAGTCCTTGCCCAGTTCGTAGACCTTTTCCATACCACCCACGATCAGGCGCTTCAGGTAAAGTTCCGTAGCAATCCGCAGGTACAAAGGAATGTCGAAGGCGTTAGAGTGGGTCACGAATGGCCGTGCTTCAGCTCCCCCAGCTTCCGTTTGTAGGACAGGCGTGTCAACTTCAAGATAGCCTTCGCCATCTAAGTATTCACGGATGGCCTTCTTGATTTGGGTCACCTTGATAAAGCGATCGAAGCTATCGTGGTTAGAGATCAAGTCCAGGTATCGTTGACGGTAGATGGTTTCAGGGTTCGTCAGACCATGGTACTTGTCTGGCAGTGGCCGTAAAGCCTTGGATAAGAATTCAAAGTCAGTGAAACGTAAGGTTAAGGCACCGGTATTGGTCTTGATGACGTAACCCTTGGCACCGATAAAGTCACCCAAGTCAAGCGTCTTGTAGAGGGCGTACTTGTCTTCACCCAGTTCGTCTTGACGGGCGTAACCCTGGACAACACCAGTTCTGTCGAGCAAATCGATGAAGCCGGCCTTGCCACTGCCACGCTTACCGGTAATCCGACCCGCAACAGCAACATAATGTTTGTCTTCCATCAACTCTTCTTTGTCGTACTTATCGTATTTTTCAGTGAGTGACTGACTGTCGTCAGTTCTATCGAAGCGGTGACCGAAAGGCGCGATGCCCTGTTCTTGTAGCTTGTTCATTTTATCCCGACGAACCTGCATCTGATCATTCAGATCGGTCGGTGCGGCATTATTATTTTTGCTGTTACCCATGTTGTGTCCTCCTATTAAGTATTGATTCAAAAAAATGTCATGAATCCAGACCTCCTTTAAATTTAGTTGATTTTCAGTCAATAAGCAAGCCCAATCGCCCGTTAAATAAGGAAAAACCAGAAATGCTCAGGTCAAGTTGGGCCTGGGACGGAAATGAAAACGGTTTAATATAAAATGGTTTATTTTTTCGGGGCAGGGGTGGTTTCGGACCCCCGGGGAAACATGATAGACTGATGGGTATTGCAGGGAGGGATTTAGAATGTGGAAGCTTGTTCGTTCTTTATGGCCATTACTGGTGTTAGGGTTGTTGGTCAACACAGCCTACAGCGTGATGTGGCCATTGACGACCATTTATCTTCATAATAATTTAAAACTGAGCCTAGTCGTTAGTGGCCTGATTCTAGCGATATATTCTGGATTTAACGTGTTAGGTGGCTATCTCGGTGGGGTTCTAACGGATCGGTTTCGGGCGAAACGGGTGGGATTATGCCTACTGGGTGGTCTGGTGGTGGATGCCGTTGCGGGATTCTTTTGGAACGGACGGTTAGCCTATCCGGTGGTTCTGATTGTCTTTGGTCTATTGACCGGTGGCATGCTAACGCTGATCACGGCTATGGCCGCGCAACTGAGTCAGGGGAGCGGCCGGGTATTTAATGTGTTATATATCTTCATTAACTTGGGCCTTGTGGTTGGGACGGCCAGCATTGGCGTCCTCTTTCAACACAGTCTGCAACCCATTTTCTTTCTATTAATAGTCTGTTATGTCTTGGCTACCGGATTGTGGGTAAAATACGCCGATCGGTTAATTCGCCCGGCACGAAAAACGACAGCCAATTCAACTGCCACTCAGGGGCGTGCCAAGCGGCGGCCGCTGGGAGTGCTACAGATTGGGTTAGTACTGATGAGCTTGACCTTGATGTGGTTGACCTATGCCCAATGGATGAGTAACGTGTCGGTTTATATTCAAAATCAGGGATTCAGCATTCGCCTTTACAGCCATTTGTGGGTGTACAACGGGATCTTGCTGATTGTCGTACAGTCTTTGATGACTAAAGTCAGTCGTATCAAGACGTTGCCGGCGCAAATCATTCTGGGATTGGGGGCCATTGGTTGCTCGTTTCTTCTATTAAGTAGTACAACGGGTGTGTTGGCTTTGTTCTTAGCGATGACGTTACTGACGTTGGGCGAGGCGATCTATGTGCCAGGGGTTCCCGCATTGATCAATGCCTACACAATTGGTAATGAAGGCAAGTATCAGGGCTTAGTCAATGCCTTCTCCTCATTGGGGAAAGCGGTTGGCCCAGTTATGGGTGGACTGATTATTGGGACTTCACAGGATTTTTCTGTCTTATTTTTAGTGTGTGCGTTGGTCAATGGGGTGGTAGTTGTCGCTCTAATGGCGAGTGTGCTGCCGGCTTTGCGAAAAGCGGACGAACCATTATAGATACCTAGACAGGAAACACACGGTCTACCCGTATCAAAATGTCGGTTTTGATACATGCCATTCGGCTTTGAAAAAAAGCCGTTTTTTATTTGCTTTTTCCATTGACGGCGGGCTTCTCGCTTGGTATAGTTATATCCGTTGTCATGTGAGTCAGCAAGCCTAGACCAATTTAAAAGATTGAAATTACTTGTTGACAGATGATTAGATGACATGATATAGTGGTTAAGTTGTCGCATTTAAGACAGCCAATCAGCGAGAAACGTTGTTAAATCAAACTTCTTGTTGACATCAAATCAGTAACATGATATGATAATTAAGCTGATTACTTCGGTAATCACTTAGGTAGACCTTTGA
>NZ_AZFS01000048.1 GCF_001434395.1 Levilactobacillus hammesii DSM 16381
CGGACCAGTACTAATCGGTCGAGGACTTAACCAAGTTGAAAACGTGGTTGTTTCCGCGGAAAATAATTGAATAATATCTAGTTTTGAGGGAAGAAGTTCTCTTATAGTGTGGTGGCGATAGCCTAAAGGATACACCCGTTCCCATGCCGAACACGGAAGTTAAGCTTTAGCACGCCGATAGTAGTTGGGGGATCGCCCCCTGCGAGGATAGGACGTTGCCACGCGA
>NZ_AZFS01000049.1 GCF_001434395.1 Levilactobacillus hammesii DSM 16381
TCTAAGGAATATACGGAGGCTACACATACTTTGTCGAAACAATGGTCAGTTTTGAGGGGTCTACCCTCATAATTATATGATTTTACTAAATGATTTTGGGCGTATAGCTCAGCTGGTTTAGAGCGCACGCCTGATAAGCGTGAGGTCGATGGTTCGAGTCCATTTATGCCCATTGACCGCAAGGTCATCATTTTGGGGAATTAGCTCAGATGGGAGAGCACCTGCTTTGCAAGCAGGGGGTCAGCGGTTCGATCCCGCTATTCTCCATTGGTGCGAAAGCATCAAGGAATTTGTTCTTTGAAAACTAGATATTATCAATTATTTTCCTTTAATTATTAAGATAATT
>NZ_AZFS01000007.1 GCF_001434395.1 Levilactobacillus hammesii DSM 16381
TAATGCAAAAATGGTGTTGATGGATTTCTCTATCAACACCAAATATCATAGAACCCAACAAACTGCCTCGTGGTCCACGTTTCGGCGCCATAATGGCAAAAAAATCGGTTATTTCAGAACTTAAACGTTTCTGAAATAACCGATTTTTGAGTTATATCCCGGACCCTTTGTATTGACTTAAGTATTTAACAACTCTGCCCGATCAGCTAATCTGCCGCGTCCAGAGGTTTCATGGCATAAGTGCAATCGTCGGCTTCATCGAAAAAGGAAATTGGTTGGTGTTCGTTGGCGTGAATCGTCAGGTGATAGCCGAACTTATCCTGAAAAGTAAGCTGTGTGTCGTTAAGGTTCTTTACGGAAACCTGTAACTGGTGGTTATCAATCTGCACGTCAAGATTAGGACTAATTTCTAACCGGTGACGCCGCTGGTTGTGGGGGTCAACAAACTGCCACGTTCCGACATAAAATAACGGCGACTCGCTGGGCTGGGGCTTTTTCTTTCTGCGTAATGAGAACCCACCTGTTAGACCAGCCACGAGTGAAATGCCAAATAATGCGATCTCCCGACCTTTCACCGGTAATCCCTCCCTTGAATTTTGTAGTTACTCTCAATATACCATCTTTGGACAGAAAACAGGTGCTTTTTCTCCCGGATTTTAAGAAATTTAATTCATTGCTATCCCTAGCGCGGCCTGACTGTTAGAATAAAGTTAATGACAGATAATTGATGGAGGGATTGCAATGATTCGCATTGGAACTGTAGGAACGAACTGGATTACGCAACAATTGGTTGAGGCGGTTGCTTTATCGAAGCGTTACACGTTAGCAGGGGTCTTCTCCCGGCACCAAGACACGGCAGATGCCTTCGCTGACAAGAACCACGCTGAGAAGAGCTATACCGATTACGCAACGATGCTCGACCAGGCTAATCTGGATGTCGTTTACATTGCGTCACCAAACAGTCTACACTTCAAGCAGGCTATGGCCGCAATTGATCAGGATATTTCCATTATCGTTGAAAAGCCGGCTTTTAGTAATCGGCGGGAAATGGCCGCAATCATGGCCGAATTGAAACAACATCCGGCGGTGAAATACTTTGAAGCCGCTCGGCACGTTCATACCCCTAACTTCAAGGCTATCGAGAAGGCACTCACGGCATTACCAACCGTTCAGGGGGCCGCACTGACCTACATGAAGTATTCATCCCGGTATGACAATGTTTTGGACGGCGAACGGCCAAATGTCTTTACCAAGGAATTCTCCGGTGGGGCACTCCAAGATCTGGGGGTTTACCCGATCTACTTGGCCATTGCCCTGTTTGGCCAGCCTGAAAACGTGGCCTTCTTCCCAACGATCATTGCAACCGGCGCCGATGGCAAGGGCTTAGCCGTTCTTCGTTACGGTGACTTTGACGTGACCGTTAACTTTGGGAAGACCAGCAATGCCTATGCCTTATCTGAAATTTACGGTCTGAAGGAAACGATTACGATTGACAGCGCGGGTGAATTGACGCACGTGGAAGAACGTGACGCTAAGGGACAAGCCACGGACCTGAGTGCTGCTGACTTAGCTAACCCGATGTTGCCAGAAGCCGAAGACTTTGCCCGGATTCTGGAGAATCCAGATGACCAGCAAAACGTCGTTGACTATCAGCGGTGGTTGCAATGGAGTTTAACGGTCAACCAGGTACTCTTCGATCTGCGGGTTTCCGCTAATCTGAAATTCCCAGCTGATCAACACTAGAAAGAGGAAAATACATGTTAAAACAATTTGAGGCGCATTTTAAGGACTTGGGCTACACTGAACCGACTGCCATTCAAACGGCCGTCTATGAACCGTTAGTGGGAGACCAGAACGTCTTGGGCCTTGCACCGACCGGTTCGGGGAAGACGGTCGCGTTCACGCTACCAGCCTTGGCGAACCTGATGCCCGGAGAAGGGACCCAGCTGATTGTGCTGGAACCCTCACAGGAATTGGCGATTCAGACGAGTCGCGTGATGCGTGACTGGGCCAAGTTACTGGATTTAAAGGTGGTAGCCCTCACCGGGGGTGCCAATGTTAAACGGCAAACGGAACGACTGAAGAAGCGGCCAGAAGTGGTCGTGGGGACGCCCGGACGGGTTCTCAATCTCGTGACTGACCGAAAGCTCAAGCTGCACTTGGTGTCACTCCTGATTGTGGACGAAGCCGATGACTTATTGACCGGAGACACCTTGGATACAGTGCGTTCGATTGCTCAGGATATGCCAGCAGATGTGCAATTGGGCTTTTTCTCAGCAACTGATACGCCCATTTTACATGAGCTGGAGCAGTGGTTCGGTCAAGCCGTTAACCGGATTGACGTGCGGCAAGAAGATCAGACACAGGGCGTGGTGCGCCACGGCCTGTTGCAAGTGGGGATGGGCAAACGCGATCAGATGTTAAAGCGGATGCTCGCCATGCCTAATTTCCGGGCGTTGGTCTTCTTTAAGCAAGCCAATACGTTGCGGCAGACGGCAACGCGATTCTATCACGAGCACATGTCCGCAGCGAGTCTGACTAGTGATCTCCGGCAGGTTCAACGGGAGAAAGCCCTACAAGACTTCCGATTGGGTCGGACCCGGTTGTTACTGACGACGGATGTTGCGGCGCGAGGGTTGGACATTCCCAAGCTGCCAGCCGTCATCAACTATGATCTGCCAACTTCCGTGAATGAATACGTTCACCGGGTGGGTCGGACTGGCCGAATGGGTGAACCGGGTCAGGTGATTAGCCTAGGTGATGATCATGACCTGCGGGATTTAAAGAAGTTGCTTAAGGATACCGATTATGACCTGGTGCCCCTGTACTTTAGCGGTCGCTCGCTGACCACGGAAAAGCCCGTTGCAACGGTTGCGCCTCAAGCCAAGGCGGCGGAAAAGCCGGTCAGTGTTTCTGCTGAGGTTACCCAATCCAAGGGCGATCGGCAGCCGGTCGTGGTGGGCAAAACAACGCAGGCAAGCGGTGCCGCACAACCACAGAAACAACAGCCAAATCCAACGAAGAAAAAGAAGCATAAGAATCGTCATACCAAGAACAAGGGAATGCGTAAGAAGTGGCGCGATCGCGACGCTCAGCAGTAATTGTTCTTTAGAAATAAAATAATCCGTGGTAAACTTAATAGCGGATTATTTTTATTGGCCCTATAGCACAACTGGATAGGGCACTCGCCTCCTAAGCGAATGATCCCGGTTCGAGTCCGGGTGGGGCCATTTTTAAAGCGTGCAGCCGGCTACCTGAGGATGCACGTTTCGACACGGTCGCCTGAAAACCGATCAGAAGACAACAATAAAGGTGCGACCGGGAATATGATTTCCCTGGTCGCACCTTTGTCTTTCAATTAGGCGCCTTTAGTGTTGGGCATGATCAATGATCCAGTGGCCGCTGTTAGCTAATCGATACCAGTCATAGAGGGGCGTGTCCCGACCGCCGTAGTTGTATAGCCAATATTGCGAGGGGTAGACGTGCGTCTTGGCCTTTAACATGACCTGACTAGGGTGATTGGGCTTAACGGTTGAGACCAGTTTGTGACCGCTGCGCCAAGTATTGTAGCGGTAGAGATGGGTATCGTGGGTATTCATGTAATAATATTTCTTTTGATAGATGACTTCATAGACCTTTTTATCTGCAGTCTTGCGGGCGTAAAAGACCTTCTGGTTTGAGACGACGCGCCCGGTGGCTGTTTTCTGATGCTTAGCCGTTGTTGCACTTTTGTATAATTTCATATATTCATAGTTACCGTACATAAAGGCGCGGGCAAAGGTCTTATGCGAGAATGAATTGGTTGGTGTCACGGCGTAGTGCCAGGTCTTAGCCTCGGCCTGACTGGGAATTAAGAAGAACAATGCGATCATTGCGGTTACCAGTAGCCCAAATTTTTTAAGTGTCAAGATACAGACCTCCCTTGTATGAGTTAAGCATATCAAAGTTTTGGGTATTTATCATTATTTTTCTATAATCATTTTCTTAACTGGTGGGATTGCAGCTGGTTGCGAGTAGTCAGTTCTGACGAAGTGTAACGGTGAGGGGCTCGCGAATGGGCAGTGAGCCCGGCGTGATCCCATAAAAGCGCTTTACATTTGAAATCATCCGTGCCAGAATATATTATAAGTTTTGTTATAAACAGGGATAATTTCGTGCACGGTTATCGACTTAGTTATGACTGTATACATATAGAAGAAAAAATTATTGAGAGAGCGGGTTATTTAACATGGGTGTTGGTTATAAATTACTATTTCGGGCGATCTTTTGGTCAGCCTTAGCCTGGTATTTCTGGTTCTTCAGTGGGGCACAGGCCTCGGGCGGCGTTGGGATCATTCAAATGATTTTTGCTGTCTTATCCACGATCGCCGCGGCCTTCTACATCGTGATGTTCCTGATCGGCTGGATGAAGAGTTGGGGCATGTTTCAGGGAAAGGGCGACAAGAAAGATAATTAGCATTCCTGGGGAGGAATTGAATGTTTCATAAAGCGATGAGTGATGCCAATGCGTGGCTGAGTCTTACCCTGATTTTCGGAGTCATCAAGGACGTCATTGGCCTGTTTCAACACCGTGAGTTGCTGGTCGTTTGGCTCTGGCAGTATCATGATTGGCGTGTCTGGGGCTTATTTATCGGAATTCTAGCCGTGTATTGGGGACTGTGGGTGTTGATCTTTTGGGGATTGCGTAAGCTTAAACAGGTGATGGGCCGGAACGATCCCCCCGTCACAAAACAATAAAACGGTATCGAACGGGAAAATCCTTCAGAAATTTCGCGTTTGGTACCGTTTTCCTTTATAATAAAGATATTCAAACAAGAGGAGGATTTTCGATGGAAAATTCAGAATCAATGAATCCTAAAAAATTTAGTCGAATTTTAGTTGGGGTAGACGATTCCCCCGATGCACAGCTGGCCTTCCGCTACGCGATGAATCGGGCCAAGTTTGACAACTGCGAGTTGGTCATTTGTTCCGTGCTGGAGTCAGATAACATGAATATCTACCAGGCTTTGAGCAAGAACTATGTCCATGGACAACGCGCGGATCTGCAAAAACACTTACAACAATATCAAAAATTAGCAGAACGCTTTGGGATTACCAAGGTTACCATCATCATCGGGGAAGGGGACCCTGGTGAAACGATCGTGAAGAACATTATTCCCGAAGTTAAGCCAGATCTACTAGTGATTGGGTCACTCTCTCAGACGGGTGTTCGGAAATACTTTGGGAGTCAAGCGGCCTATATGGCAAAATATTCTCCAGTTTCCGTGATGATTGTTCGTTAGGCGGCTCACGGGGCTTTTCACGACTGCATGTGAAAATAATATACAAGTAAGCCCTTGCATTGGGAAACTTTTTTTCATACAATGGGTCTTATGCAAAAAGTTTCTCCCAGCTCAGCTGGGGTGGGAGAATCTGAATCGAGCATAGGAAAAGAGAGAAATTAGCATGCAGTTCGTCGTTTTGATTTTAGGTATTTTACTTTTACTATTTTTAATTATTCGCGTGAAGTTAAACACCTTTGTTTCACTGATCGTTACCTCAGTGCTGGTAGCGTTAGGGTTGGGAATGAACCCTGCCGACATTGCGACCTCGATTAAGGACGGGATCGGTAGCTCTATGGGCGAACTGATCATTGTCTTTGGGTTCGGGGCGATGATCGGTCGGTTAGTTGCTGATGCTGGTGGGTCGTACCGGATTGCCCGGACATTGATCAATATGTTTGGGAAGAAACGGCTTCAGGTGGCCATTGTGGTGGCTTCCTTCCTGATTGGGATTTCCTTGCTATTTGAAGTAGGGTTAGTTCTGGTCACACCAATCGTCTTCGCGGTTGCGTTGGAAGCTGAAGTGCCATTCCTCTACCTGGGGATTTCCATGGCTGCCGCACTGTCGGCAACGCAAGGGTTCCTGCCGCCACAACCAGCACCAACGGCCGTGGCCACGGTCTTGGGTGCCAACATTGGTGAAATGTTACTGGTTGGGATTATCGTGGCTATTCCCTGTGTGATCGTTGCCGGACCAATCTGGACGCGGGTCATCCGTCGGTTTAATCCAGATCTGTTCGTGATCAAGAAGTCCCTGCCTGCCTTTGGTGAGGTTAAGGAATTCGATTTGAAGGAAACGCCAGGTTTTGGGTTATCCGTTTTGACGTCACTGTTCCCAGTGGTCTTCATGGCAGCAGCCACGATTTACCAACTTGTCGCGGATGGTGGGGCAGCACCGAAGCATCCACAAGGCTTAGATGCCATTGTGGCGATGCTGGGTAATCCCGTTATTGCCATGGTGATTGCGTTACTGTTTGCCATCTGGTCCATGGGTTTCCACCGTCAACGGACGATGAAGGAAATCAGTGTGACCCTGGAAGATGCGATCAAGTCAATTGCCATGTTACTGATGGTCATTGCTGGGGGCTCAGCCTTCAAGGAAGTCCTGATTGATGGTGGTGTCGGTAAGGCCGTGCAACAGTTGATGATGCACTCTAGCCTGTCACCAATCCTCTTGGCCTGGTTGATCACGGTTATCTTGCGGATCTCTTTGGGTTCCGCAACGGTTGCCGGGATGACCTCCGCTGGGTTGGTCTTGCCACTGATGAACACGTTGAGTGCTGATCCCGTCATGGTTGCTTTGGCAATCGGTGCCGGCTCATTAGCGGCTTCTCACGTGAACGATGCTGGGTTCTGGATGTTCTCAGAATACTTTGACTTGAGTGTTAAGCAGACGTTCCAAGTCTGGACGACGCTGGAAACCGTTATTTCCGTCGTGGGTCTAGGCATGGTCATGTTGATGAATACGATTATTAACTAGTCATTTAAAGAAACCGGATTGCCCATACAGGGTGATCCGGTTTTTTAGTCGAATTGAATTGTAAGTCGTAACGAGGCAGTACATAAATTGAAAGGTATAAGCGGGAGCTAATTGTCGATTAACTTAGCGGCATGCTTGACTGCAAAAGGACAGCAAAAAGGGAGCTGGCTCACGGCCGGTTCCCTTAAAACTTACTTTTCTTCACGAATGATGTACATTGGACGGTGCTTGGTTTCCAAGTAGATCTTGCTAATGTACTGTCCGAGGATTCCCAGGCAGAACAACTGAATTCCCCCGATGGCCAGTAAAATCACCACTAGGGAAGGCCAGCCGGCAACGGAACCCCCAACGGTCAGGGCCCGAACGATCACAAAGATCAGGGCCACAATCGAGGCTAGGAACGAAAGACTCCCAACCCAGGTGGCGAGCCGTAACGGCGCGTTGGAGAAATCAATGATTCCCTCAATGGAATAAGCAAATAATTGCCGCAAACTCCAATGCGTCGTCCCGGCAGCGCGGGGTTGGCTCTCGTACGTCAGGTAGGTGGTCTTAAAGCCCACCCAGCTGAAAATCCCCTTGGAGAACCGGTTGAATTCTGGCAATGAGAGCACAGTGTCTACAAATTGCCGCGTCATTAACCGGTAGTCACGGGCGTTAGGTTCGATCCGCACGTCCGACAACCAGTTGATGACACTGTAGAAGCTCCGGGAGAGAAATGCCCGCAGGCGACTCTGACCACGACGTTCCTGCTGGATAGTACCAACACAGTCATAGTCACGATTTTCGATTAAATCGACCATTTCTGGTAAGAGCTCCGGTGGATCTTGCAGGTCAACGTCCATTACGGCGACCATTTCCCCGGTCGTGGCTTGTAACCCCGCCGCGAGCGCTGACTCTTTCCCAAAGTTTCGGGAGAACGACCGGAAGTGGACGGTCTCCGGATGTTCTTCGTGTAGCTGTTTCATTTCTTCTAAGGTGTGGTCGCTGGACCCATCATCCACAAAGATATACTCCGGTGTTACAGTGGGAGTAGGGGTGTTCATGGACTCGATCACCTTGCTAACGGTTCGGTAAAATAATGGAATAGACTCCTCCTCGTTATAGCAAGGAACGACCAGACTAAGCTTTTTCATCACAGACATTCCTTTCACACAACGATACCATCTTACCTCAAATATAGGGGGCTTGCCATTAAATTTTGCTTACAGACGGAAGTCAGGGAGAATTGTGACCTAATCTCCGGGATTAAAGCGCCTGTCACAGCAAAGGCGGGGGCGACATTTTGACAGCCAATTAAGACGTTTGAGCGGCTAAGTAGTCCGGGACGAGGACAATTGTTTCACTAGATACGATTAAGGTTGTCGCGGCTATGGGAATCGGGTAGAGTTCTCTGTAACCCCTCAGAAATGGTGTGGTTCTTTTCCGGATCAAGTGAGCGATCGCACGGGTGACGCGCGGCTTTAACGACTCGGCTGGTCAGTGATGCCACTGTCTGGGACGTGACCTCACTGAAATTGTTACCGTTTCAAAGTACAATCGGGCGCGGTTCTGCTATAATTGACCGTAATCAAACAACGATAACCTGGAGGAAATATAGTGACGAAACCAATTAAAGTAATGACGGTGTTTGGAACCCGTCCAGAGGCCATCAAGATGGCCCCCATTATCTTGGCCATGCAACAGCGCCCCACGGAATTTACACCAATTACCGTGGTCACCGCGCAACACCGCGAGATGCTTGATCAGGTGCTCGAGATCTTTAAGATCACACCGGATTATGATTTGAATATCATGCGGCCCCAACAGACGCTGAGTGGGATTACGACCCGCGTGTTGAACCAGCTCGATGACGTCTTGACCGAGGCCCAACCCGATATTGTCCTGGTTCACGGGGATACCACGACCACTTTTGCGGCCAGCGTGAGTGCTTTTTATCATCAAACCATGTTGGGCCACGTGGAGGCTGGTCTGCGGACCTGGGACAAGTACTCCCCTTATCCAGAGGAAATGAACCGGCAGTTGACGGATATCCTGAGTGACTTGTATTTTGCCCCAACGGACCTATCCAAGGCTAACTTGTTGAAGCAGGCACATCCCTTAGAGAACATCTACGTGACGGGGAATACAGCCATCGATGCATTGAAGCAAACGGTGGATGCTAACTATCATCACGCGGTCTTGGATCAGGTTCAACCGGGCCACCGATTAATTCTCTTGACGATGCATCGGCGTGAAAATCAGGGGGCACCCATGCACGCGGTCTTCAAAGCGGTTCGGGCCGAAGTGGAAGCTCATCCGGATGTGGAAGTGATTTACCCCGTACATCTGAGCCCGGCCGTGCAAACGGTGGCTCGCGAAGAATTAGGCGGCATGGCACGTATTCATCTGATTGATCCCCTGGACGTGGTGGACTTCCACAACCTGTCGGCGAAGAGCTACTTTATCATGACTGATTCGGGTGGGGTGCAGGAAGAGGCCCCATCACTGAACAAACCGGTTCTCGTTTTGCGTGACACGACCGAACGGCCAGAAGGAGTCACCAATGGCACCTTGAAGCTGGTCGGCACTGATCCGCAACGCGTGACGGCGGCCATGGAAAGCTTGTTAACGGATCAAGCAGCTTATGATCAGATGGCGCAGGCCAAGAATCCTTACGGGGATGGCCATGCGTCAGAACGGATCCTGGCAGCGATTCAAGAAAAATTCAATGGAGGCAATGCTAATGGCTGAGACGGCGTATGACCGAGCCGAAATCAAGACGACTGAACAATTGTATGAAATTATGCGGGAGATTCACCAGCACGCGGCTAAGCACAATGAACGGTTTGATTATAAAATCTTGCGCAACGTTCATTTTGCCAATAAGGTTAAGAATCCGGTCACGCAGGAAATGAATGACGGTGATTCGTGGCGGGTGATGCAGATTGATAATCTCCTGGTCACCTCGTTTGGGGTGATTAACGTCGAGAGTAAGTACTGGCGGGGCATGATCTTCCATGACCTGTCGGAAGAAATCTTCTCGTCAAGCCTGGATGACTTTTCCGGTGTGAACTTGAGCGGACGGGAAAAAGAGGTGCCTAAGGCCTTAGCCAGTCATTTGGATCGTTTCTTCTTGCCGAACCTCTCCGAAGAAAATGAATCTTTGACCCAAGGCTATACAATGAGTCTAGAGCAGGAGGGCCGGGGGCAGCGCTCGATTACGCTGCATACGGGAATCAGTAATCCCGCAACCCAGGCGGAGCTCTCCTCAAAACTGCTGGTGCGTTACATTAACAGTGAGATTACCATGCACCGGCAATTGGAAAATAAAAACGATCGAATTATCGACTTTGTTAAGCCTTTGGTTTACTATAATTACTACGACCGTTACAATCACAGTAACTCATTAGTGGTCGGTAATAAAACCAAGCTGAACCCGCACGATGCGTACAATTGTACGGCTGTCGCCAATTACGATGACCTCGCAACCTTTATCGAAACTTTTCGGCAGGCCAAACGCGTGCGGTTCAGTAAAAGAACCCTAGAAAAAATGATTGGGACGCTGAAGTTCGCTGAGGACTACGGGTCGTTTTAGGGTTCACGAAAGGGGCCACAACTTGTGTGGAAGAAATGGCGTCCGCATTTAGCGGGAATTAACCGGATCATTCAAACCATCAGCAAACACTATCAAATGGCGAACGTGTCCGATTCAGCGGCCGTCTTGGCATACTATACGCTACTGTCGCTGTTCCCAGCGTTACTGGTTCTCGCCAGTCTATTGCCTTTTTTCCATATCGAGACGCGAACGGTCATGGATGGCATTGAGCCTTTTTTACCGGATAACATCTATGATATCTTGGCACCAATTATTCATTCATTTTTAAATAATCGAAATGGGAGCGTGCTGTCCATTGGGGTAATTGTGGCCATCTGGTCCTCCTCACGGGCGGTCGCGGCCTTTCAACGGACCGTTAATGGCGCGTACGGCGTGGTGCGTAAGCAAAATGCCATTGTGAATCGGATCGTGGCTTTCTTTTGGATGGTTGCCCTGATTGCCTTCCTGTTCCTCATGATGCTATTTTTCAGTGTCGGTCAGGTTATTTTGGAACGGTTAACGCCATTGCTCCACCTACCGACGCAGCTTCTGTCCTACGTGAATGCCGCCAAGTGGCCGGTTACCTTTGTGATGACCTTCTTTATCCTGATGATTCTGTTTTACTTTGTGCCGAGCGTGAAATTAAAATTACGTTACGTCTGGCCTGGATCACTCACGGCGACACTCGGCTGGTTGCTCCTATCACAAGCATTTAGCTGGTACTTGAAGTTTTTTGTGCACAATATCGATAGTTATAAAACGATCGGAACCTTCATTGTCTTGATGTTCTGGTTGGACTTTACGGCGTTGATCCTGATGTTCGGGGCGGTGCTGAACGCCGCCATTCAGGACCTGGTCGAGGGCACCATTGAGGAGCAGGCGGTCTTCACCTATATCCTGCGGAATCGTCTGAAACGCAACAATAAAGGGGACTAACCGTATGTGGCCGTTTCTTTACCACAACGGCTTGCAGGTCGCCCGAGACCACTTTGATTTAAAAAAGTAGACAAAAAGAGTACGTCCCATCAAATCCCAATCGGCTTGATGGGGCGTACTCTTTCATTCAACTCACCGTTTGGCTTGGGCGTGAGCGACGAGTTGACTGGCAAAGTCATCCAACTCGTCGATAGCGGCTTGGTCGGGTTCCAGGTTGATCTTGACGCTGGTAGCTCCCTGCTGGGCACCGGTCAGCTTGAAGGCCGCCTCGAAGTGATCGACGGTCGTGTTGTAGAACTCGCCGTAGAAGGTGTCCCCGGAACCGGCGACGCCAAAGGTTTTACCGTGCAGGTCGAGTGCCTGCAGATCCTCGTAGAAGTCGAGGCCTTCATCGGGCAGCGACCCCTCATCGTAAGTGTACGCACAGACCACACAGATATTGGCCTGTTGAAATTCGGCTGCATCCGTCTGCGAGATTTCAGTCTCCGTGACCTGACACCCTAGGTCTTCCAGTTTTTCCGTGACGATGTCCGCCACGTCTTCGTTATTACCGGTGATTGTTGCAAAGACAACGTGTGCTGTTAGCAAAAACACTCACTCCTTTGGTCATGTTGGTTGCCGTTAATTATAGCAGGCCAAGGTGATGGTGACTAGGGATGGTTCGGCTGGGGGATGATGGCGGCGGTGAAAAGATGATTGACTAACTAAAGCGTCATTGGGGTCGTCATCTGGGGGAGAGAACTGGTAAAATAATGACAGAAAACGAGAAAAGGATGTGACCTGAATGGCCGTAATTACCATGATTGAAGCGCAGAAACGCAGTGGTCGGTTTAATATTTACGTTGACGGGCACTATGCATTTCCCGTTAGTGACAGTGTGTTGGTTGATTTCCGCCTGTATAAGGGGATGGAGATTGATAAGACGCTAGAAGAGCAGTTGACCGCCGCCGATGACGTGGCGAAGGCGTACAATCGGGCGCTAGATTATCTCTCGCACCAACTGCGAACGGAAAAGGAAGTTGCCGATAAACTGGTGACTTTGGAAATTCCGGAAGACACGATTGATCAAACCCTCAAAAAATTGCGTGACTTTGCGCTAGTGGATGATGCGCATTACGCCGCCAGCTATGTGCGTACTGTGATGCATACGGGAGATAAGGGCCCCCGTGTGATTCGCCAGCATTTGCGGCAAAAGGGTGTTGGTGAGAAGGTTATTGACGATGCGTTGGTCTTGTATACGCCAGCCGATCAACTGGCCGTGGGGACGGCCGTTGCGGAGAAGCTGGCCAAGCGTTACCAGCACAATTCCACACGTAATCAGGAACAAAAGATGCGGCAAGGTTTGATGACGCGGGGGTTTGGCGGTGATGAGATTAAAGCCATGCTCGATGCGGTTGATCTCACACCCGACGTGGATGAGCAACAGGCGTTGTTGGCCAAGCAAGGCGAGAAGCTGCTACGGCGTTATCACGCTTTGAGTCAATCAGAGCAACAGTATAAGACTAAGCAAGCCTTGTATCGTAAGGGATTCAAGCTTGATGACATTAGTCAATGGCTAGCTGATTTAGGGGAATCGGCTGAATAGATGGTCATCGTGTTTTCAGAGTAAGGGGGAGTAGCCATGAATTCTAAAGTATGGGGAACAGTTCTGGCATTTGCTGCAGTTCTAGGAATCAGTGGGGGTCTGGCTTGGTGGTTCAACGATCAAGCGAAGACGCAAGCGGAACCTAGGGCCAGCAGTAGCTCGATTGTGCGGCAGGTCCAACCCAAGAAAGTCAAAAAGGTAAAAAAAGTCGCTAAACCACGCCCGACCGCGGCGACCCGCGAAATTGATGCCGTCTTGCGGGCTAACCGGTTTGTGGGGACAGCACTGGTTGTGCATAACAATCAGGTGATTTATCAAAAGGGTTGGGGGTACGCGGATGCGGCCGCCCACAAGAAGAACGGTGCACACAGCGTGTATCAACTAGCTTCCGTACAGAAGTCCTTTACGGCTGGGCTAATCATGAAGCTGGCTAGTGAGGGGAAGCTGAGCCTGACCGATCCACTCGCCAAGTATTATCCATCGATTGCGGGGGCCAACGAGATCACACTGCGTGACATGCTGGATATGAAGAGCGGCCTCACACTATCGGCTTTTCCGGCGAAGCTGCGTTCGGAGAAGGGTATGATCAAATTCATCTTAGCCAATGTGGTTAGTCGCCCCGCACAGATTGGCAAGTGGGATTATTCGCCCGTTAACTTCATGCTACTATCGGGGATTATTGAAAAAGTCAGTCATCAAAGCTACCGTCACTACTTCAACGAGAACATCACCAAGGCGTGGAAACTGAAGCACACGGGGTTCGTCTTCAATATGGCGGACCAGGCGACCTATTCTCAGGGGTATCAAAATGCCAATAATGGCGATGTGACGGCCAATTATGGCCTGCGGTTTGGCGAGTCCACGGAATCCATGTACTATCAATTTGGAACCGGGCAAGTTTACATGTCCGCTCGCGATCTCTACACGGCACAACGTAATATGTTGCAAGGAAAATTGTATCCTGAAAATGACGTTAACGTGCTTCTGACACCGGGCACGTCGTCCATGTACGGTGGTGGGATGTATGACTATCCTGGATACATTCGGACACACGGGTTGGCCTATGGTTATGAAGCGACCTCGCTGTTGAGCAAGAATGGGACGGACGGCGTGGTTCTGTTAAGTAATTATTACCGCGTCAATCAGTTATCGCAGACGCCAGCTATTCAGATTTGGAATCTTCTACAAGCCGGCGAATTGGGAAAGTAGTATTAACACAAAAACAGGGACACGCGTCTTCGAGCTACCAGTCATTGCTGGCAAGTCAGAAGGGCGTGTCCTGTTTTGGTGGTTTAAGCGCTGAGTCAACTTGGGGGATCAGGGGTTCAGAGGTGTTGCGTAGGGCTTGTGCCAGGAGTATCTCCACTCGGTTAGTGATTCTTTTAGTTTCGTTTAAATTTACGGGATACCTCAGGATTTTGTCTAGGAATGTCACGCTTACTATTCAATAATACGGCCGAATCTGGTATAATATTGATTGAATTTTTATAGTTACCCGTTACTTAGAAAGTAGGGTTAATACATGACGCGCGAAGCTAGAGGACCTAAGGAAGGCGACTTCATTACGATCAAAAGCTACAAGCACGACGGAAGTTTGCATCGAACTTGGCGCGACACGATGGTACTCAAAACAAGCGAAAATGCCCTCATCGGCGTTAATGACCATACCTTGGTCACGGAAGACGATGGGCGGCGGTGGGTGACGCGAGAACCCGCTATCGTTTATTTCCACAAGCATTACTGGTTCAATATTGTTGCAATGATTCGGGATAACGGGGTGTCGTATTACTGTAATCTGGCTTCCCCGTACGTTTTAGATAAAGAAGCGCTTAAATACATTGATTATGATCTCGACGTGAAGGTCTTTCCGGATGGTGAGAAACGCCTACTCGACGTTGATGAATACCAAGATTTCAGTCAACGTTGGCAGTATGGTGAGGAGACCGACCGTATTTTGAAGGCAAACGTCTTGACCCTCGTCGATTGGATTAATCATCACAAGGGCCCCTTTTCTAAAGCCTATGTCGATCTATGGTATCAACGGTATCAGGAGCTGTTACGTCGCTCAAACTAGTGCGGCGCAGACCTGTAAGAGTTGTCTTCCGCATCACACAGGAGCAAGTCATTCGTGGCTCGCTCCTTTTTTTAAAAACACAGCGTTGCTGCCCGTCACCATGGTGAGGGGCAAGTAACGACTAAAAAATTAAAATGTCTGATGAAAGGGGCTTGCCCATGAAGTGGTTTGCCAACTCCCGACTGATGTTTTGGTCCGTGGAACTGTTGATTGTCGCTGCGCTGATTTGGGTGTGTACGCAGATTAGCTTTCTGTTTTCACCTATTGGGATTTTCTTGTCGACGATCTTTGCGCCACTGCTGATTTCGGGGATCTTGTTTTACTTGTTGAATCCGGTGGTTAAGTTACTGGAAAAGGTGCGGTGGAAGAAGTTCCATATCAATCGCACGGGGGCTGTGGCCCTGGTCTTCTTGTTGTTGGTATTGATATTGGTTGCGGGTGCGATGTGGCTGATTCCCCGGCTGGTCACGCAGGTGACAACGTTAGTGGGCAATATTCCTGACTTTGCTAAGTCGAGTGAAGCGGTTTTAAACAAGCTGATTAATCATCCCTTGCTGAAGGATATCGATTTTTCCAAATATCTGACGCAATTGCAAGCGGCACTCTCTAAATACGCACAGGGCTTCATGAGTGGGCTGACGAGCGGCATTGGCAGCATCATCGGTACGGTGACGACGGTCACGGTGACGGCCGTGACGGTTCCCGTCATGTTGTTTTACATGTTGAAGGATGGCGACAAGTTCATGCCGGCCATTCGGCGGTGGTTGCCTAGCAAGCACGGTGAACAGACGGCGGAGTTGTTGGGACGGATGAACAACACGATTGCCCGGTACGTGGGTGGTCAGATTGTGGAATGCCTCTTCGTAGGGAGCTTCACAGCGATTGGCTATTTCTTGGTCGGTGAAAAGTACGCGCTGTTATTGGGCTTTTTCGCGGGAATTTGTAATCTGATTCCTTACGTGGGCCCTTACATCGGTATTTTACCAGCCTTGATCGTGGCCTTTGCAACGAGTACCAGTCTGATTGTGTACGTGATCATTGTGGTGGTTGTGGTGCAACAGATCGATGGCAACCTGGTTTACCCCAACATCATTGGCAAGAGCCTGCAGATTCATCCCTTAACGATTATTATCATCCTGCTAGCGGCGGGAAATATCGCCGGGCTCTTGGGGATGATTCTAGCGATCCCACTGTATGCGGTGGTCAAGACGGTGGTGCAGTACCTCTACACCATCTGGCAACTCGAACATGCCGAAAAGAAGACACTGTAGCGGTTGGTCAGCTAAACGGACTTTTGGCGGCAAGATTAGTCAGCGACCTTCACCTGCGGCTGCCAGAGATTCCGGCGCTGTGGGGACCGCCTGCGGCCTGTGGAGCGGTCCTCCGGCTCGGTTTGAAGCCCGGCCAAGTTCACCGGTCTCCAAACACGTCCCACGCTGTAAGCCGAAAAATCGGCTAACACCGTTGTCACGGCTGCCTCCATCTCTGGCCGCCTCCGGTTAAGAAAGTTCTTACCCCAACATTGGTGTGAACATCGCTGAGCTGGCAACGTTCATCCCGGGTTATGGGCAACATTCTGTGTAGCCGTGAGTGAGTCAAATTTGGGCTCAGCCGTGGGATTTTCCAAGTGGGCTACTTGGAAAATGGCGACTTTGAAACGATGGTTTTTTCGGTTCAAAGCGAGGGAGAAGACCGCTCTATAGGCTTCTCCCGTCCTGCCCACCGCGTTCCAGCCCAAATTTGGCGAACGGTAAGGCGGCATTTTTCCACAATGTTACCGATTGAAACCGGCAGTTAGTAAGGTCGCATGTCTAAAGCGATGTGGGTGGACGCAAGGGTAAAGTTGGCAGAAATTATCAAGAAATGACTAACGTTTGTGGTTTGAAGTTGACGTGACCGCTGAATATGCTACTATTTAGTTTGTTATTGGATTTTTTGAAAAATAGAGCCCCGGGCATCATATTGGGGAAAATTAACCAGATAAAGTAGGAGATTCTACATGAAAAAAGTAATTACTTATGGAACGTTCGACCTGATACATAAGGGTCACATTCGGTTATTGAAGCGGGCCGCAGCCTTGGGTGACGATTTAACGGTCTGTGTTTCCTCCGACGAATTCAACGCGGAGAAGGGTAAGCGGGCATACACCTCTTACGAAGACCGGAAGTACATCCTGGAAGCCATTAAATACGTTGACCACGTGATTCCTGAAACCACTTGGGATCAAAAGATTCGCGACGTTCAGGAAAACAACATTGACGTTTTCGTCATGGGCGATGACTGGAAGGGTAAGTTTGACTTTTTGAAGGATTACTGTGAAGTCATTTACTTGCCACGGACTGAAGGAATCTCCACGACTAAAATCAAGCACGACCTTGGTCTTTCCGATGAAGAGACTTGGAAGGAAGACGAGAAATAGTGCTGGCAATGAAATCCTTAGTCGCAGACTAGGGATTTTTTCTTAGGGACACGTAGACGGAGGCAAATAAATGCAGCAGTTTATCTTTTTATTGACATCATTAAATGGCATGCACAAGCCAAACTTTTCCACACAATTGCTGAAGGCCCTCCAACGGGATGCTCAAGTCAGTGTGTTGGTGGCAATGGTTGACTTTGAATCAGTCTGGACGGTACGACAGTATTTGAACCAGTTAGCGCGAAAAGATCAGCGCATCAAACAGGTCCGGCTATTGACGCTGGCAGAAATGTTTGCGGATGAACCTGGCTTGGCCTTAACGGCTGAAGAACGGCATGAGATGAACCTAGAAAACGACGAACAACGACTATTTGCGGATAACCAGGAACAGGTTAAACGCTACCTAGATGCCGGACACATGGTTGCTGAGTTGCGGCAGATCGATGATGAGACACCAATGGTTCTGCGTCAGTACCAGGCCGATCAGTTGGCCCAAGTCGATACCTATGGCTTGGATGGGCAGATTGTGGGCATCGAAAAGATTGAAAATGAAGTGGCCCAAACTAGCTATCTGCTTAATCGGCACGGAGAAGCCGTCTTACGCTTTGTTCGTCATGAGCGGCCCGTTGAGCACATTTACAATTTAAGTGCCACCTCGGCGATGCTAGCTACCCAATTTGACGATGCTAAGCAGGTGGCGAGCGCAGCGACATTATCCAAGCGGCAATTGGAAAAGGCGGCTTCGGATGCCATTGATAAGACACAGGTGGTAACGGCGACAGAAGCTTACTACGGCGTCTTAGCCTACTCGAACTACCGGCGGTTTAATGACGTTTTTGCCTTTTACCAGGCGGTCTTAAGCCGGTTGTTGACCCCGGAAACGCGGTTGTACGTTGATCTAGCAGTCAATGCGCACTTCTCACCGCAAATGCCAAATCAGCTGATTTTTAACTACTAAGGAGTTTTTCCATCGTGCGTGCGATTTTATCTGGATTACATCATAAAAAGAATTTACAAGAACTTGAACTCGAACTGATCGATGTGCCGGAACCGTTTGACGATCTCGCGGTAACCTTCTTGGAAAAACAAACCAAGGCATCGATCACGATTCCAATCAGCAAGGTTGTCAGTGCACAGGTTGTACGCCTGCGTCTGAATGCCAGTGACTTACAATTTCCGGCGGAAGGGCAGAGCGAATTTAGCTGGGAACTATACCTTAACCTCCAGCAACAAAACACGCGGGGCCTGATCCAAGTCGAGAGTGAATATTTAAGCGACCGGCATCAATTGACCCTGACCAGTTACTATCAACTCAATAGTGACGCAAATGGGATGGCGTTGTTTAACATGCATACGGAGCAGGCGGAAGATGAGTTTGCGATCAACGCCATTAACCTGCAAGACGATGCACTTCAAGTGATTGGACCCAGTCGGATCAATAACCAGCCAATTACGAATCAACGACTGGTCCTGAAAAACGTTCAGGCGGATAGTTCAGCCGAGTGGCCCATTACCCACATGACGTTGCATGGCTTGTTTACGGGGACGATTCCGCTGTCCGATTTAGCGGCCGATAGCACCCAGCAACTCTTTATCCGGTCGACCGTGGGCAATCAAGACCTCGAACAACGGGTGGTCTTGGCCAAATCCCTAGCAGGTCAAGTGACACAAGCCATTACGGTTGGCCATCGCCTGGTCATCATTGATAAGCGATTTGATAACGGAATTCGGGTTCAGGAGATGGCTGCGCCGACCCTGCCTCAGCGTTTGGCCAATGTCCCATCCAAGGTTGGTGGGGCCACCAAGCTGTTGTCCATGCTGATGGACAAGGCCAACCTGTTCTACATGCGGCGCTTGTTCAAGCGGGGGCACCGCGCTTTTGATCAGCCAACCCTGATCTTTGAAAGCTTTGGCGGTCGGCAAGTCAGCGACTCCCCTTACGCGATTTACCAGTTGTTCACGCAACTTTATCCCGGGTTTACCTTCATCTGGTCCATCGACCGTTCACAGAAGAAGTTCTGTAAGGAAAATGGGATTCCCTATGTGATTCGGCGGACGTCCAAGTGGGTTCGAACCCTGGAAAAGGCTAGCTTCTGGATCAGTAACGCGCGGTTCCCATCATGGGTGAAGAAACCCAACTACGTGACCTACATTCAGACGTGGCATGGGACCCCGTTGAAGAAACTAGGATTGGATATTGAAAATGTATCGATGCCCGGCACCACGACCACGAAGTACCATGCGAACTTCGTGCGTGAGGCTAACCGGTGGGACGCACTGGTATCGCCCAACGATTATTCGACGCGTATTTTCCGGTCTGCCTTTGGTTTTAACAACCAGATCCTAAAAGTGGGTTATCCACGTAATGATGAACTCATCAACAGTACGCGTGAGGATGTCACGGCAATTAAGCAACAGCTGGGCATTCCGTTGGATAAGAAAGTGGTGCTCTACGCGCCAACTTATCGGGACAATCAATTCGCGGAGAAGGGGAAGTATACCTTTGAGTTGCCTTTCTCCCTCGACGAATTCCGGACGCGTTATGGCAAGGATGCCGTGTTGGTCTTACGGATGCACTATTTGATCTCGAATGCGTTGGATATTAGTGGTTATGAGGGGGTCGTCTTTGACTTCTCTAACCATCCTAACATCTCGGATCTTTATCTCATCAGTGACATGCTGATTACGGACTACTCATCCGTCTTCTTTGACTTTGCCTACCTGAAGCGGCCAATCCTGTTCTATCCGTACGATTACCACATGTACAAGGACGAACTGCGGGGCTTCTACTTGGACTACGAGAAGGATTTGCCGGGTGAAATTGCCCACAATGAAACGCAGTTACTCGATATGATTGGTGACAAGCTGAAGACGCCGGACATGAGTGACAATCAGAAATTTATGGCGTTCTACCAACGTTTCTGTTCGATTGACGATGGGTTAAGTTCCCTGAAGATTGTGAACTACGTCGTTCAACAAATCGAAAAGAACGGTTAGGCCCACTCTGTGAACGGACACTGGTCGTGAAGAACCAGTGACGATATCAGGGGATAAAAAAGCGAAGCCCAGTCGGCTTCGCTTTTCTGTCAATTAGTGGTCACGAGTTAGGTCTAACGTGGTGGCATTACCGGTGCATCTTGGTGGCTTGCCGATAGGCGTGGTGGCTGAGCCGCTGCGCAACGGCGCCTGGACGCACGGTATCTTTGAAATAGTCATCTAAGATCAGACGATAATTTCGCTTGATGAGGGTGACGTCCGGGTGTTTGTGGGTCGTCAGCTGTTGCTGCGCAGCCTGCGCTAGACGCAACGAAGAAGTGGCCTGATCCGTGTGCTTGATCAGGTAGGTGACATTCTTACTGGCCTTCTTGGCGTTCGGTGTGACCGGCTGATTGCGAGCATGACTACTGGCTAAAGAGGCATTCATGTTAGCCGTGAGACTGACAATCTCGTAGTACTGGTCCTTCTTGACCTGAACGTGGTCATAGGTCTTGAACAGCAAAACATTTAAGAGGGCCGCAATAATGACCAGACCAGCACCACTAATGATGATGGCCATGGCGGGACGCAGACCGCGCCGCTTGGCTTTAGCCACAAACAGGCCGACCAGTCCACCCACGGCCACGAGGGCGCCTAGACTAAATACAATTTCAATAAGCATCGCTTCGGTACTCGCCGACATTTTTTCACCCGTTTCTCAATGAATTCATTCCTTAATCATACCACGAAATGACCGGGACGCGGGTTAAAATGGGGCGGGGCCGTGAATTGTCACGGTAAATGTGTTAAAATCAAAACGCTGTGCAATTCAAATTTAACGGACAATTTAATTAAAATAAGAAATTTTGTGAGGACAAACAATATGAGTGAAAATAAGTTAGCAGCCGCGGTGGATAAACGCCGGACCTTTGCCATCATCTCTCACCCTGATGCCGGGAAGACGACGATCACGGAACAACTCCTGTTATTCGGGGGAGTCGTTCGTGAAGCCGGAACCGTTAAGGGGAAGAAGAGCGGTAATTTTGCGAAGTCCGACTGGATGGAAATCGAACAGAAGCGGGGAATTTCCGTGACGAGTTCCGTAATGCAGTTTGACTATCAGGGCAAGCGGATCAATATCTTGGATACCCCAGGACATGAGGATTTCTCTGAAGATACGTACCGGACGTTAATGGCCGTGGATTCCGCGGTCATGGTGATTGATTCCGCCAAGGGGATCGAACCGCAGACCAAGAAGCTGTTTCAGATCTGTAAGATGCGGGGCATTCCCATCTTTACCTTCATGAACAAGCTGGATCGGGATGGTCGGGATCCGATGGACCTGATCGCCGAATTGGAAGACGTTCTGGGGATCGAAGGTTACCCCATGAACTGGCCAATTGGGATGGGTAAGGAATTGAAGGGTCTGTATGACCGCTATCACCAACGGGTGGCCTTGTTCCGTCCGCAAGATGAGGCTCACCGCTACCTGCCATTGACTGACGATGGGGAATTGGTGGAACACAACGATTTGGAAGAAGACGGTTGGTACCAAGATGCCCGTGATAACATGGAATTGATTGGTGAAGCGGGTAATCAATTTGATGAAGCCAAGATTGCCAGTGGGGATCAAACCCCCGTGTTCTTTGGCTCCGCGTTGGCTAACTTCGGGGTTAAAACGTTCCTGGAAACTTATCTGGAATACGCCCCACAACCAGCGTCTCACCATACGCAAGAGGACCGCGACGTTGCCCCAACTGATCCTGAGTTCTCGGGCTTTGTCTTTAAGATTCAGGCTAACATGAACCCCAAACACCGGGACCGGATTGCCTTCGTGCGGGTCTGCTCCGGGGAATTTGACCGGGGGATGGATGTGACCCAGGAACGGACAGGAAAGAAGTTACGTTTGTCTAATGTGACGGAGTTCATGGCCGATACGCGTGAAAACGTGGAGAAGGCCGTTGCCGGTGACATCATCGGGTTGTACGATACCGGGAACTTCCAGATTGGGGATACCATTTATACGGGGAAGCAGGCTGTGAAGTTTGAAAAATTACCACAGTTTACGCCAGAACTTTTTGTCCGGGTTGCTGCCAAGAACGTCATGAAGCAAAAATCCTTCCACAAGGGAATCAATCAGTTGGTTCAAGAAGGGGCCGTTCAGTTGTACACCTCTTATTCAACCGGTGATTATATCCTGGGTGCCGTGGGACAATTGCAGTTTGAAGTCTTCCAATTCCGGATGCAGAACGAATACAATTCGGAAGTCATCATGGAACCTATGGGTAAAAAGACGGCGCGGTGGATTGATCCCGCTCAGCTGGACGAACGGATGTCTTCATCCCGGAACCTGCTGGTCAAGGACAACCACGGGGAGCCTTTGTTCCTATTCGAAAACCACTTCGCTGAACGGTGGTTTAAGGACAAATACCCTGATGTTGAATTAACGTCTAAACTATAATCTGAATTACTGAGGGAGTGAGACGTCAGACGGTTTGCTGGATCCAGCTGCCTTTTGCCCCCGCCTTTCGGTAGCATAATAGTAAAACAAGAATCGGCTTTTTTTCAGAATTCTGAAAAAAAACCGATTTTTGATTGTGCATTGGTTGTTTTTTGAAGATCCCGATTGGTAGATTGAAGTTGCAAGATCACAGTATTTGAACGAGATAACAACGAAAATCATGGACGGTAAGTAATCGTTCATGATTTTTAAATGGGTGAAAAAAGGCGGGCTGAACCGGATTAATGCGAGTTTGAAGTTTAGATGACTAAGAAATAGCGACATGTGGAAATTAAGACAGTTATTGCAAACTTTTGTAGCTGAATCACATGTGTAAGCGTTACAATTACTTGTGAGGTGGGGAAATATGCATAATAAAAAAAAGCATGCACTGCTTGTTTTCATTAGTTTACTAGTACTTTCAATATCGATTGGAATATTTTCAACAAAAACAATTGATGGTTATGCTCAGGAAAAGGGCATACTTATAACTGGTAGCGCAGTTTTTAAAGAAGAGAATAGTGACAAGCCATCACAACTAGTTCGTACATGGACCGTTCCTTTTGACAGAAATACCATTTCTGGAATCACTTACGATCGGTTTTTTCAAAGAGCAACTTTGGACTATTACGTTAAGCCATATACCTTTTATGATGAATTGAATATTCTTTTCCAATGTGGAAATAATGTAATTACGCTGGATCAGGCTATGGAAAAATACAAATCAATTTCTGCAAGAGAAAGTTATGAAGAAAGCCCCCAAGAGTTTGCCGATGACGTTAATTCGATTACTAACATTATCCCGCAAACGTCGGTTGACTACTCCAAAACTAAATTAGGTGCTAGTCAATCAGTTATTCCAATAGCTGATGGAGCTGATGGGACTACTATCGAACAATATAAGATACCTGATTTTGTCATCTATTTAGTTTCCAATGATTATACAATGACTATCAAATATGTTAAGCCAGATGGTTCGTCAGCAAAAGATGATCGCGTTGTTTCAGGATATGTAGGTGAAGATCCCACAATAATTGATAGTCCAGCCGTTCCTGGCTATGTACCTGATCAAAAGAGTGTCAAAGTCGACTTTGACAAAACTGGTGACTATAGTACGATTGTGCACTATACCAAGCAAAGTACGAATGCCGGTTCAACACCGGCAGCCGATCAAACTAGTTTAACGGCTAACAAAACAGCAGCGATTTCGGTTGGCCAATCGGTTGACGCTGCGACATTCAATGCTAAAGCGACTGATCGTGATGGTAAAGACATCCCTGTGATGATCGATACTAGCAAAGTGAATTTTAAAGTTGCCGGGACCTATCCCGTTACACTCAGTGCGGAAAATGGCAAGTCAGTAACGGCAACGTTGATGGTTAAAGCCGCAACGGCGGATTCAGAATTTGTTGCGCAAAAGAAGTCAGCAATTCTTGCTGTAAAGCCAATTTATTTATACCAAAAGTCGACGTTAAATAAACAACAACGACTCACAAAATATGCGAAAGCACCGCATGGCGAGAGGCCAATGTTTGTCGTCTTAGGCTATGCACACTCGAAAAGCGGATTATTACGTTACCACGTGAAAGACGTTAACCATGAGAGTAAGATTGATGGGAAGACTGGCTATGTAACTGCTAATTCAGACTTTGTGACACCGGCTTATTATCAGAAGACACTCAGACATGTGAAGATTTTAAGCAAGTCGGGCGTGAATGCGTATCGGAAGGTTAACTTAACGGGTGAGACTAAGCATCTAAAGAAGAATCAAACCGTAAAAGTCATTGGTTTAGAGCATCACAATTTAACCACCAGATTTAAGTTAAGTAATGGGAATTACATTTCCGCCAATAAGAACCTAGTGGAGACAGTTAAATAACTGATTCATAAAATCCCGGAAGTTGTTGCTAAGATTTATAGATATTTTGTTTAATAAGACCGAATCAAAAGAGGAGGTCTTTTTATATGTTTCAATAATACAGTAGTTTGTATGATGACATGTCCAATACCGTATGATAGTCAAAGGGCTACAGTTGAACATGTTATCATCGAACTTATTAGCTAATGGGTAACAAATTGAATTTAACAGTCATCAAAAGTTAACGGTAATCCCGGTCTTGTAAAACAAGCGGATTGCTATAGTTTACGTCATAAAAAAGACGTTAATGTCTTCAATTCATTCTCCGTTGTGGGACAAGAAAAAAGTATGATGTGGTCAATTTCAAATTGATAGCGCAAAGCTAGCCTCAAGAGAAAGTTGACGACTATCAGCGTTTGCCTTAGCATTAGAAAACGGCCGATTATCACACGAAAATCTAAGCCAGCTGTTATTAAAATTACAGGGGATTGTATTGTCTCTCATATAAACTAATAAAAGCGCCTTCAAATGGGCAGTTTAAAAGGTTTGGGGAGAAATATAATGGCTGAAAATAATAATAAAATCACGCTAATGGCGTTAGTCATGATGATTTTTACCACCGTGTTTGGTTTTGCAAATAGTACGGTGGCCTATTTCTTGATGGGATATTCATCGATTCTATTTTACTTAGCGGCAGCGGTGCTATTCTTTATTCCGTTTGCCTTAATGATGGCCGAATATGGTGCCGCCATCAAATCCGATGAAGGGAGTGGGATGTACCAGTGGATGGAAGTGAGTGTCAATTCACAGTTCGCGTTCATTGGGACCTTTATGTGGTTCGCGTCCTACATCATCTGGCTGGTCTCGACCTCGGCTAAGGTGTGGATTCCCTTCACCACGTTGTTCTTCGGGACGGATCAGACGCAGAAATTTGCGATTGCTGGGCTGAACGCCACGCAAGTCATTGGGATCTTATCCTGTTTATGGATGATCCTGGTCACGTACGTCTCCATCAAAGGGGTCAAAGGCATCGTCCGGGTCACCAGCCTGGGGGGAATTGCCGTGATGAGTCTAAATGCGATCCTGCTGGTCGTCTCTGGGGTCGTGTTGGCCTTGCGTCACGGTCATATGGCCCAACCACTACAGCACTTCATGACCTCACCACATCCCAATTACCAACAACCGATGGGGATTATGAGTTTTGCCGTATTTGCCATCTTTGCGTATGGTGGGCTGGAAGTCTTAGGGGGCATGGTTGATAAGACCAAGAACCCGGAAAAGACGTTCCCAAAGGCCATTGTCATCTCAGCGATTGTCATCACGCTGGGCTATGCGATTGGGATTCTCTGCTGGGGGATCAGCACCAACTGGAATGCCGTTCTGTCGGACCCCTCAACGAACATGGGGAATATCAGTTACGTCATGATGCGGAACCTGGGGGATGTCTTGGGTGAGTCGTTAGGCTTGAGTGCGGCGACGAGTACCACGATTGGGCTGTGGTTTGCGCGCTACACCGGGCTGGGCATGTTCCTGGCATACTCCGGGGCCTTCTTTACGTTGACCTACTCCCCCCTGAAGACGTTGATCCTCGGGACGCCCAAGTCAATGTGGCCGAAGAAGTTTACGGTGCTTAACGAAAACGACATGCCAAGCTATGCCATGAAGTTACAATGTGCCGTCGTGATCGTGATTATTCTGTTGGCCTCGTTTGCTTCTACGGATGCCTCGGCCTTCTATAACATTTTGACGCTGATGGCCAACGTTTCCATGACGTTGCCTTACCTGTTCTTGGTCTACGCCTTTCCTAAATTCAAGCATAACCACGACATTCAAAAGCCGTTTGAAGTTTACAAGTCACCGGCTTGGACGACCGTGATTAGTTGGGTCGTCTTCATTGTGGTGCTGGGGGCCAACACCTTCACGCTGATCCAACCTATCTTGGAAAATGATGATATTCAAAGTACCATTTGGATGCTGGTTGGGCCAATCCTGTTTGGCCTGCTCGGGGTGATCTGGTACCACGTGCGTCAGCGGAAAACGACGCAAGACTAACATTTCTGAATAAGTGAGAGAGACCGTGTGATCCTTTGGGGATGCACGGCCTTTTTGATGTGGAGAAAGAATAGGGAAGGGTATGTTCAAATTTAGAAGCGATTCCTTGAAAAATTGATTCATAATCCGATAAAAGATAAAGGCGTGCTATTCTTTAAAGGTGGAATAAGAGAATCATCTAGGAAATTTAGGGCCAACACCGTTTGGGGGCGGAAAGGAGCGGTTACTGATGAAATGGAGAACTTGGTTAGGACTATTTTTAGGACTGGGGACCGTCCTTCTTGGGGGAGGAACCATTCAGGCCGACACGGATTATGACAACGCGCTGAAGTCAGCGCCGCAGGGGATTTCCCTGGAGAATATCTTTACACCGGGGACGACCACGAATAACCAAGCAACGGTTGTCGAGACAGCGACTGCCGGCACCCAGGCTGCCAAGGTGAATAATGGCAAAAAGCAATTTGGGGCGTTGTGGTCGACCGCGGATAACGCTTTTGATTTAACTAAAAATGAAACGGCCTCGATGTGGCTGTACTTCGGAAATACGGGTAAAAAGGCGGCTGACGGTATGGCGTTAGTCTTTCAAAATGATGATCGGGGCCTCGCCGCCACGCCGACCTTTGGCAAGAATGTTTCGGGTGAGACGCTGGGAGTGTGGGGCGTGGATACCGATAAGAAGCAAGACAATGCGACCAAGCTCGCCGCAAGTGCCATTCAGAGGAGTTGGGCGCTGGAATTTGATACGCACTTGAATAACTCGACTAGCTATTCGAATGCGGGCGATGCGGATTCTTTTGACGGCAAGTTAGCGGGTCCCCACATTGCTTACAATTACCCTGGGGAAGTCGGCACGTATCAGATGGTGAAAGCCTCACAGCTTTTCCCGCTACCAGCGTCAGGCTACTACGCGACGCAAACACATGAAGGCACGATTACGGGGGACTATACGCTGTTAGCTAACGGTTCCTGGCACCATTTAACTTTAGATTGGAATGCAGACAAACAGCAGATGACGTATACCTTTGACGATAAAGATCCCGCGACTGGCCAGGAGAAGACCGGTGTGAGCAAGACGGCCGATCTGGATCTGACCAAGATTGATCCGAATCACTCGGGACAGATTCGCTGGGGCTTTACCGGCGCAACCGGGGACAGCTATGAAAACAATTTGGTTGTGATGGAAAAGATTCCGGGCTTGGTTGATGCTAAAGCCAAGACAACGTTGACGGATTTAACAACGAATCAGGCCGTGGCCAATGGGGACGTTCTAAAGGGGACCCATAAGTTCCGTTTGGATTATCAACTGAACTATCGTGATGGTAAGCAATCGTGGAAGGATGTTGCCGCGAACCTGAATTTACCAACATCGCTCGATTACGATAGTACGGCAACCATTCGCTATCAGAATGGGACGTCAGCAACGGTCAGTTTGGCGGATATGACGGCGGACAACCAACTGAGATTCACATTAGGTGAGGCGTTGGATGCCGATAACACTGCCGCGACGATTTCATTTACAGGAAAAGCAGACGACTTGAAGGGCGCAACGACGGTGCCCGCTAGTTCGAGTACCTTTTCGGCGGTCAATGGGGTCGTGACCACGGATACGCCGACATTTACGATTAATCCCACCTTGGAACTCAGCTTGTTCTCGTTGTCAGGCAGCAGCGTGCAAGTAGAGGCGGGAGAAGATGCAACCTTTAAGGGCCTCGTGGTGATTCCTGAAGGGGTCAATCTAAACAATACGGATATGACGGTTCATCCGACTCTGAATGGCGAGGCGCAACCCAAATTTGTCATGGCAGCGGGGGATGATAACAGTAGTGGCCGGTTCAATTATACGGTCAGTGCCGATCAACTAAAGGCTGGGGCCAATACTCTGAAGCTCAACGTTGAGGATCCGTATGGCAACATTTCCAACACCGTGACGTATACGATCAATGTTCCGGGACAACTCATTTTCCAGGAGGTTTCGCCGCAAAGTACGTTTGAAGAGACGGTCTTAACGGGGCAGAGCCAAAAGGTCAAACGGACGAAGGACTGGCAAGTTAAGATTCTTGATACCAGAGCGGCCGGTGCGCAGTGGTCCTTACAGGTGACGGGGACCGAGTTCAAGACCAAAGATGGTCGGCCCTTGGCTGGCAAGCTGTACTACCATGATAGTGACGAAAAAAGTCCCGTGACCACGACCCCAATGACGGTCATGAGCGGGGTGTCCAGTACACAAGATGACGTGACGGATGTTGTTGGCGGTTGGGATGATGAAGCAGGACTGATCCTTGAAGTCGGTGGGGATGCCATTCAAGGACAGTACCAAGCAGAGATTACCTGGACACTGAACAATGTTCCCTGACTAGGGCAATTTAAAAACGTGGTGACGGGTCGATGACCGGTGCCAGTACGAAAATAGAACGTGACGAAGAAGGCCGGGGTTTCCCGGTCTTCTTTTGCGTTGTTTTTTGACGCCGATTGTTTGTAGAGTAAATGAATTTTAAAACGGATAAGGTCTCACCGAAAAGGGATAACTCGCGCTTAGTGATCATAAAAAGACCCATTGTTACGTTCAAATACGCACAATGGGTCTTCGGGGGAGTTCATTTCAGTTATTTAGCGGGCGTCAGCTTGGCAGCCTGCGCTTGCGCCGCTTGTGCCACAATGTTGAGGTAGTTAAATGGGCGGTCGAAGTTTGGCTGGAAGAGCATATCAACCATGGCGAGGTCATCAATCGTGTTTTCGTTTTGGATGCAAACGGAAAGGGTGTTGGCTGATTGTGACACGTCATACTTACTCATCAATGCGCCGCCTAGAATTCGACGCGTATTTGGATCGTAGACCAGAGACATCAGGACGGGTTCGGTCGTAGGCATGAATTCTGGCCGGTAATTATCTTTGACGATGACTTGTTCAGCAGGGAGACCCTGTTGCTGAGCTGCAGCTAAGGTTAACCCCGTGGACACAATGGTCCGACCATAGAGCGCTAGTCCAGATGACGATTGCGTTCCCATGTATTTAACCGTGGGCTTAACCAGGTTCTTGCCCACCAAAATACCTTGCCGAACTGCGTTTGTGGCGAGTGGAATGTAGGCGTTCTGGTGCGTGGGGTTGTAGTGGACGGCAGCACTGTCACCGGCCGCAAAGATGTCAGGATTGGAAGAACGCATGTAGTCATCGGTAATGATGGCACCGTTCTGGGCCATGTCGACCTTGCCTTTGAGGAGGTCCGTGTTGGGCCGGAAACCAATGCAAAGAATGGCAAGATCGGTATCGTAGCTGCCTTTATCGGTCTTGATGGTTAAACGACCATCAGCATTGGTATCGAAGCTTTCAACCGTTTCACCTAGGGCCAATTGCACGTGGTTATCGCGGTAATCCTGTTCAATCACGTCGGTGAACTCACGATCAAAGTATTTGGGCATGACCCGTGACATGGCATCAATCAGGGTGACGTCATGACCGGTTGTCGAGTAGGCTTCGGCTAACTCGGCACCGATGTAGCCGGCCCCGATCACCGTAATATGGTGAGCACTCTTGGCATCTTCGATTAAGGTCTGTGCGTGGGCCCAGTTCTTGCAGAGCTTGACCTTAGCGTTATCGATGCCCGGAATCTTGGGAACAATTGGCCATGAACCAGAGGTCATCACGAGCTTGTCGTAAGGTGCAGTCGTTTGCTCATGGGTATTCAAATCTTCGACTGTAACCGTTTTCGATTCCGGATCAATATTGAGGACATTGTGGTTCATTTGAACATCTGCCCCTAATTCTGCGAGTTCCTTGGGACTCGAATAGAACAGCCCTTGTGGATCGGCGACTTTCCCCCCCAGATAGAGTGCAATCCCGCAGGACAGAAAGGAAATAACATCGTTACGTTCATAGACAGTGACCTCGGCATCGGGATATTCCGCTAAGATTTGTTTGATGGCAAAGGTACCAGCATGCGTACAACCAACTACTGTGACTTTCATGAATGTAGCCTCCCAGACAAGTTTTAATTAATTGATACAAATTTCACAAACCGCTTCAAAAAAATATAGGTAATTTGGTTACAACTTTATTTTAGACAATTTAATTCAAATGTCAACACTTTTGTGAAAGTGTTACCATTCTCTGCCGACGAATTGACCGTCGCTAGCCTTCCTGAGGGGTTAGGCGTAAACTAGATGCTGTAGTCTTGGGGCTTTACGAGAAGCGTAAGGCGATTAATAAAGGAGTGGTAGTGTCTATGAAAGCAGCAAAACATTTAACCGCTTGTACCACGGTACTGGTTGGAAAAAAGGCAACGGTCGATGGGTCGACAATGATCGCCAGAAATGACGATACGTTTTTGGCACTGACGCCGCAGCGATTCTACGTGCATCCAGCGGAACATGATCAACCCAAGCGGACTTGGGTGTCTAATCAAAACGGATTTACAGCCCCAATTCCGAGTGATGGTTACCGGTACTTGGCAACCCCTAACGTGGAAACGGATAAAACGGGTGAATACGCCGAGAGTGGTATTAATTCACAAAACGTGGCGATGAGTGCGACTGAAAGTGTCTATGGGAATCCCCAAGCCTTGGCTTTCGATCCCTTAGTGGCCAATGGGTTAGCGGAAGATTCCTTACAGACCATGGTCTTGCCTTACATCAACTCCGCCCGCGATGGGGTTCGGTACTTAGGCAAAATGATTAAAGACTATGGCTCGCCAGAGGGCAACGGCGTGTTGTTCTCCGACAATGATGAAGTCTGGTACATGGAGATTGTAACGGGGCACCACTGGGTGGCACAACGGATTCCTGATGATGCCTACGCGGTTGCCGCGAACCAAGTGGCCATTCAGCAGGTGACGTTTGACGATCCCGATAACTTCATGTACTCCGAAGAAATTCAGGAATTCGTGAGCGCCAATCACTTGAACCCGGACCAAGATGGCTGGAACTTCCGTCACATCTTTGGGACGAGTACCGAAAAGGATCGGCATTATAATACGCCACGAGTTTGGTTCGGCCAACGGTGTCTGAATCCGGAAATCAAGCAGGATCCACAATCGAGTGACTTGCCCTTTATTTGCCGGACCAGCCACAAGATTAGCGTGGAAGATGTTGAATACATTTTGAGTTCACACTACAACGAGACCAAGTACGATCCACTGGGCCCCGGTGACGATGCCGATCGCCTAAAGTTCCGGCCAATCTCGATGAACCGGACACAGAACTCTCACGTCTTGCAGTTACGTAACGATGTGCCTAAGGAAAGTTCCGCTATCATGTGGCTGTGCTTCGGGGTACCGGCATTTAGTCCTTACGTGCCATTCTTTGCCAACGCTACGGATACGGATGCCTCATACAGCAGCACACCCGTCCACTTGGATGATGTGAGTGCTTACTGGATGTACCGGAAGTTATCCATGATTGTGGAGTCACACTACATCGACTTCATCGAACAGGACACGGATTACGTGACGGCGGCTAAGGAGAGCTTACGGACGCACGTTGCTCAGGCACTCGAGGGTGCTAAAGACTTGCAGGGTGATGACTTAACGGCCTTCCTGACGGCGCAAAATCATCAGGTGACGGCAGATATGCGGCAAGTGACGACGAAGTTCACCAATGACTTAATCGAAAAGGGCTTAACGCTGTCTCATCTGACGTTTAACATGGACAAGAATCTTTAGGATTTAGCCCCTTACTTATACAAACGAAATTTTTAGCGAAACGGTCTCAATTTTTTGAGATAAAAAGTGAAATGAGCGTGTCACTTGCTGGTAAAAGGCAAGCGACACGCTCATTTTGGGTCGTGGCGATTTAATTTTTCTCGTAGATGGCACGAAGACTCTTACGATCCGCCGCGGAGAGCTGTGTTCGCCCCTCATCGATGGGGGTCATGACGGAGGTCTTGTCCGAACTATGGTCGAGCCCTAAGGCGTGGCCCAACTCGTGAATGGCCACAGAAAGTCTATAGGATTGCGGGTAAGTCGCGTTGAGCTTGGCGGTAGCCGTATTCGTGGTCAGGATGCCTTGCCAGCTGATGCGTTGCGTGATCTGCGGACCACCGTGACCCAACTCAATGGTTGACTGGCGACCGGTTTCCTTACGGTGGTACACCCCGAGTGTGATGCGATTGGTTCGCGTCGACCCCGGACCCGCGACGAGTTTGACAAGCCCCGTCTGATTGTAGGTGGCGATCGCCTGCTCGAAGACGGCTTGGGCCTTAGCCGGTGTGTCGTGGGCATACTGATACGTATACCGTGGTTGCAAGAGGACGCCTTGCATTGCCGATTCAACGGGGGTATCCGCGGCGCCGGTCTTGGTCGTGGCATCCTTGAGATTACGGAGGATATACCCGCTGGTCTGGTAGTTATCGTTTTTTTGCGTGGAACTTGACGTGAAGAGTCCGGCAATGGCGGGCCGATAATAGGTGAATTGGGCCGAAAGTGTCTGCCAATTACTGAGAATAAAGAGACCGACTGCCAACAAAGTCACAATAAGCAGTCGTCTGAGGATTTTCACACCGATCCTTCCTTTCGGGTTCTCCCGTCTGATTTCTGGTGAGGAGACATATTTAGGTTGATTCTAGGGGATATCATGGACCATAGCAACTAGTTGGCCTCATCAATGAAGGGACATGACCGTTTAAGGGCAATTATAAAATAAATTGTAATCAAACGCGGCCGTGAGCAGGAAACTGCTAAAGGGCAACAGTGAATGGTCGGTGAAAACGAACATGCTGTTAATAGAAAATACAATGTTCGATTTTTCTTCACATTTCCCCCGTAGTCTGACCAAATATTTACGGTTTAATAAGATTATAGTAATTGAAATGATAATTTATTTATTCAATGGAGGAGCGACTTATGAAGAGAAAAGAGATGACAAACTTAAAGTTAACCGCACAGCAGGGTCTGACCACGCAAGAGGCCAGTCAGCGTTTGAACCAATATGGGAGTAACCAATTGGTCGCAGCCAAAAAAGCCTCTATTTGGCGTCAAATTGGGCACCATTTGGCCGACGTTTCCTCGCTGGTCTTATTGTTTGCGGTCGGCCTGGCCAGCTATATGGCCCTATTTCAGGGTGGGGGTTGGACCAAATCCATCGTGATTGGGGCCATTCTGGTGATCAATGTGATAATCGGGATGTACCAGGAGGCCTCGGCCGAAAAAGCACTGGCGGCGCTCCAGTCGATGAGCCTACCCACAACGACGGTTCGTCGAGAAGACATTGCCCAGTCGATTGACGCTAAGGATGTGGTTCCCGGAGACTTAGTCTTACTCAAGGCCGGTGACCAGGTTCCCGCCGATGGAATTGTCCTATCTGGTACAAATTTAGCGGTGGATGAAGCCGTACTGACGGGTGAAAGTGTTCCGGTCGATAAAGTGGCTTTGCAGAAGCTGACGGGGCTTAAGGCCGATCAGCAGGTCTTCTCGGGAACAGCGGTGACCGCAGGAACGGCCGTGATCCAGGTGGTGACGACGGGGATGGCCACGGAACTGGGCCAGATTGCGGGGCTCCTGAATAAAACGAAAAAACGGGCAACGCCCTTGCAGGGACGGTTGAACCGCCTGTCGGGATGGTTGACGGCCTTTGCGGTAATGGGAGGAATGGCCATCTTCGCGCTGAGTATCTGGATGCAAAATCAGGGCCTCGCGGATAGCCTGATGATTGGAATCTCCCTGGCCGTGGCGGCCGTGCCGGAAACGTTGCCGATCATCGTGACCATCAGTCTGGCCCACGGGGTGAAACGAATGGCGAAACGCAATGCCATTATGCGCCGGGTCAATGCCGTGGAAACGATTGGTGGCGTTGACGTGATTGCCTCTGACAAGACGGGGACGTTGACGCAAAATCAGATGACGATTACCCGCTACTGGACGCCGCAATCCCCAACGGCGCAGGCGGCTTCTGAACTCACCCATGATGGCCGTGAGTTAATGCGTTACCTGGGTCTGGCGACCAATGCCGAGATCCAAACGGTGAACGGCGAAGAAGAGACGGTTGGGGACCCGACCGAACTGGCGATTGTCCGGTGGTTAGCGAAGAACGCGGCCAGCCGCAAGGGCTTTGAGGAAAGTGCGCCCCGGTTAGCGGAAAATCCATTTGATTCCACCAAGAAAACGATGGCTACGTTGCACCAGCTGAAAGATGGTCGCCGCTTAGTCGTGGTTAAAGGGGCCTTTGATCGTTTACCCGTAGCTTGGCCGGCCGGTGGTTTTGAACAGGCGAAGCAAATCCATGATGCGTTCGGCCAACAAGCGCTGCGGGTTCTAGCGGTCGGTTATAAGGTGGTTCCGGCGGGAACGGATGTGAACTGGGAGATGCTCACACAAGGTCTGACCTTCGCCGGTCTTGTGGGGATGATTGATCCACCACGGCCGGAAGTGATTACGGCAATTCGTGAGGCCAAAGCCGCTGGCATCAAACCGATTATGATTACGGGTGATCACATGGTGACGGCCGAGGCCATTGCGAAGGAAATTGAACTATTGTCACCAGGGCAATTGGTAATGTCGGGTGATGAATTGCGAACACTAACGGACGCAGAATTAGCGGCGCAGATTAAGCAAGTTGCCGTCTATGCTCGCGTCTCGCCAACCGATAAGATTCGGATTGTCCAGGCTTGGCAGAAGACGGGCGCAACGGTGGCCATGACGGGTGATGGCGTGAATGATGCGCCGGCACTTAAGGCCGCCGATGTCGGCATCGCCATGGGAATTACCGGGACGGAAGTGTCCAAGAGCGCGGCGGATATGGTCTTGACGGATGATAATTTTGCCACGATCATTTCGGCCGTTAAGGAAGGCCGGACCGTCTACCAAAACATTCTAAAAGCCGTGGAGTTCCTGGTGGGAGTCAACTTCGCGCAGATCTTCCTGATGGTCGGGGCCGTGCTCATGGGCTGGGGAGCGCCGCTATTGGCAGAACAGCTCCTCTTGATCAACGTCTTAGCGGATGGGATTCCGGGCTTCTACCTGAGCCGTGAGCCAGGCGAGAAGGCAGCGATGAAGCAGCCACCGGTAGCCAACGACGAGAGCCTGTTTGCTCGGGGCCTCGGGGGTCGGTTAGCGACTCGGGCCGTGACCTTCACGCTTCTGACACTCGGTGCCTATGGCTTGGGCCGCTTTGTCCTCTCGGCTAATCAGCCGGCCATCGGCATGACGGTGACGTTCCTCATCCTGGCCATTGGTTCCATGATCGATATCTACGCGATCAAGGACCGCCAGCCGTTGACTTGGGCCAGTCTTAAACGTAACCCGCGCCTCAACCAAGCGCTATTCGTGATGATTGGCTTGCTGATTGTGGTTGCGGTCGTACCGGGTCTGCAGGGCATCTTTGGCCTCGTGACCTTACCGCTGAGTGCCTGGGCGGTAGTCGCCGTCGGGGTATTCGTCCCAACGGCTGTCCTGGAGTTGAAGAAGCGTTGGGGACAACGTCGCCAGTTGCAGACCACGCGTTTATTAGAAGATTAATCGGCAGGTCAAATTTGGTAGGAACCACGCTGAAACGGGCCTCGTGACCCGTTATTCGCGAAATTCTAGTTGTATGCGATGCCAACTTGTGATACTCTGACAACAGTTGCATAAATCTAAAAACAATAGAGACGGACAACGCCAAATTGGCAACACATGTCCAGCGAGCTAAGGGTAGTGCAAGCTTAGCGATGCGTCCAATTGGGATAACCCCGTCTTCGTTGCAGGCTGAAATTTCGAAGAGTAGGCCGCGCCGTGACCGACACGTTATCAACCGGAGCGTATGTTCGTACGCTAGTTTAAAGTTGGTTTTGTATTAAAAACAATTTGGGTGGTACCGCGGAAAGATCTTTCGTCCCTAGTAATTAGGGATGATGGGTCTTTTTTTATGGGTCCACAGAAGGAGAATATGATGACAGAAGTTTTAGTAAAAGATTTATTTAGTGATCGTCAATTTGCCGAAGACGAACAAGTCGTCTTACACGGTTGGGTGAAGACCGTGCGGGGTTCTAAGCGCGTTGGCTTTATTGAATTAAACGATGGGTCTTGCTTGAAGAACGCCCAGATCGTGATGAAGAGTGACTTGGAAAATTACGATGAAATGACGAAGTTGCCTTTGAGCTCAACGATCAAGGTCGTGGGGACGGTTGTTTACACGCCGGATGCCAAACAACCTTTTGAAATTCACGCCGAAGAAGTTGTGCTGGAAGGGGCCTCTGACAATGATTACCCCCTGCAAAAGAAGAAGCACTCCTACGAGTACTTACGGACGATGGCACACTTGCGGCCACGGACCAACACCTTCTATGCGGTTTTCCGGATTCGGTCATTGACGGCCTTTGCTATCCACCAATACCTGCAAGAACATGATTTCACCTACGTGAACACGCCGATCATTACCAGTAGTGATAGCGAAGGCGCTGGGGAAATGTTCCGGGTAACCACGTTGGACATGAATAACCTGCCTAAGACTGACGATGGCAAGGTTGATGATAGCCAAGACTTCTTCAAGAAGGAAACCAACTTGACGGTTAGTGGTCAACTCCCAGTTGAAGCTTTTGCCTTAGCCTTACGGAACGTTTATACCTTCGGGCCAACCTTCCGGGCTGAAAACTCCCATACGGCACGGCACGCCTCAGAATTCTGGATGATCGAACCAGAAATGGCTTTTGCTGACCTGCAAGACGTGATCAACGAATCCGAGGGTTTGTTAAAGCACGTTGTGGAATATCTGTTAAAGCATGCCAAGGACGAGTTGGAATTCTTGAATGGCGCAGTTGATGAAGATTTATTGAACCGTCTTCACCAAACGACCAGCGAGAAATTCGCGCAGATTACCTACACGAAGGCGATTGAGCTTTTGAAAGAGGCACCTGTTAAGTTCGACGTTCCCGTATACTGGGGTCTTGACTTACAAGCTGAACACGAACGCTACTTGTGTGAACAAATCTACAAACGCCCAACCTTCCTGACGGACTATCCTAAGGAAATCAAGGCTTTCTACATGCGTGATAACGCAGATGGCAAGACGGTTGCGGCCGCTGACTTACTGGTTCCACGGATTGGGGAACTGATTGGTGGAAGCCAACGTGAGGAACGTCAGGCTGAAATGGCTAAGAAGATCAAGGACAACCACTTGCCACAAGAAGAATACCAATGGTACTTGGATCTGCGTAAGTACGGCGAAACCAAGCACTCTGGCTACGGTATCGGGTTCGAACGGTTACTGATGTACGTCACGGGGATGGAAAACATCCGCGACGTGATCCCTTACCCACGGACACCAGGTAACGCCGAATTCTAAATGAAACACTGGCCATACAGTGAGTCCATACTGATCGGGTTTAGTCGTGCCTGGCGCCTTACCGGCTGGCAGATATGGGCTGGAACGGTGCGGACACAACTTGAAGCCTCGAAAGACCCGAGTCTACAAGCTTGGTCTTCTACTAAGCTAGTGGGAAAGACACCCACTAACTAAGTAGAACGACGCGCCTGAGCCCATATCTGTCAGCCTCACGGCTCTGATGGTGGCATGAACGGCGTGTTTGCGGAGAACAGGTATTGTCAGGTTGGTTGACGTAACCGTGACTCATGGCAAAGTAGTGTGTTTAGCCGCAGGAGGTCAGGGATGGAGCCAGCTGTGTCGATGGCGTTAGCTGGTGTCTTTTACCAGCTTAGGCCATGGGACGTCTTTTAAGACGTGTGAACTTCACGGCTTAAAAGCGAGTCGGAAGCCCGCTCTTTGGCTGGAGCGGCCCCACAGCAGGTGGAATCCCTGACAGCCGGAGGCGGCCGGAGCACGCAGTTTCATTTTGAATGAAATATTGATTTAAAGCTAAAATAGGCTTCTAAGCAGTCGTGATGATTGCTTAGAAGCCTATTTGCGTAAGATTTAAATGGTATTCGTGGGTACCAGCCGCGCATAGCGGGCGTTGATGTAGGCCTCTGGCCCAATCTGGTACCAGGTCAACTGTTGGTCATCCACAATCCGGCCCCGGATTTCCAGGGATTCACCATGCGCCAACTGGCCGGCCGTCTCGCCGTAAGGTTCGGTGTAGATGGAAACCGCTGAACCCGGAACGTAATCCACTGACCCTAGCCGGTCGAAAGGTTCTGGCTGCCAGAGTCGCTTTTGTGGTAAGGCGGGGTGGGCCAGCTGATGTTCACGCCGAACCGTGTCAGTCGCATTGAGCCATTGGTTACCGCCCAGGTTGCACCAAACACCGCCATCCGTCAAGGTAATCACCATGAACAACCGCCAGAGAGAATCGGCAGGGAATTGGTAACCATAGTCGTTACCGTTAGGTTCATCGTAAACGTGATGATCAGCCTGTAAGAAGACGTACTGATGCACGCGTTGGACGGTTTCCCAGCTGTCCCGCCGGTAGAAGTAAACGACGCGTTTGGCCTGATGGCTAAAGGTGCCACGCTGAGGACCCTGTGCCTGAAAGATGTGATAACCCGCGACAGTAGGTGGGGTCAGGCTGTAGTTTAATCCCAGCTTTCCCCGATGGATTTGCGGGAGCTCTAGAAGGCGCCCGGAATCAAAGTCCACTAGGTAGCCAATGATGGGCTTACCCAGTAGCCGCCGATAGATAGCCGTCGTTAGGCCGTATTCGCTGATAAAGTCTTGGGTAAAACCATGAATGCGTGATAGGGCATATCCTGGAATCTTAGGGAGATGGTAATTGACTGGTGTATTTAGGGCACCAGTGATGACCAAAGCTGGCTGTAAGGCCTGGTTGTGCTCGTCGACTAGCCGGACAACGAGGGTCGCTGTCGGTTCTTGGGCCGACTGGGCTGGTTGGTGCAAGGTGATGGCTGGATCCGTTAGCACGGGTGCTGTGCTTGCCGGTTGGCTAGGCTTGACCGGTTCGGAGGGCGCCACCGGTACGCTGGGGCGACGGCGAACAGCCACCGGCTGCGGGACAGTCTCGCGCCGGGGCTTGGGTTCAATCAAACGTCGTAACCAGTCAAAAAATGCCATGCCATTCACCTCCAGAAGTTTCCTTTAAAATCTAGTATACCATTTTTACCCGCTACGCCAACCTGTGAACGCTATCGGATTTTCAAGATGGGAAAAGAATGACGGTTGTCGTGAAGAGAGCGGTCACATTCGCAGAGAAAAGGGGACAATGACGATGTGTTTTGACAATAAAAAAGGTGTCCCACCATTGCTGGTTGGACACCTACAAAACGTCTTTTAGTTGTCGTTTGAATCAGAGGCGTCGGTTGTCGCTGTCGCTGAATTGGCTTCATTGTCAGCAGCCAACGTGATCTTACCGTCTTCGATCTTAGCCACGAGATTCTTAACGTCCGCGTGGTCCAGGTAAAAGTCGGCAATCCGGTCCTCAATCTCTTCTTGAATGACCCGACGCAACGGCCGTGCCCCCATGGTTGGATTGTAACCCTTCTGCACGAGTTGTTCTTCAACGGGTTCCGTGACGTGGATGTGGAGGCCTTGACCGGCCAGCATCTGATTAACGTCATCGATCATGAGATCAACGATGTGCATCAGATTATCCTTGCTCAATGAGTTAAACTCAATGATGTCATCGAACCGGTTCAGAAATTCCGGCTTGAAGTAGTTGGTCAAATTCCCCAAGACGGAGTGGGTCGTTCCTTCAGCAGCGGCACCGAAACCAACGTTGGCTTCAGCATCACCGGTACCGGCGTTACTGGTCATGATGATCAGCGTATCCTTGAAGGAAACGGTCCGGCCTTGAGAATCGGTCAACCGACCGTCGTCAAGAATTTGTAAGAACATGTTCATGACGTCGGGGTGGGCCTTTTCAATTTCATCCAACAGGATCAGCGTGTAAGGATGACGCCGAACTTGCTCAGTGAGTTGACCGGCTTCTTCATAGCCAACATAGCCAGGTGGTGACCCGATCAGCTTAGAAATGGAATGCGGCTCCATGTACTCGGACATGTCGAACCGAACCATTGCATCCGCTGAGCCAAAGAGTTCATTGGCTAATTGCTTGGCCAATTCCGTCTTCCCAACACCGGTTGGACCAACGAACAGGAAGGACCCGATTGGGCGACCCGTCCCATTCAAACCAATCCGGTTCCGGCGAATGGCCCGGGCAACCTTGTCAACGGCTTCGTTTTGGCCGATGACATGCTTTTCCAAATCAGAGCCGAGACTCTTCAGTTGATGTTGTTCCTTAGCCTGTAATTCACCGACTGGAATGCTGGTCTTTTCCTCAACAATGTCTTGCATGTCCTTGACCGTCACCTCAGCTGAGGCATTTTGGTCGGCATCCTTGGCATTTTCTTTAGACTTTTCCAGCTTGGTTACTTGGTCACGGTAGTAGGCGGCTTTTTCGTAGTCTTCCTGCTTCAAAGCGGCCTGCTTTTGACTTTCAGCGGACTTAATCTTTTCATCGATGGCCTTAGGATCAGCGATGTTGATGGTCAAGTTCTTCCGCGACCCGGCTTCATCCAACAGGTCAATGGCCTTGTCGGGTAAGAACCGGTCTTGGATGTACCGATCGGATAGGCGAACGGCCGCTTCAATGGCCTCATCCGTGTAGTGAACGTGGTGGTAGTCCTCGTATTTCTTCTGAATACCCTTTAAAATCTTAATGGCTTCATCAGCACTGGGTTCATCAACCGTAACGGGTTGGAACCGCCGTGCCAACGCTTGGTCCTTTTCAATATCGCGGTACTCACTCAACGTGGTTGCCCCGATCAATTGAAAATCACCACGGGCGAGGGCTGGCTTTAACACGTTACCAGCATCCATGCCACCCTCAGCGTTACCGGCACCCATGATTTCATGAATTTCATCGATGAAGAGGATGATGTCGGGATTAGCCTGAACTTCCTTCATTAACTGTTGCATCCGTTGCTCAAATTGGCCCCGAATTCCGGTGCCTTGAACCAATGAGACAACGTCTAAGCGAATAATCTGTTTGTTAGCGAGCTTTTGAGGAACGTTGCCTTCGACAATCCGTTCCGCAAGGCCTTCAACGACCGCCGTCTTCCCAACACCGGCTTCCCCAATTAAAACGGGGTTGTTCTTCGTCCGGCGGTTAAGGATTTCGATGACTTGCGCTGTTTCCTTGTCACGCCCAATAACGGGATCGACCTTACCATCCTTTGCCAACTGGGTGAGGTTCAGACCGTACTGACTGAGTAAGCCATTACCTGAACCGCCCTGGTTGCCAGAAGGCTGGGTAGGCTGACCCTGACCGGAAGCTTGACGGAAATTAGCTTGGTTGTTGTCGCCACCTTGCATTGCCCGGAAAATATCATCCAGGTTATTAAAGCCGAATGGATCTTGTGCCATACGGCCACCTCCATTTCCAGAATCGTTTGATTGCTGTTGCTTTAGCAGCTGGTAACAATTTTGGCATAGGTCAACTTGTTGCCGCTGCCCATTTACACTCATGTAAAGGTGAATCGTTGCTTCATTGCGGTGGCAATTTTGACATAGCATCTTGTCGTCTCCTTTCTTGCCTGGAGTTCTCGTGGGAAATACCCACTGGATCTTCAAAAGGTGTTTGACCTTTCTTGACCATTGACCACATTATACCGCGTTCAGCTGACCGTGCAAGTAATTTGTTTGCCCGATAAAGACGCGGTATGGCAGGGGATTTCCAGCGAACGACTACATTTTAGCACTCTAGTCAATAGAATGCTAAAATGACCCTTCCAAATTTGAAAAAAGTTTGGAAAAAGCTTTGACCAACACCAAGTTTGCCCGTAAGATAAAGGAGAATGGCCTAGATGGGCAGGGTGAGAATCTGGTCGTCCAACGCATGGCCTTAGTCAACATAAAGTAGGGAGAGAAATAACGTGGATCGAGATTTTACGGACTTAATGAATCAGCTGAAGGATAAAAAGATTGATCAGTTTGAAGTGACACCAGCAGACTTTCCCGCTTTTCAAAAAGCCTTCATGGCGTTTGAGACACGAAAACGCGTGGTTGGTCAGGCGGATAAGAATGGAAAACTCACGTATCACTACGATCATGACGCCGGAAATGACGGCGAATAATGATTTTTTGATGAAAGCGGTTCATGTATAACTTGTAATTTACCGCTTAGATTGATATTCTTAGTAGGTAGGCGTGACTCGTTGAATGGTTGTTTGGCCAATGCGCAAGGTCAAGGCGAGCTGCGTTCGGTAAGTAGTCAACCTAAGCTTAAAGGAGATCGATCAATTATGGAAAAACGCGAATTTCATGTTACAGCAGAAACGGGTATTCATGCACGTCCAGCTACTTTATTAGTACAATCAGCAAGTAAGTTCAGTTCTGAAGTTAGCTTGCAGTACCAAGACAAGTCCGTTAACTTGAAGTCTATCATGGGTGTTATGTCTTTAGGTGTTGGCCAAAACGCTGACATCACCATTACGACTGACGGTGATGATGAAGCTGACGCAATGACTGCCATTGCTGAAACGATGACTAAAGAGGGTTTGTCTGACTAATGAAGACGATGCTCAAGGGGATTGCTGCCAGTGATGGGGTGGCTTGTGGTCGGGTCTACCGATTGGACGAACCAGACCTTCACGTGTCACAGCAGACAATCACTGATCTTGATTACGAATTAAATCGTTTCCATCAGGCCCTTGAAGCAACCGTCTCAGAGATTGAGACGATAAAAACTCGTGTAAATAAAAACCTGGGTGCTGACCGTGCCCAGGTTTTTATTGCGCAAATGGCGATGTTAAAGGACCAGGATCTGGTGGGAGACGTGGAAACCCGCATCCGTGAGCAGCACGTTAATGCGGAATTTGCGGTTGCGCTGGTCTCCTCAACGGTTGAAGATGAATTAGCCGAGTTGGCCGACAATCCCTATCTACAGGACCGACTCACAAATTGGCAAACGGTTGCCAAGCGGTTGACGGCTCATCTGTTAGGGGTAACCTTACCAGATCTGGCGTTGGTTAACGATCCGGTGATTGTGGTGACCCATGATCTGATTGCTAGTGAGGCGGTTGCCGTTAATCCCAAACAGGTCTTAGGGTTTGTCACGGATGCCGGCGGTCGAACTTCACATTCGTCAATCTTGGCGCGGTCGTTGAACATTCCCGCTGTGGTGGGAACGCAGGCGGCAACTCATGAGTTGGCAGATGGCGACCTGATTGTGATCAACGGGACGCAGGGTAACGTCATGGTAGGCCCAACTGCGGATGAAGTGACGGCTGCTCGGCAGACCATGGCCCAGCGGGTTAAAAATCAGCGGCGCTTGAAGCGGCTGACGCATTATGAGACGGTCTCTCAGGATGGTGTGGGGGTAACCCTGGCAGCCAATATGGGAACCGTGACGGATTTGCCCCGCGTGATGGCGAGTGGTGCCGAGGGTATTGGCTTGCTGCGAACGGAATTTCTCTATCTGGATGCGCAGCACCTACCAACGGAAGATGAACAGTTTGCTATCTATCGGCAAGTGCTCGAGACGCTAGGATCGCGGCCAGTTGTGATCCGGACGTTGGATGTGGGTGGCGACAAGACGCTACCTTATCGACCGTCACAAAGCGAGGCCAATCCCTTCATGGGTGCTCGTGCGATTCGCCAAAGTCTCGCGCACCAGCAGGTCTTCCGTAGCCAATTGCGGGCCCTGATTCGGGCGTCGGCGTTTGGTCACTTAAGCATTATGTTTCCCATGATTGCAACGTTGGATGAGTTGCGGCAGGCCAAGGCCATCTATGACGATGAGCGGTCTAAGCTGACGGCTAAACGGGTCCCTATGGGGAAGATTGCGGTGGGCATGATGGTCGAGGTGCCAGCGGCGGCATTGCTGGCCGATCGGTTTGCCAACGAGGTTGACTTCATGAGTATTGGGACCAATGATCTGATCGGCTATACCTTAGCGGCCGATCGGACCAACCAAAACGTGGCCTACCTGTACCAGCCGTATCATCCGGCCATTCTGCGGCTGATTGATAACGTGATCTCGGCCGGACACGCTGCGGGCATTCCCGTGGCCATGTGTGGCGAAATGGCCGGCGATCCCATTGCCTTGCCGTTACTTCTGGGAATGGGCCTTGACGAATTCTCAATGGCGCCGGGGTCGATTCTCAAGACGCGGCAACGGATCAGCCAGCTGGATGCCCACGAGTTGGCTTCATTAGCTGAGACGACGGTTAACTCGGCCAGCACCAGTCAAGAAGTGGTGACTATGGTGCAGGCGGCGGTGCCGGGTGTCTTAAAATAAGAACGTGAATGAGGACGTTTCCTGATGGGGATGTCCTTTTTTTATGGGCTTCTAAGCGAGGGCAGGTGGCCGACAACCAGCGGTGCTCGTCACTGCCGATGCCTAGGCACACTGGGCACCAGTAGAATGGGATAACGATGGCCAAATGATGAGATTTTCTTGCGATAGCGGTTGAGGTTTGCAATCCCCTAGTCAAACCCATATAATTGTGATGATTGTACAAAGCGAAGCTCTAAATCTTTTAGCCAAACACAGACGCAAGGGGGATTGGCGATGAACATTGGCTTATTTACAGATACCTATTTCCCTCAAGTGAGTGGGGTAGCAACGTCTATTAAGACGCTGCGTGATCAATTGGAAAAACAGGGGCACCAGGTTTACATCTTTACGACGACTGATCCGAATGTTGAACGAAACGTGTATGAGCGGAATGTCTTCCGTTTCTCAAGCATTCCATTCGTTTCGTTTACGGAACGGCGGATTGCCGTCCGGGGGTTATTTCAGGCGTATCAGATTGCCAAGGAATTAAACCTGGATATCGTCCACACCCAGACGGAGTTTTCAATGGGGTGGATCGGTAAGTTTGTGGCGCGGAATCTGGAAATTCCGTGTCTACATACCTACCATACGATGTACGAGGATTACTTACACTACGTGGCCAACGGGAAGATTCTGAAGCCCGTTCACGTGAAGCAGGGGACACTGGCCTTCTGTTACCATCTCACTGGGGTGGTGGCGCCGAGTGACCGAGTGTTGACGACCTTAACTGATTACGGGGTCAAAGCCCCAATTCGTGTGATTCCCACGGGGGTTAACTTGCATCAGTATGAACAACCAGATACGGCGAACTTACGGCGGGAGCTGGGGTATCAGCCGGATACACCGGTTATTCTATCGCTGAGTCGGCTAGCCTATGAGAAGAACATCAAAGAGAGCATCGCGGCAATGCCTAAGATTTTAGCGGGCGTGCCTAATGCCCAACTGCTGATTGTGGGGGATGGTCCGGCAAAGGAAGATCTCGAACAACAGGTGCAGGATGCCGGGCTGACGGATCACGTCACGTTTACGGGTCAGGTGAATAACAATGATGTTTTCCGTTATTACCACATGGCTAACGTCTTTCTATCGTCGTCCGATTCCGAGTCGCAGGGGCTGACGTATATCGAAGCCATGGCGGCCGGAACCAAGATTGTCGTGATGACGAGTCCTTATACGGACGAACTGCTGTCAAAGCGGACCTTGGGCGTCACCTTTAAGACGGAGGATGAGATGGTGACCAACGTCATCGATTATCTGAAGCATGGTGATGAGGAGCAGGATCCAGACTTGCTAGCGCGTAAACTGTCTGAAATTTCCGCGGACACCTTTGGTCAGCGTGTGATTTCGTTCTACCAGGATGCCCAGGCGAGTTATGAGGCCCTGCATGAAGATACCCCGGACTTTAGTGATTAGAGGAGCAATTGAATGCTAAAAATTAACATGTTCTCCAAGGCCGATTCCGTTAAGGGACAGGGCGTGGGGAGTGCTTACAATGAACTGATGAATCTACTGGCAACGCGGCTTAAGGATGAGTTCACGGTGACGGTCAATAAGTATGGTCGGGTTGATGTGACCCATTACCACACGATTAACCCCACCTATTACCTCTCAACCTTTTTGCCGGGGCGTGGCCGGAAGATTGGTTACGTTCATTTTTTGCCGGAAACGTTGGAGGGAAGTTTGAAGATTCCCCAACCGTTCCGGTCACTCTTTTATAAATACGTGATTGCGTTTTACCGCCGGATGGACCACATTGTTGTGGTCAACCCGACCTTTATTCCTAAGCTCGTGGCTTACGGCATTCCGGCTGAACGGGTGACGTACATTCCTAATTTTGTGAGCCGAAAGGAATTTTACCCGGTTGATCAGGATCAAAAACTGGCGTTACGGCAAAAATATGGTTACGACCCCCAGCGGTTTACGGTACTGGGAATTGGCCAGATTCAAGAGCGGAAGGGACTATTTGATTTCATCAAATTAGCACGAAACAATCCGCAAATTCAGTTCATCTGGGCCGGGGGCTTTTCCTTTGGGCGGATGACGGATGGTTATGCACAACTGAAGAAGGTGGTCGATGATCCACCTGCTAACCTGAGCTTCCCAGGGATCGTTGATCGAGATAAGCTGGTTGATTACTATGACTTGGCAGATCTCTTCTTACTGCCTTCATTTAACGAACTGTTCCCGATGTCCGTGTTGGAAGCCTTCAGCACGGGAACACCGGTACTGCTACGTGACTTGGATCTGTATCAGGCCATCATTGCGGGGGACTATCAACCGGCACAAGACTATGATGACATGAATGAACAGCTACACAGCTTGCCGAATGATCCTGCAGCCTTGGCCCACTGGCGTGAAAAGAGCCTGGCCGCTGCGGATCGATACTCTGAGGAACACCTCACTGAGATTTGGCGGAAGTTTTATACGCAGCAAGCAAAAGAGGGGTAAGTTGAATGTCACGACGAAATAAATGGGTACTAGCTTTAATGTTACTCTTGGGGATTGCCATTTTCGCTTATTCACTCCGTGACATTAAGTTCTCCGTACTGGTCAATGATTTCGTGCATATTAATTTCTGGTGGTTTGGGGTCGCCATTTTATGTATGCTACTGTATTTAGGTTTAGAAGCCTGGATCGTCAAGGTTTTTATCTCCGATCGTATCGAAGGGTTCACGTTCAAAGATGCGGTACGTATTCCGTTGGTGGAGCAACTGTTTAACGGGATCACGCCGTTTTCTTCCGGTGGGCAACCCGCTCAGTTGTTCGCATTAATGCAGACGGGGGTGGATGCCGGGAAGGCCAGCTCCGTCCTGTTGATGAAGTTTGTGGTCTACCAATCGATGATTGTGATCAACTTTATTATTGCGCTGGTGATTGGTTTCCAGCAAATTCAGGACAAACTGCACGCGCTCTCGTGGCTAGTGATCTTTGGTTTCACCATTCACTTGGCGGTTATTGTGGGCCTGCTCATGATTATGTTTTGGTATTCTTTTACCAAGAAGATGGTGGGCGTGCTGCTCTATCCCTTCCACTGGTTCATGAAGGCGGAACGTTTTCTCCGCATCGAAGCAAATCTGAATAGTAAGATTGATTCGTTCTACGCGGAGAGTGTCCGGATTAGCGGAAAAGGAAAGCTGATGCTACGGGTCTTTGTCATCACGTTCTTCCAACTGGCGTTTTACTACCTTATTCCCTACTTCATCATGCTGTCATTGGGCTATACAACGGCCAATATTGTCATGGTGACGAGCTTCCACATCCTGATTGTGATGGTGATTTCACTGTTTCCAATCCCAGGGGGCTCTGGTGGAGCCGAATATAGCTTTGAAATGATCTTTAGGAGTTATATTACCTCTAATAGTAAACTCGTCTTAGCCATGATTCTATGGCGGCTATTGACCTATTACTTTGGGATGCTGGCTGGTTTGGTGGCGATGGTCATCCGACCAGATAAGGTCACGGAAGAGTCAGATTTATGAAATCCATGAGTTTTTTGCATTAGGGCGTGTCATCGAGCGCTAAGTTTGGTAAAATCATTATGGAAAGCTAGAAAGGGGACCAATCATGGAAGAATCTCAATTGATTGGCATCATCAACCGCCTAAAGGCGATGCAAGAGGATGCCACCGACGAGCCACAACCCCGTCGTTTTGAAAAAGAGGGCGTTGAGCAGGCAACGGTTGTCTTTAACCAAGCCACGCACACCTACACCTTAACTGAACACAATCCGGAAACAACTTTTGAATTTGATAACATCGATTTAGTTGCTATCGAACTCTTTGATTTATTGACGGATAACTAAAACAAAACTATGGGCTGCCATAGTTTTGTTTTTTTATAATGGCGAAAGATTGAATTTTTTCCAAAGGTTCTGTAATCAGATTGATTACCTCGCAATATCCGCTATACTTGAGAGATGTTAATTATTATGTGGAGGCAGTCGTAATGGCGAACTTTTTTAAGCGGAAGACGAACTGGTTGAACACCCGGATGGGCTTTTTCCTGTTAATCGTCGTTTTATTTTGGGTAAAAACTTACATTGCCTATCAGACCGAGTTTACGTTAGGTGCTAAGGGGAGTGTTCAACAGTTTTTACTGCTGATTAACCCACTACCGGCCGCCCTGTTGGTATTCGGGATCGCCCTATATTTCCGGGGGCGGTTAGCTTACTGGTTGATGTTGATTATCGATGTATTGGAATCAACTTGGATTTTTGCGAATGTGGTGTACTACCGTGAATTCTCCGATTTCTTATCCTTTGGGATCATGAAGGGCTCGAGTTCGGTCGGTAACAACCTGGGGAAGAGTTTAGCCCAGATCACCCATTTATATGATTTCTTTGTATATGTCGATATTATAATCTTGATTGTGTTACTGGTTACGCATGTGATCAAAATTGACGCCCGGCCATTTAAGCGCCGGTATGCGTTCTCACTGACGGTGTTATCCTTTGCGCTGATGTTTGCTGAGTTTGGGATGGCAAATGCGGACCGTTCTGGCCTGTTGACGCGGACGTTTGATAATAACTATATCGTGAAGTACTTGGGACTTAACGAGTATGCCGCGTTCAATGCCTATCAGACGCAAAAGGAAAGTGCAACTCGGGCAAGTGCCAATGCTTCGGATATGAAGAGTGTCCTGAAGTATCTTAAGCAGAATCGGGTTAGCCCAAATGTGTCGTACTATGGCAAGGAGAAGGGCAAGAACGTCTTTATTATTCACCTGGAGAGTTTCCAACAGTTCCTCATTGACTATAAAGTTGATGGGAAAGAGGTTACGCCTACGCTGAATAAGTTCTACCATAACAATAATACCCTGTCATTTGATAACTTCTATAATCAAGTGGCCCAAGGGAAGACCTCTGACGCTGAAATGATGTTGGAAAACTCGTTGTTTGGGTTACCACAGGGCTCGGCTATGACGACCTATGGGACTCAGAATACGTTCCAAGCGGCACCGGCTATCTTAAGCCAAGAGGCGGGGTATACAACGGCGGCCTTTCATGGGGATGTCCCTAGTTTTTGGAACCGGGACAATACCTACAAGTCATGGGGCTATCAGTACTTCTTTAGTTCGAGCTACTATACGGAGAAGCCGGGGTATAGTGTCGGCTATGGCCTGAAGGATAAGATCTTCTTTAAGCAGTCTGCACAGTATATTGAGCAACTCCCACAGCCGTTCTATGCGAAGCTGATTACGTTGACGAACCACTATCCTTACGAGTTAGATAAGAAGAATACGGACTTCCCAGCGACGAAGACCGGGGATAAGACGGTGGACCCGTACGTCCAGACTGCGCACTATCTCGATCAATCGTTTGCTGAGTTCCTGACCTACTTGAAGAAGGTCGGCTTATATAAGAACAGTGTGATTGTTGCCTATGGGGATCACTACGGTATCTCGAACAATCACCGACCCGCAATTGCACAGTTGCTGGGTAAAGATAAGATCACGAGCTATGATCTCGCACAATTCCAAAAGGTACCGTTCATGATCCATGCAAATGGACTGAAGGGGGGCATTAGCCATACGTACGGTGGCGAAATTGATGTCTTACCAACCCTACTGGACCTGCTAGGGGTTAAAAACACGGATACGGTCCAATTTGGACAGGATCTTTTAGCGAAGAATCGTAATCAGACGGTTGCGTTCCGAGATGGTAACTTTGTTTCACCTAAGTATATGAAGATTGGTGGCACGGTTTACGACACGAAGACGGGAGAAGTCTTGTCTTTAACGGCCGCACAAAAGAAGGCAGTGGCCAAGATTCAAAATCACGTGACTACGGAGCTCTCACTGTCCGATCGGGTGATCTATGGCGATCTGCTACGTTTCTACACACCGAAGAACTTTAAGAAGGTCGATAAGTCTTCATTCACTTATAAGCTGAAACCAGCAATGGAGAAGCTGGGTGATGCAGAGAAGTCTGAAAAGACGAGCGTTCTGGCCAAAAATAACGGTAAGAGCACGGTCTCTAAGTATAAGACGGATGCACCAGAATTGAAGTAATTAAGAGAGTCGCGACCACAATGGTGTGGTTGCGACTTTTTTGATACGCTTGTGTTGGACGTATGACCTAGACCACTTTTGCAAGCGTAGGGGAATTCCACGATCGGATTGGGTATTTTTGCAGCTTTAAAACGCTGTAAGACCGGGGATGAGCGTTAATCCGCAAACAAATTTCAGTAAATATTCATTTTTTACTTGACCATAGTCTCAGATATTGGTAAACTATTTTCTGTTGTCAATTACAGGACAAACATTGTAACGGCAACGAATTGCTGCAAAATAATTAATTTAAAAAAAGGCTTGACGGTCTGATTGATAATTGATATAGTAGTAATCGTTGTTGAGAATATTTATTCAACCGAGCTTCAAAAATTCAATATTTATTCAAAATATATTGAAAAAATCGGTTGACAGTAATTTGACGACATGATATACTTTAAAAGTTGTCACGGAGCAAGTGCTTCACTGATAACTTGGTAGACCTTTGAAAACTGAACATTGTTTCGACAAACCAAATATGTGTAGGGCGGT
>NZ_AZFS01000050.1:0-854 GCF_001434395.1 Levilactobacillus hammesii DSM 16381
GAGTCGGAATCGCTATCCGAATCGGAGTCGCTGTCGGAGTCCGAGTCACTGTCGGAGTCGGAATCGCTATCCGAATCGGAATCACTGTCGGAATCTGAGTCGCTGTCTGAGTCTGAGTCACTGTCGGAATCTGAGTCACTGTCGGAATCTGAGTCACTGTCTGAGTCTGAGTCACTGTCGGAATCTGAGTCACTGTCTGAATCTGAGTCACTGTCTGAATCGGAATCACTGTCTGAATCGGAATCGCTATCGGAGTCGGAATCGCTATCCGAATCGGAGTCACTATCTGAGTCCGAGTCACTATCTGAGTCCGAGTCACTGTCCGAATCAGAGTCACTATCTGAATCAGAATCACTGTCTGAGTCAGAGTCGCTGTCCGAGTCTGAATCACTGTCGGAATCAGAGTCGCTGTCTGAGTCAGAGTCGCTGTCTGAGTCAGAGTCGCTATCTGAATCGGAGTCGCTGTCTGAGTCTGAGTCACTATCTGAATCGGAATCGCTGTCGGAATCCGAGTCACTATCTGAGTCGGAGTCACTGTCGGAGTCCGAGTCACTATCTGAGTCGGAATCACTGTCTGAGTCGGAGTCACTGTCGGAATCCGAGTCACTATCGGAATCGGAGTCGCTGTCTGAGTCTGAGTCGCTATCTGAATCGGAGTCGCTGTCTGAGTCTGAGTCACTATCTGAATCGGAATCGCTGTCGGAATCAGAGTCACTATCTGAGTCTGAGTCACTGTCTGAGTCCGAGTCACTATCTGAGTCGGAATCGCTGTCGGAATCCGAGTCACTATCGGAATCGGAGTCACTGTCTGAGTCAGAGTCACTATCGGAATCGGAATCACTGTCTGAATCTGA
>NZ_AZFS01000050.1:864-43383 GCF_001434395.1 Levilactobacillus hammesii DSM 16381
GGAGTCGCTATCTGAGTCTGAGTCGCTGTCGGAATCTGAGTCACTATCTGAGTCTGAATCACTATCCGAATCGGAATCACTATCTGAGTCGGAGTCACTATCGGAATCGGAGTCGCTGTCTGAATCAGAATCACTATCTGAGTCTGAATCACTATCTGAGTCTGAATCACTATCTGAATCGGAATCGCTATCAGAATCGGAATCGCTGTCTGAATCAGAATCACTGTCAGAGTCGGAATCACTATCTGAGTCCGAGTCACTGTCTGAATCGGAGTCGCTATCAGAATCAGAATCGCTATCAGAATCAGAATCGCTATCTGAGTCCGAGTCACTATCGGAATCGCTATCGGAATCTGAGTCACTGTCTGAATCCGAGTCACTGTCGGAGTCCGAGTCGCTGTCTGAGTCGGAATCACTGTCGGAGTCTGAGTCACTGTCTGAATCGGAATCACTGTCTGAGTCGGAATCGCTGTCCGAGTCTGAATCACTGTCGGAATCCGAGTCACTATCTGAGTCGGAATCGCTGTCTGAATCACTGTCTGAGTCTGAGTCACTGTCGGAATCCGAGTCACTGTCGGAGTCGGAATCACTATCTGAGTCGGAATCGCTATCTGAGTCTGAGTCACTGTCTGAGTCAGAGTCACTATCGGAATCGGAATCACTGTCTGAATCTGAGTCACTATCGGAATCCGAGTCGCTATCTGAGTCGGAGTCGCTGTCGGAATCTGAGTCACTATCTGAGTCTGAATCACTATCTGAGTCTGAATCACTATCTGAATCGGAATCGCTATCAGAATCGGAATCGCTGTCTGAATCAGAATCACTGTCAGAGTCGGAATCACTGTCTGAGTCGGAATCACTGTCTGAGTCGGAATCACTGTCTGAGTCGGAATCGCTATCCGAGTCCGAATCGCTGTCTGAATCAGAATCACTGTCAGAGTCGGAATCACTGTCTGAGTCGGAATCACTGTCTGAGTCGGAATCACTGTCTGAGTCGGAATCACTGTCTGAGTCGGAATCTGAGTCACTATCTGAGTCCGAATCGCTGTCTGAATCCGAGTCACTATCTGAGTCTGAATCACTGTCTGAATCAGAATCACTGTCTGAATCCGAGTCACTGTCGGAGTCGGAATCACTGTCTGAGTCGGAATCGCTATCAGAATCGGAATCACTGTCAGAGTCTGAATCACTATCTGAGTCCGAATCGCTGTCGGAGTCTGAATCACTGTCGGAATCGGAGTCACTGTCGGAGTCCGAATCACTGTCGGAGTCTGAATCACTATCTGAATCAGAGTCGCTATCTGAATCTGAATCGGAGTCACTATCGGAATCAGAGTTGTCTTCCGCAGCAATTGCCAGTTCGGCATAACTCAATGCATCATTGGCAGCGTTTGAAGCCTTATCTTTAGCGTCCTTAGCAGCCGATGCCGCTGATTGTGCTTGTGAAGCATATTCCTTAGCCGCTGCGTTATCACCAGCCGCTTCGGCTGATTTGGCATTATTGTAATTTTCTGCTGCAGTTGACGCTGCTGCAGATGCTTCAGTAGCCGCAGATGAAGCTGCTGTTGCTGCTGATTGTGCCAGATTTGCGTATGATGCAGCATCAGAATTATTTCCTGCATATTGATCGGCAACGTTGGCATACGAACTGGCAACCGTCGCATAGTGATCCGCTTCAGCTGCTGCAGATGCTGCTTCGGAAGCTGCTGATTCTGCATCCTCAGACGTTGTGCCATTCACCGTCAATAGACCGGCACCCAAAGTAGTTGTCGTTCCACCAGAAGTAATCTTCAGGAAATAGTATCCGGCTTGATTGGTCTTAACGTCTGATAATGACAGCGTTGCACTTGTTGCGCCCGCAATAGCCGTTTGTGTGCCATTTTCGGTGCTAGCAAAGTACCACTGATACGTTGCTGAGTCAGAGCCAGTCCCGGCATCCGTTGCAGGTGTCCATTCCAAATCATCACCGGCGTTAACCTTCTGATCATTCAAACCACTACCAACCGTAATTAACTTACTTGCAGTGTAAGTTGTTCCATCCGCATTGGTAATTGTTGCGGTAATCGTCGTTGTTCCTTTAGCACCAGATACCGTCGTTAGCACACCTGAATCGTTAATTGTCGCCACGGAAGTATTACTACTCGTCCAGGTGACATTTCCAGTCGCATTACCCGGATTCGTGTTGGCGACGTAGTTGGTCACATCATTAGTAAAGACATAACTATCACCAATAATGTCGATCCCTGTAGCTGGAATTTCACTGTCATAGATGTCAACTTCGGCCACATTACTGTAAAGCGTATCACCGATAATACCATAGGAAGATTTAACTTGGAAAAGTAACGTTCCTGTATAAGTTGCACTTGTCTTAACCGTCAGTGTTGAACTCAACGTTGACGTTGTAATAAATCCACCCGTCTTATCATCAGGATCTTGTGCTGATTCCAAATATCCAGCCGAAACAGCTTTATCAATGGTCATCCACTTGCCGTTAGCTTGAACATACCAAGTTCCTGATGCACCAAAAATATTTCCAAGTCCAGAAACCTTTGATGTCGCCGTTAAGGAAATTGTGCTTCCGGCAACCGTAGTCGTTAATGCTGCTGGCTGTTGTGTATAGCCAGAACTCATGGTAATTCCCCAAAGTGTTGAGGCATTTCCACTCGGCTTACCTTGATACGTACTCTTGTTGTTTGAGTAGTTAACGGCGTAACTGGCCGCAACCGTCGCGTTGGATGCCGCTGCCGTCGCAGTCACCGCATATGAACTTGCATCAGCCATGGCTGAATCAGCTGAGGCCGCAAATTGACTTGCCTCCACAAAGTTGCCGGCGCTAACTGCTGAGGATGCTAACGTCATGTAACTCGTTGCGGTAGAAGCTGCATCAGCGCCATAAGCCACATCCAATAATGCAGATTGCGCATAGTAGGCAGCCTGAGCGACATATGAAGCGCCCAAACTCGTGTTGTTTGGCATTGCTGATGCCAATGAATTGGCAACGGATGATGCCGCACTTGCTGAAGTTGCTGCCTGAGAAATAACAGCCTCCGCCGAAGTTGCCAATGTCGTTGTATTGTCTAATTGCGCGTCAACAATGGCTTTTGTCGCTGAACTGGCTGCCACTGAAGCTGCGCGCAATTCATCATTAGCATAGGCTAAATAGGTCACGGCATTTTCATACATCATCTTAGCCGTATTGGCATCGCCCGTAGCCGCTGCTGAGGCTGCGTTTGCCGCTTCACTTGAAGCCGCATTAGCATTGCTCAATGCCGCTGAGGCTGCTGAATTAGCATCTTCGTAGAACTGAGTGGCTCCAGAGTTGAAGTCGGCTGCTGAGGAATACGCATTGGTTGCATCGTTAGCGTGAGACCCCGCGATCGTTGCCAAACCAGCGGCTTCGCTAGCCACACTCGACGCCATTTCAGCGTAACTTGAAGCTAAATAGTCATTGGCTTGAACCCGTTCCAAAGCCGTATTAACGTAGTCTAATGCCGCACTTGCTGCAGAACTGGCATTAACATTGTAAGAACTGGCCGTAGAAGCTGATGCGGCCGCTTCTAATGCATAAGAACTGGCAGCTGAATAATTCTTTGCTGCTTCAAAAGCTTCTGCATTACTGTATGCTAAGCTAGCTGCCGTTGCGGCACTTGCTGCGCTCGAAGCCATTTTGGCAGCATTATCAGCTTGAGATTGCGCCAACTTCGCGTAGGACTGTGCTGAAACATTGCTGTTGATGTCGGCAACTTCATACGCATTTGCGATAGCACTATTGGCTGTCGATGTGGATGCGCTAGCCGCATTGGCATAACCAGCCGCTAGACTCGCCGAACTTGAAGCTTGTTCCGTGTAGTCACCATTGGCATCCGTAACGACCAACGTTAAGACGTTAGATGCTGCCTTAAACGAGGTGCTCCCAATCTGACCGAGGTAACTTTTCTTCCCACTGACAACGGCTTGGAAATAATACGTTCCAGCTGTTGGTAGTGTGAAGGTATTCGTCGTTGTATTATTCTTGCCAGTCGTTTGCTTTAGGACATCCCAATTCTGACCATCAGTGGAGTAGTACCAAGTGTACGTTTGCGTTCCAGTTAATGTGTACAAAAAGATCCCACTGACCAAGTTTGAGATATTGGTCGTGACCGTAATGGCATCCCCTACCGCAACCGTATCCGTATTCATAGAGGTTGTCAGCGTGGCACCATCTGCAGATGTATCGGCATTTGAAACATGCGTATCAAATTCCTTAGCCAACGTTGCCGCAACTTCTGCCTCACTGGCAGCTGTCGATGCAACTACGGCTGAACTGGCGGCTGCTTTAGCATATGACGTTGCGTCCTTAGCCGTTGACGCCTGGGCCGCATTGATTGCTGCGGTTGAAGCGGCTGCGGCGGCTGCGGCGGCAGTTGCCGCTGCACTTGAAGCCGTGGCTGCATATTGAACGGATTGATCCCCTTCATACTGGCTGGCTTCGCTGGCAAAACTACTTGCATCGGTGGCATCGCTAGCAGCGTTGCTGGCATTGACAGCTGCGGCACTGGCAATGTTAGCAATTGCCAAAGTTGACGCTTGTGTTGCCATGTCTTCTGCCGTGCTCTTAGCATCAGAAGCTGCGGCTAATGTCGTCACAGCCTCACTTGCTAAACTATTAGCCGTCGACAATGCGCCCATTGCTGCGGTGTATTCCGTGTCATCCGTGGCAGTGGCAGCCGCGGCTGCGGCACTGCTAGCAACCGTCCAAGCTTGAGCGGCCTTAGTCGCGGCCTCATTCAATGCTGCGGCTGCGCTTGAAGCTTCAGCAGCGGCACTATTTGCAGAAGAATATGCCGCTAATGCAGCCGAGTTATTTTTATCATATTGTGTTGCCGTGTAAGCACTGCTTGCAGCTGTGGCGGCAGCAGAAGCCAAGTCAGTGGCGACACTGGCAGCAGAGTTCACGTTAACATTTGCACTGCTAACCAAATTAACAATTTGTGCCGTGGCTGCATTTCGCGTGGCCGTTGCGGCTGACGTGGCCAATGAAGCGTAAGAGCTCACGTCACCAGAGTAGGAACTTGCCATTGATAAGGCATTCACATAAGCCATGGTGTTGTTTCCAACATCCCCTGCGGCACTCCCTGCGGCGATATCGATCGACGCCTGAGAATACATGGCGGCCAGACTATTGTAGTGTTTGACAAAGTCATATGCCTTTTCAGCCTGTTGGTACGCACTTTGAGCAGCGCTATTAGCGGCCTGAACGTCCAACGCATTTTGCGTTTCCACAACAGCGGCATAACTGCTGGCTGCACTGGCAGCAGATGCGGCCGTCGCAACGTCAGCAGCAGCTGATGCATTTTCAGCTGAGGTGCTCCCGTTGCTAGCTGCACTTGATCCAACCGTAGCGCTTTCATAAACAGGCATTGCGACGGCTTTTTTAGTCGTTGCGACCTTAGTGACGACTTTATTAACATTAGCAGTTAACGTCACGTCCACGTTGGCAGATGATGCCAGACTAGCAGCGGCTGTGGCCGTATCCGCAGCACTGGTCGCGCTGGTGGCTTCAGCCGATGTCGTTGTTGCGCTAGTAGAACTAGCCGCACTTGATGGTGTTGTTTCTGAATAACTACTGGTAGAAACCTTTTCGTCCTCTTGTACTGCCGTTGCAGCAGAAGATGCTGCGCTAGAAGTCGCTGTAGATTCTGCGTGGCTAGCTGACGTACTGCCCGCACTCGATGCAGCTTCTGATGGACCTGATTCTAACTCATCCGCGGCCGAACTTACCGAACTTGCTGCCGATGAAACGACTTTCACATTACTACTGGTATCAGCTTGACTGGATGTATCAGCACTCGCAGTCAGTGATCCCGCCCCCAAAAGCGAAAATGATGCTAACGCAGCGAAGACCCAGGTCTTCCCTACCTTATACATCTTGTAACGTAGCTTGGGGTCGCCATTAAAAGCTTTATTCCGCATGAATTTCACTTTTAATCGTCCTCCTTAAGTTGTCTGTGATTCATTTCGTTGTGGGCAAGCCTCCCAATTACACCATGCCCACAATTTAAGATCGCGTATAAAATCGGTCTATACACTTTTCTACAATGAAGAGTCGCTCGTATAAATGTATTCCCCTATAAACGAACCCTTCAACACTGATTATTCTATCATAACTTTAGTATACATACTATTTTAAAGATAAAATTATTATTGGTCTATCTAAGAAAACGGTGAAAAACCGATATTTTTTAATTTATTATCAGGACATTTTAATTTTAAGCTCAACTGATTAACTAATGAGCCTTAATTTCCTAGAAAGCTTTTAAACTACGTCAATCAGTTTAAGATTGCCTTTATAGCAGAGTTTGTAGTTGCTTTATGTATTGTTAATTTTATATTTAATTTTTGTTCAGGGCCATTACCATTAACTACTCGTGATCCGTTAGTTTGCTTTTTTACGATTATTTATTACATTTTGATTAAAAAATATGTATGGTTGCCGTTTTTCTTCTCCTCATTGCCCTTCATAGCACCTGTAAAAAAGCAAGAATATCGTCTTCAACTTGGCCGATTATCTAAACCTTTTTCGGTTAAGTTCGAACACTTTACTCACATATACGTATAAGTGTAACACTAGTTTTTTTCGCAATTAATTTCAAATTTGGGCCTACCAAAATAATTCATGTCCTATAAACGCCGATTTGACCTGTTTTCTTCGAAAATGTTTCATTTTCTATTTTTTGTAACCATTAATTAGTCACTGCCAAAAAAATTATCGCCCTTTGCCACATTGCCCGCCACCTAATCGGTTAAGTCGTCGAGCAAACAAAAAAGGCCTATTGATCGCCATTAATTGATCAATAGACCTTACCTTAATTTGCGTTTTACCTTTGTGACCTGACCGTTAACCGACCCGCATTATAGGTGACGATCGATTGCTTATTCGTCAGTACCTTCGTTGCTAATCGTCGGGGGCGTTGCCAACTGATCCCCGCCAGAGCCACAGCGGCGGCATCCATCTGGGAACTGCGAATTCCCTTTTGATTTGCTGGCAAGCGATTGGGCCCACTTTCCCAGACCCCCATCACTTCTGTGGTGATGTACCCCACTGCGCTGGCATTTTCGCCCAGACGACCACCGCCCAAGGTAGGAATCCCCAGGGCGTGACCAATCTCACGGATTAACACCGCTTCTTGGTTATTCAGATTCTCTCGTGCCGTAAACCCTTTGGTCTGCCAGTTTGCTGGAAAGAATTGAATCCCCGTGCCATCATACTGCTGACCACCCACGGACTTACCCTTCGTTTGCCCATCGTGAATAACCTCATCACTAGCTTTGGCCGAGTCCACGACCTGTACAATTCGATAACCCGCGACCTGATTCCAGAACGTGGCCGCATCTTTAACCATGGCTGGCCGCATCATCTTCGATTCACTATAGAGTTGCAGCACCCCGTCACTGCCCATAAAGTTACGAATACTTTTCCCAGATTGGCGATACACGTAGCGTGTTGCAACGTCATCTAGTCCCGTATTGCCCGTGTACGTCGTGCCATGTGTCAGAGTCGTCAATTGCAGCAACTGTGACCGAGAAAATAGTTTACGGTTCACTAAGCCATCGGTGGTGCTATCCGGCTTCGTCCGCTGATAGTACTGCCGATTTCCATACATTAAAATGTGCAGTCGATTCATGCCACCAAAGACACCCGCAATCACTAACGCCAGGCCCGCTAACCAGCCAAGACGTCGCCAAAATTTTGTCATAAACGTCCCCCCCCTAAGGAATGGTTGACGTAATCCGTCCATTATTGTAGGTAACGCCGCGTGTTGGGGACGTCAGCACCCAACTGGCAAGTCGCTGTGGTTTCTGCCAGCTTGCCCCAGCCAATGCCAGGGCTGCCGCATCCACTGCGGTGCTACGCACACCATATTCATTTTGAATCGGCGTATGTGTCCCGCCAACCGCCCAGGGTCCCATGAAGTCTGTGATAGAAACGCCCGCATTAGCCGCGTTGCTTCCCAATAGACCACCGCCCAAATGCGGAATGCCCAAAGCATGCCCAATTTCGTGGATTAAAGCAGCTTCCTTCCAATTTTTCTGATTCTTAGCCGAAAGCGCCGAAATCTGCCAGTTATCCGGATAGAACTTGATCCCCTGACCATTGTAGGTCTGTCCACCTAAAACGTGCCGATCATGCTGCCCATCATGAATCACTTCGTCACTTTGATACTGCTGATTAACCACCACGACAATCCGTTTACCCGCCAATTTATTCCAATACGTGGCCGCATCTTGCACCATTTCCGGTGTCATAAATGTTGATTTAGTATATAGCTTTAACACCCCATCTGGTCCTACAATATTGGGCAGGTTATGTCCATTCAGCTGGTAAACGTGTTGGGTTGCCGCCGTATCCAGACTGGTATTCCCCCCATAACGACCGCCGTGGGTGATCATCGTCAATTTCTCTAACTGTGACTGCGTGTAAATTCCACGGTCGATCCGTCCGCGACGATCCGTCTTCGTTCGTTGGTAATACTGCTGATTAGGCCCCTTAACCACATGGTGGGTCACACGATACCCCAGAAAGCCCATTAAAATGACCGCTAGGATAGCTGCCAGCCAGATTCCCCCTGTTCGATGCATCTTTCGTCCCCCCTAAAGAAAAGCCGCCCAAACTAAATAGTCTTTGGCGGCTTCGATTCATCCTTCATCTACTTTTATTCAGCAACCCTAGCTGCAATTAAACTTTCAAAATAATCCAATAATTTTTGCCATTGTTCAAAAACAGCGTCTTCAGAATAGCGCTTGGCATTCTCATAAGCGGCTTCACTGTATCCCTGCAGCGTTTGGCGATCGCCTAGCAGCTTAATCAAGGCATCCGCCAATTGTTGAGGCCGTCCGTTTTCGGTCAAAATCCCCGTTTGGCCATCTTGGATAATATCACTGGGACCATACTTCACATCGTTAGCCACCATGGGCACGCCATGTGATTGAGCCTCCAATAGAGTCAGTGAGAAACCTTCCGCCCGACTCGGCAGTACGCCCACCTGGGCCCGATCATAAACCGCACCAATGTCGTGGGTATACCCCTTAAAGCTCACCACATCCGTCAAACCGGCATCGACGACTTGCTGTTTGAATTTTTTCTCAATATCCCCGTTTGCATAGCCCCACAGTTCCAGGCGTGCATCCGGAAACTTCTGATGAACCTGAGCGAAGGCTTCAATCGAATGATTCTGTTGTTTTTCCGGTGCCAACCGCGCAACGTGAACAATAAGATTCTTTTGCCGTTGATCGAAGGCCTGGTGCTGGGCCGCGATCCGCTCGTCGGTGACATAGCCCACTGGAATCGTGAATGCTGGAATGGCCGTACCAAAGCGATCAATGATGTCCTGTGATTGGTCTGGCGTAGCGGAAATGACCGCATCCCACTTGTTCCAATTGTTTAGCGCATTCGTATAGTTATTGTTAAGCGGCGAATGTAACATATCACTCGGGTCACTGACATGGTCGTTATGCAAGTGTAACACCTTAAAAGCAGGCGTTTCCATGTGGAACAGACCCCAGTCACATTCTACCGTCCGATCACAGATAAAGACGTTTCCGATCGTTTGGCGGTTTAACTCATCGTAAAAGAAACGCGTCAGCTCATTCATTCCCGTGAAGACCCATTCACTCTGCTTATAATTAAAGACGCGCCATGACAGGCACTCCTTACCCGCGCGATTCAGGTAATGATTTTTCTCAATGTGTGCCTGACCATCCGGTCCAAAGTACTGTTCTTGGGTAATCTTCCCTTCCCAATCAAAGAACTGCTCCAGACTCTTGAACCCCCGGACATCCCACCAAACCATCTTAATCGTGCGGCCATTCACATCGAAGTACTGCACGTTGCTAATCTCATCGCTATCCTTGCGGAAATAAATGATCATCATCATTTTGCCTTGCGCAAAGACCTGTAGCTGATTATCTTTACGCGTTGACGTGGTATTGGCTGGTAACGAAAATTCATTGAGCGTAAATGGTTGCCCGACAACGTCACCACTGTCACAGAAGAATTCAAACAAGTTCACAAAATTCTGGCGGGGAATTCCAGCCTGCTTCAAAATGTTAGTCAATTCCATTGAGAAGACCCGGGTCACAATTTTAGCCGGGACCTGGTGCTTATTGAACAGCCGCAGCCGATTAATCTCAGCTTGTTCAATCCCTGATTTCGAATATTGCATATTGTCATTTAAGAAATAATACATACTGCCACCATCCCTCTCTAAACAGTCACGTTAGTTTCAAGTTCTTTTTGCCACCGATTCCAGACTTTCCGTCGCGTCCATTGCGTGTGAGCAGCAACGTAAGCCGCATCACTAAATGCCGCCAGCTGAGACTCATCGGTAAACAAAGCCACGATCTTTTCCGCCATAGCCAGTGTCTGGCCTGGATCAATCAAGTAGCCGTCCTTACCGTCCGCAATCAACTCTGCTGGACCATAGTTGAACTTGTAGCTGACGACTGGCAGGCCGTGCATCAAAGCTTCCATCATGGCTAACGGACTGCCGTCTGCCAGTGACGTATTAATGAGGACTTGATACTGATCATACGCATCTTGTAAATTCGGCACATAGTCCTTAAAGGTCACGCTATCAGCTAATTTTAGACTATCCGCCAGCTGCTTCATTTCAGTAACGTACTTAGGATCACCATAACCGTATAGTGTGAAGGTCGCATCTGGAACCCGATCCTTAACTAGCGCGAACAGCCGTAATTGCTGATCAATCTGCTTATCCTGACCAACACGACCAACGTAAAGGAGACTATGTGGCCGTCGTTGACTAGGCGCCACCTTTTCCGTTTGTTCTTTAGTCAAGGGAATCGTCGTCACTGCTGGCATCGCAAAAATTCTAGCTTTAGGGAAGCGCGTTGCCAGATGATCTGCCTGTTGCTGGGTAGCCGTAATAAACCCATCGAAGTGGCTAAAATGCGCAAAGGCTGGTTCCAAGAAACCGTCGAGATTTGCATGAACCGGATCATTCGGGTTAACGGCATGGTTAATCGGAATGTAGAGATACTTGCGGGACGCATCGTTCAAGGCTAGCAACGGTTTAACCCCAGTACCCGGCCGATCCACAATAAACGTGGTCGTCTCCGTATCGCGATTGCTCAACTCATTCAAGAAGAATGTGAAGAGATCATCCGTGTTCTGGAAGAAACGGTCGCCTTCGCCCCGATAATCCTTCAAAATAATCCGCGACAGCAATGGGTTGCCTGCCGTGTCTTGGGCGTAATATTCTTCCAAGACGGTTCGTCCAGTTGGCGTGTAGTAGCGCTGTGCAATCAGCTTGCCATTCTGACCAAAGTATTGGGTAGCGGATCTAAAACCACGCCAATCCCAAAGATCAGTCCCAATCCGATTCCCCTGTTGATCAAAGAATTCTTGATAGAAGACGCGTCCGATCGTTCCCGGAATAAATCCCACATTTTCAATCAGCCGGTCACCATTCGCCACGCCGCTAAAGTTCGCGCCCACCGTAATTTCGTATTCAATCGGAATGTTTAGATCCTCCGTCTTTACCGTAACGGCTGGCAGATCCGTGGCTTCTTGAAAATAATCAAACATATTGATAACCTGACCGTCCGTCACGCCAAAGTCCGTGATGGTTCGATGTAACAATCTATCATAAATCTTGGTTACAATTTTGGCAGGTGTCTTATAATGGTTGAACAATTTTACCCGGTTCATCGCTGTATGCTCAACACTCGAGTTCTTCTGTAGAATATATTCGTTAATAAAATAATACACAGCGCAGCACTCCCATTCCTCTGGTTGAATTCATTATTCTTTCTATATAAATGTGATCACCTGTTAAAAAGTGATCACATATCAGCATTCTTTAATTATACCCATTTTCTTTTATAATTAAAACTACTTGCTCCCATAAATAAAAAATTACTCCACCGGATTATTTAGACTTTGAACCAAACTCTCCCATTTTTGCATGGTTTTGACCGGTGAATAGGCCTGAACTAATCGCTGGGCGTTTCCCATGAACGTGTACTGTAAGTTCACGTCTGACAAGTATTCCCGGATTTTTTGATAGAGCTGTTCCTGGTCATTCACGGGTACCAAAAAGCCATTCTCTCCATCATGAATCATTTCGTTTGGTCCGTACCGAATGTCATACCCAATAACTGGAACACCATAACTCAATTCCTCGACCGTCGACAGTGAGAAGCCTTCTTCCACACTCGTCATCAGTGCCAATGAGGCCCGTTGGTACTCATGCGTCAGATCTTTTTGGAACCCGCGTAAGAAAACATGATCCTTTAGTTGGTGCGCATCAATATACGTTTGCAGCTCGTTTTGAATCTTTTGCCCAAATCCCAGCATGTGTAACTGAATCTTAGGAAATTCCGGAACTAAGCGTTCAATTGCCTTAACCTGATGGAGCAGTTGTTTTTCTGGAGAATAGCGTGCCACGCTAATAATGCGATATGGGTCGCGGTTCATCACGTCTACCGGATGCGGTGTCGCAAACCCCACGGGAATCGTGCTGATTGGCGGCAAGTTTTGATAGCGGGCCAACAGGTCAACGCGTTGTTGCTCCGTGGAAACGACAATCCCGTTAAACCGCTCAGGGTGCGCCAAAATAAAATCATAGATTCCATGTTTCAGCTCCCCCGTCACAATATCCTGACCCGCGCGGACGTGCGTACTGTGAAAGACGGGACAGATCTTGATATCGGGCCTCGTCTGAACCAATGAGGGCGCCATCTGACCGTTACGATCCGTAAAGAAGATGTCGCCTGGCCGTGCCAACTCATTAAAGAAGAAGGTTCGCAGCTCCGCCTCATCATTGAAGAAATAATCACGTTGCTGATACTGTTTCAACGTCACCTCACGCAAAACGGTCTTGCCGTTAACCTGCTCAAACTGCTTGATCAGCTTAACTTGCTGAGCCGGATTGTAATAGAGTTCAGTGTTCGTGTTCTCCTTATCGACCAACAGGCTCGTTCGACTGAGAAAGCCGCGACTATCGTATACGTCACGCCGAATCTTATGGTGATGCCGGTCAAAGTAATTGATGTAATCAACGTGCTGACAGTCTTTATCCAAAAAATGAGCATACATCAAAAACAGCCCGTCCGCATTATCTACCCGGACGTCCCACGTGTCTGGCACATCTCGCAACCGGTAATGACAGGTTGCTTGCCAATAGTGACGCCAATCAAAGCGCCCCTGTTCCGCATACTGTTGGCTCTCCTGAAAATAATCGTACATTGAAAAGCCAACCCCTTGGTACCCAAACTTCTTCAGGTGCTCATGCAGGCGCGAACCGTAAGACAGGTAAAGTAACGTGGCAGGCATGCCCGCCGTTTGAAACAATTGCATCCGATTAAACTGGGCCTTTTCAATCCCCGTAACCGATGCCCCCAAACTGGTATCCACAAAATAATTCACGACATCCTCACCTCTTTACGCAAGGTCACGCTTCCCCCAATTTCACTTTGATGAAAGCACTTGCATTTTTCTATACTTTTAATTTAAGACAAATCGGGTGAGCAAGCAACTAATCCACCTTCAAAATTGACATCCCACGGGCCCGGTAAGGTCGCCTTACAAACCGGCATGCTCACTTCTTTGCAGGATACGTTGGCTACTATCAGGTGCTACCAAAAGTGTGGGTCCGAGTGACGGGACACCAAAAAAGGCCCGGATAAGTCATCCAGACCTTTAGTCATTAACGATTTCTTTCACAACTCGTTCGTTGGCACCGGTAAGACCTCATGGGCAATCACCGTGGCCATATCCGTAGGCAGTGGCGCATAGCACGTCACCCACCGCTGTTCAAATGGCTGATAAAACGACAACCGCGCACAGTGCAACGCTTGCCGATGAATCCACGGGTTGGTCTGCGTGCCGTAGAGCCAGTCCCCCAGCAGTGGGTGACCAATAGCCTCACAGTGCACGCGAATCTGATGCGTTCGACCGGTATGTAGTTTTACGGCTAACAGACTGGCCGTTTGGGACTGTGCCACCACCCGTAGCGTCGTTTGCGCCTGTCTTCCATCCGGCCGCACCATCCGTTTGATAAAGGAATCGGGCGCACGTCCAATGGGCGCATCAACGGTCTGCAACCGTGGTCGCACGCGACCAGTTGCCACCGCAACGTAGCGCTTATCCAGCTGACCCAACTTCAACTGCTTATCCAGAATAGAATGTGCAAAGTGGTGCTTGGCAAACAGCACGGCACCACTCGTCTCTCGATCCAGCCGTGTGACAATGTGGGTCACCGTGCTGGGCGCCTGAATGGCTGTCAGATGCCCCTTAACCCGGTTAGCTAAGGTGTCATCCGCGTACAGGTGCGAGGGCACAGACGCCATCCCAGCGGGCTTATTGACCACTAAGAAGTGCGCATCTTCATACAGAATATCTAAAGGCGCAAATGAGGTGCTGACATTTGGATTGGCCGGTTCTGGCGGCAACTGTAAGCCAACCGTCTGTCCGGGTTGGGCCATAGCAATGACCCGAACCTCAACCCCATCCAGGGTCACCACGCCCCCGTGAAACTTCACTTGTTTCAGAAAGGTACGTGTGACGCCATGGTCCATCAGCACCGTACGAACGTGGATGGGGCTGTTTCCCCCCACCCGCCAGGCAAACGCCGTCATTCGTTCTCCCTCCCGATGAAGGATGACTCGACCCGTTGCCAAAAATGCGTATGCCGGTATTCCGCAAAGGAAATCCGTTGCTGGGCAATCTGGTACGTAATGGCCTTAATTGGCCGTCCCTCAATGCTTAATTGGTCGCACATCAAGACGTTATTGGCAGAACTTGCCGGTTCGACACGAATCCACTCGTCAGCCGGGATGATCAGGGGGGATCCCAAGGTTCTAAAGACCAAGTTGTTGATTGAGGCAATTTCAGCCATTTGAATGGCATTGAATTGGGGGTTCAACACAGCGCCCCCCACCGCCTTGTTATAGGCCGTTGAACCGGTTGGTGTCGAAATACACAGACCGTCTCCCCGAAAACTTTCGAAGAATTCGCCCTTAATATACACATCGGCCACCATGGTCCCCGAGACCTTCTTAATCGTCGATTCGTTCAGTGCCAGTGCCCGGTCCGGATGCGTCCCATCGGCATACTCCACTTTAATCGTTAACAAGGGGTAGCTGACACTTTGACCGTTGTCTTCAACCAGGCTGTCAATCAGCTCCTGGACCTCATAATCCCGCCAATCGGTGTAGAACCCTAGATGCCCCGTATGAATGCCCACGAACCGAACCCGATCCAAGCGATCATTGTAATGGTGGAATGCGGACAGCAACGTCCCATCCCCGCCCACCGTAATCACGATGTCCGGGTCCAAACTATCAAGCTCAATCCCTGCCGCCGTTAAGCCTTTTTTTAAAGCCGTCGCGACCTTCACTGAGGCCTGGCCGTTATTGCCATAAATGGAAACCTTCATTGCGTCAATCTTCCTTACTTTGAGGTGAGTTCGGAGCATCCCCACCAGCACCATTTTGTGGCGTGTAGTGTTGGGCCTCCTGAATTTCTTCTCGAATTTCGGACATTTCCGTGTCCAACTTGAAAGCGGCCTCCGCCGCTCGCTGAAGTCGTGCACTCAGCTCCGTCGGGAAGTCACCTTGGTACTTGTAATTCAATGAATGCTCAATCGTTGCCCAAAAATTCATGGCCAAAGTCCGCACCTGAATTTCGGCTAAAATCTTTTTTTCACCTGTGACCAGTTGTACCGGGTACTCAATGACAATATGGTACGACCGGTAGCCACTTGGTTTTTCGTTATGAATGTAATCGCGTTCCTCAAGAATCGTGAGGTCGGTTCGTTGCCGTAAGAGGTCTACCACTTGGTAAATATCCTCAACAAATTGGCACATAATCCGTAAGCCAGCGATGTCTTGCATATCTTGTTCCAAACGTTCCTCTGCCACGTGCCGTCGCGTCATCTTTTCCACGATGCTAGGCACTGGCTTGACTCGTCCCGTAACAAATTCAATGGGCGGTCGTTGGTTGCGATTCTCAAATTGTTTTCGAATACCGCGGAGCTTAACCTTCAGCTCACTGACGGCCTGTTGATAGGGCAATAAAAATTGATCCCAGTTTGCTATCATGACGACTATCCCCCAACCTTAAATACACAGCTTACCTATGAATTTTACCATAACTCTAGCGTAATCGAGACTAATTACCTTCTATCCCCCGGTTAAATTTGAAAGTTGCTGCGAGTTTTGATTTCACGAGGCGTTTAGCTTTACCTCTTCGCTAAAATGTTGCATGATTAGGTTGCGTTTTAAACGAACGGGCCTACCAACAAACAAACGTTTGGATTGCTATTTTTTGAATTTTTGCTAAAGTAGTGCTATTGTTACTTTTTGTTTGGTGACCCTTGCTGATTACCAACAGGATAGATATAGGAGGAAGCAATGTGTTAGAAGTCTATTTGTTCGTCAACCCACTGGGGGCACGTTGTATGCGCTCAGAACAGAATATTATGCGGTTGGCTGACCATTTAAATAGCAAGGTGTCGTTTCAATTCGTCCCGCTGCTAAATCAACAAATTATCGAACAGGCTCTGCCAGAACGGCATAGTTTGGCGCAACGTAACGCCTACTTCAACGTTTACTACCAGGCTATTTTAGCCTATAAGGCAGCACTCTTTCAGGGTAAGCGTAAGGGACGTAAATTCCTACTCGACATGCAAACGGCCGTTGTCAACGACCACCAAGTGTTCTCTCAAGAACTGGCGGTTGAAGTTGCCAAGGACTGCCGCTTAGACCTCGACATGTTTACCGAAGACTGTGACTCTGACTTGGCGAAAAAGGCCTTTCAGACCGACCAGAAGATGGCTGCCGAGATGAAGATTCAGCAGTCATCATCAGCCGTGATCTTTAATTGCGATGTTTCGCAATGTGGCTTACTGCTTAACGACGTGACCTATGAAGCACTCTGCGACGTATGTGAAAGCCAGGGCGTTGCGACACGCGAAATGTTAATGGGTGAACCTAATTACGCACAAAATGACCAACACAATTCAGCAGCTGCAGGTGCGTTTCCACCTCACTTGCGGGTATTATAAATCGTTTTACGAAGAAGTCTGCGTCTTGTACCCAGGCTTTTTTGTTTGGCCTCATTACTTTACGGTAGCCCTAAAAAACGCGTCCTAATTACTCCCCTAAACACCTAGAGGTATGGTATGATTGACCCAACTATTTTTAGCCCAGAAGGGGAACGCTTATGACAACTGCCATCGTTACCGATACTGCCGCCTACCTCACCCCTGATCAGATTGCGCAATATTCCATTACGGTATTGCCCATCACGGTCATCCTTGGCGGTCAGCAGTATCCCGAATCCGAACTAAGCTCACAAACTTTTTTTGATTATTTAAAAACGGATCACGAATTACCGACCACTGCCCAGGTTTCCTTAGGCCAGATCGAGGAGGCTTACGATCGCTTAGCCAGCCAAGGGGTCGATGAAATCATCTCGATTCATCTCTCCAGTGGGATTACGTCTTTTATGAGTAATCTGCGGATGTTCTGTGAAACCTACACCAAAGCTAAAATCTTCCCGGTTGATTCCCTGGTCGCCAGTGCCGGTGAGGCCAACCTGTGTATGCTGGCCGGCAAATTGATTGCGGCGGGTCAGTCCGGTGCCGAGATTGTGCCACAGTTATTAGCGCTCCGTGACACACAACACGTTTATTTCGCTGTCGACAACCTCAGCCACCTCGCGCGGACGGGACGATTGACCAACCGCTCCGCCATGATTGGTAACTTGTTAAATATCAAGCCATTGCTCACCTTTAATGACGCCGGTCAAATCATTGCCATTGACAAAGAGCGTACCATGCGGCGGGCCTTTGGCTTTATCACGGCTCATCTGAAGACCGATCTCGAACGGGTTGACTACCCCGTTCACGCAACGATCATCGACGCCAACAATGAAGAGACGGCCCTGCATTGGCAGCAAGCCCTCCACGAACAGTTTCCCACCGTACGCGTCTCACGCAGCGCACTGGGACCTGCCATCAGCGTACACACCGGTGAGAAGACCATGGGTGTCTTCTGGCAACGCGACTGGCAATCGATTTCAGACTAACTTAAATGCCCGTATCACAGCAGCTTGCCGTGATACGGGCATTTTTAATTGATCGGCAGATCGTATCGGTGATCAGCCTATTTCTTTAGTTCATGGGCCAATTGGCTAAACTCAGCCAACCGTTCGTCAAACGTCGCAAAGGCCGTCTTGAGGTAGTCCGGCTTGGTCATGTCGACCCCTGCTTTTTGCATCACTTCAATTGGTAAGGCTGAACTCCCCGACTTCAGGTAATTGAGGTAGGCATCGCGTTTCGTCGCATCCCCACTGAGAATGCGTTGGGCCAGCGTGGTGGCTGCCGCAAATCCCGTCGAATACTGGTAAACGTAGTAGTTGTAATAGAAATGCGGAATACGCGTCCATTCATCCGCAATTTGGGGATCGGAAATGACCCCGTCACCATAGTAGCGCTGGTTTAGATCACCATAGAACTTGCTCATGAAGTCGGCGGTCAACGTCTCACCGGCAGCCGCCTGTTGGTGAATGTAGTCTTCGAACTCAGCGAATTGCGTTTGGCGGTAGACCGTCCCCTTGAAGCCATCCAGATAATGGTTCAAGACGTAGGCCCGAACTTGCGGATCGGTTTGCGTCTTCAACAAGTAATCCGTTAAGAGATTTTCGTTAGTGGTTGAGGCAATTTCCGCCACAAAGATCGAGTAATCCCCGTACTGATAAGGTTGATTGGTCCGCGTGTAATGGCTGTGCATGCTGTGTCCCATCTCGTGAACCAGCGTAAAGAGACTTTCGAGGCTATCCTGCCAGTTCAGTAAGATATAGGGCTTGGTGTCATACATCCCACCGGAGTAGGCCCCAGTCCGTTTCCCCTTATTTTCCACGACATCAATGGCCCGGCCATCAAACATCTTCTGGACATTGGCCACGTAATCGGGACCCAGGACGCTTAACGCCTTCAGGGCTTCTTGTTGGGCCTCGGGATAGGTATACTTCAAGCTCGGCTCACCCGTAATTGGCGTATACAAATCATACATGTGCAGTTCAGGCAATCCCAGAATTTCTTTGCGCAGGTTAACGTACTGATGTAAAGAATCCAGGTGATCATTAACGGTCTTCACCAAGGTGTCATAAACAACGGCTGGAACATTGTTGCCACTCATTGCGGCGTCACGCGCACTCTGATAGTGACGCACCTGAGCACTGAAATTATGCGTTTTAACCTCGCTGGACAGCGTGCTGGCAAAAGTATGCCGGAACTGTTGGTAAACGCTGTAGAGGGCCTTAAACGCCTGTTCACGAACCTTAGGCTGGGTGGATTGTAGCAGCACACCGTAGAGTCCCTCGGATAGCCGGACATCGTTGCCCGCCTCGTCTTGAACCACGGGGAATTGAAGGTCGGCATCACTCAAGACACTGTAGGTCTTAGCAGAGGCGCCAAAGATATCACTGGCACCGGCCAAGAGCTTTTCTTCGGGGGCAGACAGAGTATGATCGCGCTGTTCCCCCAACACATCGAAGAAGTGCTGGTACTCGGTCAACCGCGGTTCGGCGTCAATTAAGGCCTGTAAGACGACCTGCGGCAAGTTCAAGACTTCTGGTTCGTACCAAGACGTTGCTGCCGCCACCGTGGCCACGAGACTTTCGGCTTGGCCAGACAGGGCTTGCGCATTGGCATCTCCCGTATCCTGATCATTCTTAAGGGAGGCGTAAACGTACACCCGTTCCAGTTGCCGGTTGAGATCAAAGATAGCCGCCGTCACTTCATAGAGATCAGCTGCACTCTCTGCTAACTGATTCTGATGAGTCGCCACTTCTTTGGCCTGTTTTTTAACCGCGTCAACGGCCTGCTTAAAAGCCGCATCGTCGGCATAAATTGGGGTCAGGTCCCAGGTCAAAGCCTCAGGAACTGCCGCGCGTTCGGGAATTTGTTTCATTTTCCTAATCCTCCTTTAATTTTTACATATCATCAGTTTACCACTTTTATCCCGAGCATTGGCGGCCAGGCCCCGTTTTTTTCTCATCAATATCTAATCAAATGGATTCTCCCACCCATCGCAGCTGCTTCACGACTTGCCATCCGTCATCGGCCACCCTTAAATACCCCGAGGCGACTAAATCCCGCGCTAATCGTCGTTTTGCCATCTCCAAGGCGTGCTCCGCGGTGAACCAGACCGCGCGGCGGTGTCCACCCACGATTTGAAAGCTTTTATCCGCGACTTCTTTAAAATTGGCTAACGAGATGGTCGTCGCCGGTTGCTTCAGTAGCTGCGATGCCACTAATGCTCGCCACAACAACAGGCCCTGGCCGAAGACGGGCGGCGTCACGGCTGACGTTGTTAGGGCAGTCGGTACATCCAATACGTGATGGCCCGCTGGATAGAGGCGCTCTTGGATGGCTAACACCGCCGCATTTTTCAGATGGAGATCTCGGGCCAAACGCGAGCGCCAAGCCGGATAGTCCAACTCCAGCTTAGGCAGCCTCTGCCAGTTTCCCGCCGCTAGATCAGCAACATTGGCTAACCAAACCGTCCGCCCATGATACCCCCCTAGCGCATCCTGATAGAGATGGTGGTCAATCCGCATCCGCTGGCGCTGAACGTCCCAAAACAAGAGGCACAGCCCCCATCCCCGAAGCCGGGTCGCAAACCGTTCAATCAAAGACCAGCCTAGCTTTTGCTTGCTATAACGCTGCCCTAAGATCCAAAAGGGATACACCCCCAACTTCTGATAGCCCCGAGTTCGGTGCAAGACTTGCTTAGTGGTGATAGGACTACACTGAAACTCAATGGCAATGGCCTTTCCCGTTGGGCGCGCAATCCAACCATCTGCCCGTTGCTGAATCGTCGGCAGCACGTGTTCCAAACTCACCCTGCCCCACGGTGCGAAAAAGGCCAGGAGTTGCCGTTTGCCCGCCAAATGTTGGGCGGTCTCGCCCTCGCTAAAAATCGTGCAGGTAGCCTTCGCTCGATGCGCAAAATACGGCTGAACCTGCGTCCCGTGCCGTAAGCTGACGTGCTGCCGACAAGCCGGGCAACAATAGTCTCCCCGCCTTTCAGCAAACGCCGCATCAATTAATTTACCTTGCCGCAACGCTATCAGCACGATCATCGCCCCCTCTTACCTACTAACTCCGTAAAAAAGGGCAAAATAAATGTCAAATCTCAATTTAAATGAAAAAAAGCCCTTGGAAGTGCCCGCCGACGTCGCCGTCACCACACACCCCAAGGGCTCTATACTTTAAATTTTAACGATTATCCAGCCGAATTGTGACGAACAGGTCAATCACAACTCTTATGCAGGATTACTTATCCGAGCTGTCATCAACGGGAAAATGGGCAATCACTTGATAGATAGGCCCCTTTGCCGAGAATTTTTGTTCGTACTCTGTCTGAATATCTTCCACGCCATCGGTTGCGGCATGCAGATCCAACCAAACCCCGTCAAAGACTAAGCCGAAATTGTTCAAACTGCCCAGGGAATATTCAAATAAGCCCCGATTATCGGTCTTGAATTGAATCTCACCCTTGGGTTGCAACACGTCTGCGTAGTGAGCCAAAAAGACTGGTGACGTCAACCGCCGCTTGGCATGCCGCGACTTAGGCCACGGGTCGGAGAAGTTGAGGTACAAGCCCGTGATCTCGCCGGCCGCAAAGAACGTGTTGACCGCCTCGCCATCCGTGTGAACCAATTGAATGTTGGTCAGTTCACTGGCAACCACTTTCTTCAAGGCCGCCGCAATCACGGAAAACTGAATCTCGATGCCGATAAAGTTCCGGTCGGGATGGGCCTTCGCCATCTCAACAATGAACTGACCCTTTCCCGTCCCAATTTCAACATATAAGGGTTGTTCCTTGGGAAAACGACTCTGCCAATTGCCCTTCAATGGTTCTGGTTCTTCAACCAATCGTTCAGTATGTTCGGCCACATAATCCTTGGCCCATGGTTTATTACGCACACGCAATGTCCAATTCCTCCTTCAAGCACAACGGCGGGCGCAAGGTCCTTCCTCGCTCCCGCCGACGCTTAGTCCGTCACTGATTCTCTCGTCAGTTTTTCTAGTAAGATTAAATGTTGATTCATAATTTGAAAACGCTGTTGGTGGTAGCTGTCGGCAATCACGCTTAAGCAGTGAATCCGGGCGTACCAATTGACCCGGGCGGTTAAGTCCGCCGTAATCGTTTCGCCGTAGTCCTGCAGCCAACGTTGCCATTCTTCCAGCGGCACGTACTCACAGAGCAACGCCCCCAGATCGTAGGCGGGATCGGCAAAGGTCGCCGCATCCCAATCCACTAAATACAGGCGTCGCCGATCCGACAACAGCCAATTTTTATGGTTCAAATCACCATGACAAACTTCGTAATGCGTCTTGGGCAGTTGGGGTTGCTCGCCTTGCAACGTCGCAAACGCTGACTGAATCAGCGGATGCCGCCGCAAGTCAGCGGCCAAGGCCGGCTGTAAGCGAGTCAACAACTGGGCGGGCGTGGTAAATCGTCCGCCGACTTTTAATAACATATCATGAAGTAGGTGAGAATGATGGACGCGGTGGAGTAGTCGGGCAACCCGTTGTTCGCGCATTTCTTCGCGATGCAGCGTCCGACCGTTTAACCACTCCTGCGCCGTCATAACATCCCCACTGGCAAGCCGCTTCGTCCACACCAACCGGGGTGTGATGCCCTCCATCGAGAGCGCGGCAAGAAACGGTGACGCATTCTGTTTTAAGAACACTTTTTGTGACGCTTTCGTCCCCATATACGCCGTGCCGGTATTCCCGCCCAGCGGATATAGACTCCAGCCGTCACTGATATCCAGTGCCATGGTCACCCCTCCTCGATTTGTCAGCTATTATTAATTCTATTGGCAAACGGGAGCCACGTCAACCCCTATTTTCTGTCGAGCGGGCTAACCGTTGGGGGGTATAGATTCTAGCGAGATACCAAACTTCTACAACCTCAACCAACAGGGTAATTCCCGCCGTCAAGACGTGGGGATTGGCAATCACCACGACTACCCACAGCAATAAAGCTGCCACACTAAGGATCAGCGTGATCAGCGTCACAAAGCTCTTCAACCGCTGGGCTGGCAGTACCGGATAGACGTGAGTAAAGACCACATCATCGTACTGCTGGAAGAACGGTAACAGTTGAAAGCCTATCAGGTAAATAAACAGTGCCACCAAAACGACCGGCAACCATTCACCCCGAACAAAATACAAGAGTAACATGCCAATCACCGTCAGCCGAACGACCAGGCCACTGAATTCGCTGCCCCGGACCATCCCCCGACTGAAGAGATACAGATACAAATGATCGTGCTGCGGTTTAATGGTCTTGAACAGCCAGTCCAAGTAACGCCGCCGCTTGATGGTTCCCGCTAACATGGGAACTTCCGTAAACATGTTGAAGAACCGATAGATGCCTAACATCCGGTTGTCCTCCAGCTTAATCTGCTCACGCCACCGGATTTGCTGTTTCTGCCAGTGCTGTGCGGTCCACAGTGCCACGGCGAGATCCAATATCAGGGCCAAAACAACCGCCACTAATGGCAAGGTCCACAACCCAGCAGCCAGGATAATCAGACTCAGCAACCACTTGAATTCCCAGCGGTTCATCCGCGTTTGCCCCGTGACTTGATAGACACTGGCGAGATCCAAGCGCAGTAACGCATCCTTTAAAATGATCTGGGCCAAGCCCAATTCGACCAAGCTCAGGACCGTCCAGCCCATGGTGACGCTCATAAATGGCGCCAACAGAAAGACGGCAATCACTTGCGTCGCCTGTGCCAAGCCCTGGCTATACCGCCGCGCGGCCACCAGGTAGGCGTGCATGGCCCGTTCCCTTGGCAGCAAGAAGACCCGGTCGGCATCCTCAATCAACGTGGCGAAACGCCCAATCTGAGCCACAATCACCAGTACCAGTAGCGCCACAACGGGGGCCCACCAGTAACCGGACTTTAGCGTCTTTAACATGTTTGAGTAACCGTAACCCAAGCCCCCTAATAGGAAGAGCAAGGCAAAGACGAAGAAATCATTGAACACCAGCCGCAAATACTTGGCCATTTCCCGGAGATGGCGCTGCAGCCGTGTTTTAAATAAAGCGGTCATGCGCGATCAACCTTCGTCATCGAAAGGTAGATGTCGTTCAGCGATTCCCCCGCTTCCGGAAGAGCGGCTTGTAACTCGCTGAGCGTTCCCTCAGTCTTAACTTGCCCATCGTGTAGCAGGACGAACCGATCACAGTACCGTTGTGCCGTGTCCAACACGTGAGTTGACATCAGGATGCTGGCACCCTTTTGTTTCCGATCCTCAATTAAATTCAGCAGATCGTTAACGGCCAAGGGGTCCAATCCCAAGAAGGGTTCATCAATGATAAATAACTTGGCTTGGGTCAAAAAGGCACAGACGATCATGACTTTCTGCTTCATCCCCTTGGAAAAGTTCGCGGGGAACCAATCCAGCTTGTTATCTAAACGAAACGTCTTCAATAGTTCATGTGCCGTGGCCCAGGCCTGGTCGTGATCCAAGTCATAGGCCATCATAGTCACTTCCAAGTGCTCTCGCAGGGTTAATTCCTGATAGAGCACGGGTGTTTCTGGAATATACGCAATCTGTTGCTTGTAGGCCTGACTATCCTGTTGAATCGTGACCCCATTCAGCGTGATGGTCCCCTTATGGGGCGTTAATAGCCCAATAACATGATTAATCGTCGTTGATTTACCGGCACCATTAAGCCCGATCAAACCAACCAATTCACCGTCCTTAACGTCAAAACTAATGTCCTTCAAGACGGGAATCTGGGAATAGCCCCCCACAACGTGGCTAACTTCTAAAGCCATAAACATTCCCTCATTTCTTTTTAAATTTGGTTTTCAGCATTGCGGTCGCCGCTCCCCCCTGGGAAACGGCGTACCACCTAAGTGACCGGCTACCCGGTCATAACTCAGCTATTATACCATAGCTCACCGAGTGAACGAACGATGGAGGTGAATCCGCCCCTAGTGATGGTGTATAATGAACGAAATCGAAGCGAAAGAAGGAGATTTCATGGCTAAAATGACACTCGAACCGCACTATGATGACGACTGTGTCTTTTGTAAAATCTTAAAGGGGGATATCCCCAGCTACACCGTCTACGAGGACAACATTGTAAAGGCCTTCTTAGACATCTCACAAGGAACCCCAGGACACACGCTGGTGATTCCCAAGACCCACGTCAAGGATATCTTTGCCTATGACAGCGATCTCGCAGCGGCCGTCTTCTCCCGCATTCCGCGGATTGCGCGAGCCGTCCAAGCCTCTAATCCGGACATTACCGGTATGAACATCGTCAACAACAATGGTAAAGTGGCCTACCAGTCCGTTTTCCACTCCCACTTCCACTTGGTTCCCCGTTACACGGACGACGATGATTTCCAAATGATCTTTAAAGATAACGCTGACCATTACACGCCAGACGATTACGCGGCCATTCAAGCGAAAATCGCCGCACAATTGGAGGACTAATCATGGGTATTGGTAAATTTCTAACCGGCGTCACCCTGGCGACCGGTGTTGGTTTGGCAGCCTACTTTACGTTGACCAAGCAGGACCCCCGCGTCTGGGCCAAGCGGGTCGGTGATCAGGTCAAAGAGACCGCCGATCAGGTCGACGACATCAAGGTAGCCAAGGATAATCTCACGGATAAGGTCCAAGCCCTCAACACTGCCGTGGATGCCGCAACCCCCGTCATCACAGACATTCAAAACCAAGTGGATAAGTTCGCCTTCAAGGTGGCCCCCCACGTAGCCGTCATTGAAGACAAGGTTTCACGCTGGGATAACCTGTAAATTTGAACTTTTTGTAAAGCTTCTCGTACCTTTTTGGGTTTGCGAAATTTTGTGTTATGATATCCAAGTATGGTGTTTACACCAATTTTGATGAATGGATGTGTTGAGTAATATGAAGAAATGGTTTATCGCCCTTGCTGGCTTGTTACTGACTGTAACGCTTGCTGGTTGTGGGAACCAAACCGTTGCAACCACTAGCGGTGGTAAAATCACCGAAAGTGCTTACTACAGCAGTTTGAAGGGAACTTCATCTGGTAAGCAAGTTCTGCAACAAATGATTCTGAACAAGGTCTTGGAAAAGCAATACGGTAGCAAGGTTTCAAAATCCGCTGTTACCAAGCAATTTAACACTTACAAGGCCCAATACGGTTCATCATTTAAGAGTGTCCTTTCTCAAAGTGGGATGACGGAATCCAGCTTAAAGACTGAAATTCGTTCTAACTTACTTTTGAAGGAAGCCGTTAAGGATAACGTTACGGTTACTGACGCGCAATACAAGAAGCAATTCAAGAGCTACGAACCAGAAGTTTCCGTTGCCCACATCTTAGTTTCCAAGAAGTCCACTGCTGACAAGATCATCAGCGACTTGAAGGATACTAAGAAGAGCGACATGACGTCTGAATTCACGAAGTTAGCTAAGAAGTACTCTACTGATACGGCTACCAAGAACAAGGGTGGTAAGTTGAGTGCCTTCGATAGCACTGATACTTCCTTGGACTCAACCTTTAAGAAGGCTGCCTTCAAGCTGAAGACTGGTGAATACACCGCTACGCCTGTTAAGACGCAATACGGTTACCACGTCATCTTGATGTTGAAGAACCCTGGTAAGGGCACGATCAACCAACACAAGGCTGAACTCAAGAAGCAAATCATTGACAACGACATGAACGATTCTACTGTTCTGCACAACGTGGTTGCCAAGGTCTTGAAGAAGGGTGACGTTTCCATCAAGGATAGTGATTTGAAGAACATCTTGTCTGATTACTTATCATCAAGCAAGTCTTCTACCACGACCTCATCATCTTCAAAGTAATTTCTGAATAATCTAAAATCCCCGAATCATCATTGACGATGATTCGGGGATTTTTTATTGACCAACTTGTCTAAATCAGGCGCACTACGGCTGCCAGGGATTCCGCCTGCTGTGGGGACGCTTCAGACCGGAAAAGCACCGGTCTTCTCGCTCGATTTGGAGCCACGGAAACCACGTGTCTCCAAAGTCGCCCGTGCTGTAAACTGGCTAAAGAACGCCAGTTAACACCACTTTCACGGCCAGCTCCATCCCTGGCCTCCTCCGGCGCTGAGTGTGTTTTATCACGAAAAATAGCTGTAAGTGACGACTACCTGACACTTCGGGGTTCAACTAATCACGACTGTTACAATCATGATCATAGTCAACTCAGAATACTTTGTAAGCCGTGAGGTCGGCAGATATGGGCTCAGGCGCGTCGTTCTACTTAGTCAGTAAGTGAACTCCTTACTAGCTTAGTAGAAAACCAAGCTTGTAGACTCGTGATTTTCGAGGCTTCAAGTCGCGTTCCCCCCCCCCGTTCCAGTCCATATCTGCCGACCGGTAAGACGGTGGGCCCACTAGATTTCCCAGTTCTTAGATCACTATTGTTGCTAGAACAGGCTTGGTTGGTACTTTGGAACTTTCAGCCTCTAGCACCCATGTTTACGTTTGATCGTCTCAATCCCTAGTCTGTGTATCCTTAGGAGCATCCGTCGTTGGTCGGTAGAAGCGCCGGCCATCTAAGGCGAAGACCCGTTCCGAAAATTCACCCGGTTCGGTGTGTTCCACCACCGTGTCTAACATCATAATCGATGCATCGAGTTCATCCAACTGATGCAACACGTCGGCTTCGCGCAACGCTGGCCGGACCGGTGAACCGTATTCGAGCAACCCGTGGTGACTCAGAATCATGTGCCGTAACAACAGCACATCTTCTGCCTGTGGGTCCAGCTTCAACGGATCACAGGCCCGCACCAATTCACCATCGATCAACACAATATGCCCGACTAAATTGCCGGCTAAGGTGTAGGTTGTGGACTGTGGTCCGGACAGTTCAATCGTCTTTCCCAGATCATGCAGGATCGCCCCCGCAAAAAGTAAAGGCGCATTCAGATCCGGATACTGCTTGACCACCGAATGGGCCAACTTCAAAATGGAGATCGTGTGAAAAGCCAGTCCCCCCTTGAAGGCGTGATGGTTACTCTTCGCCGCTGGATACGTAAAGAATTGATCCTGATATTCGCTCAACAGCTTACGAACTAGTCGATTCCAGGTTGGCTGGGTAATCTCGAAAATGGTTTGGTTAATGTAGTCTTCCATCGCTGCCCGATCCATGGGTGCCTGTTCGATAAACAGTTCTGGATCAGCAGGTTCCCCCGGTTTGGCCAGGCGTAAGTGGAAAATCTTGATCTGGGGATGGGTCTGATAGTTCTCCCGCTTCCCCTGTAAGTGAACAATCCGTCCAGCCACGTAATTGGTCACATCCTCCTCAGAGGCATCCCAATACTTTCCGGAAATTTCGCCGGAGCGATCCTCAAAGACCAGGGCAATGTATTGTTTACCATTCTTCGCCATCCGCACGTCAGCAGACTTAAGAAGCACGAACAAGTCAACCGCTTCGTCTACCGCATAGTCCATTAATTGTTTCGTTGCCGCCATGTTAGACCCTCCTAATCAGTTAATCGAATTAAATTTTCCGTAGTTAATCCATCCGCAACCGTGGTATCCGCCGTGAACAAGATGACCTGAATGTCAGCGCTAATGCTAGCCAAGAGTCGGTAAGCCGCTTCTCGTCGCTGGGCGTCAAAGTTGACAAAGCCATCATCAATCACGACGGGCATGGCCACTTGCTGGGCCATCACCACGGCGAAAGCTAATTTAACCGCTAAATCCAGCTGTTCGGCCGTCCCGCGTGACAATTGACTGACCGAACGCCAGTCACCATCCATACGGCGCACACGTAAGGTTGCTGGTGTGAGTTCAATCTCAGTATACCGGTTTTCAGTTAATTTGCCATAGAATTGGCTAGCCATTTTAACAATCTGGGGCAGTCGATCACCCGAAGCAGCAGCTAATGTCGCTGCGATCCACTGGCTAACTAATCGATCCACCAGCCACGCCTGCGTCACGTCCTGCATCTGAGTCTCTAGGTTGGCTAATCGTTGCCGTAACGTGGCCTGCGTCCCACTAGCCGTTAAGTGGGCCAGCTGCCCCGCCGTGGTCGCCAGTTGTGCGGTTGCCGTATCCAGTTGATGCTGCAACGTGACGACTTGTCCGGCTGCGGTCGTCGTCTGTTGGGCCAGTGCCTCATGGCTGGTAACCTGTTGTAACGCCGCCAACGGTTGCTTGCCAATTTGCTGCGCTAATGCGGTGCGCTGACTGGCGCGATTTCCCTGCTCACGGATCTGCTGATACTGCTGATAGAAGGCATCCGTGCTGCGGAGATTCCGCGTCTGCAGGAACGTCGTCACAGCGTGTTGGGCCTGATCAACCGCAACCTGATCGCGCTTGAGCCGGACGGCACTTGCCGTCACATCGCTCTCTTGGGCTTGCAATCGTTGCCGGGTTGCCTGAAGTTCTTGGAGCTGTGCCGTCAATGCGGGGAAATCCGTCGTCACGGCTGGCAGCGCCCGTTGAACGGCTGTCTTAAAGTCAGTGAGTGCCGTCGTCGCCGTCGTTAGTTGTGCGTCGGCTGCCTCGATCCGCTGCGTCAAACGGTCCCATTCAACGATGGCCTCCTGAGCCGCCGCCCACTGCACAACCGGAATTTCGCCCAACCCATGGGCATCCCCGATATCGTCGAGTTGACTGGTCAATTGATTTATCTCATGGCTTCCCTCACGCAGTTGCGCCTGAACATCGCGAATATCCTCCGCAAGAGATTGCTGCTGCCGACTGGCTGGCGTACTGCTGTCGACGATAAAGACACCATAGTACCCCACGGCCACCCCCAGCATTGCCCCCGCCAATTTAAAGATCGTGGCGGGTAAAAACATGGACCCCACCAGAACAACGAGCCCTGCCGCAAGCCAGCCAATTTGTTTATCGGCTAGCGGATTTTGCCGTTGTTGGCGGGTCGGCTGTTGCTGGCGATATTGCTCATTGAGCTGATTAAGTTGCTGCTGCAACCGACGACGTTTCTGCGTAGCGAGTGTCAGATTAGATGTTAATTCGTGGACCCGTTGTGTGGTCGCTAATGAGAAGACCCGTGGCATCTGGCCACCTTGGGCATACTGTTGTTCAATACTGCTAGCTCGCCGCTGGAAGTCGGCCTGTTCCGTCTGCAGGCGGTATTGCTCCCTTGCCGCAATCGTCATCTCCGGCAGTTGGGCAATTAGGGGATCGACCTGTGCTGTGACCAGGAGATAATCCTGAAAGAGCGGCGGTAATTGCGCCTGTTCTTGCAGCGTCGCCAGTTGATCCTGATCATCTTTCAAGGTTGCCACAGTGGCCGTCACTTGATTGGTCAGCCGTTCCAAGGCAGCCGCGTCGTTCTGCTGGAACCCACTAACGGGCCGGTCCGTGGCGTCGCCGAGGGTTACCCATTGCTGATAAACCGGCCACAACGCCAGCTGTTGGTCATATTGATTGGCAATCTGGCGATGGACGGCCAACTGACGCTGCAAATCCGTCTGCTGCGCTTGTAAGTGTTGCTGTCGCTGTCGTAGCTCCCAGTAGGTGGTATAGCTGGTATTGGCCTTGTTTAGTTTGTCGGTGAGCACCTGATGTTCCTGTAGGAGTTGATTCAGGGTGGGCTTACGTCCCTGTGGTTTATACAGGTCTTCCGCTGAATTTTCCAACAGTTGCGCTTGCCGAAGCCAAAAGTCACTGCCGACGGCCCCCACGTGACGTAGGCGATCAATCAATTCCTGTTTGGAGGCCGCAAAGACCGTCCCCAATTGGGGTTCATTGATGGCGTAAACGTGGGCAAAGAGTTGCGCGTCGACTGGCGCTAACAATTGGGCTAATGTGGCCGCCGGTAAGGTCAGGTCTAACGTGGTATTCCGCAAGGTCACCTTGCCCCCGCGTGGGCCATCCACCCGGCTAACCAGGTAATCCGTCCCGGATAGTGTGAAGGCAATCTCGCCGCCGAACCGACTCCCGTCGAGCGGTTCATAACGTAACGCGGGATGTTTTTTGGTTGGAAATCCAAAGAGGATGGCGCTGATAAACTGCGTCAACGTGGACTTTCCAGCCTCGTTGGGCCCCAACAAGGCATTGAACCCTTTGGTTAAGTGAAACGTGCGGTCATGAAATTTACCAAAACCGTAAATCGTTAACCGGTTAAGACGCATGGTCATCCTCCTTTCCCATCAGATCTGCTAATTGCTGCCGGGCTGCTGTCTCTAAGTCACTCGCGGTTTGTTCCCGGGTAAACCACGCTGCCAAGGCTGGCTCCTGCGCGAGCTTCCCGAAAAGGTCTTGTAGATTGACCGGGTTAAAGACGTCGGTCGCTCCCTGATCCCAGTACTGCTGATCTAACTGTGGCGCACTGATTGCCACGGGTTTTGCTTCAAACTTGATGGCAGTCACGTAACGGTTAGCCGCTCGCATCACCCGTGCCTGGGTTCGCTGCCACAGCGACAACCAATCGCCAGTCGCTACTTGCGCACGATCTTCATCATCTAAGGCCTGTGAAAGTTTGACGGTGAACGCCGTCAAGGTCGGACGTTCTGCCGGATGAGCAACCAACCAGTCGCTGAGTTGCCGGCTTAAATCCTGTAACGTTGTCCCCGTCATTTTCAGGGAAGGTGTTTCCCAGAGAATCGCGGCCGTGCTAAAGAACTGCGGAACCAATTCCCCCTGCTCACTCGTGACCAGGTAGGCCCCGCGATCGCCGGCTTCCGTCACCGACCGGCCCTGCGTATTGCCGGCGTAAATAATGGGCGGCTGTTCCTGGAGTCGCTGTCGTTGGTGTATGTGACCCAACGCCCAGTAATCGTAGCGTTTGGCCAAAAGTTCTGCCACCGTAAAGGGCGCATAGTGGTCATCTGGCCCCGCACTAACGGCGCCATGCAGCATGCCAATATGCCAGTCGGTCGCAGCGTGGGTGGGAAAAGCCACCGTTTGATCCGTTGGCACCCACCGCTGCGGGTAACTGAAGCCACTGATGGCAACGGTCTCGCCACTCGCTAAGGTCAGGGTTTTCGTCTCAACCTTAGCGCCAAACACCGTCACATTTTCGGGATACGCTACGGTCTGATGCTGGTCGGCCAGGTAATCGTGATTCCCAAAACTGACGAGTACCGGAATTTTGGCTGTGTTTAAACGCTCAAACTGTTGAAACAGGTACGCTTGTGCGGCCACGCTCTGTTCAGCGCGATCGAACAGATCACCTGCCAATAGAACAAAGTCGACGTGTTCGGCCAACGCCCGGTCAAAGACGACCGTAGCCGCATCGAAGGTGGCGTTACGAACCTGCGTCAAAAGACTGTTAGGTAACTGCCGCAGCCCCAAAAACGGACTATCTAAATGTAAATCAGCCGCATGAATAAATTTCATGATTCGGGCCTGCCTTTCTTTGATATCATTCGAGATTAAACCTCAAGTCACAAAGTCAGCCTAAAAAAAACGTCGGCACCGACCTCCCGAATGGAATGGTTGCGCCGACGATTCTTTTCACTCTAACCCTGGTAAATTGCTTGGATGGGTTGGGTAATCATCTTGTTTAAATCGGTTAACAGGTCGTTAACGCCCCGTTCCTTGTCCATCAAAGCCTTGATGGCGTCTTTTTCGGAAACGCGACCGGCAACTTCTTGGACGTGCTTCATTTCGTCATCCGTTGGTTGTTGACCCGTCATTTGTTTTTGTTGTAAGTCCATTTGAATTTGTTCAAATTCCTTAAACAACTTGTATGTTTCATCATCAGCCTTCATCGTGTCAAAAGCTGCTTGAAGATCTTTAAATTCTTGTGTTTCTTGTAAAGTCTGAGCGACTTGTTCGCCCAATGCGTGCATGTCTGCCATTAGTCGTGTTCCTCCTCGGTGGGCATCCGCCCGAATAGGTTAATCAAGAACTATTGTACCATGCTTTAACCGGCAACCCCAGCGTGATTCAGCTATTCGACGTAGGATTTTGCCTTTTCCCACCAGGACTTCACCGTATCAGCCGCATTGTTAAACGTCTTGCCCGCATTATCAATGCCGTTCTGCACCTGATCCCAGATATCACTGGAAGATGAACTGGTCCCAGAATTTTCAGCCTTGGCTAACGTGGACGCATCCTTTGTGGTAAAGGACGTACCCTTTGTGTTCGGCAGGATGCCTTGCATTTCAGCCTGGAATAACGGGCCTTCACCGGTACCACTGACGTTCTCCAAATGGTGCTTGCTACTTGTGCTGTCAAAGCCTTCCCAGGTCGTGACAACCACGTCCGGGGTGTACCCGACAATCCATTTGTCCCGGGTCGCATCGGCATCCCCATCGGCTTCCGTACTCCCGGTCTTACCGGCAATCGTGTAGCCATAAGGCTTGGCCGTGGCCCCCGTCCCGTAGTTAAAGACACCCATCATCATACTGGTCATCTGCTTAGCCGTCTTCTGAGACATCACCTTCGTGGTCTTGGGCTTGCTGTCATCCGTGCTGACCACCACGTTCCCCGAAGCATCCACAATCTTGCGAATGTAGTGGGCCGAGGACATGGTCCCGTTGTTGGCAAACGAGGTGTACGCTTGAGCCAATTGCTGCGGTGAAACCCCCGTCTTCAGTCCCCCTAGCGATAAGGCCAGGTTCTTATCGGACTTGGTCACGGGCAGACCAAACTTCTTAACGGACTCGTAACCCTTGTCCACGCCAATCTTATTCAGTAACCAAACGGCCGGCGCGTTGGTACTCTGCGCCAGGGCCTGGTACATCGGAATCTTACCACTATACTGATTGCCATAATTTTCTGGCGTATAGTTGTTCGAGCCATAGGACTTCTTCTTGTCGGTTAACTCGGAGTCATAATAGTAGCCATTTTCCAGTGCTGGCGTGTAGACCGCCAGTGGCTTAATGGTCGATCCCGGTTGCCGTTGCATTTGCGTCGCCCGATTGTATCCCCGGAAGACGTGTTTACCACGGCCACCGACCACCGCCTCGACCCCACCGGTATCGGGATCAATGGCAATGCTGGCCGCCTGAACCTTGGTGCCATCACTGGCATTGGCTGGGAAGTAGCTGTCATTCTTGAAGAGCGTCTGCATCTGTTGTTGGTTCGATTGATCCAACGTCGTGTAGATCTTATACCCCTTGTTCATGATCTCCGACTCGGTCAGATTGTACTTGCTGACCGCCTCATTGATCACGGCGTCAAAGAAATAGGGATACTTATACGTGTTCTTATAGGAGTAGTTGTCGTTGGTGGTTAACGCCGTGGCTTGATATTGCTTGGCCTGGGCGCTCGTGATGGCGCCGGTCTCCGCCATTAAACCAATCACCACGTTGCGCCGGGCCTTGGATGCTGCCGGATGGTCAATGGGGTTATAAGCACTGGGCGACGTTAACATTCCCGCCAACACGGCCGATTCCGGAACGGTCAGGTTCTCCGCTGACGTGCCAAAATAACGCTCGGCCGCGTCCTGGACCCCCCAGACCCCATTTCCAAAATAGGCGTTGTTGAGATACATCGATAAAATATCCTTTTTGCTGTAGACATTTTCAATCTCGATCGACAGAAAGAGTTCCTTAAACTTCCGCGTGAAGGTCTGTTCCTGCGTCAGATAGGCATTCTTCGCCAGCTGTTGGGTCAACGTACTCCCCCCACCACTAATGTAGTTGTGACGAAGAACCTTATTCTTCGCATACAGCAAGAACGCCCGCGCATAGCCCTTGAAAGAAAAGCCATACTCATGGTAGAAGTTGCGATCTTCCGTTGAGATCACGGCACTCTGCACGTTGGTCGAAATACTTTTCAGCGGGACGTAGGTTCCCTTCTGAGAATACAGCGTTCCCGCTTTTTTATTACTCCGGTCATAGATCTGCGTTGGATTTTCCAGCGCAGCCTTCAGGTCACCGACATTGGCGGTCTTCGCCATAAATGTCATGTAGCCACTTAACACCAAGAACCCACCCATCACAATCACAATCAGCCACCGGGTTAACTGGAATCGGTGCCAGATGTACTTGAAGCGAGCCTTGAAGCCTGACCAAAAGTTCTGATTAGGTTGTTGGTTATTCATAAATAGCCTCTTCTTATCTCAAATGTAAGATTGAATGCGGTATTGACAGTCGTTGCCCTTAACCGCGCATTCAGCGACAACACTTGCCGTTACCATAATTAGTGGGCAGCCGCCAAGCGTGTAATATAGCTATTTTAGCATAGTCCAGACGCCCACTCACCTTTTCACCGAAACTTTACGAAGCTTTAAAATAGCTTAACACTGGGATAGAGCGCCATATGTCTGGCCGCTCTCTTCTAGACTAGCGCCCCACTAAAAAAACGTAAAGCGAACGGCTATTCGCTTTACGCCCTCTTTAGATTCCTGGTAAATTTAATGCACAATGTCCGGATTCATTTCATCCGCAATCATATCATGCAACTTTTCCGCGACCTCGGCACTGGGACTGATAATAAAAATCGTATCATGACCCGCTAACGTGCCCGCCACCTCGGGTAAATTCAAATCATCGAAGATCGCCGCCAACAGGTTCCCGTTGCTCGGCAGCGTTTTCAAAATATTGACGAATTCAACGCGCGTTAAGCCGGTCACAACCTCGTTAATCGTCTCCCGCAGGCGTTCCTCTTCACTGCGATTACCCGCTTTAAAAATGGTATAACGCAAATGACCATGGCCATCCTGGGCCTTGACGATCTGCATTTCCCGGATATCCCGCGAGATGGTGGCCTGCGTAGCTTGGATGCCAACCTCCTCGAGGTGTTCCATTAATTCTTCCTGAGTGCCGATTGGGTACTGATTAATCAGCTGCTCGATACGTGATTGACGCATGCTTTTCTTCATTGCGACCACCCTCCCGCATAAAATTGCATTAAGTATAACAAAGGATGCGGAATTTAGCCACACGTCTCTGCATATTTATAAAGCAAGTGTACCAAATATTCGTTTTCAACGCAAAAAGAAGCTTCCCAATGAATGGGAAACTTCTTAACAGACCCAGTCGTTTTCAGGCCTTTTTCACGTGATCCAGCTTAGCTATCCTGACGAGTCGCTGCCAAATCAATTTCACGGACATTCACTTCCTGTGGCATGTCGTAAATAAATTTCACGGTTTGGGCAACGTACTTCGGATCTAACGTCAATCCCCCCATGGTGTCCTTCCAGGCCTCGTAGTCCTTCAGGGCCCCGGCATCCGTGACGTGCGTTAGCAATTCCGTCTCGCCGGCACCTGGCGCCACCAGCGAGATCCGGACATTATCGTTGGCCACTTCTTGACGAATTGTTTCCGACAAGCCGTGAACGCCAAATTTGCTAGCAACGTAGGCCGCGTGGTTGGCAAATGCCTTGAAGCCCGCGATCGAAGACATATTGATAATCGTCCCGTGGTGTCGTTCAACCATGGCTGGTAGAACAATTTGCGTCCCATTCAAGACGCCCATCACGTTGGTATCCAACATCGTTTGCCATTCCTTAGGGTCCTGACGTTGCACGTTGCCTAACAGCATGACACCGGCATTATTGATCAAAAGATCTGTCGGACCGTATTGTTTTTCGGCATCCCGAATAGCGGCCTCAAAAGCGGCTTGATCGGTGACATCGACGGCGGCAGTCAACACGTTGTCAAAGTTCAGGGGTAACGCCTTGATCTTATCCACGCGGCGGCCCAATAACAACAAGGGAAAACCCGCGGCGTTGAATAATTTTGCATCTTCCGCGCCAAAGCCCGAGCTCGCACCGGAAATCACAACTAATGGTTTCTTTTCTGACATTTTAAAAATCCTCCTCATTGGTTCTGTAAGTGATTGATTAATGGTAGTATATAATCTAGAGTTAACTCTAAGTCAAGCACTTCATGACCAAAAAGGAGAATCTTTTGATGAGCTATTCAATTGGCGAGGTTGCCGACAAATTGGCAATCAGCCCCTACACGTTACGCTACTACGATAAGGAAGGCCTACTCCCCTTCGTCGATCGCAATGCCGCTGGTCGGCGACGTTTCAAAGACAACGATTTTAACTTCTTAGAGGTGATCATTTGCCTCAAAGAAGCCGGTGTGCCGGTTAAACAGATCGGCCACTTTATCGATTTGTGCATGACCGGCGATGCCACCTTACAGGATCGCTATGATTTCCTAGCCGATCATGAAACCAAATTGGAAGCTAACATGGCACGCCTGCAACACACCCTGGACTTCTTGCGTTGGAAGAAATGGTACTACAAGACCGCTCTGCAAGCCGGCACGGAACGTATCCACTACTTGCCCGGAACCAACCAGGTTGATCCCGCCGTTCACGCCACCTTTAATCAACTGGTTGCGGACGGGGCCAGTCCCAAAACGTTGGGCAATCTGGATTAGTCTCCCGTAAAAAACCATTTTAGAACTAAAAAGGCTGTTGCCCCTGATCAAATTACTCTGATCGGAGACGACAGCCCTTTGCTATATCAAGATTAAGTGTAAATCGGAATTACATTTCGTCTGGTGCCTGAACACCCAACAGACGTAAGGATTCCTTCAGAACCGTTGACACGGCCTTAACCAATGCCAAGCGTGCTGGTAATTCGGCATCTTCCGTCAGGATCTTGGAGTGCGCGTAGTACTTGTTGAACGTCTTAGCTAAACGAATGGCGTATTTGGCAATGACGGATGGTTCCAATTCCTTGCAAGCCATCTTCACCATGGCTGGGAAATCAGCCAACGTCTTGATCGTATCCCAAGCTTCTGGGTCCGTGATCTGATTACCGGCTGGCTGAACGTCAACGTTGGCTGCCTTGCGCAGCATACTTTCTGCACGGGCATGGGCGTACTGGACGTAAGGCCCCGTTTCCCCTTCAAACTTCAGTTGATCGGCCAAGACAAAGTCAATGTTGTTGGTCCGTTCATTCTTCAAGTCACCAAAGACAATGGCCCCAACACCCACTTGTTGGGCAACGGCTTGCTTGTTCGCCAAGCCAGGGTTTTTCTCGTTGATTTCTTCAGCGGCTAATTTTACGGATTCTTCCAAAACCTTGGCCAACAGAATGATCCGGCCAGAACGCGTTGACAATTTCTTACCATCGACGGTGATTAGACCAAATGGCACGTGTTGCAGGTTGTCAGCGGATTTCACGCCCATTTCCTTAAGCACTGCCTTCAATTGCTTGAAGTAGTAGGTCTGTTCGGAACCCACGACGTACAAGTTCTTGGCTGGTGCGTAAGTCCGGTCACGGTAGAGGGCCGTCGCAATATCACGCGTGATGTACAGGGAAGCCCCATCACTCTTCAAAATCAACGCTGGGTTTAGGTCGTACTTGCTCAGATCGACCACTTGGGCGCCTTGCGATTCAACCAGTAAGTGCTTGTCCTTTAAGATCTGAACAACTTCTTCCAGCTTATCGTTGTAGAAGGCTTCACCGTTGTAGGTATCAAATTTCACGCCTAATTCATCGTAAACGTCGTTGAATTCTTGTAGAGAAGCTTCACGGAACCATTTCCACAGGCGGTGGGCTTCTTCGTCACCGTCTTCCAGCTTCTTGAACCATTCCCGGGCCACATCGTCCAGTTCAGGCTTATCGACGTCTTCCTTGTGGAAACGAACGTAGTATTCCACCAGTTTGTTGATGGGATCGGCCTTCACATCGGCTTCGTTCCCCCACAACTTGTAGGCGGTGATGAGCTTCCCAAATTGGGTTCCCCAGTCACCTAAATGATTGTCCTTGATGGGATGGTAACCGTTCTTGGTCAGAATTTCCGCAATGGAATTTCCAATCACCGTTGAACGCAGATGACCCATGGACATGGGCTTGGCAATGTTTGGTGAAGACATATCGATTGGCACGTTACCACCGTTACCATCTTCGTTCTTCCCATAGCTGTCACCAGCCGTCAGAACCGTCTTCAACGTGGCTTCACTGTAGACACCCTTGTCAAAGAAGAAGTTCAGGTAAGGGCCCACGACCTCAACCTTTTCAAAATCAGTCGTATCGAGTTGATCGGCTAAATCTTGGGCAATCTGTTGTGGTGCACGGTGCAGCACTTTAGCCAGCGTAAACGTTGGGAACGCCATGTCCCCCTTGTCAGACGTCTTGGGCCGTTCCAACTTAGCGGCAATCTCATCCGCAGTCAATTGGCCGTCCAGTGCTTTGGCCAACGCAGCAGTCACTGTTTGTTTGTAATCCATGCTAATTTTCCTCCCTATAGGTCACTTCATCGATGACGTTGTGCTCTTAGTTTACATCATTTTACCGGTGGGATAAAAAAACGTCCCCTACAAAAATATTTGTAAGAGACGAGAATTCCCGCGGTACCACTCTGTTTGACTTAAAAGTCCACTTAAATGATCAATTTAATTATCCCAGCCGCTCCGTTCCGCTACTCTGATTACCCGGCTCACAGCCTCCCGGATTCGCTGAAAATCATCACTAACGTACTATTTCGTCTGAGGTGCTTTCGAACAATAAGAAAGACGACCCTAAGGCCGCCCCATTCGAAAGCGGGTGACGGGAATCGGACCCGCGACACAAGCTTGGGAAGCTTGAATTTTACCACTAAACTACACCCGCACAACACAGAAAAGTATAGCATACCATCTGTGAGTTGTCATTATCTTTTTGCAAATAAATTCAAAAAAATTATCAGAAACTAGTTTTTATCCGCTTTGTTGCCCGTAATCTTAGCAGCTGACTTACGCACAACAGCGCGGTTGTTCATGTCCCCGACCGCCGTCTTATCAGCTGGATCGTAGTCCCGAATCTCAACTAAAACTGAATTATCATACACTTTGGTCACTTCACCCGTGAAATCGTGTTCCAGGGGACCAAATTTCTTTGCCGCAACGTAATCGCCAATCTTAATCTCAGTAGTCTCAGCCATTGTTCGTCGCTCCTTTCGTATGCAAATAATAATTATAGCTAAATTCCAGTTTAAGCGCAAGCATCTGCTTCCACCATTTCTGCCACATAAATGTAAGATGTTTGAAATAAACCGTGAATTGCGAACCTTAACGTCGCATTAATCGACTTATCAACGAGAATCCGATTGTTCTTCTAAATATCTACCGACTTCATGTCAAAATTAAGTATTTTCCGAACAACGCCGATAGATTACCCCCTTACTTGTTCAATATTCAATCTTTCGAAAATACGTTATAATCGAGGCGTTGCGTTACATCTTTTTTTAATAAGAGATATTCAGTAGGAGGAGAAGTTATTATGAAGAAATGGCAACGTTGGGCAGTTCGGGGAATTGCCCTCACGGCAGGATGCCTCGGTCTATTCTGGTCAGCCACGACCGCTAGTGCCAATGCGATCAATACCTACATTGGTAATCAGGACTATGGGACACCCAAGATCACCAAATCTTACAAGAAAGTCTTACCACAATATAGTTACCGCTATAATAAGCCGGAGGGGGTCGTGGTTCACGAAACGGCCAACCCCAATTCCAACATTTACGGTGAAATCACCTACATGACCAATAATTATAATAATGCCTTTGTCCACACCTTCGTGGACGCCAGCAACATTATTAACATTGCCAACACGAAATACCTGTGCTGGGGTGCTGGCCCCATAGCCAACCAACGGTACGTTCAATTTGAACAAGTTGAAGTCCACTCCAAAGCGGCCTTCGCTTCCGAACTGAATAACGCTGCTTACTACACGGCATACATTTTAAAGCAATACGGGTTAACCCCTAAGCGTTACACGACGGTTCTCTCCCATCACGATGTCTCTAATCAATTGGGTGGGACGAACCATACCGATCCCGATGGCTACTGGTCAGCCAACGCCAGAAAATACTTTGGCACGACCTACACCATGACGGACTTCGTCAACCTGGTCAAGACCCAATACGCTAACCTCGGTGGTGTTGCCACGGATGATGCCAATACGACGGACGACTCCACACAACACACCGTTGCCAAGCCTAAGACCGTCAGTTACTACCATGGTGGTAACAACGAAACGGCCACCCTCGCCAACAATTACACCAACTGGACCGTTTATAACCACGTTAAGGGCACTAGTGGTGCTAAGAAGATCGGTTGGGGCAAGATCAGTGCCGATTACCGCGGCGCTAAGGTCTACGTTGACAGCCGTGGCGTTAAAAAAGGCGGCTGGAGCGGCACTTGGTACCGGATTCGCTTCAACAAGAACTCTGGTCCCAAATACTGGGTCTACAGTAAGGTCTTGAACTTCCCTAAGGTCACCTATAGTGATGCTAGTGGGACTTCAACCCTGAACACCAGCCAGAATTCAGCGCTCTACAATCACGTTTTAAACTCAAACTACCTGTCCAAAGCGACCGCCAATACACAAGACTTCAAGGCGGGCACGACGGCTAAGATTAACAAAAAAGGCTACAAGGCTACCGACAAGTCAACTTGGTACCGTGTTACCATCGCTGGTAACACGTACTGGGCAAAATCAACGAGCCTTACCGGATTAAACTAATTCAAATTTACGGGAGACGAAACACATTTGGTGGATCGTCTCCCGTTTCTTTAGGAGGATTTGTGATGGGTAAAATTCAATTCTATGGGGCAATGTCCCTCGACGGCTATCTGGCAACATTAGATGACCATATCGATTGGTTAACCACCCTGCCTGACATTCCAGCCGATGTGGGCGCTAACACACTGGCAGCGATGCACACGGCCATTTTGGGACGTGTCACTTACGACGCCGTTCAGGACATGGCCCCGAACGCCCCACTAAACCCACAGAATTCAGCGATGACCAGCTACGTCGTCACCCGGCGGTCACATCATGCGCAACCGGGGTACGTCTTTACCAGCGAGGTGGTCACCACGCTCGCACAACGTTTAAAAGCCGACGGTAATGTCTGGATTGTCGGTGGTAGCGGTATCCTGACACCCCTCCTAGCGGCTAATCTGGTCGATGACCTTTATATTCAAGTTGCGCCCATCTTACTGGGTAGCGGGAAACGCTTGTTTGGTGAGCTCGCACAACCCCACCACTTTCAGTTAACGGCGACGCATCAATATGGACCACTAGCTGAAGTCGTCTATCATCGGAGAAATTAGTTCACTTTCGGCCATTCAATATGGTACGCTTAACTCAAATAGTGCTTAAGGGAGCGGTTACGATGTGGTTAGCCTTACATTTCTGGACCTGGATCATCTTAACGATTCTGGTGATCGTTGGTCTGACCCGTCACTCGGAAAAACGGGTGACGCAATTTTTATTATTAGCAAGACTGGCCTACCTGGTCATGATTATCAGTGGTGTGGTTCTCAGCATCCGCACCTTTGGTCATGCCCCACTGCTGATTAGTCTCAAGTTTGCGCTGGGAATTGCCACCATCGCGCTGATTGAAATCAGCTTTGGCCGCAAGATGGAACGCGATACGCCACACCTGATTTATTGGATTCTGGGGATTGTGGCCTTGATCACGGTTGGTTTGGGATTGACGTTAGCCTTTAGATAATGATGGCGACGATCAAAAATGGATTCGGAGCAGAACTCAAAAATCGGTTATTTCAGAAATGGGTTCTAAAATATCTGTTGTTGGTAATCAATCTATTTGATTACTGGCAGCAGATA
>NZ_AZFS01000051.1 GCF_001434395.1 Levilactobacillus hammesii DSM 16381
ATTTACCCAAAATCAATTTGGTTCAACATGTTTTCTGTACTTGCTTGATCCAAGCCTAAATAAGCTAAAGTCATTGATTCACTTGAGTGATTTAGTAAGTGCATGACTAGGCCAATATTGTAATTTGATTGTGTGTAAACACGATAAGCCCCAGTTTTGCGCATCGTATGAGTACCTAGATAATTAATTCCTAATAGATCGCCAACCTTACTCATAATTTTGTAGAACTGTTTTTCAGTAATATGGCGTTCTGGGTGTTGAATTGAAGGAAAGAGCCATTCAGAATCCAGCTTATGATCAAGCAGCCATTGACGGTACAATAAGAGCTCTGTTTGAACAGGCTTAAGGTACAAGGTATTAGGTTTACCAGTTTTTCGGTCATGAATAAACGCATTTTGTTTAATAGAACCGTCCGGATTAAAAATATCGGCCTGTTTTAAGCCCATAACGTCACTCACTCGCAGTAGCGTCGCTTTACCAACTTGAAAAATCGTATA
>NZ_AZFS01000052.1 GCF_001434395.1 Levilactobacillus hammesii DSM 16381
TGAATAAAGAACTGGTCTAGTAGAGCAGGTGTTGCACTTCAATTTTAAATCGAGGTGCATTTTATTTTTAATATTCTGTGTCTTAACTCTTTTCTCATCAGCAGTCAAATTGGAATTATTATTAATGCTGTCTAATTGATCTTTCCATTTATCCTTTCTCCGCTCCAAGTTCTCAGCATAATCTGTCTTATTTTGATCTCCCATCGACCTGTTAATGCTACGATCCGTCAAGTGCAAATTCGAATCATTATTTGCTAGACTATCCGCATCAATACCAGCAAGCTTTCTTCCAAGATCATCATTAATTTCTTTTGTCGAAATTGTATGATCTAAATCTGCTTTTGCATTTCGTTTTAATATCTTCCCTGTATTAACATCTTTCAGCACACCATCTTTTTTTTGCTCCGTTAATTTGCTATTAATTGAGCGATATGTCTCACTGCCACCATGCAGTTTTTGTTGTGTCTGCTTGTCATACGGATCATCATTTGTAAGTCTATCCTTCTCTTGCTCACTGCTAAACACGCCATTTCTTACATTATGAACCGTATCAACTCCACTTCCTTGTTGATAATGATCAAAAGCTCTTCCAAGTGCAAATTGAGTCATTAAATTACTTTTAATTTGGTCTTCAACTTCATCGATCATTTCCCTTTCATGAATGTACGAAGTATCGGTATTATCAAGCGTTGCTAACTGACTAAGCTGATTTTTAGCTTGCATCTTACAATCACCCCACAATTATTTTTGTTGCTAAATTTTATTATAATCTTTTTTTTACAGACTTTGTTACCGCTTTCATTATTTGTGGTTAAAATTTTTTAACCTTCATACCCCCTCACAACATATTAATTAAATCAAATTATCTTCTTTGATTTAGGAAAATCATACCGCAACACCTAGATGAAATACGTCTATTTACAACAATTAAATAATTTAGCAAAAAAGCCTGAGACATTTCGTCCCAGACTTCTTAATTCACCTGTTTAAGCTTGACTCGTCTTCAACTTCTCAACCAGTGCCTTAACCTGATCGCTGCTTTCACAGTCATTAATGGCTGCTTCCGCCAAATCGGTCAGGGTCGAGGCATCGAGGTGCTTCATCAGGTTCCGCGTCTTCAGTACGGACGTGGCGCTCATGGAGAACTCATCGAGTCCCATCCCCATCAACAGGGGTACCGCCGTTTGATCCCCAGCCATTTCCCCACACATGGCAACACTCGTCCCATGACGGTGTGCCGCCTTAATCACGTGGTTAATCAGGCCCAGGAGACTTGGGTGGTACGGTTGATAGAGGTAGGAAACCCGTTCGTTCCCGCGATCGGCCGCAAACGTATACTGAATCAGGTCGTTGGTGCCAATACTAAAGAAGTCAACTTCCTTAGCAAAGTGATCGGCAAAGATGGCCGCGTTAGGAATTTCAATCATCATGCCCAACTTAATCTTCTCGCCAACCTTAACGCCAGCTTCAACCAACTTTGTTTTCTCTTCGTTAAAGATGGTCTTGGCCTGCCGCAATTCCTCCAACGTGGCAATCATAGGGAACATAATCCCCAAATCACCAAACGCTGAGGCCCGAATCAAGGCGCGTAGTTGCGTTCTGAAGATATCTTGGCGTTTCAAGGAAATCCGGATGGCCCGGTATCCCAAGAAGGGGTTCATTTCCTTAGGGAGTTTCATGTAAGGCAGGTCTTTATCGCCACCGATATCCATGGTTCGGATAACCACCGGCTTGCCATCCATTTGCTCAACAGCGGCCTTGTAGGCCTTGAACTGCGTCTCTTCGGAAGGTAACTGATCGCTATCCATGTAAAGGAACTCGGACCGGAATAAACCAATGCCCTCGGCCCCCGACTTCAGAACCGCTGGCAGATCCGCTGGCGTGCCAATATTCGCTGCCAACATGAAGGATTGCCCGTCTTTAGAAACGGTCGGCTGATCCTTCAGCTGCTCCCAAACGGCCTTCTCTTCAGCAAAGTCCGCCGCCTGCTTTTGGTAGTCCGCCAATTCAGCGTCATCTGGCTCAGCCAAGGCGACCCCATGCAGACCATCCAAAATCACGGTTTGGCCATCTTGAACCGTGGCCGTCGCCTTTTCCGTCCCCACCACTGCGGGAATTTCCAAGGTCCGTGACATGATGGCCGAGTGACTGGTCCGGCCACCCAAATCGACTAAGATTCCTTTAACAAACTGGCGGTCCAACTGTGCCGTATCCGAAGGCGTCAGGTCATGGGAGACCACGACTACCGGTGAGTTCACCAAGGCCAGGTTAGGCAGTGGCCGATTCAAGAGGTGACTCAGCACCCGCTTCGTCACATCCCGCACATCCGCCGCCCGCTCTTGCATGTAGGCGTTGTCGGTCATCGCTTCAAGCATAGCGGAAAATTGATCGGCAACGTCCTGTTGCGCCGTTTCGGCATTGCAAGACTTCTGCGTGATTTCATCTTCAACTTGCTTGATAAAGTCGGGATCATTTACCATCGCCAGGTGGGCATCAAAGACTTCGGCTTCTTTAGGGCCTAAGTTCTCCAGTGCTTTGGCTTTGATTTCTTCCAATTCGGAGACGGTAATCTTTCGGGCTGCAGCTAGCCGATCGATCTCCGCTTGGGGATCCGTTACCGTCTTTTTCTCGAAACTCAAATCTGGGTCAACTAACGTGTAGGCTTTCGCGATGCCAATCCCATCGCTCGCCGCAATTCCTGTAATTTTCGTCGACATACGTCATTTCTCCTTGAGTAATTCAGTCCGTCATCAGCGCTTCTTTTCCAACACCTTATTGACCAAGATGCTCGGGTTGTGTTGCACCCCTTGACGTTGGAGTTCTTCGAAGATGTTGAGAAACTGCTTCTGGCGGAACTTAAACCCATCGATCATGATGGAGTAGAAGGCCATGTTCCCATTGCTCACCAGGTTCCGGGCTAAGACCACACTCTTCTCGTCCTGACTGACTACGGTCTTGCGGGCCAGAATACCAATCTGCATAACCGCATTGTTCGGGGTCATTTCAATCTTTAAAATATCCGACCACGGGACCACCACAGTGGGTTCCTGCGTATTGTCCGTAATCCCCCGGTCATCAAAAATGTAATCTGGCCGTTTACTCAGCCCCTTCTTCGCCGTCTCAAACGCGGCGTAAAAGAAGAGCAAGCCAAACCCGACCGCCACAATCTTCATAATCAGCCACGTTGCCGTGAAAACAACACCACAGATGGCGAGACCAAACAGAATAAAGACAATCGTTGTCATATAGATTCGTAACCGACTGGGATAAACTTCGTACGCATCTTTCATTAGCAATTCCTCAAATCATTTCTGAACTAACCCACCACCAAGTGCTACTTGATGGCTGAGTCGTATTCTACACGCTTAGAGTCTGGCACCGTCTGGAAGAAGATTTCCAAACCATTGTCATGGAATTCCTTTAAGAGTGCCTTTTCAGCGTCGCCAATGGCAACCGTTGGGATAACGAACTTCGTGTTGGCCTTCTTGGAAACCCCACCAACGTTCAGGGATTCTAATTCCAAGCCGGCGTCCAAGGCTTCTTTAACTTCCTTGATGTACTTGAAAACGATCACAACTTTATCGTCGCCAAATTGGTTTTTCTTCCATTCTTCAGCAACTTCAGTGGCACTGTAGACTTTGATGCTCAGGCCACCGGTAGAGTTCGTGCTGACGTAGATGTCCTTCATGAAGTCATCAGCAGCCGTGGCGTTGTCCACCACGTAAACAGAGTTCGTTCCAAAACCCTTGGTCCACTTGGTCATAACTTGGCCGTGAATCAAACGATCATCGACCCGTGCTAAATTAATTTGTCCCATAATATTTATCCTCCAATTTTAACGTACTTAATTTTTTATGATTGGTATAAGAAGTTCTTGTCGATTAACTTCATCCCTTCGGTTGCAACACCGATAGAATCCGTAATCAATTTGTCAGTATTTTCTTCAGCATCGGAGAAATTCAGGATGTTGACTAGTAGTGGCAAGCTTAAGCCCGTCACGATCTTCATGTCGTGATACTTGGCTAAAGTTGACAGGGACACGTTAGAGGGACTCCCGCCTAGTAAGTCGACCAGCAAGACAGTCTCATCGTAATCGGCTTCGTTGGCTTGTAAGATATCATAAACTTTTGTCCGCAAATCATCAACCGATTCGCCGGGGTGTAGGCCCAACGCCTTCACGTTTTCCTGTGGTCCCATCAACAATTCCATACTTTTAACTGTTTCAACACCCATATCACCGTGGGTAATGACTAGAAATGCACGCTTCGCCATAATGATTTCCTCCTTTAGATAACGTAGAAGATACTAAGCACAACCAACGCGATGGTTAAGTAAACCAAACCACGGGTAATCTTGAGACCCTTCTTCTGGAAGTACCAGTACAGCATCAAGACGGCAAACAGTGGTAAGATCCCTGGTAAAATCGTGTTCAAAATATCTTGAACGTCGAAGGTCTTCTTACTAATCGTGAACTTCAGGTAACTTTGAATCTTGATATATTGACCGGCTAAGATCCCCATCATGTAAAGCCCGAGGACCCCTAAACCATCAATAATTCCAGCCATTCGACCACCAGTCATGATTTCCTTGGCGGCTGCCCGTCCAAGAGAATACCCCATCTTCGTGAAGTAATAACCATAAGTGAAGGTTGCAATCGCGAAACAGAGGAATGGGAGTAACGCCCCCATGAAGTTCCCCTTCTGGGCGAAAGGTAAGAAGATGGCGATGAAGATGTATTGCACCGTCCCAGAGTCAATGGAGTCCCCAATACCAGCCAGCGGACCCATCAGCCCAACCTTGGTGTTGTTGATCATGTCTTCTGAGATTGGTTCTTCACCGTTAGCTAAGGCCTTGGCCCGCGCTTCTTCTAGTGAAATCGTCACACCGGTTAAGGTCCCACCACCCCAAGTCGCTTGGGTGTTAAAGAATAACAGGTGACGTTGGAAGGCCTTGGCCAATTCGGCTTTGTCCTTGTATAACTTCTTTAAAGTTGGAATCAGCCCGAAACAGAAGGCTGGTGCCAGCATCCGGTCAAAGGTATGAGGAACTTCGTTGGCCCACCACCAACCGAACCAGGATTTCATTAAGTCTTTATTCGTAATTTTATCGGGTTGCGGAATCCGATGTTCTTCAGCTTGAACGTCTTCAGGTGCTTGAACGTCAGCGTTAGTTGCAGCTACTTCTTCACTCATTGATTTCTACCTCCTTAATCCTTAGTTTTCTGATTTCTTAGATGTAAATGTCACGTAGAGGATGGCGAAGATGGCACCAAAGATGGCGTAGATCGTCATACTGATGTCCAACTTGGCAAAGGCCACACTCATGAAGTAAGCCAGGAAGAAGAATGGTAAGAGTTGTTTCTTCCCAATAACTTGCATGATTACGGCAATCCCCAAGGCGGCCAACCCACCACCGACACTGTTCAAGACGTGAATCAACGTCCCGTGTTCGATGTTGGCAACTAAACCAGAAATAACGGGTGCCCCGAAGTAAAGGGCGATAAACATCAATGGAATAAATAAGGCGAAGGAAATCAGTGTTGGAATCCCCATGATAGCAAATCCTAATCCTCGGGCATTCCCTTCCTTAGCGTATTTGTCCATCGGCTTCAAGGCGAAGGTGTTCAGGAAGAATCTGAATTGGTAGAGGTAACTACCGAGTAACCCCACAGGCACCGCAATCGCGATGGCCCCTTGAGGACTCATATGACCTAACAACGCAACGGGCACCGCAATGGCCGTGGCAATACATGGTTCGGCAGGTAAGGCTCCCCCTGGCGCAACGAATCCCATGTAAACTAATTGAATAGCAGCGGTTACAATCATGGCTTGTTTGATATCACCCATGATAAAACCAACCATCATCCCTGTCATCAGCGGACTAAACCGCATCGTCAGAGTTGAGAACCCTAAAATCCGTGATTCTACCAAAGCGACCCAAAGTGCAATCAGTAACGCTTGCCAGATAGATAACGTCACATGCATTATAAATGCCTCCCTAAATTAAAGATATAATGGCTACAAGAGATAATCATTCTTACCTGTCCGGTAAAAACATCTGCCTCTATTATAAATGAAATCGGTTTCATTACAACCTTGAATATAATCTTTTTTTCGAATAGAATGGAATCAAACCATAATGGGGGTAAAAATAGCATGACAGAAATCACAATCTACGTTGTCCGCCATGGTGAAACCTTACTGAATTCCTTTGATCGGATGCAAGGCTGGGTCGATTCTGAATTGACCGCTAAGGGCCAACAACAGGCCGTGGCTACCGGCAAGCATTTACAACAGATTCCCTTTGATTATGTTTGCTCGTCAGACCTGAACCGCGCTATTCAAACGCGTGACCTCATTCTCTCGCAGCTACCCAATCAGCCACAGGTGATCGCCCCGAACCGCACCTTTCGTGAGGTGATGTTCGGCTACTACGAAGGCTTGAACGCCCCTGCCACTTGGCGCGACGTTGCGAAGTCCACCGATTATACCGGACAAGAGGCGCTAATCCAACACCTGGGGTTCCCGAAAACCCGGCAACTCATGCACGACGCGGACCCTGCCAACATGGCAGAAACCTATGATCAGGTGATTGCCCGCTGGCAGCACGGGTTTGACGTCATTCGTGACGCCTGCCCGGAGCGTGCCACCGTGCTCCTCGTCACCCACGGCACATTTATCCGTACTCTGGCGGATCATCAAGGGATCGACACCGTTGGTAACTTTCCGCTTAATGGCAGCATTTCGGTTGTTAAAGAAACCGATGACACCATCCAACTGGTAAGCTATAATCAAACTACAGATACGGATTAGGCTCTTGTCCCACCTGGGCCTAATGAAACAGCTTCTATGACAAAATTGGAGATAGACTCATGAACTCAGAGCTTTTGCAGACCTTTTTAAAAATTGTAGAATACCGGCAAATCTCGCAGGCTGCAGATTCTCTGTATATTACGCAAGCCGCCGTAAGTAACCGGTTACACCGGATAGAGAGCCTACTGGGCGTCAAGCTCATCAACCGGGTGAAGGGTAATAATACCATCTCGCTGACCCGCTATGGCGAGCGATTGGTGCCCATTGCCCGCCAATGGATTCAGCTCAACGATCAGGTTGATAGCCTCAAGGAGATGGGTGACTACCACGTTCTGAGCGTGGCCACTTCCCTGGATATCAACACGGCCATTCTCTCAGAAATTGCGCCCACTACATTGATGGATGATTCTTTGCTACGATTCAATATTCACACCACTGATGATTTGAATATTTACGACCTGATTGATAACGATCTCGTGGATATTGGATTTTCATTTGTCGAATCCACTCGCCACAAGATTGAGACCCGTAAGATTGGTCAGGAGCGGTTGGTCTTGGTCACGAACCCCAATAGCGCTTACCCAGACTTCGTGGGGACCACGATGCTCTCGCGCTACGATGAGATCATGATTCCTTACAACGACAGCTATCGCAAGTGGCACATGCTGTGCTGGGAAGATAAAATTCCACCATTCGTGCGCCTCGATGCCAGCCTGCCCGTTCCCCAATACCTGGTCAATGACCGGAACTGGGCGCTGATCCCGGAATCCATGGCTCGGTTCTTCCTGAAACATGGCCAACCACTACGCATCCTACATTTACTGGAGAAGCCACCGGTATTGCCACTGATTGCGGTCAGCCGCCCTCAACGGCTCAACGCGCCGGAAGCTAAAAAATTAGCGGTGAAGTTGCAGTCTGAACTGTTTAAGCTGCAACAGGACGACGATTTTATTTAAGTAAACCAAGAGAGCTGGGTACCTGCCGAAAATGGTGTGTGCCCAGCTCTTTTTGGGTGCTTAACTAAAAGGCTGAAAACACCATCTAAGCCGACCGGTAAGGCAGCAGTTTTCCAGCATTACCAATACCAGGCACTTCAATTATTTTCATTTTTAACCAATAAATGACATCAAAAAAGCAACGGCCTGACTAAGTTCAGCTTAGTCGGCCGTTGCGTCATGGTACATCGTTTTATTCTTGATTGTCGCTGGTAGCTTGATCATCTTCAGCGGTGTCGGTCGCTGTATCACTAGCAGCCTTGGCTGGTTCGTCAGGTAGGTCGGCGACTTGATCACTGCTTAAGACAATATCATCGGCGGGTTCGTCGGTAACATCATCGGGCACCGTCTTCCAAGCTGGGGCATCATTCTTGGCTTCCAACTTATCATTCAAGGCTTCCTTGAAATCATCGGCTGCGTCAGCCGCGTAGAAGGCATAATCAACGGCACGGTCTTTGAAAGCATTGTAGCGGTCACGTGCGGCGTCTTTTAACGCTTCACGTTGTTCCAAATCTAAGGCGTGATAGGCGGCGAAGGCTGCCCCACTTACCAATAATCCTGCTAATAACTTGTGTTTTGCCATAGTCATGACTCCCTTTCCGTGATTAGTCTCTATTTTTGTGACTTCGATTTCTGTAAAGGTCAAATGCCGTCTTGCCCATTCTAGCGGCTAGCGACGTCTTGGCCGTCTGTTTGGCTGTATCCGATACCCGCCCCGTTAGGTTACGCGTCGCCGTATTCAAATCAGAGACACTTTCACCCAAATCAGCTGCGGCTTGGAAGACCGGATCGATGGTGGCCACTTTCTGGTTGACGTCTTCCAATAATTCATTTGCGTTGGCCATAATGTTTTCAGCCTGATGACTAATGACATCTAAATCCGACGTCATGGTCTTCACAGACTTATTCACTTCACCCAACGTTTTATTCATCTTGACTAAGAACATGCCAATGAAGAGGACCAGAATCAAAAACGCAATCGCTGCGATCAGGCCCGCTACTTGTCCACCGGTCATGACAACCCCTCCTTGTACTCAGTTACTTACCAATAGAATAGCATTCTCAGGGGACAGGTGCAATTAAAACCCCAAATCTGACCGGCTTTTCTCGCCCAAAGGTGGGCGCCCTCTCCAAAATCTGCTAAACTAAGACTTAAACACGCTAGAACGGGAATACTGGTTAGCATTTGCCGATTTTAAAGGGTATTCTCGTCTATTAAAGGAGACACGTTTCTTGATGGATTTAGTTACAACTACGGCCACTTCTTCCAAGTGGTTTCAAAACTACGTTAGTTCCTTCGACTGGGAAAAATTCGGCCACTTAATTGCCAGTCGTTTCATGTCCCTACTCTTTCTAACGGTTCTCTTCTTTGCCATTAATATCGTCGGCAAGTTCATTCTGCGGCGGAGCTTCAAGCGCTACCTCCAGCCCGACGCGGGATCCAGCAACCGGATGCAAACCATCAGTATGCTGACGATGAACCTTTTCCACTACACCATCCTCTTCTTCTGGATCTACGCCATCCTGTCCACGCTGGGTGTTCCCGTGGGTACCCTGATTGCCGGTGCTGGGATCTTCAGTTTAGCTTTAGGGCTCGGTGCCCAGGGGTTTGTGAGTGATTTAGTCACTGGGATTTCCATTCTGTTCGAACAACAGCTGGATGTTGGCGATGTCGTTCAGATTGGGACCATTGAGGGCACGGTCACCTCGGTTGGTCTGCGGACGACGCAGGTCACCAGCACCGATGGAACCCTCAACTTCATCCCCAACCGCAACATTACCATTGTCTCCAATCGGTCGCGGAACAATATGCACGCCGTGGTCAACATTCCCATTGCCCCCACAACGCCAGTCGAAAAACTACCGGCAATTATCCAGGATGTTAATGCGAAACTGCTCCCCCAGCATCCCAGTGTGATTGGCGACCCCATGATCACCGGGGTCGTCACTCTGCCACCCAATGAGTTGGTCTTCCAAGTTGGCCTCACCTGCAAAAGTGGCACGCAATTTACACTACAGGCCACGTTCCTAACGGCCTACCTCAAGGCCATCCGGCAGGCGGGAATTCAATTACCCACCCACGCCACGATGCCAAATAGTAAGTAAAAATAGCGTCTGAATCCCAATTTACGGATTCAGACGCTATTTTGATTAACGCTTACTTTTCCACTTCATCGGACACCGCTTCTTTAGGCGTCACCGTGTAATATTTGTGCAAGTTATGCGCCATGAAGTTGATGCGCTTCAAGAGCTCGCGCCGTGTGATGATTCCCTGGAAGACTTTTTGATCGTCTACCAATGGGATAAATGGCTCATCCACTAAGTAGTTTAAAATGGTTTCTAATTTCGTCGGATCACTCACCCACCGGTTAACCGGCAGCATGGCATCGGCCACCGTATAGCGGCTCAGCTGATCCACTGCAGCGCCTGGAACGTGTAACAGATACTCCGAGATTGCGGCCAAGGAAATCATCCCCTGTAAGCGATCATCGGGGGTCAACACCGGAATTCGGCTATAGCCGACTTTTGAAAGAACCATAAAAGCATGCTCCAACGTATTGGTTGCCGTGACGTTCGCCACCACATCCGCTGAAATCACGTAACTCTTAGGGTCTTTAAGCAGCATCTGCTCAACGGCTGGATCAATCATGCCTAGTTCATCCTTTCTGCGTTTCTGAGCGGGAAAATGTGAATTTTAAAGCTGGCACGGGCTGCCCATCCCGTGTGACATACTGCACGACCCATTGCGTTTCGGTCACCGTAATCACGGCACAGGTTCCCCCGAGGCGTTGAAATTCTCCCCGTGGCTGACTGATGCTGCCAGGATTGACGAACAGGTGGCCGCCTACCATTTCCGCAGCCAGCTGATGGGTGTGTCCGTAGAAAACCGCTTCAGCCTGGGCGGCATCCGCCCGAAGTTTGAGTTGCGTTAAATCCCAGTTCACCCCATCGTGGTGGCCGTGGGTCAACAGCACTTGTCGACCGGCCACCCGCGGCGCCAGCACCTGTGGCAAGTTCTGGTCAAAGTCCATATTCCCCTGAACCACGTAAACACCTTGAAACCAGGGATCGTCAGCCGCCATTTCTGAATCGCCACAGTGAAAAATAGCATCTGGTTTGAGCTGCTGTTTCAGGCTGACCAGAATATCGCGGTCCCCGTGATTGTCGCTCACCACTAACCAACGTTCCATGCTAATCCTCCCACCAGGCGTCAAACTGCGGCAACATAGCGGCCGTAGCTTTTGCCCTGTGACTGTGTTGATTCTTCATCGCGAGTCCCATCTCGGCAAAGGTCAGCTGCTCGGCTGGCACGTAGAATAAGGGATCGTAGCCGAAGCCATCAGTTCCCCGTGGCGCCGTTAAAATCTCGCCGCGCACTTCACCCGTAGCCACCAATTTTTTGCCATCCGGTTTGATTAAGACCAACGACGTGTGGAAAGCTGCCCCGCGCTTTTCGGCAGGTACCCCGCTCAAATTGGCCAGTAGCTTGGCGTTGTTCTTGGCATCATCATGGTCCCCGGCATACCGAGCGGAATAGATCCCAGGTTCACCGTTAAGGGCATCGACCATTAGCCCAGAATCATCCGCTAACACGGGAAGCTGGGTTTCATGGGCGACCGCCGTTGCCTTTAGGGTCGCATTTTCAGTGAAAGTTTTCCCCGTCTCAGCAACCTGTTTTAAGTCAGGAAAATCCGCTAACGTTTTAACCGTCAGCCCCTTGGGTTCAAAGATAGCACGAAATTCACGGGCTTTGCCGGCATTTTTAGTCGCAATGACAATCGTGTTTTCCATTCGTTATTCAACCTCCGTTGTTTGGATCAAGTCTGCAACGGGTAGATGGTGCGCCCGCACTGGTGTCTCCTCTAACCAATTATCGGCTAGTTTGTTAAAACGGTCAACGTCGCCCGTCGTGTAATAGTCGCCTTGAGGATGACGAACGCCACTTGGATTGGCTAAATTCCAATAATCCAGTAACGAGGTCGCCATATCAGCCGTCGCGGTGCCGGGGTCAACCAGCGTCACGTCAGGCCCCATGACCTCTTGGATCAGCGGCCGCAGCAATGGAAAATGCGTACAGCCCATGACCAGCGTATCAATATTCCGATCCAACAATGGCGTCAGACCCGCCTTGACGACCGACCGCGCGTGCTCTGAGTCCAAATCATTGGCTTCCACCAATTCAACGAAGTCTTGGCAGGCTAGGCTAAAGACCTGGTTGTTGGGATCCTTAGCTAAGATGTTTTGCCGATACTGGTCGCTTTTAATCGTCCCCGTCGTCGCAATCACACCGATTCGGTGGTTGCGCGTCGTCTGTACGGCTGACCGTGAACCAGGGGCAATCACCCCGACCACCGGAATCGTCAGCTCTTGCTGCATGGTCGCTAAGGCCGCTGCCGTCGCCGTATTGCAGGCGATAATCAACATCTTAATATTAGCCTGTCGCTGTAAGAAACCCGCGATTTGCCGCGTGAAGGTTGTGACCTCCGCCGCATCCCGTGGACCATAGGGTAACCGCGCTTGGTCTCCTAAAAAGACTGTCTTTTCGGTAGGCAGTAACCGTTGAACTTCTTTTAATACCGTTAAGCCGCCGACTCCTGAATCCATTAACCCAATTGGACTGTTTTGCATGAATCAACGCTCCTCTCGATTACTTGAAACTATATTATCGCCTTTTTATGAAGCGGATTCAAGTTTCTTGCTATGAAAAAGGCCAGCAGGTCATAAAAAAGCGTTAAATTTAGGGTGACGTCGGTGTTGCCACCTTTTTAAGGTATAATAAACGTAGTATATAATTCGGACAAAGGAGCCAACTATTTTGAAAAACTTATACCAGACCGTCATGAACGATGCTCACGGGGCCGCCTACCTTCCCCAGATGATTCTTCGTGACGCCCTCATTCCAGAATTACTCGGTGAGGACAAGGGTGCCATCGGCTATTGGGCGGGGAAATCCCTGGCACGGCGGTTCCCTATTGGCAATCCCACCGACGCGGCCATCTTCTTTGAACAAGTTGGCTTTGGAACGCTGACACTCAACAAACAGACGGCCCAGATGACCCAGTGGCAACTCAGTGGGGACCCCGTTCGTCTCCGTCTCAAGACCATCGGTGACGCTGACTTTACCCTCGAAGCCGGCTTCCTCGCGGAAATGATGGCCCAACAACTGGGCGTTGTCACGGAGGCCGAACTGGTAGAAACCGGTCGCAAGCTCAAGGATCACGCTGTCACCTTCGCCGTTTATACCGACCCCGAAGACGTCATCCCGGAATACGATGCGCCGGAACCCCTAAAGCTGGTTAAACCAGCCGAAGCAACTGATGAACCGGAAAAGTAGCTGGCTTCATTGACGACTAGGCGCCGACGACCATTCTGCTTAATCAAATAGACTTATTCAAAAAGGCGACTGCTGCGGAAAATCCGTAGTAGCCGTCTTTTTGGCAACCAACACCCTAAGCTTCAACGTATTGGTCTAAAATTTTCTTCAATTGATCCTTGGAGTGGTAACCCACGATGGAGTCCACCACTTCGCCATCCTTCTTAACCAGTAAGGTTGGAATACTCATGATACCAAAGGATTGTGGCGTGTTAGGGTTGGCATCAACGTCCATCTTGTTAAAAGTGACGCTGTCCATTTCCTCAGCCAATTGTTCAACTACTGGTGATTGCATCCGACAAGGACCACACCACGTTGCCCAAAAGTCAGTCAGGGTAACGCCCGTAGCAGTATCTTGTTCAAAGGTTTTGTCCGTTGTTTCCGTAACCATTGTATTGCCTCCTTATCAAATTCGTCATTTAACTACCAGCAGCATGCTTTGTTGCTTCACTGTTCAGTCTACCAGACTTCAGTAAAATCACAACTAAGTTGCTCACAATCTAATTGCCGCTTTATTTGAAACGAACAACCGTTGACCCATCGCCCCCGGCATTCGCCGGAGAAAAGCCAAAGCTCTTAATTCGATTATTGCGTTTCAGGTAATCCGTGACGCCCTTACGCAAAGCCCCGGTACCCTTACCGTGGATAATCGTCACGGATGGGTAACCAGCGAGCAGTGCGGAGTCAATGTAACGGTCCACCTCGGCCATGGCTTCTTCGTAACGGTGTCCTCGCAGATCCAAGGTTGGTGACATCCCACTCGAGCCAGAGCGACGAATTGACGCCCGTGGTTGTTTCTTGCTCTTCGCTGGATCCTTGGCCTTTTCAAGATCATTGTTCGCAATCTTCATCTTCAAGATTCCCAGTTGCACTTCCCAGTGGGCATCGTCCAATTGCTGCATCAAGACCCCGATCTGTCCATAAGACTTGACCAAGACACTGTCACCCTTGTGGAAATCATGCTTCTTCTTTTCATGCCGCAAGACACGGTTCTTTTTCAGCTTCGTGTCTTGTTGCAGAGCATTTAACGCCCCTTGTGCGGCAATCAACTCGTCTTCCTTCACCACACTGTGGCCGGCCGCCAACTGCTTCTTACGCAGATCGGAAATGATCTGGTTGGCCCGCTTCCGTGACTCATCGACCAAGCGATTGGCATCCCGCTTGGCATCCGTCATCAGTTGATCTTTTTGCTTTTGATATTGTTCGAACTGCTTCTGCAATTGGTCGTGAAGTTCATTGGCTTCCTTTAACTGCGTCTGCATTTCTTCCGCGTCACGATCGGCCCGCCGCTTTTGTTCCGTCAGGTCGCTAATCATGGCATTCAAGTCTTGACTATCCTGGTCGGTCAATCCCCGGGCGGCGTCAATGACCTGCGCCGGCATGCCCAAACGAGAGGCAATGTCGAGGGCATTACTACGTCCAGGAATCCCAATCAATAGGTGGTACGTGGGTTGCAGCGTCTCACCGTTGAATTCCATACTGGCATTAATCGTATCCGGCCGGTTGTACCCGTACGCCTTCAACTCAGGGTAGTGGGTCGACGCCATCACGTAACTGCCCAGCGTCCCAATCTCATCCAAGATGGCAATTGCTAAAGCGGCCCCTTCTTGGGGATCGGTCCCCGCACCCAGTTCATCGACCACGATAAGGCTGCGTTCATCGGCCTGCTGAAGAATGGCGACAATATTTTCCATGTGCCCGGAGAACGTACTCAGGCTCTGTTCAATGGATTGTTCATCCCCAATGTCGGCAAAGATGTCATCGAAGACCCCAATCACACTGTTTTCATTCGCCGGGATAAATAATCCCGATTGCCCCATCAGTTGGACCAGGGCCAACGTCTTCAGTGTGATGGTCTTCCCACCGGTGTTTGGCCCCGTGACGATGATGGCCTTGTAGTCGCGACCAATGGTAATGTCGTTGGCCACAACCTTCTTTTGGTCGATCAACGGGTGGCGCGCCTGACGCAGGTTCACGTGATTTTCTAGCGACAACTTGGGTTCACTCGCCTTAAGCTGATGGGCGTACCGGGCCTTCGCGTTCACAAAGTCAAAATGACCTAGAAGCTCGGCGTTACGCAAGATCTCATCTTGATATGGTTCCAGCAGTGCCGTCAGTTCGGCGAGAATCCGCTGTTCCTCGTGGCGTTCGTCAATCTGGTTTTGCCGGAGCCGGTTGTTGAGGCCCACTACCGCCTGTGGTTCGATGAATAACGTTTGCCCACTGGCACTTTGATCGTGAACAATCCCACCGAATCGTTGCTTGTATTCGGCCCGAACGGGAATCACATACCGATCATCCCGAATGGTCACGATGGTTTCACTCAGATACTTGGCGTCCTTACCGCGGGTGTATTGATCCATGGCACTACGAATAGCCGCCTCGGTCTGCGTAATGTGCTGCCGAATCTGTCGCAAAGCCGGTGAGGCCTCGTCGGTGATATGGCCGTCGCCCTCCAGTGACGTCCGTAACCGCCGCGTCACGTCGGGTAAGGTCACGAGCTCCTTCACCACGCGGTTCAACCGGCGCAGGTCAATTTCCTTGTCCTCTAAGTCCCGGAAAAACTTAACCACGGAACTCGTCGTCCATAAGACCCGACTGATCTGGGCCAATTCAAGTCCATTCAGCGCGGCCTCCATGGCTAACCGATGCAAGTGCGGCCGAATATCATCGAGTTTTGGTAATGGAATCCCGTTTTCTAACCGGTAAATGTCCGCACCATCTTTGGTTTCATCGAGCCAAATTTGTAGTTGCTTTACATCCGCCGTCGGCTGTAACTGGTTTAGCTCATGCTGTCCAGCCGCGGAGACTAAATACCCGCGCAACGCCTGTTTAATGCGGTCGTACTCCATAATTTTTAACGCTTTTTGATTCATAGGATGCTCCTCTCTAACGTATCGTCAGAATTAATGTTCTGTCAGCCACCAGTTATAAACCTGTTTTGATAGGACCGGTGTTTGCTTAACAATCCACTGGGCAACTGGTGACGCCTGATAACTATCTTGGAATCCCTTAGCTGGCAACAGGACCATTAAATTTAAAATTAAGAAAATAACCACGTACCGAATCAGCAAATTAATCAGCCCACCGGCCAGTGAATTCACCTGATGGATCACGGGTAACCAGGTCACTTTATTGACCCCATACGCGATACGATGGACGATAAAAAAGCCCACGGTTAGAATCGCTGAAAAGGCTAGCCCGTTCAAAAAGAAGCTACTGCTCTGAGCTGCCGTCACCGCACTCGCCGAACTGTCTAGCGATAGGTTGCCAATAAATTGACCAATACCAATGGCCAAGGGTTTAGCCAGAAACCGCGCCACAACCCAGACCACAATGTACCCAATCGTATTGAGAATCTGTAGAACCAGCCCCCGGCGATAGCCCCGCCGGAACCCAAAGATCAGGACAATCAGAATAATTAAGCTTAAAACCAAACTACTCCCCCGTTTCCGGTGAGTCGGTAGTCTCAGTATCCGCGGTGGCCGACTTCGCTTCATTCGCCGCCGCTAACTTCAACTGATCCGAGATGGCATTGAAGGCCATCAAAATAGCGGCATCTTCCTTCGACAAGTTCGGTGAAAGTTGTTTTAATTGTGAAAATTGTTGGTTTAATACTTCAGTAACCGCACGCATATGTTCATCGGAAGTCTGGCCCACGATGGTGTAGGTCTTGCCGGCGATGACGGCCTTGAAGCGGTGTGTTTGTTCCGTCATTTCTCATTCCCCCTGCTTTTGCATTGGCTGCTTGGCAGACTGGTCGTTGGCCTTAGCTAAGCTTAGAACCAACGACGTCACCGGCTCAAGTGGCACAGTGCACAATACTTTATTTTACCATTGTTTCCCACGATGTTGCACGTTTTGCATCCCGCTTCACGGTAAACTTCACGTTCCCACCGACACAATTCGGCGTAACAAAAAAGAGCGGAAAACTTCCGCCCTTTCATCTCGTCAATGACTAGCCTTGCTTACCGGCGTTAGGATCAATCGTCCCGTCCGCTAAGAAGGTGTTTAATACGGATTCAACCATATCCCATTCTTCATCGGATTCGATCAATTGTAAATCGCCACCAGATGGGTTAGCTGGATCATCGTCGGCTGGTAAAGCGTAGGCTTGAATATCAACTTCTTCGTCTTCGCTCTTGCCGGCTGGGTAAATCAAAATGTATGACTTACCAAAATCGTCAGATTCAAAGGTAAATAGGACATCGTATAATTCTTCGTTGCCATTTTCATCAACTAATGTGATTTGTTCTTGGTCGTCGTTCATGGGAAACCTCACTTTTCTCGGGTTAATTTACCCTGCCGATCTAAATAGTTCTGCAGAATTAACCCGGCTGCTAATTTATCAATTACTTTTTTTCGCTTGCGGCGTGACGTATCAGCCTGTTCCACTAACATACGCTCCGCCTCAACGGTTGTCAACCGTTCGTCTTCGAAGTCAACGGGTAAATGGAAACGTTCCGTCAACATCTCGCCGTACCGTTTAGAAGCTGCTGCCCGTGGGCCTAACGAATTGTTCATATTCTTAGGTAAGCCGACAACAAAGCCATCGACCTCATGCTCGCTGACCAATTCGGCCACACGATCCAACCCAAAAATCTCGGACTCTTCGTCAATAGGAATGATTTCAACCCCCTGAGCCGTCCAGCCCAGAGCATCGCTAATGGCAATCCCTACCGTACGTGAACCGACATCTAACCCCATTAATTTCATGAAGGCTTCACCGGTCCATTCTGGTTCAGATAAACGCGAACCAATTCTTCAATAATCTCGTCCCGTTCATGCTTGCGAATCAGATTCCGCGCATCATTGATCCGCGGAATGTACGCAGGATCGCCTGATAGTAGGTAACCGACAATCTGATTAATTGGGTTATAACCCTTTTCTTCTAGTGCTTGATAAACCGTTACCAGTGTATCATGGACGTCCTTTGGCTGGTTAGCGCCAAAGTCGAAATACATCGTTTTGTCTAATGAACTCACTATAAAACACCCCCGCACTTCCTCACTTAGCCTCAATTTTACTCGATAATTCGGCAAACTACAACGACCGACACCCAATGTAATCTATTCGTAATACTGTCGCTATCAAAGGAGCCGCCCATCACGGACCGCTCCCTCGTTAAAAGACACTTTCAACTACTCACGATAGTCGTTGTCAGCGCCTACCGCTTACACTGAATCATGACGATTTGACGGAATCGGTTGCGATGCGGCGTCACTGCACGCCAGTCGGGCCCGTTTCAGACAGAAAGACTAATTAGTCTTGGTCCTTCAACCAGTCGACCGCTGCCGTCATTGCGTCTGGTAAACCTGCTGGGTTCTTCCCACCGGCTTGTGCCAGATTTGGACGACCACCACCGCCACCGTTGATCTTAGGTGAGATGGCCTTGATTAAGTCACCGGCCTTGACTTGCTTTTGCTTGTCTGCGCTCACAGCGACGATCAGGTTGGCCTTGCCGTTCACTTCAGCCCCTAATACTAACACATCTGAAAGGGCTTGGTCACGCCAAGTGTCCGCTAAAGCCCGCAGTTGATCCATCTTAGACACTTGAACCGTCCCGCTGATCAGCTTGTAGTTACCGGCTTCCGTGACTTGATCAAATACGGCACTGGCTTCTTGACTCGCCAACTTGCCTTCTAAGGCCGCTTGCTTTTGTTCTAAGCTCTTGACTTGGGCTTGCAGGCTCGTCACCTTTTGTTCCACTTCGGCGTCCTGAGTGACCTTTAAATCACCGGCTACGGCGTCTAAGATTTCACTACGTCCTTGTAGGTACTGGTAAGCCGCTGCGGAGGTCACGGCCTCAATCCGCCGAACACCGGCACCGACTCCGGATTCTGAGGTAATCTTGAATAACCCAATTTCGTTGGTGTTCTTGACGTGGTTCCCCCCACAGAATTCAGTGACAAAGTCGCCAGCACTCACAACGCGGACCACCTTACCGTATTTTTCGCTAAACAAGGCGATGGCGCCCATCTTCTTAGCGGATTCAATATCGGTTTCCACCGTGGTAACGGGCAGTTCCGCAAAGATCTTCTCGTTCACGATCGCTTCGGCCTTGGCTAAATCAGCTGGATCAACCTGACCAAAGTGGGTGAAGTCAAAGCGCAGGTAATCCCCTTCAACCAATGAACCGGCCTGTTGGGTGTGTTCGCCAAAGACTTCACGCAAAGCTTTATCCAACAAGTGGGTTGCGGTATGGTTCTTCTCAACCTTGCTATGGAACTTGCGGTCAACCTTCAATTCGTAAGTGGTCCCCTTCTTCAAAGGCGTTACCACCGTTAACGTATGCAGGTTTTGGCCATTAGGCGCATGTTGCACATCGGCCACGTGAGCCACCACGTTACCTTCAAGGTCGTAGATATCTCCCTTGTCGGCAACTTGGCCACCCATTTCGGCGTAGAACGGCGTGGTATCAAACATGGCTTCAGCGGTTCCCGCTTCAGCTTCATCAGCCAATTGGTCATCAACGACTAACTCCGTCAATTGACTCTTGGTCTCAAGCTGCGTGTAGCCCACGTATTGACTAGGTGTCGTCACGTTGATGAGTAGATCGTGTTGTAAGCCCATGGCCTTTTGCTTGCCACGCGCATTCCGGGCACGGTCCTTTTGCTTTTGCATTTCGGCCTTAAAGCCGTCTTCATCAACCGTAATCCCTTGATCGTCCGCGTATTCTTCCGTTAACTCTACGGGGAAACCATACGTATCGTAAAGCTTGAAGGCATCGGCACCAGCAATCTGGCTCCCGCCTTGCTTCTTCAAGTCAGCAATTAAGCTGTTTAAGAGGTTCAACCCGCCGTCCAGCGTTTCGCCAAACCGGTCCTCTTCGGAACGAACGACCTTGGCGATGTAATCGCTCTGCTTGAGCACGTCAGGGTAGTAAGATTGCATGATCTTACCCACAACGGGAACCAGTTGATCGAGGAAGGCGCCTTCGATCCCCAGCTTTTGACCATTAACGATTGCCCGCCGAATCAGACGCCGAATCACGTAACCCCGGCCTTCGTTACCAGGTAATGCGCCATCACCAATGGCAAACGTAATTGCCCGTGCGTGATCGGCAATCACCTTGAAGGACACATCGTCTTCGTGGTTTGCGCCATACTTCTTACCCGCGCTGAGTTCAGCGGTCTTTTCAATGATTGGCAAGAACAAGTCGGTTTCAAAGTTCGTCTTAGCGTTTTGGAAAATAGAAACGACCCGTTCCAGGCCCATCCCCGTATCAATGTTTTTCCGGGGCAGTGGCTTGTAAGTGCCATCTGGTTCATGGTTAAACTGGGAGAACACAATGTTCCAAACTTCCAGGTAACGTTCGTTTTCCCCACCAGGATAGTTCTCAGGGTCATCGGCAGCCAAATTGTTGAAGGACTCGCCTCGATCGTAGAAGATTTCGGAATCGGGACCCGAAGGACCTTCACCAATATCCCAGAAGTTATCTTCCACGGCAATGATGTGGTCTGGCGCAACACCAGCGGCCTCCCAATCTGCCTTGGCATCCGTATCCTTAGGGTAAACCGTCATGTACAGCTTATCGGGATCCCAACCGAACCAGTCTGGGGACGTCAATAATTCCCAGGCCCACGTAATGGCTTCCTTCTTGAAGTAATCACCGACAGAAAAGTTCCCCAACATTTCAAATAACGTGTGGTGCCGTGCGGTCTTCCCCACGTTTTCAATATCGTTGGTCCGGATACTCTTCTGTGAACTGGTCAGCCGTGGATTTTCGGGAACCACTTGGCCGGAGAAATACTTCTTCATGGTGGCAACCCCGGAGTTGATCCACAGTAACGAGGGATCATCCTTTGGGACTAATGATGCACTGGGCTCGATGGTGTGGCCCTTGGACTTAAAGAAGTCCAGGTACATCTGCCGGATTTGACTACTACTTAGCTCTTTCATCTCTAAATACCTCCAAAAAAGTATAAAAAACACCGTTGCCCGTAAAGACGCCGAAGCGCGGTACCACTTTACTTGCAACGATGTTTTAATCGTTTACCTCTTAAACTCATAACGCTGAGTCGCGATGTAGCTGAGGGAGCGCCAGTAACCAACCGAATCGTTTTTCGCAGCAACCAAAACGTTTCTGAAAATCGGCGGGTTACGGTATGTCCTCAATTTATTATTTAAATGTCCAATAGAAATTATAGGTGGCGACCGCCGCCTTGTCAATCAAGGTTTCCGATTAACTGAGATTCCCTAATTATTTAAGGCTATTGTTGTCGTTACAGCGCCTCCGGGATGGTGAAAATAGGCCGGAACGCTGAGGGCGGACGTCTAAAGCCACAGAGCGGTCTTTAGACTTGGCTTCAAGCCTCAAAGAACGAGTCTCGAAACCACCAATGGGCTAATCGGCTACGCCGCTAAGCCCATTCCCACAGCTGGACCTATTTTCACCATCCCTTCACCTAGCTGACAAGCGTCAATGCGTCACGACATTTCGCAACCAAGTCACTAGCCTTCCACCGTTACCCCAAATTTTATTGGTAACGGTCTGACTCGCGCTTGCGCCGTTTCCGTTCGTTACGGGCACTTTGACGTGCTGCGACTCGTTTTTCTTGGTCCTTGCGACGGTGAATTTCTTGCTTGATTTGGTGCTTGTACCCAGGCTTGATCTTCTTTTTCTTCTTCATCACGTAACCGATCAAAGATGGGTCTAGCTTTTCCGTACTCTTGTTCCGCTTCGTCCGCCGGTTACGGTCGTAGGAATCCACGATTTCACCGTTGCTGATGCGCTTTGGTTGGAACTTAATGCCCATCGCTTCGATTTCGGAAATCTTGGCTTCCTCATCGGGTGAGTAAAGGGTAATGGCCGTTCCTGGCATACCCTGACGTCCCGTCCGGCCAACCCGGTGCACGAAGAAGTCCAGGTCTTCCGGAATGTCATCGTTAATGACGTGAGAAACCCCTTCGATGTCAATCCCCCGGGCAGCCAAGTCAGTGGCCACGACGAATTGGTACTGGAGGTTCTTCACTTCACGCATGACACGCTTCCGTTCACGCGGCTTGACGCCCCCATGAATCATGGCGACCTTTAACCCTTGCGCCTTTAAGAAGTCGTTGATCTGTTCAACCCGCGTCTTGGTGTTCGCAAAGATGAGGACCAGGTAAGGTTCCCCCATCGTGATCAACTGCAAGATCAATTGATTCCGGTTCTGACCCTTGGTTGAGATTAACCAATTGTCAATCGTTGGCGAAATCACGGTCGTCGTTGGAATCTCCTCAACAACGGGATGGTTCATGTACTTTCGCAAGAACGGATCGAGCCGTTGTGGGATCGTGGCTGAGAACACCATCATCTGTAAGTTCTTAGGCATCCGACCGGCAATCTTATCGACTTGATCCAAGAAACCTAAGTCCAGCGTCATGTCGGCTTCATCAACCACAAACTGACGCGTCGTGTGCACGTCCAGCGCTTGTGACTGGATCAAGTCCAGCACCCGCCCTGGCGTTCCGATGATCAGTTGGGGTTGGTAATGCCGTAATTTGTTGACCTGGCGTTGCTTATCCGTTCCCCCAACGTAGTTTCCAATCCGAATCTCAAAGGGGGCCTCTGCGGCCAATTGTTCAGCCGCTGTGTGAATCTGGTAAGCCAATTCACGGCTAGGCGTCGTGATGACGGCTTGTACCTGATTTTCAGAGGTAAGTTGATTAAAAATTGGCAGTAAGAAAGTGTGGGTCTTACCACTCCCGGTTTGGGATTGGCCAACCACATCTTTGCCGGCCGCAATGGTCGGAATTAACTTTGACTGCACCGCAGTAGGCGTGGTGAAGCCAATCTTTTGCAAGGCCGTCATTAAATACGGTTGCAAGTTGAAAGCTTTAAAGTTTTCGGTCATTCATTTTCTCCTTTATACTTAGCCACAAGCTCGTCGAGTTCGTGGATTACCTGATCGATTTCGGCCTGGTCTTTGGCACCAGCACCGCTGGCTAGGGCGTGACCGCCCCCGCCATGATTCTTGGCTAACTCGTTGATGGAAGGGCCCTTCGACCGCAAACGAATACGGTAGGTGTGATCCTTCGATTCCACAAAGATCGCCCAAGCGACCACTGAGGTGATCTTGCCTGGCAATGGCACAACGGCGGACGTTGAATCCCCTTCGCCTAAGCCAAAGGGTTCAATCACCTCGTCACTCAACTTGAGGTAGGCGGCCCCACTGGGTAAGATCGCCAAATTTTGGTACACATAGGCGGATAACTTGGCCACAGCAGGTGACACTTCATCTTCGGCCTGGTTAACATCGGTGGCCGAGAAGTTATACGTCATTAATTTGCCAGCAACGGCCATCGTGTTCGCCGAAGTTGCGGGGTACATGAAGCGTCCCGTATCCCCGACAATCCCAGCGTACAACAAGCGGGCAGCGTCATCCGGCATGGTTAAGGCGTCTGCGTTCGCCGCAAACCAGTCGTACAACATTTCGGATGTGCTGGATGCTTGGTCCAGTACCCACTGCAGGTCACCAAAGGCATCCTCGTTAGGATGATGGTCAATCTTGACCACCGCTTTACCCGTTGACCACCGTTCGTCGTCAACCCGTGGCTGATTTGCCGTATCAACAACGATAACTAAGGCATTCTGATAAGCGTCATCAGGAACATCCTGGTCCGCCTTCCCCATCCAGTCAAAACCCGGATAGTGCTTGCCGACCGCATACACGGTCTTGTCCGGAAAACTCGTCCGTAAGATATCCCGTAAAGCCAATTGTGCGCCAATACAGTCGGGATCTGGTCGTTGATGCCGATGAATGATGACGGTTTGATACTTTTTAATTTCTGCTAAAATCGCATTTTCTATAGCCATTTTGGTGTTCACCCATTTTCTATCCGATTTTCCAACGCAACTGCGTTCATACCGCGTTTCAGTATACAAGTTTTACGGGGTAATTTCAAAGGAAGTCTTTCACCGTGGCTGGTCACCCTCGAATAAGGGCAGCTTCAATTCTTCAAATGTTTGCGGTGCCAACCCCGTCAGCGTAATCCCTAGCAGGCGTACCTGTTCGTCGTCACGCGCGACACTTTGATAAATTTCCAGCGCTAATTCGTAGTAAACGGCCGCCTCGTTGGCAATGAAATCGGCTTGGGTGACCCGTTTGGTAATCGTATTGAAGTCGCTGTCCCGCAATTTCAGCACCAGCGTTTTGCCATGCCGCTGCTTTTGCCGAACCGTCTGTGCCACCATCTCTGCCAGTCGCCGTAGCTGATTTTCCACCTCACCGGTCGTCGTCAGTGGCGGCCCGTATGTCCGCTCCTTACCGATAGACTTGCGTTCACGCTGATACTCTACCGGCCGCTCATCAATGCCACGGACCCGCTGATAGAGGACGTAGCCGAACTTACCGAAGTCATGAATTAACGACAGCTGACTGCGCTGATACAAGTCGGCCCCGGTCAGGATGCCCAACTCATGCATTTTGGGCACGGTCTTCTTACCCACTCCCCGGAAACGCGCGATGGGGAGAGCCATTAGGAAGTCATGGGCGTCCTCGGGTAGGATCACACAGACGCCGACCGGTTTACGAAAATCAGAGGCCTCCTTAGCCAAGAACTTGCTATAGGAAATTCCCGTCGAACAGGTCAGATGGGTCTGATCAAAGATCTCCGCCTGAATGGCATGGGCCACCTGCACGGCCGAGTGAATGTGATGCTTATTCTCCGTAATATCCAAGTAGGCTTCATCAAAAGCCACCGTTTCGATCTTATCGGTATATTCATGGAAAATCGCATGGATCTGATCGGACACCTGTCGATAACGCGGAAAGTCCGGCGTCTTAAAGATCGCGTTGGGACAAAGCTTCAAGGCTTCATTGGCGTTCATCGCGGAATGGACGCCGGTCTGGCGGGCAATGTAATTGGCGGTCGTCACGACACCCCGTCCCCCGGTCTTCCGCGGATCCTGCGCCACAATCAGGGGGTGGCCCTTGAATTCCGGATGATCGCGTTCCTCAATGGATGCATAAAAAGCATCCATGTCGACGTGAATAATCTTACGTTGTGTAAATTTAGCTGCCGGCTGCATCAGGCCACCTCCTCGAGTAAACCAATCTCTTCTAAATTATAATCGAACAGACGTTTGTTCTCAACCAAAAGTGATCGGCAACGCGTACCTTCCGCCTTACCGTTCGCCAAACGCCAAGTTCAACTAAACTAAACTGGGAGAACTAAGTGAGATATGGATTCTCACCTGCGGCTGCCAGAGATTCCAGCTGCTGTGGGGACCGCCTGCGGCCTGAGAAGCGGTCCTCCGGCTCGGTTTGAAGCCTGGCAAAATTCGCCGGTCTCCAAACACGTCCCACGCTGTAAGCCGAAGAATCGGCTAACACCGTTGTCACGGCTGCCTCCATCTCTGGCCTCCTCCGGTTAAGAAAGTTCTTCCCCCTAACATTGGTGTAAACATCGTTGAGCTGGCAACGTTCATCCCAGGTTATGGACAACATACCGTGGAGCCGTGAGTGAACTAAATTGGGGCTCAGCCGTGGGATTTTTGCGACTTCAGGCAACACAGTCGAAACGTGTTCCAGCAGGCAGCTGGTTGCGCTTAACCCCACTAGACTAAAAATCCAGGCCCGGGATTTTCAATCTAGCGACGTTAATGCTCGCCAGCTAATCGCCTTCTTCCACACTCTTTTCCGTTCCAGCCCAAATTTGGTGAACGGTAAGGCGGCATTTTTTCCACAATATGGCAGCACAAATCTGACCAAAAAAGTGAGACTGAATCGGCCGAATTTTCGTTAGTACTAGTGGGGGGACCCATTCCGAGCGACAAAAAAAGACCAACTCGTCATGAGTCAGTCCTTCAACTCCGCCGACAACCCCGTTGCCAGTGAGTCACTCTAAACCTTATTTAGCTGCGTCGTCCTTGTCAGCACTGTCATCAGCGGCTGCACTGTCGGCCGTGTCTGCTGAATCATCAGCAGCACTTTCAGCAGGTTGGGCTTCACTGGTAGCTTCGCTCGTTGCAGCGGCAGCGGGTGCCGTTACAGCAGCGGGTGCTTGGGCAGTTACTGAAGAGATTGCCCGCAAGTCGAAGACCAGATAGATCCCGTCACAGTCTAAGGTAACGGTCTTATCAGTATCGTTGATTTCATCAATCACACCATGTAAGCGACCAATCGTTACAACATGGTCACCCTTCTTTAATTCACTCATCATATCACGGTGCTTCTTTTGTTGCTTTTGTTGTGGCCGCAACATTAAGAAGTACATGAGGCCCAAGAAGATAACTAAGATACCGATTGTGTAGACTTGGCTACCCCCGGCAGCGGCAATTACAAAATTCTCAAACACTTTCCTTCACTCCTTCGTATTCTCTACTGAACCACTTTACCAGAACCAAGGGATTCCGTCCAATTATTTCTAGAACTTCTCCGGATGTTCGGCATTATAATTATATTTTTTCAAAATAACTGGTTACCGTTCCAACGGATGATCATTCACGCAAGCCACCATCGTAGAAGGCTCGCACTTCAAATCAGATTCGGTGTCCCTACGCATTATTCTGGGGTGGCATCGCCAAGCCCAAATGTTCGTAACCCGCAGCCGTAACCACGCGCCCGCGCGCCGTTCGTTTCAAATACCCCCGTTGCAATAGATAGGGCTCATACATCGCCGCAACCGTTTCGGTCTCCTCACCGATGTTGGCCGCCAACGTGTTCAAGCCCACGGGACCGCCATCGTAATAATCGATCATCGTGCGTAACAGCTTGATATCGGTCGGATCGAGGCCCGCTGAGTCCACGCGTAACAGCGTCAATGCGTGATCCACGATCGCTCGGTCAATGGTCGAGTGATCCGGTGAAACCTCGGCAAAATCCCGAATCCGTTTCAACAACCGGTTGGCAATTCGTGGGGTCCCCCGCGACCGCAACGCCACCTCATGGGCGCCCTCGGTGGCAATCGTCGTGTTGAAAATGTCGGCCGACCGTTCCACAATCTCCTGAAGATCCTGTGTCTGGTAATACGCCATGTGTTCCACGATGCCGAACCGATCACGCAGCGGTGCCGACAAGAGGCCGGCACGTGTCGTGGCCCCAATCAAGGTAAACGGTGGTAGTGGAAAGTGAACGGGATGTGCCGTGGGACCCTGTCCGACCACAATATCAATGTAAAAGTCTTCCATTGCGGAATAGAGCATTTCCTCAACAATCTTCGGCAGACGGTGAATTTCGTCAATGAACAGGATGTCCCCCGGTTGTAACTCGTTTAGGAGAGCCACCAAATCACCGGGCTTCTCGATGGCCGGCCCACTCGTGGTCCGAATGTGCACCGCCATCTCGTTAGCAATCACCATCGCTAACGTCGTCTTACCCAGGCCCGGTGGCCCGTACAAGAGGACGTGGTCCAGTGACTCCTCACGCTGTTTGGCTGCCTGAATGTACACGTGCAATTCATGCTTGATGGGATCTTGCCCAATGTATTGCGCTAACGTCTGGGGACGCAGTGATTTTTCAATCGAGTCTTCGTTATCGTCCTCGGGTTCGGGCGATACGAGACGGTCGTCATCAGCCATCGTTCAGCCTCCTTTCAGATCATTCCAGCTTCTTCGCTAGACGCTTCTTTTTACTTGGTTAATAATCGCAAGCCTTCACTCAGGTAATCATTCGTCGATTTTCCAGCAAATTGTTTGAGTTTCGGTGTGACCTTCTTCACGGCGGCTTCACGATAACCCAGGGCAGTCAACGCAGCCAATGCATCGTCTAGCTCTGGGTTGGTACCATCGGTTGTGGCCACTTCCGGTGTAAAGAGCGCACCATCATCAGCGGGCGCCAGGTCATCCAACTTGCCTTGTAGATCCAAGACAATCTGCCCCGCCGTCTTCTTACCCACTCCGGGAAACTTGGTCAGGAAGCTCACATCGTTCGTGCGAATCGCCTGCATCAGCCCCTGGTGGTCGGGATTGGCTAGAATCGCTAAGGCACTCTTGGGACCAATTCCGTTCACATTAATTAATTTCAAAAATAATTGTTTCTCCGCAAAATCTAAAAACCCATAGAGGGTCTGCGCGCTGTCACTGACGGCTTGGTAGACGTAAATCGTCACAGCCTGCCCATCGGTGGTCACTTGATAACGATACGGATTGGCCGTGTTGACCAGATAACCCACACCGTTGACGTCAATCACCACATGGTCAGGATACACCGCAGCAATGACCCCATGAAGGTATTCGTACATGACCAGTCTCTCCTTTAAGAAAACATATGTTTGCCTGTTAAATTGTACCATATTCCCTACACGCCTGCAGCGAAATCAGTGAAAACTTGAAAAGATCCTATTCGCCCCAGTCATCGCCACTGTGATGCGGATCCTGAATCCGCTTGAACAGCTTTTCCAAGTCTTGATCCGTCAAATGAACCAAGACGGGCCGACCGTGGGGGCAATTGAATGGATTCTCCGCCGTTGCCAGCTTCTTCAACAGGGCTCTAGCCTGCTGATCGTCCAGGTGATGGTTGGCCTTGATGGCGCGTTTACAGCTCATCATGATGGCTGTCTTTTCCCGGAAAGCCGCCACGGAAATCTTGCCATCCTTGAGCACCCAATCGACCATTTCCTTAATCGTATCGGTCTCCTGACCTGCCTTGAACCAAGTCGGATGTTCGTGCACGATGAAGCTGTTGGGCCCAAATGATTCCAAATGAATGCCGACACTTCCCAGCGTCTCAATATGATTGCTCAACTCCAAGACGTCGGTCGTAGGGTAGTCCAAAACAATGGGCACTAGCAACTTTTGCTCGTCATCGCTGACCTCACCAATGGCCTGACGATAAAATTCATAGTTCACCCGTTCCTGCGCCGCGTGTTGATCGATCAGATACAGCCCATCGTCGGCTTCCGCCAGCAGATAGGTACCGTGAACCTGACCCAAATAACGCAGTTCGGGGAATCGCTGCTGTGGCTGCGCCTGAGACAACTGCGTCGCTTGCGGCACTGTCTCTACCGATTGTGTGGCCATCTCAGGTTGCGTGGCGGCCGACTCGGCGGCCCCGCCCAGGGGTGCCGCCGGTTGTTCCGTCCGGTATTTTTCATCAAACGCCTGCATGGCGGGGAGCTTGAAGTCCGTCCGTTGGTGCACGACGACTGGTTCGACGGGCACCTCTTCGGGCGTTTCCAGCGGTTGTGGCCCCGCTGCTGGCGCTGGTGTCGTTGCCGGCTTAGACGCTGCCGGTGCGGACCGCGTGGCACTGGGCTGACTGGCCATCGTTGTGCCCAACGTATTGGACCGGTCATACTTGGCGGAAACGTCATTTAAGGCCATGGTCAGCTGATCGGTCGCTGGTTCCGATGTCTTTTGCTTCGGTAACTCGTTGTAGACATCCGGAATCAGATTCTCCGTCGAGAGGCGTTTGAACACGGTCTCTTGAATCAGCTGCGTCAGCTCCGGTTCCTGACTGATCCGAACTTCCTGCTTGGTCGGATGCACGTTCACATCGACCAGCAGTGGGTCCATCTTAATGTCCAATACGGCCAGCGGATAGCGACCAACCATCAGCTTCGAGCCATAACCGGCGATCAACGCCTTGCTCAGCTGAAAGTTGTGGATATAACGGCCGTTCAGTAACAGTGAAATATACTGTCGACTGGCCCGCGTCAGCTCTGGTAGGCTCACGAATCCGGTCACCTTAAAGTCCGGATTCGATCCGTTGATGGCAACCATCTTCCGGGCACTCTGAACACCGTAGATTCCGGCAATCACCTGTTGGAGATCGCCACGTCCCGCCGTTCGAGTCAGCTCACGGCCGTTGTGCACCAGCGAGAAGGCGACGTCCGGATAACTCAGCGCTAATCGGTTCACGATATCCGTAATCCGTGCCAGCTCGGTAGCGGGTGACTTCAGGTATTTCAACCGTGCCGGCACGTTGCCAAAGAGATCCTTAACCGTCACCGTGGTGCCCTTTCGAGCGGCCGCGGCGGTATGTTCCTTAATGATGCCACCCACGTTATGAATCAACGTGCCGACACCCCCGGTCGAGGTGGTCAGGGTCACATCAGCCACGGAGGCAATACTAGGCAGCGCCTCACCCCGGAACCCCAAAGACTTGATCCGAAAGAGGTCCTTGCGATCCGTAATTTTGCTGGTCGCATGGCGTTTAAAGGCCATTTCGGTATCCTCATCGGCAATCCCATCCCCATCGTCAACGACGGAGATGCGTTGCAGACCGGCCTCCTCCACGGTAATGTCGATCTGCTTACTATTCGCATCAACGGCATTTTCGACCAATTCCTTGACCACGGATGCGGGCCGTTCGACCACTTCACCCGCAGCAATTTGGTCGGCCAATACCGACGCTAGTTCATGAATTTTTGGCATGTACGACCCTTCCTCTCTGCTGTATGACGCGATTACTTAGACAACTTTTGCTGCCACTTGTAGACCTGACTCATCACATCCATTGGGGTCATCCCCATCAGGTTCAACTGGCTTAACTGTTCGATCACCTTCGCCTGGGCGGGATTCATCTCCGGCTCCTCGCTAAACAGGGACAACTGTTGATCCGTATCCGTCGGTGTAACTGCGGCCTTAGTCGACGTATCCGGTAAGGCTGCTGGCTCTGGTGTCGTCTCCTGTGAATCAGCGGCCGGTTGTTCGGTCGGCTGTGTTGATGCCGTCTGACTCGGTACCGCCACAACGGGTTTGGCTGCAGCCTCATCTTCCAGATCGGTTAAAATGACTTCTGCGCGCTTCAACAGCGGTGTCGGCATTCCCGCCAACTTGGCCACGTGAATCCCGTAGGACTTGTCGGCCGGTCCCGGTTGCATCTGATGCAAGAAGACCAGATCGCCGTCCTGCTCCACCGCGCCAACGTGCACGTTTCGCAATTCCTTTAAGGAATCCTCAAGCGCCGTCAACTCATGATAGTGAGTCGAGAACAGCGTCTTTGCGTGCACCTGATCGTGAACGAACTCAATGATTGCCTGGGCCAGCGCCATCCCATCGTACGTCGCCGTTCCCCGGCCAATTTCATCAAATAAAATCAGACTGTTCGCGGTCGCGTGACTTAGCGCCCGATTGGCCTCCTGCATTTCAACCATGAAGGTACTCTGACCGGAAATCAGGTCATCGGCCGCCCCAATCCGGGTGAAAATCTGGTCAAAGACGGGCATCTGTGCAGACTCTGCTGGCACAAAACAACCCATCTGCGCCATGATCACGGTCAGTGCCAGTTGCCGCATGTAAGTACTCTTCCCGGACATGTTGGGTCCCGTAATCAGAAGAATATTCGTCTGCTCATCCATGGAAACGTCGTTGGGCACGTAGGTTTGCCGACCCAACACCTTTTCCACAACCGGATGCCGCCCTTGCTTGATTTCCAAATCATGACCGGCAATCAAGGTTGGCTTGACGAAGTGATAGTCCTCACTGACAACGGCAAAACTTTGCAAAACATCCAGACTGGCAATAATCGCCGCTAGCTTTTGTAACCGTGTAATGGCCTTCTTGACCTGTTCTCGCAGATCAACGAATAGCTTGTATTCGAGTGCGGTCGACTTCTCCTCGGCTTCAAGAATTAACCGTTCCTTTTCCTTGAGCTCGGGCGTTGAGAACCGTTCGGCATTGGCCAACGTTTGCTTGCGTTCATAGCGATCGGCTGGTAATTTGTTCAAGTTAACCTTGGTAACCTCGATGTAGTAGCCAAAAACGTGATTATACCCAATCTTCAGGTTATTAATTCCCGTCACTTCACGCTCGTGTGCTTCCATCTCGGCGAGCCATTGTTTCCCGTTGCGCATCGCGTCGCGGTATTCATCGAGTTGATCGCTGTAGCCATCACGAATCACGCCGCCATCCGTGACGGACAGTGGGGGTTCAGGAACGATGGCATCGGCAATGGCCTCCGCAACGTCTTCCACGGGATCAAGATGCTTTAAGGTCTCATCGAAAACCGGTTCACCGAGATCGCCAAGCGTATGCGCAATCTGGGGCACCTGCTCCAGTGAGGTTTGCAGTTGGATCAGGTCGCGCCCGTTAACACTGCCAAAGGCGACCCGACCGGCTAGGCGTTCCAGGTCATAGACTTTAACCAATTCGGCTTGCAGGTTACTGCGTTCAAAGTAGTGGTCGAGTAACACCCCCACCTTTGCCTGCCGGGCCTCGATTTGTGCACGATCAATCAGTGGCCGGTCCAACCATTGTTTGAGTAAACGCCCACCCATGGCCGTCTTGGTCTCATCCAATAGCCATAGCAGCGTGCCCGATTTCTTTTTAGTTCGTAAATTTTGTGTGATTTCAAGATTGGATTGTGACGAATGGTCCATCTTCAAAAATGCGGTGGGTTGGTAAGCCACGGCTCGTTGCAAATGCGCTAGGCTACGCTTCTGTGTCACCGTCACGTAGGTCACCAACACCCCAACCACCTGCGTTAACCGGTCGCTGGTCAGGTCTTGTTCCACGTAACTCAACTCTGAACTGGCCTGAATATCGGCCTGCGTTGAGATCATCATGCCCAGTTGTTTGATCCGGTCCTGCAAGTCTTGGGCCACCGTGGTGTCCACCACGACCTCTTTGGTTTGCAAGCTCATGAGTTCGTTAATCACCGTATCGGTCGTACTCAGTTCGGCGGCCTTAAGTTCCCCCGTCGACAGGTCGGTATAGGCCAAGCCGTAGTGCGCATCATCGGTCTGAGTCAGCGCCGTTAGGTAGTTGTTGCGCTTGGCCCCAGCGGCCCCGGTATCCGTTTGCGTCCCAGGCGTCACGAGCTGAATCACTTCTCGCTTAACCATCCCTTTGGCCAGCTTAGGATCTTCCATCTGTTCACAAATGGCGACCTTATAGCCCTGATCGACCAGAATATCAATATAATTCTGAACGGCCTTATGAGGCACCCCACACATTGGGATGGGATTCTTGGCACTGTGACTCCGCGTGGTTAACGTGAGTTCCAACAATTGGGACCCCTTCACAGCGTCCTCATTGAACATTTCATAAAAATCGCCCAGTCTGTAGAACAGAAAGGCATCGGGATACTGATCTTTAATCTTTTGGTATTGGGCCATCATGGGCGTCGTTTTCGTCATGGAAATTGGTTCATCCTTTCACTTCACTAAAAAATTAACTTTGATAAGGGTGTTGCGGGCTGATCAGGATCGGATGAATCCGCGTGGCATGACCGTTCTTATCATTCAAGTCGATCACACAACCGGATAGTAATCCCGCGCCCTTTTCTTGCACAGTGTAACGGGTCGGTCGTTGATTTTCAAAGCGTTCAATCACGCTGTCGGCCTGCATCCCCAGGACACTGTCGGCTGGACCGGTCATCCCGGCTTCCGTCATGAAAGCCGTCCCGTGCTTGAGGACCTGCGCATCACTAGTCTGAACGTGCGTGTGCGTCCCCACCACTGCGGACAACTGTCCGTCGTAACGCATGGCAAAGGCCCGTTTCTCACTGGTCGTTTCGGCATGGAAGTCAACGAAAACAAAGTCGGTATCCAATTCTGGCAGCAGATCCTTCATCATCGCAAAGGGATCATCCATGGGGTTCATGAAGACCCGGCCCTGCATGTTAACGACGGCCAAGACCTGTTGGTTCACTTTGACTTTCGTCCAGCCCTGTCCCGGTGTATCGCCGGGGAAGTTAGCCGGCCGGACCAAGCGGTTGGCACCACCAATAAAATCATACAGTTCGGCGTTGTCCCAGGTATGGTTCCCCATGGTTACCACGTCCGCACCGTCTTTTAACAATTGCTTATAGATATTTTGGCTAATGCCCCGACCAACGGGGGTTGAATTTTCCCCGTTGACGATGGTGACTTGTGGCTTCAGATCTCGCTTAAGCTGTGGCAGGTACTCGTGAATCATGTCCACACCAATATTTCCAACAACATCACCAACAAAAAGAATACGCATCTTCGTTCCCCTATCTGTGACCCCACGTGGGTCCTCATTGACCGGCATTGCCGATTATTTTAATGATTGCACACCGTCATTCGGCTATCGTCGCCGGATGACCGCAATCTCACTAATTCTGTCAATTACATACGGTCTATTTTACCATGGATTCAACCCGAATGACGTAAAAAAGCTAGGACCAAATTGGCCTAGCTTCTCTGACTTATTTCGCATATTCAACTGACCGGACTTCCCGGATGACGGAAACTTTGACGTGACCTGGATAATCCAAGTCGCCCTCAATCTGCTTCTTAATGTCTCGTGCCAAGACAACGGCATCTGTATCGGAAATCTTCTCTGGCCGCACGATGACTCTCACTTCACGTCCTGCTTGGATAGCGAAACTGTGGTCAACCCCATCAAAGGCGTTGGCAATCGTTTCTAACTTGTCTAAGCGGTGGATGTAACTTTCAAGAGAATCAGAGCGTGCGCCTGGACGGGTTGCTGAAATCAGATCAGCAGTCCCTACCAGTTCCGCAATCACAGACTGCGGAGCCGTTTCATCCGCTTGAGCGGCAATAGCATTGGCAACCACGGCACTCTCACGATATTTCTTCGCGAGTTCCGTTCCTGTTGCAATATAGGAGCTATCGTCCTCATGTTCAGCGGCACGGCCAATATCATGTAATAATCCTGCACGTTTTGCTAACGTAACATCCTCACCGAGTTCAGCGGCTAAGACCCCAGTGATCTTGGCAACCTCAATTGAATGGGCTAACGCGTTTTGCCCATGAGAAATTCGGAAATTCAAGCGGCCGACCAACTTAACTAATTCGGGATGCATGGAATGAATCCCGAGGTCGAAGGTCGTTTGCTCGCCAAGCTCCCGGACATGCTCGTCCAGTTCTTTCTTGGCTTTAGCCACCATTTCCTCAATCCGTGCCGGATGAATCCGACCGTCTTGAATCAACTTCTCTAAGGCAATCTTCGCAACTTCTCGCCGTAAGGGGTCGAAGCCGCTTAAGACGACAGCTTCCGGTGTATCATCGATAATTAAATCAATACCGGTCAACGTTTCCAGCGTCCGAATATTCCGGCCTTCACGACCAATAATTCGACCCTTCATGTCGTCATTTGGTAACGTCACCACAGAGATTGTGGTTTCCGTCACCATGTCGGCGGCACTGCGCTGAATCGCTGACACAATCAGGTCTTTGGCATTAGCCTCGGCCGTCTTGCGTGCTGACTCTTCGCTTTCCTTGATCATCTTTGCCCGTTCGCCTGCCAGAGCCGTCTTGGCCTCTGAAATAATCAGGTCCCGTGCATCGTCCTGGGATAAGGCGGCTACAGCTTCCACTGCATCCTGCCGTTTTTCAATCAGTGAGTCTGCTTGTTGCTGCTTCTTGGCTAGATTCTGTTCTTCACCACTAAGCTTCTTGTCCCGGCGGTTCAACGAATTTTCCCGTTTTTCCAGAGAGTTGTCTTTCCGGTCTAACGTTTCTTCCCGTTGAATCAAGCGATCTTCTTGCTTCTGAACTTCGGCACGTCGTTCTTTCAGCTCCTGTTCAACTTCCGCACGGTACTTATGACTGTCCTCTTTCGCCTCTAAAAGCGCTTCTTTAGTAGCAGTCTCAGCTTGTTTTTTGGCTTCGGCAAGCACACCTTCAGCAGTGTACTTTGCAGCATCTAGCTTCCGTTCGTGGACCGATTTACGATAATAATAACCGCCCACGACACCAACAACGATAGCGATGATTGCGAGGATTATAATTGGAACAACCATGATTCCACCTCCGCATCATCAAAAATGACTAATTTAAAATCAGACTTTTCAAGATGTTGATATGATAACTGACGCAACTTCAATTTTAATGGTTGCCATCAACGCTGTCAACTAAACTCCTCGGAAACTGGCGTCAATTTCAGCCCCACCGATTACCCGACCTGTAAATTGCCCGATAGCGCATTCAAATTAGCCATTTAAGTCCCCAATTGGTCCAATGAAAAAGGCTTGAAGTCAGCACTTCAAGCCTCGTCCTTACTTGCCTTGCGGCTTGTTCGGAATTAATTCACTTTGTTGGTTGGTTGTTTTCTTGTTGTCCTTCTTGGACTTCGCGTCGTCCTTAGTGGCGTCATCTTTCTTCGGTGCTGGTGCTTCATCACCGTCAACATTAACACCATAGGCCGTCCGAACCCGAGTGTTTACCTCAGCCATCATGTCCGGATGATCAGCCAGGTACTGCTTAGCATTTTCACGACCTTGACCGATTCGGTCTTCACCGTAAGAATACCAAGACCCACTCTTATCAACGATATCTTTTTCAACCGCCATGTCTAAGAGTTCACCGGTCTGAGAAATCCCTTGACCATACATGATATCGACTTCGGCCCGCTTGAATGGTGAGGCCACCTTGTTCTTGACCACTTTGATCCGCGTACGGTTCCCGATGACATCGGTCCCGTCCTTAATCTGTTCAGCCCGGCGAACTTCCAACCGAACCGTGGCGTAGAACTTCAAAGCCCGACCACCAGGCGTGGTTTCGGGGTTACCAAACATAACCCCAACTTTTTCCCGAATTTGGTTAATAAACAGGGCAATGGTCTTGGTTTTATTAATGGAACCTGAAAGCTTCCGCAAGGCTTGTGACATCATCCGTGCCTGTAACCCCACGTGAGCGTCACCCATTTCACCTTCGATTTCAGCTCGAGGAACCAATGCTGCAACGGAATCCACGACGACAATGTCAACGGCACCACTAGAGATCAGTGCATCGGCAATTTCTAGACCTTGTTCCCCAGTATCTGGTTGGGACAAGAGCAAGCTGTCGATGTCGACCCCTAATGCTGTGGCATAGGCAGGATCTAAGGCGTTTTCAGCATCAATATAGGCTGCTGTACCACCGCGCTTTTGCACTTCGGCAACCGCGTGTAGAGCAACCGTGGTCTTCCCTGAAGATTCAGGACCGTAGATTTCTACGATTCGTCCACGTGGATAACCACCGACCCCTAAAGCCACATCAAGGGCTAACGAGCCAGAAGGCACGGTCTCCACCTGCATATTAGTATTGTCACCTAACCGCATAATGGAGCCCTTACCAAAGTCTTTTTCAATTTTCTTCAGCGCTTTATCTAGCGCCGCTTGTCGTTCGTCAGCCATCAAAATCCTCCTTAGGTGCGTTACATTTCAAGTAACACTATACCGATTTGTTGGGAAAAAAGCAAGCAAAAAGAGAACAAAAGTTCCCCTTTATTTTTGATCACGCAGAATCCGCCGCAACCAGTCTAACGCCTGCATCACGGACCGTTCCCGGATCTTTGCTCTGTTTCCCGTCAAGTGCAGTTGCTTCGCCTGGGGCGCCCGATCACGTTGTGCCAATCCGAGCCACACCGTGCCGGCCGGTTGCCCTTCCAACGCATCCGGACCGGCCACGCCCGTAAAGCTAACCGCAAAATCCGTGTCTAATTTCTGGCGAGAGCGTTCGGCCATCTCCTTGGCGGTCGCCTCACTAACCACGCCGTCCGTCGCGATCACCGCTTGTGGAACCCCCAGTAGGTCATGTTTGGCGGCGTTCGCATAGGTCACAAATCCCCCCGGGAAGATTGCAGAGACCCCGGGGACATCCCCGAGCGTACTTTGAAACTTCCCCGCGGTCAAGCTTTCAGCGGCCGTAATCGTCAAGCCACGGTCAATCAGTGTGTTAACCACAACCTGAGCCAAACTATTGTCGTCACCATACCCGTAGAGATAATCCCCAACGCGGTCTTGAATCGTGGCCGTCATCTGATCCAGCAAGTGTTGACCAGCCGTCTCAGAAGAGGCAGCCGCCGTCAAACGAAGCGTGACCTCATTGACCTTTGCGTACGGTGCAATCGTCGGGTTCGTCTGCTGATCAATCAGATCGGCAAGTTGCGTGACCAGCTCTGCTTCCCCAATGCCGAAGAACCGCAGTACGCGTGAGACCAGAAACTCTTGCCGGTGGTAAGCCGCCTTAAGTCGTGGCAACGCCTCGTTTTCAAACATGGGTTCCAGTTCACTGGGTGGTCCGGGCAGTAACATGAGGTCAGCCCCATGAGGATCCCGATAAAATGACCCCACAGCCATTCCAGTCGTATTCTGGAGTCGTTCACTCCCAGCTAGATAAAGCGCCTGTAACCGGTTGTTAGGCGTTAATTTCTGCCCCGTTGTTGCAAAATGTTGTTGAATCTTTGCCATCGCTGGCTGATCCTCAACGAGTTTGACCCCCAACAATTGGGCCACCGTCTGCTTAGTCAGATCATCTTTAGTTGGTCCCAAACCACCGCTGATCACCACTAGATCACTCCGCGACCGCGCCTGATTCACCACGTCCGTCAGTCGGTCGGCGTTATCACCGACCAAAGAATGGTAATAGACTTCGATCCCCGCATCTGCCAATCCCTGTGCAATATAAGCTGAATTCGTATCAACGACCTGGCCCAGCAGGATTTCCGTTCCCACCGCAATAATTTCTGCTTGCATGTTACCCCTCCTGGAGGTTCCTTAACTTAACTCCGTAAAAAAGTCGGAAATATTTGTCAAAACCTCAATATTTTTTAAAAGTTTATTTCTCATTTGCTGTGACACGAGCCAACCTCAACGATTGCCGCCAAGGATTGCACGCTTTCAGTGACGCATTCAACAACCCCTGACTCGTGTCCTATTTTTTGACTACAGTTCCCAGCATACCACCGGATGGCCAAATTGGCCGCCAATTACCTTTGAAAATTGCCGAGCAAAGACCGGTCATTTCGGTCCTTAAGCCAAGACAACCCCCGTCGCTCAAGCAACGGGGGTTGTCAAAACTTTATTCAGCTGATGAGTCCGCGAAGACTTGCCGGTTTTGCACGAAATAGTCGATTCCCGAGTAAATCGTGAAGAACAAGCAAATGTAGAAGAAGATCAGGGCCATTGGCACGTTAATCGCACCAAATCCAATATTATTCAGCAGTAGCAGAATGATCCCAACCATCTGCGTCGTCGTCTTAATCTTACCCGGCCAAGCCGCAGCCAGGACACGGCCACCCGTCTCAACCACAATCAGACGTAAACCAGTAACCGCCAGTTCCCGGCAAACAATGATGGCCACGCCCCAGGCGGGAACGGCACCCATGTTCACCAACAAGATAAAGGCCGTCATCACGATCATTTTGTCCGCCAGCGGATCAGCGAACTTACCAAAGTTCGTGACCAAATGTTGGCGCCGCGCAATCTGACCATCCAAGAAGTCCGTAATTGAGGCCACGGCAAAGACGATCGCCCCGAGAACCTGCGTCACGGGAATGGTGGTTCCTAGCCACACAACACTTCCCCACTGCAAAGGCAGGACCAGTAACAACAGAAAAATAGGAATCAAGATGATACGCATAATGGTTAAGCGATTTGGAACATTCACAACGTTTTCCTCCTTAAACATATCTCACGAAAAAAGCGCGCCAGTCGCAACGGACCGACCCGCTTCTACATTATTTAAATTCTAGAGTAACCGTCTGAACTTGGCTAGTCGTGCTCGTGCTGGAGCTCGTCGTAGTCGTGGTATCAGAGGTTGAACTGCTTGAAGCCGCACTCGTAGCGGTTGCCGACGTGAAGTCAAACGTCTTGCCGTCAACCTTAACCTTGGTTTCTGGGGCATTCCCGAACTTAAAGGTCACACTGGTTGCGGAGCTTGGAATGGTCATCGTGTGTGACGTTGACGAAGACAGCATCCCCTGCCAACTCGTGGCACCATTAACCGTCACTGAAGCCCAAGCACTGCCACTAGCAGATAAGGCAACCTTTGGCTTGGAAGCCGCGTTCTTCATTTCCCAAGTTGAGCCCGAAGTCGTCGTGCTTAATTGCTTGAAGCTAGCCGTCTTCTTCTTGGAAGAGGACTTCGATGACGTGCTGCTCGACTTCGATGAACTGCTGCTTGAAGTCTTGTTGGAGCTGCCAGAAACACTGACCGAACTACTGTCAACGTTATCTTTCTTGGTACTGCTCCCATTATGAGAAGCCGCCACCCAGATTCCGACCAATACGACCAGCACCACGATGACAATCCCAACCACGGGAATCGTCCGCCGTAGCTTGACGTAGCGGTCATCGACCTTACGTTGTTGCGAACGTGTCTCCGGATTGTTTTCATTAACCTTATCCACATATTCTTGTGTCTGGGTACTAGGTAACGCACTATCAAATTGCTTTAACAGTTCAGCCCCATCCAAATCGACCATGTCAGCGTACTGCTTAATAAAGGCCCGCACGTAGAAATCGCCGGGAAGTTCATCAAAGTTTTGATCCTCAATCGCAATGAGGTAACGCTTCTGAATCTTAGTCGTCTGTTGCAAGTCGTCTAACGTAAAGCCCTTAGCGATCCGGGCATCACGCAGTGTTTTCCCCAATGTTATTTTATTTTCACTCATTTTTAATTCTCCACCTGTTCAAAATTTCTCTACTAGCAGTATAGCATAGGCATCCCGTCATTTTCAGCGACAGGCCCCAGAATTCATGATTTAACTGTTTCTTAACTAAAGGTTTAAAGATGAAGCATCCACCATGTCCCAGTATTGGTCAGCATTTGCGCCATTAAATTCGCCTAAGTTGGCCGCACTCCGGCCGTCAGGGATTCCACCTGCTGTGGGGACGCTTCCGCCTGGAAGGTCGCCAGTCTTCTCGCTCGGCTGGGGCCATTCCAGGCCTCCTCCGGTTAGGGCAGAATCGTATAAACTGTCTGCTTACTCTGCGCCAAGAAATCATGGGCAGCCGCCAACAGTTCGTCAAAACTCAGCTGTTCCAAGACCGCTAACTCATCGAAAATCGTGGCCTCATCAAATAGTGGGCCATCGTACTGGTTCGCGATCCCCTCAACTGAATTAATGGCACCCACGATCCGGCCCACCGCTTCCCGCTTAACCAGGTCAAACTGTGGTTTAGCCGCTGCCAATTGAGCCGGGGCGTCCGTTAAGATCGCCGTCAACTCGCTGGCAAACTGCTCCGGCTGGTCGGTATCCCCGGCCAATTGGGCAAAGTGCGCGCCCCGCTGGACTTGGAAGTCGTAGCCAAAGCTATCGTCAATCACATTGGCATCGTAGAGACGAAGATAATTATCGCTGGTATCGTTAAAGAGCAGGTCAAACATGAGCGATACCGCCACGCTATACCGCAGCCCTGCCCGACCGGCGGGAATAGTATCAAACCCGCGTAGGCCGATGCTGACCTTAGGCCGTGAAACCGTGAGCTGCCGTGTGGTTGTGGCGACAATATCACTGGGTTCAGCCTGAGGCGATGGTATCCGCGTAATTGGCTCATTGGGCGCAAACGTCTTGCCCGCCTGATTAGCCGTAATCCAGGCCAACGTCTCTTCTGGATCCAACTGCCCCACTACAATCAAACTCATATTACTAGGATGATAGAAGGTGTTGTAAGCCGCATACAGGTCATCGGTCGTGATTTGATCAATTGAGTCGACCGTCCCCGCAATATCAATGTGTAGGGGTTCCTTGGGATACAAGTGCCCAATCATCCCAAAGTAGCTCTGCCAACCCGGATCATCATCGTACATCTGAATTTCCTGGCCAATGATTCCCTTTTCCTTGTTCACCGTCGCCGGCGTAAAGTACGGGTCCTGCACAAAGTCGAGTAAAATTTCTAAATTCTCTTTCAGATGGCTGGTAGTCGCAAATAAGTAGCTGGTCTGCGTAAAGCCAGTGAAGGCATTCGCACTCGCCCCATACTTCCCAAATAAATCGAAGGCGTCGTGATCCTTCTTTTCAAATAATTTGTGTTCCAAGAAGTGGGCAATTCCATCGGGGAACCGCACCGCTTTTTGCTGACCACGCGGTACGAATTCATTGTCCATGGCCCCGTAATCCGTCGTCATGATGGCAAAGGTCTTGTGGAAACCGGCCTTGGGTACCATTAACACTTTAAGACCGTTGGTTAAGGTCGTTTGGTAAACCGTTTCGCCTAACCGGTCATACTTTTTCTTACTTAGCACCCTGCGCACCTCCATGTAAACAATACGTCGCCTGCAGGGTCACCTGTTGGGCGACCCGTGTGACATCAGCAACGGTAATCGCATCCAGCTTTTCCTGCCAGGATGTCAGTGGCTCATGTAAATGGGTCAACTGGGTGTTGAGTAACCCTGTTAACCGCCGCTGTGGACTATCCAGCGCAGCTAACCGCGCGTTCAAGAGACCCGCCTTCACTTCGGTCAGCAGTTTCTCAGACAGCTCGCCGTTTTGCATCGCCGTTAATTGCTCCGCGATAATGGCTTCCACACGTTGCTGGTTCTCCGCCTGAATCCCCGTCTGGACGCTCAGCGTTCCCGTAAACGGATTGTACCCGCTGCTAGCGTAGTAGGCCAAGCTGGCCTTCTCACGCACATTGGTAAACAGTAGGGACAACGGGGTGCCCCCAAAGGCCGCATTAAAGACCACCGCCGCCATAAAGTCAGCGTCATCGCGATAGATTGGCAGTTGATAAGCCAGGTTCAGTTTAGCCTGAACCACGGGTGCTTCGTCGTCACCAACCTGCACGTGGTCGCGTAACGACCACCGGTAATACGGCGTGTCGTCGGTAATCGTGCGATCGGCTAATGGCCAGTCCGCGATAGCGGCCTGTGCCCGTTCTTCAGTCACGTCCCCGACCACGGCAACGTGGACCGCATCGTGGGCCAACATGTCATGATACGTGCTGAGGACGTCCGTTGCCGACAACTCATTTAACACGTGAATATCACCCAAAGCACTCATCGCCTGCGTGGGCTGTCCCGTAAATAGAAGTTCCTGCAATCGGCGGTTAGCCAAATATTGTTTGTCATCATCTAATGACTTAATTGCGGTTAATAAGTTTTGACGTTGTTGCGTAAACGTCGTGGGATCAAAGTTCCCCTTTGGCAGTAACGGCGCAAATAGGACTTCCTTTAATAGCGCCATGCCCTGTTCAAACAGCGGCTGTTGTGTCCAAAAATTGTTGAGGTACTGCTCATCAACTAGCGAGCACGTCAAACGAATCACGTGCTTGGTCCCCAGCTTAATGACGCTAATGCCAAAGCTAGCCCCATAAAGCCGCGATAATTCGCGGGCCAAGGCCGTCTGCGTTGGATAAGCTGCCGTGCTGGTTTCTAACACCTGAGCCAATAGTGCACGAGCAGTGATGGCTGTGGCCTGCAATGGGGCCACAAAGTCCACCTTGATTCCAATTGTCTTAAATTGTTTCGTGGGCAACAAGTCCAAGGTTACCCCGTCTTTTATGCGAAAGTGCACGTGCAATTGCCTCCTCTAGCAAAATACTAATCGGTGTTTAATTCTAAAGGAACCGCGCGTTAAATACAAGCAACGACTGCGGTGAATTACGGGTTATAACACCCATTAAACAACCCGATGACGCCTCAGTGGTGGTTAACAATCTCACCCGGACATTCTCAATCAACTTTTTTACGGCACCTCCTAACTAAAAAACTCGCCGCCGACAGGGCAACGAGTTCTTAACTATTTAGTCTTCAGCAATGGCGTATCCACATGGCTACCGAACCATTTTTCATTAATCTTCTGTAACTGACCGTCCGCTGCCAATTTTTTCAAACCGGCATTAATCTTTCGACGCATGGTCACATCACCCTTGCGCATCCCCACGGCAAACTTTTCCTTAGGGAAGCTGCCGACCGTAACCCGGTAGTCACCGGGGTGAGCCTGGTGTTTGATGTAGTAATTGGCATAGGTGCTATCAATCAATAACCCCTTAATCCGCCCCACATTCAAATCAATGAAGGCATTGGTAAAGGAATCGTAAGTCACGGCATCGTGATTCTTGATACGATTCTTCAACAGCTTGGGATAGGTGTCAATATCATTAGCGCCAGACGAACCCGTCTGTGCCCCTAGCACCTTGCCCGTCATGTCTTTATAAGAAGTAATGTTATTCTTCTTCAGCGTCACCAACACCTGATCGTTGTTCAGATAGGTATCCGAGAACGCCACCTGTTTGGACCGCTGCGGCGTGATTGAAAAACCATTCCAAATGAGGTCAATGGTCCCGTTGTGAAGCTCCGTCACGTTCATGTTCCAGTCGATGGATTGGAAATCCACTTTGATCCCGTACTGTTTAAAGACGGCTCGAGCTAAGTCGATATCGTACCCGACCAGCTGACCGCTCTTTTCGCGGAATCCCATAGGCACAAAACTATCATCCAACCCAATGACGACCTTCTTTTTCTTTTGAATGGTCGACCAGGTATCCTGCGTATTTGCCCGCTTCGTTACATTCGTGCCACAGCTTGCCAAAGTGACCGTTAGCCCCATCAAGAGGACGACCAACGCGATCCAACGAATCTTTTTAATGGTCATTGCGTGGTTCCTCCTTACTCTTTGGGTTCAACGCGTAACATCTGATCGGCAATAGATTCCGCAAACGGGATATCGTGGGTGACGACGATCTGGGTCATGCCTTCACGCTTCAACTTCAAGATGATCTCTTCCACTTCGCGGCGAAGGTCGGGATCCAACGCCGATGTGGGTTCATCGTAGCACAGAAGCTTGGGGTGCATGGCCAAGGCGCGGACGATGGCTACCCGCTGCTTCTGACCCCCAGAAAGCTCATACGGGAACAGGTCGGCCTTGCCACCTAGGTTCAAACGTTCGAGTAAGGCCTGGGCTTCCTTTTTGGCCTCAGCGGCGGACTTCTTCAAGACCATCGTGGGCGCCAACACGACATTTTGTAAAACCGTCAGATTGGGGAAAAGCTGGAAATCCTGGAACACGACCCCAATCACGGCATCGTTATCCCGGTTCGTTGCGGGGTCAAAGGCTTGGCCGTCCAGTAGGAATTGCCCACCGTCAACCATTTCCAATCCGCTAATGCACCGGAGTAACGTGGTTTTACCGGCCCCGGAAGGCCCTACGATCGTCAAAATCTGACCATCGTTCACCGTTAAATCGACTTGATCCAAGATGGTTTTGCCATCAAATTTTTTGGTAATCCCTTTAAGTTCTAACATGAGTCAACCACCCTTTCTCTAACGCCAGTAACTGTAGTGTTTTTCTAATCGCTTTAAGACCAACGTGCAGACAGCCGTCAACAGTAAGTAAATCACGCCGACCAGCAGCATTGGAACCAACGTCACGTCGCGTGCCATGGCCACATTTCCGGCCCGTAACAGGTCACCTAACCCGATGACGTAAACCAATGAGGAATCCTTGACCAGATTAATGACTTCGTTACCGATTGACGGTAAGACGATCTTAACCACTTGGGGAATCACAATCTTACGTAGCGTTTGCCACTTCGTTAGCCGCAACACCCGGGCACTTTCGTACTGACCAACTGGAATGGCTTGCAGGCCCCCACGGAAGATTTCAGCGAAGTAAGCCGTGTAGTTCAAGATGAAGGCGAAGAGCGCGGCATCATACCGATTGAAGACGATGCCGATGATAGGTAACCCATAAAAGACGAAAATTAATTGCAATAACAGTGGGGTTCCTCGCATCAACCAAACGTAGATGTTAATTAACCACGTCAACGGCTTAAATCGGGTAATCATTCCTAACCCGACTAAGATCCCCAACGGTACGGAGATAATCAACGTCCAAAAGAATATGGATAACGTCATTCCGGTTCCGGAAATCAGTGATGGTAAAATCTGACTTACATAGTGCATAGCAATTCTCCTCCTTCTTCAACACAAAAACGCCCTCTTAAGATTTCTCTCAAGAGGGCGTTAATCACGCGGTGCCACCTCATGTACTCGGTGCCGCTCACGCCACACCGACTCACGGAGTTCCTCACAACACCCATGAAAATAAAAAAGTCCTCTTAGACCCTAACTGGGCCTAAGAGGACGATCACATCGTGGTTCCACCTCTAGTTTGTTAAGTCATCACTGCCTTAACCTCGGTGAGTTGCAAGCAACTCCAGCTATAACGGGCTATCCCGGATCATCCTACTAGATTCAGACAATCAACTCACAGATGTGTTTCGGACAAATAAGACCACCCGTTTCCATCAATCGGGCTTTCTGTTGGCACTTAGTCGACCTACTCTTCTGTTCAACGTTTTTCGTTTCGTTGACAATATACTACTTTTAATTTTCACAAACGTCAAGCCCTATTTGAAAATCCCTTGAAAAATGCGGGACCATCTGAACGCCTGCTTCGGCCTGGCACAACGACTACCGTCCCTTTTCAGCGGGTACACCTAACTCATCCGAAAAATTTGGTTCTAAAATATCTGTTGTTGGTAATCAATCTATTTGATTACTGGCAGCAGATAT
>NZ_AZFS01000053.1 GCF_001434395.1 Levilactobacillus hammesii DSM 16381
CCTCAGGCCTTTCGTGATAAGGGCTGAGGGCTATTTTCGTACTTTCAACCTTTAGTAAAACATATTTAAGTTGGGATGGAAGCTATTATGTCTATGCTTTTCATGTCACTAGAATTGTTTTATTTAATGTGGCATATTCAGTACCTGAGCCTGGTTGATAGGCGTGTAAGTGTTGAGCAGTTTATTAGTCCATATAGAAAAGAAAATTCGTTTAATGTGTGAGACGTTGAAAAATTGCCTGCTTTTTAATAAGGAAATCATGGGTAAAGCGCTAAAACGAACGTAGGAAAAGATAGCTTTTTACGCAGAAGGTCTAAATTATCATTGTCTAAGTTAATGTTGGTTAGGGAAAGTCTCTTGATTACGTATTTGGTCAGGAGGCTTTTTTAAGTGTGACACAAAAATCCCTTTGTGGTTGTCAGATGAATTATATTATTTCATCCGACAATCGCAAAGGGATCATAAAGTCAAAATTTCTGAAAGAGCTAGTTTTATTTTTGCCATCATAGTGCCGAAACGTGGGCCACAAGGCAGTTTGTTGCGCTTAACCCGATAACAGAAATTATGCCAAGATCGGGCATAATCCCTGTTATCACGTTAATGCTCGCAAACTAACCGCCTTGTGGCCCACTCTTATTTTTGGCATTATTTCGTCGCAATTGCCTGCAGGCTCAACTGCGCCGATCCCGGATACAGGGTCATCCGTTGGGCCCGGTAGCTCCAGTCACCGTGACCAAAGCCAGTCCGGTCAACGTCAAAGACAATCTGCTTGGTTTTGCGGTTGACCTCGACAAATTCGCTTCGCTTGCCGTTGTCCGCGTAGCCAAAGCCAATCAGCGTGTTCCCCTTGCCGACGGCGTAGCTACTCCCGACGATGTTGGTGAAGTTCCGTTTGCCCAGTGTCCGGCCAAAGCTCCAGGTCTTAGTGACCGTTTTTTTCAGCTGGTCGATCCTAACAATCTCGCCGGCCGACCACTGCTTGGATTGGGCCGTCTTGCCCCGAGTAACGGGGACGTTATTGTCGTAGAATTCCAGGTCAATCTTACTGCCCGTGTTCTGGTGGGTATTGATCAACATCACCGCGTGTTGCCCGCCGTTGTAGCGATAGTGCTTGGTCGTGGGCTGCAACAAGTATTTCTGATAGGACTGGGGCAACTTCTGTGGTGCGGCCAGAATCCACTTGAGCTTAGTGGTCTTGTAGTTGATGGCTAACATCATATCCTGATTGCGTCCCGAGATAATCAACTCGCCATTCTTGCGGTTATAATACATGGAATTCTGATGGAACCAGTCAATCTTACCGTCGGTGCGGTGGGTGCCGTCGTACTTTTCATAGGCGGACTTCGGTAGAATCCGTTTCAGGTCAATGACCTTCTTGATCTTACCGGTCTGCCGATCGATCTCAATCATGGTGTCTTCCACAAATTTTTTACTGCCATCGTCTACGGTTAGCAGCAGGTTGTGATTGGGCAGTTCAATGGCATCGTGGTGAATGACCGTGTTGGTGGCCAATTTGGTCGGATCAGTCTTGGTGGGAAAGAGGCCGTTCAGATTGTATTGGTGATAGACGCGACCGTAAAAATCCGTTTCCTGCAAGGCGTTTGACTTGGCATCGCTGGCCTTAATCTTGGTATTGATCAGCAGGTGCTGGTTGGCCAGCTGCTTAAACACGTGCGAGAGAGGTTTGGTCGAGTACCAGCGGACCTTGCCCTGCGCATCCAGACCATAGGTGTAGCCCAGACTGCTGACGGCGAAGGTTAGCTTGGTGTTGCCCGTTCCCAGGGCCATCTGCTGCGGCTTACTGGTCTTTAGGGTATTTTTGCCAATCGCCTGGGGTGCCGCCGCGGTCTTCAGGGTATAGGTGGTTCGCGTTGTGGTGCCATTTTGACGGGTAAATGTCAGCGTGACACGGTTGGCGCGGTTGGGGTAAAGGCCCAGGACGCCCACGGCATGTTGCGTGTGGTACCCCTTGAGTTGCTTGGTGAGGGTGGTTGCCGCCGTATCCCCGTGGACCGTCAGTCGAACCTTAGTTGCGGCCGGCGTCTTGACCAGGATGAGCCCGGCCAGCGGGGAGGTCTTGTAGGGGTTCACTATGACCCGAGCGTGGGTTGACCCGACCTTGACCTGTTTGAGTTCCCGGCGGTAGGTTTGGCTCAACCGATTGGTGGCCGTGGTGTTGGCCGTTGACAGCGCGGGACGAATGTTGAGCTTAATCTGGTTCGTGGTGAGAATGTCCTTCTTGGCATAGCGCTGGTGCACCAGCAGGTAACGGCGAATGTTGTGGCGCTCGTGGTACGCGGCGCCACCCACCACGATCAGGACGAGCAACACGCCAATCGTGATTTTCCAAAACTTCTTCATACGTCTGTAACTCCCTTATCTAAATTCCGGATAGCCGATGGTTAACTGCCACTCATTGTAGCAAGCGCTTCCGGTAACGTGCAAGTTAATATTTTAGGACAGAACTTGTTTATACATCGTGTCTCTGTCTCAGTGAAATATCTGACCGGGCTTCGATTGATTCAGCCGGCTAAGTATCATTTTGGTGCGGCAGGGATGAATCACGCCCTGATCGAACGTGATGACGCGGAGAGGCTCGTCTCCCGGGAAAGGCCTAACTTTAATCGGCTGTGTTGGCGAACGCCTTAGCGTGGGCGGAAATACTGTCGACGGCTTAACCGCCAATAAGTGGTACCCGTCAATGATAACCGAGCCAAACGATCAGAGCCGGTGAGTTGTTTTTAGGCTTAAGAACAAAAGGATCGTCCCCACCAAACCTTGACGTGACGGGAACGATCCTTAAATCATCGTGAAGCTGGTGGCGCTAGTTAGATCAGTAACCTAACTTAGGTGAAAGGCGTAGTTGCTAGGAAATAGGGGCTGGCGGTAGGCCCGATAAACGTAGCCCTTGTCCGGAATGTTATCGATATGGAGGTTGAAGACCGGTTGATTTCCGGCGACCTCGATAACGTTGCTCCCGGTGCCGTCCTTGGCATTCAGGTAGCCAAAGTCGATCAGGTGGTTACCCTGGCTGAGACGCTGGCTATTGCCAATTCGATCGGTGAAGTTAGCTTGACCGAGTTGCTTACCGTACGCCCAATTTTGCTTGATGGTCATGTGTTTTTCGTTGACGGTGTACTGCACTGCCTGAGAATATTTCCCGCTGGTCTTGCGATCCCCGTTGGTGACAGCGTAGTTGTTGTCGTAGAGTAGGAGATCCTTCGTGTGCGCATTGCCATCGTGATCGGCGAGTAGGTAGGCCGCGTGCTGACCACCGGTGATGGTGGTTCCCTTGGCGGCTTTCAACACGAATGGGCGGTAGGCCTTGGGCCAGTCGCTGACCTTTTTGCCTGAGAAGAGCCACTTAATGTTGCCGGTCTTGTAGTCCATCTTCATGACCAGATCCTGATGCCGACTGGAAATGACCAGGCTCTTGTCGGTCCGATCGTAATACAAGGCATTGTTATGCAGCCAGTCGACCTTGCCGTCCGTTCGGGTAGAAGAGGTATACTTTTGCCACATCTTCTTAGGCAGAATGCGTTTCATGTCGAGCACCTTCACGACTTTCCCCGTTTTGTGGGAAATCTCAACGATGGTGTCCTCAACGTACTTGCTGCCATCCGAAACGGTGGCTAGGAGATTGTGGTTGGGCAACTCAATGACGTCGTGGTGAATGACGGTCGTTTCCTGATTGTTTTCGGCTTGCGTCGTGGCCTTGATGTTCTCCGTGCTCTTCGTGGTATTGCTGATATGGTACTGTCGGTAAACGCGGCCCAAGTAGTCTGTTTCAATCAGGTCATTGTAGACCATGTGATGATTATCTTTCTTATTCATCAGAATAATGTGACCGTTGCTGAGTTGCTTGTAAATGTGCTGGGCGTAGTTGTCGGAGTACCACCGAATGGCACCGTCAGCATCGACCGCAAATGGCCGTTGGGTGGAACGAATCAGGAAGGTCATTTGATTCTGACCCAGCTGCATCTTGGTTTTATCCGCCTTTGTGACCGACAATTTCAGCTGGGCGAGGTTTTTCGCCAGAGCTTGCGTTTGAATGAAAATGGTCTTGGTCGTGACGGTCCCATTCTTAGCCGTCAGTCGAATCTTAACCGTGTTATTGTAGCCAGCGTATAGGCCGACAATGGGCAACGTGTGGCTCTTACTGTAGCCCGGAATCTGGTTCGTCACCGAGGTCTTCGCAGTCTTACCGACGACGGTATAACTGACCTTGACGGCATCGTTCGTTTTAAATAGGGCGAGTGCCGAAAGCGGCGACGTCCCATAGGGGTTCAGCGCCACATACATGTGGTCAGCGGTGTAGTTCCCCGAAGCCAGCTTATCCCGTAAACTAGCGGTCGTACTGGCTTGCTGATCCTTTAGCGTCGAGACCAAGTCACTCCCAATATTGTGCTTGATCTTGGCGGTTGATAGCAACGCGGAATCCTTGACCCGTTGCGGTTGCTTGGGCGTGTCAGCCTTAGTAGACTGGGCACACCCGGTTAATGCGAGGACGACGAAGGCTGCCCCAATCAGCCAACCAAAGCGTCTGTGTATTCTCAAAATGGCACCACTTTCTCTATGTATTGATGCGAGTACGCAATAATTCCTTATCACTATAAATCGCACCTGTTTATTAATTATAGGATGTTATTTTAATGGAATTATAAGTAATTTGTGAAGATCATGTGAATTTAAGGCCGTTTTAAAGTAAATGGGTGTGGGCCATCGCTGAAAAGGACGGAACATCTATGGTACAATGTAACAATCACAGGCAGTGAGCATGGAGGAGGAGTTTACATGGATTCGCAAGACCGGATTAATTTTAAATTAGGGGCCAAGAGTCAGATCTTGGACAACATTGGTTTTTACATACTGCTATCGATTCTGTGGATAGCGCTCAACTGGATCGGGGGCATGGTCTACGAACGGAGCGTCAACGTCTTTACACAGACCGTGACGAACAACGGCGGCACCTTTATGACGAGTGTCTTTTCGTTCGGCTGGCTACTGATCATTGCGGGTCAAATGATGCGTGCGGGGACGCGTTTGACCATGATCGATATCGATCGGGGCAATGCCGAATTGGACAATCCCATCCAACGGAGTTTTAAGCTGTTTGATAATGGCCGTTACTTCCTGGGGTGGCTCTTCATTGCCATCCTGATCGGCATCTTCACGTTCCTGTGGAGCCTGCTGCTGGTGGTGCCAGGGATGATCAAGGCTTATTCCTACTCTCAGGCCTTCTTCCTGTACAGAGACGCGGTCGATAAGGGGGAAGACTTGTCAGCGCTACAGGCGATCACCAAATCACGGCAACTGATGGATGGCAATAAGGCCTTCCTGTTTATCATGGACCTGAGCTTCATTGGCTGGTTCCTGTTAAGCTTCATCACCTTTGGTTTGGCAGGCCTGTTCGTACAACCGTACTACGACATGGCTCGGGCGAAGTTTTTCAATCAGCTGGTCGTGCGTCATGACAATCCCCAAGCAACGACTGCCGGAGATGATCAGGGGCAGATGCCAGGCTAGACCTTGAGGGACGTTAAGTTTTAAGATGGTTATCGGAGAAATAAAGATTATCAGGACCCGATGATTTCAGGGGAAATCACGGGTGCTCATTTGGGACTGACGGAGCGAGAGGCTGCGTTGGTCCTTTTTTGTTAGGCCGTGACGGGTTAAAAAGGGCGAAGCGTCTGTTCATTTATGGACATGGGAGCCACCCTTGACTGCTAACGGTGACGGCTACTATGGGGATTGCTAGCAGTTTTTACCACAATGCTTGGTTGAACAATCGTGCAATATTCCTTTACACCGTTGTGGTTAAAACCTAGATGTAGCCGTGAGTGAGCTAAATTCGGACTCAGCCGTGGGATTTTTCAAGTATTCTATCTCGGGCGACTGCAGGCAACCTAGTCGAAACGTGTTCCACACTCTTTTCCATCCCAGTCCGAATTTGGCGAACGGCAAGGCGGCGGCTTTCAGCAATATATGGGCAGTGACGATGCTATGAAAATATTAATTTCAGGTTAAGGGGTTGTCATTTTAACTGTACTAGGTATAATAGTACACACAGAACACGTAGCCATACCAAGGGGTGAAAAGCATGCAAGTCAACGATCAGTCCAGCCTGCCCTACTACGAGCAGCTGGTTCTCCGCGTGAAACAACAGATCGTCCAGGGTATCTTGCAACCGGGTGATCGGCTGCCGTCAGTCAGAGAGATGGCGCGGCAGGAACAATTGAATCCGAACACGGTCAGCAAGGCCTACAAGCAGTTGGAAGCCCAGCAAGTAATTTCCACGGTCCACGGGAAGGGCACTTACGTCCGTGAAGCCATCGCCCCCGCCGGTAACTCGGCACAGGTGGTGGCCTCGAAGAAACAACTCCTAACGTTATTAACGGAGATTCGGTACCTCGGTGTACCGTTGGACGAAGTTGTCGATTGGATCAAAGCGGCATATGAGGGGGTAGAGCAATGACATTACAAGTAACAGGTTTGAGCAAGCAAATTGATGGCAGACCGATCATTCAAGACATTAATTTTGGGTGGGCGCCCGGCGAGATTATCGGGCTAGTTGGCCGAAATGGGGTCGGTAAGACCACCCTGTTTCGGACGCTAATGAACCACTACGTTGCTGAAGCCGGACACGTTTCGGTGGATGGTGATGACATTCGCCAGGTGCCACAGCGGCAGCAGCAACTCTTTTTTATTGATACCCAATACAATTTCTTAGGGACGTACCGGTTGTGGGAACTGCCACGGTTCTTTGGCACGGTGTATCCACAATTTGATACGCAACGGTTCACGGCCTTAATCGATCAATTCAAATTAAATGCAAACAGCCAGTATCGCCGGTTGTCCAAAGGGATGCGGGCACTGGTCAACTTGATTCTGGCGTTAACGTCGAACGCCACTTACATCATTTTGGATGAACCCTTTGATGGGTTAGACGTGATCGTCCGGGAAAATATTGCAACGATGGTGATTGATGAGGTTGCGGACCAGAAAAAAGGTTTCCTGATCTCGTCACATGATTTGAACGAGTTGGATGGCCTGAGTGACCGGGTGCTTTTACTGAAGGATAGTCAACTGGTCCGTGATTACAATCTTGAAGAGATTCGGGCTAAGGCCAAGAAGATTCAGCTGGTCTTAAACGATAAGGTGATTCCAGAAGTCTTGAAACAAAATAGCCAGTTGATTCGGGTATCCGGGCGTGTACTGGTGGTGGTCATTACCGACTATACGACAGCGATTGATCAAGAGCTAAAGGCGCTCAAGCCCGTCTTGTTCGAAGAGTTACCACTGACTCTGGAAGACCTGTTCCGTGCTAATTTGGCGCACGATACGGGTTACCAGATGATGAAGTAGGGAGGAAATCAGGGACATGTTTAGAAATAAAATGGATCAATTGATCTGGCAACGTCATCGGCGCATGTTATTTGCGATTGCCATCTTAACCTTGCTGGGTGTCGTGATGGTGTCACTGGTGGCCTTAAACAATATTGTGGATGATCGGGAGACCCACAACTTAGTGAGTGCCACGTTAATCAATCAGTGGCGGCCTTACAACGGCGGTTATTTCGCTGCTTACTCCATGTGGTTAATCTTAGCGGCGTGGTTGAGCGGTTTGGAAATGATGCACTTGGATTTGAGCGATAACTTTAACCAGTTCCTCTTCAGCAGCGGATTCAGTCGGCGGCACATCTATTGGTCAAAGATCAAAGTGGCCTTTGCCGTCTTGCTCCTGTTGAATGTGGTGGCAACCGGTATCGAGTATCTGATCTACTGGGTAGGCACACCGCATGGGTACACGTGGACGATTGCCTGGCCAGGGGTCTTAACGTCTTGGTTAGTAGGGATCATCATGTCAATTGGCATGTTTGCCATCAGCTGGTTTGCGGCGGAGATTATTGGTCAGTCGGGACCACTCGTGGTGACCATCGCAGGTTTTACCGTTTCTTTATCGGGGCTTGCCGGAATTGGTGGTACTATCTTACACGGGAGCCCCTTTTCCTTGTCGAATGACCAGGTGATGTGGGTTGGCCTCATCGCTTGGCTGGTTTTCGCCCTGGCCTTATTCTTCTGGGGAGCGGCCCTCTATCAACATCTTTCACTGGAACACAACGGTGAGTACTTATTGTTCCCACACTTGCGGGTACCGGTATACATCGTCTTTGTCATCTACGTGACCCTGCTATTCAGCTGGGCATCTGATGGTTTGTCCATGGTGGTTGCTTTTGTCCTGTCGGCCCTGTTCGGCTACGGCTGGCTGTGGCGTCCACGACTGGGCGAAAAGTGGCATCAATGGCGTGAACGTAATTAAGGCTAGAGAGTAGGATTTAAATATAAAGCGGTGACGCGCGGCTTGGGGAAGTTCGCGCTTACCAAGGGGAGTGCCGGTTCGTTGGGGAAGACGAACGGGTGAAAAAGCGGGCACCATCAACGATTAAGGTTGATGGTGCCCGCTTTTTAGGTGTGATCATTTAGACCGTGTGGAGATACCAGTCATAGACGCGTTGGGCTTGATCGGCTTTCAGGTAACGAAGCTCGATAGCCTGGTTCTTGTTACCATGACGAACGTTCACAATGAGGTGCATCAGCCCCGTTTTTTTCATCCAAATGGATTGACGGAGACGGACCGATTGAATCGTCTCGACCGGCACGTAGTAGGTCTCTTTGGTCCAAACGTGACCGGTTTGCAGGGCCAAAAGCGTAGGTGTGACGAGCCCACCACCGGTCTGCCGAGCCGCGAACAGGCCTTGAAAATAGGCGATGACCAGGATCAGGGCAAACGCCCACATCCAGTGTGGCAGTAGGAAACTGGCAAGGGCAACCGGGACAATGGCCACCAGAAGGGCATTGCGCACGAGGTACCATTTCCGCCGGTCGGCCACGTTGAGATCGCTGAGATCCGGGGTGTGGTGGGGCAACCAGCTGACAAAGGGTGGGGCCACATCATAGAGCTGCGACTGGGGAACGGCCGGTAGGATCACCAGGTCATCATCGTCGTCCTTAGAAGCGGCCTTGGAAGCCAGCAGAACCTGCACCGTTTGAATGTGCAGCCATTGCCGGAAGATATTTTGTTTGACTCGAACGGCCTGGATGCGCTTGAGTGGCGCCGTGATGGTATTACGTTGAAATAACCCCTTGGCCGTCTCCAATTGGTGGCCTTGAAGGGTCACGTCGAAGTGGTAGTAGCGCATGTAGGTCCACAAAAAGGCGCCAATCCAGGCAATTAGGACGATCACGAGGCCACCGCCCACCAGTACGATGAGGGCGAGGTGGGTGGCATCATCGATCAGCGTATCCGTCCAGTTGCGCGGAATCTTATTGTAAATTGCCAGAAGAATCAACAGCAACGGGATGAATCCGGTCGAGGTTACCGCAAATTTAAGCAGGGTGTGGCTGTCAATGCGATAGTGGGCAGTGACGGAGAATTCCGCCGTCTCCGCTTCTGGATCTGTATCCCCAAGCACGTCATCAGCCGTCGCAGCCGGTGTCGTTGCTGCTGGGACACCCTGGCGGTACCGCTCAATCTCACCCGCTAGTGAGGTGGATACCGCTGCCAGCCGAGCCTCGGGTTTATTGTCGTCGTGGCTGGCCGTTTCGATATAGAGTTCCTCGAGCTTGAACGGCGCCAGAAAGAACCACTGTTTGCGCTGGACGGTCTGAATGCGACCGTAGGGAATGTGCTCGTGGTGCCGGACCACTACACCGGAATTCACCTCAATGGCTTCCGGTGTCACGCGGTAGCTCAGCGTGGCCCAACGGATACAAGGCCAGATAAGAATGGCAAAGACAATCACTGCCCAGCAGAGCGCAAACCAAAAAGGATCGCGATAGAGAGTCAGTGCTAGGATCAGCAGGTACCAGTAGTCACGAATTGACTTGGCGATGTGTAACAGTAGGCCCAATGGATGGGTACGTTTAGGCTTGGTCATGGCGGGCCTCCCGCGCGAGCCGCATGATCTGATCGCGCAAGGCTTCAGCTTCGTCTAATTCCAGTCCCTCAATGCCGTGGTTAGTAGAGGCAGTGGCGATCGAAACCTTAGTTAATTTCTGCCATTGTAGAAGGGGACCCGCGTTCAGCGTGACGTTTTGAACACGAGCAATGGGGATGGCCACCCGTTTCTTAAAGATGAAGCCGGCTTGCATTTCCACGGCTACCGCAGAGATTTGATAGCGGGTAAACCGGTACCGGTAGGGAATCAAAGCCGCTTCAATGATCGGTTCTAGGATGGTAAATGCGGCAAAGGCACTGACCAGCCATAGGGGCCAGTCCCAGTAACGATAGGTTAACCAGATGAGTCCGGTAATGACCAGCAAAGCGATAAAACTGCCAACGGCGCTAATCCCCCAGATTAGCTTGATCCGGTTGGGTAAGTGATGATTTTCAGATGACATAGATGCAAGAAACTCCTCTCCTGATAAAATAAGTGTAGCAAGTTGGGCGCTCGCTGACAACTAACCGTGGTAACTAATTAATTTAGAAATTTGTGAGGGCAGGCATGACGGGTAGTTTACCGTTTGACCCTAAACAGATTTCAAGGTTTGGGGTTTGACGGATTTCGTGTCTGCCCGTATAATACTTAACAACAACCAAATAAGTCCTTTTAATTTAGTCCCGTGAGGCTAATAAAGGTACGGTAGAAGTCATTTGTGTGCGCTCAAAACACAAGTGAACCTAGCGGCCGGAATTCCTGCGGGATTCGGCCGCTTTTTTCATGCCGAGAGGGTTGAAATCGAATCGATGGAGGAATTTAGTTATGTCACAGATTTATGTTGCGAGTCCTTTCTTTAGTCCCGAACAGGTTGACCGGGTGAAACGGGTGGAGGCCGCTTTAGAAGCCAACCCAACGGTCAAAGATTTCTACTCACCACGGCTCCATCAAGACGCCGCCAATGAACAATTCACGAAGCCATGGGCGACGGAAATCTTCCATCGCGACATGGATCAGATTGCGGCGGCCGAGGTCATCGTGACGGTGATTGACTTTGAAGCCAAGAACCTCGACTCCGGCACGGCTTACGAATTGGGTGTGGCAACGATGAGCAACAAGCCCATCATTGCCATTCAGGAAAAGGACGAAGCCGTTAACTTGATGATTACCGAAAGCATGCACTGGTACACCAAGAATGTCGACGACCTTAAGAGCTACGACTTCACCACCCGGCCAACCGGCGAGTTCGTGGGACAAATTCTGTAGTCAGTCAATCGGCGTCAGTGTGGGAAACGCCGCCTTGCCGTTCGCCAAATTTGGACTGGAACGCGGTGGGCAGGACGGTCAGAGCCAAAGAGCGGTCTCTGGCCTCGCTTTGAGCCACTGTCTCAAAGTCGCCATTTTTCAAGAAGAACACTTGAAAAATCCCACGGCTGAGTCCAAATTTGGCTCACTCACGGCTACACAACCTATTGCCAATGCCTTGAGATAAGTTCCAGTACGGCTTCGGCCGCTGCTGTGATTCTCCAACAGCTTAGTCGGAGAACGTCAGGGTCGTTAGCCAGTTACAGAAATTAAACAGTGCAAAAGCACAGTCGAACGATGATCGGCTGTGACTTACATAGGCCGCCAATGGGGTGAACGGTAAGGCGGCAATCATAGGTAAAGAGAAAAAGTCACAACAGTTCGCAGCATTCGAGAAGAGAAAGGTGAGGACGTATGGCACAAGAGATTAAAGCAACCGCAACACAAGCACCTAAGGAATTCGGGAGAGTTGAGTCGATTCCCAGTGAACACCGGCGCATGTCCAATTGGGATTTGTTTGCCACGTGGATTGGCGCTAACGCGAACAACGGAACCTGGTACATTGGCGGGGTGATTGCCGCCTGTGGGTTCCTGACAGCATCGACGACACTGGTCGTTGTGGGATTGATCTCTTACGCTTTACTAGCAGTCGCTAGCTACATGGGGTATCGCACGGGATTACCGGCGATGGCATTGACGCGGGCATCGTTTGGCCTGCGGGGCAGTTTTATTCCATCAGTCATTAACGTGATTCAATTTATCGGCTGGGCGGCCGTGAATACTTTCATTGCGGCTACGTCTATCAGCTATATTTTTGGGGAATTATTCGGCTGGCCGCTGTACGGGAAACCCGGTGGAACCTTCGGCTTGATTGTCGGTATTATTATTATGAGTGTCCTGCATTTATTGAGTATTTCGCTGGGTGAGCGCTCCGTACGTTTGATCGAACGGATCGGAATTATCCTGGTGGTGGTCTTCGTTCTGTGGGAATCCGTGGTGGTCTTCCGCACGGTTTCCTTTAGCGAAATCGTGGGTTGGCAACCACCGCACAATTTAAAAATGTCATCTGGGGTGGCGGCCGATACGTTAGCTGCTTTCAACCTGGCATGGGTGACGGCGGCCTCCGACTTCAGTCGCTTCACGAATAAGAAGTCGGCCGCCACTAAAGCCAGCTTCCTGGGCGCCAACTTCGGCCTATTCTGGTTCGCCTTCATTGGTTTATTTGCCACGATTGGGACGGCGGTTTCACTGAACCATTTCGACCCGAACAATTCGGACCCTAGTACGGTGGCGGCCAAACTCGGGCTGGGCATCATTGCCCTCCTGGTGATCGTGTTAACCAGTACCACGGCCAACGCGGTTAACTTAATGTCGGCGGGGTCGGCACTGACGAACATGACCCATCGGTTGTCCCTGAACGTGAGCCTGTGGATTGTCACATTGGCGGCGACGGCGGTAACCTTTATTCCGGTTTATCTGGCCAGCTTCCTGGATGTCTTTGAAACCTTCCTGGACGGAATCGGCATGTTCCTGGGGCCCGAGATTGCTATCTTCTTAATGGATTACTTCATCCTGAAAGGCAAACGTTACCGGCTCAGCGAATTTACCAAGGTTCATGGGGCCTACTGGTATGCCCACGGGATTAACTGGGTGGCGGTTGCCAGCTGGGGACTTGGCGTGGTGGCCTACTGGGGATTGAAGCAAGTTCCTCTGATTGCGACCACGGTAGGGGCCACCTTTATTGCCATGGCCATTACCGCAGTGATCTACTTCATGGGGATGCGCTTTACGCGGCCACAGGCAGTTAAGATGCAAGCCTAAATGGTGCCGTACAGATGCAGAAAGCACTTTCGTCTAAAAACGCATTAATATAGAAGAAACTGACACGGTTATTCATTCCACTGGGAAGCGAATGACCGTGTTTTTTATTAGTTCAAACATGGACGTGAGCGTAGAAATGAACTTAAAAGGCCGCTAAGTTAGGCTTATTGACTTAGAGGCCTTTTAAGAGCTCGAGCAAAAATTTTATTCAAAGGATTACGGCTATTCACCTCAAATCCGTCGACTTGAAAATGAGACGGATTAATATCATATTACTTACCGCCAGATAGATGGTTGAGGCACAACACTTAACTTTTTCAGCTCTTTGGTTGCCGTGTTGGCTAAGGGTAACGTATCCTCAAGGAAAGCTGATGAGTTGGGAATTATTTGGAAATAACGAAAAAATTATTGAGCCGGGAGGGACGAGGTCTTCTGGTGAACGTGTTAGAATAAAGTTGGAAAGTAAGTATAGGAGGGTGATCAGTATGATGCAAGAAATGCCAATTTTACCACTAGTGGACCGATTGACGGATGGTAAGAGTGTAACGTTGACCACAAGTGATGGGCAGAATATTCTCATTCAGCCAGAAGTCATTGCGGGGCAGCTGACCGGTAACTATGTAAGCAGTGCGATTCCGGGCATCCGCTACGATGATCCCCGGATTATTCTGAAAGAAACGCTGACGGAATTTGACACGCGCAACGTCACCATCTCAAGTATCGATTAAGGTAAGCGTGACGTAGGCAGAAAAAATAATGGTCGTGAAACTCCCTAATGAGTCTGAATTGGGGGGCTTTCGTTTAGGCCAGGCGAATGAGAAGTGAGAGAATTGAAGATCGACTTTGCGATGTTGACGGCCAGGGAGACGTTAAAGATTCGGCTGTTGACGTTTATTAATGACGAACAACGGCATTTTAGTCTAACGGCGTTTGCTGAGATGACTGATGTGAGCTATTCACGGGCCTACCACGTTCTGTTGAATTTACGAACGGATCTGCTGGTTTTAGATCCTCAGGCATCCTTAACCAAGGATGATTTGATCACGACGGTCACCATGGATGAGTACCGGTATTGGTTGTATCGGCAAAGTATTCCCTATCAAGCCATGATGGCGACCCTCAAACAGAATTATCAGCAGGCCAGCGCATTTTGTGCGGACTTGGGGATCAGTACCTCCACGTTTAATCGCCGGATGAAAGCGATGAAGCAACAGTTGGCGCAGTACGACCTCCAACTCATTGCCAATCCCTTGCGGCTGGAGGGAAATGAAGCGCTGATTCAGTTGCTGTATTTCATGTTATTTAGCACGACTTTGACGGCGGTAGCCGATTTACCACCGCTATCCGCCAAGATGAGAATCGTTCACGATCAGATCATGACCACTTATGCCAATACTGGTATTTTTCAGGAGTCGGCCAGCCTGACCCAACGCAAGGATCTCCTGGTCACGTTGGCGTTACTACGTTTGGATCAGGGGTATCGGTATGCGCCGCTGCGGTTCCCACTGGGGCATTTGACGGATCTGCGTAATCTGGCGGGGACGTTACAGACCCAATTAGGCGACACGCCGCAGCAGGCACTGACGGAACTCGCAACCTTGGATTACTTACTGACGAGCTCACCGTACTTTGTGCGAGCGTTGCAGCCCCAGGCCATGCGCCGTCTGTATCTGGGACTACGACAGCGCGCGTCGAACTACGAGTTGGCGCCCAACGTTCGGGAGCTCCGTGACTATGCGACTGGTCAAGATTGGTTTGCAAATTGGTTGTTTGCGCTCTGCCAGTTCATGCTCCTTTTTCGTGTAGATCCCTTGTTGCGGCCAGAAATCACGGCCCTGTATCAGCCAACGGAATCCTCTATGGCAGCGGCAGCGGCGTTGGCCAAGAACATGGGCCACTTGTACCCTGGTCAAGTGGCGGCCACGGATGTTCGGTTGGTACAGAAACATTTAAGCAAATACACCAACGGGTTGACGTTAACGGAAGCGCGCGTGGAAATCTTGGTCACTTACGATATGATTGGTGTGACGACTGATATTTTCAATCGGCTCCTGAGTGGCATTGTTCATCTGAGTTTACTGACGGATCAGACCGTCATTGATCCGCACAACCGGGATAATTATTTAATTGTCTATGGCGTGGATCCGTTGGCTGCTGGATTTGCCGAACGACAACAGATTGAGGCCTTTCATTGGGTCAAGGAATTGGCTTATGGTGAGAATTTAGATCGACTCATTCGCGTTTTGCGGCATCATGAGCTATCCCTATTTGCTCTAGATTTTAACAACCGGAGCCACCCACTGGATGGCGATTAGGTGAAAATAGTGTTAAAAAGACTGGGACGATGTGCCCAGTCTTTTTTGTGCGTTCAGCGAAAAGGTTCAGGGGTCAAAATAGGATATATGGCGGACTAATTATCCAACCGGAATGTTTCACAGTAGACAGTTAATGGTATAATGAAAGCGGATACACATTTGTGAGAAGGGGCGTTGAAAATGGTGAAGCATGAGCAATTACAAGAATTAACCAGAATCTACGGTTTAGTGACGCAGTGCTACAACCAGCCATTAGCAGAACTCAGTTTGAATTTACCGCAATGTCAGTTATTGACCTACGTTGCTGGTGAAGAACTGTCGGTGGCTCAGGCTGCTCAAAAGCTGGGATTCTCGGCAACCCGGACTTCAAACCTGGTGGTCGATCTGTGCAAACGGGGGTATTTGAGCCAGCGGGTGGCGACGAAGGATCGCCGGCGACGTTATCTGACGCTGACCGTGTTGGGGCAAAAAAAACTGGATTTGATTCAAAAAAAGTTACCGGCGACCTTGGACGCGACTTTGCAGCAGCTACAGCGTGCCGGGGAGTAGGCCGTTAGCGGGAACGTTGCGTGTGTCTTACATATGAGAATGGTCAACGGTGGAAAATGTGTCCGTTAAACGTAAAAATAACTAAAAAACCGGTAGGCCCATGGGCTTACCGGTTTTTGGCTTGTGATTTGACACGAACGGGTGCGTGACGCCGCGTCCAGAGATCGGCGATGAGGCCACTAATGACGACGGTTGCTAGGCCAGCGGCACCTAGGGTTCCCAGACCCACTGCGGCGGGGGTGAATTGCCATTTAATCAGGGCAGCCAAGGCAGCGATTGTCAGAACGGCAATGAATAGGGGCGCGAGTAGTTCAAAGAATAGTTTAGTATGGGGCATGAGGATCACCACTTTCTGTAAAAATAAATATAAAAAGAATTATGCTGCAAACACCTTGAAAACACAAGGGAAAATTGCATTTTTGGGGTTATCTATTTAATGGGTAATTTAAAATTAAAGTTAGGGCCGATTAAAAAACGCTTTACAAATACTGACCTGTCCGTATAATTGGATGTTAGCTAAGAGATAAGGGAGTTGGAAAATATGACAGACAACGTTTCAACGAAACCGACAAAGTTGGCCGGCTACGCAAACGGACCGTCATTGGAAGAAGTAAACGGGACCGTCACGATCCCTAAGGAAAAAGGATTTCTGAAAAATTTAATGGCCTTTTCAGGGCCCGGGGCATTGGTTGCCGTGGGTTACATGGATCCAGGAAACTGGGTGACCTCAATCGGTGGTGGTGCGAAGTACGGCTATCTGCTGATGTCCGTGATCTTAATGTCGAGTTTAATCGCGATGTTGCTACAATACATGGCGGCTAAACTGGGCATTGTGACACAGATGGATTTGGCGCAAGCCACGCGAGCACATACCAGTAAACGCATTGGCGCCGTGCTGTGGGTCGTCACAGAATTGGCCATCATGGCCACGGATATTGCTGAGGTAATTGGGGGCGCTATTGCCCTGCAATTGCTGTTCGGCGTACCGCTGATTTTGGGTGTGTCACTAACCGTATTTGATGTTTTATTACTATTATTGTTAACTAAATTAGGCTTCCGCAAAATTGAAGCCATCGTTATTTGTTTGATTACGGTAATTCTGGTGGTCTTTGCTTACGAAGTTATCATTGCGCAGCCCAACATGGGTGCTGCCGTTGCCAACTTCATTCCCCGGACGGAGATTATGCATTCCGGGCAATTGACCATGGCGTTGGGAATTGTGGGGGCAACCGTCATGCCACATAACCTGTACTTACACTCGTCCATTTCTCAGACTCGGAAATTCAATCGTGAAGATCCAGCAGAAATGCGCCGTGCCGTGAAGTTTACGACGTGGGATTCTAACATTCAGTTATTTGGCGCATTTGTCATTAACTGTTTACTCTTACTCCTGGGGGCTGCAATGTTCTTTGGCAAGGGTACTGATCAGTTGGGCACCTTTGGCAATCTGTATGCCGCGCTTCAAGATAACCAATTGGCTGGCGCGGTGGCCTCACCCCTCTTGTCAACGTTGTTCGCCGTTGCCTTGCTGGCGTCCGGCCAGAACTCGACTATTACGGGAACGCTGACGGGACAGGTCATTATGGAAGGTTTTATCAACTTAAAGATTCCATTGTGGGTGCGTCGGTTAGTGACCCGGTTGATTTCGGTGGTACCGGTGATCGTTTGTACCATTATCTACGGGGGAAATGAAGCGGCCTTGGATAACCTGCTGGTCAACTCGCAGGTCTTCCTGTCGATTGCCTTGCCATTTTCGATGATTCCACTGACGGTGTTTACCTCTTCCAAGAAGATCATGGGGGAAGAGTATGTCAATAAACGCTGGGTGACGGTCTTGGCCTGGACGTGCACGATCGTTTTGACCTTACTAAATATCCAAATCGTGTGGGAAAGCATTAATAGCCTCTTTTAACCACGTGGTGTATTGACATTTACTGGGACTCCCGGTATCATCGACAACATAAGCAAAGAATCAGTCCAGTAGTGGGTGCGGCTCCGGTCAAGAAATCTGACGGTGCTGGGAGTCGGAACGTCCGTAACCACGAATTACGCTGAGGAGCGGCCGAGTGATCGGCGGGTCATTCCGTTAAAGATGACGAGCGGTTGTCAATGGACAACAACTTGGGTGGTAACGCGGATTTCAATTCGTCCCTGATGGCATAGTGCCATTGGGGGCTTTTTTATTGAGAGATTTACTATAGGAGGAACGGAAATGTCAATTATTGATGAGTTAAAATGGCGTGGCGCAATTAACCAACAGACCGATGAAGCGGGCCTGGCAGAATTAGTGAACGATAAGGCAGTTGGCCTGTACGTTGGGATTGACCCAACGGGGGACTCCATGCACATTGGTCACTTGATTCCCTTCATGATTCTGAAGCGATTCCAGTTAGCCGGTCACCGACCATACATTATTATTGGAGGCGCCACCGGTTCGATTGGTGACCCATCTGGTAAGAAGTCCGAACGGGTCTTACAAACGATGGACCAAGTTCGCCACAACCAGGACTGCTTGACGAAGCAAATGGAACATCTCTTTGGCCAAGACGGCACCTTTAAGATCGTGAACAACTACGATTGGTTGTCTAAGATCTCCTTGCTGGACTTCCTGCGTGATTACGGGAAACTGTTTAACGTGAATAACATGTTAAACAAGGAAGTTGTTGCGTCACGGCTTGAGGTCGGAATTTCTTACACGGAATTCACGTACCAGATTTTACAATCCATTGACTTCTTACACTTATTCCAAGCAGAAGACGTTCAACTTCAAATTGGTGGTGCCGACCAGTGGGGGAACATCACGGCCGGAATTGACCTGATCCATAAACTCAAGGGGTCAGATGCTAAGGCATATGGGTTGACTATCCCCTTACTCTTGAAGGAAGATGGGACTAAGTTTGGGAAGTCTGAAGGTGGCAACATCTGGCTTGACCCAGAAAAGACGTCACCATACGAGTTCTACCAATTCTGGTTCAACACGAATGATAAGGACGTTATCAAGTTGCTGAAATACTTTACCTTCCTGGACCAAGACCAGATCAAGGAATTGGAAACGTCAGTGGCTACGGAACCTAAGAAGCGTAAAGCACAGATTCGTTTGGCTGAAGAAGTGACGGAATTCGTTCACGGCCACGATGCCGTGGTTGAAGCGCAACACATCACCAAGGCATTGTTCTCTGGGGACGTTGCGGACTTGACGGCTAGCGAAATTGAACAAGGCTTTAAGAAGATGCCTTCTGTGACGGTCAGTGCGGACAAGAAGAACCTGGTAGAGTGGCTAGTTGATGATACGAAGATTGAATCTTCTCGTCGTCAAGCACGAGAAGACCTTTCTAACGGGGCAATTCGCATTAACGGCGAAAAGGTCACGGATACGCAGGCCGAAGTTGATCCCAACAGTGCCTTTGACGGCAAGTTTGTCATTGTTCGTCGTGGGAAGAAACGGTATTTCTTAGTTCGGATTGCCAAATAAGTTTGTTTTTTTGAAGCGCAGTGCCTTTTTTAGGGGGCTGCGCTTTTTAAGTGTCAAAATAAACCCGAACGAGACGATTATCAAAATTAAGGAACACACGGCCGTCAGTTAACAATTCAGTCGTTTCCAACTATAAGTTTTGCCTTTGAAAAAAGATACGTTTATTTTCAGCTTTTAGTTGACGGATAGGGCTTTTACTTGGTATAGTTATATACGTTGTCAAGGCAAGACATCAACTAGACCAATTCAACAAGTTGAAATTAGTTGTTGACAGTCACTTTGATAAAATGTTATGATTTATGAGTTGTCGCGTTTGCGATGGCAATCAACGAGAAACGTTGTTAAATCAAACTTCTTGTTGACATCAAATCAGCAACATGATATGATAATTAAGCTGATTACTTCGGTAATCACTTAGGTAGACCTTTGA
>NZ_AZFS01000054.1 GCF_001434395.1 Levilactobacillus hammesii DSM 16381
AGACCACTTCTAAGAATAGATTCTTAGTGTTGCACTTGATTTGACAATTGAGGATTAGTTCTGTTATATTGAATTCATAAGAAATAAACATTTTTGTCATGGCTTTGTCTTCTTGACGGACTACACTGTTGATATGCAGAAAGGGAGTTTGCCCTATGAGTGATTTATTTATCAGCTATCAGTCAGCCGATCCATTAGCGCTGTCCTTTCAGGTGCAACTCCGCGAGTGGGCAGCCAAACACTGGGAATTTCCAACCCTCAGTTTCCATGAACAACGTTTGCCCGAAAAGTTTATGGGTTTACGGGCGGCAAGTACCAAACGCCGTCTCCGCAGAGAAATCAAACGGTCCCACCGCATTCTGATCATTATCAGCCGTGAGACCTGGCAATCGGAATGGGCCGATTGGGAAATTGCAACGGCCCGGCAAGCCGATAAACAAGTTTTAGCCGCCAAGTTGGATAGTGCCAATATTTCGCCAATTGAGTTGTTAGCGGCGGACCCCGCTTGGATTGAACCATTCGATCCCGAGATTCTAACCCAGACGACTTTTTAAAAATACGCTTGCATTTATAGTCATTATTGGTAAAATATATTAAGTAGTGACTTGGAGAGTTGGCAGAGTGGTAATGCAACGGACTCGAAATCCGTCGAACCGGCTAATACCGGCGCGCAGGTTCAAATCCTGTACTCTCCTTTTAATTAATCGATAGGAACTTTTAAAAATGAGAACCTCACCAGATCAACGCTTGGTGAGGTTCTCATTTTTTGAATCCATAGAAAAACACTATCATTTGTATCCATTTTGCGCATCCATTTTACTTTAACGCCTAACCTTATCTCTATACAGCGTCACATTCTCATAAGTGCCTTTGTTAGAAACGAGATGCAGGTGTTTTCCCTTCTTCACGACCTTAAATAATAAATTGCTGCCAAGCCACAGGCCATTTTTAGGCGCATAGCCTTTCAAGAAGTATGTATGATGTGCATATTTATAAAATGGATGGTACACCGTCACTGACGGCATTCCCATATGGCCAACACCAAAAGAATGTTTGTCTGCGCCAAATGCCGTCCAGCCTATATTTTTCTTTTTGTTGTGAACGCCTTTATTGAACCAACTTCCCCTAACAGCTTTCGGGGTTCCCCGTTTCCATCCCGACGCATGAGCCGTTACCGGCATTGCCAATCCTACGCCCAATAAGGGCAACACCAAGGCAAACATAAACCGTTTAATTTTCATTTCACTTCCTCCATTCTGTAACACAGCCAGTATATAACAGAGCTACCAATTCTAAACGGCTTTTACCTCAATTCCAGCCTAAATGATCCCGATTAAGCCACAAATCAATAAATTAATACACTATAATTAAATTGAATTTCCGGAACCCCTAGTTAGCAATGATAACGCCCTGACAAACTGCACCCAGAATAAGCAGCCTGGAGCTTGTCTATAACTGTCCTTAACAAGAAACCAATTTACACCGCTCCCAAATCCCCTTATACTGAACCTAACCAATTCTCATGAAAGAAGGCCTCTCCCGTGCTTAAACTCATCGGGCTGATCATTCTGGTCATTGCCCTCGGAATGGCGCTTTACAGCTACTTCCTCTCCCGCAAAAATCAATAGTCAGTTGACCTTTTTGACCACCCAAGCCATTCTTTCATCAGACTGGCTTTTTTGCTGGCATTTTGCTTGCCAAGTTGATTATTTTCAGGCATAATATAATTATTAACTAATATATTATATTAGTTAATAAACTACCTGGCGTTACTCCCAGGAAGTACTTGACGCCAGGTAACTTGTTCCACTGGCCAGGTTTCACCACATATTGTTTGCTGCCCCCAACCGCATGAAGGAGGTAACATCATGTATAAACGCCTACTCGTTCCACTCGATGGTTCCAGCAACGCTAATGAAGCGCTTAAGACGGCAATTGCCCTCGCACAAGACTGGCATGCCAAATTGGTCTTACTTCACGTGATCGACATTACCCAGTTCTCACCACAGGGACTCGGTGGTGGCTACGCCGCCGTCATTAAGAGTCTTCGAGACACCAGTCAGGAAATCCTCACTGAGGCTCGGGACGCCGCCGAAGAAGCCGGCCTGGCACCCGTCATGGTGGTTCGGGAAGGCGCACCGAAACAAGTCATTGTCGAGATTGCACATGCACCAGATGCCGAAATTGACTTGATCGTGATGGGAAAATCCGGAACCAACGCCTTTTCCCGCATGATTGTTGGATCCACCACCAACCACGTTGTCCAGCATGCTCAACCCGCTGTTATCGTGGTCAATGATCGTCCCGCACCACATGACTAAGTCCTTTTCACCTTAAGTTGTCAGTTAAACCCTGCAGAGAGGTCCTCCCCTCTCTGCTTTTTTGTGTTTCAAAAGGATCGCTATATTTCAGAAAAGTTCTCTTTTTTCGCTGCTATTTTCATGAAAAAAAAACGGTCTACCTCTTTTTTCCCACCGCTGCCCGGGCTATAATGAGTGGATGAACTTTTTAGGAGGTATTTATTTTGAAACAACCTAAACCTCGTTGGTTTCTGATTGGTATGATGCTAATCGCAGCCAACCTCCGTTTACCGATCACCATTATTCCGCCACTGCTACCCAGCATTGAGAAGGCCTTACACTTGCCCAGCTCAATGGCTGGTTTAATCACGTCAATTCCCTTAGTCACTTTTGCTATTTTTTCACCGATTATCGTCAAATTGGCGCAACGATGGGGAAATGAACGCACCGTCTTTGCCCTGTTTCTCTTACTGATCGCCGGGACCTACCTGCGTATTATTCCGACGCTACCGGCCCTCCTGTTTGGGACATTCTTGATCGGCATCGGGATCGACAGTGGCAATGTTCTGGTGCCCGCACTGATCAAGGCGCATATGCCCTATAAGATTCGCCTGGGGACCAGCCTCTATACCTTATCCATGCTGCTAGTCGGAGCCATCGGGACGGCCGTTTCTGGGATCCTGATTTCTCGGACCAGTCTGGCCGCCACGCAAGCTTACTTAGGGATCATTAGCATTATTGCCATCATCGCCTGGTTCCCTAACGTGCGTACCAAACGCGAGACGCCTTTGACCGACGAACAACGCACCCACATCCCTCACTATCAAAGTGTCTGGCACCAATCACTGGGTTGGTTGATTACCTTATTCTTCGGCCTGCAATCCCTGGTCTACTACGCCATTATCACGTGGATGCCCGCTATCTTGGCCGCCCATGGTGTCTCGACCATCACCTCAAGTAATTTACTTACCTTACTTCAGATTAGTGGTCTCCCCCTGTCCTTCATGGTCCCCTTGCTCTTCAACAAGCGTCACGGGGTGGCCATCCTTTTGGGGATCATGTCCTTGGGCTACGTCGTTGCTCCCCTCACGTGGCTGATCAACACCAACTCCGTGCCGTTCTTAACCCTGATCTCGTTAGTAACCGGACTGGGATCTGGGGTTGCCTTTAACCTGGCCATCATGTTCTTCACGGAGAAAACGACCAATCCCTACCAAACGGCCGCTATTTCCGGTATGGCCCAATCTGCCGGCTATCTCCTAGCAGCAGTCGGCCCAATTCTTTTCGGTTATCTGCAACAGTTCAGTCAGTCCTGGGTGCCGGTCATCTGGCTACTAGCCATCCTAGCCGCCGCACTGACCACAACCGGCATCATTGTCCAGCGCCACGGGATGCTTAAAAATTAATGGACCAGGCAAACCCAGTCGTGTTTTCTGACAACAAATAAAAATGACGTTTCCAGCTTTTAACCGCTGAAAACGTCATTTTATTTTATCTTAGTAAGTCATCAAGCTAAAGATGTCGTAGCCCTTAAGCTTATCGCGACCGTGCAGGTCCTTCAATTCGATCAGGAAGGCCGTCCCAACCACGATACCACCCAAGTCTTCAACGAGTTGAATGGTTGCGCCAATGGTCCCACCGGTTGCCAATAAGTCATCGGTAACCAAGACCTTTTGGCCAGGCTTGATGGCATCCTTATGCAGGTACAGGGCAGAAGTCCCGTATTCCAAGTCGTAAGAAGCCTTGACCGTTGGCCGAGGAAGTTTACCTTCTTTACGGGCAGGGGCAAACCCAATACCCATTTGGTAAGCGACCGGGCAACCCACGATGAATCCGCGAGCTTCTGGGCCAACGACCATTTCAACGCCCTTGTCCTTTGCGTAAGCGACGATCTCGTCGGTTGCGGCGTGGAAGGCTTCACCGTCCGCCATCAATGGGGAGATGTCCCGGAACATGATGCCCTTTTCTGGGTAGTCCGGAACGGAAGCAATATATTTTGAAAAATCAGTTGCCATAATTGAAGTAGCTCCTTTATTTTATATCAATGGGGCGAGACGCGCCGTTAAAGCCGCAGTCGGACAGGCCAAGAGTGCCGTCTCCGTCTGCATTTGCTGTTGCCGAAGCTGGTAACTCGGGGCCGTTGTGAGATCCTTATGCGCCGGATGAGTCACCCCCGTCATCAACCCATGGTCGATCGTGACGAAGCCGCATTCGAAGAACACCTGGATCATGAAGATTAACTGCGTCCGTGGAATCTGCAAGAAAGTGGCCAGTTGCGCCAGCTGGTGCCCCACATCTACTTGTTGATGTGTTGCAACGAACTTAAATAGTTTAGCATATTGCGAGCGAGTTGGCATCCCTAATTGCGAAAGACTTTCTTTCTTATAGAGATAAGCGACAACTTTTGCCGGTTGGAGTTGACGCAATGCCGTCTCCAGATCCGACGTTGCATCGGGGCAATCCACGATAAACACGGTTGTATTCGCTGACAATGGGGTTACCGCACTCCCGTCGTAAAGGAGCGGTGTCGCGGTTTCCGGCAGTTGGTTAGCTAACTGCCGGAACACGTTTTGATGAAAGAAAACGTAGGTGCCGGGTTCTTGGAACATGCTTTGGTGAAGCTGCGTCGTTCGTTCATCCCGAATTGGACTTTCGGTCAGCTTTAAATCCTTCACCATCAATTGTAAGGAATGCCGGCCCTGCCAAACATTGTCCTCAATCGCTCCCAGAACCGCCGCATCATTCGGTGCCGCGGTCAGCGCAGGGACATACTTGCCGGCGCCAAACTGAATGGCATTCAATTGATGCGGGCCCTCTTGAAGCTGGAACTTCAAGTGTGAGCTATCCTTACCAATCGCCTTAATCTGGGTTAGCGTGGCTGATTCAAAAGCAAACAGCGGTTGACTATTATCCGTCCCAAATGGCGCCAACTGGGCCAGCTCCTGGTACAGGGTTGGCGTTACCGCCGCCACATCCAAGGCTGCCGCAACCGGCACCTCAGCCGGACCACTCTCCGCGAGATGCTGATGGTCAGCCTCCTGATCAAGGGCATCCGCCAAGGCCGCTAGCTGCTCACTAGGTACGGTCAAGCCCACGGCCATGTGATGACCCCCAAACGCCGTCATCAGGTCTCTATGAGGGTCTAAGGCCGCAAATAGGTTGAATGCGGGCACGCTTCGTCCCGAGCCCTTGGCCCGACCATCCGCGTTCACGTTTAAGACCAAGGCGGGTTTCCCCGTCGTCTCAACGACCTTGCTGGCCACAATCCCCAAGACACCTTCATGCCAGTCATGGCCGCTGATAATCAGGGCATGGCGATCGCGATGATCGGCGTCCTCCGCCTGTGCTAAGGCCGCCTGACTGATCTGCTGGACGAGTTCCTGACGATGACGATTCTTATCCTCCGTCTGTTGGGCTAAGTCCTTCGCCACCGCAAAATCAGGGGTCGTCAGTAACTCAACTGCCGGTGCAGCATCCTCCAAGCGTCCCAGGGCGTTCAACCGTGGTGCGATCCCAAACCCAATCGACTGTTCCGTCAATTCTTCAGGCTTGATTCCCGCACCCGTCATGAGCGCCTGCAGCCCGGGGCGTTCGTCTTGCTTTAACAACTGTAAACCGAAGTAAACTAGAACCCGATTCTCATCAACCAGGGGCACCAGATCCGCAACGGTTCCAATCGCAGCTAAGTCCAGAACATCCTGGGGAATCTCTTCACGTAAGGCCTGAGCGACCTTGAACGCCACGCCGGCGCCGGACAATCCCCCAAAGGGATACTCGGCTCCAGGATACCGGGGATGAATGATGGCGTATGCCGCAGGTAACTCCGCCGGCAACTCATGGTGATCCGTCACAACGACGTCAACGCCTGCCTCATTGGCAGCCGCAATCGCTTCGTTACCCGCGACCCCATTATCCACCGTCACTAGCAGCTGGGTGCCGGCCGCGATTAATTTCTTAAACGCCGCAACATTTGGCCCATAACCATCAGTAAAGCGATTGGGGATGTAATAGTTCACCTTAGCGCCCATTTCATTGAGCGTCTCATACAGGATCGACGTGCTGGTGACGCCATCAGCATCGTAATCCCCGTAAATCGTAATCTGCTGGTCACTACCGATTGCTTCTTCAATCCGATCGACACCCTTTTGCATATCGTGTAAGAGGTTCGGATCATGTAGTTGCTCCGGCCCAGGATTCAAAAAGTCATGCGCGGCAGCCGGTGTATGGTAGCCCCGATTCCATAAAATCTGGGCGACAATCGGCGAAATCTTTTCCTGTTGCGCCAACTGTTGTGCCTCGGCCGATGGCTGATCAACATTCTTTATATTCCATTGGTATTGTGCGGCAATCACCAGCAAATCATCCTTTCTAAACGGGAGAAGAGCGGTGTCAGTGGCACCGCTCCCCTCTACGAGTTCTTTGATTCAAGGCATCATTGACTCTTTACTTAGCAGCCAACTTTGCTTTTAATTCAGCGTTTTCTTTTTCTAAATCTTGTAATTGCTTTTCCTGTTGTCCCGCAATCTGCTTACTCTTGGAATTTTGCAACCGCTTGGTTAAGCGCTCGTTATCCTGTGTAAGTGCGGCAATCCGGTCATTACTGGTCTGTTCCAAGTCCTTATAGGCCCGATTGTGCTGGAAGACCGTAATGGTCGAGAACAGAATCATCAGAACGGCCCCAATCAGAATGGACACCAACAAAATCAAAATCAATGGCCAGTGAACCGTCGTAAAGCCAAATGAAACCGGCACACTTTCCACGTTCAAAATGGCAAAAATTGCCACGATGATCACTAATAGAATGGTAAGGACGATTCGCCATTGATTTTTCATTGTTGAGCACCCTCCTGTGTCGTCTTCTGAAATGGAACGTTAATCTCATCAAAATCTTTGACCACACGCGTGTTCTTAAAGACCTCGCGTGCCTGATGCTGTAATTCCAGGGCCAGCTTGCCCGTGTAACGTGCCGAGATGTGATTGAGTAAAAGCATCTTCACATTCGTGCGTTTGGCTAATTCAGCCGCCTGAATGTTGGTTGAATGGTAATAGGAACGTGCCAACCGACTCTCACCCTTAGCAAAGGTGCTTTCGTGAACCAGCACATCGGCATCCTGGGTTAATCGCGCCGCATTAGGCGTTTGCCGCGTATCACCCAAGAAGGCCACAATTCGCCCAGGTTGACTGGGCCCTAAGAAGTCTTGCCCATTGATCGTTCGGCCATCGGGAAGCGTGACGGTCTTACCCGCCTTCAATTCACCATAGACCGGACCGGATGGGATCTGTGCTTCTCGCAGCTTATCGACTTGCAGTTCACCAGGGTGGTCCTTTTCAACCACTCGGTAGCCAAAGCACTCGATCCGGTGATCCAGATGTTGGGCATAGACCCGAAACTTACCATCCTCAAAGATCATGCCATCCGCCGACAACTCACGGTAATGGATCTTGTAAGATAATTTGGTCTCGGAAACCCGCATACTGACCTCAACAAAGTCCCGGATGCCCTTTGGCCCATAGATCGTCAGTGGCTCATTACCGCCCTGAAACGACCGACTGCTGAGCAGGCCCGGCAACCCAAAAATATGGTCCCCGTGCAAGTGGGTAATAAAAATTTTATCGATTTTCCGCGGCTTTAACGTGGTCCGCAGAATCTGATGCTGGGTGGCTTCACCCACGTCGAACAGCCACACTGAATTACGCTCGTCTAGCAAGCGTAACGCCGTACTGGTCACATTCCGAAACTTTCCGGGTGACCCGGCGCCCGTCCCTAAAAATTGAATTTCCATATTTTTTTCGTTCCTATTCTATAATTAAAGTCCGTCCACTATTTTAGGGGATTTTAGCTGAATTCGCAACTCTCAAAACTGACCGCTTCCTGAGAAACGGGATTATCACTAGGGTTCTCCCCCAAAATTCGGTATAATTAAACTAAGCTTGTGATCGGGGGAATCAAACATGCGGCTCATTGACTTTAACCTCTCGACCATCGATCTGCACCCCGCCCTGCGCCTCTATTGGGAGCATGACGGGCAGCAAACCCCGGTGATCGACCTACAAACTGAAAACCACCAGCTTCGCCTCTTAACGGGTGCAGGGCGTCCCTTAACGCTTGACCAACTGCGCACGCGTAGTCAGCAGGTTGACCCACAGACGGCCCTCTTTGTCGCTCAGGATCCACCCCAACGGCTCTACGGCTATCGTCTAGTGCCCCATCAAATTTTATTTGGTTGAAAGGAGTTTTACCATGCGTTACATCAAAGCATCATTGCTTCTCAGTCTGAGCCTTCTGGCGTTAGGATTGGCCGGTTGCCAGTCAAGCGGTCAGAAGAGTACGGCCAGTTTCAAGGACAGTAGCAGCCAATCTAGCAGCTATAGCGCCAAGGAACCCGATGCGGCGGTGACCGCGTCTTCGTCGTCTTCACAGAAGGAAGAAGCGCAAACCTATCATCCTAAAGCGGCACAGACCAAGAGTGCCCACTACATCAAGTCCGGTAATTTAAAGAAGACTGGTCAATATACCTTTGATAAAGTGGGCACCCAGCTCACGCTAGCCAAGGTCAGTCATCCACAGACCATCGTAAAATCCGGCAACCTGACTTACAAGGTCACAACCGTCCGGATCATTAAGAACACGGCCAAAACGGCTGCTGCCAAGCGAATGGCTGCTCAGGCGTTGAATCTGGCTCAGATCAAGAGTCCTTATTACACGCTGCAGGTCAAGTTTACCATTTACAATCGGGGTAAACAGACCGTCACGACCGATGGTATCCAAGCCATCCGGCTCAGCGGTAACCGACAGCTGAACGCGGCCAATCAGCTGAGTGACGCCAGTGCCGGGAAAGCGATCCCGGCTAAAGGCCAACTGGCAACCTTTGCCACGGGACTCGTCAGTGAAAAGACGAAGCCCACATTTAAGACCGTCACCATCAAATTTGCTGGTGCCTTCGCGGATAAGAAACAGGTCGTCAAGCCAACCAGCTGGTTGAAGCTGTCCCTGTAACCGCCATTCCCGAAAAATCAAAACGTGATCAATCAAGACTCTAATCCTGATTGATCACGTTTTTTCTAATCCTAAAACGGCATTTTTGATTAGTTAGGTTGATTCTTTGCCAATCAATTAGGCCATGTATTCGAAGGTAAAGTCGTCGATCTTAACCAGATCACCGTTCTTAGCACCGTGATCACGCAGGCTACTGTCGACACCCATGCCCCGCATCTGCCGCGTAAAGCGCAACAAACTTTCATCATGGTTGATATCCGTCATCCGGAAGAGCTTCAATAGCTTATCACCGGTCAAGACCCAAGTCCCGTCAGCATCCTGAGTAACTTCAAAGTCTGGTTCTGGCGTAAAGTCATACTCAGCCTTCTCAACCACTTCTTCTTGCTTGACTGGGAACTTCGGCGTTGCGGCCAAGATGTCAGCCGTCCGTTGCAAGAGTGGCGTCAAGCCGTCATGCGTCAACGCTGAAACCGCGTAGACTTCAGGTGCAGTTGCCAATAACTCATCCTGCTTCAAGTCTTCCTTGAACTTGGCCAAGTTGTCAGCAGAATCTGGCATATCCATCTTGTTAGCAACCACGATCTGTGGGCGCTTTAAGATATCTGGATCATACATCTTTAATTCTTCATTGATTTTTTCAAAGTCATCGTAAGGATCGCGACCTTCCAACCCACTCATGTCAATCAGATGCAGGATAACCCGCGTCCGTTCAACGTGGCGTAAGAACTGGAAGCCCAGGCCAACCCCGTTAGCCGCACCCTCAATTAATCCGGGTAAGTCGGCCATCACGAAATCACGACCATCGGGTAGCCGCACCATCCCCAGGTTAGGAACCAACGTGGTGAAGTGGTATTCAGCAATCTTTGGCTTAGCGCTCGTAACCGTTGATAACAGGGTTGATTTTCCAACTGAAGGAAAACCAACCAGACCAACGTCGGCCAAGACCTTTAATTCCAAACGAATTTCAAATTCTTGCCCGGGTTCACCATTTTCGGCAATTTCTGGGGCGGGGTTCTTGGGTGAGGCAAAATGAATGTTGCCTCGACCCCCACGGCCACCCTTCGCCACAATCGCGGAGTCGTCACTGGCCACCAGGTCCGCAATGACGGCACCGGTCTCATCATTATAAATCGTCGTTCCTTGTGGCACACTGATAATTGTGTCAGTTGCCCCACGGCCCGTCATTGACTTGATTGCACCATTGCCACCGCTCTTGGCCTTAAATTTCCGTTGGTACCGGAAATCCATCAGAGTCCGTAACCCTTCGTCTACGGCAAATACGATGTTTCCACCGCGACCACCGTCACCACCGGCTGGTCCACCATTCGGGACGAATTTTTCCCGACGGAAGGCAACCATTCCGTCGCCACCCTTACCGGCCTTCACACTAATTTTAACTTGATCTACAAACATATTTTATATTCCTCGTTTTCTAAGCCAGCCCGCGCTGCTTTCTTCGTAAGTATCCTGCTAGCCAGTATACCGGCAAACGGCCGCCACGTCAAAGCTTCGTTGGCGTTCGGGGACTTTTAATTTCCGCCGTCTCGGCCTGAAGCGTTAGCCGAATCGTTTGTGCAACGGTCTTACTAATCCCAATTTCGCGCAAATCATCCACGCTCGCTTCCCCAATCTTCTTGGTTGACCCAAATTTACGCAACAGTTTATTTCGTGTCTTGGGCCCCACACCCGGAATTCGATCGAGGCGGGAACTCAGTGAATGCTTGCTATGAACCTGACGATGGAAGGTAATGGCAAACCGGTGCACTTCATCTTGAATCCGCTGCACCAGGTAGAAGCCCTGACTCTTGGGATCCAGATGCACGTGATGGTCATCGGGACCAAACAACAGGTCGGCCGTCTTATGGTGATCGTTCTTCACCATCCCCGCTACCGGGATGTGCAGGTCAAATTCATCCGCCAGAACTTCCTTGACGGCATTCATCTGGATGTCGCCCCCATCCATTAAGATCAGGTCGGGCATCTGCGCGTGCTCCTTAAGCAATCGGCCATAGCGCCGACGAATAACTTCCAACGTGCTAGCCGTTTCATCAGCATGATCCACGGTTCGTAACTTGTATTTCCGGTAAAGCTTTTTATTCGGTTGACCATCAACGAAGACCACCATTGCCGAGACCAGGTCAGCCCCCTGAATGTGAGAATGGTCAAACGCTTCGATTTTATGCCCCGGGGCAATTCCCAAAGCATCCGTGATTTCCTTCATGGCACCCGTGGTCTTGCCCTCATCGAGCTCTAACAGCCGAAACTTCTCTTCTAAGACCAGTCGAGAGTTCTTACCCGCCATGTCAAGCAGATCACGTTTGGTGCCCCGCTGCGGCGTTCTAACGGGCACGTGAAGGATGGATTCAATCGTCTCACCATCGATACTAGCCGGTACTAAGATTTCCCGCGGTAAGACCGTATTCTTTCGTTGGTAGAATTGCACAATGAAGCTCGCCAATTCTTCCTCAGCCGTACTGACAATCGGGAATAACCGTTTTTCACGCTTCATCAAACGGGCTTGCCGAATGAAGAAGACCTGAATGGACAGCCAGCCCTTATCCAGATAAAAGTTAAAGATATCCCGCGGCGTACTGTCATTGGAAATAATCTTCTGCTTCTCAACGGTCGCTTCAATGTAACGAATCTGGTCACGCAGATCCGCTGCCCGCTCGTAAGCCATGTCAGCGGCCGCAGCCGTCATCCGGTCGGTCAACTCCTTCTCAGCGTGACCGACATTGCCATTTAAGAAGGACTTAATCTTCTTAATCTGTTCATCGTATTCCGCTTGGGGTACCTCTTTGAAACAGGCACCTAAGCACTGGCCCATGTGATAGTAGAGACACGGGCGACCCTGGTAGCCCGTACACCGGCGTAAGGGATAGACTTTCTGCAAGAAGTGAATCGTTTCCTCCGCCGCATACACGTTGGGATAGGGGCCAAAGTAATAGGCCCCGTCCTTCTTGATATCGCTGACCAGGATCAACTGTGGATCGCGTTCATTGGTAATCTTAATGTAAGGATAACCCGTCCCCCGCTTCAACTTGATGTTAAAGTAGGGCTGATGCTTTTGGATCAACGTGATTTCAAGGAGAAAGGCTTCCTTGTCCGTTGACGTAATAATCGTCTCAAAGTCAACGATTTCGCTGACCAGTTGCGCCGTCTTACCGGTATGGCTACTCTTAAAGTAGGACCGTACCCGGTTCTTTAGGTTTTTAGCCTTCCCCACATAGATAATCTGGCTGTTGATGTTTTTCATCAAATAACAGCCGGGAAGGCCCGGCAATAGTGCCAGTTTGTGTTCCAAATATTCCGATGCCAAGGGCCTAACCTCCCGTTCATTTCTCGAATTAGCTAATAAAGTATAAGCCGAATACCTGTTTGGTGCAAGCAATTTACCCCGTCGCGGCGCTGGTTCTCGGATTCCGCCAAGTCGTCCTGAAAACAACGGATTTTATTTGGTTTTTGCCAAGCTTCAGCCTGATAAATGACAAATTCACGCAATTCTGCTATGATTACTGCTAAAGACAAGGAGGTGGCTTGAATGGCTCTTAAAGTAAAACGCCAGGATGACCTTGACTCCATGTTCGGTAAATTTGCTGAGATGGACCCCACGGACGTTAAGCGTGACAAGTTTTTGAAGCGCGATGACGCCCACAAGGATAACAAGCGTGCAAAAGGCTTGATCAAATCTGATAAATCTAAACACGAACAGGATCACAGTCAAGACTAACGGTATAAGTTAAAGGACTCACGGCAACCGCCGTGGGTCCTTTTTTTGTGTCAGGCATAATGCACGGGGTGACCCGTCATTCTAGCGTTCGGGTTGAAAACCGTGGGGATAGCGTTCATTCAGACGTTTAATGTTATCTTGAGCCACCTCATCAAAGTCAATATCGGCCCACTGGGCAATCTGACTGAGGTACCATAGCACGTCACCCATCTCCTTAACGATGGCTTCATGATCCATGTCCTGACCGTGGAAGGTGTAGTTCTTAACCAGATCAACGACCTGACCAGACTCACCCGCCAAACCCAAGGCACAGTTCGTTAAGACCTGCTCGTTGCCATATAACGTCCGGTTTGCGGCTTTTTGATAATCATTAAATTCCATGTTAATTCCCCCCAAAGGCTTGTTGTTCGATCCAGTTCCAGACGGCATCCTTACCGATCTTTTTGGGTGCTGAGAACATAATAATATTATCGGTGTTCGGTAAATCCATGGCCTTCTTAATTTGACTAACGGCTTGATTCCACTTGCCACGGGCGATTTTATCACTCTTAGTGGCAACGATCAGCGTTGGTAAATTAAAGTAAGCCAGGTACTTATACATTTGAATATCATCTTCGGTTGGTGCATGACGTGCGTCAACCAGTGAGACAACACCCTTTAATTGATCGCGTTGGGTCAGGTAGGTTTCAATCATCTGCCCCCACTTTTCGCGTTCTGACTTGGAAACCTTGGCGTAACCGTAGCCAGGCACATCGACGAAGTATAACTGATCTTCCACATTGTAGAAATTCAGCGTCTGCGTCTTGCCGGGTTGACTAGAGGTCCGAGCGTACGACCGCCGATTAATTAAAACGTTCGTCAGTGACGACTTTCCCACGTTAGACCGACCGACTAACGCAATTTCTGGATACCCCGTTGTTGGGTACTGTGCGGGGTCAACCGCACTCATGACTAATTCCACGTGATTGACTTCCATTGGTTAATGCCATCCTCTCCAAATATCTTTCATCATTTTAACACAGAACGTCACGCGACTGGAGACTTTCTCCACACGGTCATTCCCAATAAAGCGGTTAACGCCCGTGACAGCGCCCATTTGCGCGCAACAAAAAAACGACCAACCCGAAGGCCGGTCGCAACACCACATACTGTGGTAATTATGAAGCTTTTTGATCCTTTAAGATAACTTCAGGTTCTGCATGATCCGTCACGGTGTCCGCCGTAATCACGACCTTAGCCACGTCATCACGACTTGGCAAGTCAAACATGATGTCACGCATCACATCTTCAATGATCGACCGCAAACCCCGGGCCCCTGTATTCCGCGCAATGGCTAACTTGGCCATTTCACGTAAGGCAGCTGGCTGGAATTCCAGTTGAACATCGTCGAGTGACAATAACTTTTCATATTGCTTAACCAAGGCATTCTTTGGTTCAGTTAAGATCCGGACCAAATCATTTTCATCCAGTTTTTCAAGGGCGGTTAAAATCGGTAACCGTCCAATAAATTCTGGAATTAATCCGAATTGGAGCAAGTCTTCAGGAATCACGTGTTGCATCAAGCTATCACCGGATGCCAGCACATTTTGTTCCTTGCTGTCAGCCCCAAAACCGATGGTCTGATCACCGAGACGACGCTTAACGATGCCGTCAATGCCATCAAACGCCCCACCAACGATGAATAAGATGTTCGTGGTATCGATTTGAATGAACTCTTGTTGCGGATGCTTACGACCACCCTGAGGCGGCACATTGGCAATCGTGCCTTCCAAGATCTTAAGTAAGGCTTGTTGAACCCCTTCACCGGAAACGTCCCGCGTAATCGACACGTTTTCGGATTTCTTAGCAATCTTATCAATTTCATCGATGTAGATAATGCCTTTTTCAGCACGATCAACATCGTAGTCGGCATTTTGCAGGAGCTTTAAGAGGATGTTTTCAACATCTTCACCCACATAACCGGCTTCAGTCAAAGTCGTCGCGTCAGCAATTGCAAAAGGTACGTTCAGGATCTTTGCCAGGCTTTGTGCCAAGTAAGTCTTCCCAGAACCAGTCGGTCCGATCACCGCGATGTTACTCTTCTGCAATTCAGGACCCTCGTCGTCAGCCTGAGCCATTTCATTAACCCGCTTGTAGTGGTTGTAAACGGCAACGGATAACGTCCGCTTAGCCTCATTTTGGCCAATAACGTATTGGTCGAGCGTGTTGACGATTTCAGCAGGCGTTGGGACTTCTAAGGTTTCTTGAGCGCTGTCTTGGCTGAATTCTTCATCAATAATTTCTTTACAGAGGTCAATACATTCATTACAGATGTAAACACCTGGGCCGGCAACAATCTTCTTAACTTGATCTTGTGATTTTCCACAAAAAGAACAAGTTACTGGGCCATTTGTTTCGGTGTTTTCAAACAATAAACTTCACCCTTTCTCTCCAGGCTTAAGCCTAACTCATTACAAAAAGCTTTTTCGGTCAGTAAACCTGTCGAACTAACCAGGTTTTCCCTATCAATCGTGTACTATACCACAGATAAGCGCGCGAGAAAATCAATTTGTCTCGCACGAGCAGAAAACCCAATTCTAAAAGAAAAACCGGGACAACAGCGACTGTCGTCCCGGTCAAGCACTCAAACAATGAACTAGTCGTTGTCTTCTGAGTCCTTCTTCTTGTCTTGCTTTGCAGAATCAGCAATCAAGTCAACAGCGCTCTTGATAGCAATGTCATGCTTCAACATGTCATCGGAAAGGGCACTACGAACAGCACTTTCTTCCATGCCGTATTGACCAGCTAAGTCCTTAACTTCAGCATTGATTTCGTCTTCTGAAGGTTCGATCTTTTCAGCAGCAACAACGGCTTCAAGAACCAGGTTAGTCTTAACCCGCTTTTCGGCACCATCAGTAAATTGCTTCCGTAAGTCGTCTTCAGTCGTTCCAGTCAATTGGAAGTACATCTTTGGTTCGATACCTTGTTGTTGCATGTTAGCCAGGTATTGGTCCATTTGACGGTTGATGTCATCCTTCAGCATAGCTTCTGGGATGTCAGCGATTTCGGCGTTATCAACGGCTTCGCTAATAGCTTCGTCTTCGATAGCATCGTGGGCAGCATGCGTCTTTTGTTCCTTCAAGCTGTCCTTCGTCTTGGCCTTTAATTCTTCTAAGCTGTCAACATCTTCGTCAACATCCTTAGCGAATTCGTCATCCAATTCTGGTAATTGCTTTTCCTTAACTTCGTGGATGGTAACCTTGAAAGTGGCTTCCTTGTCACGTAAGTCTTCGGCTTGGTAGTCCTTAGGGAAAGTGACCTTAACGTCAACATCTTCGCCAGCCTTGTGACCAACTAATTGGTCTTCGAAGCCAGGGATGAAGGAGTTAGAGCCTAATTCCAGGGAGTAGTTGTCAGCCTTACCACCATCGAATTGCTTGCCATCAACGTAACCGTCGAAGTCAATCACAACAGTGTCGCCCTTAGCAGCGGCTTCGTCTTCCTTAAGCACTAATTCAGCTTGTTGTTGACGTTGCTTTTCTAATTCAGCGTCGATGTCCTTTTGGTAAACCCGCGTGTTTTGCTTCGTTACACTAAGACCCTTGTAGTCGCCCAACTTAACGTCTGGCTTAACCGTAACAACGGCCTTCAGAACCCAAGCCTTACCCTTGTCCATGGATTCAACATCCACTTGGGGTTGGTCTACTGGTTCGATACCAGCATCCTTGATAGCTTCTTCGTAAGCATCTGGTAAAACAATGTTTAAAGCATCTTGGTACAATGCTTCTTCACCGTACATTTGGTCGAAGATTTGACGTGGTACACGGCCCTTACGGAAACCAGGTACAGCCAAGTTCTTCTTGGTACGCTTGAAGGCCTTGTCCAGACCATCTTTGATCATATCAGGAGCAATTTCAAAGGTTAATTCGCCTTGATTAGAGCCCTTTTTTTCCCATTTTGCAGCCATTATTTTCCCTCCGAAATGAAAGATATTACTATTTACAATTCTATCAATTGCATACTGTATAAGTGTACCTTATGCCATCCAAATTGTAAAATGATTTTTGTCCAAATACCGTGAATGACGCGGCTTTCCTAGAAGTTTCCAGTCAAAACGTTAAGAAAATAAAGCGCTATCGCAAAAATAGCCGTCCTCCTAACGATTCGTAGAAACCTAATTTGCCCATAAAAATGGTCATTACCGTAATCCGGCTTCTTTTCGCGTCACGCCACTGATCTCAAACTCATGTGCCCGAATCAGCGAAATCACGTTGCCCATTTACCGATCAGTCACTTAAGAACGCTCATGATTAAGGTACGAAAAAAGGACCGAAAAGTTAACCTTTTCAGTCCTTCATTCTAGGTACGCTAATTAAATGAATTTAATTAGTCGTCGATTTCCGTAACGGTACCGGCACCAACAGTGTGGCCACCTTCACGAACAGTAAACTTAGTACCCTTTTCAATGGCAGCTGGTTGGATCAGTTCAACAGTGAACGTCACGTTGTCACCAGGCATAACCATTTCAACGCCATCTGGCAATTCGATAACACCAGTGATATCAGTGGTGTGGAAGTAGAATTGTGGACGGTAGTTTGAGAAGAATGGCGTATGACGGCCACCTTCTTCTTTGCTCAAGATGTAGACTTCACCCTTGAACTGCTTGTGGGTTTGGATCGAACCTGGCTTTGCAAGAACTTGGCCACGAACAACTTGTTCACGGTTAATCCCACGAAGTAAGGCACCAACGTTATCCCCGGCTTCACCAAGGTCCAACGTCTTACGGAACATTTCAAGACCAGTAACGGTCGTCTTCAATACGTCGTCATGTAAACCAACGATTTCAACTTCGTCACCAACCTTAACCATCCCACGGTCGATACGACCGGAAGCAACAGTCCCACGACCAGTGATCGTGAAGACGTCTTCAACAGGCATCAAGAAAGGCTTGTCGTTTTCACGTTCTGGAGTTGGGATGTAGTCATCAACGATATCCATCAAGTGAAGGATAACCTTAGTTTGTTCTTCGTCGCCTTCAAGAGCCTTCAAAGCGGAACCACGAACAACAGGAATATCATCACCAGGGTAATCGTATTCGGACAACAGTTCACGAACTTCCATTTCAACTAAGTCGACCAATTCGTCGTCATCAACTAAGTCGGTCTTGTTTAAGAAGACAACGATGTAGTTAACACCAACTTGGCGAGCAAGCAAAATGTGTTCACGCGTTTGTGGCATAGGGCCATCAGTAGCGGCAACAACCAAGATAGCACCGTCCATTTGGGCAGCACCAGTGATCATGTTCTTGATGTAGTCAGCATGTCCTGGGGCATCGATATGCGCATAGTGACGCTTTTCAGTTTCGTATTCAACGTGGGCAGTGTTGATCGTGATACCACGTTCACGTTCTTCTGGAGCAGCATCGATATCAGCGTAATCTTCGGCCTTTGCTAAACCTTTGTCAGCAAGTACCTTAGTGATTGCAGCAGTTAACGTCGTTTTCCCATGGTCAATATGGCCAATAGTACCAATATTTACATGGGGTTTAGTTCTTTCATAATGTTCTTTTTCAGCCATTAATGAAACCCTCCTGTATTTTATCGCAAGGATAATCGCATTTCTGACGAAAATTAATCACCCTTTGCGTAAAATTATACTACTTCTTTTCAGAAAGGGAAAGCTGGAACCCTCCCAAAAAAGAATCCTTGACCAGTATATATGCTGCGGAATTATTTGTAAACTAAAATCTTGCCGAATTTACGGTTTTTCATGATTTTTATCGTCAATCGAACCGAATAAAGCCGTCATGAAGCGATTTAAGCGGTCTTGCCACATCTTAATTTCTTCTAATTCTGCGTCATCGGCCTGATCTGTCACCGATTGTTGCGCCACGATTTGAACCCAAGCCACTGGATTCTTGATAATTTTATCAATAAACGGGTACAACATCATCAATTGTAACGTAATTGTTTGGGAAATGTTAGCCATAAGCATCGGATTTTGCTGTTCTAAATTTTCATGTAAATATTGTTGCATCATCTGGGCTGCTCGACTGGCCCCTACCGGTTTTAATTGACGCGTGTCAACCGAATACGTCTGGTCATCCAACCAGTGCAACTGCACCGTTTGCGAAACCCTTAATCGAAGAAGCTCCTCAAGCAACGTTGCCCGCATCAGTGGATGTAGGAAGGGATCGACCAGCAAGTACTGAACGCCCTGCATGAATTCCTGTAGCGGCAGTTGACGTGCCCGTAGCAAGCGTTGCTGCTGCTCCGTGAAATCGCCATCCCCTAAATGATAAAACTGTCTCGCCAAAACGCGTTGGGTTTCCCCCAAGGTTTGACGCGAGGCTACTTCGGCTGCTTCAATCTGTGCTAGCCCGTCACTACGCCATTCTTGAGCTGCCGGCAATGCACAAAATTCCCGAGCAAAAATAAACTGCTGATTCTTTAAAGCCACATCTAGCCGCAACTGAAAAGTGTCAGTCGATTCTAAATAAACGGCATCCTGCTCAGCTGCATATTGCTCAGCCATCAAATACTTTTCATCATGGTAGAGACTCGCGACCAAATAGCGGTTAAATTCAGCCGTTTGCTGGTCCGTATAGAGCTTTTCGAAGAGCGTTGTCGCCGTTGACCATTCTCCCGCCGAAAAGGCTTGGTGCGCCTTCACAATCGCTTGTTCACGGGCTGCGGGACTCGTAAATTCTCCCATCACAGAGGCCTCCCTTTTCTCAAAATTTTAGCGAATCAAAACGGACCGACGCCAAAACTGGTCTCGGTCCGCCTCTATTAATTAATCTTTTTTATCAGTTGTCGTTGCTGGCTTTTTAGCTCGTGGTCGCCGTTTCCGGTTCCGCCGGGGCTTACTCGTTCCCTGACCATCCTTAGCCGTCGTTGCCTGGGTTTTTTTGGCTTTCGGCTGATTATTTTTGTTTGGCTTAGCCTTGGCTTTAGGTTTGGCTGCGGCCTTCGTATCCTTAGCCTGTGCCTTACCGGTTGTCGCCTTGTCCTTGCTGCTGGAGCGACGATGGTGTTGGTTAACTTCCATAATGACCGGCAAGATCACGGGACGTCGGTGGGTCTGTTCAAACAGGTAGTGGCTTAAATGCTCACGCACGTCCTGCTTCAAATGACCCCAATCGAATTCCTTGTTGTCCAGATTATTCTGAACTGCCTTTTGGATGATCTGGCCACTTTCTTGCATCAAGTCCTTGTTGGCCTTAACGTAGACGAAACCACGTGACGTGATCTTAGGTTCCGCAACGATCTGTTTCTTCTTTCGATCAATCGTGACCACTGCGATGAAGATCCCATCATCGGCTAAGACTTTCCGATCCCGTAAGACAATGTTCCCAATGTCCCCGACACCGATCCCATCAATCATGGTGTCACTAACCTCAATGCCTTCACCTAAGCCCATGGTGCCCTTGGCATAGGTCAATACGTCACCCTTGGCTAAGATGAAGATATGGTCTGCTGGCATACCGAGTTCCATCGCGGCGTTCGCATGCGCGTTCAGCAACCGGTATTCGCCTTGAATAGGCACGAGATACTTTGGCTTAAGCAGATTTAACATCAATTGCAGGTCGCGCTTGTAGGCGTGACCGGATGAATTCATTTCATCAGAAATGGCCTTCACTTCACCGCCGGCACGGTAGACCATGTCCCGCGTTTGGGCAACCGTAGTGTCCATTGCATGTGATGGCGTCGTTGTAATGTATACCAAGTCGCCCTCTTGAATGTTGAGCGTCTTTTCCTGCTTGTTGGCCATCCGTTGAATGGACTTGATGGGTTCACCCATCTTACCCGTCTGTAAGATCACCGTTTCGGCTGGTTTTAAACTGTCCAGTTGTTCAGGTGTGACCAGTAAGTCATCGTCAAAGGACAGCTTGCCCAGCTTCATCGCCGTATTCACAATCTTTTCCAGGTCTTGGCCCGTTAAGCAGACCTTGCGTCCCGTCTTAGCGGCCGCATCAAAGACTTGTTGAATTCGTAAAATGTTAGACGCCACACAAGCTACCACGACACGACCATCACGGTAACTGAAGGTCTCTTCGATAGATTCTGCAATGGCTTGTTCGGAAGCATTCATATTAGGATTCTCGGCATTGGCAGAGTCGCTCAAAACGGCTAACACGCCGGCCTGACCGATGGCTCCCAACCGCGCATAATCCGTCTGGTAACCAGGCTTAGCCGTTTGGTCAAACTTAAAGTCACCCGTGTAAACAATCTGACCTTCATCTGTCTTCAAATCAATCCCCAAAGATTCGGGAATTGAATGCGTCGTCGCGAAGAAGGAAACGACCACGTCGCCGAAATCAATTTCCGTCTTCTCGTCAACTACGTGGAAATCATCATAATTCTTGACCTTAGGTTCGTCAGCTACGTTGAGCTTAGCCAAGGCAATCGTCATTTCTGACCCGAAGACAGGCACATTAAACTCACTTAAGAAGTAAGGTAAGGCCCCAATCGCATCAGCATGACCGTGGGTAAGGAAGACCGCAACAATACGGTCTTTGTTTTCGCGTAAGTAACTCCAGTCAGGAATCACCACATCGATCCCCAACAACTCATTTTCCGGGTACTTCAACCCACAATCTAAAATATAAATACTTCCGTTAACATCAACGGCGTACATGTTCTTTCCGTTCTCTCGGACACCACCGAACGGCACAATTTTTATCTTCGCACTCATAAGTTCACCTCAAGTATCTTTACTAGTTTTAAGTTAATCACTGATCACAACCGACCAGTCTTTTCTTATAGGTATCGCTACCTAGATTCGTCCATGATTAAACTTTCTCCAGTCTACCATACTTTGGGCAATTACTGAACTACGAAGGTACGCCACGCAAAAAAAGTCCATCTCCCAGAGGGAAATGGACTCGCAGGTGCGGCGAATTAACGACGCAGGCCTAAGCTCTTGATTAATTCACGGTAACGTTGAACATCAGTCTTCCGTAAGTAAGCCAAAAGGTTACGACGGTGACCAATCTTCTTCATCAAACCACGTTGGGAATGGAAATCCTTACGGTGATTTTGCATATGCACGTTGATTTCGTTGATATCAGCGGTCAAAACAGCAACTTGGACCTCAGTAGAACCCGTGTCGCCTTCGTGACGTGCGTATTGCTTGATGATTTCGTTTTTCTTTTCTGGACTAATAGCCATGGTAAATGTACCACCCTTCATATAATTGCCCTAAACTGAGTAAGTCGACGGTGGTTGTCGAGCCAACTAAGTTAAGGGTTTGTGCTTTTGCACAGTTACCTATCATACTGAACTCCCGGCGAAATAGCAAGTTTTTCTTCACAATTACCTATCAAGTAAAATTGCTTTACATTTATCGTGTGAAAGTATTGCATTCGAGCGGTGGGTTCTGTATAATTACATACGTTGAAATTAAGATTTCCGGTACAGGAATTCTCATTCGGAGGTGAAATTTTCATGCCAATTATCAAATCAGCAATCGAACGTGCCAAGACCAACGTCAAGGCCAACGAACGTAACTCAGCACAATTAAGCACGATGCGGACTGCCGTTAAGCGCTTCGAAGAAGCCAAGACGGCCGGTGCCGACAACGCGGAAGAATTATACCGTTTAGCTAGTGCTGCTGTTGACCGCGCCGCTTCCAAGGGCTTGATCAAGAAGAACAAGGCTTCCCGTGACAAGTCACGGATGGCTGCACGTTTAGCTAAGTAATCAATTAATCAATCAGATTAGATGATGCAATTCAGGGGGTCGACCATCACGGTCGACCCCCTTTTTTGTGTCTGCTATGCGGTTTGGCCCCCGGCGAATTGCGTCATAAACAGTGAAAACAACATCTCTGGTTCCATCGAGGTCGACTTCATCTGTTTTTCCACCCGGAACAAGCCTAAGTAGGCCTGGTTAAGATCCGTCAGCCGAAAACGGCGTTGTGATTGCAATGCCAGCTTGATTCGGTACGGATGAACCTTCAGTAGACTTGCTAGCTTCCCCTGGCTATAGCCCTGCTTCGCCAAAACCTTGGTTTGAATCAACAATCGGAATTGTCCTTGCAGAATGGCATTGATCTTCAAGGGCTCTTCCTTGGCCAACAACAATTCGCGATACAAGGTAACGGCCTTGGCCGTATCCTTTGCCAGCACCTGGTTAACCAAATCAAAGACGTTTTGCGTCAGCGTTTGGGCAACCAGACCGGTCACCGCATCCGGCTGGATGGTCTTTTCTGGATAGGCAAATAACTCCAATTTGGGCAGTTCCGCCATCATGAGGGTCAGGTCGGCATCCGTCCGTTGAATCAGCTCCCCTAGGGCAGCCGGATCCATCGTGTACCCATCCTGCTTCAATTGTGTCGTCACAAACTGCCGGACATCGCGCTCAGAAAAGTTGCCAATTTCAATGCTCGTGGCCACCTTTTTGAGTTGCTTAGACACTTTCTTACGACCATCTAATTTTTCGTAGGGCGCAAAGAACACGAGCACCGTGCTCTCCATCGGCGCTCCTAAATAGGTCTGTAGGCTAGCCACATCGTGCTCAACCTTTTGTTTCTTGGTTTCACCCGTGAGAAATTGTGGATTATCAATGCACACGACCCGTCGTTCACCGAAAAACGGTGCGGCCATCGCATCATCTAACGCCACGGCTAACGGCACCGTATCCATATCATAGCTTGCATAATTCATCGTCTGCTCTTCGTCAGGAACGGTGGCCTTAAATGCCGCTTTTAGCCGCCGTTGTAGGTAATCGGCCCGTCCCATAATCAGATAAACCGGTGCCAATTGGCCACCCGTGGCCAAGGTTTTTAAAAGTTCATTAATCGTCAAGAATCCCGTTCCCCTTTTAATTTAGTCTGCCAGACCCCATGGGCCCCGGTATAACGGTAGCGAATCATCCCGGCCGTCTGCGTGCTAACCGCTGGTGTATGGGTTGCCCGTAGCGTTGCTAACGTGTCAGCGTGAGGATGACCATACCGGTTGCGCCGTCCTGCCGAAATAACGGCCAGACGCGGTCGCAACTGCGCAATGAAGGCCGGTGCGCTCGCCGTTTTACTCCCGTGATGTCCTAATTTTAACACGTCCGTTCGCAGCTGTGGGTCATCCCCCAGTATTTTTTGTTCACCCGCCTGGTCCAAATCCCCCATAAAAAGGAAGTTCAAGCCACCAAAATCCCCCTGCAAAGCCAACGAATTGCCGTTTTCGGCCGGTGCGGCTTCATACGGATGGCGCACAACTAGGGGCACGCGACTGCCTAATTTGATGGCTTGCACGACCACCGGATAGCGACTTCCCCTGATTAAGTGTTGCCAGCCGGGCTCATTTTCCATCCCCACTGGAACAAGAATCCGGGTGACGCGCAATTCCCGCAAGACGGCCGGCAAATCACCGATGTGGTCCGCATCGTGATGGGTCAAGTAGAGGTCATCCACGTGATCGATGCCCAAGCTACGCAAGTAATTAATCGTCGTCTGCACGGCCCCATAGCTGGGCGGCGTAGCGGGCACCCAACGCGACTGTGGCAGCGCTAACCGCCCGCCGGTATCAATCAGTGAGATACGCCGATTAAACGGCTCCCGCAAGAGAATACTGTCTCCCTGCCCCACATCAAAGTAAGCCACCTCACCCTGAATGGGAAAATGAATCAAGCCATAGACCACGCCATAGCTCGCCAGTAGCCCAATCAGCCACCGTTGACGCTGTTGGGGCGGTCGACTAAACAGCCACCAACTGAGGCCCAACCACAGCCAGCTCACCCACCACCAGGGTTTGCCAAAGGTCACATTACCAGGCAAAGCCGCAACCTTGGCGAGTCCCACGTCCATGGTTCCCAATAGCCATGCGCAGCTGCTGCTAAGACCAGGCAGCCAAGTAAAACTGAATACCCCAACCAACGTCACCGGTAACATGACGACCGGAAACAGGGGAACCAAGACCATATTTGCTAAAAGCGTCAATAAATGCCACTGAAAAATCCCGTTAAGGAGACTGGGCAATCCCAGCAAGGTCAACCCGATCTGCCGCCACCAAGTCGTTTCCCGTACCAGCAAGATCAGCCCGAGGGACAGGCCGTAGCTCAGTTGGCTGCCCAGATCAAATAGGAGTCCCGGATTCAGTAGAAGACCGACGATCAGGGCTCCAGCCCACGCATCGAGTCCACTCATTTTGACGCGTAACTTACGCCCACCAAGTTGTAGGCCACGCATCAAACAGGCACGTAGAACGCCACTACCGCCACCAGCCAGGATGAAGTACCCCGGTAAACCCAATAAGAGCCCCCATTCCCAATGTTCTCGCTGAATACGTAAGTGGACACACAGCCATTCCACCGCCGTTAACAACAGGGCGACATGTAAGCCCGAGATCGAAAATAAATGCAGTAATCCCAGTTGTTTCATGCCCTGAAGCTCTTGAACGGCTTCAGCCGCCCGAGTTCCTGGCAGCAAGCCCAATGCATAGACCCGTAAGGCCCCTGGCAGACGATCACAGTAACGAATTAACCGAGTTCGCTGCAGATGCCACCCATTCTGAAACCACGTCAGTAGCGTGGCTGGGACGTTTTGTTGCCGCGTCACCTGATCGATCTTAATCGACTTGGTCACGCCACGGTGAGCCCAGTAGCTCGCCGCATCAAATTGATTGAAGTTAGTCGCCGGCAAAATGCCGATCTGTTGGCCCTTGATCCGCCAAGTTTGTGCTCGCCGAATTGCCTTCAGTCGTGCCAATGTTGCGGCAGAGTCCGCCCACCCGTGAACGGTGAGTGGCTCACCATTTGTCTGATTCTTCGCCACAAAATAATAACTGGCGCCCCGAAAGACTAGCGCATCCGGTTGGAACTGAATCGTTAGCGCCACGTTCGTGGGTTGTTGCGGCGAGACGCGGCGCAATTTAACCTGCTGCTGGGTCCAAAACAGGTAGCCACCAGCCACCAATAACAACAGAATGGTCACGACGAAAGTCAGGCGATGACGTAACACCCAGACCCGGCTTAACGTCAACACCAGCAATACGCTTCCTGCAACCGGATGCCCGCCCAGAATGACGCTCAACGCAGCTAATGGTAAGCTCACAAATAGCCAGTGATTGGCCACTAATCGTGCTTAGGTTGTTCGAACGACAGATGGGTCAGCAATTCCGGATCTACCGTGACCTGATTGAGTGCTACGTGCTTTAACGCAATGAGTTTTTGGGCATACGGATCGTTGTGATAATTACGCATGTAGGTGATTTTACGAATCCCCGCCTGCAGCAACATCTTGGTACACTGCAGACACGGGAAATCCGTCACGTAGATTTCTGCACCGTCCGTGGCTTCACCGAATTTGGCACACTGCAAGATCGCATTCATTTCAGCATGAATCGTACGGACACAGTGACCATCGACCAGGTAACAGCCCTCATCAAGGCAGTGATCATCACCCGATACGGACCCATTATAACCAGCGGCGATGATCCGCTTGTCGCGCACTAGCGTTGCCCCTACCGAAAGGCGATTGCAGGTGCTACGCGTGGAAATCACCAACGCCTGAAGCATGAAGTATTGATCCCAAGGAATTCGTTCTCGCTGCATAATAAAGTCCTCATTTCATTAATTTTTAGTCTGCTTATTGACGGTGCCCAAAACACCATCATAACCCTAACTAGCTTACACCTTACGTCTAAATTTAACTATCCTGTTTCCCCTAATTAAGTGGTGAGTTGATCCTGCAAATTCGCAACCGTCTTTTCGCCAAAACCGGGAACCTGGGCGAGATCCTTCACCGTTTGAAAGGACCCGTGGGCCGTTCGGTAGTCCACGATTTTTTTGGCCTTCTTCTCGCCAATCCCCGTCAACTGTTGAAGATCACTAACCGTGGCCGTATTCAAATTAACAACCGTCCCGCCACTACCACTCTTAGTTGCACCACTCTCAGCGGCGGGTGATGTCTTGCCCGCTACCGATGTCGCGGCTTGACTACCAGCACTAGCGACATGCTCGCCCTTTTGTGGAATCGTCAACTGCTGCTGGTCGGTCAACCGGCTGGCCAGATTCACCTGGCGCCGATCGGCCTTGGCCGTCAACCCACCAGCCGCCTTGATGGCATCTGCGACCCGCATCTCAGCGGTGAACTCGTAGAGACCCGGGTGGGCCACCGCGCCTTGCACATCCACGAAAACTCGGGTGTCGTGGCTACTCACCTGGTTCCCCGTCTTGGCCCCACTAGTGGCAACGTGACTAATCGCCTGACTCTGGGACTGTGCCGGCGGTATTGCCGCTGGCAGGGCTGCTGGCGTTGGTCGATGGATGACCAGCCAACCACCCAAGCAGACCACCGCCAGTACGCCCAGTACGCCACCCCAAACCAGCTGTCGTTGACGCGATAAACTGAACCACCATTCCATCATTCGCTGCAATTTTCTCTGCCCCCTTTACTCTTAACTCCGTAATTTTTCGCCAAATATTTTTGGAAATACCAAAAAATTCCCCTTTTTTCAAAAAAGAGGAATTCTCGCTTAATGGGTCTTCAAGTAATGAACCGCGTCATCAAAGGATTTAACGGGAACCACCTTCATCTTTGGCGCATACTTTTTCGCCGTTGCTTTGGCCAATTGATAGTTGGTCTGATGCTGCTCCTCGTATTTTAGGAGGAGCTTGCTTGGCTTGACGTATGGGGCGAAGAAAACCGTTGCACCGGCCCGCTTGGCGGCAATGATCTTTTTATCAATGCCCCCAATTTCGCCGACATTTCCATCGGCATCAATGGTTCCGGTTCCGGCAATCTTCTTGCCGTGACGGAGGTTCTGCCCCGTCACCTGCGTATAAATCTGTAGACTAAACATCAGCCCACCGGAAGGACCGCCAATGTTCCCCGCATCCACGGAGACTTTGGGTTGGGCTTTCACCTTAACGTTGTCGGTCAAGGTGATCCCAATTCCGGCTTTTTTGGTCGGTAAGCGCATCAGTTTAGCCGTGGCGGAACGCGTCTTGCCATTGTGGCGATACGTAATCGTCGCCTTAGCCCCCACCTTTTGACTCTGAATGTACTTCTGGTAGCCCACCATCGAATTAAAATGACGACCGTTAACCTCAGTCACCGTATCTCCCACCTTAAGTTGATGAGCAAAGGGCGACTTCGCATCCACGCTCAGCACGTAAATGCCCAGGTACTGCCGGGTAACCGGTTTATGTGCCGCCTTGTAAGCCGTGTAAATGGATTCGTTAATGGCACTCTGCATATAAAAATCCTGCACCTTATCATAGGTGGCATTGCTCTCGCCACCCGTCACGGCATCCACACTTTCAATGCTGTAATACGAATTCAACTTAGCATACAGATAGGTTGCGGGCCGGGCTTGCGCCAGGGCGACCGATGTAATCATATACTTGCCACTATTTTTATCCGGATGACCGGGCATTTTCACAAAAGTCTTCAAATTGTCGGCTTCACCAGGACCCTCAATATACTTGGGGAGTGGCAAGAAAAAGAACGCCAAAATAGCCAAAACGACAATCGCCGTCCCAATCACTTGCCGCCACTGTCGCCGGGTTAATTTCCACATGAACTACTCACGCTCCAATCGTTCACGTAGCCCCTTAGCCACAGCCGGTGGGACCAACTGCGTCAGGTCACCACCGAATTGGGCAACTTCTTTAAGAAGACTAGACGAAACGAACTGATACTTCGGTGCTGCCATCAGGCAAACCGTGTCGATATGGGCATCCAGCGTGCGATTCATGCCCGCAATGCCTTGTTCAAACTCAAAATCCGTGCTATTGCGCAGGCCTCGAACCAGCACCGTTGCGTGAATCGACTTCATGAAGGCAACGGTTAGGCCCGTTTCGACCTGCACTGTCACGTTGGGCAAATTCTTAATTTCTGCTTCAATGAACGCCACCCGTTCGCTTGCCGTGAAGACTCCCCGTTTCGACGTGTTCTGTCCCACCGCAACGACCAGCTGATCAAACATCCGGCTGGCGCGTGCAATCAGGTCTAAGTGTCCGTTCGTCAAAGGATCAAAGCTGCCAGGAAATACGGCAATGGTCATTGCGCGTCACTTCCTAACGCATAAATTGTCAACTCCGTGATCCCGTAGTCGCGCCGCTCAATAAAGTCAAAGCCAGGGAGATCATCCGGGAGCTGGGCCTGCTGATCAGTCTCACAGATGATCCGCGCACCGGGGGCCAACAAATTCAGCTCCCGCAGTGTTGCCATCTGATCCGCAATCTTCTGCAACGCATAAGGCGGGTCAAAAAAGACCAGATCAAACTGGTCCCCCCGACCGGCTAATTCTTTCAAAGCCCGATTGGCGTCCCGCTTCAAAATTTCAAACCGTTCCGGCGCCTTGGTCACAGCCACATTGTCCTTAATCGTCTTAATCGCCGCATACTGCTTATCGATCAAAACGGCTTGCGCAACGCCCCGCGAAACGGCTTCGATACTTAATCCGCCAGACCCCGCAAACAGATCTAAACTGCGACCCCCATCAAAATACGGACCAATAATGTTAAACAAGGCTTCCTTAACTTTATCCGTGGTGGGACGTGTCGCCATGCCTGGCACTGCTTTCAGCCGTCGACCACCAAAATCACCTGCTACAATTCTCATTCATCATCATCCTTTGCCGCCGCCATTTCTTCAGCGACACCGTTAAAAGTTTCGTTAATTTCTGGGCGTTGAGAAGCGACTACCCGTTTTACAAATCGTAAATGATTCAACTGATCCGTCAGCGAAGCGACATCCGCGCAATCCACGTAAAGCACAACGTACCGCATCTTTTTAGATACATACATCACGGTTCCGTATCGTTTCAGTTGGCGGGTCTGCTTCAAACTATAGGTATACACGATCAGACTCTGTCGTGGTTGAATTTCAAATGCCATCGGATGACCTCCTTAATTAATGTGTCGCACGGTACCGTTTCTGCCGTGCACTGATGTTCATGACGACCCCCATCACTAAGGCCAGTGTCCAGGTACTGGATCCCCCATAACTAATAAAGGGGAAGGTCACCCCAGTAATCGGAAGTAAGCCCAGTACCCCACCTAGATTAAACAGGGTTTGCACCGTCAAATAGGTGGCCGCGCCGTAGCAAATCAACGTATGATAGCCCGAATTGCTACGAATACCAACCAATACGGTTCGGGTAATAATCAAAAACAACAGGCTAATCACTGCCAAAGCCGTAATTAATCCCAACTCTTCGGCCAAGATGGCCATGATAAAGTCGGTGTTTGGCTCGGGCAAATATCCCGTTTTTTGGATACTATTGCCCCAACCGACCCCAAAGATTCCGCCATTACTCAAGGCATAGTAGGAATTTACCAGCTGTTGGCCAACCCCTTGGGAGTGTTTGAATGGGTCCACAAACGCAACCACCCGTTGGAGTTGGTAGACGTTTTTAGCAAATCCCAGTTCCGAGACTTTGATGGCTAACGGGAAGATAATCCCGACGACCAAGAGAAAGGCGCCTAAGAAGTACACCACGGCGCGTCTCCAATTAAAGCCACTCGACAACAACATGACAAAGACGATGGTGGCGTTAATGGTGGCCCCCCCTAAATCGGGTTGAATCAGAATCAGGCCAATCAAACCACAACTGATGAGGACCGGTCGCAGCATCACCGCCCACCAGCCTTCCAGGGCAATGGCATCCTGACGACGATCAATCACGTGCGCCAGCCACACAATCAGGTAAAATTTAACAAATTCAGCCGGCTGAATACTAATCGGTCCCAGCCGAATCCAACCAGCGGCCCCGTTAATGGTTTTTCCTACCACTAGCAGGAATAATAACGAGCCCACGGCCAAGATACTAGCATACTTGAGAATTTTTTTATCTCGTAATTTATTAAGATTCATGAGCACCATGAAGGTATAAATTGCCAGCCCTAAGATGACATACATGAGCTGTTTAACCAGATAACTGCCAGGACTACCCCCATTTTGAGCACCGATATCCGCACTGGCAGAGTACACCATGACGATACCAAATAAGCTCAGAATTAAATATGGCACAAATAGCCAATAATCTAAATATTTTAACTTTCGCATACGTTTTGCTCGCTCCAAGCCTGCCGTCCGTAAACGGTAATCGAATGTTTATATTATAGCATAGCTTCTCCTTAAAATTGTGATAAACCTAAGGCGGATTGTCCAAACCAACCGGTCTACCTGCCATTACCAGCCGACACTCGCAATCCCAGTCAATCTCGCTCACACAAATTGGCTTCGCACAGAATCGGTATGTGACCTACCCAACTGAATGTTCGCCTTTTCCAGCAGCAACACAAAAAACCGGTAACGCCCACAGTCTCCTGCAGTCGTTACCGGTTCATCATTAATTTAAAGTTTAGAAATTACTTCCGCGCAGCGGTCTTCCGCTTCTTGGCAGCCTTTTCCCGTTCGCTGGTGTTCAGAATTTGCTTCCGCAGACGAACGTGTTCTGGGGTGATTTCACAGTATTCATCTTCGTTGATGAATTCCAGTGATTCTTCCAGAGACATCTTCAATGGCGTCTTAACCTTGGCAATATCTTCAGAACCGGCGGCACGGACGTTGGTTTGGTTCCGGCCACGGGTGATGTTAACGGAGATATCGTTGTCACGGCTGTTTTGACCAATGATCATCCCTTCGTACACTTCAGTCCCAGCTTCAGTGAAGATGGTCCCACGGTCTTGAACGGCCATGATAGCGTACGTCGTTACCTTACCAGAGTTAATGGAAACCAAAGTCCCGTTGTGACGACCTGGGTTCCAGTTCTTGATAACTGGCAAGTACTTGGAGAAGGTATGGTTCATGATCCCGTAACCACGAGTTAAGGATAAGAATTCAGTTGAGTAACCGATTAATCCACGTGATGGGGCCAAGAAAGTCAAACGCGTTTGACCGTTACCTACGGCTTCCATGTTCTTCATTTCACCCTTCCGTTGGGAAAGCGTGTCAATGATTGAACCGGTATATTCGTCAGGCGTATCGATTTGAACAGATTCGAATGGTTCGCAACGAACGTTGTCCACTGTTCTGTAGATAACTTCTGGACGAGAAGCTTGTAATTCGTAACCTTCACGACGCATCGTTTCGATCAAGATGGACAAGTGAAGTTCACCACGACCAGAAACGACCCAGGCACCAGGATTGTCGGTGTCGTCAACACGTAAGGAAACGTCGGTATGGAGTTCACGCTTTAAACGTTCTTCCAATTGACGAGACGTAACAAACTTACCTTCACGACCAGCAAATGGTGAGTCGTTGGTCCGGAAAGTCATTTGCAGCGTTGGTTCGTCAATCCGTAAGATTGGAAGTGGTTCCAACGTATCAGGTGCAACCACAGTTTCACCCACGTTGATTTCATCCATCCCGGAAACGGCAATCAGGTCACCGGCTTGGGCTTCCTTGATTTCCAAACGCTTCAAACCGAAGTAACCAAATAACTTGGTAACCCGGAAGTTTTGCTTAGAACCGTCAAGCTTCATAACGGTAACACTATCGCCGACCTTAACCTTCCCACGGAAGATCCGGCCAATCCCGATACGACCAACGAAGTCGTTGTAGTCCAACATGGCAACTTGGAACTGTAAAGGTTCGTCAGTGTTGTCAATTGGAGCTGGGATGTGCTTAACAATGGTGTCAAAGACAGGCTTCATGGTATGTTCTTGCGTGTCCAATTCTGGATCGTAGCTAGAAGTCCCATTCATAGCTGAAGCGTAAACCACTGGGAAGTCCAATTGGTCTTCGTCAGCACCTAATTCGATGAAGAGGTCTAAGACTTCGTCAACAACTTCGGAAGGACGAGCGCCTTCACGGTCAACTTTGTTGATAACCACGATAGGGGTCAAGTGTTGATCCAAAGCTTTCTTCAAAACGAAACGGGTTTGTGGCATCGTTCCTTCATAGGCATCGACAACCAACAGAACACCGTCGACCATGCGCATGATCCGTTCAACTTCACCACCGAAATCGGCATGTCCTGGTGTATCCAAGATGTTGATTTGCTTGTCACCGTAACGAACAGCGGTGTTCTTGGACAGGATCGTGATGCCCCGTTCCTTTTCGATTGCGTTAGTATCCATGGCGCGGTCGCCAATGGACGTATGTTCGTCTAACGTATCGGATTGTTTAAGCATTTCGTTAACCAGGGTCGTTTTCCCGTGGTCAACGTGGGCAATGATGGCAATGTTACGGATATCATCTCTGAATTTCAAGTGTATTTCTTCCTTTCGTGCTTGTTGAATTAGATGGATCACGGCATGCTTACGTCGTTAGTAAGTACGCTTATTGTAGCGTGATTGATTAATAAAGTCCATCTGTACCGACCGGCCGCATAAAAAAACTGTGACCGTGTCACAGTGAGACGTCATCTTCTTCAATTTGGAGAATATCACGTTGCGCTTTTTCCGTCGCTACTAGTACAAGGTTAGATGATAGCATATTGAGCGGCTGGCCGTCAATGGTTGAGACCCGAACACCCAAAAAGTTTAGCAGAATTTGCCCGGCCGCGATATCCCACGGCTTCAAGTATGAAATGTACCCCAGCGTCTTTCCTAAGAGAACATTGATCATTTCAATGCCGGCACTCCCATAGATCCGCATGCCGGCACTATCATGAACGATCTTCTGCATGTGCGCCGTATCATGAACAACGAGTGGTGCACTGGCCCCAATTAAGCCTTCCGATAAGGCCAAATTAGCGGGGGCACTCAGCTGTTGGTCATTAGCCCAAACACCGTCAACAGCAGGGCCACCAGCATACAAGACATCGTTCATCACATCATAGATGAACCCGAGCTGTCCCTTACCATCTTGATAGATCCCAATCATCATGGCAAAGTTGTCATGTTGCTTCACAAAGTTCATGGTCCCATCGATGGGGTCCACGATCCACACTCGACCTTCTAAGCTGGTCAACTTATCGCCAAAGCCCTCTTCACCCAGCACCTTGGCCGTGGGATCCATTTGCCGAATACCTTCAATTAAAAATTGTTCATTACTTTTATCGATATTGGTCACTAAATCTTTACGATTCGTCTTTTCACTGACCGTCATCGGTCCTGCCATTTTGGCAATAACCTGTCTGCGACCCTCACGTAATAATGATGAAACGTCCCGTGCTACCTGCTGCCAATCTTCACTCATCGTCTTAATGTACCCCTTTCATCCTGATACGCCCTTTTTGTTCACGGGCCTGTTTCACCGTCCGGTAGATGCTGTAACCGGAAGCCTGCTCAAACTCACGTCCCAATTGTTTTTCTTCGAATTTTTGCGGAACAACCTTTTGAAATTCACGGTAAGCTGCCAGCAAGACTTCTGCCGGCACCCCTTGATTCAGTTCATAGGCATCTTCTACGCGTTGATAAAGCGTGGTCACCGCCACAATGTCAGCGGTCGACCAGTCGGCCTGTAATGGATATTCATAATTGCTTGATGATTGGGTCACGAGTTACTTCCCCTCCGTTTGTTGATTTTCAATCGTCGTAATTTGTTCTCTAATCGCCGCAATCTGTGCGGCATAAGCCTGCTGCTCATCTTCAGATAGGACCAGATTCGTTAAATGTTGAATTCCCTTAACGCCCACCAATACGGGAGAAGCCGCCGCAAACGCAGGCGTCTCCTCATGAATGTTAGCGACTGGCGCAATCAAGGGTTGCTGCGACAAGGTCGCGCGAATGAGTCGGATAATAGCCATGTAACGCAAGGTGGCCTGTTGTTCTGCCGCTTCACGTTCCAGCCACGTACTCATCTTACCCAGATCATCAGCATCAAAGTCCGCATCCGCATTGGCCAGGTACATCAAGATCGGTGCGGGTCCCACGTAGGTGCGGCTCCAGGCCACAATCGGTGACTTAGCCGCACCGACAACCGTTGCTTGAATCATGGTGGCGCCGACACCCAGTCGTTCAGCCAAACGGTAAGTTAACAACCGCGTCAACGGGTACGTGCCGAGACCCCAGATCTGACTGGCCGCCAGTCCAGAAAATTTCCAAGCAAAATAAGTTAACAATTCATCCTGTTCTCCAGAAAAAATCAGTTGCCCCTTAAACCCGTTCTCAACAATCTGCTTCATCAGCAAACGTAGCTCAGCAACCATGGTGATTACTGGCGTCTCCGCAACATAGCGGTCCAACACAACCAGCCAAGTGGCTTGCCCGTAATCAGCAGCCGTCCCGACCCGAATCGTCAACCGGGGGCACAAGGCACTAGCCACCACCAGCGGCTGATAGCGTGGGGTGTCGTCCGTTGTATTGGGCATAACCACACAGTCAAGTGGCAAGTCAGTCACCAGTAGTTGATGTAACAGCTGACTAGCTTGTTCAAAGTTCCCTTGAATCAGTAACGTTGGTTTCATGGGTGACCCTCCTTTTACCAAAACGAAAATTGGTGATGCGCTTTCATCTCAGACGACTGACAACACCCAAACGTCAATGTCCGTCGCCGGCAATCGTCTCAGACGCCTATCTTCATTCGAAAATAACCACATAGTCCCATTATAAGTGAACCTTGTCGGATAGCAAGTTAGAACGCTCCATCCCCCCTAAAAAAGAGTAGGCCAAAAGGCGATTGGCGGGTGAATCTGAAGCGGCACCCGTTACCTTTTGACACCCGTTTCAGCCCTATTCTGGCGCGCAAAAAGGGCCCGAGACTTTTCAGTCTCAGACCCTTTTCGTCAATTAGAGTTGTCACAAGTCGCTTTAGACGTGGGTTGGGAACCCTAAAGCAATGTCCGCAGCTTCTTGGATTGGTTCATTTAACGTTGGGTGTGGATGAATGGTCAAAGCCACGTCTTCCACATTCAGACCGCCATTAACAATGAGTGATAATTCACCCGTCATCGTGCTGACTTCTGGACCAACCGCTTGGGCACCGACGATGTTCTTATTGTCATCATCCGTGTAGACGAAGCGGACAAATCCTTCAGGAGAATCCAAGGAAACGGCCCGGGCATTCCCAGCAAATGGGAACTTCGCCGTCTTTACTTTGATCCCCTTGTCCTTGGCCTCGGCCTGCGTGTAACCTACCGTTGCCAATTCTGGATCAGCGAAACATACCGCTGGGACACTCAGCCAATCGTTAGCCGTCTTCTTACCAGCAATGGCACCAGCGGCCGTCTTGGCTTCAGCAAAGGCTTTATGAGCCAACGCTGCACCAGGAACGACATCACCAATGGCCCAAATATGCTCTGAAGCCGTCCGACCTTGATTGTCAACTTCGATTTGACCATGATCGTTCAACTTAACCTTGGTGTATTCCAAGCCCAAGTCATCCGTGTTTGGCTTCCGGCCAACCGTAACCATGCAGTAGTCTGCCTTGATTGTGGTTTCCTTACCATCAACGGCGTAGGTCACATCGACTCCGTTATCGTCTTGCTTAGAACCCTTAGCCATGGCGCTGGTAATGACATCAACACCCTTTTTCTTCAAGTTCTTCAGCACAACGGAAACCATGTCCTTTTCGAAGTTAGGCAGAATGGATGGCGTTCCTTCAATGATCGTCACGTGAGCACCTAAGCTAGCGTATGCGCCCGCCAGTTCAGTCCCAACGTAACCACCACCGATGACCACGAGTTCCTTAGGAATCTCTGGTAAGTTGAGCCCACCGGTCGAGTCGATAACCCGACCTTCAAACTTAAACCCAGGGATTTCAATGGGATGACTCCCGGTAGAAATAATAATGTTATTGTACTCGAAAGTCTGGCCCGTATCCGTGGACATGAATTGTTTTTCACCAGTTGGCATTACCCGTAATTGGGTGTCGCTCAAGAAGACAGCCTCACCATTGACCACGTCAACGTGATGCTTCTTCATCAGCATCTTAACCCCACTGGTCATCCGGTCAACGACCTTCTTTTGTTTCCACTCTTGGGTCTTCTTAAAGTCAATTTCAGCCGAACTGGTTGAAATCCCGTAAGTGGACCCATTCTTGGCCTGTTCTAACCGATGACCCGCTTGGATCAATGCTTTGGAAGGGACACAACCAACGTTCAGGCAGACACCGCCCAGCGTATCGGATTTTTCAACCAAAGTAACCTTTTGGCCTAATTCAGAAGCCCGAATTGCGGCAACGTAGCCACCGGGGCCGGCACCAATGATGACGGTATCCTTTTTTTCAACATCTGCCATATTTCTGTCATCCTTCCATTAAGAGCATTTCTGGATCATGAAGCAATGCTTTCATTTCGTTTAAGATATTTTGAGCTAAGGCCCCGTCGATTAAACGGTGATCGTAACTCATGGAAAGTTTCAACATCCGGCCAACGACGATATCGCCATCTTCATTGACGTAAGGTGCCTTTTCAATCCGGCCAACCCCCAGAATGGCAACTTCAGGTTGGTTGATAACTGGTGTGAACCAGCCACCACCAATGGACCCAACGTTACTGATCGTCATGGACCCACCGGCCATGGAAGCTGGTGACAATTTGTTATCGTAAGCCGCTTGTGAGTTTTCACTAATTTCCTTGGCAATTTCGAACATACCCTTGGAATCCGCGTTCTTAATGTTTGGTACATACAGACCGTGATCCGTGTTCGTTGCAATCCCAATGTTATAGTAGTGCTTCGTCACAATTTCTTGGGTGGTGTCGTCAATGGAGGCATTCAATTCTGGGAAGTCCTTCATAACGGCAACCAATGCTTTCACGATGTAAGGTAAGAAGGTCAAGTGAATGCCCTTGTCGGCAGCGGCTTGCTTGTACTTCTTCCGGTTAGCCATCAGTGCTGAAACTTCAACCTCATCGAACGAGGTAACGTGTGGCGCAATGTCCTTAGAAGCCCGCATACTCTTCGCGATGATCTTCCGCATTGGTGACATTGGTTCACGCGTCTCAAGTTCAGGACGGTCTGCGTTCCAAGGCTTGATGGCTTGACCCGTCGCCTTAGCAGCGGCTGGTGCTTCTGGTGCGGCGGCAGCAGCTGGTGCTGGTGCAGCGGCGCCATTAAAGTTATCGATATCAGCCTTTAAGACTTGACCATGGTTCCCGGTTGGGGTGACCTGAGTAATGTCAACACCCTTGTCACGAGCGTGTTGCCGTACAGAAGGCATTGCCATGACTAATTTATTAGGATCAGAAGCGGCTGGGACACCGGTTGGTGCAGCAGCTGGAGCTTCTGGTGCGGCGGCTTCAGGTTCAGCAGCCGGTGCAGGCGCAGCTTCTTCAGCAGGTGCCGCATCGCCACCCTTACCTAAGTCAGGTGGGGTATCTGAACCGTCATCGATCACGATCAGTGGATCACCGATTTCAACGGTGTCCCCTTCTTGTGCAACAATCTTAGAAATCGTGCCATCAACGGGTGATGGTAATTCCGAAACAGACTTATCGTTTTGGATTTCGACTAACGTGTCGTCTTCCTTAACTGCGTCTCCTTCTTTAACAAGCCATGAAGAAATTTCACCTTCGGCCATTCCTTCACCAAGCTCAGGGAGTTTGAACGTATAAGCCATGGGAAAACTTCCTTTCTTTCATTTAATGCAGGATGTTCCCACATCGAGTTTTATCTTTTCTTTTTGGATGATGCGTTTTTAGTAGTTAAAGATTTCGCGTGCCTTGGCTTCGATGTCATCGGCATTTGGAATCCAATCATTTTCAGCTTGGGCGAATGGGTAAATGCTATCTGGTGCAGCTACCCGGCCGATTGGGGCGTCCAAGGACATGATCTTTTCTTCGGCAATGTCGGAAGCCACAACAGCGCCAACACCGGCCATCCGTTGTGCTTCTTGAACAACAACGACCTTGTGGGTCTTGTCTACGGAAGCAAAGATGGTGTCCGTGTCAATTGGTGACAAGGAACGCAGGTCAATGACTTCAGCCGAGATATTATCCTTAGCCAAAGCATCAGCAGCCGTCAATGATTCGTTAACTTCTGCACTGTAGGCCACGATGGTAATATCCGTACCTTCGCGAACCACCTTAGCAGAATCTAGCGGAACCGTGTACTTTTCATCGGGAACTTCATCCTTCATTGAACGGTAAAGTTTCAGGTTTTCCATAAACAGAACGGGATCATCGCTTTCTACAGCGGAGATGATCAAGCCCTTGGCATCATATGGATTAGCTGGGGTAACTACCCGTAACCCGGGTGTGCTGGTAAAGTAGTTTTCCAAGTTATCGGCATGCATTTCGGCGGTATGTGTCCCCCCACCAAATGGTGTCCGTACTGTAACTGGGAAGTTCTTTTGACCACCAAACCGGTAGTGGTCACGTGCTAATTGGCCAACAATCCCATCCATGGCTTCGAACGTAAAGCCCATGAATTGGATTTCTGGAATTGGCCGCCAACCGGTCAGTGATAAACCAATTGCCAAACCTAAAATTCCTGATTCAGCCAATGGGGTATCGAAAACCCGGTCTTCACCATACTTGTCTTGCAGACCAACCGTGGTCCGGAAGACACCACCGTTTTTACCAACATCTTCACCGAAGATCAAAGTCTTGGGATCGTCGTTTAAGACTTGATCCAGACCAGAAGTGATCGCTTTAATATACGTCATTTTAGCCATGATTACTTCGACTCCTTTGCTTCGAATTCTGCAATTTGCTTCTTAACCGCTGGAGTAGGAACATTGTAAGTCCACTTCAGGAAGTCGGAAACCTTTTGTGCTGGTGCTGCTTCCGCTTCCTTCATTGCTTCCTTAAATTCGTCTTTGTATTCGTCGACTAATTTGTCTTCTTGATCTTGAGACCAAACACCCTTGTCCGTTAAGACTTTCCGCATCCGAATCAATGGGTCAGCATCGAACCAAGGCTTTTCTTCTTCCTTTGTCCGGTAACGTGAAGGATCATCCCCAGCTGAGGAGTGCGCACCGTAACGGTAAGTCAAGGTTTCAATCACGACTGGACCATTTCCGGCAGCGGCAAAGTCACGGGCAGCTTTAGAAACTTCGTGAACGGCCACGATATCCATCCCATCTACTTGGACGGAAGGAACACCCATGGCAACCGCTTTTTGAGCTAAGGTTTCAGCACCAGTTTGCTTGTAACGTGGTACGGAAATTGCCCAACCGTTATTTTGAACGAAGAATACGGCTGGTGCTTGGAAGGCACTGGTGAAGTTAACCCCTTCGTACCAGTCCCCTTGTGATGTCCCACCATCACCGGTGTAAACAAAGGCAACGCGGTCTTCGTCGCCATTCTTCTTGATCCCCAAAGCAACGCCGGCAGTTTCAACGTATTGGGCACCGATAATAATTTGTGGGAAGAGCATGTTAGGATTTTCATGTTGATTTCCTTGAACGTGACCCTTGGACCATAAGAAACCTTTTGCAACAGTTGTACCGTGTTGAATCATTTGTGGTAAATCACGGTAAGCAGGTAATAGGAAGTCATTTTCTTTAAATGCTGTAACACTTCCCATTTCACTGGCTTCCTCACCGGCAGTTGGAGCATAGAAACCGAGGCGACCCTGACGGGAGAAGTTCATTGTTTGTTCGTGTAGCGTACGCTCCCAAACCATTTTCTTCATGAAGTCAACAAGTTGGTCATCTGAATATTTTGCCAACGTGTCTGGATCAACAACCTTCCCTTCCCGGTCAATGACTTGCACCGGGTGCTTATATGGGTCGGCCATCGTAGCTTTGATTTTGGCAAAGTCTACAATCTGTTTGCTTCCATTAGCCATAAGTAACACTTTCCTTTCACTTGATATGAAATTGTTAACAAGAGTGAGTTAACGTTGCGTTTCCTGACTACACCCCTAAAGTACCATTTTTTCACAACCGTTGCAAGCCCTTTCATTAACGTAAATAAAGGTTTTAGGATAAAACTTTGATGGTGCTTGTGATTACCCGCTTTCGTCAATTTTAATGTATGGAAAACGTTTTCTTTCATTTCATTTTGTCGCCGTGATATGTTAGAATATAGACTAGTTATGAATAATTTGCGGAGGTAATGCTCTTGTTTCTCATGAAAGATATTGTCAGAGATGGCGATCCCGTACTGCGTAAGGAAGCGGCAGAAGTCACTTTCCCTCTATCCGCAGAGGATCAGCAACTCGCTAAAGACTTAATGGAATACTTGGTGGTCTCCCAAGACCCCGAACAATGTAAGAAGTATGGCTTGCGCGCCGGCGTTGGCCTGGCAGCACCTCAAGTGGGCGTTTCCAAAAAGATGGCCTCCGTATTGGTTCCACCAGCAGAAGATAACGGTAAATCCCCCTTCACTGATGTGATTATCAACCCGGTCATCGTTTCGGAATCCGTTCAACTTGGTGCCCTGACCGAAGGAGAAGGTTGTCTTTCCGTCGATAAGGATGTGCCTGGTTTCGTGCCTCGTCACGACCGCATCACGTTGCGGTACTACGACGTCAACGGTGAAAAGCACCAGCTACGGTTAAAGAACTACCCTGCTATTGTGTGTCAACATGAAATCGACCACTTGCATGGGACCTTGTTCTACGACCACATCGACAAGGACCAACCGTTCAGTCGTGCTGAAGATACCATTATGATTGAGTAATTTTTTGAAAAAAGTGGCGTGGCTTTCACAATTTTTTTGCGAAGGCCACACCACTTTTTTTAGTTATTTTATTGACTTAACTACGGGATCATCCAACTTTTTAAGATCTTTCAAATATTCAACGGTGGATTCATTCATCAGATAGGCCACGTCAAGGTGGAGTTCTCCGGTATAGACCCAGATGTCACTCACGATAAAGGCAGAGCCGGTGGTCACCGACTTAACCTCGTGATCCGCACAGAAATCCGCTAAGGCCTGATTAAACGCCCGCTCCAACTCTGGCAACCGGCGTTCCGTATCCAGTCCAGCAGGAAAACTATACTCAAACGACATGACACCCCGCCCCCAAACATCGGCAACCGTCTCGGCCGCTTCAATCTGACATTCCGGTTCGGTCAGGACGTCCTCGTTAACTAACCGCTGAAGGGCCGCCTTGACCGCCACATCTGTCTCATCCTGGGCAGAGCGCCGAACAATTCGGGTCGCCCGCTGGACAATGGTGCGGTGAATCATTTCATATATCACGATGGCAATGATAATCCCAATGATGATCTCTACTATTAATGCCATGGCGTCTCCTCCGTTCACTTTGCGTTAGCTTAATCATAGCATGTTTTGCCGGCCAGTGGTAATTCTATACAATCGCCTGAAACTATGCTAAAATTGTGCTAATTGTTGTGTAAGCAACCCGCAGTTCGGAAGGACCCATGACTCGCCGCAATGCTGACGAGTTAAATTATTTTGTTAAAGGAGTTTTGTCAGTGATTTATAAAGTTTATTACCAAAACGATCAAAAACGGAATCCTAAGCGCGAGGATACCCATTCTCTTTACTTGGAAGCGGACACCGAAGTTGAAGCTCGGGCCCAAGTAGAGGCACACACGGAACACAATATCGAATTCATTGAAGCAATCGAGGGGAACACGCTCGCTTACGAACAACAGAATCCGAATTACAAATTAACGGAGTTTAATGAATGAACAAGTTAAACGTCAAAAATAACGAGACTGCTATCTTTGGCGTGGGTGGACTTGGCGAAATCGGAAAAAACACTTACGGCATTCAATTTCAGGACGAAATTATTCTGATTGATGCTGGGATTAAATTTCCCGAAGACGAACTATTAGGGATCGACTACGTTATTCCTGATTATCAATACCTCGTTGAAAACCAAGCCAAGATCAAGGCGCTAGTGATTACCCACGGCCACGAAGATCATATTGGCGGTATCCCGTATTTGTTAAAGGCCCTGAACGTACCAGTCTATGCTGGTCCCCTGGCCTTAGCATTAATCAAGAACAAGCTTGAAGAACACGGATTACTTAAATCGACTGAACTACACGCAATTGACGATGATACTGTGCTTAAATTCCGGAAGATGAGTGTGACTTTCTTCCGGACGACCCACTCAATTCCCGATACCTTGGGGGTTGCTGTTCACACACCAGTCGGCACGATTGTGGAAACGGGTGACTATAAGTTCGACTTAACTCCCGTTACCAACCAGCCGCCTGATCTGCAAAAGATGGCGAAGCTGGGCGATGAAGGCGTGTTATGTCTGATGTCTGACAGTACCAACGCCGAACGTCCAATTTGGACCAAATCAGAAAAATGGGTTGGTAAATCCATTCGCAAGATTTTCGACCAAGTTGAAGGCCGCGTCATCTTTGCGACATTCGCATCCAACATCTCACGTATCGAGACGGCTTGCGAGGTTGCTTTGGCTCACGGTCGTAAGATTGCCGTCTTTGGACGGTCAATGGAAGCGGCTATCGTCAACGGTCGTGAACTGGGTTACTTGAACATCCCCGATGATGCTTTGGTGGATGCCAACACGATCCGTTCCCTCCCTGCCGAAAAAGTCATGATCCTCTGTACCGGTTCGCAAGGTGAGCCCATGGCTGCCTTGTCACGAATCGCGAACGGGACCCACCGGCAAATTGCGATCCAACCTGGCGACACGGTCGTCTTCTCCAGTAACCCAATCCCTGGGAACACCATCTCGGTTAATCGGGTCATTAACGAATTGGAAGAAGCCGGCGCGAACGTCATTCACGGTAAGGTCAACAACATCCATACTTCCGGTCACGGTGGTCAAGAAGAACAGAAGCTGATGCTCCGGCTGATGCAACCGAAGTTCTTTATGCCTATTCATGGGGAATACCGGATGTTGAAGATTCACACCGAGTTGGCTGAACAGTGTGGCGTGCCACTGGACCACAGTTTCATCCTGCAAAATGGGGATGTTCTGGCCCTGACCCAAGACTCTGCACGGGTTGCCGGTCACTTCACCGCTGGCGATGTCTACATCGACGGCTCTGGTATCGGTGATATTGGCAATGTGGTCTTACGCGATCGCCAACTGCTTTCCGAAGAAGGCCTCGTGGTCGTCGTTGCCACCATTGATCTCAAGAACCAAGAAATCAAGGCTGGCCCTGACCTCTTGTCCCGTGGTTTCGTCTACATGCGCGAATCCGGTGAGCTTCTAAATGAAGGTCGTCGGCGCGTCTTCCAGACGATCCGGCGGGCAATGCGGAATCCGAAGGCAACTGAAGCTTCAATCCGTAACGCGGTCATTGATGACCTCCAAAACTTCCTCTTTGCGAAGACGGAACGTCACCCAATGATCCTGCCAATGTTCATTATGACCAAGTAAATCTGATTTTAAAGGGATGCCATCGCTGGCATCCCTTTTGATTTGGCACGGCATTTTCCTCCACTTCTAACAAACGATTGTTGAAACGTGAAATCCGCCCTAACCGATTTCCACTCAGGCCCCATAACCGCCCCTTCCCCGCATCTTTTTTCCGCTGACCACTCTTCCAGATAGGGGCTAATGACCCAAGGGTGACGCTCATCTAGCAGTGTAAGCCTTTTCTTTCGGGAGAATCTTACGACTCGGCAAAGTTACGCTAGAATCACTAGGCAGTTTCGTCGATTTCGTTTATAATAGTGAGGATTAATAATTGAGAGGAGAAGTATGGTGAGTGTCCAGTTCTATATCATCTTAAACGAGCACGCGGGGAGTGGTCGCGCTAAGGTCTTGTGGCCTGAAATCAAGCAACAGCTCGATGACGCCCAAGTCTCCTACCAGCTCGCCATTTCAGAATACGCCAACCATGCGATTCTTTTAAGCGAGCAATTTGCAAAACAATTACCTGATGAACCCCATCAAAACTGGGTGGTTCTCGCCGTTGGTGGCGATGGCACCCTGCATGAAGCCATTAATGGGCTCACCAAACAACCACGGACTTACCCCATTCCGGTCGCCTACTTACCGATTGGTTCCGGCAACGATTTTGCCCGGGGAGCCGGTATGGCACTCAAGTGGCAGGACGCGCTCAAACAAGTCGTTCAGTGTACCCATGCCACCGACTATGACATCGGCAGCTACGATGAAACCATTAAACAAGAACGCGGTGTCTTCACGAATAACCTGGGAATTGGCTTTGATGCTGCCATCATTTCACAGGCCAATCAATCCAAGGCCAAGGTTTGGCTCAACAAACACCACATGGGTAAGCTGTCCTACCTGGCCTCAGCACTCGATGTTTATTACAACCAGACCGGTTTTACCCTGACGGTTCACGTGGGTAATCAGCGTGATATTTATCCCAATGCCTTCCTGGTAACGACCACGAACCACCCCTACTTTGGCGGCGGTGTGGGGATCGTTCCCGATGCCACCATCGACGATCATCAACTTCACCTAGTCGTCATTGAGAAGCCAAATTTCTTCAAATTGATGTGGTTGGCGCTTCGTCTCGCATTTAAGCGTCATTTGACGTCTAAGGCCGTTCACTACTATCAGGCATCAAGTGTCCACCTTACCGTTCCGGCCATCGAATACGGCCAATTAGACGGCGAAGAGATGGGTGGTCGCTTCTTCGATGTCTACGTTGGCCTCAAACAATATCCATTCTGGTTTGATACGACTATTTAGACCAGATCAATCTGCTTTCTGAAAAGCATCGTGTCATCAAAGAGCGTCGTCCCGAGTTTTCCGGTGACGATGCTCTTTTTGTCGTCCAATTTAAGGCTGGGTTACAGGCCATTTCCAAGTAACCGGCCACTCTAGCAGACCCCACCCCATAAAAAAAGTCCCATCGTCATTTTCAACGATAGGACTCACTGACGACCGTAATCGTCAATAGTTTATGATTAATCTTCCGAAGCATCCATTGCTTCCAGAATCATGTCTAGCTGAGCGCACTTATTACTGAGGTAGTTCATTTCCTCACCATATCGCGGTTCAATCTGTACGGTTTCCCTAGTACTTTGAACAGTTGCGGATTCCTTTTCTTTCAACGTGGCTAGCTGTGAATTAGCCTGCCGATACTCTTCCAGAATCTCTACCCGATTACTCATCACTACACAACTCCTTTAACAAATATAGTTTTTGATTCCCGTTTCTTAAACGACTAAAAGGAATCATACCACTTGCTAACGGATTTGTTAACGATTATCTTAAACTTTTTCAACGAATTTCATAAACTTTTCAACTGCAACCGATTACTTAACCGTCCCAGCAAAGGATGGCATAAAGTACTTACTGATCTGATGAACCTGAACGTTTTGCCCAACGGTTGGGGCGTCAACGAATTGATTGTTGCCTAAGTAGATTGCATCATGGTAAGTGGCCCCTTTTGAGCCCCAGAAGAGAATGTCGCCCGGTTTAGCTGAACCAACTGAATGGGTTGAAACATAGGCTTCTTGCGATACCGTGTTATGTGGTAAGCTGATGCCCATTGCGTTCTTGTACACGTAAGCAACTAAGCCAGAACAGTCCATCCCGCTTAAGGAAGAGCCGCCCCATACGTAAGGAATATTGGCGGAGGACAATTTCAATGCCAGACCGGTTACGGAACCACTGGTCAAACCAGCCGTATTAGTGGTCTTCTTAGCACTGCTGCTGGTCGTAGCCGTTGCTGAAGAACTCGTCGATGAAGAGCTGGTTGCTGCCGTTTGTGTATTGTTTGTCGCCGCTGCCTTAGCAGCTTGCTTCTTAACGGCAGATTGCGTCGTGGTTCTGATCCGTTTGGTCGTCGTGGTTGCCGTTGCATTCTGGCTACCCGTCTGCTTCTGAGCTTGACTGTTACTGCTCGTCACAGCGCTAGACGGCGACGTTGACGTTGCAGATGGGGTGCTGCTCTGAGCGGTACTGGATTGTGACTGTGCAGATACACGCGATGCAGGCGTTGCAGAACGTGTCGGCCGTTGTTGGCTTTGCACCGACTGACTCGATTGACTTGACGTCGACGTCGTAGCAGACGTTGTTGGTGTCGTGTTCGAGCTAGCAGAAGAGGTGCTGGTGGAACTGCTTGGTGCTGATGACGTCACGCTAGATGACTGTGCCGTACTGCTACTGTTCGTGGCCGTTCTTGCCAGGCCTGAACGAGACGTGACACCGGCATTCGTGTGATTGTCCTTAACACTGCTGCTCGTTGCTGCAGAACGTGTGGTGCTCGTGCTAGAAGAGCTTGTGGACTGTTTCGTCGTTGACTGTGATGCGGTCGTCGCCTGAGAACTCGTAGCGGCGGCACTCTGTTTTTGTTGTTGCTTGCTGGCAGCGGCTTGCTGCTGGGCCACAATCTGAGCCTGAACGGCATTAGCCTTTTGCGTTGACTGCTGGGTTGCGCTACGCGTAGTGGTGGTCTGGCTGCCTGAATCTACCTTGCCGGAAGCCGCTGCACTCCCCCGTGGAATGGTCAGTTGCTGGCCCACACTCAAGACATCACCCGACATGTGATTAGCTTTTTGTAGTTGTGCGACGGTGAGATGATATTGCTGTGCTAAGTCCCACAGCGTATCGCCGGACTTAACCGTGTAATTCTGTGTCGTCTTAGCAGATCGAACTTGTAACTTCTGTCCGACGAAAATCAGGTCGGTTTTACTGTCAATCGAATTTTGCGCTTCGAGGTCATCAATCGAAACCCCGAGTTTTTGTGAAAGTTCCCAAACGGTGTCGCCCTGCTTGACTTGAATACTATCGGCATTAGCGGTAATCGTTGCTCCGGCTGCCAAGGCACCCATGGCCCCAACAACCCCAACCAGTGCTTTTGTTTTTCGTTGTCCTGTACTCATTTTCAACAACACGTCCTTTTATGACTTTTTTTCAAACGCAGATGAACGCGAAAATTTCGCTCATTAAGCAATTAACTTCCGGTCGTTCATAGTAAATACGAATCACAAATTAATATTACCACACGTTTTCCCAGTTCCTTGTGAAATATTAAGGAAATCATAACGGATTCTTAAGGCTGAACGACTGTTCCCATTTTTTAATTTGTGAAAAGCCATATCTCCTGAAAGCACTGGTGTTAAGCCTTTAAGCGGTTACATTTTACGAACCCTTGTTCTGGACACTTTTAAATTCAGCGATTTCACAGTCGTTGAAGGCCTCAAACAGTTGCTTGACCGAAAATAATTGCAGAATACAAATTGGCCCTGACAACGCTTTCTGTAGGTTACAATCGGTAAAATTTGTTGCGACTTTGTGAAATCAAAAATTTTTGCACAAAAAAACGGGAGAAAGTCTCCCGTTGGTTAGTAATCTCGCCGTTCTGACTGTCTTTAGTTGAAGAGCCCTTGGAAGAAGGAAACAACCTTGTGCCAGATCTGAACGAGAAAGTTTTCTGCTTTTTTAGCATCCGCGCTGTTGGCAAAATCTTTCACATTGGCCATTTTGTTACCAATACTATTGGCCAAATTGCTTGCCACATTCGTCACGTTCGTAATGTAAGTTTTGCTAGTCGACACTGGCGCCTGTTGAACTTTACTCAACGCAACCGCAATATTTGTGATTTGTGTTTGACTCGTCTTGCCGTCAATCCCCTGCTTAGCCAACGCCTTTTCTAGCATGGCTTCGATATCTGACTTGGTTGCCAAATCGTCCCCATTCTGTCGTTGCTTAGCTAAATCCGAGGAAACTGAGCCCACAGCCGACATCAACTTACCCGGATACTTCTTATCGCTGCTGTTATTATCAATCGCAGGTTGAGTCGCATCCAGCACACCATTAGCAGCTTGCGTGTTCTCCGAGTTCAGAGTCAAGCCATCAGCTGCTAACGCCTTGTAAACCCCGGTCAGTGCGGATTCACCGGAAACCGACTTGTCAGCCGTAACCGTAATAATCACGTCCTTCACCCCGGCCATCGTGGCAACCATGGCATACTGTTGAGAGGTAACTTCCGTAATATTATTACTACCATTATAATCAGCGATGTTGACCTTCACACCCGTACCAGGATCGGCTGGTGCTAGTGCCACTGAACTGATCATACTGGCGTCGGTCGTTCCCGCCGAGTTCAAGTACTTCGCGTAGTCGCTTCCCGTCGCCGTTAATTCGCTATAATTAGATTTAACGCCCAACGCCGAAGCCACGGCGTCCTTATCCTCACTGGCTAAGCCGGCACCATAGACCACATAGGCCTTGGATAACGCCTTAGTCTGAACAGTACTCCCGCTCGTCGCCGAACTGCTGGTAGCGCTGCTATCCGTTGCTGTCGTATCAGCCTGGCCAATCACGCCACCACCAATGCCCACAACTAAAGCAGCCGCAGCTAAGCTCAAAATAATTCGTTTAAATTTCATGGTTTGCACACTCTCTTCACTTGAATTTAACTTCCCCCGTAAAATCAGTATAGCACGCGAAAATCCGTGGTAGCCAAATTCAACGTGACCTTAGAGAATTCTTCAGACTTGCTTACTGCCAAAAGCGCCGTGCACCGGCGTATTCAGGAGCAAAAGCCGACTTCGCCATGCTGACTTCTTCGACCTTACCACCCGGCTTAGGTGCGTGTAAGATCTGGCCAGCCCCCGCATACAAACCAACGTGATGGATATCCCCCGTCCCGTGATTGGTAGCGAAGAAGACCAGGTCACCCGCCGTTAATTCTTCGGGAGCAACGGGATAACCATTGGCAAATTGATCCTGAGCATCCCGTGGTACCGGAATTCCTAAGGCCCGATGCAGGCCATATACGAAGCCCGAACAGTCGAATCCGGCCGGCGTGATTCCACCCCAAAGGTAGGGCGTATCAATGAACTGCCGTCCTAACGCCAAGATGCGATCACCGTCGTCAACCCCGTTCACACTCAGCTTGGCGGCTTCTGCTGGAATCTGACCCGCGCCCAGTGGCGTGACGACCTGAATCCACGTGCTATCTTGGCTGGTCGTCGTCAGAATGGTCCCCATTGGGAGATCTAAGATGGGCTGCTGATCGGCATCTACCAGCGTCGTTGTTGGCCGCACCAGACGCACCGTCGTGGTTGGATACTCCAACTCAGCATCACTCTTAGTCAGCTGTGCCATCGGCAGCCATCCTGGATAACCGCGCCGTTCCGACCGGTTGGACTGCCGCGTCACGAAGACGTGTGCCCAATCGCCATCCTGCCGATCTAAAATCACACGATCATTAAAGAGGGCCTCCGTCACGATCCCATCATTATCAGCGAGACGCTGCCGATCGGCCGGTTGAAGCGCTGCCAACCAAGCCGTTAGATTACCATCCTTCAAGTACGTTTGATCAGTCTTTGTGGCTGCCGTCGGTGCGGACCACACTAATGCCGTGGGAACCTTAATCCGTCGAATCTCCATTAAAACCGCCTCCAGTTTCTTTACCCCAATCTTACCAATAATTCGGGCAACTTACTAGATTGTTCTGAATTTCTTCTCTGACTTCTCTAGCCATTAAACGGTGACTGCACCACACCGCTTTTCAAAAAAAGCCACACTAGTTGTCCAAACCTAGTGTGGCCGAAGATCCATATATTATAGAAGAAACTTTATCCTTAGAGCAAATCCAAGTACGCTTGTACAACATTTTCAGCCGTGAAACCAGCCATCTCAACGACCGCTGAACCATTACCACTGGCCCCAAAACGTTCTTGCGTTAAGGCCACACCGTCCAGGCCCACGTAACGGTACCAGCTGGCGCCACTGGCCATTTCAACAGCCACTCGCCGCCGCAAGTGCTTGGGTAGGACGCTCTCTTGGTAATCCGCTGACTGTTCACCAAATTTTTCAAAACTAGGAATCGAGACCACCCGAACGTCATGACCAATTTCGGCCAACCGTTGCTGCGCGTCCACAGCCAATTTCACTTCGGAGCCGGAAGCCAACAGAATTCCCTCAGCCTCATTTTGCGCATCGGTCACCACGTAACCGCCACGCTTTACACCACTGCGAACCTTAGCAGCCGCCTTAGGTAACGTTGGTAGCCCCTGCCGCGTCAAGATAATCGCCGTTGGATGATCCGTCGAGGCAATGGCTTGTTCCCAAGCCGCTACCGTCTCGTTACCATCTGCTGGCCGGTATACTGCCAAACCCGGGATTGACCGCAATGCTGCCAACTGTTCAACGGGTTCGTGAGTCGGCCCATCTTCCCCAACGGCCAGAGAATCGTGCGTAAAGACGTAGATTACTGGTAATTTTTGCAAAGCGGCTAACCGAATAGCAGGCTTCATGTAATCCGAGAAGACAAAGAACGTTGAACCGTAGACCCGTGTGCCCCCGTGCAAAGCAATCCCATTCATGGCAGCAGCTTCGGCAAACTCACGAACACCGAACCATAAATTTTTGCCGGTAGGGTTGTCACGGCTAAAGCGGTCTTCATCGGCCACGTTGGTTTTATTTGAACTAAAGAGGTCAGCAGAACCGCCCCACAGATTAGGACAAGCGGCACTCAACCGTTGGAGAATTTCATGACCACTAGCCCGTGAAGCCAATGCATCCTTTTTGTAATACGTCGGTAAGCTCTTGGTGTAGTCAGCGGGTAACGTCTGGCTAATTCCCTGAGCAAATTGGGTGGCCAGCTTAGGTTCAACCTCTGAGTAACGGGTAACCAGGTTAGACCATTCCTGGTGACTTGCCCAGCCACGGGACTTCACCGTGCTTTGGAAACGATCACGCACTGCTGTTGGTACCGTGAAGGGATCGTTGTCCCAGTTGTAGAAGTTCCGCGTTGCTGCAAGATCTTCATCATTCAACGGTGCGCCATGAACCTTGTTGGTCCCCTGGTGAGGGCTCCCAGCACCAATCACCGTCTTCACTTCAATCAGGGTTGGGCCCGATTGGTTGTTCTTGGCGGTGTTAATGGCATCATCGATAGCGTCTAAATCATTGCCATCGGCCACCCGCAGATAGTTCCAACCATAGCTTTCAAAGCGGCCCGCCACATCATCATGACAAGCATTGCTTAAGGGACCATCCAGTGAAACATCATTTGAATCATACAAAACAATTAATTTATTGAGTTTTAATTGACCGGCAAGACTGGCTGATTCGGCAGCCACGCCTTCCATCAGATCCCCATCGCCACAGATGGCGTAAGTATAGTGATCAACCACATTAAACTGATCACGGTTATATTCGGCACCCAGGTGCATCTCAGCCATGGCCATCCCCACAGCCATCCCAATGCCTTGACCCAACGGACCGGTCGTAGCGTCAACACCAGGCGTAACCCCATGTTCCGGATGACCAGGCGTCTTACTCCCAATTTGCCGGAAGTTCATCAGGTCCGACTTGCTCAAAGCAAAACCGCTCAAGTGAAGCAAGCTGTACAGCATGGCCGAACCATGACCGGCGGAAAGAACGAAGCGATCACGGTTGAACCACTGTGGGAAGGAAGGATCGATCCGCAAGTGCCGAGAGAATAACACGTATGCCATGGGTGAAACCCCCAAAGGTAACCCAGGATGGCCGGAACGTGCTCGTGAAATCATGTCCATACTGAGCATTCGGACTGCCGTAACGGCTTGTGTATCAATTTCATCAAAATCTGCTTTTTTAACAACCTGTTCATTCAACATTAGTAAATAACCTCACTTTGAGCGGCCGGACCATTCACGGCTGCTATTTTTGTTTGGCGCATGCATTCGTTGATTTAATCGATATCGTCAACGGCATCTCCTTGACTTTTCTAACTATACCAATTCAACTCAAATAGTGCAACCCCTCTTTTATAAGTTATTCTAGCGGCGTTTATAATATCAAGATGTCTGTATTATCAAATATACCGATTTGTTGATGTTGCAACCGGTTGTCTCAAAAGTGTAAAAAAAAAGCAATCTTTTCCGAAAATTTCGGAAAAGATTGCCAAGTTAATTGATATTTTCAGAAAGCTTACTTTTTGCTAGCAGCGATGATTTCATCGTAAGTTGGGATAGATGGCATAGCACCTAAACCTTGCACCGTCAATGAACTAGCACGTTGCGCAAAGGTCAAAGCAGATTCCACGTTGCTCAAGTCGCTCTTCAATTGTGAGCTTAAAGCCCCAATGAACGTGTCACCAGCGGCAGTCGTGTCGACGGCCTTTACCTTGAAAGCTGACACAAAGCCAGATTCTTTTTCAGTGGCATAGTAGGCACCCTTGCTCCCAACCGTGATGATCAGGTTCTTGGCACCCATTTCGCGGAATTTTTCCGCGTTAGCGTCCATGGAAGCGCGGTCAGTGACTTCAATCCCAGTCAAAACGGCACTTTCCGTTTCGTTAGGAACCACTAAATCAGTCACCTTCAAGATAGCTGGGTCAATCTTAGCAGCTGGCGCTGGGTTTAAGATCGTCGTGACGCCATGTTGCTTGGCAACCGTAAAGGCAGCCAAAGTTGCAGCTTGTGGCGTTTCAAATTGGGCAATCAAGAAGTCGGCCTTAGCAATGTCATCTTCGACAGCTAAAACTTCAGCCTCCTTGATCTGTTGGTTAGATCCCCCGTAGACCAAGATACTGTTTTGGCCTTCTTCATCCAATAAGATGAAGGCAGAACCGGTACCAACCGTCTTATCGGTCACGATGGCACTCGTATCGATCTTATCTTCTTGCAGAGATTCAACCATGAAGCGACCAGCATCGTCGTTACCAACTTTACCGATGAAGCGCGTTTCAGCGCCAGCACGGGCTGCTGCAACGGCTTGGTTCGCACCCTTACCACCAGCGGCACTACTCTTGTTTTCAGTTGACAGCGTTTCACCCGGTAAAGGCATCCGGGGAACCCGTAAGGTTGTATCCACGTTGAGACTTCCAAGAACAGTTACTTTGTTTGCCATAATTAACTTCCACTCCTTAACCATTTATCCGTTCGTAAAACGTTTTACGTATTACCGACACACCCGGCAACCCGTTTCAGATTACTACTAGCGTATCATGATTCGAAAAGGCTTACAAGTAAAACTTGAAATTTTTTTCAGATAATTTTTAACATTTGCTGGTTTATTTACTTACCGGCGCCGTGCTTTCTCGCTGCTGCAACTCGACGGGCAATTCAACCGTTTGCGGCGCCAATTGCCGCTTTTGAATCCGATTGATCAGTAACGTGGTTGCTTGCTCACCCATGGTCACCACTGGCTGGTGCACGGTACTGAGCTTGGGCACAACATAATCGTCCAAATCAATGTCATCATAACCCAACACTGAGATGTCCTCCGGCACCCGTACGCCCTGTTCATGTAGGCCACGGATTAAGCCCAAGGCCATTTCATCGTTGACCGCGAACACAGCCGTTGGTGCCTGCTTAATCACGGCCGCCGTTGCCTGATAACCGCCCAACTTAGTCATCGGGGAGATAATGTACGCTTCATCGGGAAGCGCAACTCCCGCCTGCGCTAAATGATGCTTAAAGCCTTCCAGTCGAACGACCAAATTATCGGTGGGATTCGCCGGCATCACGACCGCAATCTTGCGGTGCCCTAAAGATAGCAGATACTCTGCCGCAATCTGGCCACCTCGTTGATCGTCAATCCGCACACTATCCAGACTGGGACCGCCGTTTTGATCAATTAGCAGGTATGGAATGCCATTCTTCTTTAGGATATTATCAATGGCATCCACCGTGATTGACGAACTGGCGATAATCAACCCATCCACGGCCCGTTTGATCAATTCTTGCAGGTAATAACCTTCTAGGTCCTCATCGTAATTGGCCCCAAAGATCAGCGGAATAAAGTGCCGATCACGACTGGTTGATTGCACTCCCTTAATAAACATACTGAAAAAGGGGTTCCCCAAATTGGGCACAATAACCCCAATCGTCTGCGCCGAGCGCATAATTAAGTTCCGAGCATTGAAGTCAGGCACGTAACCCATCTCTTCTTGGAGTTGATGCACACGGGTGCGCGTATCAATGCTGAATCGCTCACCCTTCCCATTTAAAATCTGCGAAACCGTGGTGACTGAAACCCCGGCGGCTTCTGCCAGGTCTCGAATTGTTACTTTCCGTGTCATAGCATCCTCCACACCAATCTGTCTAAGTCTCTAACGTATGTGATCAGTTCCCTCTTTCAAGATCCGCCACACACGACTAACTTGATTATACCCTATCACCGCCATCATTTGCTGAACAATTTTCGTTATTTATCATAATTGCATTCGTTATTGAAAAAATTATGAGGAATAACACCGGTGACATTTGGGTTTTAACAGTCAATTAACTAATCAGTCACGCGTTCTTTTCAAAAAGCGTAGTCGCTTGAAAGCTAAATAAAAAGACTAACGGCGAGTATCTCCACTCGTAGGTTAGTCTTCAGATTGTCCTACGCCTTTAAAATCCGGTCGATGGCTTGTAACTCTTCATCGTCGAATTCGAGGTTTTGAACGGCTTTTACGTTTTCATATAAATGTTCAGGTTTGGAAGCACCGGTGATGACACTGGTAATCACGGGATTGTGCAGTAACCAAGCCAAGGCCATGTGCGATAACTTCTGGCCGCGGCTGTGTGCAATTTTGTTCAGTCCTTGCAATTTTTGCAGCATCTTATCCCGACCTTCATCCAGGATAAATTCACTGGACCAATGGATGTCAACATCTTCAGGAATCCCGTCCAAATACTTGTCGGTTAACAAGCCTTCGCACAGTGGCCCGTACGCGATCGCACCAGCGTTGTTCTTCTGCAACATCTCAAAGAGGCCATCATCGTTCGCCGTTTGATTCAACATGTTGTAGGACACTTGATCCACAACGAATGGTGTGTGCAGATCCTTAAAGATCTTGATCATCGCTTCAGCCTGAGGTGCCGTGTAGTTGGAAATTCCCACGTAGAGCGTCTTTCCTTGGCGTACCATGTCGTCCAAAGCCACGGCCGTTTCCTCTGGTGACGTTTCTGCATCGTAACGGTGACTGTAGAAAATGTCCACGTAGTCCAACCCCATGCACTTCAGGGATCGGTCTAGTGACGCCATCAGCGCCTTGCGAGAGCTCATTTGTCCATAAGGCCCAGGCCACATGTGGAAACCAGCCTTACTACTAATAACCAGTTCGTCACGGTAAGGCTTCAATTCGCGTTCCAGAACTTCACCAAAAAGACGTTCTGCTTCGTAGGAACCCGGCCCGTAGTTAGCCGCCAGGTCAAAACTAAAGATACCGGCGTCAAACGCCTTTAAGATAATATCACGGGTATCACCATAGTTCGCGTGTTCCCCGTATTTGTGCCACATCCCAAAAGAAATGGCTGGTAATTGAAAACCAGTATTTCCGGCGCGCCGCACTGGAATCTTTTCATAACGATGTTCATCTGCTAAATACATTTGCCACATTCCTTCCCTTTATGCCTCCTTACGAGTATAAAGGAATTGGTGTGGACCAGTCAAGTTTTGCGTTAGGCATGCTGCACGTCGTCACTCAACTTAACGGCCTGAGAAACGTGACCGCCAGTCGCATCCAACAGCTTCTTGGCTTCGGCAATGGTCCCCTTGGTTTCAATCAGAACAATCGCCAACGGCACATTATTTCCAGCCCGATCCAAGGCCCGTTCTGCCGCCAAGGTTGACGTCTGAGTCGCCTCAGCAATGATCTTCTTGGCCCGTTCAAAGGTTTTGCCATTGGTTGGCACCACGTTGATCATCAGGTTTTGATAGACCTTACCCGACTTGACCATGATCCCCGTCGACAGCATGTTGAGTACCATCTTTTCTGCCGTCCCCGCTTTCAGCAGCGTCGCCCCGGTAATCACTTCGGGCCCAACTACTGGCGTAATGGGATAGTCGGCAAGCTGGGCTAGTGGACTGTCCTCGATACAGGAAAAACCGATGCCGGTCGCGCCATGAGCCTGAGCAAACTTCAAGGCAGCTACCGTATAGGGGGTCTGACCTGAAGCCGCACTGGCGACCACCACGTCGTTCGCAGTGAGTTGAACCGCGGCGAGGTCGTCTTGGGCTAACTCCGGCGAGTCTTCCACGGAAGGCAACGTGTGCGTCAACGCCTGATTACCCCCCGCAATCAAGCCAAACGTCTGCTTTTCCGTTAAACCATAAGTGGGTTGGAGCTCAGTCGCGTCAATCACACCTAGCCGGCCGGAAGTCCCCGCGCCCACATAGATCAAACGCCCGCCCTGGTCAAACTTGGGATAGGCCGCATCAATGGCTGCCGCAATTTGAGGCAATTGCTTTTGGACAGCTCGTGCTACCCGGTGATCTTCCCGATTGATGGTGCCGACCATCTCCAACGTTGACTCGCGGTCAATGTGTGTTGACCGGTGATTTCTCTGTTCTGTAAGTAAGTCATCAAATTGCATGGTGTTGACCTCCAACTTTCATTAGACTTGTCAAAATTATGTATTCGCTTTCATAGTGACTACTCTAGGTATAACATGTTTCATACATAATTTCAATTGTGAATATTAGCCCTCCAATATTCACAGTAATTTCCAGCGCTTGTAAATTGAATTCCTTAATTGAACTTTTAAAGGCGCTATCAGCCTTAGCCTCGGGCCAGCTGTGAAATTTTTTCAAAAGATTGAAAAATAAATGAGACCATTCTCGCAAAAATTTCGTTAGTAATTAGTAAGGCACTCAATTTTTCACGCCTTAGATCTCTCCATTTTCGCCAGCAGTCCATTGGGCCGCCTTCAACCGCGTGCGAATCCGACTAAGCGATACCGGCGTGATCCCCAGATAGGACGCCACTAGTCGCAGCGGTACCCGATCCAAGATTTCCGGCTCATCCGTGGCAAGCCGCTGATAACGTTCAACCGGCGAGTCTTGTAGCTGGGTGAAAAAGATATTCCGATAGGCAATGAACCGTTCGCAAACAAACCGCGTAATGGCCGGCTCAATCGTCGGATAACGCTGTTGAATACGGCGAAAGTCTGCTTTGCTCAGCATTAAGACGTCCGTTTCTTCAAAGCTTTCAATGGAAAAACCGCTGGGTTGGTCCAAGTAAAAGCTCTCAAAGGAGGAGACCATTTGATTCTCAAAGAAGAACTGTAACGTAATGTCACGCCCCCGACTGCTGTGCCAGAGTCTAAGGCCCCCTCGCCTAATAATCAGCAGTTCCGTCGCCACATCCCCCTCCAATAATAAGGTTTCTCCTGCCGCCACGTGTTTAGGCATAAATAAATCCTGTAAGGTCGCCCAGTGCTCCCCAATTTCCGGAAACTTTTGGGCCAAATACTTGGGAACTTGCATCTTAACTTCCTCCTGCTGTCCGACTTAACATTTGTTAAGGCCATGCGCCTCACTTCCATTTATACTCTGGTTACTAACTAAAAGCGAGGTCCTTATTGATGAAAACTGTTATTATTTTTGATCACCCCTACACCGCAACCGCCGGACACAACGTCCCACATCACCGTTCTTTTCTCGCCGCCTTACTTCAAAGTGTCATGAAACAGTTACGCGCCGAAAAGAGTGAAATTGATCTGATTGACCTACACGCGGACGGGTTCAACCCCGTCATGTCGGCCGCTGATCTAGCCAATTGGCGCCGCGGGTTACCCACCGATCCCCAGGTTGCCGACTACCAGCAACGCCTGCTCACGGCCGATCGCATCATCTTCATGTTTCCCGTCTGGTGGGAAGTCATGCCCGCGATGACCAAGGGATTCTTAGACAAAGTCTATGCCAAGGGACAACTATACGAGGCCCCGTCCATGAAAACGAAGTTGGTGAAACAGCCGAAGATCGACCTGATCACGACCATGAGTACGCCTAACCTCATCTACCGTTGGCTATTCGGTGCGCCTCTGGCCAAGCTCCTCTTCCGTGGCACCTTTCTCAAGACGCGGCTGTGGCATTTCAAATGGCACAACTTCGCCCGTGTTGATCAAAAATCCTTGTCACAGCGTCAGGGGATTTTGCAAAATTTCAGGTTATAAAAAGAGCCCGACCAACTGTATCTGGTCGAGCTCACTTGAAAATTCATTTATTTTTCAACTGCCATCCACTGGTAACCGCGACTCATCCCAGCTGGGTTCCAGACATAACCGGAAACCTTGGCGTTCCACATTTCAACCGTTGCGGGTTGATACAGTGGAATAACCCCCTGCTGAGCCATCAACCGCTTTTCAGCGTTAACTAGGTCGTTGTACCGCGCTGCAGGCTGGTTAGCATCCTGATTTTCAGAGCGCTTCACATAATTATCGTACTGAGCATCGGAGAAGCCACCATTATTGTTGGTATTCCCTGTACTCATCAGCGATAAGAAGTTAATCGGATCGGCGAAATCCGCCCCCCAGTTAGTCAGTACCAAATCAAAGTTGCCGCTGTTGGAACGACTCAGCCGCGTCTTGTAAGGCAGCGTGCTGAGGGTCACCTTCACGTTGGGTAACTTTTGCAGATCGGCCTGAATATCCTGAGCAACCGTCTTGGTCACACTGGTATCATCGGCCATTAACGTCACGTTCAACGATTTGGTGCCACTGGCCTTCAAACCTGCCTTCATCAGCGTCTTCGCCTGCTTCAAATCGTAGGTCACCCCACTCTTCACGTAGGCGTCCTTGGCAAAGTCGGCTTTGGTCTTAGGATTCTGCATAAGGTTTTGTGAAACGAAGCCTAACGGTGCCTTAGATCCATCCCGCAGGACGTTCTTGGCCAACTGTTCCTTGTTAATCGCCATAGACAAGGCCTGACGAACCTTCAGATTACGCAGGGCCTTGACCCGCTTCTGGTTCATCTGCATGTAGTAGGTTGACCCACCAACAAACGTCTTCATATCCTTGTTGTTCTTCAGGTTAGCCACTTGCGTCCCGTCCAAGGTCGTTGCGTCCAGCTTCTTTTGTTGATACAGATTCAAGCCAGTTGAAGGATCAGCAACCACCTGGAAGTTCATCTTCTTTAAGGTAATCTTCTTTTTATCCCAGAACTTGGTGTTCTTCACCAACTGCCAGTTCTGATCGGTTCCTTGCCACTTGGTCATCACAAAAGGCCCATCGTAGGCGGTCTTTTCGCTGGAATGGCCGTAGCTCTTCCCATACTTATCGACCACACTTTGTTCCTGTGGGAAGAAGGTTGGAAAGGCCAGCAGTAGCTTGAAGTAAGCGACTGGCTTGCTCAATGTCACTTCTAGTTTATACTTTCCGACCGCCTTGACCCCCAGTTGACTCGGTGCCAATTTGCCGCTTTGAACCTGACTATAATTCTTAATTCCCGCCATCAGATAGGCATACTCTGCGGCCGTCTTAGGATTAACGGTCCGCTGCCAGGAGTAAACGTAGTCCTTGGCCGTGACCGTCTTACCATCGTTCCAGCGGTTATCATGGCGCAGGTTAAAGACGTAGGTCTTCCCATCCTTGCTAACCGTGGTCTTAGTGGCCATCGCGTTGATTAATTTCTCATTTTTACCCAAACGATACAATCCCTCTTGGGTGTGATACAACTGCGTCAGACTCGTCGAATCCGCTGCCTTGGACACATCCAAAGTCGTCACTTCGGACTTTGTGGCCAGCTTAACCTCTTGATCTGCCGCCAATTTACCTGATTGACTGGATGTTGTTGTTTTCCCGCAAGCAGCTAAACCGCCCACGACCAACGCTGTCACACCCAGTAAAATACCAAAATGCTTTCCTCTCAAACGACTCGCTCCTTATCTTATTTTTTCTGGCCGCCACGCCATCCAAATGGCTTCCTGGCGACCACCCTTTGTTCAATGTCAGACATGGCTAGACGCCAACGTTTGTCACGTCTAACCCATTCTCGCGTTTTGCCGATTCAGCAAGAGACAAAATAAGAACCATCACCAGCGTGACGGCTCTCGTCATTTACTGCTTATGTTGCTTCAAGGCTTTGTGAAAGAGTGAATCCACGGGTTCTTGGTGATAGATAAGATCCATCGCCTTCCCGAATAAGTCGCCAACTGACAAGACGACAAACTTGTCACTCTTCTTCTCGTCTGGTAGCTGAATGGAATCGGTGAAGACCACCTTTTCAAGCGGCGAGTCTTCAATGCGTTCCGTGGCTTGACCAGAAAGAACGGCATGGGTGGCACAGGCGTACACATCGGCGGCCCCTGCCGCCTTCAATGCCCGCGCCGAAACGGTAATCCGAAGGGCGGTATCAATGATATCGTCAACTAGAATGGCTCGCTTCCCCTTGACATCCCCAATAACTGCATCGGGATGAGCCGCGTTCTCCTTGTCGTCCCGATTATCAATAATGGCAATCGGTGCGCCCAACAGTTCGGCTAAACGCCGTGCTCGGCTCACACCGGCGTGGTCGGGTGCCACCACAACAAAGTTATCGTTGGGCATTTCAGCGTTATCTTCAAAGTAGCTAGCCAAGAGCCGGTCGCTTTGCAAATGATCCACCGGAATGTCAAAGAACCCTTGTAGTTGGGCAGCGTGCAAGTCTAAGGCAATGACCCGGTTGACGCCATCCATTTGGAGGAGTGACGCAATCAGCTTCGCGGTAATGGGTTCCCGTGAACGTGCCTTACGGTCGGCCCGTGAATACCCATAGTAAGGAATGACCACGTTGATCTTATCAGCACTGGCCCGCCGTGCGGCATCCACCATAATCAAAAGTTCCATCAAGTTCGTGTTAACTGGATCGGACACCGATTGAATGATGAACAATTGGTCACCACGAATACTTTCATCGATACTAATCTGAATTTCACCGTCACTAAAGTGCTTGATCGTTGCCTTACCCAGCTCAACGCCCGCAGCTTTAGCGATTTTTTCAGCGAGTGGCCGGTTTGAATTCAGTGCAAAAACTTTCATTCTGCCAGCTTCGACATGTTCTGCCATAACAGCCTCCCAGTGGGTTTCCCCAAATTCGTTTATATTTTTAAGTGTGCACCCGTGCTTAACGTTTGCGTCCATCAGCGTTCACACTAACGGCCACCGACCGACACTACTTTCTGTGCTCAGGGGCGACCAGACAGCCGCGACGAAACCAACGTGCACGATGCATGATTTACTGTTTACATTATCGCAATCTTTGCCTGGAAACGCAACGATTCGCGCCGCACTTTTAGTTTGTTGCCATGAATTGTGCTGGTGTGATCCCCTGCATCCCAATCATGGGATCGACCTGGCGACTGAGAACCAGCTCCGGTGTTAAGCGATAGCTGGCCGGTTCAGCCGGTGCCGATTCCGACGATGAAGGCGTTTGCGCGTCGTCACTAGCGTTCGCCACCGTTTTCTCATCTTTGGTCGGCGATTCTTCGCTTGGTGCCGCAGATGTGGTTGCTGCCGCTGGGGCCGGCGTGACCGTGTCCGGTGCCAGCACGCCCTGAATACGCGCCGTCAGCGTCGTATGCCGATTAACTGACAGATTATTGACACAAGCCGCAAAGGCATTAGGCTCTCCCAGTAAAATCAACATATCCGCTGCCCGCGTCACCGCCGTGTAGAGCAGATTACGCTGCAACATCCGATTGTATTGACCCACCATTGGCAGAATCACCATTTTGAATTCAGACCCCTGTGACTTATGAATCGACATGCAATAAGCCAAGGTCAACCGATTCCAGTCGTTTCGTGAGTAGGTCACTTCCGTCTGTTCAAAGGCAATCGTCAGTTGGTCCGCCTTGAGCTTCTTGTCTTTAGCGCTCAAATCGATCCCCGTAATGGTCCCAATGTCGCCATTAAAAACATTGTTTTCCGGACTGTTCACCAGATGGAGCACCTTGTCACCGATTCGGAATTTCTGATTGCGAAATTCAACTTCCTTGGTTCTTTCCGATTTGCGCGGATTGAGGATATCTTGCAAGACCACATTCAACCGGTCAATCCCGGCTGAGCCCCGATACATGGGGGCCAGCACCTGAATGTCGCTGGCCGTGAAGCCCTTGGCATGTGCCTTTCCTACAATCTGGTCGATCACACTCTCCACTTGATTAGCGTGACAGGGAATAAACGACCGGTCCGGTTGGTTCTGGGTAAAGTCTGCTGGCAGCTGCCCCTTCTTAATGGCATGGGCCAGCGGAATGATGGATGACCCATCCCCCTGCCGATAAATCGTATCCAACTGGATCTTTTGTAGTTGGTCGCTAGCCAGCAGGTCGTGAAAGACCTGTCCCGGCCCCACGGAAGGAAGCTGATCCTTATCCCCCACAAGAATGACCTGCATGCCGACGGGAACCGCCCGCAAGAGGGTCTTCATTAAGTAAACATCCACCATCGACGTCTCATCGATAATCAATAAGCCACCCTCTAGGTCCTTGGTGGCGGCAGCATCGAGGTCTTCCTCGCGTCCCGTCAGGCCCAGCAAACGGTGAATGGTGCTGGCCGGCAAGCCGGTCGACTCACTCATTCGTTTGGCGGCCCGACCCGTGGGTGCTGCCAAGAGAATCGGAAATGGTTTTTCCTTATACTCATTAATGTCGAGGGACACCTCATGCAAGCGAGCATAGAGGTTAACCAGCCCCCGAATAATCGTCGTTTTCCCGGTCCCGGGTCCACCAGTCAGCAGCATCACCTTGGCCTTAACCGCTGCGGTTAGCGCCGTGGTCTGTGACTCATCGTAAACAATGTCCGCCTGCTTCTCCACGATCCGTAACTGTTTGGCAATCGCTTCGTCATTGAAACGTTCCGTGTCGTCGCCACCCTGCAACAAGCGCTGCAGGTGCTCCGCAATCTGCCATTCGGCATCGTACAGCGTCTTCAGGTAGATCCGTTGCTCATCCCCCACGACCTTCTGTTGCTTCGCAAGTTCTAGCAACTGATCGGCAATGTCCGGCGGGTTCAGTCGGACGTTCCGCGAGTTTTCTAAGAGACTCAACGTGTTGGCTAGCAACGGTTTGGCCGTCGTATAGGTATCTCCATTGGCCACCGACAAATCCGTCAGCGTCTGCAGCAAGCCCGCCCGTAAACGCTCGGGGCGATCCGCTGCGTAGCCCAACTGGGTCGCAATCTGATCGGCTCGTTTAAAGCTAACACCGGTGATGTCTTCGGCCAACTGGTAAGGATTGTCGTGAATGACATCCAAGGTCTTGGCCTCATACCGATTATAGATTGCTGCAGCCAACGTACTCCCAAAGCCATACCCGTTCAGACCAATGATAATCTGTTCCATCCCGTTATTCGTCTGAAGCTGACTGACCAGCGTTGCCACCACCTTGGGGGACAAACCCAACGGCGTCAACACGGCACTATCGTTGAGAATCTTTTCAATCGCATTCGTTCCCAGTTGATCCACGATTTTTTCCGCGGTCTTTTTTCCTAAACCAGGGAAGTCCTCACCACTCAAATAAGCAATGACCCCGCTACGAGAAGTCGGTGTCTCATTCTGATAATTATCCGCCTGAAATTGCACGCCGTACTTCGGATGTTCCACCTTCTTACCGGTAAACCGGTAGCTAACATCATCCTTCACGTCCGCAAAGTTTCCCGTCACGACGATTTCATCCTCGTGCCAGTCCAGGCTGGTCTCGGAAACCTTCACCAACATGACCTTGTAAAAGCTATCCTGACTCGCAAAGAAGACCGCACTGACGGTGCCGACCACGTAATCAGCCTGATCGCCGTGATCCGTTGCGAATAAGTCTAGTGATTCGGATGCCATCTGCTCGTCTCCTTTTCGTTATGATTGTGTTTGGTCTTTTTGGCCCTTTTGGGTTTGAATAAACCGTTCAATATCGGCTAATTTTTTCTGACCCTTCTCAAAATAATCCGGGTCTAATGCCTTAGCCGTCTTGAAATAAGCCGCGTAGTCTTCACCCTGCACCATCGCCACTAAACCACGATCAAAATTAGCGCGACCATTGTGCGCATCCAATTGTAAAACTTGATCGTAATACTGGGCGGCCTGCGCCATGTTTCCCAGTGCCAACAGGTTCTCAGCCACAACCTGCAACGTCGCAACGTCTTTGGTCTGACTGCCTAATGCCGTCAGACCAAAGACCAAGGCCCGTTTATGGTCGCCACTCGCCATGTAGCTCTGTGCCATCATGAGGTAGCCGGCGCCCTTCAACTGCGCGCCTAACTGATCAAACTGGGCAATTGCCTTCGTGTAATCCTGAGCCGCATAGTAGACGTTGCCCAAGCCATAGTGCAATTTTTCAACGGCTGCCGGTTGCGCAGCAAATAGCCCCAGCGCCTTCATGAGCAATTCCTCGGCCTGAGCGAAGGAATTGAGATCAACCAGGACCGTTGCCAGTTCGTAGTATGCCTCGACATCCCCCGGATGGGAATCAATCCGTTGGACTAATTGATGAACCATTTGTTCGGAGCGTTGCTTATCTTGGTCACGCCCTTGATTCGTGTGTTGTTCCGTCATTTTCATTATCACCTAATTCTCTAGATCGTATCGGTCGGCGATGCAGCCGCCGTTAAGAAGCTCGTGTCATTCCAGTCACGCAATTCAAAGTGCTGGCCACCATCAGTGGTCTCTAACACCGTGACACTCGTATTACGAATGCCCCCACGTTTGCGAAGATCGGGTAGCGGTGTCCCTAGTAAAGCATTAATTTCGGCATTCAGGGCGGCCCCATGACTCACGATTAAAACATTAGCCGTGGGCTGTGGGTTAGCCGCTACAATGGTCTGAATCCCAGGTGTCATCCGATCGATGACCTCCTGGAATGTTTCCCCACCAATCCGGCTGGTATCGTACTGGTCGGGATGATTACGAAAGGCATCTAATTCGGCTGGAAACTGCTGTTTGACGTCATCAAAAGCCATCCCTTCAAGCTGGCCGAGATGAAATTCCTCGAGCCGGCTCATCAGGGTCAGCGGCACATGTTGATGCAACTCCTTAACGACGTGTTGCGCCGTAATTCGGGCCCGCCGAATGGGACTCGAATAGGCGTGCTGAAAGCGCGTGTGTCGCAGAAAGCGGCCCACCTGGACCATTTGCTGGTAACTCTCGGTCAGTAGCTCAGAATCGCCACCAGCCCCCTGAAACCGACCCTCCAAGTTCCACTGTGTCTTGCCGTGACGTACAAAGTATAATTTCAAAGCGCTATGCCTGCCTTCCCCATAATCTTTTCTCACACTTTATGCGATAAACGACTGTCACCCACCTTACCGAGTCACCCCAAACGCGCACGCACCGTATCTAACGATAACTCGGTTGGCTTACGCTTGGCGACCCAGGTAGAAACAGTCACATCACCCTATTATGCCAGTTTTTAGGCGATTTTCAAAGAAACTGGTACGAAAAATCTAAAAACCCCCTAACGATAATTTCGCTAGGGGGTTATCTGTCAGATTATTTAATCGTTAATAGTTCAATCGCCCTCGGCTGGTTGACCATTAGATCAATTGTAACTCGCGATCCTTGTTGTAGGCAGCGTCAATAATGGCACTCCCTAGGCACTCGTCACCACTGTAGAAGACCACGGCCTGACCAGGCGTAATTGCCCGTGCGGGATCGTCGAATTCAACGGTGACCTGCTGACCATCCTCACTCAGATGAACGGTCACGCCAGTATCCTTTTGCCGGTACCGGAACTTCGCCGTGCAGTGGAAGTCACTGCCGCGGTCAATCGTGTTCACCCAGTGAATGTCGGATGCTGACAGGTGCGTCGCATAGAGATGAGGATTGTGGTAACCCTTGCCCACGTACAAAATGTTCTTGGACAAGTCCTTGCCAATCACGAACCAAGGCTCGTTATCCTCACCGTCACCGCCGATACCTAAGCCGCGACGCTGACCAATCGTGTAGTACATTAAACCAGCATGATCGCCCTTAATCTCGCCGTCAACCGTCATCATCTTACCCGCCTTAGCAGGCAAGTAAGTGTTCAGGAAGTCCTTGAAGTGGCCCTTTTCACCGATAAAGCAGATTCCCATGGAATCCTTCTTATCAGCGGTTGCCAGACCAGCTTCCTTAGCGATCTCACGAACCTGTGGCTTGATTAAGTCACCGATTGGGAACATAACCCGGTCCAACTGCTCCTTGGAAAGCTGGCTCAAGAAGTAAGTCTGATCCTTGTTCTGATCCACGGCACGCATCAAGTGGGCATCGCCGTTCTCATCACGGGTCAACTGTGCGTAGTGACCGGTTGCGATGTAGTCTGCACCCAACTCCAAAGCATAGTCTAAGAACGCCTTGAACTTGATTTCCTTGTTGCAAATCACGTCAGGGTTAGGCGTCCGGCCCTTCTTGTACTCATCCAAGAAGTACGTGAACACACGGTCCCAGTACTCCTTTTCAAAGTTGACGGAGTAGTAAGGAATGCCGATTTCTGAGGCAACCTTAGCCACGTCCTTATAGTCTTCTGTAGCGGTACAAACACCGTTCTCGTCTGTATCGTCCCAATTCTTCATGAAGACGCCGATTACATCGTAACCCTGCTGCTTAAGCCGCAAAGCCACGACGGAAGAATCGACCCCGCCACTCATACCAACGACAACGCGTGTATGGCTGTTGTCCTGCATGGTATCACCATCATTTCATTCAGATTCTGGAGAATCTACGATTTGAAGGTCGCATAAATCCAGTATTGCCTAGTTTACCCATTTTGGAATCGTTTTGCAAGCCTGGTGTTTCCTTCCAGAAAAACCGGGGCACTTTGCCCATAACGGCTTGCAAAATGCCCGATTAAAAAGCATCAGGACTCGTCAAATGATTGGCCAGCCCTGATGCTTTTCTATTTAAGCTTTCTTCTGAATAATCTCACGGTCAATCAGGTTCTGCAGAATAAAGTGATACTGTTCCACATTTCCCTCAGCGTGAGTACCCTTAAAGATGTTGACCCGTCGGTTACCGGAAGCGTTGGTCGTGGACATCTTGAATCCACTCAGATCCTTGGCCACAACGACCCGCAGCATCTGGTTGCGATTGTAGGGTGAGGTTGGATCCACTGATCGTTCCAACGTGTAGTTACCCGCGTTAGACAGTTGGAAACCCACATCCTTCAAGGCATACGCCTTCACATTCGGATTTAATTCATAAGTATCGGTGTCACCATCAACTTGCATTTGCTTTTCAAATAACACGTTACTTCACCTCACTGTGATTTTTGGATAACCGTTTAACAATGGCACTCACGTTCTTCACAAAAGCGTCAATCTCGTCACTGGTGGTCTGTTGCCCAAAGGACAGACGAATCGATTCCGCAATCCGGGGACTCTTCTCACCAAACATCGCCGTTAAGACGTGTGAGGGTTCGATTGATCCCGCCGTGCAGGCCGAACCACCGGAAACCGCAATTCCCGCCAGGTCCAAATTGGTCTGCATGACGTAGGTTGAGATGCCCTTGATCCAGATGTTCAAGACGTGATCCAGGTTAGGCCCTTCCATGGACCCGTTGATCGCAAAGTCCACGCCGTTGTCGGTTAGGCCTTTAATCACCTGTTCCTTAAAGCCGTGGAACCGGGCCCGCTTTTCAGCCTTAACTTCCGGCGTCAGCAGTTCAGCCGCCTTGGCAAAACCCGCAATGGCAGGCACATTTTCCGTACCAGCCCGTCGCTTTTCTTCCTGATCGCCACCCTTAATCAAGCTAGGGAAGTTAACCCCCTCGCGCTTGTAGAGGAAACCAATCATCTTAGGACCATTGATCTTGTGGGCTGACGTTGACAGCATGTCGATGTGATCTCGCTGAACGTCAATATCCAGTAAACCATAGGCCTGAACGGCATCCGTGTGGAACCAAGCTTGATGATCCTTTAAGATCTCACCAATCTCGTGAATGGGCATCTGACTGCCGACCTCGTTGTTCCCCGTCATGATGGTCACCAGGATGGTGTCATCGCGCAAGGCCGCCTTGAAATCATCCAGACTGATCCGTCCCTGTTCATCGACGGGCAGATAGGTCACGTCAAAGCCCTGTTCTTCTAGCGCGTGCAGCGGCTTCAGCACAGCCTCGTGTTCAATTTGCGTGGTGATGATGTGTTTACCCAAGGCTTGGCGTGCCAACGCGGTCTGTGTAATGGCCGTGTTGTCCCCTTCACTACCGCCACTGGTAAAAATGATTTCTTCATCATTGGCAGCGTTGATGCTGTTGGCAATCACTTGGCGACTGTTTTCCATCACCGTGTGGGCTTGCCGGCCCAAACCATACAACGTGGAGGCATTGCCATAAACATTTGCCATCTTGTCGGTCATCTCTGCCAAGACCTCTGGGGCCATTGGCGTTGTTGCAGCGTTGTCCAGGTAAATCTCCTTGACGGCGTTGCTGTTCTCAATATGAATCTCTTGCACCCTAAAAACCTCCTGAACGGCCGAGTTAGTCTTGTGCGGCTAACAGGGCTAATAGCATCTGTGCAGAACGGTGTCCCGCATCAATAATAAAATCATCAAAGTTCACGCCGGAATCATTGTCGGCGTTGTCGGACATGGCCCGGACGACCACGTATGGCACGTCAAATTGGTGGGCAACTTGGCCCACGGCGGCCCCTTCCATTTCACCAGACAATGCATCTGGGAAGTGGGTCATGATCGTCTTAATTGCTTCTGGACTGTTTAAGAACTGGTCACCCGAGACAATTAACCCCAACTTGGTCTTTAAACCGGTGTTAGCGGCCGCAGCCACGATTTTTTCGCCCCATTCCTTGGAAGCCGTAAACCGTGCTGGTTGTTGTGGCAATTGCCCATATTCGTAGCCAAAAGCCCGAGCGTCGGCATCATGGTACGCCGTTTCGGTAGAAACGACCACGTCACCGATGTTCAGATCGGAAGCCAAGGCACCGGCTGATCCCGAATTAATCACGATGTCCACGTTGAACTGGGTGATCAGCAAGGCCGTCGTCAAACCCGCTTCAACTTTACCGATTCCTGAACGGACCAACACGACCGCCTGGCCGCTGATGGTTCCTTCGTAAAATTCAAGGCCGTGAATGTCCGTGGTCTTGGCGTCTTGCAACGCCTCGTGTAGTTCCTTAATTTCTTCTTCCATGGCGCACAAAATTCCAAATGTCATGTGGTGTCGTCACTCCTTAAATTTTTAGGGATTCGAGCTGACGAGGGCAGCTACCTAATCACGGCACCACCACTCAGCCCGCAATCCCACTCAGCTTAATGTATAAAGAATAAAATCAGATAAACAATTATTATCAGTGCCCCTAACCAAAAAATCGCCCAATTTAGGCGGTGACCCAGCCGCTTCTGCTTGACTTCGGCCGGACTGACCCGCTGATCAATGGGTGGTTCGTTGGTTGGCTCGTTTCCCTTGAGATTGCCATGCTTACGGGCATATTCCTTCTCGACCTGAACCCGCTTACGGTCACGCTCCTGGAAGTCCTTTTCGGCCTGTTCCTGCTCGCGACGGTAATCTGCCCTAGTCTTGGGTTGATCCTTGTCTTCTTGCCAATCATCATGCATCGCTGTCACCTACTTCTGTAATAACCAGTAATAGATGGCCGTAATCGTTTTGGCGTCGTTGATCTCGCCACTCTCAATCATGGCCTGTGCTTCTTGTTTGGTAACCGTCAACAGTTCCAGGTTCTCGCCTTGATCACGTGGCAATGCCGTCGTCACTGGCTTCAAGTCCGTGGCCATAAAAAGCGTCATGTACTCGTCAGAGAAACCCACACTGGAGTAAAAACCAGTAATCCGTTTTAACTGGCCTGGTTGGTAACGAATCTCTTCGTTGAGCTCACGGATGACCGCATGTTCCACGTTGTCCGCATCTCGGCTGTCCAACTTGCCCGCTGGAATCTCCAACGTCGCAGCGGCAATGGGAGCGCGCCACTGCCGTTCCAAAATCATCTTATGATCGTCCGTCAATGCCAAGATACCCACGGCACCCGCGTGACGCACAATCTCTCTGGTAGCGGCATCCCCATTAGGGAGACGCACCCGCTGCCGTTCTAATTTAACGATAACCCCATCGTAGAGTTCCTCGGTGGATTCAACGTGTTCTTCTAAATCCATGTTAAGCCTCCTCCGTGGTGCCCGTCACAACGGGAGTCACTTTAGCTGCTTGTGGCCCACGAATGCCTTGAACAATCACGAATTGCACGGTTTGGCCGGGTTCTAATTTACGAAAACCTTCCCCTTCGCCGATAATGCCCGTGTAGTACACGAAGACATCTTCACCTTCTGGCGTGGTAATAAAACCAAAACCGCGTTGTTCACTATAACTCTTTACTTTTCCGGTTAACATGGTATCCCTCCCATACATAGCACAAATTATACTCGCTTGGCCGGTAGACCGCAAACACAGGGTCTTGACGTCCCACCGGGCAACGTTCGTCGTTACTCAGCAGCTTACCACGGTGAGCCCTCGCTTGCATCCCCAAGACCAAAAAAAGAGTGTCGCCAGACGCGCTAACCCTCATGGTTAACACACCTGACGACACTCTTTAGCTTTTATTTAAATTGGCAAAACCATGACGACTTATTTTTCGTCAAAGCCTTCCGTTGCCGTTTCTGGGAAATTCTCCCGTACGATAGCGGCACACCGGGCACAGAAGTGTGGGTAATCTGGGTCACTACCAACATCTTCCTTGGTCAACCGGCAACGATCACAAACCTCACCGGCAGCTGGGGTGACCTTAACAGCTACGTGATCAAAGTGCAGCGCATCGGCTGGTGCTTGATCCAAAGCGGCAAAGTCTAACCCAGAAACCAATAGGATTTGTTGCACGTTAACGTCTAACTTGTCCAGTAACGTCTTGGTTTGGTCATCAATGTACAAGTCCAGGTGGGCTTCAGCGGCTTTCCCGATTAACTTGGCATTCCGAGCCTCTTCCAAAGCCTTCAGGACGTGGCTCCGGAGCTTCATGAAGTGGTCCCAAGCAGAGTTTTCACTGCTATCCTCAACTTCATTAGCGTCGTCCAGGTCCAGTACCTTAGGCATTTCAGCCAATTGAACGAAGTCTTCTGGTTCCTTCAAGAAGCCCCAGAGTTCTTCGGCCGTGTGTGGCAGGATTGGCGTGATCAGTTTCGTCAGGCTAACAGCGATCTGATAGAAGACCGTCTGCATGGAGCGCCGGGCTGGACTGTCAGCGGCATCGATATACAGGATGTCCTTGGCAAAGTCCAAGTAGAAGGCGGAGAGATCCGTCACAACAAAGTTGATCAATTCCTTGTAAATGTTCAGGAAGTCAAAGTTATCGTAGTGGTTCTCAACACTCTTGGTGAAGGCGTTCAGCTTGTAAAGCATGTGGCGGTCAACCGAGGTTAACTGGTCAAAGGCAACGGCATCGGTCTTAGGATCGAAGTCACTGGTATTTGCCAGTAAGTAACGCATGGTGTTCCGGAGCTTCTTGTAGCTGTCGGAGATCTTGACGAAACCTTCCGTCGTCACCCGAACGTCGGCTGAAGAATCCACTGAAGTGACCCAGAGGCGGACAATGTCAGCCCCCATCTTCTTAATGATTTCATCAGGGGCGATCGTGTTCCCTAAGGACTTGGACATCTTGTGACCATCTTTATCCAACGTAAATCCTTGAGAAACAACCTGCTTGTAAGGTGCCTTCCCGGTAGCGGCAACACTGGTAATTAAACTAGAGTTGAACCAGCCACGGTATTGGTCGGAACCTTCCAGGTAAAGATCTGCTGGGAAGTCGAGGTAGTCACGTTCTGCCAAGACCCCTTGGTGAGAAGAACCAGAGTCAAACCAAACATCCATGATGTCGGTTTCCTTGGTGAACTCACCATTAGGTGAATGTTCGCTGGTAAAGCCTTCAGGCAATAAGTCCTTGGCATCACGTTTGAACCAGATGTTAGAACCATACTTGCCAAACAAGTCGGCCACGTGGTCCACCGTTTCCGGCGTGATGATAGCTTCCCCATCTTCACCATAGAAGATAGGTAGCGGCACACCCCAGACCCGTTGACGGGAGATAACCCAGTCGCCACGGTCCTTGATCATGTTAGCTAAACGACGTTGGCCCCAATCGGGTTGGAACTTAACGTCCTTTAACGTGCCCAAGATTTCGTCACGAATCTTATCAACGGAGGCAAACCATTGTGGTGTTGCCCGGAAGATAACGGGCTTCTTGGTCCGCCAGTCAAATGGATAACTGTGTTCGTAAGGCATGTAATTGAGTAAGGCGTTGTTGGCCTTTAACTTGTCCAAGGCGATCTGGTTAGCATCGTCATAGAAGACACCGTCAAAGTCTGGCCCTGCTTCTTCGGTCATGTACCCTTGATCGTTAACGGGAACTAAGATTGGCAGGTTGTAAAGCTTACCGACGTTAAAGTCATCTTCCCCTAAACCTGGTGCGGTATGAACCAAACCAGTCCCGGAGTCGGTCGTGACAAAGTCACCTAACATCACGACTAATTTGCGATCGGCAATGAATGGGTGTTGGGCAATGATGTTGTCCATGTCCTTCCCCATCACCGTCTTCAAGACCTTGACGTCTTTCCAGCCGAACCGTTCCGCATTTTCAGCGACGAGTTCATTGGCCAAGACAAACTTCCGGTCTTCACCGGCAGGTTGTACAACGGCGTATTCGATACCAGCATCGATGGTAATCCCTTCGGAACCAGGGATGGTCCAAGGCGTCGTGGTCCAAACGACCAGGTACGTGTCGTCGTCTAAGACACCCTTACCATCAACCACCTTTTCACCATAAAAGGCGGAAGGTGATGTGACATCGTGGTATTCAACTTCGGCTTCCGCCATAGCTGATTCGGAAGACCATGACCAGTAAACTGGCTTCTTCCCTTTGTAGATCAAGCCACGCTTGGCCATTTCACCAAAGACCCGCACTTCAGCGGCTTCGAATTCTGGCTTTAACGTTAAGTAAGGATTGTCCCATTCAGCGGAAACGCCTAAACGCTTGAACCCTTCACGTTGTAAGTCAACTTGCTTCAACGCGTATTCGCGACAAAGATCACGGAAGTCAGCCGTCGACATCTTCTTCCGGTCGTAACCGGCCTTGGTCAACTGTTGTTCGATGGGTAACCCATGGGTATCCCAACCAGGAACGTAAGGTGCCCGGTAGCCACTCATCGACTTGTAACGGACGATAATATCCTTAGAAACCTTGTTTAACGCATGTCCCATATGGATAGGACCGTTCGCGTATGGTGGGCCATCGTGCAGAATAAACGATGGCTTCCCCTCGTTTAATTTTTGGCGGGCTTCGTAAATCTTGTTTTCAGCCCAGACTTTTTGCCGTTCAACTTCTTTAACTGGCAAATTGCCACGCATTTTGAATTTGGTTTTACCCAGGTTCAACGTGTCTTTCACTCGCATACCGTCATTTCCTCCTTATATAATGCCTTCACGGTTGGTGAACCGGTGAGCTCAAGCCAGTATGACTGGCCTCAGCTCACCGGTCAACATCCCCGCTTGCTGTTCTTATTTTCAATGGTTATCCCCAAACCAATAAACTCGTCTCGGCCGCCTTCTCGGCTATAGTACATTGTAGCATGCAACTGAGCGGCTGTCCTCACGCCACGTCCAACCCCATCACCAAAATTATCGAGGCAAAACTGCATCAGCCGTGGCGTCATGCTTGGTTAGCAGTGGTTCTCCGCTGGCTTAGCATAAGCCCGAGCCCAGTATATTTTTTGCACAAAAAACGACCCCGTCGCAAGGGACGAAGTCGTTCGTGGTACCACCCAAATTCAGAAGGCCGCAGTTGCCGCCTTCCCTCAGAGCACCGTATCGGGGTGCACCGCCGTTGCTTACTGTTAGTTCAGCCACGGGACTTGGAGAATGATACCAGCTAAAAAGAGTAGGTATTAGCCTTCCACCATCGCTAACTCGCTCGTACCCTCTGTTTTAGTTGACTGATTTCTCTGTCATTTTTTATGCTATTGCTTATCTTGGTCAAAATGTGGTTGATCATTGTCTGGGAAAATCACAACGGTCTCGCCATTATCATCATTCGTATCCGTAACGGGAGCTTCTTGAACCGGGGCATCTGCCACCGTCGCTTCACCGTTCGGTTGCGATGCATCTGAGTTTACGCCTTGGGCTGCATCATTGTCAAGCCGATCGCCAACGACCTTCTTGATTTCCTCGTAGCTCGACATGGACCCTTCCTTTAACAGACTATCCCAGTCGTTAGACTTAACCACTTCAAGCTGGCTTTCTAACATGACTTGTAGTCGTTGACGGAAGACCCGCGTGCTCTTCTTCAAGTCATCAGTCTCCACGGCCAACTTCTTGGCCCGCTTCGAAGCTTCGTTCATGATCTGATTGCCCTTATTGGTGGCTTCAGAAACAATATCGGAGCTTTGCTTTTGCGCTTCTCTGATGATGATTTCGGATTCCTTTTGGGAATTAGCCTTAACCTTATCCGCAGCTTCTTGCGCCACCAAAATGGATTGGTTCAAGGAGTCCTTCAAGTCGTTAAAGTACTTGAGTTTCTCGTTCGCTGCGTCTAATTGTTCTTCCAATTCCTTGTTATGGTTTAACGTAATTTGGTAATCCTTGATCACTTGATCTAAGAAATCATTAACCTCGTCAACGTTGTAGCCACGCATCTTCGTGCCAAACTCTTTATTATGAATGTCTAATGGACTCAATACCATTGTGTTCCCTCCGCATCTATTTCTTCAACACCGCTAGGGTGACCCGAATTTTTTCCTTTTTCGTACGGCCGGCAACCTCATCTAACCGTACCCGGCCAAACCCGCGCACCGACACAATGTCGGCCACGTCAAGCTCGTAATCCGGCTTGATGGTCTCCGTCCAGTTAACCCGAACGTGGTTGCCTTCAATTAATTCCTTCGCGCGGTGCCGAGATAAATGGAAACCGGTCCCCACGATGTTATCCAACCGCAATGACGATAAGGTTGCGGATTCCGCTTCCCACTCATCAACCGGCTGAATCAACGCAGCAAAGTCACTGGGCACCAACCGAGCTTTCACCCGACCAATGTGATCAACCTGCCCCGTTAAATAATCGGCCATCGACGTCTCCGTAACCACCTGCCAGACGGAACCGTCCGTCAGAATGTCACCTAAGATTTCTCTTTCAATGCCTGATCCCAACAAGGTTCCCAGGATCTGACTGTGATGTAACGTGGCAAATTTTACCGGATAATCAACCCGCAACAGCGTCAACTCAAAGTCTTTCGCTTCGGGCTCATAGTAATCCGGAAAGAACAGTGCCCGCTGCATCTCAGCCATTTCATGACCCCCGCTGAACTGCACTTTCACATCAGCACGATGGGCCAATGTGGTGGCAATGTAGACTTGCCGTGGGTTCAAGAAATGCGTGAGGACGGGGCGATATTCATCCGCCACCTGTTGTAGCCAGCCCCCGACGGCATCAATGAACGGTGCCTCGTCTGGCCGGAAATGTTGCATGACGTTCTCATCCACGTCTCAAACCTCCCCTCAAGTTGTCAAACGAGCAAACTCAGGACAATATACTGCAAATACTGCAAGCCGTATTGAACCAATGATAAGACAATGATGGCCACGACGGGTCCAAAGCCTAATGGTCCAACCGAAATGAAGTTGAAGTAACTCAGAAATGGTTCCACCAGTCGGCCAATAAACTGACCTAACTTAGACTGGTAAGCCCCTGGCAACCAACTCATCAACGCGTAGACCACAATTAACATGATATAAGCACTGACGACCCAGCTGAGGGCTTGAAAAATAAAATTCACTATGGTTAACAAGGCGTCGCTCCTTTACTTCGTAAACTGTGTTCCTAAATTAGCTGCGACGTCTCCGCTAACTTCAAAGTTATGCGGGGTGCACAGAAAAATCTGCTCACCAATCCGCTTAATCTCGCCACCCACCGCAAATGCAGAACCGTTTAAGAAATCCACGATACGTTGTGCCTGAGACTCATCAACCCGCGCAAAGTTCACGATGACGGCATCGCCGCCCGTGAGCTGCTTGGCAATTGACTTCGCATCGGAATAGATTCGCGGCTCACAAATTGCAATGTGACTGGCGTTTGGTTTTGCATTGCGCATGGCAACCACCTTTCGACTATCAACCGGCCGATTCGGGGTAGCTGGCGTTGATTTTGCTACCGGAGCTGATTCGGGTTCCTGGTAGTCTTCGTCATAATCATCGTTCACACCGAAAAATTTGCTAAGACTAAACTTCTCCGCCATGGTTGGCCACTCCTCTCATAACGACTACTACCGGGATGTACTTACTTACGCCGCCGCTTGAAGAATGGTGGCGTATCCTCACCCTTATTGCCATCATCAGCCGCGTTATCATTGTTAGAACTTGGGTTGAAGATGTTGAAATCCGGCTTATCGACCCCGGCAAATTCATCACGGGATGAACTCGACTTAGGTTCTGGCCGGTGGGCAGGTTCGCGGATATCCCAGTTACCAAATGGATCTTGGTCCGTGTCCTTAGTTGCTTGATTATTTTGTGTATCCGTGTTGTTTGCTGGTTGGTTGGCTTCACGCCGTGCGACCCGACTGTGTTGGGCAGCTTCGCGTTCTTCCTTCTTCTTGTCGATCCCAGTGGCAATGACCGTTACCCGAACTTCATCACCGAGTTCTTCATCAATCGACGTCCCGAAGATGATGTTAACGTCGCTGGTAGCAGCATCGGAAACGATTTGTGAGGCCGCTTGGGCTTCAAACAAGGACAGGTCTGGCCCACCGGTAATGTTCAACAGAACTTGTTCGGCACCATCGATGGAAACTTCCAGCAATGGTGAAGAGATGGCCTTCTTGGTGGCATCTTCCGTCCGGTTTTCACCGTTAGCAGAACCGATACCCATCAATGCCGCGCCTTGATCCTTCATGACCGTCTTAACGTCGGCAAAGTCCAAGTTAACGTAGCCGGGACTCGTGATTAAGTCAGAGATTCCTTGAACCCCTTGACGTAACACGTTGTCGGCTTCTTGGAAGGCTTCCATCATTGGGGTCTTCTTGTCCACGATTTCTAACAGCCGGTTGTTGGCAATCACGATCAGCGTATCAACGCTCTCCTTCATGGCAGCAACCCCTTCAGCGGCGAAACGACCCCGCCGTGGGCCTTCAAAACTAAATGGTCGAGTCACAACCCCAACGGTCAGTGCACCACTGTCCTTGGCGATTTTAGCCACGATAGGGGCAGCACCGTTCCCGGTACCCCCGCCCATGCCGGCAGTGACGAAGACCATGTCAGCCCCATCTAAGGCTTCCGTAATCTGTTCTTCGCTTTCTTCGGCCGCTTTGGCACCAATCTCAGGGTTAGCACCGGCACCCAATCCCTTGGTCAATTTCGGGCCAAGTTGAATTTTCGTCTCTGCCTTAGAGGCTTCCAAGGCTTGCACATCCGTGTTGGCAACGATAAATTCGACACCCTTAACGTCTTCCGCAATCATACGGTTGACGGCGTTGTTACCCCCGCCACCGACACCGATTACTTTGATATTCGCGCCGTGATTTTGCGCTGAATCTAGTGAGTATTCCATATTTGTGTTTTCCTCCATCTCGCGTTAGTCGAAGAAGTCGCTAAAGAACTTCCGGAACCCGTCCGTTCGCTTTTTCTTTTCTTTTGGTTGTTTGGTCTTAGCACTCTGCTTAGATTGTACCGGAGCGTTGTTGGCAGCCTCTTGAGCGGCCTCTCTGGAACGAATCTCATCAGTTTCATCGGCTAATTGGGTGGAGCCCGTTAAGGCACTCTTAATGAGCAAGTCGATCTCACCCAGACCCCCAAAGTATTTCACTAAAGCCAGTGCCAACGTGAAGGATGGGTGCCGAAGCCCCATCTGGTCGGGCACATAGACCCGCACGTTCGTCCCAAATTCGTCCGTGGCCAAATCCGTGATCCCAGGTAGCGCAGCAACGCCACCGGTCAACACAATACCCCCCGGTAATTCTAAGGCCTGAACTTTATCTAGGTTCGACCGTAGGCGTTGGAACACCTGATCGAGTCTGGCTTCAATGATTTCAGCTAAGTATTTTTCCGAAATCGGCGTGGGTTGGCTTTGACCAACCACGTCAACGGGGAACTCATCTTCGTCGCTGGCTTGCGTTGAATCTGCATAGCCATAGTCGCGTTTGAGCTTCTCCGCACTATCTAGGGAGGTGTTCAAAACCACCGAGATATCCTTGGTGATGAATTGGCCACCCTCCTGATCAACATCAATGTATTTTAACTGGTGATCGTGAATGACCGCAGCGGTCGATTGCCCACCGCCCAAGTCAATGAGAATTGTCCCAAAGTCTTGTTCGCCATCATTCATGACCATCATGCCTTGAGCCATCGGGTTAATAACTGTCCCCCGCAGGTTAAGGCCGGCCTGTTCCACAGCTTTGCGGGTATTGTGCATGATCGTCTTGGGACCCGTGAACAACGTCCCGTGAATTTCAAGGCGAACGCCCACCATTCCCCGTGGATCTTTAATCCCGTCAAAGCCATCCACCACGAACTCATCCGCTAAAATATCAACGACTTCTCGCTCCGGTGGTAGGCTCTGAATCAACGCAGCATTGGCGACTGTTTGAACGTCACGCCCCGTGATTTCACGCGATTGATCGTCAATGGCGATCATCCCGCTACATGGTTCAATTTTTAACATATTTGCGGGAATTCCCACAATCACATCATGAATTTCGATGCTGGCCTTCTCTTCGGCTTGTCGAACGGCGCGCTGAATTGCTTCAGCTGCCTTGTCAATGTCCACGATTACTCCGCGGCTGACACCATTCGAACGTTCGTTTCCCACACCAATAACGTTCATCTGCCCTTTAACATTCTCAGCAACAATGACTTTTATTGAGGTGGTTCCTATATCGAGACCAACGTACATCCCTGAATTATCCATAGAAAAAGGAACCTCCTAAGTTAATCTAATATCAACACTGCATGAATTCACTTTTTCCCCTAATTATTTTTCAGTTTACCACATTTACTAGGGGTTGAAAAAGCCTAATTGACGCTTTTTCGCGGTTGCAATCAAAATGAATTATTTTGTAAAGGGGTATGAGTATGCCCCAACCTCCAAATTGACGACACCTTTTTGCTTCATCTTCGCCGCAATTCCCGGATAATAGGCCATTTTCTGGGCAAAAGTCGGGATGCTGGCATAGACTTCATTTCCGTCATTCATGAAGAGATGAACCCGGTTAGGATCATCCTTATTCGGTGCATCATGAATTTCACTGATATTTCGTTTAATTTCCGAATCAAGCTTGGCATATTGCAGAATCATTCGGTGGAGGGTCCGAGAATTTTTGAAATTCCCGTAGACCGGTGTGCCACTCTTGGGCTGTGTCACCGACTGTTCGCTAACAATACCATTTTCTAAGACTTCATAGTAACGATTTTGCTTCATAACGTACCCTGCCGTTGCATATTCGGTGACCCGAATCGTCGCCCGGTTGGGACGTTGAAAGCTGATGCTGACCTTTTTTAACCGTGAATTACGCTTTGGTGCCCGTTGTTCCAGCCGTTGTGTATGTCCCAACAGCTTAAAGATTGAGTCTCCCGGTCGAATGCGAACGGCCTTTTGCACCCGACTGGCGCTTAGCGCATCGGCCCCCCGCACCGTCACGGATTGAAAGTGACTGAGCGGAGAGATGAGATAAACCATAACGCCAATCACAACGATGAAGCTGGTCAACAGTATGGTTAACCGGCGGACCAACTTACGGTTGCGTTGATGTTTCAGTCGCGGTAGCTTATCCCCAATCCGTTTGGCTTGATGAACCCATCTGGGCGCCTTGGCTTGTTTCCGTTGTGCCGCTGCTTTTCTCTGGTAACTCTCCCAGGGCGTCAGCGTTTCTTGTTGTTTCTTATCGTTGCGGTTCAAACGAAACTTCACAGCCGCACACCTCCCACTTACTGGATTAGCGCGCTAGTCACGCTTGAGTGAAAGAACCACGTCCAGGACCCGGTCCGCAGCATCTGGCACACCCAACTGCTTGGATGCGGATGCCATGTCTTGGCGCAACCCATCATCGGTCATCAACTGATCGGCCTTCGCAACCAGGGTATCTCCGGTGAGGTCAGCTTCCTTAATGATTTCAGCTGCACCCACGTTGGCCAGGGACCGCGCATTCTTGGTCTGATGGTCGGCCGTCACATACGGGCTCGGAATCAGAATGGACGGAATGCCATCGGCCGTGATTTCAGCGATGCTGGTAGCTCCGGCACGCCCCACAATTGCGGCAACCTTCGGCAAAACCTCTGGCATGTTCGGGATATAGGGCTTAATCACCACATTATCACCAATTGTCGTCGATTTAAGCTGTTCCATCACCCCGTCGTAGCGCTTTTGACCGGTAACGAAGACCACTTGATAATCGCGTTGGTTAAATGCCGGAATCGCTGCAACGGTCGCTGCGTTGATCTTTAGCGCCCCCTGGGAACCCCCAAAGATCAGCAATGTCGGCACATCGTTCTTAAGGTTGTATTCTTGCCAACTAAAGTTGCTGACCACTTCAGCGGCTTCCTGCGCCCGTGGATTCCCCGTTTTCACCATTTTGCTAGCTGGGAGTTGATCTAACGCCGCATCAAAGACGTAGGCGATCCGATCCACATAATGGCTAAGGAAACGATTGGTTACCCCCACCACGCTGTTCTGTTCGTGAATCATCGTGGGCACGTGGAGCCGACTAGCCGCGTAGACCACGGCACCGGAGACATATCCCCCCGTGCCGACGACCACGTCAGGCTTGAATTCTTTAATCATCTTCTTGGTCTCGTGAACACTCTTCATAAACAAATATAGTGTCTTAAAGTTGTCCAGAGACAGGGAACGCTTGAAGCCTTGAATCTTGGTTGATTTAAACGGAATGCCCTTGGCTGGCACAATACTACTCTCGAGTCCACGTTCGGACCCCACGTAGAGCACCTCAGCCTCCGGATCGCGTTTCTTTAATGCTTTAATGAGTGCAAGTGCCGGGTAAATATGCCCACCGGTACCGCCACCCGATACGATTAGTCGCATTTACTTTTCCTCCTGCTTACCCGTAAGGTTCTCCACGGCCTTGATGAAGCGGTCACCGCGGACCTCAAAGTTCGGGTATTGATCCCAACTGGCATTGGCTGGCGATAATAGAATGATGTCACCAGGGTCACTCAGTTGATAAGCCACCGGCACACCGGCTTCGGCGTTCTCAACCAACTTGATTGTTGGAATTCCTGCTTGCTTAGCGGTATCTTCCAGCAACTTGGCCGTTTGACCAAAGAGCACGATCGCCTTGACATGGGCCTTGAACGATGGGATTAGCTTCTCAAATGTGTACCCGCGATCCAAACCACCGGCCAGCAAAACAACGGGGGCTTTAAAGCCCTTCAGTGCCATCTCAGTGGCTTCCATGTCGGTCGCCTTAGAATCGTTGTAGTATTGACGACCCTCGGCTTCTAACACGTATTGTGTCCGGTGCCGAACGCCACCAAAGCTCTTCAGCACACTCACAATGGCTGCGGTACTGACACCCTTAATCTTAGCCACCGCAATCGCAGCCAAGGCGTTTTCCACGTTGTGGTCACCTGGCACCTTAATGTCACTGGCCGCCATAATCTTTTCGCCGCGGAAATACAGATCGCCATCGGCTTCATAGGCGCCGTCTTGTGAATTGTCCAGGCGAGAGAACGGAACCACTTTTGCCGCGGACTGTTTGCTCAGCTCACGCCATTCTGGATTATCAAAGTTCACCACGAAGTAGTCGTCCGCCGTTTGATTAGCGGTAATCTTCATCTTCGCTGCCACGTAATTGGCCCGCGTCTTATGGTAATCCAAGTGGTTGGAGAAGATGTTGGTCAGAACCGCAATGTGGGGATGAAAGGCCGTGGTCCCCACTAACATGAAGCTCGAGACTTCCAAGACGAGGGTATCATCCGCCGTGACCTCTTGTGCCACCTTGCTAGCCGGCACACCGATGTTCCCAGCGTAGACGGCGTGACCCGCTTGGCGATCATGATCCAACATCTTTTGAATCATCGTGGTTGTGGTGGTCTTCCCATTGCTCCCGGTGACAGCGACCAATTCGGCCTCAGCTACCTCACCTGTCAATTCCATCTCAGAAATGATGGGCAGCTTCAGTTCCAAGGCCCGTTTAACGACGGGAACGTCATAGGGAATCCCTGGATTCTTAACCATCAAATCATACCCGGCATCCAACAGCGCCGGCGTTTGTTCCCCTAAGATCACTTTAAATCCAGCTGCCTGCAGCTCCTGGGCATCCTGGTTCTTTTCCAAGGGTTGTACATCACTAACCGTGACACTTGCCCCTAACCGCTTTAATAATTTTGCTGCATTGGTCCCACTCTTGGCTAACCCCAAGACGAGAATCTTTTTCCCTGCATATGTCGTGATCTGTTTCATAACGCCGTTCGCTCTCCATTCATTTTTAGTGTTGCTTATTTTGATTTATCTATCTAAAGGCTAAACGCACCCAATCAGGGGGTTAACCCTCAGTTAATTCTTTGATGTTCCTTCGCTGCCAGAAATTCCGACATTTACGGGGATGACCCCCGTGACGAAGATGACCTCAAATTCCGTGAAATTGGGCACTATCTCTAGTTTATCAGGTTAAGCGCCTTATCTCACTAAATCTGCCATAATCTACAAAAAATCTTCGATATTTGCCAGACTTTTCAGCAATTTTCCACTTAAAAGCACAAGTCCATTGCCAATTCGCATCAATTTAAGCTTCAAATGGCGTTATCGTTGTGCCATTCCTCGAAAAAAACTGAACGTTTCTGACGTCCTACCGTCGACCATAAGATCAGGGACTAAAAAAGGCTAGCCTCGCCCTAACGAGCAAGCTAGCCCATTAGCCGTCAATCGCTACTTTGCAAGAATGGTCCACACCCCAGTCAACGCGGTAACCAAGCCGATTCCCCAGAAGGTCAGATCAATCTTCCATTCACTCCAACCCTTCATTTCGAAGTGATGGTGAATAGGACTCATCAGGAAAATCCGCTTGCCTGTCAACTTGAACGAGGCAACTTGCAACATAACACTCGCCGTCTCAATCACAAAAATCAAACCAATCCACAGCAGCGATAATTCATGATGCAACAGAATGGAGACTGCGGCTAACGCACCACCGAGGGCCAATGAACCCGTGTCACCCATGAAAATCTTAGCTGGCTTGTGATTAAAGATGAGAAAACCGAGAAGACTGCCGACTACGGCAAAACAAAAGATAGCAATGTTAATTTGATGTTGTTGGTAAGCCACAATGCCGTACGCTGTGAACGCAATGCTTGCCAGCCCACTAACCAGGCCATCCAGGCCATCGGTCAAGTTCACGGCATTGGAGAAACCTACCAACCAGATAATGATGAAGATGGCATACCAACCGCTCATGTGCCAGTCGCCAAATCCAGGCACGTGCAGCGCCATCGGCAACTGTTCGTGGGTGTACACCCAAAAGAGGATTAGCGCACCGACGATTTGCCCCAGCAGTTTTTGCCAAGCCTTGAGCCCTTCATTTTGACGATGGAATAACTTGATGCTGTCATCCCACATTCCCAGCGCACCATATAGCACCAGGATAAAGAGTAGAATCCAAGTCGTCGACAACATATGATGTGGTGCCAAGGCCCAGCTCGTTGCCAAGGTCATGATCACAATGGCCACAATGTAGAGGAGGCCACCCATGGTCGGTGTCCCAGACTTTTTCTCGTGCCAAGTTGGCCCTTCTTCACGAATCATCTGGCCTTCGTGACGCGCCCTAAAGTAGCGAATCAGTGATGGCATAAACGCCACGGTAATTATAAAACCACCCACGAGGGGCAAAACTACATTCATCATTCTCTTTCTCAATCCTCATTCTTATTTATTTTGTTTCAGGGTAACCGTCAACGTTGCTCCCGAGGCAACTGTGGTGCCCGCCTTAATACTTTGTTTCGTCACGTACCCGTCACCGGTCACGTTAAGCTTTAAGCCTTCGATCTGAGCTAATTTTACCACATCGCCCTTTGACCAACCGGTTAAGCTTGGTAACGCCACGGTGCCCCCCGTATTCAGGAAGACCCGTTGATTCTGATACAACGTGGTGCCGGTCGAGACGGATTGCTTCGTCACCCGACTACCATTACCCAACGTGGTAACCGTCGCGCCAGCCTTAGTTAACGCACTAGTGGCTGCGGTAATGGATCTCCCGGTTACCATTGGCATCTTGGCTGCCTTAGTCGTCTTGGCTTCCGTATCCTCTTGGAGAGCCCGGGCCATGACTGGCTTCATAATCGAAGCCAACAGCTGTGTCGCCGTTTTACTACCCAAGTGCGGTTGCTTCATGGTGATATACATCACGTACTTCGGATGACTGGCGGGAACCATAGCCGCCACGGAATAGAGATAATTGTCATCGCCTGACAAGTAGCCCTTCCCGTTGCTGACTTGAGCAGTACCGGTCTTAACCGCAACCCGTTCGCCACTCATTTTATAGTCACTCCCAATACCATAACTCTTATAGACAACATCTTCCATATGTTTCCGGACAGATTTCGCCGTTTGCGCTGAAATGGGGTTCCCCATAACCGTCGGCGAGTACTGCTTAACCGTCTTGTTGGTATTCGGATCGGTAACCTTACTGATGACGTAAGGCTTCATCATCTTACCATCATTGCTGACCGCGGTCATGGCCTGCAACATCTGGAAGACCGTGACCTGAATCCCTTGACCAAAGGCCGTATCGGCTTGTTCAATCGGCCGTTGAAAGGCCAGACTGCCACTCAATTCGCCTGGTAGTCCGGAGTTGGTACTCTTGAGGAAGCGGAAGCGGTCAATGTACTTCTTCCACGTCTTGGCCCCCATCTGTTGTTCCAAGTGCGCCATCGCCACGTTACTAGACAGGGCAAACCCCTTGTTATAGGTGATGGTCCCCCAACCTGAGGTGTTCCAATCGGGGACCGTTTGATTACCAATCGCATATTTCCCGGATTGGTAGGTCGCATTCCCATTGTAATGACCACTGTCAATGGAGGAGGCCAGTGTAAAGATCTTCATGGTTGACCCCGGTTCATAGGCATCCTGAACTAAGGTATCCCGCCAAATCTGATTAATACCCTTTTTGGTGGTGGCGTTAAACGTTGGCCGTTGGGTGGCCGCAAGAATGGCCCCTGTCTTGGCGTTCATCAGAACGGCATTCATCGAGTTGGCCTTGACTTGACCCTGCACACTGCTCATTTCCGTTTCCAACAGTGTTTGCAACCGGGTATCCAAGGTGGTGTACACGTTATCCCCGTCTTTGGCTTTCTTCGACTTCTGTTTCGTGCCAGGCAGCTGGTAACCGTACATATCCTTCTTGATCTTTTGTGACCCATTCGTCCCCGTTAACTGTTTGTTAAAGGCCTGTTCGATGCCCATGGATCCCGTTAACGTCGTTTGGCCGTCACTGGTGGTCTTCGACTGTGCTAACCCGATCAGATGTGAGGCAAAAGTCCCATTAGGATACAGACGGGATTCCTGTTGAATAAAGTTAACCCCACTCAAATGCTCATTCTGAATCTTCTGCTTCGTAGTCAGTGAAATATTTTGACCGGCCGTTCCAAATTCAACCTGGAACGGATTGCCCGAACTCGGATTGAGAATCTTCAAGGCTTTGTTGCGACTAATCGGTAGGTACTTGGCTAGGACGGTCGCAATTTTTTCCTTATTGGTTGCGTATAGCTTTTGCCCATCCACACTCTTCTGCCGCTTATCTAACACCACGTACAGCGAGTAGACACTGGTATCCTCGGCAATGGCTTGACCGTTGGCATCATAGATCGTTCCCCGCTTGGCCTTCAAGGTCTCGTTAGCCGTGTAGAGTTTCTGTGCGGACGCACTCAGGTTAACATTTTGTACCTTTTTACCAATGGAGATATACGAAAAGCGACCAACGATGAGGATAAAAACCGCAATGAAAAGGAAAAACAGAAACTGGCCAACGTACTTCCGGTTCCTGCGGGGCTGCTTATTCATCATTTGTCGCTTATTTGGATCTTTCATTATTTGTTAACATTCCTTATGCGGTCGTTTTGGAGTGATAGACCTTGTTTTTTAGCAAGTTTATCAAGCCGACTCCGACTCTGCAACTCATTTATTTGTTGTTGATCATTGGTGTTGCGATTGGTATAGGTGGTCACAGCACTGTTGACACTTTGCAGTTCGTGCTGGGCATTGCTCATAGCGATCTTGGCAGAAACGACACAGACCATCAATACGGCCAAGACGAGGCCGCATGCAGTCAGCAAACATTTTTCGAATTTAGAAACCGGTAACTTTTGGCTATTAGGGTTGCCCTGAGGTTGTACCTCGGGTTGAGCCTGGCGTTGTGGGCGTTCTATGTTTGGGCGTTGTTGGGGTTCCGATGTTAGGGGAACAGCTTCAGCTAGATTATTTTGCGCCATAATTGATCATCTTCCTATGTCAATATTTAGTGATTGGTTTTAATCTTTAACTTTTTCTAAAACGCGTAGCTTGGCACTATGTGCACGGTGGTTCACGGCTAACTCTTCTTCTGACGGCGTAATCGGCTTGCGATTAACCAACTTGTAGTCTGGCTGTAAGTTGTCAGGAATTACTGGAATACCGTGGGGGAGTTCCGGTAACGAAGAGTTTTCACGAAACATGGTTTTAACTAAACGGTCTTCCAACGACTGGAACGTAATGACACTGACCCGACCATGCAAGGCTAAGAGTCCAATGGCCTGTTCTAGGGAGTCCTCTAAGGCACCCAGTTCATCGTTGACCGCGATACGAATGGCCTGAAAGACCTTCTTGGCAGGATGACCCCCGTGCCGACGAGCGGCAGCGGGAATTCCCTCTTTGATGATATCGACTAACTGACCCGTGGTGTCGATGGGAGCAGTTGCGCGATGGCGTTCAATCGCCCGAGCAATCGGCTTGGCAAACTTCTCTTCCCCGTATCGGTGGAAAATCCGCATCAAGTCGTTGAAGTCCCATTCGTTGACCACGATCCAAGCCGTCAGCTTGGCACTTTGGTCCATCCGCATATCCAACGGGGCATCGTGCTGGTAACTAAAGCCACGATCAGCCTCATCAAATTGTGGCGAAGAAACACCGAGGTCATAAAGAATGCCGTCGACCTCGGTGATGTTCCGGGCGTTGAGTTCTTCTTTAATTTGGCGGAAGTTACTCTTGATAAAGGTTAACTTCCCCTCCTCAACGTACTTCTTTAAATGTTCTTGATTGTAAGTAATTGCGGTCTGATCTTGATCAAATGCGTACAAGTGACCCGTCGTTAACTGCTCTAGTATGTGCTGGCTATGTCCGCCACCACCGAGAGTGCAGTCAACGTAGGTGCCCGTTGGCTTAATGGCTAACCCCGCCACTGCTTCATTTAACAGAACCGTTACATGATGAAAGTCTTCCATGAACACTCTCCCTTCCTATAGCTACATCCCGAAGTCGATTAAATTTTCGGCAATATCGTCGAAATCTTCTTCGGCGGCGGTGGAGAACTTATCCCACCGTTCTTGACTCCAAATTTCAAAGCGGTTTGCCACACCAACGATGACACACTGTTTGGTCAACGCGGCGTGTTCCTGTAAGGACTTGGGTAAATTGATGCGGCCCTGCTTGTCCAACTCACACTCTGTTGCGGCGGAGTAGAAAAAACGGACAAAGGCGCGGGCATCCTTACGATTCACTGGCAAGGCTTTCAATTTCTCTTGCAGAGCTGACCACTCGGACATGGGGTAGCCGAATAAACAACCATCCATCCCACGAGTAACCACAAATTGTTCGCCTAATTGCTCCCGAAATTTTGCGGGAATAATGAGCCGGCCCTTGGTATCGATAGAATGTTCGAATTCGCCCATGAACATGGCCATTACCCCCTATTTGTAACTATTGTCAAGTTTACCACATGCCCCCACTTTCTACCACAACGTTTCCGTATTTTTATAAATTTCCCCACAAAGCTTAAAAAAACCGCGGCGAACATTTGTTCACCGCGGCTGAAAGCCCTTCATATTTCACCAAAAAACCGGTTCAATAATCAAAATTATTAATATTTATGCATTTCTCTAACTAATTACAAGTAAAAAGCACACGCTAAATCCCAGCAGCCAATACAGGTCAGTCAACCGCCAAAAAGTCTTAAAAAACGTGCTGTAAAGAATCTCGTGATTGCGAATAGCTTGCATGAGCGTCACGATGATCCCAATTGCCATCCAACCGATGATTAACCACGGCATGATCTGCCCGGCACCCACCGGAATCAGGATGAGGGCACACAACAGAAAGAGTGGCGCCATGAGGTCCCAGGTGCTGAGCCAGGTCGGCCAGCGCTTACGCAACAGGTGCTTTACTCCCCGAATGACCAAGAACCCAATCACCAGTATGGCCAATTGACCGCCTGGCGATGTCCAAAACTTCATTTTACTTCCCCCCACTGCTAGTCTTCGTTATATTATAGAGATTTCAGGGAAGAGTTGCAATTGCGTTTTGTAACAACTCCTTGACAAGTTACCCATAGCGGTTGCAATTCTAACGGGGCCACGGTAAACTAGTTGAGTAAAATGGGACGTAAAGAGGTGGCTATTCACGTATGGAAAAGAAAAAGAAATCAACATTCCAAAAGATTCTCAACGTTTTTGTTTGGATTATGATTATTGCAACGATCGGGTCACTTGTTTTCGGTGCCCTCACTGTCTTCATGAACTAAACACACCAATAAGGTAGGTCTTACAGGGCGACTTTCGACTGTGAGCACCTACCTTTTATTTTTGCATAATATCCACATTCCGTGGTTGGACTGACAGCATGTCACCCTCAAGCAAAAATAACCGGATTGTCGCTTATTTTTGCTTGTGCTTAGGTTAACTAACTTAATTAACCTAACGCTACTGAAGGGCCTGAGATAAAACGCTCAGACCCTTTTTGGCGTACACCTATTTTTTATTGGCATTTGGCTAAAGCCGCCAGTTGTTGATCAATGAGTTGCTGATCCGGCTGGGATTTTTCAACGGCCATTAATAGCCGTTCCCCAATCGCCACGATGGGTGCACCCAGTTCATCCGTCATCAATGACGAGTATAACCGCAGCAAGGTCTGTAAACTATGAAAATCCGTTTTCCATTGCATGTCACGCTGCTGATTGGCCAACAGATCTAGGGTCAACCGCCGAATATTCTGATTGACGCGCATTCGCGTCTGCCGCTTACGTTTACGTTCTTGAAAGACCGGCAGGAAGAGTGCCACTGCCACTGCCAACAGCTCACTAATGGCTTCGAACCAGTCCGACCACGTTCCCAATTCCATCGTAAAAGCCTCCCCCATTTATGAACAGGATAAACCCGTTCACAGTGCCGACCAACTATTTCGACGGCAAGGGAGAGACTTGGTAAGGTAACTTATTATGTTAACTGATAGCGATACCCATGCTAACCCCTCAACGATTAGTCCGAGGTATTCGGCTGATTGGCATCACTATCCGGTTGCTTATAGACCTGACGCGGTTTACTACCCTCTTGTGGCCCGATGTACCCGCGCTGTTCCAAATCATCCATGATCCGCGCCGCACGGTTATAGCCAATGCGGAAACGCCGTTGTAACAGTGAGGTACTGGCCTTTTGTTGGTCAACAACGAATTTCAAGGCATCGTCGAACAGCTCATCATCACTGTCGCCGGCCTCTTCTTGTTGCATCTCCTCGTCACTAACCATCATATCTTCATCGTAATCGGCGGTCTGCTGCTGCTTGATGAAATCAACCACGTTGGCCACGTCTTCGTCAGGGATAAACGCCCCCTGCACCCGCACTGGTGAGTTCGCATCAACGGGTTGATAGAGCATGTCCCCACGACCCAAGAGCTTTTCAGCACCATTGGTATCCAAGATCGTCCGTGAATCAATCCCACTGGAAACGGCAAAGGCAATTCGTGATGGCACGTTAGCCTTAATTAATCCCGTAATTACATCTACGGATGGCCGCTGGGTTGCCAAAATCATGTGCACACCGGCCGCCCGTCCCATTTGGGCCAGACGAATAATGGCATCTTCAACTTCGCTAGAAACCGTCATCATCAAATCAGCCAGTTCATCGACGACAACCACGATATATGGCAACGTTGGTCGCGCTTGATCATCTTCGGCATTGGCCTTTTGAACAAAGGCATTGTACCCCGAGATCTTCCGCTGACCGAACTGTGAAAAGAGCTCATAACGGCGTTCCATTTCGGCGACCACCTTGTGCAAGGCCCGAGCGGCTTTCTTTGGCTCAGACACCACCGGCGTCAAAAGATGGGGAATCCCATTGTACACGCTGAGTTCCACTTTCTTAGGATCAATCAGCATCAGTTTTACCTGATCGGGACGCGCATTCATCAAAATACTAGTGATGATGCCATTAATGGCCACGGACTTCCCACTCCCGGTAGCCCCCGCAATCAACAGGTGAGGCATTTTGGTGAGATCCATGCTTACGACTTGCCCGGTCACGTTACGTCCCAATGGCACCTGTAACGGCTTGTTAGGATGTGCCGGTTGGGCTTCCACGACGTCTCGAAAGGCCACCGTTGACACCTCTTTATTAGGCACTTCGATTCCAATCAATGACTTCCCAGGAATTGGCGCTTGAATCCGAATCCCCTTAGCCGCCAAGGCCAGAGCCAGATCATCCGCCAAATTGACGATTCGTGACACCTTGACCCCGATGGCCGGATGCAATTCATACTCCGTTACGGATGGTCCCAGGCTCACGTTCTTCACCTCGGCATCCACGCCAAAGCTGTCCAAGGTTTGCTTCAAAATCTTGGTATTCGCATCGATTGCATTCACTTCGTCCGTCTGATCCGTAGGCGGTACTTGCTTCAGCAAGTCGGCGGTCGGCAACTGATAGTTAGGATCGACCGGCGTGCTGTTAACCAGCCCTGCCTCAGTATCATCCCCCTCAGCAGAATCCGCCGCTGCACTATCGGCCGGTGCCGCTGGCGTCTCATTAGCCGCTACCGTAATGTGATAGCTGGGTTCCGGCGCTGCTGACTTGGCATCCGCAATCGGCTCCGGCAGATCCTTCTTATCCGGATCAACCGGCGTTGTCGCTACCGGATTAACCGGTTTGGTCGTCTCACGTTTGACACGACGCGCCTTGGCCTTCTCGTTGCCGCGTTTCAAAGCATCCCCACTGGCCTGGACACCATGGTGCAGGGTCTGCCAAATGGTCTGCAGCCACCGCTGAATGTCCGCCATGGGAATCTGGAAGAAGACGATAACCCCACTGAGCATGACTAACCACGCAGCAACCTGTGCGCCGACCAGCGCAATCAGCCAAGCGACGATACTCAATTCGAAGGCACCAATAGCGCCACCGCCCAGTTGCGAGGTCAGGCCACCACTCCACAAATCAGCCAAACCAGCATGCCAGATGATCGTTAAAAATTGACTATGCTGGTCGACCTCAATAAAGTGGTTGGCCGTAATCCACAGGAGCCAGCCCCCATAGATTAACCCGCCACCAAGCCAGTAATGCCGCGCCAGTTGTGGGAGAACCCCCGTAACCGCGAGTGCTGCCCCTACGGCTCCGATGAGGACCAGTCCAAACTGATAAGTATCCCCAATCATGAGCCGAATTAAATTGGCCCACAGCGTTCCTAACAGGCCCAGATTGAACAGGCCCAATGCTGCCAAGGCCAGGAGAACCAATCCAATGACGTTACTGGTATAGGGAAACGGCTGCTTTTTCGTCGTCCGCCGCTTAGTCGGTTTACGTTTAGCTGGCCGACGCCGTGACGTCTTTCGTTTCGTAGCCAAGAAGCGGCCCCCTTTCATTCTTCAAAATTATTTCAATTTGTCGTGTGGATACTTGTGAACCCGTTCAAGCTTAGGAAATTGCTGTTGACGCAGAACTTCATAGATCACGATGGCGGCGGAATTGGACAAGTTCAACGCGCGGATATGCGTATCGTCTTGTGGGATTCGAATACATTTTTCGCTATTCTTCCGCATAAATGGTTCGGGTAACCCCGTCGTTTCCTTCCCAAACAGGAAGTAATGGTCATGATCGTTCAGACTGTAATCGGGTTCCGTATAGTCTTGATCCGCAAATTTTGACACTAAGTAAAGTTGCGTGGGATCGGGAATAGATGCCAAGAATTCTGGTAAATTTTCATGGTAACGAACATCAACCTTGTCCCAATAGTCCAAGCCAGCTCGCTTGAGATGGGCATCATCAACTGAGAACCCAAGTGGCTTGATTAAGTCTAAAACCGTATCCGTCCCGGCACAAGTCCGAGCAATGTTCCCCGTATTAGCCGGAAACAGTGGTTCAAATAACGCGATATGATTAGTCATACTTTCTCTCCATTCTGTCTGTCAAACATTCGTTCTGTTCCATCATTATAGCCATTCTGGTAGGCTTTTGACAAGGCCCGCTTTGGACGTTAATCCACACCCCCGCCTGACCATTGCCCAATCGAAATTGGCAATATTGTGGCAGAAAAAAAGCAGTTCCTCGGTGTGGGCACGGCGAGGAGCTGCTTTAGTGAAGTGCTACTTGTCAGCCGCTAACAGCATAAGCTGATATCGACCGCCAAACGATTTCTCATTGGTAAATATAACACCGCTTTGTCAGGTTCGCAAGCCCCATGCCTAAGATTCTTTAACGTTTTACCTAATTCACTTGCGTACTTAACAAAGTCACGTCAACCGTAATGTGATCAAATGGGTTGGCTTTAACCTGCGCCAACTGTGCCTCGTCCGCCCCCCAATGCATCGGCGTCATCAGCATCAGATCGGCAAATAACTCAGCCGGTACCGGAACTTCGTAGCGAATCCGTTGGGCCGTTGCCTCCGGATAATGTTGCTTAAATAGGCCTAAGACATTGCCGTTATCATACGTTGCGTGGGCACTGCCGGCCGGAAAGAGTGATTGACGCAACTCAATCAGGTAATCGGCATTGGGGATTACCTTAAGCAACCGTCCACCGGGGGCGATCACCCGGTTGAACTCCTTGTAAGCGGACGGCGAGAACAAATCAAGGACCGTCGTAAAGGCCCCGTCGCTGAAGGGCATTTGTGCCAAGTCAGCGACACAGAAGAATGCCGAGCCGTCCAGTTGCGTCGCCAAGTTAATGCCCGGCTTAGATAAATCAAATCCAATCGCGGTATCGCGGTTGTCACGGCGTTGCAAGACATCAGCTAGCGGTGTCCCTTCCCCACAGCCCACATCCAAAATCGTCTGCGGCGTAGCGGGCATCTGCGCGGCAAATTCCGCCGTGATTCCTGCGAACAGTCCGGCCTGTAGCATACGACGGCGGGCCGCTAACATGGCGTTGTCGTATTCACTCTCAACGGCGCGCTGCATGAAGTAGAGGGTCCCCTTCTTGGAGAGATCCACGTTATGACCATGCGGACAGACCAGACTGTGGCCGTCAACATGGTCATAGGGTGCCAAACACACGGGACAGCGAAATAAGTTTACGTGCGCCGTTAAGAATGCGGCGGCTTCATCAATTTTTTTCATCAGGTGTCGTTTCTCCTTGTTCAGTCACGGGTGTGGGGGTCTCCTCGTCGTAGCCGCCAACGAATTGACGGTACCACCGGAAACTCTCGGTAGCGATGACGCGAATGACGGCGTACCCAGGAATCCCCAGGACGACACCAAGGACGCCAAAGGCTTTCCCGGAAATCAGTAAAATAAAAATAATTGTTAACGGATGAATCTTTAACGAGCTCCCGAGAACCAATGGCGAAATAAATCGGCCTTCAAGCGTCTGTTCGACGATAAAAACGATCAGTACCTTCACCAGCATCCACGGGGAAATAAAAGCAGCAACGACCACCGCTGGGACCATCGCTAAGAACGAACCCAGATAAGGCACCAGGTTCAAAACACCCGCGATAATTCCCAGTAGTAGCGCAAAACGCAGACCAATAATCATGAAGCCCACGTAGAACAACACGGCCACAATAAATGCCACGATTAACTGGCCGCGCACATAATTACTGACCTGCCGATTCATCTCGACTAGGAGGTGTTTGGCAGACTCACGGTGCTTAATAGGAAGAATCTTAGCCAAATAGTCCGGCAGGTGGTGCCCATCTCGTAACAGGTAGAACAGAATAAAGGGCGCCGTAATGACCCCCACAGCAATTGCGACCACCCGGCTGACAATGCCGCCGACGGAGCTAACCGTACTCTGGGCAAAACTAGAAACGGCCGAGGATGAGCTGTCAGACAACTGCTGGTTAAATTGATCCAGTTGCCCCTTTAGTCCACTCAGGCGATCATCCTGAAGCCACATCGAGACGGTATTGGTCACGTCGCGCCAGTAATGGGGCCACTCAGCAATCAGCGTGGTCAATTGTCGCTGCACCATGGGAATCAGGCTCCCAATCCCCCAGACCAATAGCAGGCCCACCAGAATGAAGAGTCCCAGAATGGACCAAGTGCGGCCAACGTGATATTTTTCCAGGCGATCAACCAGTGGATTTAGTAAATAATACCCGACGCCGGCCAAGATAACCGGCAATCCCACAATCTGCCAGACCAAAACTAACGGTGTTGCGAGCCAAGGGACTTTACTTAAGACAAGTAAAATGAGTAAAATAAGAAGCGTAATTGTTAGTATAGAGACTAGACGATTGTTAACCACCCAGTTCCAGAACCAGGAACGCGGCTTATGCGTATCTGCTTTCAATAACTTCACTCCCGTTGATAGAGTGCGTATATTGTACCATACCGTTAGCCGCATTGACGAATATCTCACTTGAGAAAGGATTGACGATTTTGCTGTTAGTTGAACCGTTATTAGAAAATTATCCCCAACTCCCCGCTGCTGTTGAGGCGGGCGTTAAACGTGTTGCCCTCGCCGATAACTTGGCCGTTGGTGGCACGACCATCAGTAAGGGGGTCATGGGCGAAGCTGTCCGTTACGCCCACGAACACCAAGTCAGCTTGGATGTCGTGATTGCCCCTCGCGGTGGTCACAGTCCCTACAATGACGTTGAACTGAAGATGATGGAGGCTGACCTGCTTGAGGCGCAACAACTCGGCGTTGACGGCGCCATCTTTGGGGCATTGACGTTACAGCATCAACTCGATCAAGAAGCGCTGCGCCCTCTTATTGCAGCAGCTGGCGGCATGACCATGACGTTCAGTACGGCGTTTGATCAGATTCGTCCCCAAGATCGGGGCACCGCTGTTGACTGGCTGGCCGATCAAGGCTTCGATCACATTCTCAGCACCGGTTTGGCCAACGAGGATCGACTAGCAGACTGGACCATGACTAAGCGCCTCACTGATTCTGTTGGTCTGACATTGATTCCGGCAGGTGTTGCGGCCCACGAGGCCCAAGAGATTGCCACACAACTGGGAACCAAGATTTTATATGGTAAGAAAGTATTGGCACTCTAAACACTAAAAAAAGTAGTGTGACCAAAGGCGATTAGCTGGTGAGCACACGTTTCGCCCATGTCCATTCGGCGTGAAAAGGGCCTGAGACAAAAGTCTCAGGCCCTTTTTCAATTCATCACGAACGCCCATCAATCACCGAGTTGCCGCATGCAATTTTCTCAGACAGCTTGCCCTGTTTCCAAGAAAGAATCTTCGCGATTGACTCATCCCCATGTTCGCATCCCTCACAATAGCTCAGCCGCTGAAATCCGCCAAGGTGACGACCGGTGGTTGGAATGGCCGGAGCTGACCGGCCGCTTTTAACGCCTGTAGCTTCGCCATAAACTGGTCGATCGCGTCGTCACCACGAACTGTGGTCAGTTGGCCTGGGTCATATTGCCACCACTTCAACGCCAACAGCTGCTGAATCATCGCAAATGCAAACCGATATTTCACGATCCGAGCCGGATTTCCCGCCACCACGGCATACGGCGGAACGTCTTTGGTGACCACCGCGTTGGCCGCAACCACAGCACCGTCGTTAACCACAATTCCCGCAGAAGAGAAGGTCACATCCTGACCAATCCAAACATCATTGCCGATAATAATCGGTAAATCCACGGCTGGCGAATCAACCGCCAGATGCAGAGGGCCACTCTGCGTTGCCAAGTAAGCATTCAGCGCCGCACTATTTTCTTCATATGTGATAATCGATGTGGAAAAACGATGTAGCGGATGGTTAGCTCCCATCCGATTAACCCCCGTAGCAATCGACGAATAGCGACCAACAATGGTGTTGACCGGGAGCAGGCTTCGCGAGTAACTGAAGGCCCCCATCGGATAGAAACGATCCCCCACGGGAAAAGTGGCGAAAGGCTCGATCGCCGTATTTTGGCTCACCGTTAAGACATCGCCTGACGAGAAACGCACGCGTGGACTCCTTAACTGGGTAAAGATCTGCCGCTGCTCTAACAGCTGTGCGATTCGCGACGAAAATGGTACTAACTTTCGCGTGTGTTTCTCCTGATACGTCAAGCCACTTTGAAAAAACGTGACCCCACCAATTTCGGTCGGCATACGACCTGCCCCCTAACCTCACCCAATCTTTGATTCGCGACTACCAGCCATCGCTGATAACAGCGCTTGCCACTTATCTTTCGTGGCCGCCTCAGTGTATCGCTTGGCCAAACGCAAACTGTTTTCCATATACATCTTCTGCAAATGTGGATCCTGCAGGTATGACCGCACTTTCTGGTAGAGACTGTCGACGCTATCCCGCGCCACTAAGTTACCATTTACACCGTCTTCAATGAGCTCAGTCGGCCCATAACGAATGTCATAGCTGATCACAGGTACCGCAAAACTCAGCGCCTCTAAGGTCGCCAGCGAAAAGCCTTCCTCATTGCTGGTCACCATCTGTAACGAGGCCTGTGCATACTCAGCCGAAAGATCCGTGACAAACCCTCGGAAGAAAACATGGTGTTCTAGTCCGTGAGTGCGCACGTAATCCCGTAGTTTTTGCTCTTCCGGGCGGCTCCCAAAACCAAATAAATGGAGCTCAACGTCGGGAAATTCGGCAACCAGTCGTTCAACGACCTGAATCTGATGTAACACCTGTTTTTCTGGCGAGAAGCGCGCCACACCAATGATCCGGTGTGGTTGTTTCTGTTGCAGATTGACCGTTGTCGGCTGAATATAGCCCACCGGAATCACATCAATTGGTGGCAGCTGATCGAATCGTGCCATTAAGTCTTGTTTTTGAAGGGCCGTAGACACCACAAAGCGATCGAACTTCTCTGGCTGTGATAGGGGCACCCGGTAAGAACTCTTTAACGGTGATCCCAGCACATCCGTCTGTTGGCGCGCATGGGTACTGTGAAAGACGGCACACACCTTAACCTCGTCCGCCGTGTTAGCCATTGCCTGACCAATGTACCCATTTTTATCACAAAAGTAGAGGTCACCCTTTTCATAGAGCGTGTTGAAGAAGAAAGTCTGAAATTCCTCCTCCGCATTGAAGAACCAATCTCGTTGTTGAAAATCCTTTAAAACGATGCGCTTTAAGACTGTTTGTTCGTTGACCACTTGATAGGTCTTTTCAATCTTAACCTGCCCGCGCCGATTGAAAAAGATCTCGGCCTGAACCCGCTGATGTTCCTTTAAAAACTTAGTCTGGCTCAAGAATCCGCGTGAATCATAGATATCGCGCTTAACCTTCTGGTGATCACTGTCAAAATAATTCACGTAGACCAGCTGCTCGTATGTCGGCGTTGCAAAGTGTGCGTAGGCCACATAACGGCCTTGATCGTCATGGATACGGATATCCGGCGCAATATCAACAAAATCCAGTTTAAACTGACAGACCGTTTGCCAGTACGCCACCCAATCCTTGGCGACCACCTCGTCGTCCGTTGCCTCTTGGAAATAATCATAGAGGGTAAAACACCGACCTTGCAGACCAAATTTAGTCGCGTTTTCATGAATCTTGGGATTGTACTTCGTATACAAACACCGCGCTGGCCAACCAGCATCTGTAAAGAGCTTGACGCGGTTCACCTGGGCCTTCTCAATACCCGTTAACTGAGCATTGAGATAGGCGCCCACAAAGTAATTCATGCCCATTCCCCCATCTAGACTTCCCACGGATACTTGCCATCCTTGTCTTTTTTAGTGTGTTTCATCATGTACTCGGTCCGTTCGTCCATTCGCTTACGGGTCTTTTTTTTATTGCGATGACGAACGACCAGTACGACAATTCCGAGAACAATGTAAATCAACATTCTGATAAACATTTGGACTTTCTTGTAGGCAAAAATACTTGCTAAAATGACCATTCATCGTCGCCTCCTAATAGTGGTAATTGACATAGTTAATCAGGCCAGAAAGGAAATGCTCACAGTCATCGATCCGCGTGCGGAAGTGATCATTCCGCGTAAAGAATCCCCCATAAAATTTATCTGGTCTGTAGAAAAACATCGCTACTTCCGGTTCAAACGCCCCAACTGCTAGTTCATGCTCCGCGCGCTGTTGCCAAACTTCTCGCAAGTGTTGCACATCGTATTTCTCCAGCAAATCGTCATTAGCCGTCCGCCGAACCGTATCGATTAATCTAACGGTCGCATTCAATAATTCTAGGCGGGTTGGATGGGGACTGACCTGCTTTTCAATGAAGGCTAAATTGCTAAAAGCATTTTGCAGCCCCATTGCCATGTAGTCCCGGTTGTCAGGGAAAACTTGTGTCGCTTCATTGGCGGCGTATGCAATCCAATGATCATGATACTTACCAAAATCATTCTGAACCATGAAATCCAACGTCTGTTGTGCCTGTTGATGGATTTCATCATTATTAGTTAATTCAAACAAGCGAATCAACGCAAAAGCAATTTCCCCTTCGTAATAAATAACACGGAAACTATCCTTAACCGAAAGATCTTGATTCAACACGTGGTTGAACTTGCCGGTCGGCTGGCGAAAGGCAACGACACCCCGAAACGCCTGCAAGGCAATATCTGCAAACTGATCGTCTTTCGTCACTTCTTGGTACTTACAAAGCGCCAAGATCAGCATTGCTTGCGCGCCAAGCTTAATCTCTGGGGTCCCTTTCTTTGGCCGTTCAATCGCAAATCTTGCCTGTCCCTTTAAAATAGTGAGCTCATCGATACCCCACCGTAAGGCTAACCGAACACGCTCAAGGTCGTCCGCCTGTCCTGTATACGCGATTGCTTCTAACAAAGCATAAATAGAGGAGAAATGACGGACACTATTGTAATTCGTCAAGACCCGCTGCGTAGCCGGAAAGTAGCCGTAAACAAACTTACCATCTTCCTTAATTTGCCGCACAAGATAGCTTTCAGCGACCCTTAAGTAATCACCAATTTCCCTCTTGGGCTGTTGAAGCTGACGCACACCCGTCGTGCCATCTTCACGGGTAGAAAGCGGCCAGATTTGCTGTCCATCTGAAAAAATTCCGGCCGTCGAGAAGCTCCAGATATAACGACTGTCGGCCAAGTTGGAGCAAGCCTCCCCATCACGCTCAGTGAGGTAATCTGCGATCATTTTAAAATCAATCCAGCTGTCAGAAGTGTTTTTACCAACGACATGCTGCTCCCCCGGATGAAAGAATTCATGGCCGTTAATTTCCATTTCAAGGAGCGCCGTCTTAAATTCCGGATCAAAACTAATCCCACGTCGCCAGAAATTCATCCGCGTCATATCTTTTAGATCCCGTTGCAAGTCAACCATGGGCCGACGTTGGACGCCCGTAACCGCCTCGATACGTACCCAGGACTGCTGAGGAATCGGTGCCAATTGAGTCGTAACTTCTGTCCAGGCACTTTCTACACTACGAGCACGGATAAAGTGGGTCGTCGCACGATGACGTTTATCCGAAATGGACAATGCCAGCGTCACCCTTCCTGTTGCTAAATCCTTCTCAGATCCGAGAGCCATAACTGCTTCTCGAAACGCCTTAATCAGTGATTTCTTCATAGTATAGAACCGCCCCTCAAATTTACTTTTTTTCTAATATAAGAGTCCTCCCAGTTTGACCCGAAGAGGACCCGTCTGGGTATAAACCAAGTATACCCACTCTTAATACATTTTGTTACTATTTACCACTCTTGCTTATTTGTTGCTTAATTGTCATCGTGTTTCCGTTGCTTGTTACCAAAGTACCACCATGAGCCACCGGTTACTGCCGCAATAGCAGCCAAGATTGACCCCCAAAGTGTCAGGTTGTTGCCTTCATTTTGGGCATCTTGATTAGCAGTATCTCCACCTGTCGTCGCGTCCGCTGCTGCACCACTCTTGCTAGTTGTTGACTTGTCGGCAACTTTCTTATCCGCTGACTTATCGTCAGTAGAAGCAGAACGGTCGTTAGATGCTGGACTAGCTAAATTGGTACTAGATGGTTGTTGCACACTTCCAGCAGGCGTTGCTGCCGCAGACCCTGTCGTATAACCAAGTGGTGTGCTTGTAATACCTGATGTGCCAGTTCCAGCGACTGATCCACCAGTGTTACCACCAGTTCCCGGATTAGATCCGCCAGTGCCTGGCGTAGAGCCACTGGTTCCTGGCATTGATCCGCCGGTACCTGGCGTAGACCCACCATCACCTGGAGTTGATCCGCCGTTATCGGAATCAGAATCGCTATCCGAATCAGAACCAGTATCACCATCTGAGCCTGAACTACTGTCGGAGTCGGAACCGTTGTCGGAATCCGAGCCACTATCAGAGTCTGAACCATTGTCGGAGTCCGAATCGCTGTCGGAATCAGAGTCACTGTCAGAGTCTGAGTCGCTATCGGAATCGGAGTCACTATCTGAGTCGGAATCACTGTCAGAATCGGAATCAGAGTCACTATCTGAGTCTGAATCACTGTCGGAGTCCGAGTCACTATCGGAATCGGAATCGCTATCGGAATCGGAATCACTGTCGGAATCAGAGTCGCTATCGGAATCGGAGTCACTATCTGAGTCCGAATCACTGTCGGAATCAGAGTCGCTGTCTGAGTCGGAATCACTGTCGGAGTCTGAGTCACTGTCGGAATCGGAGTCGCTATCCGAATCAGAGTCGCTGTCAGAGTCGGAATCACTGTCGGAGTCGGAATCGCTATCCGAATCGGAGTCACTATCGGAATCGGAGTCGCTGTCTGAATCAGAATCACTATCTGAGTCTGAGTCACTGTCTGAATCGGAATCGCTATCCGAGTCGGAGTCGCTATCTGAGTCGGAATCGCTATCCGAATCGGAGTCACTATCTGAGTCTGAGTCACTGTCGGAGTCCGAATCGCTATCCGAATCAGAGTCACTATCGGAATCGCTGTCGGAATCAGAGTCACTATCTGAGTCTGAGTCACTGTCGGAGTCCGAGTCACTGTCGGAGTCGGAATCACTGTCAGAGTCTGAGTCACTATCAGAATCCGAATCGCTGTCGGAGTCTGAGTCACTGTCGGAATCCGAATCGCTATCTGAATCGGAGTCACTGTCGGAGTCCGAATCGCTGTCTGAATCTGAATCGCTATCCGAGTCGGAGTCGCTATCAGAATCTGAGTCGCTGTCGGAATCCGAATCGCTGTCGGAATCCGAATCACTGTCGGAGTCTGAGTCACTATCGGAATCCGAGTCGCTGTCGGAATCCGAATCACTGTCAGAGTCTGAGTCACTATCGGAATCCGAGTCACTATCTGAGTCTGAGTCACTGTCGGAATCCGAGTCACTGTCGGAATCCGAATCACTGTCTGAGTCGGAATCGCTGTCCGAGTCGGAATCACTGTCGGAATCCGAGTCACTGTCGGAATCCGAGTCACTATCGGAATCCGAGTCACTGTCTGAGTCTGAGTCGCTATCCGAGTCTGAGTCACTGTCGGAATCGGAGTCGCTATCAGAATCCGAATCGCTGTCCGAGTCTGAGTCGCTGTCGGAATCACTGTCGGAATCGGAATCGCTGTCGGAATCAGAGTCACTATCTGAGTCTGAGTCACTATCTGAGTCTGAGTCACTGTCGGAGTCGGAATCACTGTCTGAGTCCGAGTCACTGTCGGAATCTGAGTCACTGTCGGAATCTGAGTCACTGTCAGAGTCAGAGTCACTGTCAGAGTCAGAGTCACTGTCGGAGTCAGAGTCACTGTCTGAGTCAGAGTCACTGTCTGAGTCAGAGTCACTGTCTGAGTCAGAGTCACTATCGGAATCTGAGTCGCTATCTGAGTCCGAGTCACTGTCGGAATCTGAGTCACTATCTGAGTCGGAATCGCTATCTGAGTCCGAGTCACTATCGGAATCGGAATCGCTATCGGAATCGGAGTCACTGTCGGAATCAGAATCGCTATCGGAATCGGAATCGCTATCAGAGTCTGAGTCGCTATCAGAGTCTGAGTCGCTGTCGGA
>NZ_AZFS01000055.1 GCF_001434395.1 Levilactobacillus hammesii DSM 16381
CTGGGCTACACACGTGCTACAATGGACGGTACAACGAGTCGCGAAGTCGTGAGGCCAAGCTAATCTCTTAAAGCCGTTCTCAGTTCGGATTGTAGGCTGCAACTCGCCTACATGAAGTTGGAATCGCTAGTAATCGCGGATCAGCATGCCGCGGTGAATACGTTCCCGGGCCTTGTACACACCGCCCGTCACACCATGAGAGTTTGTAACACCCAAAGCCGGTGAGATAACCTTCGGGAGTCAGCCGTCTAAGGTGGGACAGATGATTAGGGTGAAGTCGTAACAAGGTAGCCGTAGGAGAACCTGCGGCTGGATCACCTCCTTTCTAAGGAATATACGGAGGCTACACATACTTTGTCGAAACAATGGTCAGTTTTGAG
>NZ_AZFS01000056.1:0-11059 GCF_001434395.1 Levilactobacillus hammesii DSM 16381
CGGAATATCCTGGGGCTGTTTTGTGTGGCTAACTTGTTCTTGCAATTTTCGGTTTTTTTATGTTGCAAAACCGCCCCCCCAATCATCTTAAATGTGCCTGTTCGGCAGTACCGGGCAGGCATTTTTGCCTCCCCAAACCTTTGCAGCGACATTTCCCCAAAGCACTGGCTTAGCATACAGGACCAGCCGCCTCAAAGCCACTCATCACTCCCAATAATTAACGGTTATGGCCCCAAACTGACGAAAACCAACTTAACGCGCCAGATAATACCACCTGCGGCTGCCAGAGATTCCGGCAAACTAGCTCTTAATTGCCACATTGCTGTAAATATCGCTAATTTGGCACCATTCATGCCAAGTTGTTGGCAACATGCCGTAGAGCCGTGGGTGAACCAAATTTAGCTTAAATAAAAAGAGGAACCAGACCATTGTCCCGTTCCCCTCGTTCATGATTTTCAATTATTTCTCTGCCGCCGACTGTAATTGATCCGGCCGTTTCAACAGAAAGGCCATCAAGTAGGACACGATCAAGAAGACCGACACCACCAGGTAGGGGTAATGTGGGTTCATATCCAGTAGCATCCCGGACATGATAGGTCCCACGATGTTCCCCACACTGGTCAGTGACATGTTCAGGCCATTAATCAGTCCCTGATTTGATTCACTGGCTTTCGTCAGCAGCGTGGTGATTGCGGGCCGCAACAAATCAAATGCGGAGAAGATGATCAACGTGGCAATCATCACGGCAATCTTACCGTGTGCCTGGGTGATCCATACCACGCAGATTGCTGCCAGGAAGAAGCAGACCCGAATGACCCGGCGCTCGCCCCACTTACTGACCAGGGTATCAAACATCGCAACCTGCAAGAATAACGAGATTAATCCGTTAAGCGTCAACACTAACGCAATGTTATTTAGACTAAAGTGGAAAACCTCGTTGACGTAGATACTGTAGATGCTTTCAAAGCCCTGCAGTCCAAATGAAGACACCAGAATCATGGTAAACAAGATAATGATTGGCACCGTCCAGAACTCCCGAGTCATCGGATGGGCCGTCGGTTTCGTGGCCATTTCCGAAGGCGCTTCGGCGTCACGAATCTTACTCGTTTCAGCATCACTTGGCAGTAAGCTGATTAACACGATGGCACTGATTAGTCCCAACGCCCCAGCGGCCCAGAACGGCGTCTTGTAGCTAATACCGGCCAGGATACCGCCAATACCGGGTCCCAGAATCAGGCCCCCACTAAAGGCCGCGGATAACCAGCCAATCACTCTGGCCCGTTGGCGTTTCGTTGTAATGTCAGCAGCCAAGGCCATCGCCGTGGGAACAACCATTGCGGCTGATAGCCCACCAATGATCCGCGAAATGTTGAAGACCATTAACTGGTTGGTCAAGGCAAACAACACTTCGGAGGCCATGAACAGAAACAGTCCGGTGGTCAGCACCGGCTTCCGCCCAATCTTATCGGACAACCGCCCAATCAGGGGTGACGCCACGAACTGAGAAAACGCAAACAGGGCACTCATAATCCCCATGTCGGTCGCCGTCAAATGCAGTTGATTCTTCAAAAACGGCATGACCGGAATGACTAAACTAATTCCTAAACACACTAAAAATTCACTAAATACTAAGATAAAAATGGCCCGTCTCGTTTTTTTCGTCACGATGGCTCACCCCTTCTCGATAATTTTTACAATAATACGACTAATATATCAATATTAAGGGGTGTTTGTCTAATCATAAGCTCATTTTCTCAGAAAAACCGTTATTCCCGTAAAGCACTGGCCCATTCCTGATAAGCCGCCGCAAAATAACTGTCTCGTGGATAGACCAGATCCAAGTCGTGGCGCAACCGACCGGCTTGCAGTGGCAAGACCTTTAACTGCCCGGCTCGTAGCGCATCCGCGACGACCGACCGATAAACAAAGCTGACGCCACTCCCCCGCAACAGGATCTCACGAATGGCCGCCAGATTGTTCACGGTGACCAGTTGGGGGAATTCCGCAAAGGTCACATTGGCCGCATGCGCCAAGTTTTCCAAAATCTCCCGGCTACCCGAACCCACCTCACGAATAATCAAGGGGTAAGCCGTGAGGTCCGCCCAACTCACGACTGCCTGCTGGGCTAAGGGGTGGTCGGCCGCAACCACGCCCACGAACGGTTCTTGCCGCACAATCTCGTAGCCGTAGCGTTGCTTGTCAAAATTACCTTCAATCAGGGCAAAGTCACTGGTTCCCGCCTCCAGTGCGCGCAAGGCCGCCTGCGTATTGGTTACGCGACAATTAATTTCGTGATAGTCCCGCCGTTGCAATAGCGTAATCAGCTGGGGGGCCAGAAATTCGCTTAGCGACAGGGTCGTACTAAAGGTGACCTGTCGGGTCTTCTGTGGATGCTGCAGGGTCGTCACGACCTTATTCGCCTGAACCTGAACCCGCTGAATGAACGCCGCCAGCTCCTGACCGGCTGCGGTAATGGATAATTTAGGCCGTTCATAGTGGACCAATTCCAGGCCAAGCTCGGATTCAAGATTCTTAATTTGCTGAGAAACCGCCGGCTGACTGATGTACAGCTGCTGGGCCGTCCGGGTATAGGACTTGGTCGTCGCTAAGACTAAAAAGGTTTGGTACCGGTGATCGAGCATGTTGTCAACTCCTTATCATAAGTTCAAATTATAACGTTATTATTCATTCCAATTTTATCTTATAATCAACTTCCGGTAAACTAAGCGTAGACATTTTTGAGGAGGAGATTATTTTGGATATTCGGACAACTGTGGTAAGCCGTGGCTTCTGGTTCGCATCACTCTTAACCTTAGCTTGTGCTGTGGCGGGAAGCTTTCTGGCTCAGCTGCCTTATTTAAACCTGGTGGGTGCCCTGGTCATCGCCCTGTTATTGGGAATGGCTTGTCAGGTTCAGCCCCAGGTGATTAACGCCAACCGCGCAGGTATTGGTTTTATTAGCAATAAGTTTTTACGATTAGGTATTATTCTGTTAGGTTTCAAACTCAACTTAATTCAACTGGCCCAAGCTGGCGTGAAGACCATCACCCTAGCCGCCTTCGTGGTTACTGGAATGGTCTTCTTAACCTATAATCTCAGCCGCAAGATGGGCGTCGAAAAGGAACTGGCCATCTTGACCGCTACCGGGACCAGCATCTGTGGTGCCGCTGCCGTCATGGGGGTCTCCCCGCAGATCAAGGTTCCCGCAGATAAGGCCGAACGCCAACGGGAAAATGAAGTGTTGGCCGTCGCCATCGTGGCTATCTTAGGAACGGTCTTCACCTTGGTCGAAATTGGCCTGAAGCCTCTCCTGCATTTAACCGCCGTTCAGTTTGGGGTCTTAACTGGGGGCTCCCTTCACGAAATTGCCCACGCCGTTGCGGCCGGGAGTGCTGGTGGTCCGGTCAGTCTAGACACCGCCATCATCACCAAGCTCTCACGGGTGCTGTTGCTGGCACCGGCCGCCTTAATTATCGGCTGGTGGTACCAACACCAATCACGCAAGGCTAACCCCGAAGCGGCCGCTAATGAAGGTCCTGCCAAGTTACCGATTCCTTGGTTCATGGCTGGTTTCATTTTAACCAGCATCATCGGAACCTTCCTGCCATTAGGCGATGTTGCCTTGGCCGGACTCGTCAAGTTAGCTTACATCTTCCTGGGCATGGCCATGGCCGCCTTGGGTATGAGCGTCAACTTCCGGGTAATCTTCCAGCGTGGGGGCAACGTCTTCCTAGCTGCGACTATTTCCTCGGTTATCCTGATGACCTGCGTCACGATTGCTAGCAAGTTATTCTTCTAAATCGCACCACATTAAACTAGCGCACCGCCTACTTTACGGCGATGCGCTAGTTTTTTTATGTCTAAGTTCAGAATTCTTGAGAAAAAAATGACATCAACGGTAGCCCTTCACCTGCGGCGGCCAGAAATTCCGGCTGCTATGGGAAACGGTAAGGCGGCATCACTTTGCACCGGTACGACGTCATATCCTCTACACCAACTGGATCAGGTGCTGAAAGGTCCCACTATCCCACATAATGTATAGCCCAATCAGGATGTACACGGCAATCGTGATGTAGCGTCCCTGTTTTTCCAGGATTTCTGCCACCTTGGGTAAGCACGCCAAGCGATACCCAATTTCCCAGAAAATGACCACCATCACGGCGAACGTCACTAAAATCAAGGGAATCTTGGTGGGATCAACCGTAGTAAAGATGGGCACGTAGATTCCCACATTATCCGCACCACAGGTCGCCATGGTAATCACCGCCACGCTCCAAATTAACCCCTTGGGATCAGCGACCTTGTCCGCAATGGCACCCGTATCGTCGTCATCCCCCTGAATCCACAATTTGATTCCCAGATAAATTGGGATGATCCCCAACAGACCCAGTAACCAGGGCGCCGGAACAAACCCCAAGAAAAAGGCAATTGCCAGCGAACTGCCGACTAGCACAATCGTCCCCACAAAGTCCCCCGCCAGGACTAACCACCGGTCTTGATGCTTTACGCGACCAAAGATTACCATTAGAATAATTAAGTAGTCGAGTCCGGTCGAAATATAGGCTGTGACCCCCGTTAGAATTGTTTTAACCACGTTATCCTCCCCTTTATTACATGTTATCTATAACATATGTTATCATCTACATATGAAAGGAGCAACCCTTTTATGGCGGATTCTCAAGAAAAAGTCACCCTCATTGCGCCAAAGATGGTTCAGGCCTCACAACTCATCTTTAAACTTCTCAGTAACCCCACGCGCTTACAGCTCCTTTACCTCCTGGAACAAAAGGAACTCAACGTGAGTGAGCTCAGCCAACTCTTAAACGTGGAACAATCCGTTATCTCCCACCAGTTGGCCATGCTCAAGAAAGAACAGTTAGTGGCAGTTCGCCGTGTGGGCAAGCAGAATTTTTATCGCTTAGATGACCCGCACATCCTGGACATCGTCAACGAAACACTGGCTCACGTGGATCACGTTCTTCGTGGTCAGACTCACGGCCACTAAAAAACGACCACGGAATTCCGAAAAAATTCCGTGATCGTTTTTATATTTGATGGTGAACGAGAGACTGTGGTGAAAACTGGCGGCCTCCGAAAAGCAGGTCCCTGCGCTTAACCCCATTAAGCACCGGCTCGGTTGTTAATGGCTATGCTAGCTTGAAACGTTGGACTTGCTCTCGCCAATATGTTTCGGAGACTTGCGGCCTCTGAAACGCGTTACGCAAGCCAGATTCTTCCGCTTAGACAAATAAGGGACTCCTGCCCGGGATTGGCTGTTATTGGTAGCTAATTCTCGGGGCGTTTGGCTCGTTCTTTGCCACTATGTTTCGGAGACTGGCGGCTTCTGAAACGTGCTACACGAGGCAGTTCCCTGCGCTTAACCCCATTAAGCACCGGCTCGGTTGTTAATGGTTATGCTAGCTTGAAGCGTTGGACTTGCTCTCGCCAGTATGATTCGGAGACTGGCAGCCTCTGAAACGCGTTACGCAAGCCAGATTCTTCCGCTTAGACAAATAGGGGACTCCTGCCCGGAATTGACTGTTATTGGTAGCTAATTCTCGGGACGTTTGGCTCGTTCTTTACCACTATGTTTCGGAGACTGGCGGCTTCTGAAACGTGCTACACGAGGCAGGTCCCTGCGCTTAACCCCATTAAGCACCGGCTCGGTTCCACCGAGCGGGCACTTAATGACGTTAATGCTCAGGACCTAAGCGCCTCGTTCCGCACTCTTACATCTTCATCCCCATCTTCTCATATGAACTCATTCCCGCTAAGTGGAGATCCTTCACGTCGATTCCCCGCTCCTTCGCGACCGCGTTCATTAGCGTGTCCATATCCATTAACTTATAGGTTTGGGGATGATCTGGGTCGTAGGCTTCGATTTGGGCCATCATACCGCCGTCTTCGTGCTCAATGATGTGGCAGTGGTACATGTAGACCCCGGTATGTTCGAACCAGACCTTGATGCGGACCGTTTCGCCTGGGTTGACCCCGACCGTGTCCTTGAACCCATGCTCGTTAGGGTATGGGGCCTTGCCATTCCGTGAAATAACTAAGAATTGCGTACCGTGCATGTGGAAGGGGTGGACCATGCCACTCCCCATATCGTTGGTGTTCGTGACATCCCACAGCTCAACGTTGCCCACTTTTTGCTTGGCATCGATCCGTTGCATTTCAAATTTCTTACCGTCAATCATGACTTGTTCATCCATGCCGGACATGACTACCTTACGAATAGGCGTGTCAGGGGTGACGTCTGGATCGGGAATATCAACGAGATGGTCCGGCAATTTAGCCGTATCCGTCTGGAAATCGTGAACCCGGAACCGAACCAACGGCACATCGTCAGAATACAACGTGACCGTTTTGCCAGGCGTAACCTTACCAAAGTCCACAATGATTTCGGCCCGTTCGGCACAGGTCAACATCAAATGCGTAAATTCAACGGGTTCTGGCAATACCCCACCGTCAGAGGCGATCTGCGTAAATGGGAGATCGTCACTGAAGTGTAGCCGCCATTCCCGGCGGTTGGCACCATCTAGGATGCGCAGCCGAATCCGTTGTGTCGACACGTCAAAGTAAGGATTGAGCGTCCCGTTAATCATCGGCGTTGGGCCTTGAACCCCATCCGGATCATAATCGGCGTTATAGTCCCACTGATTGTCCTCATGGAAACGGCGGTCCTGCAAGACTAACGGAATATCATCAACACCATAGTTCCGGGGGAAAGGTAACTGGGCTTCTTGGTCATCGGTCACCAGAGCCAGACCTGCCAAGCCGCGCCAAACCTGTTCCGCCGTGGATGGACACGGGTGGGCGTGTAACCACAACGTTGCGGCCGGTTGGTCCACCTTGAAGTCAATGTGGCGCGTCTGTCCGGGATAGACCGGCGCGTGACAGCCACCATCCGTGTAAGGTCCCGGCACGTTTAAGCCATGCCAGTGGAACGTGGTCAACTCGGGCAAGCTGTTCTTCAGGTCAATGTGCATCGTCTTCCCCTTAGGAAAAACAATGGTTTGGCCTAATAGACTGCCATTATAGCCCCAGGTCTTGGTCTTCTTACCCGGTAACAGTTGGGTTTCACCCGCCTGTGCCTCGACCGTGTAGTAGGTATCCGTCGCGGTCTCCTTATCCGGCTTCAATAACGGTGGAATCCGTAGCGGTTGTTGCGGAATTGCGGGTTCCTCCAACGGCACGTAACCTCCGTCATGCGTGTTAAAAGCCGGTTCATCAAAGAAATAATCGGTGTTGATTGATTTTGTCATCTTACAGGCTCCTCTTCGATTAAATTTGGCAACACTGTACAAGTCCATGATACCGCATTCACCAGTTGAAGGGAAAGTAACCTAACCACTTAAATTTGATGCCGGTTTCCTATATTCATTTGGCAATAAAAAAAGGAACTGAGCCTATCAGCTCAGATCCCTTTAAAAATGATGCGATAATAATAATCTAGAAGTAAAGCTTGGCGCTTACCGATCCGTCCGCGCCCGGAGTGCATAGAGGATGGTGACGGTATCCACCACTTCTTGGAACACCGCCCCAATGATGGCTGGAATTACCCCAAAGCTGGCAATCAGCATCAAGCCCGTACAGATAAAAATTCCGATCAAAACGGCTTGTTTGGCTACCCGCATGGTATCGTGGGCAATCAGTCGTGCGGTGCTAACCCGTGTCAAATCATCCTTTAAGACGACCGCATCCGCCGATTCACTGGCCGCGGTTGCCCCGTGGGCCCCCATCGCAATCCCCACATCGGCCGTCGCTAGTGAAGGCGCATCGTTAATGCCATCCCCCACCATGGCTACCGGACGCTGGTCGCTGGGAAGGTCCGCCAAGACCTTAATCTTATCGGCGGGAAGGCACTCCGCGTGAACCTGGTCGATCCCCACTTCACCCGCAATCGTCTCGGCAATTGGCCGGCGATCACCGGAAATCATCAGCAGGTGAGCCGCCCCGGCATCGCGTAGGGCCGCCATGGTCGCGCTCGCCTCGGGTCGAACGCGGTCATTAAAGCTCACGTAACCCTGATAGATTCCCGCAATCGACACATAAACCGCCGTCTGATTGGACTTTTCAACCGTTTCTTCGGTCACAAAGCTACTCTTACCCACGCGGACCACTTGCCCATCAACGGTCGCCATGACACCTTGCGCGGTCGTTTCATTCACGTCTGTGGCTGGCAGTAACGGCGCCGTGGTGGCCGCAACCAGTGACTGTGCAAGAACGTGACCGGAGTGCTGCTCCGTGCTGGCTGCTAATTGTAGGAGCTCTTCCGCGGGCAACGCCGTCACGGGCACCACTTGGTCAACGACCAGGCGGCCCTGCGTAATCGTTCCCGTCTTGTCAAAGGCAAACGTCTTGACCTGCGCCAGCTTTTCCAGCGTGGTCCCCGTTTTCACAATAATCCCATTACGGCTAGCCCGACTCATCCCCGAGATCAACGCGATTGGTGCCGCCAAGATCAATGGGCAGGGGGAAGCCACCACCAAGACCTCCGCTAAGCGAACCGGATCGCCGGAAAAGTACCAAGCCAACCCCGCAATCACGTAAGCTAATAGCGTAAACGGCACCGCGTAACGATCGGCCATCCGGACAAACTTGGCAGGTTGGGACTCGGCTTGTTTAACCAGCCGCACAATGTTCTGGTACTGACTGTTATCGGCCGTCTGATCCGCCCGCAGGTAGACCGAGGCTTCACCATTAATACTCCCGGACATCACGGTTTGCCCGGCTCTCTTTTCAATGGGACGCGCCTCACCAGTCAGCGAGGCTTCGTTAACCGTCGTCGGCCCCGTGAGCAGTGTCCCATCAACTGGCATAACTTCACCCGGTTTGACCAATAGCCGGTCACCTACCGTCACCAAACTAACCGCAATATCCGTGAGCGTCTCACCCTCGGCCCGGTGCGCCGTTTGGGGTGAGTTATTCAGCAACTCCTGTAATTCACTGTTGGCGCGACTGGCGGCAAAGTCCTCCAACGCATCCCCACCCGTTAGCATGAGCAACACGATCAATGCCGCCCAGTATTCGCCCACGGCTAACGTGGCTAACACCGCCGTGATGGCCAGCAAGTCGACACCAAACTTGCCGGAACGTAAGGTTCTAACCATCTCGATAAACATGATGATGGCCAGGAGTAAGCCTAACCCCGTGATCAGAATCTGGGCCCACTTTGCCTGATGATTAACAAATTGAAGCCATAATGCGAGGGCTCCCAAAATGATGACAAACCAGAATTGACGATATTGCCGTAACTGTTGCATAATTTCCCCTCCCCAGGAATCGTAATGGTTATCTCGAGTATACCAGAGCTTGTGACATTTGCCACATAGCGACTGATTTTAATCTTAACAATCCTGCTAAAAAAAGAGCCTGGCGTCTGCCAAGCTCCTTTCAAATGCGATTACTTGTTAAAAGTGACGCCGAACAATGACACTAGCGCCTAGCGTTGCGAGGACCAAGATGCCCCCGACCACACCGCGTAAGCTCCCCTGATCATTGGTCTGAGGTAACTTCGTGTTGGTTGTCTTTGTGGTGCTACCCGGATTTTCAGTAGCCGTTGCCTTGGCAACTGCAGGCTTCGCTTTTTTAGCAGCCGCTTTGGCCTTCTTGGCAGCCTGCTTTTTAGCAGCTTCCTTGGCAGCTTCTTTCTTAGCTTCGGCTTCCTTATTTTCTTCTTGTTCGCGGGCTTCCTCTTCCTCATCGGTTTCAGTCCCGCCATCGGTATCAGTCGTCCCAGTTCCGGTGTCTTCGTCAGTGTCGACCCCTGGTTCTTCGGTCTCGTTGACGTCCCCACTCCCGGAACCACTGTTACCCGTTGAAGAGGAGACTTTACCGTTAGCCTCTTCGGAATTCTTACCACCAGAGGTGCCGCCACCCCAGGTCATCACGGCATTATTTCTAAATTTATAACCAGAATGAATCAACTCGGGATCCGTGACTTTAGTGTAGTAGTCCACGACAATCATATCGTTAACCGTATCCTTAAAGCTTAGATCAAATCCCTTATCGTTGTATGTAACATCGTAATCGGTACCTTCAGTCAACGCTGGTTTTTCCCGTTGGTAGGTCGTTGTATTCTGCCAAGTTCCCTTGCTGACTGTCAGGCCGTGAATCATTTCTTGGTTAGCCCCGATTGTATCGGTCACGTCCAAGTTCTTCATTTCCAATTCACGACGATTAACTAAGATCGTCCACTTAATCGTGCCATCGTTCTGCAGCGTCCCCTTCTTAGACAGGTTAGCTTCATTAGACACAATATTGATTTGTGACGTACTGCTACCGCCATTCTCCAATGGGAAAACCACGTCTTTTTCACCAGTATCCTCGTAACGATACTGCGTGGCTAAGATCAGTTTTAGCTTGGCATTGGTCTTGTTTTCTAAGGCATCATTCATGGTAATCACGACGCCCTTATCGGAGACAACCGCCTTACCAATCACGGTACCATCCTCGTCGGTCACATCAAACGTGTCACCGGGCGTCTTTCCCTTTAAATTCTCAGGAAAATCAAGGGTGATGGTATCACCAGCATGAATCGGCGTGCTGCCAAAACTCAGATCATATTCCACATTGACCGTATTTGAATGCTTAAAATCAGGTCCGTTGGTCACGCTGGCTGAGGTGGTAAAGTCCGCGCCGTTGTGATTGGTCGCGGCCTTCGCTGGTGTTGCCACCTGACTAACTACTAACAAGAACACTAAACTAAAAAGTCCAATTAGCAGTCGTCCAACTTTACTATTCAACTTCAAAAATATCCCCTCCCGAAACTTTTACATATCCAAAGTATACGCGCCTGTGCAACCGCTTGGCAATGGGTGCGGGACAAGTTGCCCAAAATGGGGGGATTAGTTGTGGTCATCGCCGTTGACAGCCCCCTGTATCGTCGCCAATGGACCGTTTCAATGCCACCCCTGAGAACGCAAAAAAAACACGCCAGTCTTTTCGACTCACGTGTTCCTAATTGTATGGCTTTGAAAATAACAAAGTATAAGCAAACCGCCGCCTTACCGTTCGCCAAATTTGGGCTGGAACGCGGTGGGCAGGACGGCCCGAG
>NZ_AZFS01000056.1:11069-12116 GCF_001434395.1 Levilactobacillus hammesii DSM 16381
TCAAGAGCGGTCTCGGACCTCGCTTTGAGCCGAAAAATTAGCGTCTCAAAGGCGCCATTTTCCAAGTAGCCCGCTTGGAAAATCCCACGGCTGAGCCCAAATTTAGCTCACTCACGGCTACATAGATTGTCATCAAATACTGGAGACAAACACCGTTCAACACTAGCGGTCCGCACACTGACATCGTGGTTAAAAACGATCATAACCGGAGGTGGCCAAAGATGGAGCCAGACGTGACGACGGTGTTAGCCGATGACTTTCGGCTTACAGCGTGGGACGTGTTTGGAGACTGACGTTTTTTGTCAGGCTTCAAACCGAGCCGGAGGACCGCTTCTCAGGCCGCAGGCGGTCCCCACAGCAGGCGGAATCTTTGGCAACCGCAGGTGAAGGCTAACACCAATTTAGTCCCCACCTGGTCAGCTTGCGGACAGGGTTTTGTTAACAGATGCGTGTGCCCAACGTTTGCATTTCCTTTTTGAGATCTAATTTTGATTTTTCGGCCGCCGTGTAGGTGATCAGACCCACTGCGCTGTCGAGGACGCCGCTATCATCGCGCAGGGCGAGCTGATTGAAGACGCGATCCAGGATCAGGCCATTGCTCAGATACAGTTCGGTATCGGCATTGGTCTTGATGGTCAAGCCGGCATTGTTCGTTACAGAAATGGGGTAGTCCGGATCCGCATCTGTCAAGGCGACAAATTGGAATTTATCACCGATCGCACAGGTGCCACCCACCGTGGAATACCGATTGGAACCATCATCGGTGGTTAATAACAACACGCTACCTGGCTGAACATGCGCATCCAAGTATGCCTTCGCTGCTTCTTTAATCGTGATTTCCATCATTCATTTCCCTCTTTCTTGCCAACCACAAGTTAATTAGTTGTGCACAATTAACTATAGCGTGGTTGGCTCTTTTTGTAAATCAATTCGCCTCGCCCAGACCACGTAAAAAGGATCAGACCGAATGCCACCACACAATGACAATTCAGGGTTCTAAAATATCTGTTGTTGGTAATCAATCTATTTGATTACTGGCAGCAGATA
>NZ_AZFS01000008.1 GCF_001434395.1 Levilactobacillus hammesii DSM 16381
TCCTCAATTGTCAAATCAAGTGCAACACTAAGAATCTATTCTTAGAAGTGGTCTAGTTGCTAAGCTAGTTCAGGCATTAGATCGGCTGGGCAACGATAGTTTAATGAACGCCGCAGCCGGTTGTTTAAGGTATCCTGAGCCAGCTGAATATCAATGAGTGAGGCCAAAACCAAGGATCTACCCTTCGGGAAGAACTCGCGCAAAAGGCCGTTAGTGTTCTCATTGGTTCCGCGTTCCCATGGTGAATAAGGATGGGCAAAGTAGATGTCCGTTCCCGCCACTTGGCTCAAGCTTGAGAACTCGGCACCGTTATCAAAAGTAATGGTTTTAAAGTACTCAGTTCCATAGTCATATAAGGTGTTCTGGAGGGCTTTCAAGCAAGTGTCGGCATGATAATTGGGAAGTTTAACGATGATTTCTAAACGACTAACACGTTCAGTCAAAGTCATTAATGCTGGCTCAGATTCAACTCGTTTACCTTTGACCAAGTCACCTTCCCAGTGTCCAAGCTCTTGACGTGCTTGAACCACAGTGGGACGCTCTTCGATTGAATGGCCCAGATTCTTCTTATTGATTCGGTGATGCTTTGTTCCGGGACGTTTGACTCGGCGACGGAGTTTAGCTGGTAGGTCTGAATTACGGATAGTTAAACGCTGGTCATCAATGTATCGATACACCGTCGGTGTTGAGGGACAGACAACTCCTGGGTAATTAGTCTTGAATTGGTGAACAAAAGTATCCACACTATGCATTCTGGGGCGAGCTTTTAAAGCTGTAACCAAAGCATTACAGAAGGTTTGACAGTGATCAAAGAGTCCACGATAACAGCTGTTTAGCCGGTGCTTACGATAAACTGCTTCGCCAGTTTCCGCCAGATATGACTGTTCGAAGATACGAGTATTAGCGTTAATCTGTGTTGTTGTCCCCCGTCTTAATTCACGCGAAATCGTACTGGGATTACGATGAAGAGCCTTGGCAATCCGGCGGATGGACCAATCTAAGCCCCTTAGGGCTTCAATTCGACCACGTTCAGCTAAATTGAGTTGGTGATACTGATTAGATATGATATTCTTAATTCGGGTCATGAAGATACCTCTTTCTTGTTTGTGGTGAATTAAGAATAGGTCTTCATGGCCTTTTTGACTAGTCTGAATAAAGAACTGGTCTAGTAGAGCAGGTGTTGCACTTCAATTTTAAATCGAGG
>NZ_AZFS01000057.1 GCF_001434395.1 Levilactobacillus hammesii DSM 16381
AATAAGGTTATGATTCTCCTGGTGATTCGGTTGGTTGAAGAAGTTAAGCTTTTCTAGGTGTGATTTAATGATTATACTTAAAATTAGTTGTAGATAATTGTGACCTAGGAGGACTTCAATGCGTCTATTTTCAAAGACTGAATGTTATCAGCATTTTACTGGAACCATTACTCACTATGGAAAGGATACATATGGGCAAGCAGTAACAGCAGTTCAAAATGTGGAAGATGAATCAGGCCACTTAATTACAGATCAT
>NZ_AZFS01000009.1 GCF_001434395.1 Levilactobacillus hammesii DSM 16381
AAGACTACCAACAAAGAACCGACAAAAAGATAGTCAAGGTACAAACATGATCAGCCTTACAACTGAAAGGATTATTAGGGACAAGGTAGCAAAGCCTTTGGTAGCAAATACCCAACAAACAGGTAGCAAAAAAGTGACAAAGACTAGCAAAGAAAATAATGAGCTAATTGCCACTCTAAGAAGAGAAATAGAAGATTTAAAGTCTCAACGTGACAAACAGCTTGCTACCAAAGACCGACAAATAGATCATCTAACAAAATTGGTGGATCAGCAGCAACAATTACAATTAGCAACAGTAGCAGATAACCGTCGATTAAAAGATCATGTACAAAAGCTAAGTGGGCAACTAACTCAAAAAACTAACGACAACTTGTCGACCGGAAATGATCTTTTTAACATCCAAGATAAAAAAAGCAAAATAGCTAAACAGAAGATTGTTAAATCTGGTAGTAATAAAGATGGCATACACACAAATAGATCTATTAAACGTTGGTGGAAATTCTGGTAAAAGTTAATGTAAGCCTTAAGGTTTCAACTAAAGCAATTTACGAATAATTTTATTTTTGAGGTAATAAGATATAGAATGGCACTAACTTGTCGTTTAATATTCATAAAAATCATGGGGGAGTAGCTGTGATAAAAACCAAGATAACTAGTCTTGTCATTGGGTTGATTTTGGGGGCAGGCTTAGGGTTATATGGCAATATTGATGATGATGTTATGGCTCCAAAAACTGATAGTCAAACAACTAAGACAGTAAAGCAGGCAAAATCATTAAGTCAACAGTACCAATATAAAGAAGCAAAATCAGTGTTATCGGGGCACAAAGGAACAACAGTTGATCATCTAAAAAAGAGTATTAATAAGCAACAGTCAAAGTTGGTCACGTGGGATGATCCGACAAAAATTTCACATCTTTTTTATCATTCACTAATTGTTGATCCTGGTAAAGCTTTCTCATCTAAGCAGGCACAGGGATACAAAGATTATATGGTGACCATCGACGAATTTATGCCGATGCTGAATCAGTTATATGATAATGGCTATGTATTAATTAACTTTAAAGATATCATTTCGATTGATAAACAAGGGAAGGTGACTTTCAAACCAGTCAAATTACCTGAAGGCAAGAAGCCTTTAATTATATCACAGGATGATGTTAACTATTATGAGTATATGAAGAATTCTGGATTTGCAGATAAATTAGTCGTCAATAAGCAAGGTGATGTTAAAAATCAATATACCAATAATGGTCAGAAGAAAATTGGTGATTATGACATGGTACCGATTATTGATACCTTCATCAAAAAGCATCCAGATTTCTCATACGGTGGCTCAAAGGGTGTGATTGCTGAAACGGGTTATAATGGGGCGCTAGGTTATCGTTCATCAAAGAGTCAATATGGTGATACAAAAAAGACACATCGCGAAGCTAAGAAAGCGACAAAGGTTGCTAACGCTATGAAAAAGGAAGGTTGGCAGTTTGCATCGCATTCCTGGGGTCATATAAATATGACTACGGCCAGTGTTGATGATATCAAAAAGGACACTGCACTTTGGCAAAAGGAAGTACAACCAATTGTTGGTAAAACACCAGTATTGATTTTCCCATTTGGAGCAGATATTGGCTCATTTAAAAATTATACAAATGATAATGCAAAGTACACTTATCTTAAGAGTAGCGGTTTCAGTATTTTCGATAATGTTGATGCGTCACAGACATCATGGGGTCAATTAACAAATGATTATTATCGTAATGCGCGGATAAATGTCGATGGTATTCGTTTACATGAAACAATGACTGGTGAGAACACGGTTCTAAATGACTTCTTTAATACAAAAGATTTTTATCATCGTGATAAATAATGAAGAGCGCGAGACAAAAGTCGTCAACAAAAAATTGGGTTATTTTTCAAACAGTTAGACAACACTATCACTCTTCATCAACGTAAGTTAAATTTGTTGAAAGAACAGAAAAAAGGCTTTTTACAAAATATGTTTGTATAGGGTCTATAACTAACAAATAGGCCTTTGATCATTTCTAAAGCCATTCTTCAGAACGTTATTACGATCTGAGGAATGGCTTTATTGGCTTGTGCAAGTAACATTTGCGTGACTAATGCTAGTAATTCTTGCTAGGATTGCCTTAGATCCTTGATTATGATTTAGGAGGAGTGAGATTTGAGCTTTAAAGACGATATCAAGACCTTGCGCAGGCAATCTAACTTAACCCAAGAAGCGTTAGCTCAAAAATTACATGTGACCCGTCAAACGGTCTCAACTTGGGAAACTGGCAAGAATATGCCAAGTTTAGAGACCCTGCATGCTTTGAGTCAATTGTTTAACATCTCACTCGAAAAACTTCTATTTAACGAGGAGATTGCAATGAAAAAAGATAAAGAACCCTCTTTGGCTACCCAGATAGATCATGATGTTAAGCTTAAAAGTCGTTATCGTCGTTGGACTTTTGGTTTAGGTGGCTTGATCGTACTAGCACTGGTTAGTATTGGTATTTTATGTTTGGGATATTATAAAGGTATTGGGACGATTGATCGCTTTGATCCGTTTTTATCCTATAAAGTCGGGTACACTAAATTACCTAGTGAAAAGGAAATTTCGCCTAACAATAAGGCGACCAATGGTTACTGGACCGCTTGGTTCACCGATAATACGATGGGTAATGAATGGACCAAATTAACCTTAACGACGGGGCTTAATCCTGGGGTCAAAGATCCTTATGTGATGGCGTATCATAAGGGCAGCTATGTTAAAGTTGCACGTATTGTGCCTCGCACCTACATTAATCAGACTTATGTTAGCAACCTAGCAGCGCTAGATGCCTTGTTAAATCATAAGGGAAATACAGCGACTAACAATCATGACCTTAAGAAGTATAAGACACAAATCCATATATCCGATACTGTCCAGCAATTAGTCACTGAATAAGCCGACGTTTAAGCGATTTAAATTGATAATCTAGCCATTAAAAACAATTGTCACAATTCAAAACGCTTATATTGTCAGAAATCTATCAGGTTAGCCAAGGCTACTCTGATAGATTTCTTGCGTTAAAATGGGGCTATATCAACGATGCCAGAATACCTGGCTTGTTAACTTAGACTAATCGGCTTAATTTTAGGCCCGCTGGAAATACGTGCTTGGTGTCGGGAAGTATGGGGCACATTTAGGCAATATCAATTTCTCTATTTGGGGGAATTACAAAGGCCAACTAACCAACTATCATAGTTGGAAAAACGGATAGTCATAGTTTGAGAGGAGCCATTTAATTATGAAACGCTGGAAAAAAACGTTATTTGTAATTTTAGGAATGATTATTATTCTTTTTGTTATCGTTATTATTCTTTTTGTTATCGGTGCCATCTATTTCTACTTAGGCAATTAACGGTTCTTGCATAAACCCGATTAATCGGCTGAATTGCAAGCGCAACAATTCCAGCAACAACTCGAAAAATGGGACGTAGACAATTGGGGCAACAAACTTGACTACAAAGCATTCTATCCTGAGTTGTTGACCTTCTTTCGCCAATTGAATCACGTGGAAAACTCACGCTGATAATTGCGGCGAAAGTACCCCTTTACCATGCCGGTAAAGGGTTTTTTTCGTTGTAATTAAATTGCCAATGGCACGTATCAATTGCCAGCTCCAACGAAGACAATTCGGATTAAGTAAAAGCCATCGTGTTTAATTCGTGGTTATTTTTTAATCACGAATTAAACACGAAATGAGCAATCGCAGCTATCATCAGAAAATCAAGCACTGCGCAGGCTTTACAAGGGAGTGATATCACTCTCCCTTATCCTGTTCTATCCACGACTTGTGAAACTGATTGGAATTAAATCGCAACTCGAGTAAGAACCATTCAGAGGCCTTCTAAGCCATTTTGACTTTTCAGTGACCGATTAGAGGTGGTCTTGCCGTGAGCTGTAGCGAAGGGCGTTTTTGAGCCTCTGGAAACGTTCTGCCGAGCGACAGTCGAGGCTTCTTTTGAGCCACGCAGTTGCTAAAACTAGTCATAATTTACTGGCTTGTGTTCATTTTCAACCAAAGAGAAGTGTTATGCATAAAAAATTACGAGCTTTAGCAATTACCTTTATTACAGTGGTTTGCTTATCTCTAGGAGGTATTGTAACCAATAATAATATTCCTGGGTTTGGTGACACAACAGCTTCAGCTAAAACGTTATTGTGGAAATATGGAAAAGCTTGGGTGTGGACTTCAAAAGTCGAAAGTTTAGGTAAAAAGTCAATACATAAAACGCATAGCAAAGTAAAGGTACGTACCTATCGCGTATACATTTCAAAGGGAGATCTTAAGGCAAAACATGCTTCTGGTCTAACACTTATTGGAGGTCTATCCGCAGGAAAAGCTGGTGCAATTGTGGCAGGACTTGTAGGTGATAATTTTAATTCCCCTAAACATGGTTATCGATATGATATACAATTAGTAAATTCAAAAGTGACATATTCTTGGAATTATCACAAGTGGCATTAGTTTTTTCAGGGAGATGAACATTTATGCAACTAGCTTCGCTATTCATTGTTATATTCGGTCTGCTGATTTTTGTAAACGCAACAACTTGGCCAATCAAGATTATTGGTATCGTCTGTGTCCTTGTTGGTTTGTGTCTTGATAAACGGGTTATCAAGTGGCTGAAAAAATAACGCGTATCTCGGCCGGTTTTTGGCCGAGTTTTTTTATATCAGAGCTTTCTAAAGCTTTTGACAACATGATAATTACTCCTTTTCTCAACGTTTATACTTACTGATACATATGGCATTTAACTTCTAGTTCACTAAGCTTTGTAATTTTCATTAGAAAAGTTGATGGTGCCGGAACAATTCAAACGCCAGCAACTAAATTAGCTGCTTTTATTGTGCTAGTGGTTTTCTTTATTTTTATCGTCTTGATCCAACTTGTCTTACTGCTATTTGTTAAGCCTAGAAAGTAAAACTAAATTATAGGGGTTATAAGTCCCAAATAACCCCTCAAAAACGTTGTTAAGATAGCCCCCAATATCTATAATGTAGATATTGGGGGCTATTTTAATTTATTTTTTTATAAGTGCCCCTAAACTATAGCTATTGATTCAAGATTTCATGGGAGCCAGTTGCAACCAATAACAAAATCAATTCATCATGATCTAGCTGATAAATAACAATCCAGTTGTCATAATTTTTACCATAGTTCCCATATCTGGCAGGGTGAAATTCACGATAGCCACGCCAATTTCCTTTTAATGCATGATCTTTAATCTGTTTCAAAACAAGTACATCTTGTTCAACAATTGCTTCTAAACAAGGCTTCAAGACAGTTATTGGGAAATGTTTTTTGACTAGTTTTTTTAATTCACGTTCAAAAGATTTGGTCTGTTTAATTTGCATCTAACTTATCGATCCAATCTTCAAAGTCAGTCAATGAACCAATGTTTTTGACCTGCCCTGTTTCTGCTTCTTTTTTAGCGGCTAAGGCTTCCGGAGAATCTAAAAAGCTGACTAATCGAACTTCATTATTGGCCGCTTTAACTAACGATAAGCGTATATACTCAGAAACGGTTAGCCCTTGTTTTGCTAGATTAGCTTTGGCCCGTTCACTAATGTCAGGTGTTACACGAGTTGAAATTGTCTTGTTTTTAATAATAGTATTACTCATTCTAATCCGCCTCCTTCAAGTTTACCATCGTACTACATTATAATATTCGATTTTTAGGTTTTCTGCAACTAAATTAATTTTAAAGTAAAGGAACTAACAGCTTATGCAACAAGTTGTCTTACCCATCAAAGATTCAAACGTTCTTAAAGAGGTTCAAGA
>NZ_AZFS01000058.1 GCF_001434395.1 Levilactobacillus hammesii DSM 16381
ACGCCGATAGTAGTTGGGGGATCGCCCCCTGCGAGGATAGGACGTTGCCACGCGAACGAAAGAACCCAGTGATTGGGTTCTTTTTTTATTGTCATTAATTCGCTAATCGGCGATAATGAGAGTATGCCGCTTTAGCTCAGCAGGTAGAGCGTTTCCATGGTAAGGAAGAGGTCGTTGGTTCAAATCCGACAAGCGGCTTAAGGTGAAATCGAAATGGGCCAGTGTTGAGGTGTTTTTTCAACGCTGGCCCTTTTTGACGCACCCAGGATCACACAGGTTACAGCAGACGATAGCGGCCCTTACCGGCTGTCTAAACCGGTCGTCAGTAGCTGGAATAAACTGCATTGACTGACAGTTGTGTTGCCACAACGGCAGTCGTTTAACCATCGTGTGTGACTGGCAAAAAACATCGCCGGTTGCGTAATTATTGCAAGGTTTAATCGCAGAGATGGGACGATCAGTCATAACGTTACTAGGAGATGCCCATTGGCCGCGCCTGTTTCTAATAGAAGTGCACCTGATTTTAGTAAAGATGACATTGTATGGCTAACCAGTTCTAATTTTGGTAGGGAGATAGTCGAAAAATGACATGATTTCGTTGCTGGCGGTAGTCGTTCAAGGCAACCGTGTCACCCCATATCAACCAACCACGTCATCCGGTGACGATTCAGTAGGGAAAGTTCCGTTTAGCTAGCAGCAATTGTGGACTATACCACTTTTGTGAGATGAAATTTTTTATTGCAAAGATGGTGACTAATCATGGCCTACTAGAAGACGGCAATAGGGTGTCTATAAGTGGCGCTCGATCGCCATGTACGGCAAGAAACCACTCTATAACAGGCTTATATTCAACGGTTATGGTGAAATTTTGACAACAATTAAGCCCCAACGTCATTTTAACCGATAGCCATCTTTTTGGCCTGAAATTCAGACTTTTATAAAGGTATACCAATCCCGCTATTCACAAGGGATTACGGTACATGGAACGTCATTTAGGGAGTCATCGTTTAACGGCGATGATTCCCTATTTGATTACATATGTCAGAACTTGTTTTCTTCTTTTGGTTAACCTGATAGGATATTAATCATCGGAGAAAGAACAACAGGCAAAATTAAGTTAAATGACTTTGGAGGAAAAAAGTAATGGCACAAAATGTACGAGCGAGTTTATGGTTGACGGCGGCAGCAGCATTGGTGGGGACGGGGCTCTTTATGGACACATCCACGGTTAGTGCTGATGTCACGGATAAGACCAAGACAAGTCACGTAAGTAGTCGGCGAGCATCGATTAGTGATTGGATGCCAAGTCCAGAGATGCAAAAAATCGTTTTGAAAACGCTTCAGCAAATGGGGAAGCGGGTTAAAACGGTTGAAGATATCAAGCCCTCACACATGAATGATATTACAGAAATTATTGTTGATAAGGAAAGCGTTGTGGGGAGTGGTGTTCAGAGTCGCGTGCCGGTAAGTTTGGAAGGGCTAGAGAAAGCAACTAAGCTGCACACTTTAATTTTGGACGGGGCAGTGACGAATTATGACAATAATGAGAATGTCTCATATGGTGAGCATCCTATCGTTTCGCCACGTGGGAATGTCACTAATGTGAAACCGTTAAAAGATTTGAAGAACTTGCAGACCTTGAAATTACCAAACAACCGACTGTCGGATGTTCGCCCATTGGCAGGTGTGACTTCGATTCGGGACTTGGACTTAAGCGGATGTCAAATTGAAGACTTCGGTGTCTTAAGCCTTTTGTCCTTAGATAGCTTTAACGGTGATAACCAATTGATCTCGAAGTCAGTGTTATTGAGCGACAACCGATTAGCTGGTCGTATTGAGAACAAAACAACCACGATTGATAGTCGGCGATACGTTATGCATCCTATTGACGAGAACAAGATTGCCCTGCCAATGTATACCGAAGAAACGCGACAGAAGGAAAATGGGACCCTGCTTTCAAAGACGCCATTCTATAAGATCCACTTTAGCGGTGGTAAAGGTGTTGAAGATCGTGCGCAAGGGCTGACTTTCGACAAATTAGAATATCAAGAAAGTGTTAGTTCAGATGACAACTTCACGGATGGCCAACTGACTAATTCGGCGGTCGTTAAAGATCGCTATGCCATGCTTGGAGAAATTCGGGATAGCATTAATCCTCACCGTGTTTTGTGGACGTTCGTGGTTCATTACCGACTCAAGGATGATTCAGAACCAGTGAAAGTTTCTTACGTAGATACCGAGGGCAACAAGATTAGCGAAGATGAGTTGCTGAAAGGTGGGCTTGGTGAAGAGTACGATGCACAACCGAAGGATATTGAAGGTTATGTCTACAAGGAGACCCAGGGAGAGTTAACTGGGAAATTTAGTGATAAGGAACAAACCGTTGTTCACGTGTTCCAAAAGGTGAATAGTAACGATGGTGATGACTCTGACAGTGATTCAGACGGCGATAACGGCTCCGACTCTGGTAATGGCTCAGATGGCGATAATGGATCTGACTCCGGCAATGGATCAGACGGCAGTGACGGCTCCGACTCCGGTAACGGTTCAGATGGCGGCAATGGCTCGGACTCTGGCAACGGTTCAGACGGTGGCGATGGTTCCGACTCTGGCAACGGCTCGGACGGCAGTGACGGCTCCGACTCCGGTAACGGTTCAGACGGCGGCAATGGCTCCGACTCTGGCAACGGTTCAGACGGCGGCAATGGCTCCGACTCTGGCAACGGTTCAGACGGTGGCGATGGTTCCGACTCTGGCAACGGCTCGGACGGTGGTAATGGCTCTGACTCTGGGAATGGTTCAGACGGCAGCGACGGTTCTGATTCCGGTAACGGTTCAGACGGTGGCAATGGTTCCGACTCTGGTAACGGTTCAGACGGCAGTGATGGCTCCGACTCCGGTAACGGTTCAGACGGTAGCGACGGTTCTGATTCCGGTAACGGTTCAGACGGTGGCAATGGTTCCGACTCTGGTAACGGTTCAGACGGCAGTGATGGCTCCGATTCCGGTAACGGTTCAGACGGTAGCGACGGTTCCGATTCTGGCAACGGCTCCGATGGTTCTGGTGGTGGCAATGTAACGGGCCCAGGAACCGGTGGTGGTAATGGAAACGGTGGTCATCCAGGTGACGGCGACGGTGACGGTGATGGCGATGGCAGTGGCGACGGCGATGGCGGCGACGGCAGTGACGGTTCCGATTCCGGCAACGGTTCCGACGGTGACAATGGCTCCGATTCAGGTAACGGTTCCGATGGTGGCGATGGTTCCGATTCCGGCAACGGCTCAGATGGCGGTAACGGCTCCGATGGTGGCGATGGCTCCGATTCCGGTAACGGTTCGGACGGCAGCGACGGTTCCGACTCAGGTAACGGTTCGGACGGTGGCGATGGCTCCGACTCTGGTAACGGCTCCGATGGTGGCGATGGCTCTGATTCCGGCAACGGTTCAGACGGTAGCGACGGCTCCGATTCTGGCAACGGTTCAGATGGCGGCAATGGTTCCGACTCTGGCAACGGTTCAGATGGTGGCGATGGTTCCGACTCCGGCAACGGTTCAGATGGCGGCAATGGCTCCGACTCCGGCAACGGTTCGGACAGTGGCAATGGTTCCGATTCCGGTAACGGAGATGGCAACGGCGGCTCTGGTAACGGAGATGGCAACGGCGGCTCTGGCAACGGGAACGGCAATGGCGGCTCTGGCAACGGAGATGGCAACGGCGGCTCTGGCAACGGAGATGGCAATGGCGGCTCTGGCAACGGAGATGGCAATGGCGGCTCTGGCAACGGCAACGGTGGCTCTGGTAACGGAGATGGTAATGGCGGCTCTGGCAACGGAGATGGCAATGGCGGCTCTGGTAACGGAAACGGCAATGGTGGCTCTGGTAACGGAAACGGCAATGGCGGCTCTGGTAACGGAGATGGCAATGGCGGCTCTGGCAACGGAGATGGCAATGGCGGCTCTGGCAACGGAAACGGCAATGGCGGCTCTGGCTCCGGAAACGGCAATAGTAATGATTCAGGTTCCGGTTCTGGCAATGGCAACGGCTCTGGTTCCGGTAACGGTTCTGGTAATGGCGGTTCTGGCAACGGAAACGGCTCCGGTTCTGGTAGCGGTAATGGCAACGGCGGCTCTGGCAACGGTTCCGGTAATGGTAATGGTACTACCGGCTCCGATAGCGGTAGCACTGGGGGCACTGGCCAAGCGGATACTGCCAATGATACCGAAGACCAAGACGTTTCTGGTTCAGCAGCAGATGAATTGGCGGATACTTCCGGTGGCAGTGGAAGTGGAAGTAGCAGTGACACCGGCAGCGGTAGTGGTTCACCAGTTGGGCTAAGTTATGGTGGTGGTTCCGGTTCATCAGGTTCTACTGGTGGCGGTGGTAGTTTGGGCCACACCAGTGGTTACAGTGGTGGCAGTGGTTCTAGCGTTGGTGGTGGCACGTTGCCACAGACTGGGGAACAACAGTCTAAGTTAGCTTGGATCGGCGCACTGCTTGCGGTCTTCACGCTTAGTGGCTGGAAGAAACGGCGCGACCACGACTAGCAAAGTGAATCAGCAGATAGAAGAGGATTAACTCAACAAATTAACCCATGTTTAGCAGATATAGAGAAAAAGGAGGATATATCATGCGTTTAAAGGGAATGACTAAACCAACTTCAGTTGACGACTTGGAATTGGATTTCACGCCACTTGACTGGTTGGGGACGATGTTAGCGACTTGCAAATATGGTGGTCAAGGCTGTTCAACAACTAGAAAGTCACAGTCTCATCGCGACTAGATAATCTTAATCTTTTTAAAACCCGTGTTCTTTTGGCAAACCTTGCTGAAGGGGCACGGGTTTTTACATACCCCATGCTGACCTTGTCTTGGGGGGATCTCTCGCTGTATACTGGTTTTACGTCATCTGTTTGATCTTGGGGCGCGTTTCCGTACCCATTATGACGCAATATGATAGCTTGAAAGTTAGAACCTAGGCCGTCCATGGCCGCGTCAACTAACGGAGAAGGGGTTACTCGAATGTTTAAGAAAATGGGGGTCGCACTGTTAATCGGTGTCACCCTGGGGAGTTTGGGGCTAGTGACTGCTCAAGCCGCTACGCAACAGATTGTTTCTCAAAAAAAGGTCACGAAATATGGTCGGGTTACCGGCAATCTTAAAGGGCAGATGTACACCTTTCAATCGCGGGCGGGAGAACTGACCATGACGGTCAACCATCGTTTGGCAAGCTTCCCCAAGACCGCTTGGGTGGTTAGCAAGACGGCCTACGTCCAGAAGGCAAATGGCAAGCAATACCAGTATGATTACGTGACCGCCCTGGGAGCGAAAAAGTCTTATTCGGGTTGGGTCGGGCACAAGGATCTTAAAACACCCTCTACGGTGAAATTGAACGCGCCCTACATCAGTCAAAACGCCGTTAAGGCTTGGATGGGGTGTGAATCAGCGAGCCTCCTGGAAGGGTTGCACGCTAAAGGTGTGTTGCGGTCGACGGGGTTGGTGGCTTTTATGAAGCACTTACCACGAAGCAAGAATAACAATCCGAACAATGGGTTTGCAGGGAGTCCCTACAAGGTGACCCCCGGTGTGTTCCAATCCATTTTTCCTAAGCCGTTAGCAAAATGGGGCAATCGCTATACGCCCGTTAAGAATGTGAGTGGCGCCAAGCTCAGCCAATTGCGGGCACAACTGCGGTTACATAATCCAGTTGTGGTTTACGTGACCTTACATTTTGCTAAGGCCCAGTATGGCCATTACTTCTGGGGGACTGGCATTAATAACAGTCATGTGATGTTGTTGGATGGTTACAAGCGCGGGTACTACCACGTGGCCGATCCTAACCAAGGGAAGTATTGGGTTTCAGCTCACAAGTTTGCACGAAGTTACAACTATAAACACTTCGCGGTCGCGGTCCAATAGCGGTCAATGGTTAACCGTTAAACGTCTAATTGGAGAAATGAGCGGTCATCCTCATATAAATGAATTAATTTTGGAAATGCTGTTAAATCAACGTTTCTTCGAGAAGGAATCACTGTCTGTAGACAGCGGTTCCTTTTTTGCTGGTCATCATCGATTCTTGTTTTCTTCCGATGATTAACTTGATAATATATTGATTATCGACAGCGGAAAATAAACAGACGCGGAGCTTGGGGGAGAAGAGATGACGCAAAAGGGAAGAATAAATCTGTGGCGTACCGTGGCAGTTGTTTTGGTTGGAACGGGGATGTTTACGGAGCAACTAGTGGCCCAGGCCAACGTTTTGAGAACGGAACAGACGCCAACCAAGGCTAAAATAACGACTGACCGTCAATCTCCCCCCGAACCGGAATCGACCGCTCAAGATGGGGAAACAACCATTGCTGATAATACCGACTCGGAAGGGCTTAATGACTCAGAGGGGGCGACTGAGCATTTGGATGACAGCGAAGGTATGCCTGATAACGCGGGTAGTTCTGATTCGGCGGGGGCAAACACCCCGGTGAGCAATTCTGATTTTGAAGGCATCGGTGATACTACCAGTGACATCGAAGCGGATGAGCCTGACAAGGGTAGTAGTAACAGCTCTTCAAAGCCGGATACAGCTAAGCCTACTGGCCATAATAGCAGTAACGAAGTCAGCAGTTCCAACGGTAGTTCAGGGAGCAGTAATGGTCACGGCAGTGCTGGTGACACTCAGAGCAGCAACACCGGTAACGGTCAGAAGCGGCCCCCTAAGGCAACTGACGTGGATAGAGTCACGGCGACCACAGTGAGAAAAACGAAAATGACACGCGCCGCTAAAATAGCTAACGATTACTTTGCTGGCGGTAACGTTGAGGACCTTCAAAGCCCCGATATGATCCGCAACGGAGACCCAACAGCTTCAACGACAGATGATGATGACACCGCTGATTGGCCACAGGCTGGCAAAACACACGCGAAGCTGGGCTGGTTGAGCGGCCTAATGGGCGTCTGTGCTCTGGGCTTTTGGGGATACTGGTGTAAGCGACTGGAATAAATTTTTTAAATTATTAGCGAACAGTGGCCCAACAAATGGTCGGTGGGGAAGACGTGAACGAGGCGCCGTTTAAAGATGCCTTCAGAATATCACGTTTAGCTGGTATAGACAACATGAGATTGCCTACTGGGCAGTCGGCAATGATACTTGTGAAATGGGAATGTAGCCCAAGTTCCCTTTTTACCCGACTCTTCATCTTGAGATGGGGGGCTTTGTGATTAAGAAAATAAGGAGAAGCGTCCACAACAAACTGGCTTGTGCCCGCTCATGGCAAAATAGAATTGGCTCGTTCAGAATTCCAACAATTCCGAACGAGCCAATTTTTTACGTGATGTCTTATTCTCTGAAATAGATTAAGTGACGTGTCGCAGATGATGCCAAGCCCGGTCTAGCTCGGTCGTGTAAGGGTCAAAACCGATCTGATGAAGGTGATCGTGGGCGTCCGCGCGGTCAAAGAAGGCGACCCGCTGGAGTTCATCGTGCTGAACTGTAAAGTCCGCCGCCGTTCGTTGGGTCTGAAAGGCAAACCAGGCACTGACCCAATGAGAATGGGGAGTAATAAGGTAATTGTCGGCTGCAACTACGGGGATGTCCCAGCCAATTTCCTCGGCCATTTCGCGGTGCATAGCCATCTCAATATTTTCGCCTGCCTGAACCGATCCGCCGACTGAGGAATCCCAGTAGCTGGGGAAATAGAGCTTGTCGGGGGATCGTTGCTGCAAGAGAACTTGACCAGCAGCATTGAAGATAAAGGCGTTAACGACCAAGTGATATTCGCCCGGCGCTAGGGTTTCCTCGCGGCGTCGGGTGCCAACGCATTGAAGTTGGCGGTTGTAGATTTGCCAGTTTTCCAGCAAGCGGTCTGCGGCCATGCGGCATCCCTCCTCGATATCTTTACATCAAGCGTACCACTTTTAGGGTGAACAAATAACCGGATAATTAAATCAAGCGCCGCGGCTTTCCGTATTAGGATTCGGTGTAGCGGGTGATTTCGAATTGGTGGTTTTCGTATTTTGCCATGTAGACATCACGAACGTTTTTGATGCCGCGCTGGGACAGCTGATCCAGCAGCCAGGTTTCATCGTGATTCATCAGTTCCAAGACGTCTTGGTCAATCTGGCCATCCACAATAATGGGGTAGCGGATAGAGCCGTCTCCCTGGCGAAGGACGGTGAGGCTCCCGTTCTGTTCGACGATGGCCCGTTTGACGTCATCGAGCTGATAGACGCCGGCCGTCCGGAGTTTGAAGTCGATTTCTTTGGCGGAGAGGTTGGCCTTTAAGCAGTTGTGAACCAGGAGCTTTCCATCTCGGACCACTGTGATGGGACCACCGTCGATAAATTTACCAATCACCCGAACGTGAATCTTGAGGTAGCGGGTCACTAGAATCAGTAGGGACCAGATCAGGAGTACCAGGACGAATTGCAGTAGGGTGACCGCTGAGTTATAAATGACCCCACCGACAATTCCCCCCAAGACGTAGTTCTGAACCTGATCGATGGCCGAGGTCGGCGCCAAGTTTCCCTTTCCGGAAAAATTGATGAGAACCGTCATAAATAGGAAACCAACGACTAATTTAATAAAAACATCTGAATAAACAAACATAGACTACTCCTTTACCAGTTTAATCTTAGGATCCGCCAACGTGAGCTTCTCTAGAACAAAGGCGCTGCCATCCGAGCTATACACCAAGCGATAGTAGCCCTTGGGTGACTTTACCAAGAGGTCACTTCCCGTAGAGGTAGCATTGATACTGAGCCTTTCCGGTTTGACATGGAGCTGCCGGGCGACCTGTTGCACGGTTGCTGTGATCTCGCCTGTTTGTTTAGTCGCAGACTGGAGCGAGACCAGTCCGTTGATTTGAAGGCCGAGGACTAGTAATAATAAAGTCGCGGTGATAATACTCAGGTCCTTATATTTCACATTCCACTGATGCCGGAGGTAGTAAACGAACAGCCCAATAAAAACAATTAATAGGGCAATCAGCAGGCCAATCCGCACGTATTGCCAGGTGTTGTGGTGTGTTGTGAGATAGCTGTAAGTATAGAAAGTCATGGTGTTCCCCCTCTAAACGGTTACTAGAGATTATTTTAGCACAGATTATTTCTGGCGTTGGTGATAGGCTGCGGCGCGTTTGTTCCAAGTGCTGAGCAGGGTATCAATCCCTAGTTTGAAACGCGTGCTGGGGATCTGGCGTAGCGCTTCGGCACGGTTAGCAGCCACCGTGGGATCGCCGAAATAGCCTTCCCAGATCCACAAGGAAAGCTGTTGATCGAGGTTGCCGTCACTCGTGAAGTGGGCCGTTTCTCCCGCTAAAAGTTGCGACTTAAATTGTTGTGCCGTGGCATATTGTTGGTGATTCAAGAGGAGTTGTAGGGCGACCAGGTCGAAAGCAGCGCGTGCGTCCATCACGTGAAAGGGATCGGCTTCTGCCGAAACGTAGCGTTCACAAGCCAGGTGGTACTTACGAATCGTTGCCGCCAGGGGCTGCTTCTTTTGAACCGTCAGGACGAGGATGATTGGTCCAAAGTCAATTTCCTGCAGCGTCCAGGTCTTGGTCAGGGTTAGTTGTTGCCAGAGTTGCGCCATCGCGGGGGTTGCGACCATTTCTCGTCGATCGAAAGCCATGATGAGGACGTTGGCGAGGACGGCCATTTGGCGTTCCGCGGGGTTATCGCTGTGGGCGTACCGCGTCGCGAGGTGGCTGATTCGCGGGAAGTTTTGCTGATCGTAGGCCAACATGATCTGACTACGGGCCAATTCACTCGCGGTGGCCTGGTAGTCGTTTTGAATGAAGCGAAATTCGTTGGCGCTTACACCTAACCGGTCGAGAATCAAGAAGAGCTTTCCGGCGGTGAGATCGTGCTGGCCGCTCTCCAGCCGGATGGCGAAGGAACGGGAGATGATGTCGCCGTAGACGTCTTTTTGCGTAAACCCTTTGGCCTGGCGGATTTGTTTGAGCGTGGTTCCGATCGGTTGCATGGTAAAATTCCTCCTTAACAGACGTGGCAAATTTGCTACATATTAGACGGCTTATGGTGCCCAATGACGACTACAATGGTTTTCAACAGAAGGGAGCGATCACGCATGGACGTTCAGATTAGCAATCGCCAGTCAACGATTCAGATTGTCAAGGCGGCAAGTAGCGACATTATCGGGACGTTGGGGGGTGACACGTTTAGTTTTGCCGTGGGGCTGATGCTCTTACACAGGACCCACTCGGCCATTAGTTTTGGGCTGGGGTCCATCATTTATCCCGTGATTGGGCTACTGCTGGTCATGCCGGTGGGCAACCTGGTTGATCGGCGTCGGCACAAGCCATTGATCCTGATGAGTAAGGGCGTTGCGATTGCGGCGGTTCTACTCTATGCCGTGCTCACGACGCAGGTAAATGCCCCCATGCTCTTAGCGGTGGGACTCCTCATCATAACGGCTTGTTGTGACAAGATCACCAATACCACTTTCACGGCGTCCGTTCACGAGTTGGTGAATGACAATCACGTGAAGACACTGGCCACGATTGAACAGGCGGCGACCGCCGGCATTCAACTCGTGGCGCCGTTACTATCCGCGATGCTCTACGGCTGGATTGGGTTTGAAGGTATCGTGCGGGTTGAAATCGTTGCCGAAATTTTAACCTGGTTGATTGCCCTCAGCATGCGATTCCATCCGCTTAAGACGACCGAGGCGGTCGAGGATGACGCCGCTCAGGGCCAGTGGGATCAGTTTAAGATTGGCCTGCTGTACATCCGCAATCACTTCACGTTGCTGTCGGTCGTGACCATGGGAATCTTCCTGAATTTCTTGTTGGCGTCGATCGATGTGGGCCTGCCCTATGCCATTGTTCAGACGCGGCATCTCGGTAATGCGCGGCTGAGCTGGATTTTGAGTGCCTTTTCCGGGGGTGTTTTACTGGGAAACCTGGTGCTTGCCGTTCTGCCAAAATTCAAAAATGTCCTACTCGCCGTTTTACGGCTGTCGATGGTCATCGGCAGCCTCATCGCGGTGATTGGCGGCATCTTCATGGTCCCGATCACGGACTCGGTTTTGATGATCAGTTTAATCGGTATCGCGTTGGTGATTGGGCTCACGCTGGCCTTTGTCAATACGCCCATGTCGGTCTACATGCAGATGACCGTGCCCACTAAGCTATTGGGCCGTGTGGGGTCCACCTTTTCCACCCTCATGCAATTGGCCTTACCCTTAGGCACCGTGGCGTACGGCATCTGCTTTCAGAATCTTCCCGTCGGTCCCGTCTACTTGGTGACCGGGCTGGTCATTGTGGGCTATATTGCGCTGAATCTCCGGTCAGTCCAACGTCATTACCGCCGTCAAGCGGATGAATAGCGCTACTCGGGGACGACGGTGGTAGCCGTGGTGAACAAACAAATCAGGCCGAGATTCCCCAGTTCCGTGCTAAACTTGAACCAAGATTATGTGGCGGTAACCAGCATTTTATGGGTTAAGTGATCAAGCCGGTTACCCAGTAAGCTCGATATCCTGATCGTCAGAGTAACTTTCAAGAAGGGAAGGTTTTAGCAGATGCAAGAGTTCGATATCGTTGTGATTGGTGGTGGCCCCGGTGGTTTAGCCGCGGCATATGGGTTACACGCACGGGGAATGAACGTTGCGGTGGTCGAAAAGGACCTTTGGGGTGGCACGTGTCCCAACCGGGGATGCGATCCCAAGAAAATTCTGATGGCGGCCGTTGAGACGCAGGGCCACGCTGAGGCCTTGCAAGGACACGGTCTGACCAGTGTGCCGCAGATCGACTGGCCGGCCTTGATGGCAGCCAAGCGGGCTTATACGGAGAAGATTCCCGGTGGAACACACAGCGGGCTAGAAGCCGCCAAGATTGCGACTTTCCATGGTGCGGCTAGCTTCAACGACGATGGCACGCTGACGGTGGGAAATGACCAACTGAACGCGGCCAACTGGATCGTGGCGACCGGCCAGGAACCACGGATTCCGGCAATTACCGGGTCGGAGTGGTTAAATACCAGCAATGAGTTCTTGGATCTCGACCATTTGCCCGCCGACATTACCCTAATGGGTGCCGGCTACGTGGGCGTGGAACTCGCCGCAATTGCCAATGCTGCCGGTAGTCAGGTTCATCTGATTCACCACAGTGATCGCCCATTACGGGCCTTCGATGGCGATCTGGTCAAGGACCTTTTGTCGCGGTTAAAGGCGGACGGGGTCGATGTGCAGTTGAACACGGCCATTACGACCGTGGCGCCGGATGATGATGAATTCAAAGTGACCACGGCGGCCGGCGATAGCTGGACGACGGGGATGGTCTTTGCCACGGCTGGCCGGAAGCCCGTTGTGGATGAGCTCCACCTTGAGCGCGTGAACGTGGCGACCACACCGCGCGGGATTACCGTGAACGGGCAGTTGCAGACCACCAATCCCCACGTCTTTGCGCTGGGAGATGTCGTCGATCGACCACAGCCTAAGTTGACACCGGTGGCTGGCTTTGAGGGCCGCTACTTGACACAAACACTGACCACCCGTGACGCACCAGAGATCGTCTACCCGACGATTCCCTCAGTGGTCTATGGTAAGACCCAGCTAGCGCAATTGGGCGTCACCACTGCAGAGGCGGCGGAGACACCAGATAAATACCAAGTGAACGATCTTGATCTAACCCACTGGTACAGCTACCAACGGCTTCAAGACCCGCACGCACGGATTAAAGTGGTTGTGGATAAAGCCACCGCCCATATCGTGGGTGCGGCGGTTCTGAGCAGTGAGGCCGAACAGGTCATTAACTACCTGGACTTTGTGATTACCAATCACATGAGTAGCGCCGATATCAGCCAGACCATCACAGCCTACCCGACATTGGCTTCGGATCTGACTTACTTTAACTAGGCATCTAAAACTTGGTAAGCATTCGCGCCATTAAATTAGGCAAAATTGGCTGCACTGCGGCTGCCAGGGATTCCGCCTGCTGTGGGGACGCTTCAGCCTGGAAGATCACCAGTCTTCTCGCTCGATTTGGAGCCACGAAGAACACGTGTCTCCAAAGTCGCCCGTGCTGTAAACTGGCTGAAAAAACGCCAGTTAACACCACTTTCACGGCCGGCTCCATCCCTGGCCTCCTCCGGCGCTGATTGTGTCTTATCGCAACAACGGTTAGAAAATATGATGGCATAGCGTTTTTGGCCCGGTTGATAACGACTTTGAGTCATTATTTCAGTCGTCTAAAAACACTGAGTAACTAGAGAGGCCGGTGGTTATGAGCTCAGACGTATCTGAGACATTCCGGCTCAATTTTGGCGAACGGTAAGGTGGAAAAGGCCATGTTGTCTGTGCTTTAGTCGACACGGACAAAGACCTCACAGTAACAGGGAATATCCTCGGTAAAGATCCGCCCCTCCTGACGGTAAGCGGCTTGAAAGAAGGCGCGGTGTTCCCGTCGCCAACTGGCGAGGGTGCGGTCGTCTTCACCCTCGTGATAGGCGTGCTCGGCACTGACTTGATTGAAGGGGATGGTCTCGACGACCTTGGTCTGGGTCACACAGATGGGCTGGTCGTGACCATCGAGGATCACGTTGTACTCGCCGACGAAGGGGAGCGGTTCATCGGCGGTGTAGAGGTCAAGCGCGGAAGTCGTCGCGGTTTTGGTGCCAGCCGCAATCAGGTGAGCCAGAATCGTCGCGTTTTCATCGGTACTGCCCATGGCGTAAGTATCGTGGTGATTGGTTTTGATTTCGGGATGACGGGATTTAAAATCCTGCCAAAAAGTGTCAACGTCCATTATAAATAACCTCCTTAGTAAATTAGACTTAGTTTACTGCTTGTGATTGAGCGAGACAACTTAAGTTTAGCGACATTAGCAGACACATCAGTCATGGAGATGATGACATGGAAAAGAAGACCGGTATTTCTGGTGGGGTGATTTTGGTTCTACTCCTGGCAATTAATACGGCCCTTAATTTAAACGTGGGATTCAAGTGGGCAATCGATATCGTGGGAATTGGGTTACTTGTGTTCGCTTTGGGCCAACAGAATTGGTTTGGAAAAAAGCATTAGTTTTAGACTACAGGCGCACCGCTGGCGAAATGGCCCGGGTGCGCCTTTTCATTTGGTCAAGAGTTATTGGCTAATTAACTAACCACCTTAATCCGTGGTGCTCCCAGTCATATACCCGCTTAATTGGGCGTATGATGCTATCGGATATAAGGGGGGATGACCGATGATCAGACAGTGGCTAAAAGGCTTGTTGGTGGGGGTGCTGCTCGTCTGCGGTGGACTCGTGACGAGCAGTACGTCAGCCCACGCGGCGGTACCCTATACGCTCAAGCCCATGCGGGTGACCGCGCTGATTTTACGCAATGGGGATGCCAACGTGACGGAAACCATGACCTATCATTTCAACGAAGACTATCAGGGCGTCTACAATACGGTGGCTTTACGCGGACTTCGGGGTGGTCAGTTGGTGGCCGTCAACTACCAGCTTAATCGCCGGCCGGTTGTGACGGCGCAGGCCGCCACGACCCATGCCGCCCGGACGTATCAGCTTACGCGGACGGCGGCACAGCTCAAAGTTCAGCTGCATCAGCCAGTCGGTGTTGGCGATCAATTGCGGGTAACTTACCGGTACCATTTGCGTGGCTTGGTCACGAATTACCGCGATACCGCCGAGATTAATTGGCGGATAATTGCCAATAGCTGGGCGGTGCCCCTACAGGACGTGACCTTAGTGATCCAACTTCCGGCCAAAAAGGTGGTGGCCCTGCAGGCCTGGACACACGGACCCGCCACGGGCAAGACGCGGGTGGAGCGACGGGCAGGCCGGGTGACGATGACGGTGGCGCAGAATCCCGCCAATACGGCCATTGAGAGCCGCTTGCTTTTCCCCACGCAGGTCACGGCAGCGAATCTACAGCGGCGTGATCGTGCACAGAAGGCAATTGTCCAACGGCAGGAGGCCAAATTAGCGGCGGCTATGCAAGCGCGACAGCGGCAAAAGCGGTTGCGTCAGTTTGTCGGGTACTGGGGACTGGCCAGCGTGGTAGCCGTGACCTTGCTCGGTGCGGGATGGTGGTTGTGGCGTCATCCGGCCAATCGCTATGCGCAACCAACGCCAATTCGCCACTTCTTCGACGTTCCCCAGGTTGCGCCAGGACTGGCGGAAGCACTGGTGGACCTGAGGTGGCCCAGTACGGATGCTTTAACGGGAGACATTATGGCCGCGGCCGGGCGGCAAGAAGTGGCAATCACGACCGAACCGGCGACCGACACCGTGCGCTTGACCAAGACGGGCACGGTAACCAATGCCTTTCTCCAACCGTGCTTTACCCACTTGGGGGCCCACGACAGTTTCACGCTGGCCGAACTTGCGGCCTTTAGCGAAAAGGACGAGCAGGGCCTCGTGGGGCAGTGGTTCCAGGACTGGCAGGGACAAATCAACGTGGCGGCTCAGGACTACCAGGATGCCGCAAGCTTTCGGTACCACCGGTGGTTGTGGTGGCTGGCGCTCGGCTTGACGGGAGAGATTGCTGTGTGGTTGCTCTTCGCTTGGGTGATTGGCCATCAGTGGTTAGTTGAAACGGTGGTGACCAGTGGCCTGTTACTCCTGCTTATCTGGGGCTATTTGCGCGGTCACTGCAAGGTGAGCTACTACAACGCCAAGGGACTACAGGTGGTCAATGAGGTCCGGGGGTTTCGGCAGATGTTAAGGGACGTGGGGCACTTCAACACGGCTAAGGTCGGTGACCTCGTCTTGTGGGCACAGATCCTGCCCTACGCCGCGGCGTTTGGCCTGACGCAACAGGTTACTCAGCAACTGGCTCATGATTTTGGCCAGGAACGCGTGAGTGCCGCGCTCGCGGATGCCTATCCGCTCTACGACGTGGGCAACTTCAATCAGCCCTTGATAGGGATCATCGGCGTTGGCGTGGCCAGTGCCGTCAGCAATAGCTTGCCGGCGGGGGTTAGCCCATCCGGACAGTCGGGGGGCTTCCTGGGCGGTGGCTCTGGTGGCGCCGGTGGTTTTGGCGGTGGGGCTTTTTAAGGGCCGACAGTATGTGGTCTAAAGGTGCTCATCCGGAGATGGCTTGATGGCTTTGACGCGGTAGGGACTAGACTAGGCTCTACTTTAAGCGTGATAATTGATAAAAATAAGCGCACAGCCATTCTTGAAAGATGGTTGTGCGCTTTTTGATGGGTTAGTTGAATCGCTGATGTGTGCGATCAATCAGGAACGTATTTTAAAATATCACCGGGTTGGCAGTCGAGCACCTGACAGATCTTCGCCAACGTGCTGAACCGGATTGCCTTGGCCTTTCCTGTCTTAAGGATCGACAGGTTAGCGGGGGTGATGTCAATGGCGGCCGCGAGTTCACGGCTCGTGATGTTACGTTCAGCCATCACCACATTTAAAGTTAACTTGACCACATAAATCACTCCTAAATGGTTAAATCATTTTCGGTTTTGAGGGTTAAGGTGTAATGATAAATCAGGTAAATGATACCGAGAGTAATAGCATGCCAGGCATCAGAAGCTACTGTACTCCAAGTTGAAGCCAGAATCCCCGTGTTGCCAATCAGATAGAACCAACTCCGGGTGAGTTGATTACCACCTGCTAGGAATAAATCACTGACAATTATGACCACGTTGGCAATCACAAGCTGTTTTAAAGCCTTCTCGTTGGTGATGGAGAAATAGTCTGCCTGTTGGATGTTTTTTAGGATGATGGTGAGTGACTTTAAATTTTTGATCATGGCCCAAATAAAGATGAGCGTGCCGATCAAAATCAAAATGGCATACGGCCAGGAGGGAAAGCTCTGGATCGCGCCAGCTGTGACCGTATTCTGTCCGGGTAGCCTGAGGAAGTCGTCACTGTGCATGATATTTTGTGGAAGTTCCCGTTGAAATGTCAATAGCAGATCGCTTAATGGATAGATGAGCATTGCGTAAGCCGCGACAATGCCAAACCTGAAAAAAACAATTAAACAGTTAATTCCCCAATTTAACCACTTTGACATGGTTAACATCTCCTCAATGAATTATTCATTATCGATAATAGCATATTGTTATTCGATAATCAATGATTGATAGTCAATGTTTTTGCTCTTGACATGTTAGACAGCTAGCTCAAACGGAATATTGTCCATGTTTAGTAATGGGGAGAGGGATTATCTTCTAAGTAAATCGATAAATAATATCAAACTGAAAAGCACCTGACGCCTTCCATTACAGAAGGGGGTCAGGTGTTTTTATGAGGGATAGCAATCTTTAATGATTTGGAAGTGCGGTTGACGAGGCCTGATGTGTGATAGCGTACTGATAGGTGACGTAGATAGCAGCCAAAATGATAAGAATCCCTCCGTCAGCCACAACGTTTGCCCAGGTGGATTGAAATAGGACGTCCACATTAACGCGATGTAACCAGCTTTGGGTGAGTTGGTTACCGCTGGCTAAAAATAAATCACCCAGTATCGCAGCTATTTGGGCAATAATTAATTGTTTTATTTCACCCAGCTAAAGGTTGAAAGTTAAATTGTACAGTAAAGGCCCGGGAAACCGGGCCTTTACTG
>NZ_AZFS01000059.1:0-52714 GCF_001434395.1 Levilactobacillus hammesii DSM 16381
TGAATAAAGAACTGGTCTAGTAGAGCAGGTGTTGCACTTCAATTTTAAATCGAGGTCACTTAATTAGTTCTTAATGGCACGAACTTCTTCAAGGAACCACTTGTTGAAGGCTACCGCGTCGATGTCCACGGAAACCTTGGCATTGGTCTTGCCATCGTGGTAAGCACCACGGATGTCACCAACCGTTTCACCAATGGCTGGGCCATCAGTGACCACGTCGATCCACATGTCTTCCGTCTTGATTGCTTCTGGGTGAAGCAGGTAGAAGATGGTGTTCACGTCATGCATCGCGATACCGTTGTCGTTGTTGTCACCATCGTTAATGATGATGTCATGCAGCATCTTCCCGGTTTCGCTGATCTTTGGCAACTCTTCGATGCTTTCGTGCGTCAAGAGGGCCTTCATGGTAATGTCCAAACCAACCATCACGATTGGAATACCAGACTTGTAAACGATAGCGGCGGCATCTGGGTCGGTGAAGACGTTGAATTCAGCAGCACTGGTCATGTTCCCCTTGCCTAAAGCACCACCCATGGCTACGATGCGGTCGATGTGGCTCTTAACTTCTGGGTATTCTGAGAAGAGCAATGCGATGTTCGTGTATGACCCCGTTGGAACCAACGTGATTGGGTCAGCACTTGCCATGATTTCATCATGTAAGGCTTCCACGGCCGTCTTGTGGAGTGGCTTTGGCAAGTCAGTTGGGAATTCGTAACCAGGCATCCCTGAAGCCCCGTGAATCCGGGCAGCGTCTTCGAAGTCCTTGAACAATGGTTGTTCAGCACCCGCAGCAACTGGAATGTCTTGGTTGAAGAACCGAACGATCTTCAAAGCGTTGATGGTGGTCTTATCAACCGTTACGTTACCAGCAACCGTCGTGATCAACTTCAAGTCGATGTTAGGGTCGTTGATGGCCATCGTCAAAGCCGCTGCATCGTCAATACCTGGGTCTGTATCCATAAGAATTTTAATCGTCATGTTAATTTCCTCCCAATGAAATGAATTCAATTTTTAGCGCGGTCAGTAACCGCTTACGTTTAACCCTTAAGTGAAACCCTGCCGTTACAGCAGGGCACTAAATACTAAATCAAGTAGGAACAGCACGCCTAACAAGTAGACGGGCCACGTCATCTCCTTGGCTTTACCGAGAACCACCTTCATAATCGGGTAGCACACGAAACCAAAGGCCAGACCGGTCGAAATGCTGTTCGTGAATGGAATCAGCACAATGATCAAGAATGCTGGGAACCATTCGGAAAAATCAGCCATCTTAATGTTGCCAATAGCGGCCATCATCAGCGCCCCGGTAATGATAATCACCGGCGCAATGGCTGCGGATGGCACATAGGCCAACAGGGGCACGAAGACCAGTGACAGCGCGAACAGCACCGCGGCGACTAACGCCATGATCCCGGTCCGCCCACCAGTCTCGATTCCCGAAGCACTTTCGGCCGCGGCAACCGTGGGACTAGTTCCTAAGAAACTAGACAGGAAGGTTGTGACCGAACTACCTTCGAAGGTCTTCTTGAACTTCTTTTGATTAGGCAACAGGCCCTGCAGGAGGCCCATGGATTCAAAGACCAAGATCATGGTCATGGAGAAGGCCGCCAAGATAAATGGCGTGCTTAACCAGTGAGAGAAATCGTTCTTGAAGACAATCTCGTGGTACTGTCCCAACCGTGCAAGGTCCACGCTGGGCGTGTCACTATCCTTTACCCCGAAGAAGAAGGCCACTAAACTCGTTGCGATAATCGCAATGAAGAAGTTGCCCTTCACCTTACGAATGTACAGGATCAGGCTGAGAACTAGGCCAAACAGGGCCAATAACGGCGTGGGTTTGGTCAAGTCCCCTAACACGACCAGCGAAGAGGTCTTCCCGGCGACAATCAGCCCGGCTTTTTCCAGGCCGATTTCCACTAAGAAGAGCCCAATCCCCGCGGTAATCCCACTCTTTAACGATTCGGGAATCGCCTCCGAGAGAATCGTCGACACCTTGGTAAAGGCGATCAACATGTAAATAAAACTGGCGACCGCCGCAATTCCCAAGGCTTCCTGCCAACTCAGACCCATGTTCACCACAATGGTGTAGGTAAAGAAGGCGTTGACCCCCATCCCCGGCGTCAGAATGATTGGCGCATTGGCCCAAAAGGCCATGACCAAACACCCGATCACCGAGGAGAAGATGGTCGCGAAGACACTCAAATCGGTGGGAATCCCCGCATCCTTTAAAATCAGCGGGTTCACAATAATAATATACGAGATGGCGAAAAAGCCAGTAACTCCCGCGATCAGCTCGTTGCGGACGACATCCTTATGCCGCAAGGCTTCTCGAAGCGTCATGTTATTCGCTAAGTCCACCTGCGATGGTTGCTTATCCATAAAAATCCCTATCTTTCAATGCATCATTACCCGACGCACAGACTTCAACGGGCTTTGCAACCGAATGGTCTCACGCATCCGGCTGGGTTTCACTTCCCGGCTAGGAAGGTCGGCACCCGTACGGACTAATCAAGCAGTCACTCGTTAGTCTCGCTACATTGTACATAATCTTTGTTAAAACTTGTGGTGAAGGCAGTTGGGTAACAAATGCCGATGTAGTCGCCTTACCGGGTGGGCCAAATAGACTGGAACGCGGTGGGCGGACGCCAGAAGCCACAGTGCGGTCTTCTGGCTTGCCATTGAACCTCTGAGAATCGAGTTTCAATGGCACCAATTCTCTAAGCGGCATAACCCACCGCTAAGTGAATTCCCACGGCTGAGCCTATTTGGCCCACCCTCACGGCTAACTTCGGTTAGAACCCAAACTGACCTTCAAAATACTGCCTCAGAGTTCAAAATCAACCGCCACCACTCATCAGTCCTTCACTCACCGACGTTACCTCCAATGGCTTCGTAAAACCATTTGAGCAAGGCGCTCAGCCACCATTACCCGAGATAAGTCACCGGTGCTTGTTGTACTGATTAAGGGGGCATTTGACACAGATAGCCCAAAGCCAACGGCCCTGGGCTATCAATTTTTAAACTTCAATCTAAGCTAACGATTGGTTTAATCTTACCAAACGAAGAGACCAACGATCCCGGCAGAAAGCAGGGAAACTAAGATCCCAGAAAGTAACATGTAACCAACGTTCTTAGAAATCAATTCGTTGTTTTCGCGGTCGACAATCCCCTTGAAACAACCAATGATCATCCCAGTAGTTGAGAAGTTAGCAAAGGAAGTCAGGAAGACCGTCAAGATGGCACGGTAGTGAGGTGAGAAGGCGTTCGTGTTGATGGTAGAAGCAATCTTACCCATAACAACGAATTCATTCGTCACCAGCTTAGTACCCATGTATTGGGCGAAGCCGAATGCATCGTGCACGTTCAGACCCATTAACCAAGCAAATGGGAACATGATGATCCCCAAGATGTGTTCCAAGGATAACCATGGGTTGAAGAGTTCAAGCAAACGGTCGATCAATGCAGCTAAGGCAACGAAGGCGATAACGTTTGCGGCGATGATCAAGATCAGACGGCCGGCACCCAGGATAGAGTCACCCAAGAATGAGAAGAATGGTTCCTTCTTACCGTCATCTTCAACAGCGTCTGCTTCGGCACCAGAGTTTGAACCACCGATTTTGGCGATAGTATCTTCTTCTGGGGCAACTTCAACAGGGTTCAACATGTTCGTCACGATGATGGCGTTCAAGATGTTAATTGGAACGGCCGTCAAAACGAATTGACCAGGAACCATTTGGGTATATGCACCCAGAATGGAAGCAGTGATACATGACATTGACATCATGGCAAGGGTCAAGTTACGTTCCTTACGCATGCTCTTTAATTGTAATTGAGAAACGGCTAAGGCTTCAGTGTTACCTAAGAACATCATTTCAACAGAGAAGAATGATTCGAACTTAGGTTGTCCAGTGATGAAGGAAAGGCCACGACCAACCCACTTGATGATCCAAGGCAATACCCCGATGTAAGTCAGGATATCGAACATTGGAACAACCAACAAGATTGGCAGCAATGAACTCGTAATGAAGTTCATTGACTTGGCAGTCCCGCCGAATTGTGGGGTAACCCAGTTAGGTAAGGCGAAGACGATCCCTTGGTAAGCCACTTGGACTAACCAGTTGAATCCATCGGCAGCACCCTTAACGATGTCTTGCCCGATGGAGAAACTAGTGAAGAACCAAGCCAGAACCAAGTTAAGAACCAGAACAATAGCAGTTGATTTCCAGTTGATTTTCTTCTTATTCTTCGAGAACAAGAAAGCGATGGCGAGGTAAACAATTACCCCTAAAATATTGACTGCGACTAGCATTGGTCAAAATACCTCTTTCCGATATTATTCTTTGATGTATGGACGTTTGCCATACAAAAGTTGACACGATGTTGCTGCAGAAATTATGTATCGCATAACTTCTGTTACGAACGAACGACATCAGTTCGTAACAGCTAGATTTCAACGTTTTCAGCGAATGGTGAAATTGCAAAATAATAGATGTATCGTTGCTTACTCGACGTTGACCTTTGCAACCTAGCGATTACCCCCTGATACTGGTGCTTCCTCACCCCCCTTCAAGGTTCGTTCAAAACGTTTTTTATTGCGTAAATTCATTTAAAAAGCTATGTCCGGCAGCGTGGTTCGCTAAACCGAAGTTCTCCAGCACGGTTGCGCCGACATCGGCTAGCGTCCGCCGAATGCCCAACGCATGTGTGCTGGGCCGCGAGGCTGAATAAGCCAGCACCGGCAAATACTCTCGTGTCGGCGTCACGGTCGCCGTGGGATCAACCGCATGGCTGGCGGTCACAATCATCAGGTCGTTAACCCCCATGTCGTGAATCACCTGACCAAGCGCCTCGTCGGTGTGCATCAGCGCCTCACCGAAGCCCTCGATATCGCCGTGCTCACCAGCGAACTGGAAGTCCGGTAACATCACCAACGCCATGCCCGAGGCGGGCCGATAAATCAGCTCGTTGATCACGCGGAAAGCTTCCTGGTTACTACCCAGTTGCACCTTCTCGGCCGCATCCTGTGTTTGTAAATAACTCAGGAACGGTGCCGCGATCGTCACGGGATAACCCGCTTCTGGCAAGGTCGCCAGGACGCTCTGCGTGCGGGTGCGACCATTGTAGTCCCACATCTCACGTAAACCCGTTGCCGGTCGATTGTCCTGGGCCGCCATGTGTAAGCGACCGAAGAACCCCATGGGCGTGGCCACGGGATCAACTCCCAGTATCGGATGGTCAACCCGAATATTTCCGAGTCCCAACCGCTGTAATGTTGGAAGATTTAGTTTACCCGACCAACTAACCGCGACATGACCTAACGTGTCAGTCCCGACAGACTGGAAGCGGTTTGCGTCCGGGGCTTCCCCCAAACCTAAACCGGCAAAGTCAATCACGAAAATGCGATGAAATGCCACCATTTCTCACTCCTTAGGTCAACACTGAAACAAAATTCCAGCTGGTGTTTTTTCGGTCTAGTAATAATATACCGTTTCCGCGAGCCCCTGTAAATGGGTGATTGCAAGAAAAATGAGAAACTCAAATTCCGAACATTGCGGCCATTAACCACCGTTAGTGAGCGGCTCAATCCGGCTATCTGCCAGCGATTAGCGGGGTTGGTGCCAAATTGCATAAAAGGATTTACTCGGCGCCCCAATCCACAATGTTAGCGCTACCACTTGACATGAAATACCGTACCACTGGGAAGCTCACCTGTCAAACTGTTTTACGGGCTGGACTATTTTTAGGCCCGCAATCATTTGGTTGATCCGAACAACTTACCTTAGAAGTCACAAAAACGGGCTTCAAGTTGAATGGAGATAACTTGAAGTCCGCTAACTTCCGGAAAGGAGGTTGTGACTTAATTCCCGTTTCGTAATCATTTTAATACTTAATCGCCTCATAACTAATATTTCGAACCAACTGTCGCAGCCGTACAATCATACTATATTTTATTTCAGGCTACCGTTTTGGTTTGTAACGGTGACGCTTAATTCCTTCATTACCCTAACAGAACACGCTTTAACGATTTTACTTAAAATCCTTGCATGACCTCTGCTACTGCAACATCCGAGCTCTAGTTAACGCCTGTAACACTGTCTACACGTCTCTAAACACACACGCTTACGTGAAGCGCTAAGCTGACACTATATTCAGTTGTTCATCATTCTTGAACCTGTTACTTGTTGCTTGAATCCACCAGAGTTCGTTAGAAGGTTTATCGGAGTTGTCTGATACTTTCTGTGTTGCGGGTTACTCTACTCGTAAAAATCTGACTTACGTCAAAACGGAAATCAGTTTCCTAAAGCATTGTATCAACTAGATCATGTGGTGCAATCACAACTCTTAATTCCTTTCCGTGACATAATAGTAACACGGATTGTAAGCGTTTGCAACAGTTTTGATAAAACTTCTCAACTTATTTTGTCTGACCCGCCACAAACGCGATAAGACCGGCTTTTGGGCCAAAAAAATACCGCTAACGAGTCGTGGTCGTTAACGGTATCGCAACGTATGAATCAATTCCAGGCAAATTCCATGGGTTCTTGTTTGGAGGAAAAGTTTCACAGAGATGAGCTTAGTAAATTGATTCCAAATTAAATGACACAAAACACACAGGTCGTGCGGCGCCTTGCGCAACACACAACATAGTTATACCGCGAATTTACTTGTAATGCACACTTTTTGAACCCACAATTTTGGGTCGGTGTGAACAAGTGCTGTCGCAGGGGCATTTATGGTAGGAAAATTAATTTTGTTATTATCGCGTAAAAAGGCAGTACCTGCTCCGGCACTGCCCCCCGCATTTCTAAATTAATACCACGCTGGCTTGTCACCATCCGTGTTGGGCTTGTTAACCCCCAGTGATTCACGGTTAGCCTGGCTAGGGTCGGCCACTAGCTTAGCCACAACCGCGGCAATACTCTTGCGTGAAACCTCGGTTCCCTTGAAGGCTTCACCCTTCTTGGTGGTTTCGTAATCAATCTCATCCTTGTTATCCAACCAAGCCGGCCGAATCAAGGTGTAATTAATGTCGGAATCTTCGATGACCTTAGCCGCAGCGGCGTAAGTCTCCAAGTAGCCGCCATCCAGCATCTGGTGATTCCACTTGCCGTAGTTACCAGGCACTTCATCGTAAATGCCCAACGTGGAGATCCAGATCAACCGGTCCACGTGGCTCGCCGTCATCGCAGCCACTACCGCTTTGGCTTCAGCCTCAATGTTGTGACCCGCCAGGTTGGCGTAAACGATGTCGATGCCCGTCATGGCTGCCTTTAGGTCCGCCTCATTGCTGGCGTCCCCTTCAACGACCTTCACCCGATCACTCGCGGCATCGGCTAGACGCTTGGCGTTTCGCAGAAATAAGGTCAGCTGATTCTGATCATTCTCTAAGAGCTGTGCAGTTGCTAACTTAGCAATTTTCCCATTGGCACCCAGTACTAATACGTTTGTCATCATTATGTCCCCTTTTCGTTTTTGTCTACGGTTATACTGTAATACTTGCAGTTACATTTAGCAACCGAAAAGGGTTGATCTGTGATAAATTCTCTGACCCATTGACAATAAAATGGCCGCAATCGCGTGCTATGACAGGCTGATGAGCGTTATGGCTGTTTCCTGCCACCTCGTCCGCCAACGATTCCGGCTGCTGTGGGGACCGCCTGCGCCCTGAGAAACGGTCCTCCGGCTCGGTTTGAAGCCTGACCAAAACCGTCAGTCTCCAAACACGTCCCACGCTGTAAACCGAGTGAGGAACCTCGGTCAACAGCGTCGACACAGCTGCCTCCATCATTAGCCGCCTTCGGTTACGGTAGTGCTTGATTTTGAAGTTAGGTTAGAAATACACCGATTTATGAAGTAGAAAGTCGCTCCCCAATGTAGCTGCGAGCGAGCCAAATTTGGGCTATATGCTAAACGATCTCACTTGATAGATAGTGACTACAGGCAATGTGTTCCGTTAGGTGGCTCGGTTTAACCGACCCAAATAAAAAGCACCTCAGCCGCAACGACTGAGGTGCTCTTTGAAATTTAAATCAACATTAACGTAACGCCTTCGATTGGCGTGAGACTGTCGCCGAGGTCACCGAAGACCAATTCCTTCGCAAAGACAGGTTGGTCAAGTTCGGTCAGGTTCGTCTTCTCAATGGTCAGATGATAACGGCCATGCCGGTCCTTGCTCAAGCCATAGTTCACGAATTCTTGTTCGGGGGCGTATTCCGCAAAATGGACGGCGTAATGTCCGAGCTGGTGAGAAACGACCAGACGAATCCCGTTTTCATCTCTAAAAATGTGCAAAATTGTTCACTCCTAAATTGATTGAAACTACCCTAATCTCGGCACAAAAACAAAGGAAGGGTCGCAACGACGCTCCCCTTCCGTTATCGGCCCGTAGCCAATCAAGATTGGGAAACGTGCCGCGGCTGTCGACAATCACGGCTCATCAACCAATGATTAACCTACGTGCGCACAGTGATGTCAGCCTTGCCAAACCACAAAGAGTCCAGCTTCACCAGGATAGTTCCTCTATGTACTTAGATTGTACCATACTTGCTCTAAAAAGATTAGTCACGGCCGGCCAGCCGGCAATATTTGCGAAAACTTAAGCCATCCCCTTGCCAGTGACGGGGGAAACATGCTTCAATATTAGTAATAAAGTAATTAATTATTGGTCGCCGGGCCGTGTACGAAGCGCATCACCGCTGATAGCAGGGATCAGCCGGCCACCTTAATTATTAAATGACTAGTAATTACGTAACTTCGATGGAGGCCCACAATGGCAAATACAAAGAACAGTCAAGCGGCAAAGATTCGGCAACAAATTATTTCATGGTTACAAGACGACCAGACCTCAGAGGTCGTTTCTGAAGACAAGTTCCCCGGCATTCGGGGTATCCGGGCCGTCAAGCTCCGCGCCATGTTGGGCAAATTGGGCTACGTGCAATCCGTCGTGATGGGCGCGGTCTCAGCAGCGCCATCCATTGATCCACGGATCAAGAAGGCCGCCGTGAAACCCCGGGAGGTCTATTACTATTTCGATGCCGACATGCCGGCTCCGGCCAAGGTGCAACGGCAGGCCCAGCGTGCGGCGGCCACGAGCACGACGACTGCCAAGCCAACGACGCGGCCCGTTCAGATCAAAACCACCGGTCTCACCGGACTCTCCGGCACACCAGCCTTCAAGCAGCTGTTGGCGGCCAATGCCCAGCTGACCGGCGCGGTCGACGAACTGCTCACGGCCGCTCAGGAACAACGGCCCCTAACCGACCTGGAACTCAATTTTCTCACGGAATTTGCCACTAAATTGGCCCAGCAGACGGAGTCCCTGCAAAACTTCACGACGCAGTCTCGCATTGATCGTCTCCGGCGACTATAAACTTCGTTAAGTTGTTCACTTATTAAGTTATGGGTGAAATTATTTGACCAATTTAACGTTTTTTGTGGAATTCGCTTGACTTTTGGGCACTCGACCTTTAATCTGTTATAAATTACTTTTATGGGGGACGATTGCTCATGGCATTGCATGAAGAAAACCGGGTCTATTGTGAAAAGACAGAACTTTTCTCAAATTCATTCTACGGGACGATTACCAAGATCTACGAACACTCCGCACTGGTGAAGGTTGAACCTGAACAACTCGCCAAGAAGGAAACAGATAAAATTGACTCTTTCGGTGACTTAGTGGTCATTCGGCTCAGTGAGCTCCAACTGGTGGACGCCGCTGGCAAGCCAATGGCGGAACCAGACGACGAACCGCTGGAAGCAGCAGAATAATTAAAGATTGGCCGGTCCGCAATAGGGATCGGCTTTTATTGTGGGCACATTTTGCCCAGCTTAAAACCAGCGGTCGGACTATACCTGGGTGCCGCTACGAAAAAGAAGATGCAAGTTGTCCCGCATCTTCTTGGTTAGTCTCGGTTAATGGGCATTGACGATCTCGGTCAGCTGCTGGATCAACTCCGGTAGCTCCTCGTTGAGAACGTCGCTGACGTGTTCCTCAATGCGTCGGCCACGCGGTGTGATTTCAAAAACGTGATAACGACGGTCTGTCGCTAACGTTTCGTCATCAATGTAGCCGTTGTTGAGCAGCCGGCTAATCTGAATCGAAATCATGGACTGGCCCACATTGAGCCGCCGGGCCAGTTCACTGGTGCTGACTTTCTCTAGGGCGAGTTCGTGTAAGATTCGATACTGTTCAAACGTAATTGCATCCCCGCTGCTTGGCCGTTTGATAAAGGGACGCAGCAACGAATTCAGCTGATGAATCCGTTGGACGTCCACGGCTAATTTATTGGCTTCCATCATGTTACTCTTCCTCCTCGTGACCACCGACAGTCTGATCTCGTCGGTCCGTCTTTAACATAGTCATCGCGTAGTGGTAACTCAGTGGGTAAAACCATAAGCCCTAAAAGTTACCTCCCCTAAACATCCTACCACAGATAACAGACTACATTATAAACAAATCACATCTTAGCCAAATTTGCTATTAATTTCTTAATACGGAGAGCTTAAGAACGTTGCAACATCGGTCATCACGGTCTAGTACTGCTCATCCTCCAAGTGAAAGATCTCGCGGTTGCCGCGCAACACACTGCAGACCACCCGGCGAATGGTCTCACGACTCTTGGGATGATTGCATACAGTCATGCAGGCTGAGACGATAATCACAACCCGTTCTAGGCGAAATGCTCGTCCATCAAAACTATCTTTGGTGGCGTTCTGGTAATCGTCGGGCGCAAAGTGACGGAGAGACTCTTGATGTTCCTTGATCAGATGACGCTTAATCGCGCTCGCCTCTTTGATCTTCTTGCGCAACCGGGTATCCGTATCCCGAAATATCATCTCCATCCCATCCTTCAGTTGCACGCGGACTCTCTTCTCAGAAACCGCGTTGACACGTTCGACTGCCTGAATTCCCACCCAACTGGTCTGATTCTTGCGTTTCGGCTGTTCGGTAACCAACAATTGCAGGTTGCCACTGACAATCGGCGTCGGGCCGCTGAGATTCAATAGTGCCACGTTCGTGTGATAGTCGTGCCACGTTTTATCCGTGGAATCAACTGCCATATTGACTAATTCTCTTGGTGCCAAGGGGGTTCGAAAGAAGCCGTCGTTTTCAGTTAAAACGATGGTATCGGCCGGGCGGTTGTTCTTTACAAACAAGAGCGACTGCCAATCCACATCAATCTCTCCCCGTGGGACGGCGCGGGCAATATCCTCTGGTTTCAGATGGGTAAAATCGATGACGCCCGTTTTCTCAATCTCTTGTCGGACGTCGTGCGCTAGTCCATTCAACAAATTAGCCATTTACTAGTTCCCTTCTAACGAAAATTAACGTGTCTGACTGATGACCACGGTCTTCCTGTGGCTCAGCTATAGATTCCCACAAAAACCGAATTATAGCAAGAAATAAACATTGAATTTTAAAAATAATTTATCAGACAAAATATAAACATCTTCCCATTATCAATGGTGTTTGGCCACAATCATTCGCCCCAAAATACACGAACTATAATTTAAATTATACGGTTTAAATTCGATTTTTCTCATAATTTTAGCCTGGATTTTCATGGAGATTTCATGTAAAGACGCGCGGAAATTGCTATAATCTAGGTAAAAGTGAGGTGATGGGTGATGGTCAAGCAACGTCATTCCTTAAGTGCCGTGCTCACCAAAGCACGACTTATTTTAGCTGATGGGGCGAGCTATGAGGAGGTCTTGAAAAATTTGGATATCCCGGGGTGGTACCTAAGCGAGCTGGAGCACAGCCACATCGCCCACCCCAATCCCGACCTGTTGGCCTTGATTTTCCAATGTTACGGTTTAAATGCGCAACAGGTGGCCGACTTGCAACGAGCGGAGGACCTCACCACGGCGTTATTTGAACTAACTATCTCCGACGATCTGCAACTGGCGGCCAACCATCACCAAGAGATGGACTGGCCGAACAGCGCTGAATTTGCCGCGAAACACGGCGTCATTAAGCCCACTGATCCCCGTGATCGGAACAGCTACGCCGACATTCTGCGCTGCATGCGTTTGGAGACCAGTGACTGCCCCATCCACACGGCAAGCCTTATCTATGGTGTCTCGCCCATGGCCTATTGGCAGATGGAAGCGGCCCAGATCCCGGTACCCGAAGAAATTGTGGCGGCGGTAGCGGCGCAACTGCAGGTGACTGATCTGCGCCCATTTTTGGAAGCGCCCGACTTAGCAGTGGCGGTTGAACGGCAACTGCGGGCGGTGGCCGATAATTTTTGAAGTTAACAAAAGGACCACCCAGATTGGGCGGTCCTTGTTTTTGACTCTAGAGAAATGGGTTACTTAGCAATCGCGTTGGCGAAATAAGTCGTGGTGGTAGCGGTCGCCGTCGTAGCTGGTGAGGTACCTTGACTTTCAGTCCCTACGTAGAAGGCCTTGGTCGTTGAACCGTAAGTCCCGCTCAACGTGCTGCTCAACTTGTAAGTCGTGAAGTATTGCGTTGTGCCAGTCCCCTTGGTGTAGTTAGGCGTGTATAACGTGCCTAAGTTCGCCCCGTTCAGGTAAGTGGTCACATCGCTAGCAGCGAAGGTCATGCCTTCAACACCGGAGAAGTCGGATGCGGCGGGGAAGACTACCGTATCACTGGCAGCCTTGCTCCCCGTGGCGTAAGCCGTTAAGGCCGTTGCGGCTTGAGATAAGTCGCCGTTACCGGTCGTCGCAAAGAAGTTAATCTTGGTTGACTTCGCGTCGTTTTGCGCCACGCTTAACGTAATCGTGTCACCGGTCTTGGCGTTGTTAAGCGCCGTCAGGTTAACGGAGTCGGAACGGGAGTACTTGTACCCAGTCCCTGCCAGAACAGCCTTGCCCCAGTCATTAGTGGCTTGGGAAGTGGCACTGCTCCCAACGGCGGTGCCAGTAGCGGTTGGCGTCTTGCCAGCAGCGTCTACTAAGCCCGTCAGCGTTGACGTAGCGACCGTCTTACCAGTAGAGGTGTTGAAGTTGACCTTGACGTCAGTCTTGTCGTTAAACGTGTCAGCGGCTGGCTTCGTAGTCGTCACGGCTTTGGCGTAGATCCAGCCATTAACGGCAGGATTGGCGCTGTCGGTCACGTAGTAGTAGAGGGAACCTTCACGCGTCTTCTTAGCGGCAGACGTGATGGTTAGAGTGTCGTTGGCGTAACTCGTCGTATCCTTAACAGCCTTCGTGGCCTTGTATTGCGTGTTCTTAGGCGCACTCCATGTCACGTTAGACTTGCCGGGCTTCGCGAAGTAAACGGTCTTGTTGGCAGGCTTGGTGACGGACTTCATGGTAGAAGCCTTCTTGATCCCACCAGCAAAGGTGCCGGCCTTCTTACCGCCGTAGACGTAACCGCGGTACTTGCCATCCATGGAAACAACCTTGTAGTAGACCGTTCCCTTGTTCGTGATTTGTTGGTTGTAGGCACGGAAGTAATCGGCGGACTTCTTGGAGGAAGCCAGCTTCTTCATCGTGGCGGTTGAAGCTACCTTCTTGGCACCCTTAACCGTTCCTGGCTTGGTGTACAGGGCGTTCTTCCCGGTTGGTTGAACGTTACGCTTGGTCCCGTCGGTCGTTAAGGTCTTACTGGAAACAATCTTGGCCTTGCTAGCGGCTTGAGCGGTGGTGGCTACCGTGGCAACGGCACCTAAGCTCAAGACAGCTAAACCAAGATACAGTGATTTTGCTAAACTTGATTTCATAGTTATGTGATCTCCTCTAAGGGTTAAAGTAATAGGTTAACGTTTTCCAGTATACCAAACTATTTAACTAATTACTGATAATTTAATTAAAAGTGTCCCCACTAATAGACAGCAAGAACTCACCGATTGCGGGTCAAGACAATCGATGAGTTCTCACTAGCCTTATGTAATTTTGCCTAAAGATGGGGCCGGCCCTCATAGTTTGCCAGCTTCGTGAGTAGGCCCTCAGCGTCCATCTCAGCCTGACGGCACCGTTCGCGAAGAATCTCTTGATGACTGCGGGCAAAGTCCTGTAGCGCGATGGGAGACAGCAACCAACGGAGCTTGACCTCCTGGTCGTAGGGTTGCAGGGCCATGTTGGCTTCGATGTCGGCCAGTAGGCTCTCGTCCACGCCCAGAACGACCGCGGTCTCGGCTTGTGACAGGCCGAGATGCTGCCGGGCAGAGCGAATCTCTTCGGGCTGGAAAAAATTGTATTTCCGCCGGTAAATGGCAAAATCCGTCCGGAAATTGTAATCGGGATCATCCACCGGTTCCAGGTACTCCTCTTCATCGTCAACATCAGCGGCAGCTGGCACCCAGTAACGATGCGTGTTGGCAATGGGCTCACTAAAAATCGTGAGCCGTTCTTCTACTTCAATCACTTTAAATTCGACGGGCGCCCCCGTAATATCCGGGTGACTCACCTTTGCAACCACTTTAACCATGTCGCCGACTCCCCTTCCGAAAACCAAGTCACTGACTGTTTACATCCATTCAGTGAGGTTCTGAAAACCAGATCGTATTTTCAACGTCTTCATTACTATACCGAATTTGGCCGGTTTAGTGGTGGATGTTGGCTTACAAATAAAGTTATAGCTAATGGGCACAGATAAGCCGTGCCCGATCGCACGCCCTCAGGACTATCAGGTTAACTGAAAACACATTGCTCCCTAAAAAAAGCCACCAAACGCTGATAACGTGAACGACCATTTCACCCTGCCGAGTTATAAAAGTTCTAATATCTAACCCCAACAACTAATTCATCTTTTCACAAACTTTTACCGTGTTTATACATAAAATCTACAATATTGTAACATTCCCCTGCTATACTCTGTTCTTGTCATCAAGTAAAAACAACACAGGAGGAATCATATGCAACGCGCAACGATCGTCAAATCACTAAGTCTCGCCTGGGTGGCCCTGTCTTTAAGTGGCCTGGGAACATCCAGCGCCCTAGCCGCAACGACCGCTACCACACCAGAGACTACCCCAACGACGCAGACTGCGGCCCCGACCGTTACCCAGCCCAAACCTGGTTCGCCAGAATATCCCGCATACTTAGCCGACCAAGTCGCGCAGTATGGCGACGTCAAAGACACGCTGATTCCTCTTTCAGGTACCAAGAACACCCGGGATATTGGCGGGTACAAAACGTCCGATGGTAAGTGGAAAATTCGTCCAAACCGGATTTTCCGTTCTGATAATTTAAGCACACTGACTGCTAGTGACGCGACAACGTTGTCCAAGGACCATCACGTCACCTCCATCATTGATCTCCGGACGCCTGGGCAACAAGCCAAGCAACCCGACAAAGCCATCCCTGGCGCATCGTTAACGTCCATTTCGGTTCTGGGAAGCCTCGCCGACACCAACGGTAAGGGCGATGGTGAGTTCTACAACTGGCAGCTGGAATTCGGCTACCACGCTGTGACGGGTTATCATCAATTTTTGAACATGCTGCTGACTAATCCCAACGCTACCCTCTATCACTGTAGCTCCGGTAAGGATCGGACTGGGATCGGCACCGTCCTGATTATGACGATCTTGGGGATGGATCGAAAGACCATTATTAACGACTACATGCAGTCCAACCAAACGGGCCGTCGCGTTGAACGGGCTTGGATTATGGAATATTACCGTGAGATTCTGGCCCGCTATGGTTCTATGGACAAGTACATCACGGATCTCTTGCAATTCACACCGGCACAGCAAGCCCAATTGCGGTCACAATATCTGGTGTCCGCGGACGATGCTCAGACGCCGTACCCAGCCCCTAGCAAGCCGGCTGCTCCTGTCGTTCCAAGCACCCCGACGCCGGCACCAACTCCTGAACCTACACAACCTAGTCAACCCGAAAAACCAAGTAAACCAACTAAGCCGTCTAAACCGGCTAAGCCTCACAAGAAGCAGCCCAAGACTAAGATTATTTCAACCAAGAAACTCAATACGAAGTTCACTTATCGTGTAAAGGCGAATAAGAAGCTATTCAAAGACGCCTACCTACAAAAGTTAAAGGGCCATGCCCCTAAAAAATCCGTGAAGAAATGGAAACTGATCAAACTTGCCAAGGTTAAGTCCAAGGGCAAGATCAGCTATCATTACCAAATCAAGGATCGTGCCGGTCATCAGGCATGGGTGGTTAGGAATCATGTGGTGAAAGTTAAATAATACGGTAATGTAAAGGGATGCCCTCGTGATGAGAGCATCCCTTTTGCGCCTGATATTACTATCATGGTAGTGATGTTATTACTTCAACATTCCCTTGGTTGAAACACTTCGCGTGTAGACGTGATTAAAGTTCTTGTGGAAAGCGACCCCCACTTTCATCTTCTTTGGCGTCATACTAGCTCCACTCATACTCTGTAAGTAAAGTGACTGATACTTTTTCCCCTTAATCTTATAAGTTGCACGCTTCATTTCGGTAATACCATTAGCATTATTAAGACTCATTCCATACCAGCCATGGCCTTGCTTCTGTAATAACACCGTTTTAGGTTGTGTTGTATACTTCAAGTTTTTCGTCAACTTAGTCTTGATGGTCCCCATGGATTTTCCTTTGAAGGTAGACGTCATCTTCACCGATTTTTTATTAAATACATACTTATACGTCCAACCGCTCTCACGTTGATACCACGTTCCGCGTAATGCTGTAGGAACTGTCGTCACCGTTTTGCTGGCTTGGGCGATTTGCGGTAAGGCAACTAGCCCCAAGCTGAGACTGACCGCTCCAACTGCCATCTTTAACATTGTATTCCGCATAAATACTCCTCCGTTCTAAGTATTAAACCCACAAATCATTAAGTACTATGGCCTAGTTTACCACCTTTAAGTTGGGAAAGATGTTATGAATTAGATCTGTATTTTCGCGCAAGTCGAAACTAAAGTTGGGTAATTAGAAAACAGGCAAACTGAAAACTACTGTTATCCTCCCACTAGAATAATCATTGGCCTTCGCATAGACCATCTGATCCGTCTACTCCCCATCATAAATGTTCTTTATATTGATAAATTAACTGTTCAAGTATAAAATTAAGCTGTATCTTAACTAAACTGAAAGAGGTTATTCGCCATGAAGACTAAGAAAAAGCTTATCTTGTCTGCCGCCCTGTTGGCTGGCTTGGGTATCGGCGGTGTCACGGTCTCAACCGGTACATCCGCGTCAGCTTCAACTTTAACCAAGATTCATAAGGTTCCCAGCGCATTGACAGGTAACTGGTACGCGTATAATAAGACTGCTAAAAAATATCAACACGTTAAGATTTCAAAATCGGCCTATCAGTTCTCTGCCGATAACGTTGGTAAACTTGAGTACTATGGTGTTCCTTACTTACATAAGGGCTTCAAACAGACTCAGGTCTTTAAGTTCAAAGGTAACTATGAAAAGGGCTTCCGCCTATTTCAGATGAAGAACGGTTGGACATCATTTGTAACGGCTAGATACTTATCCGCAACCAACTATAAAGTTAAAACCATGAAGTTCAACGGCAAGAAGCAAAAGGTTTTGTTACAATACACGAACGTACCAAGTAGCTCCAAGACGGCCTTGGTATACAGTCATCACAAGACGCATGTACGTAAAACAGTTACAGTTAAACCCGCAACGGTTTATTAAAATTCAGCATTTAGGTTCCGACAAATCTCGTCGGCATCTAAATGCTTTTTTGACAAAAAGGACCCCAGATCAAAGATCCGAGGCCCTCCAAAACATCTATAAATTAACTAAGATTCTAGTAGTTAGTCGTCCCGTTGCTAGTATCACTAGGCACTGTGTTGTTTACAGTCACTTGTTGGTCAAAGACGGCACGAATAGTATCGCCATACTTAATATTAGCATTGGCTGTTGCAGTCTTAGCTGCATTGTAAGTGTAGGTAATGTAGTAACTATCACCTTTCTTAATCGTCGTAGGCTTAGCATTGTCACCCGTATTCGTAAACGTCATATCAGAAGTAGCCTTCAACAGCTTAGAATTAATTGGGCTAAAGAAGTGATCAATAATTGAAGTTGCGAATGGCGTGTCAGCCGGACCAGTTAACTTCGCAACTTTATCTGTGCTTAATGCTGGCTTCCCATTAGAGAAATCATTAACATTCAACTGTGTTCCCGCCGTCAAACCATCAGTTGATGGCGCGTAGAAAGCAATCGTAGACGTAGCAGACTTGTAAACACTAACCGTCACAGTACCACCGTAAACAGCTGAAGAAACGCTAGCATCCGTTGCTGGTGTGTCCAGCTTGTAACCTGCTGGCGTGTTAGCACTATCGTTAACGAACTTAGCCAGCGTGTCACCAGCCGCGTTAGTTGCAGCACCAACCTTGTCATTTTGCTTCGTGTTCTTAGCAGCCGTCACAAACGTAGAAGTCCCAACAGAGTTCCCATTAGCACCCACGTAGTTGATCGTCACACTGTTGTCAACCGTAGCCTTAGCATCAGTAGCCTTCATTGCCAAACCACCCAGACTTTGGGTCGTAGCAGAAGCATTGTAGCCCTTACCTGCATAAATCCAGCCGGCAATTGAGTTGTCTTGGTCATCGGTTACATAGTAGTACAAGCTACCTTCACGCGTCTTAGTTTCGGCGTTAGATACCGTAAAGGTGTCCTTAGAGCCAGCACCGTACAGACTAACACTCTTAGCCTTGTATTGGGTGTTCTTAGGTGCCGTCCAGAGACCGTTCTTCTTAGCGTTAGCCAAGTGGTAACCGGTCGTCTTCGTTGGCATCGTTGCTTTTTGCGTCGTGTCAGCGGATTGGATCCCCTTTGCAAAGTTCTTCGTGCTCCGACCACCGTAGATGTAGCCACGGTACTTACCGTTCATAGAAACAACCTTGTAGTAAACCAGGCCCTTGTTGGTCTTGGCTACACGGTAAGCACGGAAGTAATCAGCGGACTTCTTGGAGTTCGCCATCTTCTTCATCGTTGACTTAGAAGCCACGCGCTTGGCACCCTTAACAGTCCCTGGCTTGCTGTATAAAGCATTCGTCCCCGTTGCTTCAACATTCCGTGATTCTGCTGGCGTCTTTAAAGTAACGTCAGACATTACCTTGGCCTTGGATGCGGCACTTGCCGTGGTGTTAACCGTAGCAACGGCCCCTAAGCTCAACACTGCTAAACCTAAGTACAGTGAGTTCTTCAAACTTTTTTGCATCTTTTGTTCTCCTCCGATGAAACAAATTTGTTGTTGAAAGCTTCACAACACTTTTCAGTATACCAGGAAACGGTGAGAAAGTAGCCTGAACTTACGAGCTTTACCGAAATTTTAGCTAAACCACCCAAAGGTTAGAAGTTAAAAAGGTTAAATAAAAGGCATGGATTACTCCAGGAGTTTAATTGAATCGTCTAAAACCAATATATAAAGAGAATCCATGCTCATGTCTAATATACCTAATTCCATCACTGATTTTCACTATTATTTTAAACATTTTGGTAAATTGATACACTTGCCTGTTATTCTGCAACATGATAATGTTCTCAAAGCTAAGGTAATCTCAGTGTCAGTACTGTTTGAGTGGCTATTCAGTACTGTTTGAGTGGCTATTATAAACAATTTTTTATGCTATTCCCTTTTTCGCGCGATTTCTGTTAAATCTTCCACGCGGACCCGCTCGCAATTGCTTGAATGATTCTCAAACCAACTGGCAACGTCTGGTGGTCCTTTTAGTGATTCATCTGATTAAATATATTCAACGTTTCTCTGAAGCCAGACGAAACCAAGCCTTGATCATCGATAACTCCTTGTTTAGACACTTGGCCATCCGCTACGATAAGCTAGCTACCAGCTTTCTGGCTACCACGTATATCTGCACTATCATGCCTCTATTGAAATGTTTTGGGGACAGACCTTAGATATTTTTTCCATAGGCGATCCAATCTAACTGATCAGATTGTTTCATCACACAGCATTTATCAGTTATCATTCACTAGAATTATCATCGTCCCTCAAAAAATCACTTTACTTCTTTCCACCCATAAGATACCATCTTTTCTCTTTGAGTCGACGTAACACTTCCCTTCGGAATAGCCACTCCCGCCAAAAAAACAGGTCGACTAAGTGCCACATATGCATACTTTAAACAGGCTTTAATACGTTTCGAATGAGGATCGGTATCATACACCTTGCGTTCTCCGATTAAAAATGGGAAAAGATCTTTGAAGAAAAAATTTTCATGAATTTTTTCTCCTCCGTAAACCTCCGAATCTACTAGCAGAAGAGTCGAACGATGTGTTTCCCCTTTAACCCCATGAATTGTTGACAAGATAATCTCTGATTCCATACTATTAGAAAGTTCCATATTAGATTCATCAACATGCATAGTTTCCTTAATCAAATCATTGCTTACATCTGCACTCGTCATCCAAGCATCATTCTCCAAAAGTGGATGTATTAGCCCTTCCAATGTTGTTTGCGTTTCATCTTTGGAAAATAAACACTTAACACTCTTGGCCACTGACTCAGCAAGTTCCATATTCTCTTGTAAAATCATATGTTCCTCAGATATAGTTCGTCGATTAGCATATGCCAATTTGCGTAACACAGAATAAAATAAATCTGTAGCTGGCTGGACGTGGATTATGGGAGAATGTGTTGGCTTTTTATAAGCGTTAAACCACTTTTCCAGATCTTTATACATTGGCGCCACAATTTTATCTTTCTTGGGACATTTTAAGAAACTATCATTCTCCGATTCACATTGTCTCAAAAGTCGTTGATATTTTTCTCTTAAGTCATCTCCACTTTCAAAAATAATAAAACGATTATTAAAAGTTTTCTGAGAAATATCTGAATGGAAAGTAGGATACTTCTCATAACAAACATCCCGAACAAGACCAGCAATACCTGGTCCAAAACGTGCGGTCGTAGAAATCTCTTTAATCTGAGCAATGTTATCTTGTTCTTCAGTAAAAGGATTCCATGCATCCTCACTCTCGCTCCCATAAATAGTGTATAGAGCTTGATATGGATCTCCAAATCTCTGAAAGTGTATATTCTTACCTTTCGTTAGCTCCATAAGAATTTTGTATTGAATATCATTAGTATCTTGAGCCTCATCTAATAATAAATAATCAAACCGTTCACTCATTGCCGTTGACAGATAATTACCGTGTAAAGAAATATACCATCGAGCTAACTCCGTCATTTGTTCACTATTAACAATTCCACGACTAAGCAAAGCTCCAAGGGCTTCATTAATAATTGGTCCATAGTTCTTATGCTCATTATTTACAAAATACGCCTTCTTATCTTCGGAAATTACTAGTCGCGCTTCTCGCCTCCTGTAGTCTGGCGCATCATAATCATTATTCTTCCACCATGAAGGAGCCAGTTGAAGAAAATTTTCAGCATAAACATTAGTATACTGATCTCCGTCCAGTATCCGTAATGCTTTTTGAGGAAATAAAAGCCCAAATGCCTTACTCCCAAAGAAGTGATCGAAAAATCTTTGAATAGTCCCAACAAAATTTGGGTACTCAACATTCCCTAGGCCAGATTGCTCAATTCGTTTCTTTATTTCAGCTACGGCAACGTTGGTGTGAGTGATGCAGCATATACCTTTATCACCTCGTCGTTGCTTCGATAAAAACATAATTAGTTTGGCTGCCAGAACCGTCGTTTTCCCCGATCCTGGGCCAGCTACAATATCTATGTTCCCATCCGCGCCGATAACCTGCGTCTGTTCAGTAGAGAACCGTTTTCCTGGTGGTAAAAGAACACGTTCTACTTGTTCTAAATTATCAATCATCTTCATCACGACCACATGCAAATTTAATAGCGTCGACAAGATATGCACAATAGCTATTGCCTAATACCGCTACTTTAAGCTTATTCCTTTTTTCTTCATCCAAATTATACAATTTTTCAGCCAAAAACTGTGCAGTCTCAGCTTTCGATACATCACTATGCTCAAACTGACTATATATTTGAATCAGATCACCACTCTGGGACGTAGCTATAAACTCACGCTTCTTATTTTCAGCATCTGCTTTAAGATTAAATTTTGCATCTGCAATTGATTGTAGCAATAAATCCCCCAATGGACTTTTTAAAAGCGAATACTCTAGAGTCCAAGCAGGGGAAACGAACACTTGTTGCTTAACATTCAAATCATGGTAAGCATTCTCAAGTTTTTCCGCTTTTTTTCCTTGAGAAGTAGCTAATTCGTCTCCGTCTAAAAGCTGGTATGCTATTTGTGAGATTTTGCTAAAGTTTTCATTCGAAAATTTTAGTTTAAGGCTCTTTTGAAGCTGATTGAAGGTAGAGTAGGTATTCCCCATACGATTCTTATTAAAATCGTTAGAAGTAAGCAACTCTCTAATTCCATCAATATTATTCTGATTAATACGGTAAGTGTATGGCCTAACATCAGAATCTCTTACTATCGAGATTGGCAAATTAATTGGAATTGATCCATTTTTTCTAGAAAATAGTTTGACATAGTTATCAAAACTGCGGCCACCAACATTTACGATTGATATGCCATTTTCATGTAATGAATAACCTATCAAATCTGCCAATACCGGCAGTAAAATATTTTCTGCATATCCTTCAACAAAAATTAAGCCCTTTGCAAAAAACAAATTGGCTTTAGTGGCATCAAGAAAGCGGTTCAAAAATCTGTAGTCTTCTTCCTTCAACATCGTATAAGATGGTCCCATGGGATAGGCCTGTCCATCATGTAAATAGATAAGTAATTTTTGATCGACAGAAGCCGTAAGAGAAACACTATGGGAAGTCAGGATAAATTGCATGCTTGCCTTTGACTGATGTGATTCTATATACTTTTCGATATACTTTATTAACCGAATTTGTGCCTGCACATGCAAATGTGCCTCTAGTTCTTCCACCAACATCAGGTTGGGACCATACACGGTATGGGTTAAATGATCATCTAACAGAGCAAGCTCAGTCGCAATAAAGAGAAGATTCATGTTTCCAAGCCCAAGATTTCTACTATCTGGATTTAAGCTCAACTGATTCAGGATTTGAGAAAGTGTTGCTTCTGGAAGCTTCAGACTCACCTTACTCTTAGACTGATCCTGTTGATCATACAGCTGTGATAACACTTTGGAGAGCTCTGTGTTTAATGACGCATGACTGGATTGATCAGATACGTTAGCATCTCCATCAAAAAAATTTTCAATCTCTAAATTTGCACTCTTCATTATTCTTTCTAGTTCGCTTTTGCTTTGGTTATCTTTACTGAACGTTGAATGTGCCATCAACATCTTAGGTAAATGGGAACGAAAACCCGGTGTCAATTCATCGTTTGCATTGCGTAGAGGCTTCAAATAGGTAACCTTTAAGAAGGAACGTGCACTAGCACTTAACGGCATCGACGAACTCGATTCTCCAGCAACAATCTTATGATCAAGGTAAACCTGATCATTATCATTCTTCTTCTTTTCAACAGATAAGCTTATCCGCAGCTCATAGTTTCCTTTTTTATCAAAAGATAGCCAATCTAAGAATATTCCTGCTTCACGTTCACTTAAGTCGCAGAAGATTCCTTCAATTTGAAAAGTGTTTTCATCTAATCCCGATTTAGTAGCATGAAAATCATCGTCCGTAATGCGTTGGAAGTCGTCACTTACATCTCCCAGCATCAATCGAATAGCGTCAATGATGGCAGTTTTACCAGAGTCGTTCTCACCAATGATGATATTCAATCCTTTATGAAAATGAACAACTAATCCCGGTTGCTTATTTTTATATGAACCAGAAAATCTTCTAAAGTTATATAAATTTAGCTCTGATAAATACATGACGTACCTCCTAAATTAGATTACTCACCTATTATCTATATTACTCGTAATTATACTGCTTATTGTATTAGTTTGATATTCGAATAATTTTTTTACTTCAACTTGCCAATGCTTATTTTCCACCTAATAAGCTTCAAAGTAAATTCGTAATTCAAAATCAGGGTACAGAAAAGAGGCTCAATTCGCAAGTGAATTAAACCTCTCCGAATTCCCTCATCAACACCCGTTGACAAAGAATCTTAACTTTTCTTTTTATAATTGATCCACCTATAACCAACTAAGCCTAGAAGTGTCACTGAGCTAACTAAAACACCAATATTTAACAAAGGCGGCCAGTACGAAAATGAAACCGTGCTTTGTCCCTTGGGCAGTTTAACAGCTGTAAACATATCTACGGTTTTGTAGGTTTTAACTTTTTTACCGTTAATTTTCGCAGTCCACCCCTGAGAATAAGGTATTGACGTATTGAGAACTTGATCCGCTTGCGTTGAATTAACATCTCCAATTAAGAAACGATTGGTATGTTTCTTAATTTTCCACGGTTGCGATTTCAGTTGATCTACAGCTGTCTTTAGCTCCGAGCTATTTAAACTATACAATGTAAAGTTTTGAAGGTGTATCGAAGGTTGCGGTAAATTTACCGTTAACTTTTGCAGCTTTCCTTTAGCGTGATTTGCCACACTGACCAAAACAGTATGACGATAAGGATTACTTTGTGCCAATGGTTTATCATTCAAAAGGAAAGATACTGTCTTCTCATTAAGTTGGGCACCTAAAGTAAGATAATAAGAATCATTTGTTTTAGGTTTAAAATACAAACTAAATGATGCTGGCTTGCTATTATCTACCTTTTTAAACACAGCCTCTGTAACTTTATACTGCTTTTGAACGTTATCAAACGTTATTTTGTTAAAGTTCTGAACAGAAAAAATTTGTTTGTTCAATGAATTCCCAGTTAAAGCCGCCAACCAGTTCCCCTGAAATTTTGTCGGATCTTGTGACCCGTTTTTTAAACTCAGAATTTGACGGTTAGCAACATAGCCTAAAGGCAATGCCGAGCTATTTTTGTAAATATCGACGCTTTGAGTTTGATCGATAATTCTATAAGCCGATAAGTCTGCTTTATTGGCAGATGCTTTTAATGGATTGGTAATATCAATCGCACCCGATTTTATAACTTTCTGATGGAAAAAGTACTTCATATTTAACAAAGAATCGGTTAGTAGCGAACCATTAGTATAATCAACAAAACCTGCACCATCCACACTCCCAATATGGCCATAAAACGCTGGAATATTTTGAGGTAAAACTGAAGTAAACACTCCACCACCATTAAATCCAGTTTGAAATGCATCGCCTTTTGTTCTCAAAAAAGTTTTCCCAATACGATAAAAACCTTTATCTTGTCTCTGTACTTTATTGACTAAGACCTGAAGTCTATTGGTATACATGCTATATTCGCTTTGCGGAGTATAGTTTATGTTATCAAGTGAAATAACCATATTCGTGGAAACATCCGTAATCGCAACTATCAAAAATAGGACCGGATAAATACCTTTATGTTTAATGGGTGATAAAATCAAAATGAACGCTAAAACCAAAAATACGATCCCCAGAATAATTTGATACATTTGCAAATACTTAAAGTCTTTTATGGTCAAACCTATATAAACTATTCCAATAGACACAATTAAGAAAATTAGTAATGTCGCTTTCCAAGATGGTTCAAAGTCTTTCGTTATCGTCTGTGAAGCAAGCCATATCAACCAAAATCCAACTACAAATGAAAATCGATATGGGTACCATACCGGAAATTGACCCGCATGCCACAATAAGTCTAGTGGTTGATAGCACATTGAAAGCGCCAAGAAAAATGTTATAAATCCCGCTGTTATCCTTGTTCGAATTTTCACGCGGTTATCAAAGAAATAGAACAAAGCCCCTAACAATGCAATTGCACCAATGAAAAGATTGGGCATCCCATTCTCCATTTGAGCAAAAGTAAAAGTTCCTGAAAAAAGCTTAGAAATCATTTTAAACGGAAAATATTCAAACTTCCATTGAACTGACTTCACTGTATATTGTGCCTTACTTTGGGATAGAGACCACCATGTTGGCAATAGCACAAACGCGGCTAAAAGAGCTGATACTATAGATGTCTTTAAAAAGAGTTTCACTTTATAAAAAAGATCATGACGATTGGTATATTGATCAACAGAAATAACTATAAATTGCAATACCATAAATAGACAGATCATAAATGCCATGTAATAATTCACAACAAGCGCAATCGTTAACCAAATTACATATGTACGCCACTTACCTGTACGTAACATGCTATACAATCCATAGAAAACTAAAGGCAATAAATAAATTGTATCCATCCAAATAATATTCAACTGATTAGCTATGAACCACCCCATTAAAGCATACATAGTTGAAAAAGCGACAGCGTTTAATCCAGATTGTTTTGTAGCTTTAATTAGCAACCATGAGAACGCTAAACCACCTAATCCATACTTAATCACTGTCAAAAAATAAATGCCTGTAGTTAATGTCGTTCCGGAAAAAAATAATAAAATCCAATTCAACGGACTTAACAAATAGTACGCCCAAGTTCCAAGCATCTCTCCTCCTAGTCCATTTGAAAAGGAAAAAAAGATACTACTAGGATCGCGCAGTATTGCCCTTCTAAAATATGAAAAGAAGTCAACATACTGTTGACCCAAATCAACAGTTAATAAACTATTAGAGCCAAATGGTTCCATATGTCGATATGCAAAATAGACTGACATAATAACGATCGGTATAGAAAAAGAAAGAGCCAGAATCATTCGACGTGACATTAGATGGTGAGACATTTTACTATTTTTCAAAGGAAGTCCCCCTCGAGCTGCAAATTATTAAACTAAAAGATAATAATCCTCTCAGTTTTTAGATAAATCGGTAAATAAAAAGGCGACTCGTACGAGCCGCCTTTTTATTACAAATCAATTAGAAAATTCAAATTACTTAACTTCTGAACTTCCAGTTTGACCACTAGCAGCATTAGCATCGCTAGTAGCTGATGATGAAGATGATGATGAAGATGATGATGTTGATACAGAACCGATGATACTCCCATCACTTGAAGAAGATGAAGTAGATGCATCAGCAGGTGAAGTAGAACCAGTTACAACATTGGCAGTGTATACCAACGTAGCAGCACTCTTTGCACCGTAAACGCCATCTTGGCCGTTTGCCAAAGTGTACTTAACGTAAGTGTTTACATCCTTACCATTAACACTAGTAGTGTAAGTAGGGGTGTAAAGGGTAGTAAGACCATTTGCCTTAGCAAATGCTTCCAAAGTAGCACCGGTGAAGTTAGCACCATCAATACCCTTGAAACCAGCACTCAATGAAGGAAGCACAACAGTAGTTGCATTAGCAGTCCCAGTAGTGTATTGACTCAAAGTTTCAGAATCTGAAGAGGTTGAAGTACTGTTAGCAGTCTTGAAGAATAATGGAGTCGTAACCGTGTTATTCTTAGTTACAGTCAAGTTAACAGTAGCACCAGTCTTAGCAGCTAATAACGCAGCTTGATTAGCATTTGATAATGGGCTAGTTAAAGCGTAACCAGTACCAGTCAATGCTTTAGAGGCAACAGTAGAACCATCAGCAGTAAATGCATTTTTAGCAGCAGTACCAACAGCAGTACCAGTAGTCTTAGCAGTAGTACCAATAGTAGTATCATCAGGAGCTAAGTTCTGAAGGATAGTAGACGTAACAGTCTTACCATCAGCACCTACGAAGTTAACCTTTACATCAGTAACTTCATCAAAGGCATTGGATGAATCAGTAGTAACCGCACCACTGTAGATCCAGCCACTAACAGATGGGTGAGTAGCATCTTGTACATAGTAGTACAATGAGCCTTCACGAGTCTTAGTAGCAGCCTTGGTAACAGTCAAAGTATCCTTAGTGAATGGCTTAGTGTTAACAACATTCTTGGATGCCTTGTATTGGGTATACTTAGGAGCAGTCCAGGTAACATTAGCAGTACCAGGGGCCTTAAAGTAAACCGTCTTGCCAACCATTGCGTCAGTAGCAGTCTTGTCAACAGTAGTGTTAGCAGACTTGATACCACCAGCAAAGGCAGTGTCAGCCTTACCACCGTAGATGTAACCACGGTACTTACCGTTCATTGATACAACACGGTAGTAAACTGAACCACGGTTAGTGGTCTTAACACCGTATGCACGGAAGTAGTCAGCAGACTTCTTTGAAGAAGCTAAAGTCTTCATCGTCTTAGTAGAAGCAACAACCTTGGCACCCTTAACAGTACCTGGCTTAGTGTATAAAGCGTTTGAACCAGTTGCTTCAACGTTACGAGTCGTAGCGTCTGACTTCAAAGTGCTGTAGGCACCGGCCTTAGCATATGACTTAGCGTTAGCAGTAGTTGATACTGCAGCAACGCCAGCAAAGCTCAAAGCAGCGAGGCCCAAGTAAAGTGATTTCTTTAAACTTGATTGCATAAATTTCTTCCTCCAAACATAATGTATGTAATTTATCAAGCAAGAATAGTATAACCGAAGTTAGCGTTTTTGTTAAGAAATTTCTTCCATAACTCGCTAACCCGTTCAAGCTATCCCCTAACTACGATATTGATTATAGCCGGATAAGCGTTAATAAACAAGGATTAACTCCTTTTTGTCGCTTGAATGAAACAATATCACGAGTTTTGTAATACTTCTGTCATTTAAACCCTTGATCTTTAAACGTTGAAACCGCTATGAAAGATATTTGTTAAGCCTCTGTTACCCCATTTTGATTCGCTGAAATTTAACGCAGACTTAAGGTAAGGCAATTCACTTGCTTTTCTGCCGTGGCGGGTCCATACTGTGGTCATTAAATGAAAGGGGGTGATGCTTTTTGGCAACTGGAAATAGTTACCTTAAAGTGATCGCTTCCGCGGAGAACGGAAACGATTAACTTCTTTAAGGTAAGCGCCAGCGAAATCTTTTCGCTGGCGCTTTTATTTTACGCTTGAATCCTGATTCCATCGCAATCTGTCATGGGTGATCATCGTTGGTTGGCCGCATCCTTTAGCCAATCCCGCGGAGCGTCATTTTTCAAAGCGGTCACTTCGTATTTTGATTACTCCCGTCCACGCTGCTTACCTTTTATCTCTCAGCATCATAAATCATCCTGATATTAGTTTCTTCCTATGTATAGGACCAAACCATTTAGCACAACGACTATCCGGTCCCATCAGCACAAAAAGCTTGCGGCAGGCCCACAACGCCCACCACAAGTTTTTTTGGATACAATCTATTTAACGGACACCCACTGCTTATTCCCGGTCAGATAGCGACCATTCGTCAACTGGTAGCGCGTCATATCACCGCGTCTTACCATTTTTTTGACCTTAACCACGGTCTTTTTATGCAACAGTTTGACACGATAGCTTCGTTTGAACATTGGTTTCTGGTATTCATACGTGCCCTTGGGATTTATCACCACCAGCTTGCGATAGTGCTTGCCCTGCCAATAGAGGTTCGCGACATAGTCGGCCCTGGCCGTCACATAACTCCCATCGGCCAGCCGATACCGTAATCGTCCTTGCGAAGAGGTTGCCGTGCCAACCACTCTGAATATTTTTGCGCGTATCCGCGGCAAGTATTTGACGTGGGCCAGTCGTTGACTCCGCTTAAACGTTGGCTTCGCGTAGCGGTACAGTCCCTGCTTGCCATAGATCCTAAACGACTTGAATGCCGCAGCCTTTGCCTTTGCGTAAACGTAGGTCACTGTCTGCTCATCGGCCGTCAACTTCCCAGTAGGCTTACCAATCACGCGCTGCAGGACATAACCCGCAATCGTCTTTGCCTTCGTCCGATATGCGGTGCCGCGTGACCCCGTGATCACCTCATCAGCGGCCAGCTTGGTTCCAGCGGTGGTTTGATAATGAACCGTCACGGGCCCCGCCGAATCGCTAGTCCCCGTGCCGCCGGAATTTCCACCCGCCTTAGCATAGATGTACGTAAACATCTGCGGGGTATTCTGGTAAGTTACGGTCGGTGTGCCACCCTGAACGGTTTTTAACTATGTAGAGGAATCCACATAACCATGCCACTCGGCTTATCCTGAATCTTTACAGTTGCCCCTATACTAAAAGAACTAGCTAGCTCTAACAACCAAGGGCTAACTAGTTCTTTCAGTAACTGCTGAATAATCTTCTAAAATGGCATATCAGCATCCGCCAGTTTCCGTTCATAAATTCCCTTATAAGCAATGTGATCATCAATATTGATCACCAGCGTGTACCGATCCAACGACTCCGGTAAGGTCAACTCAATCTTATCCAGCAACAATGCTCGTAAACTCGCATTGGGCCAACGATAATAGCTTCCATCTGGCAAAATTACTTTCGTGGTCATATTCAGATAATTCTGTGTTGCATCGTTATTCAACGCAAAACCATACCCTTCATTCTCAGGTGACGAGAACCAATCACTAGGATACGCCTCATTAACATTACTGAATATTCGCATTCGGTCATCCAGCAGCTCAACACTCTCAACGAAGTTTCTATCCATAAAGAAATAATCTTCTTGCTGAGGTATAAGCCGTATTAAACGATCATAGGCATACACATCTTTATCATGTAGCAGATTCAGTAACGTTTCCTTCTCTGCAACTGATCGTACCAAAATCACTTTTAAGTCATCCAAGTCTAAACTCTCAGGAACAATAATCTCAGCCTGCTTTCGTCCCGTAATGACCTTCTTCTGATCACTTGTCAAACCAATTAACGGCCCCTCTTGATAAATATCTTCAAAAGGAAGCTGACTAAATTCTAGCGGCGTGTGATAACGGGGAACAACTTGCTTCAACGCCAAAGATCTATCTGTAAATTGGACATCTGGCCGCGCCAATAACTCAGGGAGCTTAAATATAAAGAATACAGGAACCGGACAATTAGCATGTAAGGCCTGCTGTTTACGCTTCACCTGGAATCCTTCATTGTAAAATTGTGTAGGTATTCGCGGTCGAAAATACAAACGGACATACTTTTCGATATTGTTAGCCGTATGAGAAATCACATCACGACTAGCATTATCATTCTTCATCAGTCCATGTTCAAGTGCGTACTCTCTGGAGAAAAGTTTCTGCGACTGCAACACGCTAACTGCGTTTACAACATCTGTAAAGTGATAGGCAAATCGGGGCCACATCTTTTGCTTAAAGGGTGACAGTCCCGTCGACCGCCTGCCTGCAGTTAAATCATTCACCACATCTTGAAAGTTCACTATCCCAGTTTCCTTCCTGAAATCATCTGTGAAGTCGCATTAGGTTTCTTCACAGACACCATTGGCAACTGGCTTTGATTCAGAACAATGGCTTCCATCCCTTGCCCTTGCCATGCAGCCGGTAAGACCTTAATGTACGGTAGCTTTGCAACCAAAGAACGAAATAGTCCCTCATCATGATAGCGATGTAGTGACTGTGGTAACTCTGTTGGTACAACCACACCCTGACGTCGCAAGCGCGTCCAAAAGTCTGCCATATCCGCTTGCGAAAGCGCATATTTTATTTGTTCACCATTTTCAATTGACATGAACGTTACGGCAGTGTCATCAAGGCTATCAGTCGGCTGTTCATCCAGAATTTCAATGCGATGCCCATCTTCACTAAACACCGTCCCGGGTTGCTGTTGCTTAAACTCGGCTTTAAACTCATTCACACTCAACATTGCCGGTTCTTTCTCCAGCCACTTCTTCATTTCTGCAGGATTACTAAACTCCGGTTCGCTCGTTTGGCCGTCATAAAGATGAATGTAGACATTAATTGGTAGGTCCTGAAGATACTTTTCCATCAAAGGACGCACTTCACGCTCCCAATCTAAGCCACCATTACCAACACCAAGCTGCGGGAAGGCAATCGATTTAATTTTCTTCTCTTCATAGGTAGCAACAAACTTTTTCAAACCAGCTTCAATATAAGTTAGCTTCGATTTATTGCGCCAACTTTCCTTGGTTGGGAAATTCAAAACCCACTTGTTATCTGTTTTATAAAGCCAAAGCTTACCAACGGTTAATTTTTTAGTCTCACAGAGCCGCCGATATTCCGTGAACATTTGCGGATACATTTTTTTAAATTCGAGGGCAATTCCTTTACCCATGACACCAACGGTATTGACTGTATTCACCAACACCTGTGCTGGGCTCTCGAAAAGACTAGTTTTTAAATAAATTAGCAATCTCATGCCCTCCTCTCATCTCTAACTCTTGAAAGGGATCAATTCACTTAGATTGAATTGATCCCCAAAAGCGCCTATCAATTTCTAACAATCAATCACTGTTGCGATTATAACACACCCTTTGTTAGAGCAGCGATTGCATTACCTGTAAATCACACCACCGGCCGCGCCCCACGCACCGCCTGCTTCACCACGGCGCCCAGTCGCTGCATCCCCACGTCAATCTCGTGAGGCGTCAGTCCCGTGAAGCACAGCCGCAAGCCGTTGTGCACGTCGCGGTTGGGGTAGAAGTTAGTTCCCGGCACGTAGGTCACGTGGGCCTGGGGAATCGCCGCTTGCGTCAACAAGGCCGCCGCGTCCACTTCCTCGGGCAGCGTCACCCAGTCAAAGAAGCCGCCATCCGGTCGTGTATAGCCCACCTCATCCGGAAAATACGCCGTCAGACCCTGCACCAACGCCGCGCACTGGGCCCGGTAATTGGCCCGCAGCGCGTCGATGTGGGCATCCAGATCATTAGCCTCCAGATAGGCGTCAATCGCCGCGTGCACCACGTTAGCCGTCTCCAGGTCACTCGCTAGCCGCACCCGCAGAATCGCCGCCAGCAGGTCCCCATCGGCCACCAGCCAGCCCGTCCGCAGCCCCGGCATCAGAATCTTCGACAGGCTGGACACGAAGACCACCCGGCCCGCGGTATCAAAACTTTTAATCGCCGGTAACGGCACGTGGGTATAGCCCAGATCACGGTAAGGCGAGTCCTCCAAAATGATGAAGTCGTAGCGATTTGCCAAGTCCACCAGCTGCCGACGCTTGGCGATGCTCATCGTGATCCCGGTCGGGTTGTGATAATCTGGCACGGTGTAGAGCAGCTTAATCCGTGGATGGCGTTTCAGCGTGTCCTCCAGACGGTCGAGATCCAAGCCATCCGCCTGCAACGGCACCGCATGATAAGTCGGCTGATACAGGTCAAAGGCTGCCAGCGCACCCACGTAGGTCGGCACCTCCACGGCAATCTCATCGCCCACATTCAGCACGGCCTTCGCTACCAGCTCGATAGCCTGTTGCCCACCGACCGTCAACACCACGTTATCCGCGGTGGTCGTCACCTGTCCCCATTTGCCAATCCGGGCCGCCAGCTTCGCCCGCAACCCCGGATTTCCTTGGGCAGTCTGATACTGAAAGAGGTGCGCGCCGTTCTCCGTAATCGCCGTGTCGAAGGCCGCCCGCATCGCCGCCACCGGGAAGAGGTCCTCACGGGGACTCCCCGCCGCAAACGACAGCGCCCGTGGATCAGTATCTTGCGGAAACAGCCCACTCAAAGCCGAGGGAACATCGGGATTCGCACGTTGCGCCAATAAGTCTTGGAGCATGATCATCACACCTTTCTGGGAATAGGAAACTACGCTGACAACGATCACCGATAATACGGAAGGAACAATTCGGCAACCCTTTGAAATGGTAAGTAATGCACCGTAAAGTTCAGCCGGAGGCACCCTTCACCGTTACCTACAACCACCGTCCCAACCGCCAATTACCACTTCCGACTGCTCACAGAGTATGATAGAATACCGTTGACAGAAAAACTATTTCAACTATCTAGAAATAGCATGAATGTAATTCATCTTAACCAATCGGAGGTGGCCACGATGTTACCCTTTGCCTATCGCGTCTTTCAAACCATTGTTCAAGAACAAACCTTTTACCGAGCCGCGCAAACGCTGAACGTGACGCCCTCAGCGATCAGCCACTCGGTCAACCAACTGGAGAAGGAACTCGGCTTTCCCCTCTTCATCCGTAACCGGACCGGCGTCGAGCTGACCCCAGACGGCAAGACCATCCTGCCCCTGATTCAGGCCATCATCAACGCCGAGGACCGGCTCCAGCAGGCCGCCGCAAACATCAACGGCATGAACGCCGGCTCCGTCCGCATGGGGGCCTTCTCGTCCGTCTGCATCAACTGGCTGCCACCAATCATTCGGCAGTTCAAGCAAGACTATCCCGAGATTGCCATCAACGTGGAACAGGCCGACTTCAGCAGCATCGCCTCGGCCGTCAAGACCGGACGGCTGGATCTGGGCTTCTCCGCGCTACCCGTTTCCGAGAAGCTCACCGTCCTGCCGCTGGTCAAGGACGAGATCTACTGCATCACGCCTACCGACTTCATCCCCGCCAACCGCACGACGGTGACCGCGGCCGACCTGGTCGATCAAAATTTCATCCTGCAACGGGGCGACTACGACAAGGACACCAAGGCGGCGCTGGACCACTACCAGATTCGGCCCAACGCGCTGCGCTTCTCCATCGATGACCAGTCGATCCTCGCCATGGTCGAGGCCGGTATGGGCATGGGCATTCTGCCCGAACTCGCGCTCGAACGGGTCAGCGGCAATGTCAACGTCTACCCCTTTGACACCAAGTTCTACCGCACCATCTGTCTGGTCGTCAACTCGGAACAGGCCAAGGCACCCTCGACCGCCAAGATGATTGCGGCCATCACCGCCTACGTGACGGCGAAGTACCCGGACAAGGTGCTGGCACATCCCCACGTGGGCTAACCTGTGTCGCTCTGACTATTATATTATTCGCTATTAGACTTGCTGCTTATAAAAAGATCGTCGCTCAACTTGCCCCTAACTTGGCCAAGTCGAACGACGATTATTTTTATACTAACGCCACTTTTTGCGTAATCTTTTGGTATTGGCTCACCGACATAATCGCTTTTTTGGCCTGCACTAGCGCTGCGAAAGCCCGTTCATTCTGCGATAGCCGGAACAAGCTCTCCTGCTCGTCCGTCTGGAGGACTAAGCCATTTTCAATTTCGGACAACGTACTGTAACTAATGCCCAAAATCAGGGCAAACTGCCGCAAACTCAACTGATAACTTTCCCGAATCTGCCGAACTGCCATTGGCGTCAAAACCCCAAACTGATGACGATACTCACGAAAATCAGCCTGTAAATTAAAATCCGGATCATCGATGGGCTCTAAATAATTTTCCGGATCATCTAAACGTTCACCCTCCGGCACCCAATATACATGAGTCATTTTAATCTCGCGCCGGCGAACCTGTACCACCTCGTCTAGACTAATGACTGTGAAATGGGCCGGTTGACCGGTCAGTGTTCTGACGATGTCGATCGTTTTAACAATCTTATACTTATTCGTCATTTTATCGCCTCACTTAAATTTTGAAAACGTCTGATCTGGTGCCTTTTCGGCAGGATGAATCGAATGCAACTCTGCTCCCAACGCCGAAATATAAAATTTAATATACATTTCTCCTTGATACAAAATAACCAAAAATTCATAGACGGCCATGGGCTCATCCTCATGATGATGAACTGGCGAGGGGCCTCGGAAATACTGACTGGCCTCTAATGACTCAATCGCATCTTTAACCACCACACGATAAGAACGCCCTGTTCTATCCAAATATAACCGCGACTTACGATTCAAAACAACCTGAAGCTTCCCCTGTTGATAAAACTCTCTGAGACGGACAACGGCTAATGACGCCTTAAACCTGTCATCTTTCAAAGATTCTCCTCCACGTTAAGAACGTTACTTGTGGGTAACAGTTTAACCTTTATTTCCAAATCTTTCAATTAATCTTATCCCTCTGTGGCTAACAATCGAATCAGCCTACAACTTGTCAACCCACCCATTTATTTCCTGTCTCAAACCTATTCAAGGCGTTCTCGAGGCTAGCCATCAAGTTAGGCTGAGGTGAACTATGTACCCAAACGACCGCCACCCTCACACAGAGGGCAGCGGCCAGTCGGAGTTGCGTTACCAAACCTTAGCGACGGGTGCCTAGCGACCTAGACCGCGGGGGCGGGAACCGGCGCGACCGGTTGCGGGCCACCCACCAAGGCCGTCTTGGTGGTCTCAATCACATCGGCACGCAGGGGCTCGGCGTACAGGTCAACGTCCCCCTTGGCGAACAGCTTAGCGTCGGCAATCTGCTTCATCAGTGCTTCGACCTCCGTTGGCGTGAGATCCGTGTTGACGTACTTGAGGCGCAGGTGCTTGACGCGTTTGTCGGAACCCTTAAAACTCAATTCTAAAGTCTTCATAGATGAACTTCCTTTCTATTCTGCGGGAGTGTAGTTAGGCAACGTCACTTTGTGTGGACACGACGGCGGTGCGGAATGGTAAACCGGTCAAACCGGAGAGGTACCCACCGAACGTTTCGACTTGCTGCGCGGCCGGCGCGTTGATCGCATTTTGAAGCACGATCTTAACGGGCTTTTCGTGGGCGTCGCCGAAGATAAAGGTGATGGTCGTTTTCTTCCAATTTGTTTGCATGGGTGGTGCTCCTTCCGTGGTGCGAGATTTTATAAGTGGTTGGCCAACCCTTACACTTATTACTAACGAAAAAAATCGGAAATCAGTCTCACTTATTTTCAATTTATTCCAAAAAACTTTCCGGTGGGGCTAAATGGTGGACCAAGCGGCGCAACAGTGACCGGCGCCAACGAAAGACGGTGGCCCGCCCCACGCCATATTTAGTCGCAATCTCCTCCGGGGTGAGCTGGTCCACCAGCGTCCCCACCAGAAAACGCCACTCGCCGGTCGTCCCGGCACCGCCAATCAATTGAATCAGATACGTCCGAAAGTCCTTGAGGCCGATCGCGTCCAGGATGTCCTCATCGCTGGCGACCGCTTCAATCAAGGGCGTCTGGTCGCCAGCCTCGCGTGGCACATCCTGCCGGCGGTCCCGGCGGATCTGATCGGTCAGCTGCCAGACCAAGGCCTTCTGAGCGTATGCCAAGAACTGGTGCGGCTTGGCCAGCGGATCATCGGGGAAGTCGGCGTAGATCTTGGGAAAACACACCCGCGCCTCCTGCAGATAGTCCTCGTAGCTGTCCTGATGGGGGCGCATCCCCAGGCGTTTGAGTGCGGCGTAAATAATCGTTTCGTGATCGCCGGTGTACAAGAAACGGTACGCGGCGGCAGTGTCGGTCATCATTTAGAATCATCCCTTCAAAAGTGGTGATCCATAGCGCTATGGTCAGCCCCCACTCTACCGAAAGTCGCTGACGAGGGCGAATGCGGATTATTTGGCGAATCGGCGGGGTTTTTACTGGAATTTGTCCGCCCCTTCGCGTCAATTTTCGAAAAAGGCCCGGTTTGCGCGCCCCCGTCGTCCGTGCCGTTATTTCGGGAAACCTCGCGTTTTTTCACTTTGGGGTTCAAAATAAATTTGGTAATTTGTTGCGGCGGGGTGATTGTTTTGTGGTATAAATAATGATGTGAGACAAATTTGGGGTGCCTTGCGTGGCGATCACCGGCTGGTTTTACCGTTAATCGTAAGCGGTTACATATGAGGCGACAACTCTACCAACCGGCCAACCACTCAGCCCACCCCGTTCAGGAGGAGATTTAGGTTCATGAAAAAAGCACTTTTGTTAACCACAGTCGCCGCAGCCGCCATGCTCTTGGGTGGCACCACGACCCTAGCACAGGCCAAGACGTACAACCAGAGGGGTAATGCCCTCGCCGGCTACAACGTTAAGAAGTACAAGACGGTCAAGAACCGGAACTTATTCGTTAAGCGGTACACGTTTAAGTCCAGCTACAGCAACATCTTCCAGACCAAGCCAACCAGCATTCACAGCACGAAGGGCAAGACCGCGACCTTCAAGTCCAACGTCTTTCTGCCCGTCACCTACAACAAGTCCGCCGACTGGGGCAATCCTCAGGCCGAGGTCCTGTCCAAGGATGGCAAGACGCTCTACGAACTGATCACGAAGAGCAGCGGCAGTAACCAGGGGTGGATCGTCAAATATAACCTGGGCCAACTCCGCAGTAAATTTGGCATCAGCACCAGTCACATGGACGCCCTGCGTCGGGCCAGCTACGATCACTCGGTGGGTAAGATGACCAGCAAAGACAAGCAGATCATGAAGTATGTCAAGGTGGGGCCTAAGTTCAACACGGGCCACGGCCAATCCCTGGCCATGAACCCCAAGAACGGGCAACTCTGGTTCATCGGTAAACCCGTCGCCGTTAACTCCAACGTCCAACGGGTCAGCACCAGCAGCTTAAAGCCGATCACGAAGATTAACTTCAAGCTGAAGAGCACCGTCACGATGGGATCCAACCTGACCTTTGATAAGCACGGCAACGCCTACTTCTTCACCTACTCCAACGGTGGCTGGGCGCCAAAGGGTGCGGTCAAGATCTACAAGGGGAAGATTGGCAGCAAGTCCGTCAAGTTCCACTTGGTTATGCAGGGCCTGCGCAACCGTCCTGGGACCAAGCCACAGTCTATGGCTTACAACGCCAAGCGTAACCGGCTGTACCTGGTCTCCGACAGCAGTATCGCCTCCCTTCCCGTTTCCAAGTTAGGGAAGTTAAAGGCCAGCCAAGTTGAAGCCACCAATTTCAGCGGCAAACGTGAATTCGAAGGGATTCAGTTTACCAAGAATGGGTCGAGCTTCCTGTTGGTGAACAAGGGTGCCGAACTGATGCAGGCAACGAACAATAAATTTTAAAACGGCATATTAAAAAGCAGTGTCCCCACGATGATGGTGGGGGCACTGCTTTTCTTGGTTATAGGGCATTGGCTTGAAGCGCCAACTGGTAGACGACGTCGAGGAAGTCATCGAGATCTTCGAAGACCTCGAAGTCGTTGAAATAGGGATCGCGTTCTTGGACGGCTTGGAAGTCGGGACGGGCGGTTTTTAACGAATGAATCCCGTACAAATAACCTGGCACACGCCTTTTGCGATCAAATATTTTTTTCTCTTTAATAATATCAGTATAGTCAGCACTGGCATAATCATAAGCGACTGAACGATCACCAAACTTGGCAATCACAATAAAATGTATATATTTGTACACGGTCTCACCTAGCTTTCCCTATCTGTGACGTTCTTTTTCATGACGAATATGTTCTAATTGATTCTGTTTTTCACGCAAAGTATCCCAGATCTGAAGTTCCCAAGGAAAGTAGCGATTATCCGTCTGAAAATAACAATGTGTCGCACGATATTGACCATCACTTCTAGTATAGTATCTGGAAAGGATACCCTGTCTTTTCAAATTCTGCAAAAGCTGATCCAATTGGTATTGTTGTCCCTCTATGCCAGTCAGAACGACACGAGCACCAAAAAAGTCATTCAAAACTTTAGCCACATACAGATGTTTATCCATATTCACCTTAATTTTTAACAGAATAGTTGTCTGGAGCTTGATGCGATACTGAAAATCAAAGACTGTTTGCAGTTGCGTCAATTTTTCGTTACCAAGTTCACTCAGTCCCGTCATGTAGCTATCAATCATCGCACTGACCCTATTCCAAACCGGATCATCCGTCGTCAATTTGACGCGTTTTAAACTTTTTAATTGGTTTAAATCAATATTCTGACTGTAAAGCTGATTGCTAAAAGCATCATACATGTTCTTAAGCGCAATCGCCAGTCCTTCAATCACCTCAAGATTAACCATGGGCCCCACCCATTCCGAAGTTTTTAGGTTCCACCCCTTAACTCCGTAAAATGTGGCCAGAAATTTTTAGTTTTTCCCCAAAATTTTACGCAACCAGCGCTAGCCAACCAAATGGTCTGTCAGACGCGTTTCACAACAGAAATCACATCCTTAAGCAGCAGCGAATTTAACCGCTTTCTTTGCCCAAATACTGCTCAAATGACGCTCACAATGTTATACTTGCCCCGAGACGAATTGGTATTTGGCCGATTCGCCTGGAATAACTACCATAACTCAATCTCCAACAAAGGGAACACCAACGCCTGCCCGGCATTGACGTTCCCTTTGCTAACTTCTATCCTCATGCAACGCTGTTTACAATAAAGCGAAAATAACCGCAATCATTAACAAGACGGCTAGGCCGATGCCAGCCTCATACTTTCCCCGACGTGGCGTCCGTTCAACGCTCAGGGTGAGGTGGGGGCCGTCGACTAACTTCATGATTGTTCTCCTTTCACGTGACCTGAGTTACGGCTTTCTACCCAAATAGTGGAAGTCTGGATCACGGCCAACGCAATAACAGGCGAACGCCCGGGTCAGCTCGTTATGAAATGTAACTAAGATGGCGGGCGTGGCCCAAGTCGAGGCCGCCCAGAAGACGGTATCGTCGGGTTCGCGGGGATCATTCGGGTAGCGGTAATATCCCCGCTGCTCGTCCCAAATCGTTCCCTGCGTATTCAACCAGTCCTCGGCCAATCCCGCCTGCACGACCGCCATGACATCGTGGTTATCACGAATCAAAGCGGCCAACGTCTGCCAATCCAATTGCCAATCGTGTTGCTTGGGCAACTGCGATCGGGTTCCCAGTGGCGTATGCCGCAATGCAATGGGCGTTAAATCAATAAAATCCATGACTACCGGCCTCCTCATTCTGTTACATCAATCATAACGCATTTCGCCGGTTAGCCCTTCACTATGATTTACAAATGGTCCTCAGACGATTCATCATCTGCGGGCCATTTTTCACTGCCTATCATACATGAAAGCGTTTCAAAAAGCGACCCTTATCAGGGTTATCCATTAATTAGGTTAACCAATTTCCTATCTATAAGATTAGAAAAGCGGCGAGGCTCGCAGTCCTCGTCGCTAATTCATGCCATTAAATTTGTCTAACCTGGGCGCACTCCGGCTGCCAGGGATTCCGCCTGCTGTGGGGACGCTTCAGACTGGAGAAACACCAGTCTTCTCGCTCGCTTTGGAGCCACGAAAACCACGTGTCTCCAAAGTCGCCCGTGCTGTAAGCTGGCAGAAGAAAAAACGCCAGCTAACACCACCTTCACGGCTGGCTCCATCCCTGACCTCCTCCGGCGCTGATTGTGTTTTATCACGAAAATAGCTATAAGCAACGACCACCCGACATTTTGAGAGTCAACTGTTGCTGTTAAAGTAGACACCGAATCTCCGTCAGCTGGAGATCCCGGTACTCACCGGAGGCTAACCGCACCACAATCTGGTCCGCATCAACGCCCGCAATCACGCCATCCACCGTGGTCAGCACCTGATTATCATCGCAGACATTCAGCTGCAAATGAACCGGTCGCTGTGACCGCCATGCCGCGGCCAACGCACGACTGAGTTCGGGCAACGGCTGCTGCGGTCGGGGCGTCTCAACCTGCTCAGCCGCATGCATCTTCGCCAAGGCACTGGTATGGTCGGACAGGTAAAAGCCGCCCCACTTGAGCATCCCGCGGTCGTGATAATCGCGCTGAAAGAAGGCCGTTGCCAATTTATCATCCGGTACTTGTCGTAAGATCATGCTCATCACGTCCTCAGTGAATCCAACGCTGGCTCACTGGCCAGCGCACGTGACCGAAGTCCACAAAATTCAGGGAAAGCTGCGTCTGCTGCTGCAAGGCGACAATCACCCGTTCTAGCACCGCCAGATCGGTCGTCCGCAGCGTATGGAGTGGGATCGAGCGTTCCCGATGGTTTTGGCGTTTGATACCCATAAAGAAATTAAACGTCTGACCATACTGATCGTTCACCACGTCAATCCGGTACTGACAGTGCCACTGTGCCGTAAATAACGGCACGATGCGGCTGTAAATCAGCTCCGCTTCTTGCTGTGCCTCAATCAAAGCTATTCCCCCCATTGTGTCCGCCAACTAACGCGGCCCGCCGTAGCATGGTCCCACCGGGCATCAAGCTGCTGGCCGGAATGACCGCCGTCTTGCCGAACCTATCCCGAAGTTCGTCAATCACTCGGTCGAACCGTTCATCCTTGATCTGGCGGTGCGGATCTTGAAAAATATCCAGCTGCAAACCACGACTGGTGTTCAAACGCGACAGACCCACGCTGATATTACGAATGGCCTGCCCCTCCCAGTGCTGCCGAAACAGCCGGAGCAGGGTCGCCGCAATGGTCTGCGCATTGTCGGTTGGGTCCAGCCGACAGCTGTGGTGAAACCCACTGCGCCCATCATCCGCCTCACCCGCTCGCGCAAAACCAATCCCTAGGCTCACGCAACCGGCCTGCTGATGATGGTGTCGCATTCTAGAGGTCGTCTGCTGCGCAATTTCCCTGATCACCAGCTCGATTTCCTGCTGAACCTGGTAGTCGCGCGGCAGAACCTGCGAATTACTCCAGCTCTTTTCCTTAGCCGGTCGCAACTGGCGGAGTTGGCTACGGTCGATCCCCCAGGCCAGCGCAAAGAGTTGCGTGCCAATCAATCCCATCTCCGCGCGTAACGCATAGGGGTCCACCATGGCGAGGTCGCGCATGCTGTGAATGCCCAAGCGCTGTAAATGCGCTGCCGTTCGCCGACCGATACTCCACACCTTCTCGAGGTCCGTGATTGGCCAGATATATTGGGGAAACGTCTCGTAAGTCAGGCGACCAATTAGTTCGTGATCGTGCTTGGCTTGCAGATCAAGGGCCAGTTTGGCCTGCACGGGGTTCTCGCCAATCCCCACGGTCGTATAAAGCCCCATCTCGCGGCGAATTCGAAGCTGAATCCGGCGGGCAACGCTCTCAGGCGTCTTGCCAAAAAGGCGCCACGATTTGGTCATATCCAGAATTGACTCATCAATCGAGTACGGAAACAGGTCATCATCAGCCACGTACTCCCGGAAAATTTTATTGATCTTCAAGTTCTCCTGGATATATAGGTTCATGCGTGGGGGCACGACTAGAATGCGGGGATCGTCCGGCACCTCATACTGGCGCGAAACATTACTGATACCAAACAACTTTTTAGCCATGGGCGAGGCTGCCAGAACCAGCCCGCTCCCGGTATTATCGGCTTCCGACATGACCACGATGACCGACCGTAACGGGTTTAGGCCCCGCGCAACACTCTCAACGCTGGCATAAAAGGATTTATTGTCAATCATAAAAAACAATCCGTGCGGCTCATTCCGATAGTCCATCATCGCGACCCCCTTGCTGATAAATTTATTATACGAACGTTTGTTCGACAATGCAAGTCTTATTTTTCTAGCCGGCTTCTTTAAAGATGCCTCGCCCCACGTCAAAGCAACCCACGAGCAGTTGCGAAACCGTTACCAATTGCCAGCAACCGGGCTCGGTCAAAATTCACTAGACCAATCTGTTTTTTTACCGGTATACTTAGTGCACCGTTCAGGCCTAATATTGACGCATCTGGTAAACTAGTTCACCTAACAAATAAACTATTTCCTTGGCGTACTAGGTTCGCGCAAGGTCCTAATAATGAAATATTAAAGTTTAGCATTTGGGTAGCATTTCCCAACTATCCGTGTTATTATGAACTTGTGAAGTTAGCCCTAGTCAACTAGCTTCCTCAACTTTGAATGCGGGACCAGGTTTACCGTCACTTAAACGCGGTAAGACTGATTCCGTTTTTTTGTGTTTTCGGTCATGTTACAATGTCATGAATACGTTACAAACCGATGACTTACTTTTTCGCAATAATCTGATCACTGATGACCAACAAACAACCGTCTGTCATGGCATTTTCCACGACAGACGGTTGTTTTAGTAATATCTATTTAAGAACTAGCCCGCAAAGGCCGTCCGCATTGCCTGCGTATCTGCCTGCGGGTCCGTGCTCCGCGTCAATAAGGTAATGACCGCAACACCAGCCGCACCGGTCGCCGCAATCGCTGGCAAGGAAGCTACCGTCACCCCACCAATCGCCACGATGGGCACATTGGCCTGTTCAACGAGCGCTTGCAGACCCGTCACGCCCATGGCGGGATCGGCATCGTCCTTTGACGTCGTTGGGTAGATGGGGCCACTGCCGATGTAAGAGATGCCCTTGATCTGGTTAGCCTTCGCCACCTGTTCCGGCGTATTGCACGACAGGCCCACGAACATATCACGGCCGTTGACGGTACTCAGCACCTTGGTGATTTTCTCATCACTTTGGCCCACGTGAATCCCATCGGCGTGTAGCAGTAAGGCCAAATCCACGTCATCATCCACGATAAAGGGCACACTGGCCTCGTGACACTGATCCCGTAGATCGCTACCTAACGCCACGCGTTGTTCCGGCGTCAAGGTACTAGTGCCCTTATCTCTGAACTGAAACGCCGTGATGCCGGCCTTTAACATGGTCGCCAACACGTCTCGTAAGTCTTGTCCGGGAACGTCTTGACTCCCGGCAACAAAGTACGCCCGTAATAGACCGGGCTCAAAAGTTACTGACATTATTGCGCACCTCCCTGGCTGTAAGCCCAATGATTCAAGGGCCCATGACCATTTCCGACTGCAATGGGATTGGCAATGGCTGCCGTCACGTAGTCCTTACCAATGCGAATGGCCGTTTCGAAATCTTGGCCCTTCGCCAATTCTGCTGTAATGCAAGATGACAAGGTATCTCCGGTACCGTGCGTCCGCACCGTATCGATCCGCGGTGCCGTCAACCAGAAGGACCGACCGTCTTCAAGTAACACAAAGTCGCGGGCCTGCTGTGGCGTGGTCTCGTGACCGCCTTTAATAATGACGTTTTTAGCGCCCAGGTCTTGCAAGACCACGGCTGCGGCCTCCATGCCCTTCTCATCACTAATCTTAACACCCGTTAACCGTTCGGCCTCCGGTAAATTGGGGGTCAACACGTCCGCCAGGGGCACCAGTTCATCACGCACCGTCGCCACGGCGTCATCGGCCAACAAGGCCGCGCCACCCTTGGCGATCATGACGGGATCGACCGTCAGTGGGCCGAAGTCGTAGCGTTTCAAATTCTCAACGACGCCGTGAACGTGCTCGGCATCCGCCAACATCCCCGTCTTGCAGGCCCGAATCTTCAGGTCGGCCGCCAACGAGGCAAACTGTTCATCAACGAGTTTCTGTGGTAAGGCCATGAAGTCCTGAACGCCTAGCGTATTTTGCGCGGTCACCGCGACCACCACGGCCGTCCCAAAGACGTTGCGCTCCTGCATCGTCTTTAAATCCGCCATGACACCGGCACCGCCGCCGCTGTCAGTCCCCGCGATCGTTAACGTTTGTGGAAATTCATTTGCCATCCTTATTCATCCCTTCTACTGATAAGCCGCGATTGCCGCAATCTGGGCAGTCGTGGTCATTTGTAACCCGTCCATAAGTTGGACGCTGAAGCTCCCGGCACCCAGGTTCGGCGTTGCCTTCGCAACCCGTTCCCCGATCGCCGCAAAAACCAAGCAGGCCGTCTGCGCAGCCTCAAAATAATCCGCATCCACGGCGCAGAATGCCGCCACGATACTCGACAACATGTCGCCAGAACCCACGTGGACTTGGAACAACGGCGTCCCGTTCAGCACCTTGGCCACCCGCGTGCCGTCGGTAATGATATCGGTTGGCCCCGACAAGATCACCACGCACGCCAGCTTCTGGGCGCACGCCTGTGCAATCGCGACCAAGTCACCGGACCCTTCGCCGGCATCAATCCCCTTGGCTTGCCAATCGACATCTGCCAGCGCCGCAATCTCACCCGCGTTTCCCCGAATGACATCCGGATGGAAGTGCGTCAACAGATTCATCGCCACCTGTTTGCGATAAGCCACGGCCCCGACCGCGACCGGATCGATCACCAACGGCTTGTGCTTCTGGTTAGCGAGCTCCCCGACCGTCCGAATCTGTTCCACCTGCGTTTGCGTAAATGCCCCAAGATTCAGGCAAACGGCACTGGACAAGCCGACCATTTCACCGGCTTCGGCGACCTCTTCGGACATGATGGGTGAGGCTCCCAACGCGTTGAGTCCGTTGGCCACGTCCTGCACTGTGACGAAGTTGGAGATGTTAAAGACGATTGGGTTCTGTTGCCGTAAGGTATCTAACAAGTCTAATTTCATATTTTCTTCCCCCTAGGAATCTGGCTACTGTTCTACGGTCTGAGCCGGTCAGACTCGGCGAAAACTCACGGTGGCCCCATTTTAAGCCGCCGCGATCACTCCCCCAGCTGACCCGCTCACTTCAACAAAAGATACGGTGTTTCTGCCAAAAGTTCAGTTCTAAAGCCGTCCAAACATCCCCAACACTAGAGATCACACGGGACGACACCCGCAAGTTCCCGGGACAGCGCCAAATAAAAAACGGGCCGCTGGCTCACAAGGTAGTGAACCGGCGGCCCTAAGTGCCACGACACATTCCCTTCGCAAGTCCAAACTTGACAGGTTCCAAGGGATCACGGGTCATCCCGCATCTCAGTCCATCGTGGACACCCCTAGTGTTCTGGTTAATTCCAGCATAACAGGTTTTTCGGCCACGTCAACGATTCTCGCGTTACCGGGTAATCTGTTCAGCCGCCTTACCAATTACCCCCCACAGGTGATCGATCGTCTTGTCGGAAAGGAAGCGCCGTACCCAGAGAATTTGGCTACCGGCCCCCGCCGAGTAACGGGTCTTGGGGCGCCGGGACAACGCCGCCTTGTCCGCTAGCCGGGCAATGACTTGTGGCTTGCTGGAGAATTGTTTAACGGCCTTTAAAATCGCCGCCGCGCGACTGGCCCCCTGTTCGTAAGGCCCATTGGCGGAGGTAGCTTGCAGGTGGTCCGCCGCGATGTCGGCCCATTCGGATTGAATGGCGCCGGGTTCAATCACCGCCACGTGAATGCCTTGTGGGCTGAGCTCTAGGCGCAACGCATCGGACAAGCCTTCCAGTGCAAATTTGGACGCCACGTACCAGGCCCCAAAGGGTTGTGCGACCTTGCCATCCACCGAAGTCACGTTGATAATCCGACCGGCGTGTTGCTGCCGCATCATGGGCAGCACCGACTGAATCAGGCGAGCCGCACCAAACAAGTTCACGTCAAATTGATCCTGCGCCTGTTCCAAGGGCACGTCTTCCACTGCCCCCATGAGGCCGTAGCCGGCGTTGTTGACCAAAATGTCAATCCGACCCGTTTCACTCACGATCTGATCGACGACCGCCTCTACGCTGTCGGGATCCGTGATATCCAACGCGAGAGTCGTGACGCCCAGGTCATCCAGATCATTCATCCGGCCGACCCGCCGCGCACCCGCATAAACGGTGACGCCATTTCGATGCAAACTCCGGGCAATCGCATTGCCAATTCCTGACGACGCACCGGTAACCAACGCAACTTTTCGATGAGACATAACATTACCTCCTAATTTGACGGTCCAATTAACTGTTTTCGTTCATTATAAAACTCCCGGTAGGCCCAGTAACAGGCCAACACCGAACCGATACTGGTCGCCGACATCAGCATGAAGGTCACCATGATCTGGTACTTAATGGCCCGCACCGGATCGACGCCGGCAAAGATTAAGCCGGACATCATCCCCGGGAGACTCACGATTCCCACCGTCTTGGCGGAATCAATGGTCGGCTGCATCCCGGTCTTGATGCTGGCGCGCACGATATCGCGGGACGCATCCTTGAGATCCGCACCCAGCGCCAGCTTCTCCAGCACCGCCTGTCGCTCCTGCTTGAACTCCGCGTTGAGATTGCGGTAGCACAGGCCGATGGCCACCATCGAGTTGGACGCGATCATCCCGGAAATGGGAATCATCTGCGAGGGAATAAACTTGATGGCCCCCGCCAGCATCAGCACGCCCAACGTGACGGCCGTGCTGATCAGAATGGCCCCCACGGAGATGGGAAGCGCCCGGGGAATGCCGTTACTGCGCTGTTTAGCATTGTATCCGGCGTTAAAAATGATGATCAGAATCAACACCGCCGTGAGCCAAACCTTGTCCAAGCGAAAGACGTATTTCAATAAATAGCCGACCACGAAGAGCTGAATGACCGCGCGAACCACGCCAATGATCATGTCGCGGTCAATACCCAACTTTTCATGCCAGCCAATGGCCAGGGCAATCATGACCAGCCCCAGCGCCAGAATCAACGATTGGTTGTTCACCGCTAGATTCATTGCGCACCTCCCGTGGTGAGACGCCCATCGACCACCGTGACCAGCCGCTGCGCCGCCTCAATTTCCGACTGATCATGCGTGATGGCAATCACCGTGATGCCATCGTCGACGTTAAAATGCCGGATCATGGACCAGACAAACGCCTTGTTATCGGCATCCAGCCCCGCCGTCACTTCATCTAAAATCAAGACCTCCGGATAGATCATCACATTGCGAAGGAGCGCCACCCGCTGGCGTTGCCCGCCGGAGAGGTCGACGACGGCCTTGGTCAAGTCGCTGGCCGTAAGCCCCACGTACTCTAACGCCGTCACGGCCCGCTGCTGATCAAACGGCAACTGGCGAATCTGATACGGAAATTCAAGGTTGTCCCGAACCGTTTCACCAAACAAGGTGGGCTGCTGGAAGCCATACGACACGCGCCGCCGGTAAGCGATGGGATCATAGTCATCGATGGACTTCCCCGCAAATCGCAACTCGCCACTGGTCCGACTCAGAAGAGACGCGATGATGCGCACTAGCGTCGATTTTCCACTCCCGGACGGACCGGTCAGCGTCACCCACTCCCCGGCAGCGATCTCCAGGTTAATGTCCTGCAAGATCGGTGTCTCGCCAACCTGGTAGCCCACGTTCTGCAATTCCAATAAGGTCATTGGCCCGCCTCCTTTTGGCTTTCGGGTTCACACGCACTGACACACCAAGGTTAGTTCCTAAGCAACTCTAATAGATGAAATTTGCCGCCTTAGATCATTAAACAAACACACGGTTCGGTTCCGCTAACCAAACTGATAACTATTAAATTAGTCATCAGCCTTGCCCTGCGGCAGCCAAAGATTCCGGCGTCTGTGGGGACCGCCTGCGGCCTGAGAAGCGGTCCTCCGGCTCGGTTCGAAGCCGGCCAAAGATCGACCGTCTTCAAACGCGTCCCACGGTGTAAGCCGAGTCAGGAAACCTCGGCTAACGCCGTTGTCACAGCTACCTCCATCTCTGGCTGCCTCCGGTGACACTTGCTTCATGCCAGGACGCGAGCGGCACATCGCTGACATGACAGCTTTCACCTAACGTAGTTATCACCATCGTATGTAGCCGTGAGTGAGCCAAATTCGGACTCAGCCGTGGGATTTACCAAGTACTTTTCTTGGTAAATGGCGACTCTGAGACGTGGTCTTCGGCTCAGAGCGAGGTTCGAGACCGCTCCTCAGGCTCGGACCGTCCTGCCCACAGCGTTCCAGTCCGAATTTGGCGAACGGTAAGGCGGCAGGTTGGCACCATGCTGCACAGGTTTTCCATCTTTGGCCTTGCCGCAGGTGAAGCTTAACCAGTGTGTGAGCGTGCAAACGGCATATAAACCGATTATACCTAACCGGCGGTAGATTGCCTATGGAAACGGCTTCATTTTGGTGAAAAAGCCGCAACGCCCCAGCAACCGCTAAAGTTTGGTATAATGTTCAAGACCGTAACTGTTCGGAAAAAGTAAAGTGATTGAACTAATGTCAACCTAAGTAGGAGAAAATATGCCAAATTATGAGTCAAAGAACCACCGCGGCTTTCACAACGACCGCAACGATCGGCGTCAACACAGCACCGACAACCATTACCGCCCAACCAATAATCGCCGGTCGAACAACCGCCGGCGTGAAACCCCACAAGTTGAGGTTGAAGTTGGTCAGCGGTTCCCATTAACCATCAAACGCATGGGAATCAACGGCGAGGGAATCGGCTACTACAAGCGCATGGCCGTCTTTATTCCCGGCGCCTTAACCAATGAAGAAGTCGTGGCCGAAGTGACCAGCGTCGCTACCCGCTACCTGCGCGCCAAGATTCACCGGGTTCGTAAGACCAGCCCTCATCGCGTGGAACCACGCGACAGCTATGCCGATCAAGTCGGCGGCTTTGAGCTGGAACATTTAGACTACCCTGAACAACTGAATTTCAAACGAGACGTGGTCGCCCAATCCCTGGAACGCTACCAACCAGAGGGTTACCGCCACTACGACCTGCGCCCAACGTTAGGCATGGACGATCCTTATGGCTACCGCAACAAGGCGCAATTCCAAGTTCGCCGCAACGCCGAAGGCCAAGTCGAAGCCGGCCTGTACGCCGAACGCAGCCATGACCTGGTTGATCTCCCCACCTGTTCCGTCCAAATGCCCGTGACCATGCACGTCATGCGAGCCGTCGTTGCCATGCTTCAAGACCTCGACATGCCAATCTACGACGAAGAACAAGAATCCGGGATCGTGAAAACGCTGGTCGTTCGGGCCGCAGCCCATACCGATGATGTGCAGCTGGTCTTCATCACCAACTCACCCAAGCTGCCACACAAACACGACCTGCTTACGCGGATCGCGGCTGAATTACCGGAAGTCACCTCCGTCATGCAAAACATTAACCCTGGTAAAACGTCCCTGGTTTGGGGCGAAAAGACGGAACACCTCGCTGGTGCCGAAGCCATTACCGAAAAATTAGACGGTTTAGCCTTCAAGCTGTCAGCGCGGGCCTTCCTGCAGTTGAACCCTTACCAGATGGAAGTCCTCTACGCCGAAGCCAAAAAGGCGTTGGATCTCCAACCCGGCGAAACCGTCGTCGATGCCTACTCTGGAATCGGCACGATTGGCTTGTCACTCGCCAGTGTCGCTGAAGAAGTGCGCGGGATGGACGTCATCCCCGAAGCCGTAGACGATGCCAACGCCAACGCCGAAGCCAACGGGATCACCAACGCCCACTACGAATTGGGGACGGCCGAAGAACTCCTGCCCAAGTGGATCATGACCGGCTTCCATCCGGATGCTATTGTGGTCGATCCACCCCGTACCGGTCTCGATGATACCCTGATTGAGACGCTCCTGGCCGTTCGTCCTCCGAAACTGGTTTACATCTCCTGCAACCCGTCAACGCTAGCCAAAGACCTAGTCACCTTGGCCCACGACTACCGCGTGGACTACATCCAGTCAGTCGACATGATGCCCCAAACGGCGCGCTGTGAAGCAGTCGTTAAGCTCAGTCGCCGCGTTTAAACGCACCGCTGACCGGCAGTGGTAACCGGGGTCGCCCGTCGTGACCAATAGATTAATAGGCAGACACGTCTTTTCGTGTTAGACTTTTATTTAACGTAACGACATTGAATTCTGTAGAAAGTTGGCAAATGACATGCAAGATCCTTTCAAGGGCTTTAACAACGATGATGATCCAGATAACCAAAACGGTGACGGCCCTCAAGGACTGCCGTTACCGCCAAACTACGCAACCGTTGTTAACCCTGAAACGGGGAATATGCGTATCGCCAAGGTCGGCTTTTCCTGGACGATGTTTATCTTTCCCCCGTTTCCAACCCTATTCCGGGCAGACTGGTACAACTTACTGTGTATCCTAGGTGTGGAACTGAGTCTCATGATGGTGTTAACCATGACGGTACCCATGAACCAACTGGCAAGATTTATGGCCGTTGGGGGCTGGGAAACGTTGCGGGGGATCCTCTGGGGATCGCTTTACAACATGATGTATTTCAAGCATCTGTTTACCCGCGGCTTCGTGCCGGCGGATGAGCGATCCAAGGATCTCTTGACCCGCGCCCACTACTGGTCTCAACCTAAGAATGACGACTAACCGCAGTTGACGGCTAGCTAGGCCAGTCTCACCGAACATCACACAAACGTGCAAACACGCAGACCGACTCTGGTTCTGCGTGTTTTTTTGGCCGCGCCTCTAACCGCCCTAGACAACGGTCCGTTCCCCAAACGCTTTTCAAACGAAACCTTAAGATGAGCCCGAACCGAGTGCTTTGGGTTGCTTGGACTTGCCGGATTTGCTAAGTTGAGACTACTAATCCAACGGTTAAATTCACCATTAAGGAGTAACGTATGCAGACGACGCGATCCGATAGCCCCGTGAAACGCTTCTTCAAAGGCGTCATTATTGCGCTGGGCTTTATTCTTCCAGGTGTCTCCGGTGGCGTTCTCGCCGCCATCTTGGGTATTTACGAACGCCTACTGGGCTTCATGGCCCACTTCCGGCAAAATTTCAAACGCGACTTCTGGTACTTTGTGCCGGTCGGACTGGGCGGTATCGTGGGTATCGCCCTACTGTCCGCTCCCCTGGAATACCTGCTGGCCCACTGGCAGGTGATTGTTCTGTGGGGCTTTGCGGGTGCCATCATTGGTACCCTGCCGGCCCTGATGCGCACCGCCAGTTCCCACACCCCTCGCGATGCCGCCGACTACGGTTGGTTCCTGGGCACACTCGTCATCAGTGGCGGGCTCCTCTACTTTATGAGTGACCTGTTTGGCACGCTACCGGCCAACTTTGGCGGCTTTATGGTCGCCGGCGTCCTGATTGCCTTGGGCGTACTGGTGCCGGGGCTGAGTCCCTCGAACTTGCTGTTGATTCTGGGTCTATTCACGCCCATGCTGACCGGCTTCAAGAACTTCGATCTTCTCGGCGTTTACCTGCCAATCGCGTTGGGCGGGGGTCTGGCCATGATTCTCTTCTCCAAGGGCATGGACTACCTGATCCACCGTTTTCACTCGCGCGTTTACCACTTCATCCTGGGCATCGTGGTGGCAAGCACCGTCTTGATTCTGGTACCCAACCCCCACGCAGCCGAGAGCATCTCGTATGCCGGCGCTACCTGGTCCACCTGGCTCTACAGCGGCGTCGCCCTCGTCTTAGGCACGGCTCTGGGCTATTGGATGAGTCGCTTAGAAATGAAGTACAAATAGCTTTCCCACAGCGTCCCAGTTTTTGCAAGCATTCACGCCAGTAAATTCGTGTAAATTGGCCGCACTCCGGCTGCCAGGGATTCCACCTGCTGTGGGGACGCTTCAGACCGGCAGAACACCGGTCTTCTCGCTCGCTTTGGAGCCACGAAAACCATGTGTCTCCAAAGTCGCCCGTGCTGTAAGCTGGCAGAAGAAAAATCGCCAGCTAACACCACTTTCACGGCTGGCTCCATCCCTGGCCTCCTCCGGCTCTGATTGTGTT
>NZ_AZFS01000059.1:52724-96530 GCF_001434395.1 Levilactobacillus hammesii DSM 16381
CCACGCCAGCAGTTGGAAAAGTGGCGGCTTGGTGTTTTTGGTCCAACGAATAACGACTATAACCGTCATTAACCCAGTCGTCTCAGAACACCACGTAAGCCGAGAGGTCGGCAGATATGGGCTCAGGCGCGTCGTTCTACTTAGTCAGTAAGCGATCTTCTTACTGGCTTAGTAGAAAACCAAGCTTGTAGACTCGTGATTTTCGAGGCTTCAAGTTGCGTTCGCACCGTTCCAGTCCCATATCTGCCGACCGGTAAGGCGAAGGAACTGCCAGATTGCCAGTTTCAAGTCAACTATTGTTGCTAGGGCAGGTATGGCCATTTTTGAAGCCAGACTAATATTACAGTCCGCTTACTTTTGTACAAGAAATCTTGCGAATTCGACCAAAGATAGCTAAACTGGATAGTATTAATTAATCTCATGTCCAACTAAACCGTGTATGTTGGTTTTCCTAATTCACCAACGTACGCGCTTGGCCACGGACCATTGTGATACTTCAATTTGGGAAGGAACCCGTTACCATGACTAGTCACTACGAAGCTTTACAGCCTATAGGCCCTGACAACGAACAGCTTGACCAGTTGACCCGTCACCACGTCGACAATCCCGAGGTGGCGCTTGCCGTGCGTCACCTCCGCCAGGAAACGGCCCTCTCGCAGCACAAGTTTGCCAAGCTAGTGGGCAAGCCCCAATCAACCATCGCGCGAATTGAGGCCGGGTCGATGAATGTCTCCGTTAAGGTTCTCCGCGACATCGCGACCGCCGCTGGCAAGGATCTCTCCGTTAAATTTGTGAATCCCGCAACTAACGACGAACACTTATAGGTTAACCACCAAATATGGCGTTGGGCCCCGAGCCCAACGCCTTTTGTGTCTCCTAAAATCACCGGCCGCTTTGTCAAAAGATGAGACTGATTCTCGGTTTTTTTCGTTAGTACTAGTAAAGGGGTCAGTCCTCTTCGGAACTGACCCCCTGCACCATTTCTATTTTGCTGGTTATTGATTATCCGGTTTAAACGCCCGCGTGGCCTTCACGGCTTGCTGCCAACCGGCGTACAAGCGTGCCCGGCGATCCGGTAACATGTTGGGCGTGAATAGGTGCCCGGCACTCCGAATTTGTTTAATCTCTTCCAAATTTTCCCAGTAGCCTACAGCCAGACCGGCCGTGATCGCCGCCCCCATGGCCGTGGTCTCCTCGTCGGCTGCCCGTTGCACCGGCGTATTGATAATGTCGGCCTGGAACTGCATCAGGTAACGGTTCCGGGATGCCCCACCATCGGCCATCAACTCGGAAATATCAATGCCCGTGTCCTGCTTCATGGTGCGCAAGACATCCCGCGTTTGATAGGCGATCGACTGGAGCGTGGCCTTCACGAAGTCATTGCGGTTGGTTCCCCGCGATAGGCCAAAGACGGCCCCCTTCGCATCGGGATCCCAGTACGGCGCACCCAACCCGTTAAAGGCGGGCACCACATAGACTTCATCCTCATCGGTCGAGGCCATGGCCGCCTGCCGCGACTCTGGGACGTTATTGATAATCTTCATGCTTTCGTGCAGCCAGGCCAACGCGGTACCGGCCACCAGAATCGACCCTTCTAGCGCGTAGGTGACTTTTCCGTCCATCTTATAGGCAATCGTGGTCAACAGGTTGTGTTCCGAAGCCCGGGGTTCATCCCCAGTATTCATCATGACGAAGGCCCCATCACCGTACGTGTTCTTGACGGTGCCGGGTTCCAGGGCTAATTGGCCCAACAACGCGGCGGACTGGTCCCCGATAATCCCGGCAATTGGCACTTCCACCCCGTAGAATTGGAAATTCTGCGTCACGCCGTAGACCTCGGAACTGGACTTGACCTCGGGCAACATGGCGGCCGGAATATTCAGCCAGTCCAGGATGTCCTGGTCCCACTTCAACTCGTGAATGTTGAACAACATGGTCCGGCTAGCGTTACTGTAGTCGGTCACGTGAATCTTACCACCGGACAGTTTCCAGGCCAACCAACTGTCAACGGTCCCAAACAACAGGTCGCCCCTTTCGGCACGCTCCTGGGCACCCGGGACGTGATCCAAAATCCACCGCACCTTGGTCGCACTGAAGTACGCGTCCAGCACCAGCCCGGTCTTGTCTTTGATAGCCTTGGTACGGCCGTCCGCAGCCAGCTTTTTCGCTAGGCTGGCCGTTTGCTGACTTTGCCACCCAATGGCGTGATAGATGGGTTCGCCCGTGATCTTGTCCCACACAATCGTGGTTTCCCGTTGGCTACTAATGCCAATGGCTTGAATGTTTTCTGGATGAATGGACGCGTCGATGAGGGCGCTGGCAATCACCGATAAGACGCTGTTCCAAATCTCGTTGGCATCGGATTCAACCCAGCCCGCGTGCGGATAATACTGGGGAACCTCTTTGTAACCCTCGATGACTTTCCGCCCGGTGTGATCAAAAATTAATGCCCGGGTACTACTGGTCCCTTGGTCAATGGCCAAGATATAATCTTCCGGTTTTTTAAGTGCCATATGTATTGACTCCCTCCATAACTGCTTTCGAATCGGAAGCGGTTCCAATTTTCACTTCACTAATCATAGCACGACCCCGGTCGAAAAGACCAGATTTTGTATCGGCCATGATAGCGCTTGGCAATTTCTTAAGTTTTGTGAGGGCGCCACGGCTTAAACCACCAGCCGTTGCCCCGCCAGGAAGGAAGCCGCAAAGTCCGCATCGCTCTTCACACGTTTGCCGAACTCATCAATCAACGCATGGAACTCCTGGTAGTCCGCCAGGCCGAAGTCGAGCTGGCCCATGACCTTCTTCTGAAACGCCGGATAGGTCTTGGGCATCGTTGCCCCCAACCACGTGAACAAGCGCCGCGCGTAGGTGTCCACCATAAACGTCCCGTGATCCAGCGTATACATCAGAATGTAGTCGGCCGTTTCGTTGCCGATCCCGGTAATGCTCAGGAGATCGGCGCGTAGACTGGCCCCATCCCGCTGCTTCAGTGCCGTCAAATCATCATCGGCCGTTCCCAACCAGGTTGCCAGTGCCAAAATAGCCGCACTCTTACGTTGGTAAAACCCACTGCTGCGAATCACCGGAATCAAGGTGTCCACGGTATAGGCCCGAAGCTTAGCGGGCTCGAACCCCGTCTGTGCCTTCAAATTGATTAACGATGGTTCCACGTTGCGCCAGTTGGTGTTCTGCACCAAGATGGCGCCCAACATGATTTCCACCGGCGTCTCCGCCCACGGGGTTCCCGGTTTTAACCAGGGCTGTGGCCCCATCTCCTTTGCCATCGTGCGGTATAACTCTTCTAATGTCACGTCTGGTGCCTCCTCAGTCTTCCGAAATCAATACCGTCTATTCTACCGAATCCATCCGCTGGAAACCAGCAAAGGCTTCCCGTAACATTCGACTAATATAGGGCAGCATGGACGATTCCTGCCGCCTTACCGTTCCTCAAATTTGAGCTGGAACGCGGTGGGCAGGACAGTGGGAGCCTGAAGGAACGGTCTCTGACCTCGCTTTAAACCGACAGCCCCCGTTTCAAAGTCGCCATTTTCCAAGAGAGTCACTTGGAAGATCCCACGGCTGAATCCAAATTTGACTCACTCTCGGGTACATGGTGGCCGTCAAACACGATTGACTAAGTTTGGGTTAAAGACTGGCATTCAACGTGTTCAAACTAGTTGCATAGTCAAAGACTAGCTTAACCGGAGGAGGCCAGAGATGTAGGCAGCCGTGACAACGGTGTTAGCCGAGTATCGGCTTACAGCGTGGGACGTGTTTGGAGACCGGTGAACTCTGCCGGGCTTCAAACCGAGCCGGAGGACCGCTTCTCAGGCCGCAGGCGGTCCCCACAGCAGCCGGAATCTCTGGCAGCCGCAGGTTAGTCAGGGCATTCAGCTGGCCATTTAAAAAGAGCTTGGGCTTTCACCCAAACTCTCGTAATTCTAAGATTTGATACGCCCGATTCACTACCATAACTGTGAATATGTAAAGATTAAACCCGCTTGATTACCAAGCGAATGTCGCCCTCACCTTCGGGATTCAGTTGTTCTTTGTAGTCGAAGTTAGCGCTTTCGAAATACTTCTTGATTTCGTCGTTTAACTCCTCAACAGGCCGAACGTCCTTGTCTTGTCGTTGCAATAAAAGCGTGTATTCCTTTGAATCCTCATCGACGTTTTCAAAGCTGTAAAGAATCGCTTCGGAATTCAAAATTTCTTGAATCACTTGCCGTTCTGTCATCATGTTTACCTCGCTTTATTTTTTTGTCTACTATTCTATTGTAGGATTATTCAAAAAAATTGTGAACTATTTTGTCAAAATATATTTTGACCGACCGATACCGCTGTCATCCCCCGTCAGTCGGGCCCAAATGTGCGTGACAAACGCGCCGTATCACGGGTATACTGATCACTAACTGATTAATTAAATTCTGAAAGGAAGCGACGCTATGCGCCCACGGATTGCTTTACCCGCCGATACCCTCGACGAAGCGACCAATATCATTAACGAACGGAACGCGGCCTTTGCGCCCCGCCCCGCCGTGGAGGCCATTGTCAAAGCTGGCGGCCTCCCCATTATCTTACCCAGCGTCGACCCCACCGATGTCGCTGAATACCTGCCCCTCTTTGACGGCATCGCGTTCCTCGGTGGCGCGGATGTCGATCCTACCTTTTTCAACGAAGAGCCCCACGTTCGGTTGGGCAAAACCTACCGGAAGCGGGATTTATTTGAGGTCGAACTCCTCAAACAAGCCGTTGCCAGCGGTAAGGCCATTCTGGGAATTTGCCGCGGCCTACAGCTGATCAACGTCGGTTTAGGCGGCACCCTCTACCAAGACCTCAGTGAAGATCCCGATGCTCGGATCAAACACAGTCAGGCCGCCATGGGCAATCAGCCCAGCCACCACGTGACCGTCACCCCCGGGAGCATGCTCAGCACCCTGGTTGGCCCAAGGCCTTACGTGAACTCACGCCATCATCAGGCGGTGAAGGCCGTTGCGCCTAGCCTACGCGTCACGGCGACTGCCGATGACCACGTGGTTGAAGCGCTTGAATCCCCGGACAGCGACCAGATTTTAGCGGTACAGTGGCATCCCGAAAACATGTACAAACATCACGAAGAATCCCGGCAAATCTTCGCCAACTTTGTCCAACGTGCAGCAAAACGCACCGCGACTTTGTGAAAATGGCTTCCCATTGCACCAAAATTAAACTACACTAGAGACTATATGGAAGAAAGGCAGGGTGACGAGCAGTGGCAAAGATGCAAGATTTTGGGCAACGCATGCGCTTTTTAGTGTTCTCCATTTTTCTGAACTCTGCTGCCAACGCACTGACCATTTCAACCAACCTCGGGAGTGCCGTTTGGACCGGGTCATCCGTGAACCTGGCCAACTGGATTCACGTGCCCCTAGGCACCACGTTATTTGGTTACGGCATCGTCGTGACCATCATGAACCAACTGTTTTTGGGCCACTTTGACCGCAAACGGTTTGTCTCTAACATCCTGTACATCATTCCCTTCAGTTATCTGGTCGAGTGGATCGGTTACTTCTGGAATTGGATTGGCGTCAACTCACTCAACCTGACCGGCCGGGTGATCGTCGACATCATTGGGTTATTCGGGGTAGCGGTCGCCGTGTCGATCTACCAACGCTGCAACATCATCATGCACCCGAACGATGACTTGGCCTATATCCTGCGATTCCGCTTCTTGAAGGGGTCGGCCATCATCGCGCAGTGGACCAGCTACATCCCGCCCGTCGCTATCATTGTGCTGTCCTACATCTTCACGGGTCAGCTGCACGCGATTGGTTTCGGGACGATCCTGGCACTGGTTGCTCAGGGTGCCGTCATGGGTTGGTCCGATGTTCACATGTTCCCACGATTGAAGCACCACGTGGATGTTTAACTTTAAATTTAATCTGATTTGAGACTCTGGCCGCTTGCGGCCGAGTCTCTTTTTTTTGGCCGCCATAAGCTGTTCAAATAGATGGTACTTAATCAACGGGCCCTTCCCCTGCGTGACCAACTGGCTGATGGCTAGCCCACAAGAAAAGATCACTTTGTTAAAAGGTTGACTTAACATTAAAATGAAAAAGAACTTTTTTTCGCCACTAAAACCGGTTGGGACAGTATATGTCCTAACTGGTTCACCATTTTGATGCTGCCAACAATTGTCAATGCCCTAAACATTATTTAACATCCCCATTAATCATTTTGGCCAAGGACATATCACGTCCAAATCCATTGAAGCACCGAGCTTTCTGACTAAGTATTTCGACAAGCCGTTACTCGTATGAACCTTTTCTTATTTGACATATCAGCCGATTACTCCGTTAATCAACTTGTGTGCGGTTACTTTTTCCAACAGTTTTCATAAATTCAGTATTTTATGAAAGCGATACAGTTGCTTTTAGAATGGCATTTCGGAGTTATGTAATGCCCACAATTATGGTATACTGCTCTCTAATGAATAAGTATAAAGTATAAGGGGTGAGCTAAATGCTTAAGACGACACGAACACTCATAACGGCCGGATTAGCCTTGATTCTCTTTGGGGGAGTTATCAGTCCCAGCGTGGTTCACGCGGACAGCACGGGCACTTCGGACACAACTACGGTCACGACTAAGACCGCAGACAACAATACAGCCTTCAAAGCAGGTTCTGTAGAATTGCCATATACGCTGGTTAGCAGCAAAGAAGGTAATGTCAAAATCTACCTTTATCCAAATATGCCAACCGTATTGACCGCTGAACAAATCAACGATCCAGACTACATGGCCAAGCTGGAGGCAGATCATCCGGATATAAATCCCGCTTTTTGGGCACAAGTACCTGATGTGCTCACTGCATTTGACACGCTTGATCATGATAAACCATTTATCGACCTCCAACTAGAAACCGGTGAGATGGGCGACACAACTAAGGAAGAAGCCTTGGACAATGTGGGGAATTCATTCTATTTTCAAGCTTGGATCATTAGTCGCATTGCTCAGGAACAGACTGGAAAGATCGACTACGCGACCCTCAACGCTGAGTATCTCAAGACCCTTCGACCGAAACTTGAAAAGATGCCAAACTCTGAAGAGATATTGCCACAAATGGATGGCGTGTTTGATCACGGCGAAGAATACTACCATTTACAAAGTCCCTACCTATTGAAAGGCTTTGCCGGTAATTCCAACTTGGATAAACACTACACCACGGAAGAACTCGGTGAGCTTGATCCTGACGCCACTTATCGCCAGATGGTCGCGCTATACAAGAAGCCACTCTCTTTCTTTATACAAAAACAAGCCGATGGCACCTACCAATTAAGTGGCCTGCTCCTATCGGGTTTGTTCGCTTACAGCTTCTGGTATGAAGACACACCGGAGTTACCTAACCCAACACCCGATCCGACACCGACCACCAGCCAACCCGTCACCGTCCACTACGTCGATGACCAGGGTAAAACACTCAAGCCCGACAAAACCTTAACCGGTAAATTAGGGGACAGCTACCGGACAACCCCACTCGACATCGATGGCTACGCGGTCACCAAGACTACCGGTGAAGAATCCGGCACCTTCGGCAGTACCGCTAAGTCCGTGACCTATACGTATTCCGCCGTTCTGATTAGTGGTGGTGACGGTGATACGATTGCCCCTGAGGGAACCGTAATTTACGCCACCAAGAAGATTGGTCTCTACAAGAAGGCCACCTTCACCAACAAGGCGCGCAAACAGTGGTACGCCAAGAAATCTCGGATCAACCGGCCCATGTTCGTGGTGACGGGTTATGCCAAATCTAAGAACGGCGTCAAGCGTTACCAGGTCAAGGACGTCAACCACCACAGCAAGACCAACGGCCAGACCGGTTACGTGACTGCCAATGCTAAGTACACCACCCGGGTTTATTACGCGACGAAGCACAAGACCATCACGGTCATTAATCCGAAGGGCATCAATGCCTATGGCAAGAAGAACCTGACCAGCAAGAAGGCCCATTACCAGCAAGGACAGGTTCTGAAGGTTAAGAAGATTGTGAACCAGAACCTGACGACCCGCTTTGTCTTAAGCAACGGCCGCTACATCACTGCCAATAAGCTCCTGGTTCAGTCCGGCAAGCAGACGAGGCCCAAGCGTGTCCAAGCCAAGGCCGCACTGAATCGCTACAGCAACGTCAACCTGACGAAACGCAACCGACACTACACCAAGCAAGATCACGCCACCTTTAAGGTAACTGGCTGGAACTACTCCAACGCCAATAACTTTAGTAAGAGTGATACGTTGCGTTACCAAGTGGCCGGTGGCTACATTACCGGAAATAAGCAATTGGTCACCCCATTTAAATAAACACTAGTAACCCGAAGAACCGCCACCCGAAAGATTGGGTGACGGTTCTTCTTTCGTTGTTCTCTGATGGTGATGCCTGGTGAAACGCCCCCTAGGCGCAAAATACGCGGGAACAATGACCCACCGTCCCCGTTTAACAGGATCAAAAAAGGGCGACCACAACCTTTTGTGATCACCCTCCAGCCAGTCTAAGCCAACTCTCCCGTCAGAATAAACTGCTTAATCTCTTTAAAAGTTCTCTTGGATTCCGGTAATTCTGGCCACAGAATGTAGTCATGAAGCATGGACTTCATCACGTGAGCCGTAAACGGGGTTCCCGCCGCGGCTTCCAACTTCTGAAGCAAGCGCTGGTCATCGGCCCGCAACAGCTCGTTGGTGCCGTAATACAACATGATCGGCCCCAGATCGTCGAAATTCCCATAAATGGGACTCACGATTGGGTCGGTAACAGGCCGATCACCCGCATATTTGAACCCAATCTTCTTTAACGTCGCTAAGGTCAGAAACGGATCGTGTTTGGCCGCGACATTCAGATCGGGATTCATCATGCTAAGGTCGGTCCACGGTGAAATCAACACCGTCCCCGCTGGTAAGGGCTCCTGATGCTCCTGCAGCTGTTGGAGCACCGTCAAGGCCAGCCCGCCGCCAGCGGAATCGCCCATCAAGAAGAACTGATCATCCGGATACTGCGCCCGCAGGTAATCGTAGGCATTCATCGCAAACGACACGGTCTGATCCACCGTTGCTTCGGGAACCAGGGGGTAATCGACATAGGATACCCGCAGATTAGCCTGTTGGATCAAGGCCACCATTAACTTACGATGGCCCGTGGTCCCCTGCATGGTGTACGCGCCGCCATGCAGTAAGATCACGTGTTGGGGCAATGGTGCGCCGGACCCCGCCGTCAGAATCCGTCCGCCGAAGACTTCCCGTTCCTTGGTCACGATGGCCTGGGGGAATTTCTGGGGCACGACGGCTTGGTTCTGCCGACTAGGCTGTAAAAATGCTTGCTGCATCTGCTGTTTGAGCTGACTATGCTGGGTCTTGAAGAGTAACCATTTCCCACGCAAACTCACGACTATCACCCTATCTTTTTGCCTTCACCATTCTCTTAACGCTCATGCTTTTTACTCTTATGCCAGTATACAGCGTTTAGCGGCAAAACGCCCCCCTCAGAATCAATTACTAGGTAATTTCTCGAAAAACCGTTAGAATAGAACGCGTAGCAACTGACACGAAAGGGTGGAAAATTAATGACAAACAACCGAATTTTATCCGTGACTGGAGGCCTCAACTTCAGAGAATTAGGGGGCTACCCCACGATCGACGGGCACACAGTTAAATGGCATAAATTGATTCGGACTGCTGGACTGGCTAACCTCACCCCCGCAGATCAACAGCACCTTACTGACTACGGTGTCGTGGCCGATGTGGATTTCCGTTCTAAGGACGAACAGATCCAGTCGCCTGACAAGGTACCAGCCGGCGTAAAATATCACTTCTTACCGGTCTTCCCAGCCGACGACGAGACGGACGCCTCCGCCACGCAAGACCAGCTGGAACAACGCTTCTCTAAGGACGACCAATCCGGCCACAATCACATGCTGGACGTTTACCGGCAAATGATGACGTTGCGGTCCGCTCAAGTGGCCTACCACGACTTCTTTGAAACGCTACTGGCCAACGACCAACCATCACAGTCCGTGCTATTTCACTGTACCGCCGGCAAGGATCGTACCGGGATGGGGGCGTACTTTGCCCTGAGCGCCTTAGGCGTTGATCCACAAGTCATTCGCCAAGACTACCTGATGACCAATGACGTGATTGCCTCACGGGTGGCCGAACAGAGCGCGGAAGCCAAGCAACGCGGGATGAGCGACACCTTTATCACGAACATGCGGGCCCTCTACACGGTCAGTCCCGATTACTTCGATGCCGCCACCAAGATTGTGAATACCCAGTACGGCGGGGCAAAGGACTACTTGCACGATGTCCTCGGCCTCTCAGCCCGCGACCTCACCGACCTAAAGCGTCTTTACTTGGACTAACCCTTTTTGGTTGGTCATAGGCCATTCGCCTGCGGCTGCCAGGAATTCCGCCTGCTGATTGTCCATGCATCCGCCTTACCGGTCGCCAGATATGGACTGGAACGGTGCGGGCACAACTTGAAGCCTCGAAAACCACGAGTCTACAAGCTTGGCCTTCCGCTAAGCCAGCGGAAAAGCACCGCCGACTAAGCAGAACGACGCGCCTGAGCCCATATCTGGCGACCTCACGGCTACATGAACGTGTAGATTTGGAATAGTGTTGTGTAGCCATAGCCGAAGGCAGACAGGAATGGAGCCAGCCGTAACCGTGATGTTAGCTGACGTTTTGGGTCAGGTTACATCACTAGACGAGCTTGAAGACGCGTCGCACTTTACGTGGCTTCAAGTCGAGGTGAAAGACCGCTCTGTGGCTTTCACCGGTCGTCACAGCAGGCGGAATTCCTGTCTGCCGAGGCGACGGCGGCCAGCCTTCTCCAAATGTAGAATTTAAGATAATTAATTGACGTTGGACGCCACATCTGCCAGACTAATCGCTTAATGGTTAGCCTGGCTTTTAACCCCATTGAAAGGACTTGATTGATTGAAAAAGAAAACGTTGACCTGGACACTGCCCCTGATAGGCATCGCGACGACCTCGCTGGTTGCCAGCGAACGGCTCTTTAACTTCGCTTTTAAGCGGGTCAATTACGTCCCGGAAACCTCCGCAGATAAACAAAAATATGCGGATGCTTACTACGCCTACGTTAACTGGTATCAAGCCGTCGACAAGGAAAAGTGGTACCTCCACGAGCATGATCCCAACAACCGGATGGTGGCGGAGTACATCCCCGCCGAGACCCCTAGCGATCGCACCGTCATTATTTCTCATGGCTATAAGGGCAATGGCGAAACGATGGCGAACTTTGCGCAAATGTACCACCGACTGGGGTTTAACGTCCTGTTGCCCGACGATCGCGGGCACGGCGAGAGTGCCGGTAAATACATTAGCTTTGGCTGGCTAGACCGGCTGGACTACTTGCAATGGATTCAACAGGTCATCGACCGGTCCGACCGCGACGTAAAGATCTTAATGTTCGGCGTCAGCATGGGCGGCGCCACGATGGAAATGCTGTCGGGTGAAACGTTGCCACCACAGGTCAAGGCTATCATCGCCGACTGTGGCTACTCCAGCATTGAAGCCGAGCTGACCTACCTCTTGAAACGCCAATTTCATTTGCCAAAATATCCGATTGAACCCCTCGTCAGTACGATTTCTAAGCGCCGCCTCGGCTACTACCTTGGCGACGTCACCGCTACCGACCAGCTCAAAAAGAACAAGCGGCCGATTCTCTTCATTCACGGCGAAAAGGACGTTTACGTACCCGTGGGGATGGCTTACGAGAATTACGCGGCGACCCATGCGGCGAAGCAGTTGTGGATTGTGAAGAACGCCTCCCACGCGGAGAGTTTTTGGATCAATCCGGCGCGTTACCAGGCACACGTGGAAGAATTTCTGCAAACGTACTTTGACGAGAAAGACTAAAAAATCTTCACACGTTTAGACTTCCTTTAATAAATGATCAAAAAGTCGTCACAGGTTTCGCCCGATTCTATTCACAAACTCCGGGTATAGTAATAATCATAGTAATTAGCCAATAACTGTTACTACTCAATTCTATATCCAATCCCTTTTTCAATTCTCTCCCCCTAAGAGAATTGATCCCTGGTTAGGTTCCCTCAAGCCTAACCAACTCCTCTAAACTGAGTGTCACTCCCCCTAAGTGACCTCACTCCTCAAAAAAGATCCGCACTGCTCTCTCCCCGAGACGGTGCGGATCTTTTTGTATACTGATCATATCTGGCCGAAACGCGCTAATTATAACCGGCCCCACGCGTGGTACAGGGCCGCGCGATGATGCTGTTCCGTTTCTGCTTGATCTCCCAGCTGTTTCTGAATAGCTGCCCAACTGGCCGCGCTGAGGAGGACGGCTTCTGGTTGGTTGCCCGTTGCCGATTCAATTTTAACCGGATTACCGGTGTTGGCTGCTTGCATTAACGTCAAAAAGTTTTGCTGTGCGTCAGTCAGTGAATAGGTCGTCTTCATGAGCCATTCCTCCTATAAGTCGCGTGCTAGTCTAAGCCTAACCGGTGGAAAATGTAACCCACCCGTCGCAAGTGATAGTGATAATCGAACGCATCTTCAATCTGGTCTGGCGTTAAGCGCACCGTAATCTCGGCACTGGCTTCCACCAATGGTCGGAACTGAATCTGCTGATCCCAGGCTTGCGCCGTTAGGGGTTGAACCAGATCATAGGCGTCTTCTCGGCTGAGTCCCGCCTCGATCAGTTTCAACAGCAGGCGTTGACTGTAAATCAGGCCATACGTCCGGCCCATGTTGGTCTTCATGGTTTCTGGGAAGACATCCAAATTGGTCAAAATACGATTGATCCGGTGCAACATGTAGTCCAATAACGTCGTGCTTTCTGGGAGGATCATGCGTTCAGCCGATGAATGGGAAATGTCGCGTTCGTGCCACAAGCTGACATCCTCATAGGCCGTCACCATGGTTCCCCGTAGTACCCGCGCCAATCCCGTAACGTTTTCCGAACCGATCGGATTGCGTTTGTGCGGCATTGCGGATGAGCCCTTTTGACCGGGATTAAAATGTTCTTCAACCTCATGAATCTCCGAGCGCTGAAGGCCCCGGATCTCGGTCGCGATGTTTTCAACGCTGGTCCCAATCAGGGCCAACGTGGCGATGTAGTCCGCATGAAGATCCCGCGGCAGGACTTGCGTGGCAATCGGCTGCGGCTTGAGGCCCAGTTGCTCACAGACAAAGGCTTCAACCTCTGGTGGCACATTGGCAAACGTCCCCACCGCCCCACTGATCTTGCCAGTCTCGACTTCGGCCGCGGCCCGGTCAAAGCGAACCAAGTTACGTTGCATTTCTTCATAGAAACGGGCCATCTTCAAGCCGAAGGTAGTGGGTTCCGCTTGAACCCCATGCGTCCGCCCAATCATGACCGTCTCCTTGTAGCGAAGCGCCATCTTCTTCAGGGTCGCAATGAGCGCGACTAGACTCTCGCGAATCACAACGTTGGCCTGCTTCAATCGGTAGCCCTGTGCCGTGTCCACGACATCCGTGCTGGTCACCCCAAAGTGAATCCACTTTCGTTCGGCACCCAATGATTCCGAAACATTGCGCGTAAAGGCCACCATGTCATGGTGCGTGACGGCTTCAATCTCGGCGATCCGGTCCACATCAAAGGTAGCGTTGGCCCGGATTTTCTGGGCATCTGCGACGGGAACCTCACCTAACTGCGCCCACGCTTCATCGATGGCAATTTCAACGGCTAGCCAAGACTTGTATTGGTTCTCTAAGGACCAGATTTGCCCCATCTCTGGTCGGGTATAACGTTCTAACATGCGTTTCCTCCTATAAATACGGACTAAAACCCGAACATTATTTTAATAATATCAGTTGTTGCTCCGTTAGTAATCATACCACAGATAATCCCACTTTAGCCAGTATTTTCCATTGTTTGCGCCCCATAATTACTTTTATATTGAAATAAATAGAACTTTATTAGCTATTTATATAAAAATAGTTCGCTTTTCGGTTGCTTTTTAATTCCGAACTTGGTACACTTATTCTTGCTGGGTGTTCGGCCTGGTAAAATAAAGTAATGAGGTGTTGTTATGTCATCAACAGTAGTAGTTGGTAGTCAATGGGGCGATGAAGGTAAAGGAAAGATCACGGATTTTCTAAGTGAGAAGGCTGATGTCATTGCCCGCTACCAAGGTGGTGACAACGCCGGTCATACCATCGTTTTCAATGGTCAAACGTTTAAACTCCGGCTGATTCCCTCTGGGATCTTCTACGCCGATAAAACCAGTGTGATTGGTAATGGGGTTGTCCTGAACCCCCAATCATTGATTGAAGAACTCACTTACCTCCACGAAAACGGCGTGGCGACGGACAATCTTCGGATTTCTGACCGGGCCCACGTGATCCTGCCTTACCACATCCTGTTGGATCAAGCGCAGGAAAAGATGAAGGAAAACAAGATTGGGACCACCAATAAAGGGATCGGCCCCGCCTACATGGACAAAGCCGAACGAATCGGAATTCGGGTCGCTGATTTACTCGACCACGATATCTTCGCCGACAAGCTACGGCAAAACTTAATCGAAAAGAATAACGTCTTAACGAAACTCTATAATGAAGAACCTTTAGACTTTAACGAAATTTTTGAAAAATACTACGCCTTGGGTCAACAACTCAAGGATCACGTCACGGATACGTCCGTTGTCATCAACGATGCACTGGATGCCGGTAAGAATGTCCTCTTTGAAGGCGCCCAAGGGGTCATGCTCGACATCGACCACGGGACTTACCCATTCGTCACGTCCTCGAACCCGGTTGCTGGTGGTGTAACCATCGGTGCTGGGGTCGGCCCAACCAAGATCGACCACGTTGTCGGTGTCTGCAAAGCCTACACGTCTCGGGTCGGCGATGGTCCATTTCCAACCGAATTATTCGATGAGATTGGCGATACTATCCGCGAAACCGGCCATGAATACGGAACGGTAACCAAGCGGCCACGGCGGATCGGCTGGTTTGACAGTGTGGTCTTGCGTCACGCCAAGCGTGTCTCTGGCTTAACTACTCTGTCCCTGAACTGTCTGGATGTCTTGACTGGCTTGAAGACCGTTAAGATCTGCAAGGCTTACGAACTCAACGGCGAGACGATTTACCACTATCCAGCTAGTCTGGTTGACCTAGACGCTTGCCAACCCATCTACGACGAATTACCCGGTTGGACGGAAGACATTACCCACTGCCAATCCGTTGAAGAACTACCCGTTAACGCGCAAAACTACGTCAAGCGGTTAGCCGAACTGGTCGGTGTAGATCTTGCCACCCTTTCCGTTGGCCCCGACCGTGAACAGACGAACATTTTAAAAGACGTCTGGAATGCCTAAATCCCACGACTAAGGAGTGACCTCTATGCATCCTGCAGAAGTATTTGATTACGAAGATATCCAATTAGTACCGAATAAATGTATCATTGAAAGCCGTCACGACGCCGATACCAGCATCGAATTTGGTCCCCACCGCTTCAAGATTCCCGTGGTGCCTGCCAATATGGAAACGGTGATCAACGAACCCCTGGCCGTCTGGCTCGCCCAGAACGACTACTTCTACGTCATGCACCGGTTCCAACCCGAAGAACGTCGGGGTTTCATCGAACGGATGCATGAAAAATCTCTGTTTGCTTCCATTAGTGTCGGCGTTAAAGCCGACGAACATGCCTTCATCGAAGAGTTAGCAGCCGCCGATTTGGTGCCAGAATACATCACCATCGACATTGCCCACGGCCACAGTGACGCCGTGATTCGAATGATTAAGCAGATTAAGGACAAGTTGCCGGACAGTTTCGTGATTGCCGGTAATGTGGGCACGCCCGAAGCCGTCCGCGAACTAGAAAATGCTGGTGCCGACGCAACCAAAGTCGGTATCGGTCCTGGTAAAGCCTGCATCACCAAGCTCAAAACCGGATTTGGGACTGGGGGCTGGCAACTTGCCGCCCTCCGGCTCTGTGCCAAGGCTGCCCGCAAGCCAATCATTGCGGACGGTGGGATTCGCTACAATGGCGACATCGCTAAGTCCGTGCGTTTCGGTGCCAGCATGGTCATGATCGGCTCAATGTTGGCGGGCCATCAACAATCTCCTGGTAGCCTTCTGACCATCGACGGCCGGACCTTCAAGCAATACTGGGGTTCCGCTTCCGAAAAGCAAAAGGGTGCCTACCGGAACGTTGAGGGTAAGCAAATGTTGGTCCCATTCCGGGGCGACATTGCGGACACATTGCATGCCATGCAGGAAGATCTGCAATCCTCAATCTCCTACGCGGGTGGCCGTAATCTGCTGGACATTCGGACGGTCGATTACGTCATCGTTAAGAGTTCCATCATGAACGGCGATAATTACTAGCCGTGACGCCTCACTGAACTAAGTGAACCATCGTCATACTCTAAACCACACCCAAAATCCCCCCTTGATCAGTATCCAGTTGATCAAGGGGGGATTTTGGGTTAAAAATTGAAGGTTAAACATCTCAATATTGGTAAGCTTTCGTGCCATTAAATTAGTCTAAATTTACCGCACTCCGGCTGCCAGGGATTCCACCTGCTGTGAGGACGCTTCAGACTGAAAGTACGCCAGTCTTCTCGCTCGCTTTGAAGCCACGAAAATCACGTGTCTCCAAAGTCGCCCGTGGTGTAAGCTAGCTGAAAAAACGCCAGCTAACACCACTTTCACGGTTGGCTCCATCCCTGACCACCTCCGGCTCTGAATGTGTCTTACCATAACAATTGTTGGTAAACGTGGCAAATTAGCATTTTCGGCTCAATCAAGACGGTCACCGTCATGATATCAGTTGTCTGAGAATACAACTTAAGCCGTGAGGTCGGCAAGGCGAAGGTACAACTAGATTACCTAGTTCGAAGACTACTGTTGTTGCTAGGACAGGCTTGGCCGGTACTTTGGAGCTTTCAAATTTAATGTCCCTGGCAGCCATAGTGCATCCAATTTTAGACTCATTTAGCCGCACGAATAGTCCAGCTACACAAACAAAAGAATTTTAACACCGCTCATCGCACCACCAACACCGTAATCGGCGCGTACTTGGCCATGTAGGCTGCCTGGCTGCCAAAGTAACGACTGACCCCCTTCTTGGCCAATGAACCGATGACCAGGAGATCCGGTTTGACGTCTGGAATGACGTCCTTGATGATGCTTTCCCCGGGTTCTCCCTCCGTAATCATCATGCGGACATCGGTGACTCCCGCGACTTGCGCCTGCTTTTGGTACTGCCGTAGATGCGCTTCCAAGTCATCGTACTCACTGTGGATAAAGTCGCTGTCCAGTGTCTGGTAGATACTCAGCTGTTCGTTTTCCAAAACGGAAATAATAATCAGTTCCGCCGCATCGCGCTTTGCCAGCTGAATCGCCGTCTCAAAAGCCAATAAGGCATCCTTAGAATCATCAACACCAACTAGAATTCGTTTAAACGTGGTCGCCATCGGCCGTTCCCTCCTTCAAACCAATCTCCTCTGACACAGCTCTCTTATATCGGCCAGTGTACGCGCGTCCGCCGCTCACCTCTCCTTTCACGCTCATACAAATTGAACAGCGCTCACGATGGGACGCCAAAAAGCCGGCAGACTGGGTTTCCCCGGTCTGCCGGCTTTGATTAGTCAATTTATTTAGCGAATAACTAGGACTGAAATTGGTGCATATTTTGCCATGTAGGCCGCCTGACTTCCGAAATGCCGCCGAGCGCCCTTCTTGGCCTCAGAACCGACAATCAGTAAATCTGGCTCCACGTGAGGAATCACATCTTTAACAATGGTCTCACCCGGATCGCCTTCAGCGACTAGCATCTTAACTTTGTTGACGCCGGCATCTTCCGCCTGCTTCTGGTACTCGGCCACGTGACGCACGAGTTCACGGTGTTCCCCGTGAATATAATCCGAATCGAGTGCCTGGTAGACGTTCATATCATCACTTTCCAGCACGGAAACAATCACCAGTTCGGCATCGTCTCGTTTGGCTTGATGAATCGCATAGTTAAAGGCTAATAATGCATCGGCCGAGTCATCGACCCCTACTAAAATTCGTTTGAATGTCGTTGCCATTGCTTATTCCCCCTTAGGTTCCTGATTGCCAGCTGCTGCATCAGCAGCCATCTGCTTAGCGCTTCGATGAAGTTCGGTGATCGTCCAAGCCAACAGGGCAATAATAGCAATGTTCAACGCCCAAGCAATCACGTCTGCCATCACCGTTTCAGCAGACGATGGTGCGCTGCCGAAGAAAGCCAGGATGGAAGCCGGCATGTTGTACAGGTTCAATCCGGTTAACAGGAGAACTGAGAACCAGCCCAGCCCCTTGATCCACCAGGAGTTCTTGAAACGATTGCCCATTTCCAGCTTACTATCCGTCATCATCAGCAGTGGCAGCATGGAGAATGGTAAGGCAAACGCCAGGAAGACTTGTGAGTTGTTCATCAGATCGTTCAGGGCCGCATGTTCGTCAATGGCACTCTTACCACTGGTCAACATGACACAAATCAAAACAGGAATCACTGAAATCAACCGGGTAACTAGGCGCCGTAACCAGAGTGGCATCCGCATGTGGACGAAACCTTCCATGATAACCTGACCCGTTAAGGTCCCGGTAATGGTTGAGTTTTGCCCTGAAGCCAGTAACGCAACGGCGAATAATGTCGATAAAATCCCGGTCTTCGCAACACCGGCCAACACCCCGTTACTCATGGTGCTGGTATCGGACAAGGCTTGGAACAGACCGAAGAAGGAAGGATCCTTCACAGTCCCACTCTTGAAGACGGCAACCCCCATGATCAACAGCAAAGCGTTGACGAAGAAGGCTAAGGTCAATTGGATGTTTGAATCCAGGCTAGCGAACTTAACGGTCCGAGCCACGTCTTCTTCATCCTTGTGATTGATCTGCCGGGTTTGAGAAATCGCAGAGTGCAGGTACAGGTTATGTGGCATAACCGTCGCCCCAATGATCCCCAGTGCCCCAGTGATTGGCGTTTGACCACCAATTGAAGGCGTTGAGGCAATCGTCTTAGGACTTGGAATCAAGCCAGCGAAGACACCCGCCCAATCTGGATTGGACAAGGCTACTTGGTAGGCGAAGACGAACAGAATCACGAGAATCAAGCACACAACGATCGCTTCGATCTTCCGGAAGCCAATCTTGGTCAGCAGCAATAATAGCAAGACATCAAAAACCGTAATAAATACAGCGATGACCAATGGAATGTGGAAGAGCAAGTATAACGCAATCGCTGCCCCAATAACTTCAGCGATATCCGTCGCCATGATGGCAAATTCCGTCATGATCCACAGCACGATTCCCAGCGACTTACTGGTCCGGGCCCGAATCGCTTGTGCCAAATCCATTTGACTCACGATGCCAAGTTTAGCCGCCATGTACTGTAACAACATCGCGATCAAACTTGAAATCAAGATAATGGACATTAAGAGGTACTGGAAGTTTTGCCCACCGGTGATTGACGTGGACCAGTTCCCTGGATCCATGTACCCCACAGCAACCAGTGCGCCAGGCCCGGAATACATAAACAAAGCCTTCCAAAAACTAATATTCTTTGGAACTGCCACACTACCGTTAATTTCCTCTAGGGAACGGCCGTTGGCATATTCAATCAATTTGTGCTTTTTAACATTATCACTCATGTTAAAAGCCTCCTCCTCGAAAATTTCTAACCGGGATCATTGTAACGTAAAAGTTAACCTTTGCAAATACTTTTTTAGGGCAACTTAACTTTAAAATGAATGGATATTAAGATACTTTTGAGTTAATTAAGCGGTTTCATTCCCACGAAATCCCCTTTTCTGCTGACATGTGAAAGTCTTGCAATCTTTCTAAATATTTTTTTGCTATCCCTAACATGTATCATATCAAATGCCCATGTATAGGCATTTTGTCTATAAAATAAAGTGAACTTTCATTGTGAGCAACTCACTTATTTCAGAAAAATTTGCAAGTCACCGTATCATCCCTTAAAATTCATATTGGGAAATATAATTTTTAGGGGCACTTAACTATTTTCATTCTATTGGGGAGTTGATTAGATGTTGAACCATCGGAATACTTATTTAAAGATCATCGCGGAGTGCAGTTTTGCACGACCACGCGTTAGTAATAAACAAATCATTCACTTTGCTTCTGTCACACCGGCAACGGTTACCGAGATGACCCGTTCACTTCAGAACGCGGGGTTGGTCAACCGGCGGCGCTATACCGGCGTGACCCTCACCGCTCCCGGCCAACGACTCGCCTGCCAGCTGCTACATCACTATCGGCTTTGCGAAACCTTTCTCGCCCAGAAGCTTCATTTACCACTCGCTCTCGTTCCAACTCAGGCCTGGGCCATGGCGGATGCGCTGACCCCGGAAACGGCACTGGCACTCAACGATTACTTAGGAAACCCGCAGCGCAGTCCATTTGGCGGCCTCGTTGATCCCAGTAAATTATTAGATGATACTCCGATCACCCGGCTAAGCAGCGTCACGGCGCCCACCACGGTCATCTTAGAAAGTTATCTAGAATCGGCGGCACTAGTGGACTACCTGCAACATTTAGGTCTGCCCCTAGGCGTGCCGCTCCACGTGACCAAGCACGATACCAGTCTGAGTCTGTTCTACCTAGAAGATGACCAGCATCACGAAATGACCGTTAACGATCAGGCCGCCGACTATATCTATACTAAAAAGGCGTGAGCACTTTAGCTCACGCCTTCCAAAGGATACGATTTAATCACCTAACACTTACGGTCGCCAGTCAGCGAACTCTAGAGGTTTCGCTGACGCCCACAGTGGCCGACACGCAGAAATCTTAACTTAAGCACCTTGTCCCTCACGACCCGGTGCGGCTACAGTTGCGGCGGTAGCACTACTGTCATCGGATGATGGCAGGCGCTTCAAACCAACACCAGTGAAGCCACTGAGGATGGAGAAGACGGGTGAAAGGAGACTGAAGAAACAGAATGGCAGGTAAGCCAGCGTTGAGACACCCAGCGTGTTGGCAGCGAAGACGGCGGCAACACCCCATGGTACCAAGTAGTTGATGACGGTCCCACCATCTTCAAGGACCCGGCTCAAGGCCAAGTTGTCTAAGCCCCGATCGTTAAAGGTTTGCTTGAAGGCTTTACCAGGCAGGATAACGGAGAGGTATTGTTCCCCAACGAAGATGTTCACCCCAATCCCGGAAAGGATAGCGGCGGTCACCACAGAACCGGTATTCTTCAAACGTTGCGCCAGTGGTACCATGGCCGTTTGAATAATGTTGAACTTCATCAACAGACCACCTAAGGTCAACGTCAGGATAATCAAGGAAACCGTCGACATCATGGCGCTAATCCCACCACGTGTCAGCAAGGCATCCACACTAGCATTACCGGTCTTAGACACGAAACCAGATTCGATCATTGTTGCCACGCTGCTCAGAGAAGTGGCTGGCTTTTCAATGAATAACATCACAATAGCTAAACCAATGTTTAAGAGTAAGGTCGCAATGGCTGGAATCTTCCGCCATGCGCAGACGAACATCAGAATAATCGGTAAAGCGGCCCACCACGTAATGGAGAAGTTGCCGCTCAAAGTGGCAATGGTCTTGTTAATCTTGCCCATGGCATTGGCATCGGATGACCCCGTGCCCATGAAGAAGTAGAGCACCAGGGAAACCAAGAAGGCCGGAATCGTGGACCACATTAAGTTTTTGATGTGGGCAAATAATTCAGATTCCGCAATGGCAGAAGCCAGGTTGGTGGAGTCAGACAGTGGCGACGTCTTGTCACCGAAGATGGCACCGGAGATAATGGCCCCAGCAACTAATGCGGGGTTAAAGCCCATCGTAGTCCCCATCCCGAACAAAGCAATCCCAATCGTGGAAATGATGGTAAAGGCACTCCCGATGGACGTCCCTACAATCGCACACACGAGGAAGACGGATGGCACGAACCACTGTGCTGAAATCAAATGGAACCCGAAGACCATCATGGATGGAATAATCCCAGCGGCGATCCAGACACTGATCAAGGCCCCGATTAACAGGAAGATGAAGATGGGAATAATCCCGGTCTTAATCCCATCAATAATGCCGCCGTGAATATCATCCCAGTCGGCCCCACGTAACTTGGCCCACAGAATCACTAACGCAATCACCAGTAAGACCGGTGTCATCGGTGATAACCCAAACTTAATGACACCCAATCCCATAACGACCAACATGGCCAATAGAATAATAATTGCTTCGCCAAATTTAACTGGCTTCCAGGTACGCTTGTTGTCTTGTTCTTTCATAAAAATCGCTCCTCTTTGTTTATGCCTAGATTATGTACAAAAAAATCGCCCCCGCTGCAATCAACATTGCAACAGGGACGATTTAGACGACAACCGTGGTACCACCCAGTTTGAGCCACTGGTTCTAGACCCAGTCAACTCCACTCACTAGATGGTAACGGCTCTAGTTATTCTCCGCCTGCCGGAGCAGGACATTCCACTGTATTTCGTCGTAATCACCCTGATCGGTTCGCAGCAACCACCGACTTTCTGACACACAGATGACACGCTACTTGGTAATGGAAATTAGCGTTCGTTATTTGATTGATTTGATAATAGCACGATGAGAAAAGACCGTCAACCTCTAATCTAAAATTTATTTAAATGAGGCTGGGTATTCCAACATCCCCCCGACATGAGCCAAAGCCCCAGCTGTCAGTGGTTTGATCAGGTGACTCCCCATAGGAACGGCCAAGCTATTATGAATTGAAAAATCTTCTGCCATCACATAGCCCCGGCTTCCAAAGAAATTCATATCACCCACCACGCTGATAGCAGCGAAGCCGGCCAGCCGTGCCCGTGATTCCAATTCGCTCAGGAGTTGGCTACCAATCGCCTGCCCCTGCCATTCAGGATCAACCGCCAATGAGGCGAGTCCTAGAATCGTGGTGGTGTGCCAGTTTCCCCGGATCGTGACGGGGCTTAACAACCCATGGCCCACGACCTGGTCAAGTGCCGGCTTGGCCACAACTTCTAGACTAGGTTGATAGTCATAGGTCGAACGCAGTTGGTGAATCACGTTGCCTTCGGTTCCTGCGCTTTCTTGCGCGGGCGTAAAGGCTGCCGTTACTAATTGGTCTACCTGCTGGTAATCTTCCGGTTGAATGGTTTCAAAACTCAAATTCAATTCGTATACCTCTCATTTCCAAAGCGGTCTGCATCAATACTGTGCTATTATACACGACTCATCATTAAATGCGAAACATTCATTTGGCCTTAATGGTTTACCTAAGTGAATCTTAAAGAATTAATTGATTTCAGATAGTCGGTTTTGCCTGCGGCAGTCAGAGATTCCGGCTGCTGTGGGGACCGCCTGCGGCCTAAGAAGCGGTCCTCCGGCTCGGTTTGAAGCCCAGCAAAGATCGCTGGTCTCCAAACACGTCCCACGCTGTAAGCCGAAGACCATCGACTAACCTTCAATAAACCGCAACTGTTCGTAAAGACGCCCCAGTTAAGAACGACTTATCTCAAGTTACTAGAAGTTGTTTAAAAAGGGATTACTCCACTCGCATCCAGTCAAAACTGACAGCCACTCTAGACTCGATAACCTGCCATAAAAGTACACGCCTAATCGGGCCCATACTGACTTTCCAACCATCACGTGCCCTGTCCGTCCCCATCTCACGGGATGGCGCTGTCACGCAAGTTGGGATCGCCCAAACTGTTTGAACTCTCACTAACTTATCACCGAAAATAACTTGAAATCTGGCCGCTAACCCCGTAAACTGGACGAAATCATTCAAGAATCGAGTTGAACTCTATGACCTCCAAACAGCGTTGGGCTGGCCTTTCCATTCTGCTTTACGTTGCCTTCGTGCTGGTCGCTATTTTTACCGGCATCATTGACCCGAAACAGGTTGGTTTAGAATGGACCATCTTCTGGTACTTTACGGCGGCCGGACTTTGTTACTACTTTTACTTTAAAAACGTGAGTTATCGCGAAGTCGTCTACTACGCAAAAAAACTAGGCTATCACAAGGATGACCTAGTCTCAATGGTATCTAAATTAAAAGAAACACAGGACGTGCCCGATCCGGACCATCCCCACTTCTTCAGTCCCTTTGCCAAGGTGCCCCTTAGCGTGGTCAATCAATTGACTGATCAGCTAGAGATTCAGGCCAAGGAACACGATATTCCACGTTACCGCTAGTTACTTTCGGCTGGAATACGTCTGCGACTGCTTGAGCCAAGCTTCATCGGCTGGGTCTGGTCCCACACGCTTGCCGGCATCTAAGTCACTAATGGCCCGCATTTCATCTTCATCCAGGCCAAAGGCAAAGACGTCGCGATTTTGTTGAATCCGGGCTTCATGCGTGGACTTAGGAATCACGATCTCTTCACGTTGAATGTGCCAACGCAAAATAATCTGAGCGGCACTCACATCATGCGCTGCGGCCAATTCGCTAATGACGGGATCGGTCAACGCGTTGTTCTTACCGCCACCCAACGGACTCCAGGATTCGTGCAAGATGCCTTGCGTTTCCAGGTAAGCGTGTAAGTCGTTTTCTTGGAAATACGGGTGCGTTTCAATCTGATCAACCGCTGGCTTCACGGTGGCCGTTTCCATCAGTTTTTCCAGTTGGGCCTGGTTAAAGTTGGAAACCCCGATGTTCTTGATCTTACCGGCCTTGTACAGGTCTTCCATCGCCCGCCAACTTTCGGCGTAGCCAGGAGCTGGCCAGTGAATCAGGAACATGTCGAGGTAGTCAAACCCCAGCTTGTCCAAGGTCGTCTGAAATGCCGCCTTGGTCTCGTCATAGCCCCGTTCGCTGTTCCAGAGCTTGGAAGTCACAAAGATATCCTCGCGCTTGACGTCACTCTCACGAATGGCTTCACCGACCCACTGTTCGTTGCCGTAGTAGGCTGCCGTATCAATGTGCCGATAGCCCGCAGCTAGCGCCCATTTAACCGCGTTTTTGGTATCTTCGGCGTTGTCCACTTGGAAAACACCCAAACCCAGTTGCGGAATCCGGTTGCCGTTATTTAGAGGTAATTCAGGAATGTCATTATGCAAATTAAAAACCACCTTTCAAACTTAGTTCCACTACCATCATACAATATGCTGGCGGTTTCCGCGGTAAGAAAGCCAAGGAAATCACAAAATTTAGGGTTAAAATTTTCTTCTGTACCCATTTTGCGTTAATATGGAGAGTGTGGTAGTTTGTCGTCTTAACGGCAAGCTTGTTTTTTCACACCGTTTCTGACATGGAGGTTTTTCAGTTGAACAACCAAGAGCCAAAATCACGCGTACAACGGTATAACTTTAATCAGGACCCTAACCGGCCAACCCGCCAACGGCCCCGGAAGCCGCGACGGTGGTGGCCTTGGGTCATGACGCTATTAACGTTGGCCATCGCTATCCTGTTGGTCTTAGGCATCACACACCATAATAATTCCGCATCCAAAACTGCCTCATCATCGAGCAACAGTGCTTCGCTCGTCGCCAAGGCGTCATCCGTCTCCGAGCAGAGTGCCTACGAAAGTTTTAAAGATAAGTACGATGACTTCAATGATAATGGCATTACCGTTTCGCAAAAACAAAAGCTTCAGAACATGATTAATGATGAATCGAATAGTGCTGTCCAGTCCCGTGAGCAAAAGCTCCTCGACCAGGCGCAAACGAAGTCGTCTTCCACGCAGAGCAGCGCCTCAAGTTCCTCGGCAAGTAGCCACAATCCGACCTCATTTGACGCTGTGCACACTTTCTCTTCCGTTGACGATGCCCAAAACTGGGCCCAGGCCTCTAAGAATCAATGGCTGCAGGCCGGCTACACGACCTATACGATTACATCGGATGGTCAAGGCAATTACAATCTACAATTTGTCCGTTAAACGCGACGCTCTTTGGAGCACCGCGTTTTTTTTTGACTCAAAATTTGTCACAGAATTATCTGATTTTTTTGGAATCATCCACTTGTTTCTGCAAATGATCCACCTTCTCCGTCAGCGTCTCAATCTTCGCCAAGAGTTGGTTGAGGTCCGCCTGTTCCTGCCGCTCTTGGCTGGTCGCCACCTGACGACTGCGATCGGCCACAAAGCCACTAATGGTACTGGTCAACAACCCAATGAACCCAATACCACCGACCATCAGGACACTCGCAATAATTCTGCCAAACGCGGTGTGGGGCGTCTCATCCCCATAACCCACGGTTGTCGCCGTCGTCATCGCCCACCACAAGGAATTAGCCAGGCTCTGCTTTTCCGTCAGTGAGAATAGAAACGCGCTGAGGACAATAATACTGACACTGATTGAAAACAGGTAGATAAATCCCGTTTTATACATAAATTGATGATAAGCCCGGGTCCACTTGCTGTTGAGGCGCAGGCGCCAGAATAAGTGGTGGTAGCGAATGAAGCGGACCAACCGCCCCAGCCGAAAGAAGGCAAAGACCGGGTGCAACGGGATAATGCCCAATAAATCAAACGCCGATTGAATGAGAAAGATCTTTCGGTTGGGCGTGCAGATGAGGCGGACCACATAGTCAATGGCAAACACCACTAACAAGCCATTAATTCCGACTAATTCCGCACAGCGATCCCCCCAGCCCATTAGCAAAGCCGTCACCAACCCCACTGATAAAAGCGTTAGCAGCGTGACCCCCACGTGGTAGCCAATCAGCCGTTGTTGCTTGCGTTTGGTCATCATCTTTTCTCCCCCCATAACAATGATATCTAATATAGGCGCTCCTTCGAGAATTACCAGTAGCCGGCCTAAAATTTTAGCAGTTTGCTAGCTTCTATATGCAAACTTAATAATTGGACCACAAAAATACGGCCAGGACAAAGGCCCTGACCGCGAGACACTCTTTATTTATTTTTGCTGAAACCTACGTCAATACACGACTAGTCACAATAGGCGTTATCAGCTAGCCTTGTACCTTCTCCGGTTGGGCCGCCTGCTTCAAGAAAGCCGGTACTAACGCTTCGTAAAAATCAACGGCCTGCAGGTATTCCTTGAGTGAAATATACTCGTCCACTTGATGAGAGGTGTTGCTCCCCGGACCGATTTCAATGCTGGTGAAGTCCGCCTTGGCCCGTAAGAATTCGGCCCCATCGTTGGCACCACCGGAACCCACTACCTGGGTGTCGTGCCCACAAATATCGTCACTGATCTGCTTGGCTAGCTGGACCAACGGCGCATTCGGATCACCCGGAATGGCCTCTTCTGGAAAGCTATAACTGAGGTCAAGCTGCACCCCCGGCTCTTGATTCAACTGGGCAATGAGGGCCTCCAACTCGTCATAGATCACCTGGTTTGGGTAAGCCGGAATCGTCCGCATATTCGCCATCAATTCCGCATGAGCCGGGATCGAATTGACCTGCTCGCCACCGGAAATCAGGTCGACGTTATGAAGCAGTTTGCCTAAAACGGGATCGGTCTTGGTGTACTTTGCCATCACCGGCCCCACGGCGTTGTAAAACTTCATGAGATTATCAATCGCGTTGATGCCCTTTTCCGGCTGGGCGCTGTGCACGCCCTTCCCGGTAGAGACCACCTTATAATCAATCACGCCCCGCGCCGTGTAAACCACGTTATCCAGGCCACTGGGCTCGGCAATCACGAGACCGGCCAACTGATCCGCATAACCCGCATCGGTCAGCTGAGCCGCCCCATACTCGCCGGTCTCTTCACCAACCGTCGCCAGTAACCGAATACTTCCTGGGAGCTGTGTACCCTGTTCCAAGAACTCCAGCATGGTGATGACGATAGCGGCCAGTCCGCTCTTCATGTCGGAAGCACCGCGACCAAAGAGTTGATCACCCACGACTTCCCCGGCAAAGGGCGCATGCTGCCAGGCACTTTCATCTCCCGCAGCGACAACGTCCATGTGCCCACACAGTCCCAGTTGGGGACCCGCATGGCCAATGGTGACCACCAGGTTGTCACGACCAGGCGCATAGGTAACTTTTTCAATTTTGGCTTGGGGATAGGGTTCAAACAGACTAGCAATGTAGTCCGCCACCTGGGCCTCGTGGTCGTTCACTGAGGGAATCTGAATCAAGTGCTGTAAAATGGCAATCTTTGCTTGGGGCGTCATACGCATCAATCCTTTCGTCGTTTCGTTAAGTTGTTATTAGCATACGCCCTTTCGTGCAAAAATCAAGCTTATTTTGCAAATATATTAGTTATATACGACATATTCGTATTTTTATACATTATTCATGCATATTCGCGACTGACGTTTGACTGCGGTATAATGAAGAGTGTTAGTTATACCTAGGAGGGATTTCATGCGAATCGTTGTGCCAACCGAAGAAAATGGCTTTTTAGCCGATGAATTTAGCAAATATGCCACGGGCGATGACGTTTACGGCGGGCAACCCGTCAAATCATTCCCGATCAAGCTTCATAAGATTCCGAAGAAGACCCAGACCTTGGCGTTGAACCTCATTGATTTCGATGCCGTTCCCGTCAGTGGTTTCCCTTGGATTCACTGGGTCGCCGCCAACTTTCCGGGCAGTACCCGTGAGATTCCGATGGACGTTTCCCGCACGAACGCCATTCCTCACGTCCATGGCCGCAACAGTAATGCCGGCTCTCTAGTGGGTAACACCGATCCCCAAGTTTTCCAAAACTACACGGGACCCTTCCCACCAGACCGCGATCACGATTACAGTCTGACCATTTATGCATTAAACACCAAGCTTGACCTGGCCGATGGCTTCTGGTTAAACGACCTCCTCCATCAAATCAATGGCCACGTCTTGGACACCGCCACGATTACGTTACGTGGACGGGCCTAACCACAACTCAGTTCAAAGAAGAAGGCTAATTATGGGACAACAATACCAACAGATCTTAGTGCCCGTCGACGGCTCCATTCAAGCGGAGCTGGCCCTAAAAAAGGCGGTGACCGTGGCACAACGCAACCACGCTCACGTCGATCTGCTTAACGTCTTGCGGATCAACCACTACGGCTTTTATGCCAGTGGCTCCATGCCAGGTAGCGTGATTCATGAACTGGCAACGGATGCGACGTCCTACCTCACGTCGCTCATGGAAACGACCAAGGCCGCAACGGGCTTTCAGGACCTCGACATTCACGTGCGGTTCGGCAATCCCAAGACCGTCATCGCCCACGAATTTGTCCGCGACCACCAGAATGATTTAATCATGCTGGGGGCGACCGGAATGAGTGCCGTCGCGCAGATGGTCGAGGGCTCCGTCACCGCCTACGTGAGTCGGATGGCGGAAGTGGACGTTCTGGTCGTGAGAACCAATGAGAGCGGCCAGCCCGTTGATACCAAACAGGTTGCGGTCGAGAACCAGGATCAGCCCCAACTCTAAGATTCACTTCAAAATAACCAGAAACACAAATACCCGTAACCGCTGATGTTTGGCAGTTACGGGTATTTTTAATGGTTTCTAGCATGGCATCTGGCCACGATTAGTTACAACCGTTTCCGATACCAGAAAATAAGGTAGGTGCTGACACTGACCAACGTGATGGCCAGGCCCACCACACCGCCGGGCACGTGATACCGAACGACCACGTGATTTCTCCCCGGCGTGACCGGAACGGCCGTCATATCCCCCAACACGGTTCGCGTCTTCACCGGTTGATCGTTCACGGTGATCCGCCAGCCCTGTTCTTGTGGCAAACTCAGGTAGGCCCACCGCTTCGTTGCGGTTGCCGTCAACGTCCCCTGATAAGCCGTCCGCAGATGACCGCGATGCCGCTTTAACGTCAACGCGTGGGCAGCGACCGACTGGTGCACGGCCGCCATGCGACTGGCTGGTAGTGTGGCGACCTCCAGGGACTTCGGTGTTGGCCGATTGCTGGCATACGTGATTGTCAAGGCCTCACCCCGGCGATACTCACCCAGATTAATCAGACTGGTATTGCCGTCCGTAAACATCCGTGGGGCCACGGTATGCCCGTTGACCCGCATTGTAGAATATTTGCTCGAACTGCTGGGATCGAAGAGGTATAGCCGCCCCGTCGCTTGTGGGGTCACATGCCACCTGTGATTGTAGACGAAATTAGTGGGATGATTGTTGATTCGCCAGATGGCCTTAACCTGATCATGACCCGCCGACACCGGCATGAAGTAAGCTCGCTTGCTCGGCCGCAACGCCTGAAGAATTGCTTCCTGATTGGCAATCGCGTTGGACGACAGTTTGAGGTTAAGGAACGGGGCACCCACGGCAAAGCCCATGCCACTGTAGCTCCCAACGTGAACGTTGCCCGTCTTCGCCAGTTTTTCGCGAATCCCGAAGACCATCTCCGTAACCGGCGTAAAGCCTTGATGACTCAAGCGCCGTTCGTTGCGTGTGTACAGACCCAGGGACTTCGCCATTGAAATCGTATTGGCAGAAATCGTTGAACTATAAGCCGTGGTACCATTGTAGCCCAACCACATGCTGTCGTTATAAGGATTGTAATGCCCCTGAAAGCCCGGGGCCACGGTCGGTGTGTCATTACGGATCCGGTAGAGGGTGGTGGCGGTGGTCATCGGCTGCAAGCGTTTGACGGACTGGTCATAGGCCTTGGCATACCGACGCTGACTCCCATAATCGACGCCCGTCAAGGCAAAGCTAAAGTTCACCAAGAGTTCAATCACCACGACTACGCCCAGCAGGACAGGACGCGCCCGACCCACCCAGAGCAGACCGGCCGTAAGCACCACTATCACCAGACTCGTGATGATAGCGGGCCAATTTAACGGCTGTAGGCTCGCATAATAATCGGACTGCGTCACGGTCTGCATCCAAGGAATCAGGGCGCTACCCAGCAGCATCACGACGCCTAACCCTAACGGTATCCCCCAGCGCCACCGTAGCGACAACTGCGAGACGCCCAGGCGCCAGGCACTGCTGGCAATCAGGATGAGCACAAAGCTAAAGAAGAAGCTATTACGGAAGGGATAACCCGCGGGCGGCGTCATCAAATGCCAGATCGTATTTAACCCGCGTAACCACATTCCCAGGAATAAGAATAGCAGAAAGAGGCCCGCGCGCGCTTTGGCCCAGCCTTTGACCTGTGGCAAGCCGAAATAGGCCACCACCAACAGGACCACCAGCGACGACACAAAGATGGCTGGCCCATGGTTCAAACGCTGCAAATAATTTGCCGATCCCACGCCCAGCTGACTGAAGAATTCCAGACCAAACGTCGGCAACAAATGAAAGTTGCCAGACTGCGACTGTGTTTTCGGCGTTTCTAACATGCTCAATACCGTTGGCAATAAAACGACCAGCGTGCTTCCTACGCTCAATAGAGACGCGCCAATGAAGCGGTAGAATAGATGCCGCTGTGCCCGTAGCCAGTCGCGCACCGTTTGCCCCGCTGGCCAGTCAGCCGTCACCTCATAAATAAAGTAGGCAACGACGAAGAGACAGGTCATATAACCCAAATAATAATCCGTCAGCACACTGATAAAGAGCCAGGCAAAGTAGGCCCCCGTCCGGCCGGAAACCACCAGGCGATCAATCCCCCACGTGATCAACGGTAGAAAAATCAGCGCGTCTAACCACATCAGATTAAAGAAGTTCAGGGCTACGAAGCCACTGAAGGCAAAGGCCACGCCAAAGACCATCACAAAGGGCCGCTGGGTGCGCCAGTGTTCCTGCAGGTAAAAGGTCATGGTCCCTGCCATCGTCGCGATCTTCAGCATGATAATGATGGCCATCGCCACGGGAATCTGACTGGCCTTAAAGAACGCCAGTAACAGGTTGAAGGGACTGAGCAGGTAATACGCGATGACCGGGACCCAGCTCCCGCCAAAGGCCTGATGAAAATTATAAAGATCCCACACGTGACCGTGAATCAGCCGCGTAAAGTCCGTAAAAAAAGGAATGTACTGCGTTCCCAGGTCCCCAATTAAGAGGTTGCGATCGCCAAAGGGTGTAATCCCTCGCACCGCAAATAAACCGGCCACCATTGCTAACGCTAAAACACCCGCCAAGACGGGCAAGCGCCAGTGATTGAACCGTAATCTTTCTCGTCGCATTGTTTTAAAATCTCCCCGATAATTAAACTACTCCGTGGTCACTGGTCACGCGCTCATCCCCCGATAATCGCCGTGACCGTGGCCGTTGTCCGTACAATTTCCGCCACCATTGACGGCTGAAGCTTTCCTTATTGTACCATTTACGTGACCTAAAATAACGATTAGCCAATGTAAATTTCGCTTGCATAATTGGCTTAATCATCGTGACGAAAAAAGCCGGTCGCACTGGTCATGCCGCTACCGACTGTAAGCGATGTAATCATTTACTTTCGCCAAAAGGTCGTGCAGTCCGCCTTATCCGCAAGGTTAAAGGCAATGATCCGCTTCAACAGGTCATAATCTACGGGTTGTGTCCACTTGATGCGTCCAAATTTCTTACCCGGATTGTAGTTATCGGCGGCAATCTGGTCGGCAAATTCCGTCATGACCGCACCCTCCGGCGCAAAAGCCATGTGGGCCTTGGCCACACTGAAACCAATAATAAACGTTCCGTGATCGGTAAATATCGGCTGGTTCCACGCAAAGCGTTGTTCCAATTGGGGAAATGCCGTCTGCACCCAATTCAACACCTCTCGGACCCGTGCCTGCTGGCTGGGATCCTCGATTTTGTCCAAATACGTTTCAAACGCTGCAATCATATGGTCACCCCTTAACGATTTCGTTAATCTTTTAGTCAGTATAGCACGCTGGCAGAACCGAAATGCTCGCCGCGTCCCGATATTGGTAAATATTTGCGCCATTAAATCCGTCTGAAGTAGACGCACTACGGCTGCCAGGGATTCCGCCTGCTGTGGGGACGCTTCAGACCGGAAAGAAACCGGTCTTCTCGCTCGATTTGGAGCCACGAAGATCACGTGTCTCCAAAGTCGCCCGTGCTGTAAACTGGCTGAAAAAACGCCAGTTAACACCACTTTCACGGCTGGTTCCATCCCTGGCCTCCTCCGGCTCTGGTTGTGTTTTATCACAACACATCGTTCGAAAACGTGACTACCCCGCGTATTCGGTTCAGTTAATAACGACTGCTATAGTTATGATCACAGTCAGCTAAGAGCACCATGTAAGCCGTGAGGTCGGCAGATATGGGCTCAGGTGCGTCGTTCTACTTAGTCAGTAAGTGAATTTCTTACTGGCTTAGTAGAAAACCAAGCTTGTAGACTCGTGATTTTCGAGGCTTCAAGTTGCGTTCGCACCGTTCCAGTCCATATCTGACGACCGGTAAGGCGAAGGGACCACTAGGTTGCCTAATTTTAGGTCGACTGTTATTGCTAAATAGGTATACCTAGTACTTTAAAACTTCCAACCTTTAGTCAGATAAAAAAGGGGCGACCCTCTCAGGAGTCACCTCAATTTCAAACGTGATTTATTTAAAATTACTTCGTTGCACTGGCAGGTTCAGTTTCGCCAGCCTTGGCACGTAACGTTGCTTCGATCTCTTCAAGAGAACGATTCCGCGTTTCGAAGACCTTGGCGTGAACGAACCAAATCGCGAACAGGCACAAGACACCGTAACCGATGAACAAGCTCCCAGTACCGAAGAAGTCCAGTAAGGATGGGAACGTCAAGGAAACGACCATGTTAGCAGCCCAGTTAATCACACTGGAGAAGGAGTTCCCTAACCCACGAATGTTCAATGGGAAGACTTCACCAATCATGACCCACATAACAGGGCCCCAAGTTGCGGAGAAGAAGGCAATGTAAATGGTCAAAGCGATAACGGAAATGATCGCCGCCACGTGAGAACCACCGGAGAACTTCATCCCAAAGCTCATGACGAACAGGGAAGCAGCCATCCCAATGGCACCGTAGATCAGCATCTTCTTCCGGTCAACCTTATCCATAATCATTACGGCAACGGCCGTTACGATCACGTTAAAGATCCCGATCCCAATGTGGGCCAGCAAAGCGGCGTTAACCCCGAAACCAACATCCGTAAAGATGGTTGGTGCGTAGTACAACACGGTATTACAACCCATGACTTGTTGGAAGATCGCCAAGCCTAAACCAATAATCAATGAAGGACGAACCATCTTACTGAAGAGTTCGGTCCAGCCACCACTGACAATCTTGGCTTGTTCTTGAATCTGAGAAAGTTCTTTGTCGACGGCCTTGGTATCATGTTTGTTCATGGTATCCAGAACTTCACGGGCACTGTCAATGTGACCCATCTTGACCAAGAACCGGGGACTTTCTGGTAAGACCAGCCCACCGATAAACAGTAAGGCCGCTGGGATCGCAGCGAAACCTAACATCCAACGCCAGCCGGTGTACATCCCGGCGAAGGAGTAGTTGGTGATGTAGGCCAAGAGAATCCCAGTCATAACCATCAATTGGAACAGACTGGACATCGTCCCCCGCTTATCAGCAGGTGACAATTCGGCCAAGTACGTTGGGATCAATGCAGAGGCGGCACCAACGGCCATCCCTAAAATAATCCGCGAAACGATCAGTGTCCAGAACTCTGGAGAAAATGCTGATCCTAAAGCCCCAATGAAGAAGATAATAGCAGATAACAGTAAGAGCTTCCGCCGACCAAACCGGTCAGAAGATGGCCCAATAATCGCGGCACCTAAAACGGCACCTAACAAAACGGCACTGACAACCCAGCCTTGTTGCCAAGATCCCAGGTGCATTTGCTTCTGAATAAACAGAATCGCCCCTGAAATTACCCCGGTATCATACCCAAAGAGGAGACCCCCAAGGGCACCGAAGAAGTAAACGAATCCGGTAGAAACTTTTCGCATTAATATTACTTCCTTTTCGCGGTTCATCGCCGCTGAATTATGCAATATGTAAGTTGGCAAGCTTTTGTTGGTTGATTGCGGCAACCAACTATGAGTCTATGATAGCACTTACATTCTACTTTTGAAAGCGTTTACGTGAAAAAATTGTGATTAATTGCACGAATCTTGCGTACCATTGAAAGTTAATGATCGCCTTTCAATTCTGCATACGCCAGACTATTCATACTGCAAGATGTCTACCCAATGGTGACTTAACATTAGCGTCTTTACCTATTCTGTACACAATCATGGTGAGATCTACATACTCATTTGCTAAATTTAACTGTAGAAAAAGAGATTGCCCACCGATGGCGCAATCTCAATCTGGTTTGACGCTATTAAATTAGTCTAAATTACCGCACTCCGGCTATGATTGTGTTTTATCACAAAAACAGTTGGAGAACGTGGCAAGTTATCATTTTCGACCCAAAATTGATAACGATTGTTGCAGTCATTATCTCAATTGCCTAATTTTAGTCACACCGTTGATGATAGAACAGATATGGCCAGTACTTTGAAACTTTCAACCTTCAGTTAGCCCTAATGAACTTTCTTAATCATCAGAATCAGTCCGGCACCGACTAAACACATAATTCCTGCCATTGGGAAGATCATGCGGTAACCTGAGAAACCAATCACCAGGGACGCCATGATGGGCCCAAATACCTGACCCAGTGAGTTAGCTAAGTTAACAATCCCCAAGTCCTTCGCAGCACTGTTGGGGTTCGGTAATACCGTCACATTCAGGGCTTGGTCAACCGAGTTGTACATCCCCATGGCGGCACCACTCAAGCCGGCATAAACAAACATCGTCCAAGGCGCGGGATCAAGCGCGGGAATGGCAACCCCGATCCCCATCGCAACCGTTGACAGGGCTACCAAGAGCTTCAAGCTATGGAATTTGTCGGCTAAAGGCCCCCCGATAATGGCGAATGACACCCCCGCCACCAGCAGAATCATCGACATCACTGAGAGATTATGCGTGGCACTTGCTGACGACAGATTCATATAATCCGTGAAAATGTATAACTGATAACCGGTGATAATAAATTGCGCGGAGACGAACAGCAGCTTTCCAAAGACCGCTAAGTAAAAGTCCTTGATGTCCCCATGAATGGGAAATGAGAAGGCTTCAATCAATTCGGAACCATGTAATTTTTCGACCTTTTCGCCCTTGTTGCTTCCGTCACCGACCAACAGTAACCCAACAATCGTAAAGATAATTTCGAATACCATGAAGATGTAAATTCCACTGTTAACGTTGGTAATATAGTGGGAGGCAATCATCGTCCCCACGGGCGTCCCAATGTTCATCCCCACCCCATAGAAGGCGGAAATTGACCCCCGATACTTCTTCGGTGCCTTGTCCGCGATAAATGCGACCAAGGGCGCTACCATCATGTTCAACGCCACTTGGAACAGTGACCAGTTAATGATGATTCCCGGAACCGTGGTCACTTTCGTCAAGAAGTAAAAGCACACCAGCGTACTAATCATCCCAAGGAAGATCCACGGATTCCGCTTTCCCCAGCGGCTCGTCGTTCTATCGGAAAGTGCCCCTTCAATAATGTTGGCAATGGTAGCCACAATCATCGCTATCGTGGCTAGTAACGCCACAATTTGAACTTTTTGCCCCGGCGCAATCTGTTGAATCTTTGCCGGCAGTAAGGTTGAGTTAACCCCCAAGTAGGGAACCAGCCACCCCAGTAAACCAAATAGAATCCCAAAACCTAATCTATAGGGAAATTTTCCCTTTTGGACTGCTTGCTGTTCATTTTTCATGATTATCCTCCTCACACAGGAATGGACATATGTAGCCACCAACTGGATGTTGCTATACAAAAAGGATCCTTACTAGAAATATCATCTCAAATTGATTTTCCTAGTAAGAATCCACGTCACAACACCCAGTCGGTGCCGCTTAGAATATGAATACTCTAATTATTCGATTCTTAGTTTTTCCACAAAACTTCGCGCGCGTCATCGCCCGATACGAATGGGCCAGGTACCGTCGATACGCCACGATGATTACCGAAGTAGTCTTCATTGAAGACAATGTCATCGCCATTAGGTTGCTCGTAGCGTTGTTCCGGCTCGAAGGCCTCGCCCAGCGTATCCGTGGTAATAATGCCTTCGTAGTAGTCGCCAATCAGGTCGTAGAGGTTGGTCTTCACAGAAACCTTATCGCCATCTTCAACCAATTCGACGGAAACCTTGTCAGTGGTATTAACCAGGTTGTCGGTTTCCTTCTTCCAAGCCTTGGCGCCGTTGAAGTAAACATTTCCGGCAGCCCAGACTGGCAGGTGACCGTAATGCGCACTCATCAGGTCATTCATATCCGTTTCCTTGGCAAACGTGCCGTTGACGTTCTTAAATTGGTCGTACCATTCGTCATAGGTTGGATATTCATCGAAGCCGTCCGTCCCAACTTGTTCCGTATCCTCGTGTTCACGGTCAACCAGAGTCTCATCCTCAGTCTTTTCAACTGGCCAGTTCTGAACGAAGACGTTGTTGTAGAAACGATCGTCCCCGTGAAGAATCGTCATGAAACCAGCAACTTCCGTCCGGTGTTGGATGTGGTAAGGCGTGAACCGAGGTTGGTTCTTCCCATCCACAAAGAAGTCGGTGTTGGCACCAATGGACGTGATGGACCCCAACATGAGGTTGTGGACACAAGCCACACCTTGAGTAGCCAGCCGCAGTGAGGCTTTAGACAACAGTAAGTTGTTATCAATCAAGGTTGGTCCATGACCCACTTCAACGAAGATATCTTGACTCTGCATAGCACCCACGATCCGTGTTGCAGTGCCAGTTGGCGCGTAGTTATGATCTAACAGGTTTTGCGTGATCCGAGTACCTTGCGCTTCCCAGTCCGTCCAGATTCCCATCGTGCAATCATTGATGTGGTTGCGCCGGATGATGACATCGATCGCAGCGTGCATCTTGATCCCGGCAATTTCGGCACCTGCTAATTCTTGCATGTTGTTGATGTCATGAATGTGGTTGTCTTCGATGATACTGAAGACCCCACCCTGACGACCGACGATCCCATCTTGTTCACAGTGATGGATGTTGTTACGCCGGATAATGTGATGCCCAATATTTTCCTTTAACCAGCCATGGTATTGACCGCGGCAAACCGCGTCCCGTTCCATTTGTGTTGGACTCTTCACGTGCTTGTAGGTGAAGTATTGGTTGTTCACGGGATCTTCGTATTTCCCGAGAGAAATACCGGCACAACGACTATGGCTAATGTCACAGTCTTCAATGATCCAGCCACGAGACCAGTGGGGGCCAATCATCCCATCTTGGTAAGATGCAGGCGGTGCCCAAGTCGTGGCCGCTTTGTTAACGTTGAAACCACTCACGGTAATATTATTAATGCCCGTTTCTTGAGGCATGAAGACTTCCCGCCGAACGTTAATTTCTACGTTCTCTTCGTTAGGATTCTTCCCTTGGAAGTTGGCGTAAATCACGGTTTCATTACGAGCCGTATCTTGTTCGGTGTACCACTTGTAAACGGAATTCTTCCGTTCCCAAGAACGCCCATAAACCTTGGCTTCAATACACTCTTCCAATGACGTGGTTTCGTAGAATTGCCGATCGTTCATGTAAACCGCACCGGTATGCTTGTTCACGGGACCGAAGTACCAGTCCCCCATAACAAACTCGGTATACGGGTTATATGACCCAAACAAGCCATTGTTAATCCGGCTCACCCACACGTTGCCTTGATACTGTTGCCAGTTCTTAACTGCTTCGGCCCCCGTGATGATGGCCTTCAAGGGTTCCACACTGCGATATGTAATGCGTTCGTCGTCGGTCCCACCATTTTTGGGATTAACGTATTCCCGATAAGTTCCGGGGAATACCAGAACCTTGTCACCCGGTTGGGCAACCTGTGCGGCTGTATTGATCTGTTTATAAGGTGCTACCTTGGTCCCATTACCGTCATGTGCTGCATTTGCATCAACATAGATTTTCACGATAAACTGCCTCCTTAGTCTTAACTCACCTGCTTAAACCCTCGCTGTCATCCCAGCCTGACGCTGAGTGGCAAGTCCGGTTTACGTTTCGGTGAAGCGCTTACATTTATTAGTTTAGCCGCTCACGTTGCAAACCGTTTGAATAAACGTCCGATTTTTTGAATGTTTTTTGGGATATATCGATTATTGCTTGTAAGGAATGCCGATGCAGCGCCGGTTAACCCCTGTCCTAATGTGCGAGAAATCTTTTTGAATTTATTTTCTAAAACCCGCTCCACCACAATAGGATATTGAAACCGATTCCATCTCGTGTTAGTATGTTTATCGAACCAACTTAATAATGTTTAGTAAACTTATAGCTTATACGAGGAGATAACCGCATGAATGGCTTTATTGGAGAATTTTTTGGGACCTGCGTGCTGATCGTTTTAGGACAATCCGTTGCCGCTGGTGGCAATTTAAAGAAAACATTCGGAACCGCTACGGGAACCAACTGGTTTTATATCACCTTTGCCTGGGGAATCGCCGTCACAATGGGTGTTTACGTTGCGAGTTCTCTCGGCTCCCTGGGTCATCTCAACCCGGCCATTACGATTGCTTACGCCCTGTTCGGCTTATTTCCCTGGCATGAGGTGGGCCCCTACCTGCTTGGCCAATTCTTAGGCGCTTTCGTAGGCGCTGCGATCGTGATGGTTCACTTTTATCCGCAGTTCAAGGAAGCCAAGACCGTTAAACAAGGGAACTCCGTCGCCATCTTTGCAACCAAGCCCACCATCAAAAATAACCTCTTTAACTTTCTCAGCGAATTCATTGCCACCTTCTTTTTCACACAGATCCTCCTCAACCTAGGTAACTTCAGCCAAGGGTTCAAACCCTTTGTGGTCGGCCTCGTGATCTTTATCATTGGTGCTGGCTTGGGGACCACCACGGGATTCGCCCTGAATCCAGCACGTGATCTGGCACCCCGCCTGGCCTACACCATCATCCCCGTTCCCAACAAAGACGTTGCCCACTGGGAATACGCTTGGGTGCCGCTGTTTGGTCCTTTATTGGGCGCCATCGCTGCGACCGCCATTCAGTCCGTGCTCGTTTAATCATTCACGATTAGTCATTCGCCAAACCGCCCTGCAACCCATGAGGCGCGGTTTTTTATTACTCTCAAAAACACGCTTTGCCGGCTTACACGCCCCTATTACCCACCAAAAAAAGACTACCCTCACTGGAGTAGTCTCTCGCTTAAAACCTTATTTAGCGGAACTCAGATCGGTCGCAGTGGCACCCGCTTTTTCCCGCAATGTTGCTTCGATTTCTTCCAGTGAACGGTTCCGCGTTTCGAAGACCTTCACCTTCACGAACCAGATGGACAGGAAGCAGAGAACCCCGTAACCGATGAACAGACTCCCTGTGCCAAAGAAGTTCAGCAAAGCAGGGAAGGTTAAGGAAACCACCATGTTAGCCGACCAGTTAATCACACTGGAGAAGGAGTTTCCTAACCCCCGGATGTTCAGTGGGAAGACTTCCCCGATCATGACCCACATTACCGGACCCCAGGTTGCGGAGAAGAAGGCAATGTAGATGGTCAAGGCAATCACTGAAATGATGGCTGCAGCTTGAGACCCACCGGAGAACTTCATCCCAATACTCATCACGAACAGGGAAACCCCCATCCCAATGGCACCACCGATCAGCATCTTCTTCCGGTCGATCTTATCCATGATCATCACCGCAATAGCCGTCACAATCACGTTAAAGATCCCGATCCCAATGTGGGCTAACAGAGCTGCGTTAACCCCAAAACCAACGTCTGTAAAGATGGTTGGCGCGTAGTACAGCACCGTGTTACAACCCATGACTTGTTGGAAAATGGCTAAGCCCAACCCAATAATCAGGGAAGGTCGTACCATCTTGCCAAAGAGTTCGCTCCAGCCACCATTCTTCATCTTGGCCTGTTCTTCAATCTGGCTCAATTCCTTGTTGACGGCCGTCTGATCATGCTTGTTCATGGTATCCAGAACTTCACGCGCTTGATCAGAGTGTCCCGTCTTGACCAGGAACCGAGGACTTTCGGGTAAAATCAGACCACCCAAGAAGAGCAGTGCGGCCGGGATAGCCGCAAACCCTAACATCCAACGCCAACCGGTGTAGACACCGGCCCAGGCGTAGTTCGTAATGTAGGCAAACAGGATCCCCGTCATAACCATCAGTTGGAACAGGCTAGACATGGTTCCCCGTTTGTCAGCGGGAGATAACTCGGCTAGGTACGTTGGAATCAACGCCGAAGCCGCCCCCACGGCCATCCCTAAGATGACCCGTGAGATAATCAGGGTCCAGAATTCCGGTGATAGTCCGGAACCTAACGCCCCAACGAAGAAAATAATAGCTGATAATAACAGTAGTTTCCGCCGACCATAACGGTCAGAGGAGGGCCCAATGATAGCGGCCCCGAGAATAGCACCCAAGAGGACGGCACTCACGACCCACCCTTGTTGCCAAGAACCCAGGTGCATTTGCTTTTGGATAAACAGAATGGCTCCGGAAATAACCCCGGTATCATAGCCAAACAGTAATCCCCCTAATGCACCGAAAAAGTAAACAAATCCGGTCGAAACCTTTCGCATAGATATCGCTCCTTCGTATGACGAACGTCGTATAGTCAGCAGTGGCAGTGTATGTAAAGAAGTATAGCTGAACATGTAAGTTGGTTGTCGGTTGGTTGAGGTTGCCAACCAACCATGAACTCATCATAGCACGACCTTCATCAAAATGGAAGCGCTTTCTAAACGATTTATATTAATTTGTTCAGCTGCAAAACACCTTCCTAGTCGCTCACCATAAGTTTAGTAAAATCCCAGTCTAACGCGTAAATGTTTTCTATTCTGACCGGTCCCTGTTCCTTTCAATGATTAGGAATTGCGCAGTCATCAAAATTAAACCGCCAAAAAGTGAGACTGATTTTCGGTTTTTTTCGTTAGTATTAATAGAGACACAAAGAAGCCGGGATTAAAAATCCCAGCTTCTCTAATCTCTTCACCTTTGAATGATGGAGGAGGCGGCGGCCCCCAAATAGCGCCACTCACGCCTCAATCTCATCTTTAAAGTTCTTCGCGACGGTAATCCAACAATTGGGCACTGATGCTCTTCGTTTGTTGGTAAACCTGCTTGTAAATCTTGTGCATTTTGGCGTACTTCGCCACGTTCTCTGGGTTTGGTTCGTAAGCCTTGCCGAAGTGAACGAAGGTCTTGGCACAGTCTTGTAAGGAATCGAACCAGCCCAAGCCGGTGGCCGCGATCATCGCAGCTCCCATGCCGGGACCCTGTTCGTTCTTCAGGCTGACGACTTTACGGTTAAAGATGTCAGCTTGAATCTGTAACCAGAGCGGACTCTTGGCCCCACCACCGATGGAAACCACCGTATCGAAGTCGCCACCGTTTTCTTCGTAGATATCGAACAAGTCTCTAAAGGAGAAGATAATGCCCTCTAGAACGGCCCGGACGAAGTCATAACGTTGATGAGTCCCATCGATCCCGGTAAAGCTTCCCCGGATATCAGCGTCGGCGTACGGTGCCCGTTCACCCACAATGTAAGGGGTGTAGAGCAAACCATTGGCTCCAACCGTTGACTTGGCGGCACTCGCTACAACGTCCGTAAAGTCTTCAGCGGGCGCAAAGGTCTTCTTAAACCAACTGAGGGAGTATCCGGCAGCTAGCGTCACACCCATGGAGTAATACTTGTCAGGAATGGCGTGATCTTCAAATTGAACAACCCCGTGGTAGTTCACATCAGGCGTGTCCTCATACTTCAACACAACCCCAGATGTCCCGATACTGGACAGCACCATATTGGGGTGTAAAATCCCGGCACCCACGGCACCGGCGGCGTTATCGGCGGCCCCACCGAAGACCTTGGTGTCCGTGGTCAAGCCGGAGAATTCAGCGTAGGCCGGGGTGACCGTCCCTGCAAAATCAACGGACTTGATCAATGGTGGACACATGCTCAACGGAATATCAAAGGTCTCACAGATCTTCTTACTCCATTCACCCTTGGCAACGTCCAGTAAGACGGTCCCCGTGGCATCGGAGTAATCCATGGCGAGGTTCCCCGTCATGCGGTAACGAACGTAATCCTTAGGCAGAACAAAGTATTTGGCTTGTGCCCAGATGTCGGGTTCGTTTTCCTTAACCCACAACAACTTTGTCAGGGTGAACCCTTCTAGTGGTTGGTTTCGGGTAATGTCAACGAACTCGTCGCCCATCTTGGCTTCGATTTCTTTCCGTTGGGGCGTGCTCCGCGTATCGTTCCACAAAATGGAAGGCCGCAGAACCTTCTTGTCCTTATCCAGCAGAACCAGTCCGTGCATTTGCCCGGAGAAGCTCAGGCCTTCAATGTCGCTGGCGCTCAAGTGATCGTTTAAGATCAAGCGTACAATCGCAACGGTCGTACCGGAAACCCAGTCCTCTGGATTTTGCTCGTTATAACCGGGCTTCTTTTGAATCAAATCGTAATCAAAACTCTCTTGGGCGACAATCTGCCCACTGTGATCTAGTGCGGAGACCTTAACGGCACTTGTCCCTAGGTCAACACCGAGTACGTACTTTCCCATCGGTCATTCCTCCTAAATTTCGGTTCATCTGTTCATTGCTTAATGTGTTTACCTACGCCTTACCGTTCGCCAAATTTGGACTGGAACGCGGTGAGCAGGACGGGGCAGTCTTGCCCCTCGCTTGAAGCCGAAGAACGCGTCTTCAAGTCGCCATTTTCAAGAAGATCGCTTGAAAATCCCACGGCTGAGTCCAAATTTGACTCACTCACGGCTACCTGGATATTACCAATTACTATTGGCTAAATGTTGATTTACCAGGTGTTTAAACCAATTTACTATTCAAAGACTAGCTTAACCGGAGGCGGGCAGAGATGTAGCCAGCTGTGTCGACGGTGTTAGCCGATTCTCGGCTTACAGCGTGGGACGCGTTTGGAGACTGACGATTCTTGTCAGGCTTCAAACCGAGCCGGAGGACCGCTTCTCAGGCCGCAGGCGGTCCCCA
>NZ_AZFS01000059.1:96540-231320 GCF_001434395.1 Levilactobacillus hammesii DSM 16381
CTGCCAGCCGCAGGTGAAAGGTTAGGCCATTTTCAAGTCTACCATTTCAACTAGTCTGCAATTGTGGTAAATAAAAATGGCGGACGAACACACCGTCCGTCCGCCATTCTATTGATCTTTATTTTCGTAAGGATCGAGATTACTTGCTCAAAGTGTCAATGATGTAATGGTTGATCGTATCCTTGACTTCTTCCAAGTGATCTGAGTGCGTAGCAGCAATCAATTCTGATTGTGGCTTGTCGATAGCGTACTTTTCAAGGGACTTGAAGTCTGCCTTGCCGCTTTCGATATCAGCACCGATACCAGATTCGTATGAACTGTAACGGTCCTTCTTCAAGTTGTCTAAGAAGCCGTCTTCCTTCATAGCAACGGCAACCCGTAAGCCGGCAGCAAAGCTGTCCATACCTACAATGTGACCGTAGAAGAGGTCTTCTGGGGCAAATGATGAACGACGAGGCTTAGCATCGAAGTTCAAACCACCGCGAGGGCCGATGCTGCCGTTTTCAACAACTTCGTACATTGCAGCAGTCGTTTCGTACAAGTTAGATGGGTATTCATCAATATCCCAGCCGATTAACTTGTCACCTTGGTTGGCGTCCAATGAACCTAACAGACCTGCTTCACGGGCAGTCCGGATTTCGTGTTGGTAAGTGTGACCAGCTAAGTTAGCGTGGTTACCTTCCAAGTTCAACTTGAAGTCTTTGTCCAAACCGTATTCCTTCATGAAGGCAATCGTGGTTGCGGCATCGAAGTCGTATTGGTGAGTCGTTGGTTCCTTTGGCTTTGGTTCGAGCAACATTTGTGCGTCGAAGCCAATTTCGTTAGCGTAGTCTTTAGCCATGTGGAAGAACTTAGCAGCGTGTTCTTGTTCTTCCTTCATGTTGGTGTTCCAGAGTGATTCGTAACCTTCACGGCCACCCCAGAAGACATAGTTTTCAGAGCCAACACGCTTACCAATTTCCAAACTGTGCTTCAATTGAGCGGCACAGTAAGCAAAGATGTCAGCGTATGGAGAAGTTGCGGCACCTTCAACGAAGCGAGGGTTCGTGAACATGTTTGACGTGTTCCAGAGAACCTTCATGCCAGAAGTCTTTTGGTATTCAACGATCTTGTCAACAACTTTGTCCAGGTTCTTGTTGGTTTCACGTAAAGTGTCGCCTTCTGGAGCTAAGTCACGATCGTGGAAGCAAAGGTAATCTACACCCAATTTGTCGTAAAATTCGAATGCAGCATCAACCTTGGCTAAAGCCAAGTCCATAGGATCAGTGTACTTGTCGTATGGACGTTGGGCAGTACCATCACCGAATGGGTCAACTAAGCGTTGATCAAAGGTGTGCCAGTAAGCTACGGCGAACCGTAACCAATCTTTCATTTTCTTTCCGCCAATAACTTCTTCTGGGTTGTAGTATTGGAACCCTAAACCTGACTTCTTATCTTGATGGCCGACGTATTGAATCTTGTCGATGCCCTTCCAGTAACTTGTTTTAGTATCCATAATTTATAAAAACCCTCCTAGTTAGTTCGTTGCGACAACCAACTTACAAATTCAATTATACAAGGTTTTATCGTTAATGCAAGCGTTTTCGGGAAAAGATTTAAAAAATTGTTAGCGATTGCGAATAGTGTCGTACGGGGATTTCACTGTAAGCTTACAGTCCGTATGATCTTCCAGGTTAGTCAGCTTTTTTCCTATAGTATGACTGTTAAAAAGAACTTCATAATCCTACTCTTAAAAGCATTGCCATTTGCATTGCTAGAAAGTAGGTGCTGGCTAAAGCTGACAAACTAACTGCTACTTTATGCCATTATTATGTAACTTATAACCAACCATCGACCCGTACATCTTTTAGGACAGCAATCAAGCTATCCACAATTATGACATTCTTTTTTCATATTCTTTTTTTAATAACCATTCTCATTTATGAGTCTTTTGCATTAGAGAAACGCCTCTAATACACGTTTTCGACTATTGGCTAAGTCACTTTTGCATGGTTATTCTCACTATAAACCTAATCAGGTATGCTGTGGATTTCTTCTCTCAAATCTCCTATACTGGTGTTAATCGTTATTCAGACGTAGTTTTAACCCTTAACTTGTTCGAAGGAGGAGTATCATGACTAAAATAGCAAACACAACTCTACATTACAAAATGTACAAAAGCGGAAAATCCTGGGTTTTTGCCGGCATTGTTTCGGCGGGCTTGCTTTTCACCTTTGGCGGCACTGTAGCCCACGCGGATGCTAACTCCAATCCAGCTACAACGACTGAAACAACCGTTGAGCCGACGACAACTGAGACCAGAAACCGTGTTTTGCCAGAAACGCCTAATTCAAAAGAAACAACAAATGTGACCCCTGAGAATCCAGCGCCAGCTAAACAGCCAACCACTCCTGAAGAACCAGTCGTACATACACCAGCACCAGCACCAGCACCAGCACCAGCACCAGCACCAGCACCAGCACCAGCACCTAAGGTTGAGCCAAAAGATCCAAAAACACAAGTGTCCCAAACCCCAACACCGCAGCCAATTGATGCCTCATCATCACAACCTGCAAGCACGCCAATTGCCGCTATAACGCCACTCAATGTGCCAGCAAGCCAGTCGATTGATGACTGGATGCCAAATAAGACACTCCAGAGAATGGTTGCCAAGTATCTTAAAGAGGATGCCTCTCAGATCACACAAACTGATATGTTGCAATTAACCCACCTGAGCACAGGGCATGTACTAGGTGACACTGTTTATGTTGATGGCGAAACGCCCTTTTCATTAGAGGGACTTCAATACGCCAAGAATTTACTTTCGCTGGATCTTTCTTTTCAAGGTAATGGCGAGGGTAAGAACCCAGAATACACTGCTTTACAAAATTCACCAAATGGATCAGGGGCAATAGGCGATGTTGTTGACTTAACACCTTTAATTCCGCTCAAGAAATTAACGACCTTACATGTTGCATATAACAAGATTGCTAATCTTAAACCACTCGCCAATCTTAAAAATCTCGTTGACTTGGATGTTTCTTACAATATGATCGGTGATTTTTCGATGCTTGATTCCAAGCAATTTGCGTCTCTACAAATCTCACATCAACTCTTTGTACTTGACTTTGCACAGCAGAAGTTTATCGACCCAAAGACCCAAAAGATTACTGTGCTTTCTCCCGTTCAACTTCCGAAGAACTATAATGCAACTTTAAGCAATAAATTTATTTCGCCAACCGACTTCCAAGACATCGAGCGAAAAATTAGAGAAGTTCACGTTGGCCCTAATGCTGGCGGAATGCTTACTCAAGTCTTCTTATCAGGTATGACCAGGGACGATTTCAATCTAAATGCGGATAATACCATTACCTTTAAAAACATTGCACCACAGAGTCTCTACTACTACGAGAATGGCTTCTCAGGTGTGGATGGTTACGCGCCGACAGTTACTGGTATTGCCACTCCTGGCCATCATAAATATTATCTTCGTGCCGATTTAATCAGCACTCTAAGAGATTTCTTTACCGTCCTCATCCCCTACGCCACTACCGCCGCACCTATCACCGTCCAATACCGGGATAAAGCCGATGACGCCACAGCAATCAAACCAGACCTCGTCTTTGGCAGCGACAAAACGGCCGGTGATACCTACACGCTGACGCCAGACCAACTGGCCGTTGACGGCTACACCTATGATGATGCTGCTAATCAAAATGCCGCCATCACCGGAACATTCTCGGATCAGGCACAAACCATCACCTTGTATTACACCAAGGATGCCACTAAACCAGTTACCCCCGTCACCCCACCCGTTACGCCGGCCACAACCGTAACGGTCACGGTTCACTACCAAGACGGTCAGGGCGCGCAATTACTACCTGATGCGCAACTGACTGGTCAGCCGGGGACAACTTACCAGGTAAAAACCCCCGTACTCCAAGGCTACCAGCTAGATTCCGCCAGCAACCCGACTGGTACGTTTGGATCAAGTAATCAAGACGTCATGGTCACCTACCACAAGCTGGCTTCTGGCGGAGATGGCGCCACAATCACACCAGGAACCGACCCCACTAAGAAGCAGCCAAATCAGGCTAAACCCAACCAAGCCAAACCCGCTCAGCCACAAAAAGCTAATAACCAGGGTCAAGCCGCAACGGTCACGGCCACTGCCAAGCAGCCACAACGTTTAACCGCGACAGCACCCGCAAAAGTTGCGGGTAAGACCACAGCCAACTCGGTAGACTTAGCCGCCCCAACCGCGGCAACTAAACAAACCTTGCCCCAAACCAACGAGCATCGTACGTCACCACTCGTCGGTTTAGCCCTTCTCTTGGGCACCATCATCGGCTTTACCGTTCGACGGAAACGCAACTAATCCTAAGGCACAATATAAAAATGACGTCCACAGCGAAATTGCCGTGGGCGTCATTTTGTGAACTCATCTTAAATTTCAGTAGCTTCCGCGTTCGGTCGGTCAAAATTCAACTCGTAGCCGTTAAGATTCAACACGCGGTGCGTGATCAGGGAGCAGCCGCCGAGAACCGTGGCTAGCCGAGCATTGTTGGTCAGCTCAATCCCCCGGTCATCATTTTCAGACAACTTACGGTAAGCCACGCGAATGTCGGTCAACAGATCCGGTAGTTCTTCAACCAACGGTGAGTTGATGAAGAACGCATCGGGATCCAGTGTGCGCATCGTGTTATAGATCAGGGAAGAAATTCCCATCACAAAGGTCCGCATAATCTTGACCGTTTCCGCATCCCCGTCTTGATATAGTCGGACAATGTCGCCACGGTCCAGGTTACTGAGCTGTTTACGTTGTTCAACCTGCTGGATAATGGCGTCTTCCGAACAAATATCTTCGGCGTGGATCGGCCGGGTCTTGCCGTCATCATCAAATTGTAGACTGGCCACCGTTCGCCCAATTTCGCCGGCATCCCCGTGTTCACCCCGGAAGAGGTCGCGGTGCAGGATAACCCCGGCACCAATCCCACGGTGAATACTGATGGTGACAGCACTGTTGAGGTTGCGAGCGCCATTGAAGTCCCGTTCATAAACGGCAGACAGGTTGGCTTCGTTTTCCAACACGACCGGCACGTGGTAGGCCTCGGTAAAGGTCTGCTCTAAGTCGATACCATCCATATCAATGAAGGGGGACGTGACCACTTTATTATCCATCACGATCCCGTGAATGGAGAAGCAGATGCCGAGTAGGCCATGACTGCTGGTATCAGCGGACTGGGTATCCGTAATATACTGCTTGATCCGATCCACCATCTCGTGAATCGATTGATCCTTGGTCTCAATCCGGTCATACTGCCAAACGTGGCCATCCAAACGCGTGGCCAGGGCGTGCAAGTGCCGGTACCCCAAATCAAACGTTAATGTGTAACCATAGTTCTGGTTGATCTCAACTAACGTCGGCTTACGCCCACCCGCAGTGGAAGCCTCCCCCAGACCCAATTCTGTCAAGTACCCGTCGGCCATCAGTGTGTTGTATAACGATGAGACCGTTGACTTATTTAGGTGAAGCTGGTGAGAAATTTCGATCCGCGAGGTGGGATGGTTATTAAAAATCTGTTGTAGGACAAACTTCAAATTCTGGTCATGCAACTGATTACGATTCATACTACGACGAACCATCCAAATCCCTCCTTATCGCTCGGTCGTTCTTGCACCACTTCTCAAGTCATTACTGTTAGTGCGGCAGGCCGCCCAACTAACCGGGACAGCCACCGTCTTGAATATAATTCGATTGGAAGCGATAACAGAAACTAACATCATGGTTCAGTGAACCAACTAACCTCAGTATCGCCCACACCTTGTGAAATTTCAACCGTTTGTGCGAAATTTGTTGTGTTTTTTTTCGAATGGGTATTTTTCCGTGACAAGCCAGATACCTGAGCGAGCTAAAAAAAAGAGATGAGGTGGAAATTCCCCTCATCTCTAGCCATATTTGTCATAAAACTGACACGATATGTATACGCATATCGCCTACTCTTCTAGCGCCGCCACCAACCGCTTCACACGCGCTTCAATCTCATCACGTACCTGCCGGAAAACGGCCAGTACTGCGTCTTCGTCCCCAGTCGCTTGGGCCGGATCAGGGAGTGGCCAGTGACGCTTAGCCACGGTGGGCGGCGTCATCGGACACTTGTCCCGGGCATCCCCACACAGGGTGACCACCATGTCGCTGTGCTGTAAATAGTCGTTATCAATCAGTTTCGATTGTTGTTGGCTAATGTCGATCCCGCGTTCGGCCATCACCTTCACCGCCAGTGGATTCAAGCCGTGTTGTTCAACACCCGCGCTAGCGATCTGCCAATCTTGCGGTGCCAACTGTCGGGCAAAGCCTTCCGCCATTTGACTGCGGCAAGAATTCCCGGTACAGAGAAAATAGAGTTGCGTCATGGTTGCTACCTCCGTTTCATTAATGCTGCTATGAGTATACCATGACTCTCACGCAGACCGCCCTAACGATCATTCTCAACCACGGACGTCCGCTCACTAGCCCACCGCAGATGCCCCCAAACGATCCCGAGGACAAAACCCACAAAGGTCGGAACTAGCCACCCCAAGCCGAGACCGGCAAACGGGATGACCTGGTGATAGAATCGCAAGACGCTCGCAACTGGCCCTAGACTGGTCACTACCTTGGGTGAATTGGCCAGCATGTCCAACACGGCCGGAACCGCGGTAAAAGCAATCGTCATTTTATACACAATACCAGCGTAGGGGCGTTTGGCAACCGTTAAGGAAACCAAGATTAACGCCAACGACAACGGATAGAGCAGCATCAACACGGGCAACGACCAGGCAATGATCGTGTTCAGTCCGGCGTTAGCCACCAGGAAGGACACGAAGGTGGTCACGCGTAACCAGCTCAGGTAGCTGACCTTGGGGAATAACTTGTGAAAGTCCTGGGCAAACGAAGTCACCAGCCCTAGTGCCGTCGTGAAGACCCCCAGCGTCACCAGAACTCCCAGGAAGGCCGTCCCGAACCGCGTGAAGTAGTGACCCACGATTTGCGATAACGCCACGGCGCCATTTGCGGACAACGTCAATTGACTCAGGCTAAAGGCCCCCAACAGAACCAACCCAAAGTAGATCAGGATTTCCAAGACAATGCTCAACGTCCCGGCCTTAGCCGTCAGTCGGGTGAGCTCCCGGTCGTGGTAACCCAGCCCCCGAACCGCATGGACAAAGGTCACACTCAAGGCCAGCAGTGCGACCGCATCCACGGTGTTGTAGCCTTCCAGAAAGCCACTGACCGTTGCGTTGCTCTGGTAAGCCGTGGTCGCCGCGTGATCCAAGCCACCCATCGGATTGATAAATGCTACCACGAAGATGATGGCCAACATCGCTAAGAAGCCCGCGTTTAGGTACTTACCGACCACCTTGACCAAGTTATTCTGATGCGTGGCCAATAGGTAGGCGGCGCCGAAGAACAAGCCCGTGAAGAGCAACATCCCCACCGTGTCGAAACGCTTAGGCAGAAACGGCTGCAGCGCCATTTCATAAGCCGTTGCGGCCGTCCGTGGCGTCCCGAAGAAGGGCCCGATTGTCAGGTGAACCAGGATTAAAAAGAGAGCCGCATAGTGCCGCCCCACCGGCTTGGCCAGGTCATAGAGACCGTCGCTCTTGGTGACCACCACCGCCAAAATCGCTAGCAGCGGAAACAACGACCCAGAGATCGCGAAGCCCAGAGCCGCCGTGAACCAGTGACTGCCCGCCATTTGCCCCAGGTGCACGGGGAAAATTAAGTTGCCGGAACCAAAGAACATACCGAAGATCAGGGAACTAACTACTAATAATTGTCCCAAGTTTTTGCGCGATTTACCCGTTACTGTCTGCTTCATATTGCTTCCTCCACAACTTAACTTTGATTTTAAACGTCAAAAGAGCCCTTCTCCCACTACGGGAAAAGGGCTCTACAAGTAGAACGGTACCACCTTTTTGAGGCAGTTACCCGCCTCACTCATCACGGACAAACATCCGCTAGCCAAATAATGGTGGCCACCACGATTGCCTACATATCAGCATCGAACTCGGAAATGATTTTCACCCTGGCTTGACGGTCACTTTCCACTTGACGTGACTCACTACGCATCGCTGCCAGGGCTACTTTTTTCCTCAACGTTTTGAAGTATTGGTTGTATTATAGGTGGCTATAGATGAAAATGCAATGGTAATTTTAATTGTTTTCTCATTTTATTACTTAATGATCCATTTAACCACTGAGCGCGGGAATTGACGATTATCCTGTGTATTTAAAACCACCATTAGCTCAGCATCCTTAATTTCCGGATAGGTCTTAATAAGGTGGCCTTTCGATTTATAAATTAAAAAAACGGCGATATTTGAATAAACAGCAGATAAGGTACACCTGTTTATTCAAATATTGCCTAATTTTCAATAAACAGCTGAAATTCAATCGCTGTTTAGGTCTTTATCGTCCATATTTCAACAATCCACAGTTAATGTTGATCGTCACCCGCGTGGTCCTGCCGCCACTGTTTCACATAATCCAGCCGCTTCTTAAAGAGGTCTTCCCGTCCCTGATTCGTCGGGTGATAATACTCGTGGCCGATCAAGGAATCCGGTAGTGTCTGCATCGTGGTCAATTTATCCTTGGTGTCGTGCGCGTACTGATAATCCTTCCCGTAGTCCAGGTCCTTCATCAACTTGGTCGGCGCGTTGCGAATCTGAAGGGGTACCGGCTCATCACGGGTTTCCTTCACGTCCCGTTTAGCTGCCAGACGAGCCTTATAAATGGCGTTGGACTTCGGTGCCAGCGCTAGATAGGTGACCGCCTCCGTCAGATGGACGTCACACTCCGGCATCCCCAGAAATTGGCAGGCCTGAAAGACGTTGACTGCCACATTCAGGGCGTTGGTGTCTGCCAACCCAATGTCCTCGCTGGCAAAGCGGACCAAGCGCCGCGCAATGTACAACGGATCTTCGCCACCCTCCAGCATCCGCGACAGCCAATAGATGGCGGCATCCGGATCGCTGTTCCGCATGGACTTGTGCAGCGCCGAAATAATGTTATAGTGCTCCTCACCCGTCTTATCGTAGAGCACGAACTTCTGCGAGATCAGTTGTTTGAGATCGTCCATGTTGACGGTCACCTGATCGCCCTGCTTGTTGCCGTTGAGCACGGCCATTTCTAGCGTATTCAACGCACTGCGCGCATCGCCATTGGCAAATTCAGCGATCGCCCGCAGTTCATCGGCGCCAATCTCGACCTTGCCTTTAAACCCATCCGGGCTGGCCAACGCATTGGTCAACAACTGCTCAACATCCGCCGTCTCCAAGGCCTTGAGTACAAAGACCTTACACCGCGATAGCAGAGCGGAATTAATCTCAAAGGAGGGGTTCTCGGTCGTCGCCCCGATCAGGACAATGCTGCCCCGCTCAACGTACGGTAGAAAGGCATCCTGCTGGGCTTTGTTGAAGCGGTGAATTTCATCGACAAACACGATGGTCTTTTCACCGATGGCCAAATCATTACCGGCCTGCTTCATGATTTTTTTAATCTGACTAATGCTACTGTCGACCGCACTGAACCGTAAAAACTTGGCCTGCGTCTGGCGAGCAATAATCTCAGCTAGCGTGGTTTTGCCCACACCCGGCGGCCCCCAGAAAATCATCGACGACACCTCGTCATTTTCAATGAGCTCACGCAAAATCTTACCGGGGCCCAGCAAGTGCCCCTGACCCACGAAATCGGCGAGCGACCGCGGCCGCACCCGACTAGCCAACGGCGTATTCTGTTGATTGGCAAACAACGACTCTTGCTCCACGAGAAGCACCACCTTTTTAGGTCAATGATACCGCCAAAATAGCTTAAAAATCAAAATCGTTTAAATCCGCAATGTCCATGGTAAATGGCGTTTCCGTCTTTTCACCATTGTTCATGTTCTCGATAACGAGATAATAATTCTGTTGCTTATCGTAATCGTGATCGGCTAAAACAATCTGAATGTTTTGCATACGATCCTTCACGGAAACCGATCGACTATTGGCGTTAACCGTGGTTTGACCTGAAATTTGCTGATCACGTTCATTGATAAAGTACAGTTTGAATTCAGCCGGAATGACGGTCGAACTAATCGCCGCTGACTGACGGACAACCAACGGCACCGTCAACGACGTAATCTGCCGGTTCATGCTGAATAATTCCAGCTCAACGTCATGTGCCGCCGACCGGCTAGAGGTCGTTTTAACCTCTAATAGGGGCACCACCATTTCCTGAAGCGATGATCCGCCGTGAACATAATTAAATGAGCCAACCGCCTTAAAAACATTGGCGGTTTTGGGATAATACACATTGTCTTGATCATCATTTGCCAGAATGTCACCCAACTTCTGATGAGCAACGCCTGGTAAGTCAAATTGGCGAGGTGAGATGAAATAACGTTGAGACTTCTCGTCGCCATCTTCTGCTGTAACCGCGATTTTGTCCGTTTCTTTGAGCTGATCATTACGATAAATGTAACCATGATCCGCCGTCACGTAGATCTGAGCAATCCCCTGCGTTCGTAGACGTGTGATCAACTGCTGAATCTCGTCAATTGCCTCTTCGGTCGCCTTAAACACATCATCTTCCGTCTTCTTATTGTCACCAATCGCGTCCACTTGATTGTGATAAATGTAGACCACTTCTTGTCCCGTAAACTTCGCCCGAATTCCCTTCGCAGAGTCACCCTTCAAATCATCTAAGGCATAGGCGGCACTCTTAGGATTATGATGTTGTAGGATTTCTTGACGATGCGCCAAACTATCGGCTAGTTGACCATCAACCGTCATTTTCTTATTTTGAGTGTTTAAACTCAGCTTACGGTTAGGTAGTAGCAATGGCATCCCCAGATACGTTACCGAGGGTAATCCCGTAATCATGTAATCCATTTTTAGTCCGGTTACTTGATCCTCACGACTCAACCGTTTCTCCAGCTCTTTTGCCGCTTCAAATCGGAATGCGTCTGAAATAATCACGACCACACGATTCTTTTCTGGGGAAACATGGAATCTGTAAAAATTACGCTGCAATTTTTTCGGATCAACTTCGGCGTAATCTAAGCCTTGATTCCAAGCGTAAATGGAATTGTCCAGATAATTATTTACATAAATCGACTCAATTAGCGCCTTCGTCTTGGCAAACTGTTCCGGCATCCCCGCCTGCTGATAATAGTACGTAAACTTGCGATAATCGGTATCCATCTTGTACCCCGTCGTCACGTAGTCGTCAATCATCTCTTGCAGGCCTTCCTGGGGCTGTTGATGAGCATGACGAACAATGTACCAGGCCTTGCGCATCATGCGGTAAAGCCGCGCAAAACGCGGCTTAATGCCAAAGTGAGTTTCTAAGCGTTGATGGGTTATCTCCACAATCGTCTGATTATTAAGGCGACCGTCCAAGTCCTCAAGCTGTAGCCGATCCTGAATCCACAGCAAAATACGCTGGTCAAATCGGGGAAATACATCTGACTTAGCCAAATCATCCATCTTGGTTTCTTTAAATAGTCGATCGCCATCCACATTGCGCCAGATTAAATCGGCAATGCTAGCAAAGTCATCTTCGTCCTGAGTCGTCGCACTATTTCGATGATTACTAAACTGTTGTACCAAGGTACGGACGTTGGCGCCATGATTACTTAGGTCATATTGCGTTAGCGCTTTGGGTACCGCCTTGTCCATTTGCTGGTAGACAACGGTCAAATACATCCCCGTCATTAAATCCACCAATTGCGGCTGCTGGCTAACGTAACCAAATCGGTCGGCAATCTCGGACCAAAAAGCCCCTAAGACACCAAACTTCTCAAACTCTTCCAGTACTGGATTGTCTTGAATGCCCTTGGTTAAGAGCTCTTGCAACACATCAAAAAAGTCTACGATCGGTTGATCCAGGTGGACCAGAACGGCCATAATTGCCAACTCTGGTTTCTTCTGGTAACTGGCCACATCGTAGCGGGCAAAGCTCTTGCGTCGACGCTCGTTACCAAAAAACGTCGTATATTGTTTGATGAAGGGCTTCAGCTCATCCGGTAGTCCTAATTCCTTACGTAGGATCTCCTTAGAGTCCGCAGAAAATGTTCCAGAATACCATAAAATACTGCGAAGATGATCTTCATCTAATGCCGGCTCAGGGGCCGGTGAGTAGATTAATGCTTTTCTTTGACGTGATAATGCCAATAAGTGCTGTTTAGTGGCTACCTGATGTCCTGGCGCCATCACCACAACTTCGGCAATACCCGTCAAAGCGTCTTTGATAGCCGAGATACTATCAGCAAAGTCACCATTATCGTCGTACCAAAAAATAAATTGGTTTTCTGCGGTAAATCGCTTTTTAAGTGTCGTAATGATTTGATTGATATCCACGTCTGCCATGGCTTCTGCTCCCTTTATAATCCGTTTTAAAGTCTAAGTTAATCATAACGTAAACGGCTGACGTCTGCAGGATAATTTGTGAAATTTATTGTTCACTCCAAACTATCATGATGGCGTGATTCAGCATTTGATTACCGACATCAGCGAGGATGATTTCAACGTGGCCGTGGGTGGTCAGGTTGAGATTATTGGGTGGCTGTATCAGTACTATAATACGGAGCCACATGACCAAGTCGTTAATATTACGGGTGGACCGGTTAAGAAAAATGATATCCCGGCCGCAACGCAATTGTTCACGACTGACTGGGTCGTGAAGTACATGGTGGATAACTCATTAGGAAAGTATTGGCTAGAACGCCATCCTGAAAGCAGTCTCCAAGAAAAGTTAGCGTTCTTGTTACCGGCCGATATTGAGATTGTTACTGATAATGAATCAGTTGAAGATCTAAAAATCATTGATAATGCCATGGGATCAGGACATATCTTGGTTTATGCGTTTGACGTTTTGATGCAGATTTATCAAGAACAAGGCTATGCTATCCGAGACGCTGCTACGCTCATCATCAAAAATAATTTATTTGGACTGGAGATTGATAAGCGTGCTTATCAATTGTCCTACTTTGCTTTGATGATGAAGGCCCGTCAGTTCAATCGACGCGCACTTCGTAATGGTGATTTAGCGCCAAACGTCTTTGTTTTTGAAGATACCGATGATGTGTCAGAAGAGTTCTTGGCAAAAATTTCAGAGAGCGACCAAGCTGACTTGACTGAAATTATCGATAAGTTTAGGAACGCTCGTGAACTAGGGTCAATCATACATTTCGATACACAGAAAACATATGACTTTGATAGCCTACAAGCAGCGGTAGAAGCTGTGACCACTGATGGGTTAGACATCTTTGGCATACAAGAAACTAAAGAAAAAGTTTTGCGTGTTTTAAGCATCGCTAAGATCCTAACCGATCGTTACGATGTTGTTGTGACGAACCCGCCATATATGAATAAAATGGACGCCGCATTGAAGAAATACGTGAAAAAGTATTATGCAGATTATTCCGGTGATTTATTCTCCGTTTTCATTTTTAACAATAGTAATCTTGTCAAAAAAGGTGGCTACTCAGCGTTTATGACGCCATTTGTATGGATGTTCATTAAAACCTATGAGAAGTTACGAAAATATTTAATTGAAACTAAAAAAATAGATAGTCTTATTCAGATGGAATACTCGGCGTTTGAAGAAGCCACCGTGCCGATTAACACATTTGTTATGAAGAATGTGACAAATGAATCACTGGGCACCTATGTGAAGCTTTCAGCGTTCAAAGGCGGCATGAATGTCCAAAGGGACAAGGTTCTTGAAGCGATTGCCAATCCCAATGTTAGTTACCTTTATCGAACTAACCAAAGCGAACTTTGCTAAGATTCCGGGGATGCCGATTGCTTATTGGGCTAGTGAAAACTTGATTCATGATTTTGAAGTTGGCACACGAATGGATGAGCTAGTCGATGCACGTCAAGGATTGGCGACAGCCGATAATAAACGCTTCTTGAGATTGTGGTATGAGGTTAGCAATACAAATATTAGTTTTCATTCGACTTCTATTGCCGACTCGATAAAATCACAGAAGAAGTGGTTCCCATGTAATAAGGGTGGAGCCTATCGAAAATGGTTTGGAAATTATGACTATGTTGTAAACTGGGGAAATGACGGCCAAGCTATTCGAGGCTTCACTGACTCAAACGGTAAAGTTCGTTCCCGCCCACAGAATACTAATTATTACTTTCGTGAAGCGATAACTTGGTCCGACATTACAAGTGGTAATTTTAGCATGCGCTATCGATCGTCTGGAAGCATTCATAACAATGTTGGAATGTCGGCTTTTTCGGACTCACATATCGATCTTTTGATGATTTTAGGTCTAATGAATTCTCCAGTTGGAAACTACATTTTAAAGTTATTAAATCCAACGATCCACTTAGAAATAGGAAATTTCAATGCTTTTCCAGTAATTTTAGACGTCGTTCAAGATTACAATGTGCAACATGATATACGATCATTAGTTGAAATAGCACAAATTGATTGGGATTCCTTCGAAGCAGCTTGGGGCTTCACCCATCACCCACTCTTATCTCACATCGCTGACGATAACCTATCACACTGTCGTTCTCCCGTTGGCTAATACGCCTATCTGTGACAAAATTGTGCCAATAGACAGTAACGGAGGGAAAAACTATGGTAAGTTATCGTAAACGTGGCAACGCCTGGCAATATGAGATTTCCTACAAGGACCAAAATGGCAAGTACAAGAAGCTTCGTAAATCAGGCTTTCTACTCAAATCTGAAGCAATTTTAGCTGCTAGCAAGGTCCAAACAGAACACCCTAATCTGACAACCGTCAAGTCCGGCAGCGAGTCTTTAGTTTCTTATTACAAGCGCTGGATTCAAGTTTACAAGCAAAATGCCGTTACACCCATCACCTATAACAAGTATCAAAACACTGCTAAACATGCGATTGAACTCTTTGGCGACCTCAAATTGAAGGACTTAACCAAGCTAATTTATCAGGAACGGCTAAATGAATTTGCAAAGACTCATGCTAGACGAACCGTCTCCTGCTTCCACAAACAGCTGCGCGCCTGTATTTTAGAGGCTCTAGACGAAAAAATAATCACAACTGATCCCACTAGAAAGGCTGTCATTACCGGCCAAGAGCGCCCTAAAATGGCCAAAACGCTCAACTACGCTGATTGGACAAAATTACTTCGCTATCTCAACACCTCACAAATCGGTGAAATGATTATTTACCTCGCAGCCGTCACCGGCATGCGCTACGGCGAGATCGTGGGCTTAACTTCTAACGATATTGACTTGGAAAACAAGCTAATTAATGTGAACAAAGCTTGGGATTACAAGTATAAGACTGGTTTTATGAAGACTAAGACCCGCTCCTCGGTTCGTGAAATTGCTATCGATTCCGAAACTAGCCGCAAGCTTGATAAGTTTTTGGAATGTCACGCTTCAGAACCCAATCGCCCCATATTTATGAACGCAGCCGGTCACATCTTAGTCAGCGCCGAAATCAATAAAGTCTTAACCGAGAAGTTGGCAGAACTTAAGATTCCGCGGATTACCTTCCACGGTCTCCGACACACACATGCCTCAATCTTACTCTACAAAGGGGTTAGCGTCCTTTCAGTTTCACGACGATTAGGTCATAGCAACATCACCACGACGCAATCAACCTACTTACACATCATCAAAGAACTCGAATCTCAAGACCAAGATAAGATCATTGCCATCTTGAATAATATCTCAAAATAGTTGGCACATAACTTGGCACAAAGGGGGCTTCTCATCAATCTGAGAGGTCCCCTTTGTCTTATTTCAGCTTGGATAGAATGGTATTGCCATCTTGAAGTTTGTCGTAATTCACGACGACACCATCGTCCAAATCTAGTTCAATTTTTTGGTTCGCAATATGCTGAATCAATGGATCATACTTAATGATTTCAGACAATTGCTGGTTTAAGTGTTTGAGGGTCTTTTCATAACGTTTCTTTTGACTAGTTACTGTCTCATCGTTAGCCAACTGAGTTAACTGGTCTATCCGCAATTCATATTTGCCTTGCAGTGGATGCAGATAATTCGTTCGAATCATGGCTAACTCATCTGAATCGTAACGGTGGAGATACATCAAAGCCTTGAAACCATTGGCCTTGCCACTATTAAACTCCCAATAAATAGGACGTTTTTGATAGATCTTCTTGTGATCCTTGAAGAAGTCCTCGACAAAGTAACGTCGAATGGCCGCCTCATCGGTATCAGCCTTTTTGCCAACGACTCCAGCAATATAAGCGATATTTTCGGCAACTGTTTCTGCGCCAAAAGTGGCCGTCAGAAAGACTTTCAGCCGGTTAATGATATCGCGTGAATCGCCAAAGTAGTCAGCATCATTTAGCATCAACAGGTTGTCCTCATTTGGCACAAAAGTTTGATACTTGCTTTGATCCCATTCTCCACCAGCAAAAGCTAATCCTTCAATGTCCAATGAATAACGGCCAAAGACAACCCCAACAAAGTATGATAGGAACGATTTAATGTCCCGAACTTCATCAGCTAACCTAACAGAAACGTCCTTATCAGCCACTTCCGGCGTTAATTCATCATTCAGGCCATACAAATCAATGAAGATTCGGTTCAACTCTTCTTCATTTGATTTAAGCTGATCAAATCGATCCTTAGCCTCAAGTTGCCATAAACCAAACGCATTTTTTAGCTTACCATTAACTTCATTTCGCTTATCGTCAGCGATGTGAGCTAGGAGTGGATGGTGGGTGAAGTCCCAGGAGGTTTCGAAGGAGTTCCAATCCATAGCTGATTGATGCATATTATCTTTAGTTAATGTAGCTATGGATGTATTACTCGATTTAATTACAGGTAGGATTGCTACCTGACCGGCTTCGTAATTTAATGTTGGAGAAATAAATGACATAATCTGCGTTGCAACTTTAGAATTCAAAAAGGCTAATAAAAATATTCTAGATTCTTCACTTTCACTGTAAATACTTGTGCCAGCGACATCAAATATAAATCCCTTTGGAAAGTATCGGAATGCTGCTTGACCACTTGAGATTTTTGACCAACTAATACTGGGTTCAAAATACTTGGAAATACTTTTAATTGTTCTAGTAAATGATTTATAAAGCGAAGCTGCATAGCCCTTCAACTCTGCACCATCGTTTTCATAATTAATTACGTAATCCTGGTTACCATACCACCTTCTAAACGCTCCACCTTTATTATAGGGGAACCACTTCTTATTACTATGACTGGCATCAACCGAACTACTAAACCCTAATCCTATTAAGGAATACTCAATTTCATGCCAGTGTCGTAAAAAGCGATTGTTATTCGAAGTAGCTAATCCCTGTCTAGTTTCAGAAATGTTGGAAAGTGAAGTTCCTCTAGTAAATGCACTAAGCAAGTTTTCACTAGCCCAATAAGCAATCGGCATCCCTGGAATTTTCGCAAAGTTCGCTTGGTTAGTTCGATTAAACCGATTACCTGCAATTGGTAAATTATGTGGTATCCGACCAGAAGCATCTGCTGTTTTGATTTGATGATACGTTCCTACAAATCCTACCAGTTGACAGTTCCTGACAATTGTTACCGCCGTGCCGAAGGCAATTCCCATAACGTTATTTTCCATATGCATCAAGTTCGAAATAGTGTATTTTTTTAGAAGGTTGATGCGCATCTTTTCAAAGCTTGAGAGAAACATCCAAGATTGCATCGTAACCATTGCATTGTATCCACCAGGAAGTAATGCTTTATTCCAGCGCTCAATGAACATTGCGAACAGATCTGACTTAGCATTGGGATAATTTTTCTTTGCAAACTTTGTGAGGTTCTCTCCCATTCTAGATGATCCCATATAGGGCGGATTGGTGATGATAACTTGATACTTCTGACTAAGCAATTCCGCAGAATCTAATATTACTTTTACTTTATCCAATAACGGTATTAATTCAAAAGATAACTGATTTTGATTTAGTGCGCTTAATTCCTTGTGTAATTGTGTTAACGTCAGGCCATCTTCAGAAATGAGTGAACCTAGTTCATTTCCGTATGTGAAGTCTTCAAGAAGCTTGTGTAAAAGCTCGTGACTAGTGTCGGATAACTGGACTAATAGAATATCGAAGTCTTCTAGTCTTAAATCATCTGTTCCGGGAATGTCGTAAACGTTCATGTGATTAATCTGAGTTAAGGTGCGCCGATTGTACTGTCGTGCCTTCATCATGACCGCAAAGTACGATAGCTGAAAAGCTCGTGTATCAATATCAAGTCCATTTAAATTGTACTTTACAATATTTTCTGCAGCATCCCTACGAGAATAGCCTTCAGAAGTATATATTTGCATAAAAACGTCAAATGCGTATACCAGAATGTGACCAGAACCCATTGAGGGATCGATCATTTTTAAACTGGTGACTTCTAAAGTTTTCAGAGTATCATCATGAGAATCGAGATTATCTTGAACACTTTGCGGTTGTTTAGCGTCAGTCATGTAATATTGCCAATTGAATTCGTTGGCAATATCCATCTCACTTTGAGAATTATCCACAGCCAGTCGATGTTTGATCCAATACTTTCCCAAGGAGTTTTGCACCATGTACTTAACGATCCAGTCCGGTGTAAATATTTGAGTAGCAGAGGCAATCTCCGTATCTCTGAATTTATGGGACTTGGGCATGCCAATGACCGTGTCCTTAGGTTCCGTATTATAGTACTGATACAGCCACCCAATAATCTCCACCTGACCACCTACGGCCACGTTGAAATCATCCTCACTGATGTCGGTAATCAAATGCTGAATCACGCCATCATGATAGTTTGGAGTGAACAATAATTCTGCATAATCATTCGTTGTTTCGAATAAATACGGCAGATTCTTGTGCAACGCGTTTGCCTGTTTAATGAATAACATCTGATACTCGGCATCCGTATCACTAGGCTGTTCTGTGTCCAATGCACGATCGATCAGCGCCTGCTCAGCAGATGTGAACCCACCTAAATATTCTTCAACATCCCCCGTATTCAGCATAATATCCGGGACGTTACGGTTCTCGGTACTAGACAATACCCGTATCTGACTTGGCAGATAGTCGTTCACTTCCATAAAACGAATCGCAATGATTCGGTTAAACCAAGTGTAGGCCACCTCTTCTACCAGATCATTAAACGCCGTCGCAAAATCATTTTTGCGCGCTCGTTGCTGCAATTCGGCAACTAATTTTTGCCGTTTGATGATGTCATGACCCGTGATCCCGTTCTGATCATCCACGTAGTATTCAATTTCCGACGTCGAGATTGGCAGCTTTTTGCTCACACCCTCTGACGTAATTCCCAGCATTGCTGCTTTTAGTTGGATGCCTTTGATGAGTGAACGACGCGCATCAATCGCAAATCTTTTAATTGCTGTTTTATCCATAGACTATTCCTTCACTCCATATCAGATCTTGACTATAGTTCAAAATCAACCTTGCCATGCTCATTTAATTGCTGTTTGAGAATCTTTCTCAATTGCTCAACTTTGACATCCACATCCTGAGCGTTATTTAAGCGCCAAGTCTGTTCCATTGGCAACGTCTTGGCACTGACATTCTTAGGCGTCACAACCGTCACAGCCGCTTCTGAATCCGATTCTGCATCTGAACCCAGGTCAGGCTCTACATCTGGCGTCTCGTCAACCTGATTGCGTTGACCCTGTTTCTCTTTTTCACGACGAATTCGTTCGGCTTCTTCTGCCGCACGTTGCGCCAAAAGCTGATCCATTTCCTTAGTCAGCGCTTCACGGTGTTTTTGAGCTTGTTGGGGCACCACAAACAGTTCGTTCAACGTCGTCGCATCCCGTGCATTCTCCAATAAGTGCATGAAGTCTTGCTTGACCTTACTTTCAAATTCCTGTGTCAGTCCATGTTCCGCAGCATAACTCTCTGTGGCAGCCTGTTCATCTTCAATTTTGCTCTGTGTATCACCCAGACCAGCATCGAATTCCGTATTAAAGGCATTCCGAAAGGCTTCTACCAGATCATTCAGCTGCTTGATTTTTCCTTGTGGCCGATTACGCATAATCGTATCTATTTTGACAATCAATCCTTTAACCTGCGGACTCGTGACAAATTCTTTAGAATGCGCGTAAACATTCTGCTGATCATAAGCATCTTTCCAGATTCTTTGCTGCGTTGGACTACGGTAGAATTCACTGATACCATCTTCTTCCATATCCTCATGCCAATCCAAAATGTCTTCACGTTTATGACTGATCAGATCATAAAATTTATCAGTATCGTGCTGTGCCAATAATTTATCTAGTAGGTCGCTCCCCGTCTGTAAGACATCATGACCAGGGTAAAAACTAGGCTTATTGTCGTAGATCTCTAAGGTCTTCCGTTCATTTTTGATACTCTCCTGCAATTCATGCATCAGCGTATCGTCTTCGGAATCGCTAAACGACTGCTTGCCAAAGACCTCTAGCGCAACCTTGCGTAAGTCCTTCTTCTTTTGTTCGCTGATCGCCTGCCGTGGTACCATCTGAACGGCATCCACGTATTGGCGCTTAAGGAAATATTTGGCCAACTCATTGGCGGAGACCCCAGTGTGTAAATTCAGTATTTCTCCGTTAACGTAGACTTTTAGCTTAGAATCAGCGAAAAGTTTAGCGACTAACCATTTTGTATCACTCTCTCGGTAACCGTAAGGCACCTTGCCAAACCGTTCCAGGATAGCCTTATAAGAAATTTTGTTGTGCCCTGTAGACTCCCGGTTAATCCGATCCAAAACGGCTTGCACCGCTTGAGCATTTTCGTCAGTCTTAACCAATTCATCCGTATCTTTAAACAAAGCCACAACATCTGCATCTTGCTTAACGACATCGATGTAGCTTAGATTGCGATAAATCTCATCGATCAGCTGCTCCTGAGCCTGTGCCAACCGTGTGAAGAAGTCCTTTGTCCCTGCTTCGATTCGATCTCCCTGAACGTAAATATCCGCCCGTTGCAAAACAGCCAAAAGTTCTTTCGCCACACTAGCTTTTAAAGACGTCAATTCAGTTTTTTTGAGATCCACAATACGTTGCGAACGGGCATCTTGTGATTGCTCCTGCGGATTTAAAATGAACTTTTGAATTTGCAAAACACGGCGTTGATCATTGGCATACTGCTGTTCATTTGGTAGGTCAATGATGATCTGCGGCTGTTCCGGTGAACTTGACTGCCGCCGCAATTCAATGTCCTCATGATTGGTCTCACTTTCAACCGTGATAATCTTTAAATTAATATCCTGATTCGTCTGTCCAACCGGTCGATCATCCACCCACTGATTAAAGACGAAGTTGTATTGCTGTCTTAACTTTGGGTAAGTGTAACGCTTGGAAATTGCGGCACTGCTGAAGAGGTATTCTCCAATTGCCTGCGAAACATCCCCAGAATCCACATTCTGACGTTGAATCTGTTTGCTGATATCTTGTTCCGCATCCGTTAAGAATTCATAACCCTTCGTCGTCTTCTCCACGATGTTTTGTTCTTGAAGCACCTGCAGTGCCTTCTTGACCTTAGCTTCTAACGCAATTCGATCCGCATCAATTGAATCAATCATCAGTGTGACCAGATTATTTAGGGTTGCATCGAAGTCCTGGACATATTTCACCATAAACAGGGTTTCTAAAACCTGAACCGCAAACGGATTATCTTCACCCGTAGGATTGATTAATTCATTATTCTGCGCACGTTGAATGACAATCATGTGGGTATGGTCCAGGAAGTGACTTAATCCCTGAAAGAAGATACTAAATGGCACCAAGGCCTTGGTTTCCCGATCTTCCAAACGACGGGCAGATTCCTGGAAGACCGCCAGCATTGATCGCTCACCGTTGGCTAAATGTTTCCCATCCGAACCATTTTCCCGAATCGCCGTTAATGTATCCTGCAACAGGAAAATCTGGTAAGGCACAAAGGGATACAGGTCTGCAAACATTTTGGCATCATCGTAACGCTTACGTTCTTCTTTCCCATCAAAGCTAATCAGATTATTAATGACGTGTTGGTTATCCTCAAACGTCGCTTCTAGTAGTCGTTCACTACTATCCGTTTTCGCCAACAACCGCTTTTGAATAACTTCATCAACGTTGGCTGATGACATCGCAATCCGCGTCTTGAACCGCCCCTGAATTTTCGAGAAGTCTTGACCATTAATGTTTGTTGTCACCTTGTCGATGGCCTGTTGACTAGTAACAATGACCCAAGCTTTACCATGCGTGTAAGTCCCCAAGTCTTCGACAATACTCTGCAAATTGAGCATCCGCTGCTGACTAGACCCAATGTATTGCCCCACTTCATCGACAAGAAACACCATATGATAGTTGGGATCTTTCGTCTCAATGTGCCGATTGACCAGTTTGGCAAAGCTCTCCACACTGATGGGATACTCTTTTTTTAACTGATCGATAAAGCCGTTGGCATCATCCAGCGACATAAACCCAATCTCAACTAATGTGTCACGAATGGTGCCTTTGAGGAAGGCATAGGCATTGCGGGCTTCTTTCCACTCGCGGTGTTGGTGATCTTTCTCCTGAAACTTCGCTTGAAAATCATCATACTTCCCTTGGGCAATCAGATCCCGTTCCAGATCGGCAATCCAAAAATCAGCACCGAATAGCCCCAATTGTTCATTAAACACCTGCAAGAAAACGTTAAGAATTGCGTCTTTTTGCGATTTATTTCCATTCTTAGCCTTGGAATCAATGTTAAATAGCATCACTTCATTGGGCACCGTCGTCGCCAATTTCATGTCGGCTAGCGTCCCCTGATCATGAATCTTCTGGTCATCAATAAAGTAATCCAACGCCTTTTTGCCTGCAACCTCACGATTTTCAAGTAAGTACGCTAAAATCTTCAGAAAATGAGATTTCCCAGAACCAAAGAAACCAGAAATCCAAACGCCCATGTTGGTCGTATCATGATGGATGCCCTCTGCGTAAGCCGCAAAGAAATCCTTGAAGTGATTGTCTAACTCTTTAGTAACGACGTATTCTTCTAGTTCTTGTTTAACATTTGCATCCTGTTCATCACCAATCGTAATGACACCCTTAATATCACGATCAATCGATTTGGCAAAAATATCTTTGATTTTCATGACGACTCTCCCTAATTAATTTGAAATGCTCGGTAGTAGTTGTCCTCTTTGGATTCCCCGAACATACTGAGACTTAAACTGTCATAGGTCCCTGGATAGAAAAACACCACGGGAACACTGTCAATAATTTGGTGCATCGTATTTAAAACTTTATGTGCACGAATCAATGGGAAAATCTCCCCGATCCCCGTAACAAAGACAATAACCGGATCTTTGGGCAAATGACGTTGCATGTACTGTACAAATAGATTCTCCGAACTCGTCATTTCCAAGGCGTTATTCAGCTGCTCAATCAGATAGTCCATACCATCAGATTCTTCCATGGCGATGACATCATCACGAATACCCATGTCATCAAGCAGTTCCCACATGGTGTTGTACAGATTGAACTCAACAATATCTACACCAACCGTTTCACGATTCAGCTGTTGTTTCATGCTACTAACTTCCTCAGTAACCAGCAGTTGATCTTGTGGTGCAAAAGCCAAAATATAATAAGAGACCTCGTTGGATAATCCCCGATTCTGTTGAAAATCGGAATCCGCAATTTTCTCTCGTAGGTGTTTCAATTTTTCGCTTGTATTTGTCATGCTATCTCCCTAAAAGTGCTGCCAACTGGCGAGTAGCACCCTTTGCTTGCAATAAAACTTCCAACCGTGTATCTAGTAATGGTCGCTTGACCAGATCAAAATCGCTCTGGTCTTCCAGTAGATCGGCCTCTCGTAAAAAAGTTTTAAATGTGCCAGACAGACGATGAATCGTCTGCTCTGTCCAAGTCGCAATCTGTGGACTAGACACTTGCTTCTGATTAAAAAAGGCTTCCACTTCGTAGCTATGTAGCTTGGCATCACCTAGCAACAATTCGCTTCTGTAGACCTCATACATAAAGTCATCAAATAAGTGATTCAGTTTCAGGATAGCAATAAGATTCATCAATTTTTGGTTAGCTAAATCCAATGACGGAAAAAGGTCGAAATAATCTTCGTCCAAAACACCGGCTCGACGCTGAACGGTTCGTATCATATCGCGAGCACGCGCCTTAGACCGTTGCTGGAAGTAATTTTCATCGATACTCATTAATCGAATATCGTCATCATCAATTCCCTGCTCGCGAAGTGCCAGATACTGCGAAAATTCATCAAACCAAAATGAGTGTGTAATCATTGAGGCGCTATATTGTGCCATTGTTTATGCCAGCTTTCTATCGTTGGAATGCTTGTCCTTACTACGATTCTAAGTATATAAGATAATTACGGTAAACGCGACACTTTCAGAAAATTAACATCTGTGCAGATGAAATCCAGTATAAATTAGCTTATTAACTAACCGATCATTCTCTCAATGCCCTTCAAAAGCGTCTACACTCCTTACTAACGAAGAAAAGGCAGAATTAATCTCACCAAGTTGATCATTTTCATCAAAATAAGTTGAAATTTCTTTGAAAATTGACAATCCCTACGTCGATCTTGACCCATACCCTAACTCGTTATTCCTAACCACTAATTTAAGGATTCCTACCACGTTCCATCCAATAATCGGGTAACCAGATTACACCATCCGCCTATCACGAATTTTCTGGCTTTCTCTGTAACTATCTCGTATGATAAAGACACCAGTTAATATTTAACCCGCAAAAGGTGGGTTAAAATCACCTCAAAAAATCCCACCCTAAAAGGAGCTACACAAACTCATGGAAGACTACGTTGCCCTCGATGTCAAAACGGCCAACTCCTCACGCGCCTCAATCTGCGCCATTGGGATCGCCCAGTTCAAGAACGGCGAGCTCACCAACAGCCTCTACAGCCTCGTGAACCCACACGAGCCCTTTGCCGCGCGTAACACCGCTACGCATGGTATTGACGCAGCCGCCGTTGCCAATGCACCGGCCTTCACCGAGTTAGTGCCCCTCCTTCACCGCTGGCTCGACCATCAATTGGTGGTTTCCCACACCAATTTTGATATCTCGGCACTGCGGCAGACAATGGCAAAATACAAACGCCCCCAGCTAACCTTCAAATACTTTGACAGCTACGTCATCTGCCAACAGCTGGTGGACTATCCCCATCATCGCCTCGCTGATATGGCCGCCTACTTTGGCATTCACAATCCACAGGAACACCATGCGCTCAACGATGCCCAGACCTGCGGCCACATCATTGCCGCACTGGTGGCCCACCACGAGGCCCCAACCCTCAACACCCTCCTAAACACCGCTGGTTTTCACCAACTAGGTGTCTCTTCACAAATCGAACAGAAAAAGTTCCAGCAAACCAGCGTTCTCGACCTGATGGACATTTCCGAAGACGTCAAAACGGCCGACTTTGGGCGGTTCACCCCGGCCGCGCTCTTCTACCAACGCAATGTCGTCTTAACGGGCAATCTTCAACTCATGACCCGCGCCACCGCTTTTCAAAAGATCACCGCGGTCGGTGGCACGCCCCAAAACACGCTGTCAGAGACCACCAATTTTCTCGTCGTGGGCCACACCAATCCCCGTGTCGTTGGTAATGACGGCAAGTCCCCCAAGATTCGGAAGGCCGAGGAAATGAACCGCATCTTCCCGGTCATCACGATTATCGGGGAATCGGACTTTCTCAAAGCCATTGCGCAATAAGAAAACGCGTCACGAGCCAATCTTCGGCCCGCGACGCGTTTCTTTACAGGTATCTGTTTACCTTTCTGGCAACGTTCCACGCTGGCTCACCCAACGCAGCCGGCCCCAAACGATACCAATCGTAAATCCAATCAATGTTGGCAACAGCCAACCCAGCCCTAAACTCGCAAACGGAATCACACTGTGGTAGATCGTCAGCAGATGGTGAATCGGTGCCCAGCCCGAGATCATGGCCGGCGTGTTCGCCAACATATCCAGGATCGCTGGGATGAGGGTAAAGGCAATCGTTACCTTATAAACCGTGCCGGCGTAAGGCCGTTGCGAGATGGTCAGTGACAACCAGATCAACGCCAAAGCCAGCGGATACATCAACATTAAGACGGGCAGCGACCACGAGATAATCGTGTCGAGTCCGGCATTGGCCACCAGGAAGGAGAGGATCGTCGTGGTTCTTAACCACGCGCGATAGCTAATCTTCGGAAATAATTTATGAAAATCCTGAGCGAAGGAACAGACCAATCCGATAGCCGTCGTCAACACGCCCAACGTCACCAGCGCACCCAACAAGAGCGTGCCCACGCTACTAAAGTAGTGGCCCACAATCTGGGAGAGTGCGATCCCGCCGTTCGCAGACAGCTTGAATTGATTCATGCTAAACGCCCCCAGGAGAACCAAGCCAAAGTAGATCAGCACCTCCAGTGAAATACTGATGACGCCCGCCTTCGCCGTCAAGCGGGTTAAGGCCTTCCCCCGATATCCCAGTCCACGAATCGCGTGAATCAGGGTCACACTCAAGGCCAACAGGGCGACGGCATCCAACGTATTGTAGCCCTCTAGCAGACCGCCAATCGTCGCATTCGTCTGATACGCCGCGGTCGGCGCCTGATTGAGACTTCCCATCGGTTTGATGAAGGCGAACAGGAACACAACGGCCAACAAGGCTAAAAAACCGGCGTTTAAATATTTGCCGACAATCTTCAACAAGCTATTCTGGTGCGTGGCGGCGAGATAGGTCACGCCGAAGAACAGGCCGGTAAACAGGAACATCCCCACTGTCGAGAACGACTTAGGCATGAAGGGTGCGACTGCCATCTGGTAAGCCGTGGCGGCCGTCCGCGGTGTCGCAAAGAAGGGACCAATCGTCAAATGAACCAAGATGAGAAAGAGTGCGGCAAAGTGGCGCCCCAGGGGACGGGCAAAATCAAGTAGCCCATCACTCTTCGTCACCACAACAGCCAAAATGGCCAACAGTGGAAACAGCGACCCGGAAATCGCAAATCCCAATGCGGCCAAGAACCAGTGGGAACCGGCCATCTGCCCCAAGTGCACGGGAAAAATCAAGTTTCCGGAACCAAAGAACATCCCAAAGATCAACGAACTGACGACTAATAACTGACCCCAACTTTTCTGTGGTGTTGCCTGTAATTCATCCATCTTCAATTCCTCCTGAACTTCATTTTTACCCGTAAACGTGAAAAAGAGCCCTCTCCCAACCGGGAAAAGGGCTCTACAAGTAGAACGGTACCACCTTTTTGTGACAGTCACCTGCCACACTCATCGCGAACAAACATCCGCTAGCCAAATAATGGTGGCAGCCACGACAGCCTTAGCAACTGCCGAACTCAGAATTAACCTTCACGAACGCGCGGTGATCACTTTTCACTTCACGTGACTCCCTAGACACCAACGGATTCGCTACTACTTTCTTCAACGTTTTATAAGTATTGAGATGTATTATAGACGTGAAATTATTAGAAATCAATGGGTAAATTAAAATTAGATTAGATTTGTTAAATTTACGGACTTACTCCCCTCTCGCGCCACCTAACTAAAAAGCCATAGTACGCCGCTTCAGGCCGCACTATGACTTTCATGAATCAGATTTTATTTTAGCTTAGCTATTCACAACATCGTCATCGGTCTTCTTCAATAACGTCTGCAGGTACGCCATAAAGTCTACCGTAGAGGACCCTTTTCCTTGTTTACTATAGTGTTGTGACTCAATTAGATTATCGGCCAACTGCGCCACTTCTGGAGCTGTGTCAAAGAGGCCATCAGCGCGCATATTCCGGACAATTGTCTGCGCTGTTTTGCCGAGTACAATCAAATGCTTGGGCTGAATAATCTGACACTCTTTGACAAACAAAGCAGCGCTCTTTCGATATTTATCTTGATTATTTTTAACAACTGCCTCATAGGCCTCGGCACTCGGCACAAACTTATCTGCACCTTCTACACTAAGATCTCGTACATAGGAATTAATAACCTTCCCATTATCAACAGAGATGCTATTATCATCAGGGCTCTTAACCAGTTCTTTTTCATATCGTTTTACATATTTGGGATACGCTTTAAGTGCAAGTCTCGTAATATTGGCTTGACTATCATCGAGAAATAGCCCCGGATTTTTAGTTTCTTCTTTGACAAAGTAGTCTGTTTCAATATTAGCAGAGATACTGTCGATTGTATTTTTCAAAATATCAGTAATATAGCTACCGCGGAAGCGCTCACTGTTTGTCATGAATGCGAAATTATACGTTGGCGTCTTTTGTTCCATATCATGAAACTGTCCCCAATCACCATCTGAGTTTGGGGCTTTTTTGCGAGCTGCACAATTTAAACCAACAAACATATATTCGGATTTAAAGGGTAAGCTTTCCTGATTAGAATCCGTAAATACGGAGGCATCAACATTTAAATTAATATCTGTATATTCCTCAATACTATTCGGCGTAACCTTAATACCGTTGCCTGATTTTGCAACCAAGCTCTGGATTTCTTCATTGCTTTTGGTTAACTTTTTAAAAGCTACGATTGATGCACAATCAGGCAAATATAGCATTCTTTGTTGTCCCTTGGCATCAGATAGCGAAAGACCTACCTCAGTTGTTTTTAATTGTTGATAGACTTCTCCATTAGTTGGCATAAACGCAGCTCCTTCTTCAATTTCACAAGTGACAGACAGCCAAAAAATTCTCGTTCTCTACAGTTATATTCTCAAGTGAGCAACTCTCTTACGGCAAGCACCTCCTTAACGGCCCAAAGTCTATTGATAGCGTGTTGCCATCTTAGCAACCTCAGTCTTCACCTCATCGATCAGCGATTGCGGTTGCAGCACCTGAATCCGCGACCCCTGACTGAGAATCCACAGCACCATTCCCTGGGCAAAGCCGTTGCCCTTGATGGTGACGCTACCGTCATCGTTTCGATGCGTGATCTTAGAGCCCGGCAAGCGATCCAATGCCGTTTGTGGATAGTTCCAATACTTAAATTCATAAGTGATCTCGCCACCATCGTTTAACAAGTAGGTCTTATTAACGGACTCGCCCTCATCAATCTTCTTACTGCGTGGCACCGTCGTCGGCTTGCTCGTGTCCAGCTTGACCTCACTGAACCGGTCCAGCCGGTAAAAGAACGTGCGCCCCTGTGCTGGCTTGTACAACACGACGTAAAAGTAAAAATCCGAAAATGTCAGCCCCACCGGCAGGCCATTATCTTTGTGCACACCATTCTGCGTAGTACTACTGTAGACAAAGGTAATGGGCGTTCGGTTCTGAATGTACGTGGCAAATTCGGCAATTTTAGGCAACAACTCCTGTTTCGAAAAGACCGGCGTATAGCTGGCCACCGTGCTGGCCACTAACTTGTTAATCGGCTCGCGCTTCTTATCGGGCAAAAAGCTTAGCAAGTGATCCTTGACCCGCAGCATTTCTTCCTTGTTTAATGATCGCGTGCCAATCAAGATCTTAAGCAGCGCCAGCGCCTCGTCGAAGGGCAATGCTTCCTTTGTGATCCAAAACTGCTTGTTCGCCTTACCAATGATCTTCTGGTAAAAGACACAGCCGGGTAGATCGTGCACAATCGAACCAATGGCGGCCATGTCACGGCTCGCCGTTTTGGCACTACGCCCACTTTCTTCCTCTATCTGCTCGGTCGTTAGCTTTTCACCGTTGAGCATTCTCACCATAAAATCCATGTTGCGGTCCATTGCTGTCATTTTCTTTCCACCCTTTTTACGCGAATTATCGTTTTTTTTCCGAATATTCGGATTAGCTTTTCATTTTTAAATGCGGTGAGTTACTTACTGCCCCAAGGCATTTCCTGTTTATAAAGTGAGTATAGCATCCGACCATGACACATTATGTCGTTCTGACACCTGGGACCAATCTTTTTTTACCAATTTGAATGGTATACACGGTGGGTATACACCATGGTCTTGATCACCTTCCCCGCGGGGTCCTTCACCTTAATTTAAAGCCGGCACCAATTCCGGAAATTGTTGGGCAATCGTCCGCTTAAAGTCAGGGGTGATTTCAACCCGCATGTCACGCAGACTGCGCTTAAATTCCACGGGCGTGGGCAACGTCCCCGAAAGTTGTTGCGATAACATCAACATCGCTAAAACCAGCGCCGGTTTTGCCGTAACTTTGATATAAGTCTTGGTCATGATTAAACGCCTCCTCTAACCATTGCAAACCGTGTCCCAGCACCATTTAACGGCTGCAACTCATTTGATAAAGTTAGCATAGCATTGTGGTTGGACAGCCTATGTCCAATCAACCGCTCATCTAAAAATAACGAAAAAAAAAGCCAGACTGACATTAAATGCCCATCCCGCTCTCGTTAGCCCGACTTGGTTTGTTCACACACCGATCATTGTCGAAACTGACAAAAAAGGCTGACACACCGGCAATATTACCGGCCTGTCAGCCAACACTAGCTATTCTATTGCGTCCCCGGGGAATCGAACCCCGATCGAAAGGACCGAAATCTCTCGTGCTATCCGTTACACTAAGGACGCCTTACGCCCCTATTCTAGTTCAAAATAAGTCATAACGCCAACTCATTTAGCGCGCACCAGAAGCCCGAACCGCTTCCTGTTCCAAATACAACATGAGTTTCTCCGCACTTTCGCGGAAATCCGCGTTAAAGGTCGCCCCTTGGGGAGTCACCGTGGCCGTTTGATCGCCATCGATGTCCGTAACCACCAGCGTCTCATTTTGCCAGTTAGCCGTGTCGTAGTGTCCGTCCTCAATCTGATCCAAGAATCCCTGGAAAATGTCTAAAACGGCTTGATTAATGACCTCATCTTCCGTTTTATCCTCTCCATGTTGCTTTAATTGAAGCTGGCGCAGCTGCACCTCATCCATATCGGTTGGTATCTGAATAAACACTGCAATGCCTCCCATAATTAGTTTTACTGCTATTCTAGCACTTCCTGGCAAAGAAACGAGTGTGAATGTTATCCTCTATTCAAATCTGGTGTAAACTAGGAGTATGCAATCATCACGACAACTGACGACTACCTAGGAGGTGGCTCATGGAAGACTCGATACTAGACTTTACTACGAACCTGGCCATTCTCCACCGGCAATTTCAGCGCGCAATGAATCAGATTCTAGAGGCCGATGAGATGCCGGTCAATATTACCGAATTTTATCTATTGGTGTTGGTCTCTGAGACCAGTCATTTAAACCAGCGGAAGGCCGCTTGGACCATGGCTGTAGACGAAGGGTTGATGGCCCGTATGGTGCAGCACCTGGTCAAGCTTTCCTTGTTGCAAAAGGAAACCGATCCCCGCGACCGCCGCAATCGGCGCTTGAAGCTCACCACCGATGGTAAACGTTTGGTGAAACAAGCCATCGAGGTGCTCCACGATTGGTGGGAACAAGTGACGCCTACCGATACCGACTTCGATTACGCTGGCATTACCACCCAATTGCAATTACTCTCGAGCCGTGTCTTAAAAGATCAGCAGACGGAACATTCACATTCGTAAGATGCTTGTTTTTCCCACTCTAAGGAGGGATTCATGATGAGTAAAGCCATTACCATTGCCGAAGCCCAGCGTTACGACGCGCACACGATCAACGAGATCGGTATTCCCGCATTAGTTCTCATGGAGCGCGCCGCCTTGGCAACGTTTAACAACCTATTAAATGATGATTTTGATTTGAGCCGCGTCGTGGTTGTTGCCGCAACTGGCAACAACGGCGGTGACGGTATCGCGGTCGCCCGACTCTTACACATCCGCGGGATCGACGTGGAAGTCTACCTATTGGGGGACCCGGCCAAGGCAACGTCACAGACGGCACAACAGCTTAAGATCGCCAACTACTATCACATTCCGTTCACCAGCGACCTCAATCACGTGGTTAACGCGACGTTAATCGTTGATGCCATCTTTGGTGTCGGCCTGTCACGTGACATTACAGGAAAATTTGCCGATGCCATCAACGCCATCAACGCAGCCGATGCCAAGACGGTAGCCATCGACGTGCCTTCCGGAATCAACGCGGATACCGGTGAGGTCATGGGCGTCGCCGTGGTGGCCGATAGCACCACGACTATGGCCTACAACAAGATTGGCCTCCTGACGATCACGGGCAAGCAACACAGCGGCACCGTTCACGTGGCCGACATCGGCATCTACGCGCAAGACCACCTCGAGCACGCCCGCTAAGGCTGGTGACCATACCAACCATCACGCTTCATTACAGACTCATTCGTATTCCAGTGTAAACTAAACTTTGCGAAAGCTAGAGTGACTTTCGTGTTTCCTGACGCGACCTGCACCCCCTCCTGAGGTGTGGGTCGTTTTGTGTCAAGAGTGCGACACAAGGCGCTTAGACTCTGAGCATTAACGTCAATAAGGGAAAAATCCCGGGCCTGGATTATTCCCTTATTGGGGTTAAGCGCAGGAGTCTGCCTTGGGTCGCACGTTTCGGCCATAGATAATGAAAGCCAGCTTCAAACCAGTCTAACAACTGCCATGCTCAACCAGGATTGGGGTTAAGCGCAGGGATCTGTCTTGGGTCGCACGTTTCGGCCATAAATAATGAGAGCGGGCCCCGAACCAATCCAACAACATCCCCATCCTAGCCAAGACGGGTCGTTAATCCACTCAAGCTCGCCCATCCTTCCAAAAACAACCCAACTAAGCCATTTCGCAAGCTTTTCCTGCTCAGACCCGGTATACTAGGCTTAATACTATTGGGAGGTGCCCCACATGTCACAACTCGAAACTGGCTTCACCAACGTTCAAGCGCTGGACCCCAGCATTATTGTCGACCTGCGCTACGCCACCACGGACAATTTTACCCATCAAGTTATTTACGATTTTGCCACCGCCATCGCTCGGACCGGATCCGCTAAGAAATTAGCCCGGGCTAGCGAAATTCTCCGGTCACAGGACTATCGGCTAAAGGTTTGGGATGCCTACCGTCCCGTATCGGCTCAGAAACGCCTCTACGACGTTTACCCCGATCCTTCGTTTGTGGCCAAGCCCAATCCAAATTTTTCACACCAAAAGGGCGTGACCTTTGACGTAACGCTATGTGATGCGTCTGGTAACGAATTAGAGATGCAGACAGAGTTTGACGATTTCACGATTGCAGCTCACCGCGACTTTGTCCGCACCACGTCACAAGAAAAAAACTATCAGATCCTCGATCAAGCCATGCAGTCGGCCGGATTCTTCGGCTACGAAAACGAGTGGTGGGATTACCGCGATACGCAAATGGATGACTACCCACCCGCTACGGCCGATCCCAATGACTTTAAAATTGCAGAACACGCCTAAACATCAAAACCGGCGCCCACTCATCACGAGTGGACACCGGTTTTTTTAAACGCATATTTTAGAACGCAAATCATCTAATTACCGTAGCCCGAATCCTTTAACATAAAGGAGTGATCTGGAATTCGAATCAGCGTAAAGCGATCCGCCAACCGACCAGCATGTAGACCAATCCCATTGACAAAAGACTTCTTGTAGGTGGTTTCAATCACACCTACCCACGCCTTTTGATGGCGTTGATCATACTTGGCCACCTTCTTGTCATCCCACTTATAAGCAGAAGCCGGCAAATTAATCGGCTTTTTGCCATCCGAAACGGTGGCGTCATTGCTGCTAACCTGGTACTTTTCACCCTCAGTGAGGTACGTGTAGTGCTGGACTGGTTTCTTGCCATCACTATTATCCACCTCAACGTAGTAAGCCGAGCCAGATGTCGCGCCGGTGTTGATCACCAGGGGCTCGTAGCGTGTCGTTTGACTGACGCGATTGCCCAGCTGATTGACGTTTTGGAAGAAGGTCGTGTAGCTCATGCCCCCAAAGAATAGTAGCCAGATCACCAATTCAATCGTTGAAATTGTAAAATTCTGCCAGGAAAAGCTGCGGTGCTCCTTCACAATTAACCGAATACGACGGACCCGCATGTCGTGAACCATCCAAACGAGTGTCACGAGGACGATCAGCCACAGGCCCATCCCCACTAAGTTCCATGCTGATTTCATAGTTCCCAATTCCCTTCCAAGAAACAAACCTCTTACGGGTATTTCTGTTCTCTATTAGCTTACGAGATTCACGCCCTGAATACAAGCGCTAGTTCACGGATTCCTCGCCACTGACCAGTCCCACTTGAACCGACCAAGGTGTACCACCTAACGACCTTTAACTCTATCACAGTGTAAGCTATACTTAAATCAATTGCACCCTACTTAAGGAGGAATGTCTCGTGTGTACCAGTCTAACCTATACCTCAGCCGCTGAGCACCACTTTTTTGCCCGGACCATGGATTTTCCCACGACCACGCCCTGGCGCCCCGTTTTCCTGCCGCGACACTATCATTGGCAAACGGCCCTAAAGGAATCCCGCATCACCCGCTACGCCTTTTTGGGCGGTGGTCGCCCGGCTGCGGATTTCTCCACTTATCTCATGGCCGATGGTATTAATGAAAGCGGTATCACCTGTGCTGAGCTCTATCTTCCGGGCGCCACCGATTATGCCGCCGATCCGCAACCCGGGCGAATCAACTTGACTCCCCAGGACTTTATCAACTGGGTCCTTGGCGAGCACGCCAGCCTGGATGCGGTCATCGCGGACCTTCCCCACGTGACCCTCGTCGCCCGTCGGTGGGGCACAGACGCTTACGTTTACCCCTTTCATTGGATTCTAAGCGACCGTAGTGGGCAAACGCTGGTGATTGAACCCACTGGTGGTCCCCTGAAAGCCCAGCGCAACCCGGTCGGCGTGCTCACCAACACCCCCGTTATTGCGACCCATTTACAAAACCTCAATGATTTTCTGAAAGTACCCAGTGGTGACTTCACGGGGCAAACGGTGACGGCCGCACGCGACTACCTGACCAGCGGTGCCCCCCTGCCGACCGGAACCGTGCCCACGACACGGTTCATTCACATGGCCTTACGCCGGTGGGGCACACTTCCGATGACCACCACCGCCGCGAGTTTACATCAAATTTTTCATTGGTTAGCCGAAGTCAGTCTTCCTTATAACCCCGCCAGACGCGATCAACCGAACCATAATTACACCCACTACCGGGCAATTATCGATATTTCCACGGCAACTTACAATTTTATTTCACGAAAATCCGGGCGTTTGCAACAAATGACATTAACGCCTGAAATGGCGGCCCACCGGCATTATCCCCACGCCTATCCCGCAGAATAACCGCAATTGTTGCAAAACTTAATTTTACCTTTAATCCGATTGATATTCGTTTGAGACATTTCTGTAACAACTCCCTGATAGTATTAAGCATGTTGAATCGAACGAAAGCAACTTAATACTAAAAAATAATTGAAATTAAAGGAGTTTGTTTACATTTATGAAGAAGACGCTGACTAAAATTGTATTATCCCTGATCGCTATGGTGGCCTTTACGGTTGCTGGTATCGCAATTAACCAACCGGCTACGGCATCCGCCAGTTCGACGGTTTCCTACAGCAAGTTACACAAGGTTGCCAAGGCTCAATTGGGCAAACCTTACGGCTGGGGTTCTACTGGTCCTTCCCGTTTTGATTGCTCTGGTTTTACCGGCTACGTTTACAAGAAGGGTGCTTCTAAGAAGATCCCTCGTACCGCACAAGCACAATACAACAAGTACAAGCATGTGAGCTACAAGAACATCAAGAAGGGTGATTTGGTCTTCTTCGGTGGTTCTAAGCACTCCATCTCCCACGTTGGGATGTACGTTGGTGGCGGTAAGATGATCGATTCCCAAAACCGTGGGGTCGTTACTGAAGCTGTTCATGCCCCTTGGTGGCACGCTGTTGGTTACGCTCGCGTTGCCAACGTTAAGTAACATCATCTAGCTCACCTTCATAAATTAAATAGACTGTATCCCCTACCGTGCGTCGCGGTGGGGGATTTTTTGTTCTCTAAAATTTGAACTATAGGTAACATTGTGCAAAGCTATCGCCTTACCGTTCGCCAACGACACCGCGTTCCAACGCTGTTCACATCCATATAGTAACTAACAACGACCATAACCGAAGGCTGCTAGAGATGCAGGCAGTCGTGACGACGGTGTTAGCCGTGCAACGGCTTACAGCGTGGGACGTGTTTGGAGACTGACGACTCTTGTCAGGCTTCAAACCGAGCCGAAGGACCGCTCCTCAGGCCGTAGGCGGTCCCCACAACAGCCGGAATCTCTGGCAGCCGCAGGTGACTGCATACACCTACTTTAGGGTTTCACCACGTTGTCAGTTGGAACATACCAGCTATTTTCCAGCCCAAATTTGGTGAACGGCAAGGTGGCAGCACCTGCCCGGCTAAAAAAAGAACCGCCAGCGCCCTTTAACCGGTCTCGCGATTCCTGAATGATCACTTAAGTTAATAGCGAAACATCGAGATCACCCAACCAAGAGCACCTAGTAAGGGAAAGATCATCCACCAATTCTTTGACAGAAATTCCCAGCCGTTCATCGGTCGCTGACCTTCGGGTAAGGTCGTCTTGGTTTGCTGTGTCTGCTCGCGTTCTTTCGGTGACTGTCCCCCAACTAACTCGTTGAGATCGACCCGCAAGAGATTGGCCAATTTGACCACAGTATCCAAGTCCGGGACGGTCTCGCCCTGCTCCCATTTAGAAACCGACTGCCGGGACACGAATAACTCGTGGGCGATCTGTTCTTGCGATAAATTCTGTTGACGGCGCAACTTCACTAACTGCTGACTAAAGACATTTTCCATCTTACTCATCTCCCTTATCTTGTCTTCATCATACGCAAAACTTGCCGGGCATCCTAGCGAACAAATCAGAACATCCCGCACTTTGCCCGAGCTAGTTGCGCCCGTCATAGTTGCAAAACCAGTTGCGGTCCCAAGTGTGACGGCTTTTCTCCAGTTTACCGGCTCAATAAAAAAAAGCCCAAGCATCCGCTCAGACTTACTAAGTTAACGTCGTAATTCTAACTTTAATGGTCGCTTGAAGACTAACTCGGCCACGCCTAGTCGATTGGCCAGCCAGACGTAAAGGCCGACCGTAATCAAGCCTAAAACGCCGACATAGCCCATCGTCAGTAGCTTGCCGGTAAAGAAGATGTTCCCGAACAACCACTGACAGCCATCGACCAGAACCGTGGCAACGATGGCAAAGACGAGATTCAATCGGACAATTGGGCCGATCGCCGCAAGTTCTACCGCATAGCTTCGCCGAATCAATCGCCAGCTCACCAGGGTAATCCAGCCGAAGGCAATCGCCGTCGTTAACAATGCCCCGTAGCCTTGGAAACAGTAGACCATCGGCAGCTGCAGGACAATCTTGATCCCCAATCCGGTCAACAGGTAGGTCGTGGCCTTTTTACTCATCCGCAACGCCTGCAGCACCGTTAATAGATCCAGGGCCAACCCCAGAATCAGGCTTTGCCAGACATTGGCGATCAAGTAAGTTGCCCCGGCACCATCGAAGTTAAAGAAGATCCCGTACGTTGGGAAGGCAAAGACGCTGACTAAAATTACCAGCGGAAGCAGCACAAACATCAGTAGCTGGAAGTTATTAGTTAACAATGCCCCGATCTGTTGCCGATTCTTCTTCACATCGGCCAATTTTCCCGCCAACAGTGGGAGCGAGGTTTCCGCCACCGCCATGGCCAGTGACACAATCACCGTGGTGATCTTGTTGGGATTGGCCGAGAAAATGGTAAAGACGTACTGGGTCATGGCAGCCGACTGATGCAACAGCCCCTGCATAATTTGCTTAAAGAATAGCTGATCCACTAATTGACTCAGCGTAATTCCCGACCCCACAATCACAAACGGAATCGACTCGTAGCCAATCATCTTGAGGAGTTTGCCTGCCGCATGTTGCTTGCCGGTCTGGCTCTTGGCCGTCATTCGGCGGTATTCCCCCCGTTGACGCCACAGATGCCCCAGTAAATACAAGTAGCTGGCCACGGCACCCACAAAGGCCGCCGCAACACTGACAAAGACCGCCTGGACATAACCGCGATGACCGACCTCAATCAGCCAGTAGGTGCCACCCAAAATAACGATAATCCGGATGAACTGTTCCCAGAGTTGTGAGATCCCAAAGGGCTTCAGATCCCCGTTTCCCTGAAACCAGCCCCGCAAAATGCTCATGGATGGCAGAATCACAATGGCCGGTACCAGGCAACGAATGGCAATCGTGGCGTTGGCCACCGAACTCACGGGACTATTCGCGGCGAGTACGGGCGCTAGCCCAAACAGCAGCGCTCCGCAGATTAAACCGGAAATCACCATGAAGCCAAAGCCCGCGAAGGCAATATGTTTCGAGTTAATAAAACTATCTTCTCCATTAAAGAACGCCACCCGCCGCGCAATCGCAGACGGGAAGCCCGCCGTTCCCAACGCAATAAACAACGCATAGGGCGTGTAAGCCGTATTAAACAGGGCCTGCGCCACGGTCTGATGTTGGGGTGACCCAATCATCGCCAACCAGGGAATGAGGTAAACGACCCCTAAAATCCGTGAAAAAATGCTCCCAAATGAGAGCCAGAATGAACCTGAAATAATTTTTTTATCCATTAAATTTACACACACCAATTCAGTCTAGTGTCAAAGCACCACTCGCAAGGATACTCCTCTGACCTACGCCTGTACATGGGCAATGCCCCGGTATCGGGGAATTTATCTAACTTGCCCCATCCTCTGTCTTCCCATAATTTAGCCAACCGCCAGCAGCGCGAAACGAACTCAAACCGCGTCACACCACGGTCGTCTGCACACCATAAAAGACGGTCAATCCACTACGGATCGACCGTCTTCACAAATGTTTAAAGTTTTCTTTATACCCTTACCAATTGACCATACCGATCGACTAGCCGCGGTTAACCGTTGGATGCGCCGTAAACCATTCGGTCATGTCATCAATCCGTTGAATGCGCAGGTTGGGTAATCCATTGCGCGAAACACCGTGGAAGCTCTGCGGATAACGAATAAAGTCGGCATCGACCCCATGGCGTTTAACCGCCGTAAAGAACTCCTCGGACTGACTGATTGGGCAGCGCATATCCCATTCGCCGTGCAGCAGGCGGATCGGCGTGGTCACATTCTGAGCGTAGGCCAGCGGAGACTGTTTCCAGTAAGCCGCCACGCCACCTTCCGCAAAGAGATCCACGCCCAGTTCCTCTGGGTTAAAGTAAAAACCAATGTCACTGATCCCAAATAGACTAATCCAGTTGGTAACCGATCGTTGCGAGACGGCCGCCGCAAACCGCTTGGTGTGGCCCACCGCCCAGGTCGTCATGAAACCACCGTAGGAACCGCCCGCGATGTATTGGCGATCCGCGTCTAACTCGGGGAAGGTCTTCAGCGCCACGTCCAGCCCCGTCATGACGTCATCAAAGTCGTCCTCGCCATAGTGGCCGTTGACGTGACTTTCAAATGCTTGGCCATAACTGGTTGAGCCCCGGGGATTAAAGAAGACCACCGCGTAGCCCCGACTGGCATGTACCTGGAATTCATAGAAGAACGCCTCACCATAGTTGGCGTGAGGGCCGCCGTGCACGTAAAGGAGAACGGGGGTCTTAGCCGCTTGCGTTTGCGCTGGCAGATACCAGCCCTCCAACGCCTGACCATCGGCCGACTGGTAATCGAACCGTTGGGGATGCGCGAACTCATGCGTCTCTTCGTACGCGGCGTTGGGATCGTAGCGAACGGTCTCGTCATCCTGCGTTAAGGAAAAGGTGACCAGCGCGCTGGGGAGGTCTTGATAGGAAACACTGAGTGCCAGCGTCTCGGAATCAATCACATCAAAATCCACAATCTGTCGGGCCGTGTCGTCAACGCACGTGATGCCCACCTGATTTCCCACATAGAGTTGGCTGTGCCCATGAAAGGCCGTCACAAAGACCACCCGCTGTGCGTCCAGCCACCGCACTAACTTACTCCCGGGTTGCTGAACAAAGTCACCGGCAAATTCCGGTGCTGGGTCCGCGTCCAAGTCTGCGGTCAAGCTGGTCAGTTCCCCGCCAGTCGCCGCAACCAGATACACGTTGGCCACGGTGTGCCGACCGGCCGCACCGTTATCGCCCACTAGCGCCACTTGTTTGCCATCGGGAGACAACGTGGCATCCTCAAAGTGCCCGTGCGTGAGGCTCGCTGTTAAATCAACCGTTGTCCCCGTTTGCGTATCTAAGCAATACGCCCCGTGGGCAAAGTTGCGGTCGTTAGCGGGTTGATCGTCCCGTAAAATCGTGACATAGTGGCCATCCGCGCTGACCGACGTTAAGCTAAAATCAAAACCGTATTGGCTGACTTCTTCCACGGCGCCGGTAGCTGGCACGTAACGCCGTAACCGATACGTGGCGTCCTGAGGCAACCAACCGTAACCATCGGCTTTATTGATGAGCCGGGTCACCCGTCGCGTCCGGGGGAATTTCTCTTGATTGGGGAGCTTTGGCAATTCGGCCGTTTCCGTGGTCTTGAAGTAAACGCTCTGACCGTCCGCGGCTGCAATCACCGTGTTGACAGCCTCGTCGGGCGTGGCCATGGTCACGAGCGTTGGCACGTCCCCGGTTGTTGCCACCGTAAATAGTTGTGACTTGGCAGCGCCCACCTTTGCCGCATAGTAGACACGATCTGCCGCGACTGCGGGTTGTAGGCTCAGTTGCCCGTTAGTCGCCACATCTTGGACATGTCCCGCCCGATCGGCCCGCTTAATTTTCGCCAAATAGCGATTCTCGCCGGCATCAATGCTATTTTCAACGAAATAGACCTGGTCATCCGCGGCCAGTGCCTGGGAAACCGATTTTAATTTAAATAGATCTTGTGCACGCACACCTTGAGACATGACGCATCGCTCCTCATGTTTATAATTTTTCTCATTGTTTTCTCATTAAATGGTTGTTTCCCATGTTAAGCCAGCCCCAGGTGGATGTCAATTCCCAATCGCCCCGTTGACGAAAGAAACCTGCTACACTGGAAGTAACTAACTTTGAAGGAGTGAGCTTGATATGAAAATTGCAATTGCCGGCGCGGGTGCCATGGGTAGTCGTTTTGGCGTAAAGCTTCAATCAGCTGGAAACCAGGTCACGTTGATCGACAACTGGGTCGATCACGTCACAACCATCCAACGGCAAGGCTTGACCGTGACCACGGATGACGGTGCCGATCACGTCTATCAGATGACCGCTAAGCGACCACAGGACGTGACGGAATCCTTTGATCTAGTCATCCTCTTTACCAAAGCCATGCAGATGGACCAGATGCTCCAACAACTCAGTGGCGTCTTGGGCAACCACCCTATTGTCTTAACGCTGGCGAACGGCATTGGTAACATCGAAACCATTGAACGCCACGTCCCCAAGGATCACGTGGTGGCAGGAACCACGGTCTGGTCATCCAGTCTCACGGGTCCCGGTCACATCACGGTCACCGGAACGGGTAGTATTTCCTTGCAAGCGATGGTCCCCGCTAAGTTCCCCGATCTGTCTGGCTTAATCGCAACGCTGAATGATGCGGGATTAAACGCCAGCCCAGCGGATAACGTCCTCGCGGCGATTTGGAAAAAAGCCGGTCTAAACAGTGTGCTTAACACGTACTGCACGCTGTTTGACTGCAACATCGCCGAATTTGGCAGTCTTCCGAATTGGCGAACCCTCAACGATGCTGTTCTTAATGAATTCGCGGCCGTCGCTCAGGCGGCAAAGATCCAATTCAGCGCGGCCGACGTGACCGCCCTGATTGCGGCACAATTCGATCCCGATAAGAACGGCGGGCACTACCCGTCCATGCACCAGGATATGGCCAAGAAGCGGCCAACCGAAATCGATTTTCTCAATGGCTATGTGGCTCGGCTGGGGGCAAAGCTAAACGTCCCCGCCCCGACTAATGCGCTTCTCGCCCAACTCATTCATAGCCAAGAAAGTCTCAAAGGCATTAAGTAACAGAAAAAACGCGGCACCACGCTCTGTGGTTTCACTACCATATGTAGAAAAGTCTCACACTTTCGTACTATATCTAGTTGTAATTTTGCCAAATTCATCGTAACATAGACCTATACTCATTTTGACCGTACGTTAGCAAGATCGTATAACGGGTTCGGCAAACCTAGGAGGGCTAGAGACGATGGACGTTTTAAGAAGATCACAGACCACGATGTATCCGGGTGGCCTAACCGTGGAAAATTTAGCTGGAGAGCACGTTCCGTTTAACTCCCGGCAAATCCACGCAGCACTCACCGCATTAACTAACGATCCAACCGTCGTACACCGGGTGGAAAGCCTGATTGTGGCCCAACTGGCAGGGTTTGATGTCGTGGCGACTGGCACCATTGAAGCGACCGTGGTGGACACGCTGGAACAGTTAGGCTACGCCAATATGGCGCGAAGTTACCGTAAGCAACAACACGCTTAGTTAGATTCTTTAAAAAGACACGAAAAAAGCGATTACTCGTGAGCCACCATTGGCCACGCGTAATCGCTTTATTTATTCGTTTATAATTGGGGCTCTCCACAAAAAACCGACCAGCACTCCCCCGAGAACTGATCGATCCGGTCTATGAGCTTAACTGTGATTCCAAGTGGTGTAATTCAGCGGTCCGTACCTCACGTGGTAAGAATCGACGAATTTCCTCTTCGTTGTATCCGACTTCCAAGCGCTTGTCATCAAAGATGATGGGCCGCTTGATCAGGTCAGGATACTTAACAACTAAGTCGACGAGTTGGCTAACTGAGAGACTATCCAGATCAACGTGGAGTTCTTTAAACACGTTGGATCGGGTAGAAATGATATCCTCACTGCCATTTTCCGTTAAGCGGAGAATCTGCTTAACTTCGGCGGCATTCAATGGCTTGGACTTGATGTTCCGTTCGTTGAACGCAATGTCATGATCCTTGAGCCATGCCCGTGCCTTCCGACTGGATGCGCTACTTGGCGCAATATATAAATTGATCATATCTAAGCACTTCCTTATCGTTGGATTGAGTAACGATAGAAAAAACAACTGACTTGTTCTGGTTCCCCCCGAATATTTCACTGAACTATCTAGTAGAACCAACTTATATGTTACCACAATTGAATGAATAATCAACCCTTTTTGGAAACTTTCTAAATAACACCCCACATTTTTTAGTGAGTTGGTTGGCGTTCCCAACTATTTTCTCGCCTGAATATCACTTTGTGATAAACAGACAATATCCCTGTAAACATGATGGACTAGGCATCCACAAAGTTTTGTCAGTTACCCAACTATCAGCGGTTATCAGTCAATCAGTAAAAATTAATCCTCCCAGGCGTCTCTTTTTGGTCCAATTGTATTAATATTCATTTGAATTGTTTAATTATTCATTTTATTTTTGACTCGGTTTGTAAAAGCGCTTACTCAAACCAATCAAAATGGCTAAACCAATTTTTTGACAACGGTTTTCTATCCACTTTTTCGAAAGAGTGGCGTAAAATAGGCACCAATCATGACCTATTATTTCTGGAGGCGTTTGTTATGGTAGCCTTTTATGCCATCATCTTACTTATTTTAGCGACCATTGTCGCCAATACAATTTACCCCTATTTCCCCATTATCCCCAAGGCCTTTTATCAAATCTTCATGGGCGCTCTACTATCACTAGTGCCCATGTATCATCACTTCATTCTAGAGCCCGAGATGTTCATGCTCATCATCATTGCGCCCCTCATGTTCTATGACGGGCAGAACGCCAATGCCCATGAATTACGAAGAAACGTCGGCTCTATCGTCTCTATGGCCGTGGTATTGGCCGTCCTGACCGTGATTGGGATGGGCTATCTGAGTCACGCCATTCTCGCGGGCATTCCCCTAGCGCTGGCCTTTGCACTGGCGGCCATCGTCACACCAACCGATGCCGTCGCCGTGTCCTCAATTACCAGCAATATGGCCGTGCCAGAGCGGGTTATGGGCATGCTGGAACGGGAGTCCCTCTTCAACGACGCTTCCGGTTTGGTCGCCTTCAACCTGGCATTGGCGGCCTTTACCACGGGGCAATTCTCAGTAGGCGCCGGCATCAAGCACTTTTTCGTGGTCTTCCTTGGTGGCCTCTTAATTGGCCTCGTACTGGGGATTGCGGCCGTCATGGTCCGCGTCTACCTGGTACAAAGTGGGAAGGATTCGTCTAGTGTCGTCGTCCCCTTCGATATCATGGTCCCCTTCCTGATCTACCTGGCGGCCGAACACTTCGAACTGTCTGGTATCCTAGCCGTCGTGGCGGCCGGCCTGGTCTACAGTGCATCGACCAATCAGCTACGACTATCCAGTACGCAACTCCAATTGGTCTCCCGCTCTACTTGGGGGATCTTCACCAACATTCTAAATGGGTTTGTCTTCGTCTTGCTGGGGGTCTCCCTGCCAACCGTATGGGTAAATATTCAGCAGGATCATAATAAATCACTGACCAGCTTCATTCTCCTAGCCGTGATCCTGTACCTCGTCATGCTAGCCCTGCGTTACCTGTGGATTCGCCTCGACTGGGCGCTGATTCACTCGGAAAAGGAAAATCGGCCACACAACGCCTTGGTAGGTGCCCTCTCCGGCGTTCACGGAACGATCACCCTAGCCATGGCCTTCTCTCTGCCACTGACTTTACACGGCGCCGCCTTTCCTTTCCGGAATACGATGATTTTTGTCGCCGCCATCGTGATTATTCTGAGTCTCTTAGTGCCAACCCTGGTGCTGCCCTTCGTTCTGCCCAAGAAGACGGTTACTGTGGACCCCGAAACCATCACTCAACAGCGAAAAGCACTGGTCGCTTATGCTTCCGAGCGGCTGATTCAGGAGAATCCCGATACCCCCGCTTCAGCACAGTCCGTGATTGAGGTCCTCAACAGCCAAGCGACTAACGCCCGTCCGGATAGAAAGAAGACGCGTGACATTCTCAAACAAGCCACGCAGGTGGAGGTCGAGACGGTTCAAAAGCTAGCCGACGACGGTGTCATTCCCAATAGTTTCGCGAACCGCTACGTCCGGGTCCTGGTCATAAAGTCCCAAATGAGCCGCAACAATCCCTTCGTTAACCTGTCCCTGTGGTTCCGTTTCGTTTGGCACCGCGTCAAGTTTATGCTGAGTCGCAAATGGCGGCGAAAAAAGCGCATTGCTCTGCAGCAACAACGCCTGCAAGAAATGCCGCACACGCCACAACAAGAGCAGCTCCAGCAGCAACGCATCCAGCAAGAAACCCGGCAACTGCAGCGTCACCCTCATCGCGATCCCCGCGTACAGGCCCGTCAACGGGAGAATTTCCTAAAGATTGAACAGGATATTTACACCAATATCATCAATTTCTTAACCCAAATCTCCACGGTTGATAACCAAGCAGAAGTCAATTCCGTCCGTAACTACTACAATGCCCGCCACCGTCGATTTGAAGAAAACAAGTCGGCTGACTTCCAAAATGAATTATTTATTCAGGCCTTCCAGTACGAATACACCTACATTCGTCAGCAACGCACGGCCGGGGCTATCCCCGTTGAGTTGGCCGATGAGCTCTACCAACAAGTCTCGATGGACCAGATGCTTTATACCCAAGAAATTGCGGGGACTGATTAAATTCTTCAGCCACCGTCATATTTTCTTCACAATTACCTGTTATAGTTGTCCACATAACTTACGAATTTACGAACGAATAAGTTGATAATTTTACTCCTCCAAAGTAAAAATTACGGTCGATCCGCTATGGTATCGGCCAACTCCAAACGTAATAAACGTTTCTTCTCCAAGCAGCAACGCGGACATTCTGGTTCGGTTGCTGTTTTTTTGTATAGAGCGTGGAACAAGCCGCTTAGATTCTGAGCATTAGGGAGTTAATGAGTCTCTGTTCGGCAATGCCGGACAGGGGCTCATTAACTTTCTAAGCGCAGGAATCTGGCTTGTGGAACGCGTTTCGGCGGCCGCCAAATCCACAACCTCCCGGCGAGAGAAAGTTCAGCGATTCGAAATAAATTAAACCCCAACGGCCAACCCTATGCCGGACAGGAGTCGCTTATTTTTCTAAGCGGAAGAAGCTGCCTTGTGGAACGCGTTTCTGAAGCTGCCAGTTCCACAACCTTCCAGCGAGAGAAAGTTCACGACCTGAAATAGCCTAATCACCAACGGCCAAGGGCCATGCCGGACAGGAGTTGCTTATTTTTCTAAGCGGAAGAAGCTGCCTTGTGGAACGCGTTTCCGAGGCCGCCAGATCCACAATCTTCCAGCGAGAGAAAGTTCACGACCCGAAATAGCCAAAGCATCCCCGCCTTCCCCAACTTCTCTCCTGAACAGCCGGCCCCACCTCGCCAAAATTCACAAGCCCCTGACATTTTCTAAATTTCCGCATACGCTTTATCTTAAAGAAAGCGATTACGCCGGCATTTTATCCCTAATTGTGAGAAAACTCCTCATAATTACAGAGAATTTGCCATCGTAAATTTACACTCGGTACAAACTAGCTTATAATTTCTTTAACACGTTATAGATTTGGCGGTTGTTCGCTAATAATCTGTTAGACGTTATTGGAGGGTGAGATCTAATGAAGCTGACAATTTTATCGACAAGCGATACCCACGGGTACGTCTTTCCCACGAACTACGTGAAGAAAGGGAGTCACCTCGGGTTCGGGCTGGCACGCGCTGCCACGGTGATTGCCCGGGAACAGGCCGCCGCTAAGACACAAGGTCCAGTCGTGACCATCGAAAACGGGGATTTTTTGGAAGGATCACCCCTCGCCTATTACGTGGCGCGGGTCAAACCCGATCGGGATCCCCAACCCCTGATGTCCATTTACAATCAAATTGATTATGACTGCGGTATCCTCGGCAATCATGAGTTTAACTACGGCCAAAAGTACTTACAGGCCGCTATTCGTGACGCCAAACGAACGATCCTGTGTGCCAACATTTTGGATAGCAATGGCGACCCAGAATACGGCCAACCTTACCGGATCATAGAAAAAGAAGGCATCAAGATTGGCGTGCTGGGGCTCACCACCCAAGCCGTCTACAAATGGGAAAAGGCCACCAACATCAGTGGCCTCCAATTTGAATCAGCCTACATAGCAGCAAAGAAATACGTTCCCATCATCCGTGAGCAAGCAGACATCGTCGTTGTGTGCTATCACGGGGGCTTTGAGCGCGACTTAACGACGGGTAAGCCTAACGACATTCACGTCGGCGAAAACGAAGCCTACCACATTTTAGAGGCCATTCCGGGCATTGACGCTTTGGTTACTGGCCATCAACACCGTCAACTCGCCACCGATGTCTTTGATATCCCCACAACCCAACCCGGCTTCCGGGGACAGGCCATCGGCAAGATCACGCTCGACCTCGACCGCGACGCCACGGGCAAAGTCATCGTGGTCAATCATGATTCCGAATTGGTCTCCGCGGCCGAAGCACCTTTGGACGAAAAAGTCCTGGCCGCAGCCAACGGCTTAAATGATGAAGTGGGTCACTGGTTAGATCAACCGCTGGGGCACATCAAGGGCGACATGACCTTTACCGATCCCTTCGCTGCCCGGATTGACGAGACGCCTTACATCGAATTCATTCAAAAAGTCCAAATGGCCACCATGGGGGCTGACATTTCCGCGACGGCACTCTTTAATGACGAGGCCCGCGGATTTGAAAATCCTATCACCATGCGGAATATCATGACCAACTACGTCTATCCGAACGGCCTATCCCTACTGAACATCACCGGAGCGGACCTGAAGGGGGCCTTGGAAGTGACGGCACGTTACTTCAGCGCTCAGGACGGCCAAATCATTGTCAATCCAGCGTTTATCCACCCCAAGCGCCGTCAGTACAATTACGATATGTACGAAGGCGTTGATTACCGGATCAACGTGGCCAAACCGATGGGTCACCGGATTGAAAACCTCACCTATCACGGGCAACCCATCGCCGACGATCAACACCTTCGAATCGCGCTGAATCAATACCGCGCGGTCGGTGGCGGTCACTACCCGATGTACAGTGCCGATAAGATTCGCGCTGAAAGTCAGGGTGCCATGAGCGAAATTATCGCCGACTATCTTCAAGAACACCCGACGATTGATGCCACGGCGAATAAGAACTTTACGGTGGTTTACGATCCCGAATAATTTTTACATTGAAAAGAGCCACGATCACCCGCCATTCCATCAGGGAATTGGCGTGATCGTGGCTCTTTTAAAAAACAAATAGCGCACCGGCAACCATCCTGAGATGACTGTCGATGCACTATACTGATCCGCCGACGGTTAAGCGTTAGCGGCTTTTTTCTTCTTGTGTTTTTTCTTTTTCTTCTCATCGCCGACGTATTCGACCGCCATCGACTTCCGAATCGTGGTGACCTTGATCTTGCCGGGATAGGTCAACTTGGCTTCAATCTGCTTAGCCACCTCTTGCGTGAGGCTAGCCGCCGCATGATCGTCCAGTTCCTGCGGCTTCACAATGATCCGCAGTTCCCGTCCGGCTTGAATGGCGTAACTTTCCGAAACGCCATCCTGATCGTTGGCAATCTGTTCCAGCGCCCGCAACCGGTTGATGTAATCCTCAACCGACTCGCTCCGCGCACCCGGTCGGGCCCCAGAAATGGCATCGGCCGCCGCCACAAGGTCCGACAATGGTGACGTCTTCTCGACATCCCCATGGTGGGCCGCAATGGCATTGATAACCACGTCATCTTCACCGTATTTCTGGGCAAATTCCGTTCCGATTTCCACGTGGGTACCCTCGACTTCATGGTCAATGGCCTTCCCCAAGTCATGGAGTAAGCCCGCACGCCGGGCCAGCCGGGTGTTGTACCCCAGCCGGGCCGCCATGGCACCCGTCAATTGCGCCACTTCGATCGAATGTAGCAACACGTTTTGACCATAACTGGTCCGGTACTTGAGTCGGCCAATCAGCTTCATCAAGTCGGGATGCATCCAACCGACGTGGAGGAGACTGACGGTCTGTTCCCCGGTCTCCCACAGGCTGTGGTTGACGTCGCGTTGGGCATTTTCCACCTGGGTCTCAATCTGTGTTGCTGAGATCCGGCGACTGGCCACGAGATTGGTCAAGGCCACGCGCGCGACTTCCCGACGAATTGGATCATGCGTGCTGATAAATAACGTGGTGTTATCGTCCGGCACAAAGATTAAATCCGTCCCGGTCAACGTCTCGAGCAGGCGAATGTGCTGGCCCTCACGACCGATGATCTTACTGCGAATCTCGCCGTTAGGGACGGTGACGGTGTGTTCCAAATGTTCCTTGGGCAAATCTTGCGGCCCGCTTTCCGTGGCAGACAGCACCACGTCCTTGGCCCACCGTTCGGCACTGGCCACGGCGTTATCGTTCAACGCCTTGACCTCAATGTCGCGATCGCGCTTTAACGCTAACTCGGTGTCCTGGACCACTGTGTCTTGCGCGGCTTTGACATCCATCCCTGCTTGTTCAGCCAGAGTTTCTTCACGCTTTTCACGCAGTTCCCCCGCCTGATCATGCAGAAGATGGATGGCTTGCCGTTGTTCACGGTTGGCTTGGCTACGTTCATCCAACATGTCCGTTTGGTCATCTAATCTGACGGCCATTTGTCCTAATAACTGTTCACGTTGTTGCCGCCGTTGTTCTCTTACCTGAATATCACTCTGTTGTTCGGTCAGTTCGTCTTTTACGGATTGTTGATAGGCCAAGGTGTCACGTTGACTCTTTTCGTGGAGTTGGTCCACCTTTTCTTTGGTCTGCTCGGTCGCCTGGGCAATAATCTCTCGGGCTTTGGCCTGTACCGCTAATAATTCCGTGCGGTGTTGCCGCCGTCTGATGAGGTAGCCGAGCACCAGCCCGATCAACAACAGACCGATGATTAGTCCTGTTATTAACAATATGCTGTGCTCCTTAGTTTTCAGTCCCGAAGTACGTCTCGGGTGGGTTGGTCACTTATCTCGTTAATTATACGCTATTTACGGCCACAACCCAACCGTTCATGCCATCGGTTTTTCCATCGCAGCCGGGACGAACAGCCAGGCCAATAGGAGTAGCTTGAATCCGCTGGCGACCCATAAAACATCCAACGCGGCCAAATGGGCTAACCACACGCCCACAGCACAACCTAGTAGGAAGGTCACGAGGACACTTGCTAACCGCAACACCCGTTGTCTCGCCAGGGAATCCCGATTGACTAGTGCCTGATAACAGCTGGTCGCCAGATTTTTCGTGTTTCCGGTCATGATGCCGTTGTTGATGGCGATACCGCCGACCTGCCGGAAGATGGTTAGCTCATAACCCGCGACAGTCCCCAGAAGAAAGATCAACCACGGATCGGGCAAAACGACCTGAAAGCTCGCAATACCGGCATATGCCAGGACATCAAACAACATCAGCCACCGCATCTGCCGCCGATGATTGCCCTGAGCAATCCGTTCACTGAGGCCCTGCGCCACGAAGCAACCTAAAAAGTAGCCGATCCATACAAAACCATTGGTCCACGCCGACTGCCACCCCGCGGTCAGTAGCTTAACGACCCCGACGACCAGGTTTCCCGTCTGCGCACTCACGAAGACCTCGCCGTGCTCCAGAAAGGTATCGGCATCAATCACCCCCATGAGTAGGGTCGCCCCCAGCGCCAAAATTGTATCGGTCAGCGGGCGAAATTGTCGGGTGGTCACTGGTGTCATGGGTCTCATCTCCTCATTGACAACGTTATTCTGGTAGATATTCCGCTAAGAAAGCCTTGACCTTATGTTCATACAACGTTGGATTGTGCGACAGCGCTGCCGCGTGCTTAGCGCCCGGCACCACTAACAACTGCTTCGGTCCGTTGTCAGCACGGTAGACCTGATAGACCATCCGCGTCGGCACAAAGGTATCCGCGCCGCCATGAATAAATAACATTGGCTTATGGTTCTTCTTAACGGCAGCTAAGGCGTTAGCATCCTTGAAATAGAAGCCGGCTTTGGCCTTGGTTACGGCACTCGTCAAGGGTACCAGTGGCCAGTAAGGCAGATTGTACATCTGCTTGGCCTGATACGTGATCTCGGATTCGGCATCGGTATACCCACAATCTTCAATGTAGGCTTTCAGCTGGCTGGGGGTCTTCAAGCCACTCGTCATCATGGTCGTGGCGCCCCCCATGGAGACCCCGAACAAGACGACCTGCGCGTGCTGCCCCTGTTTGGCAATGACCTGATTAACCCACTTCAAATAGTCCTTGCTCTCGTAGTAACCATAGCTAATCACCTTGCCCTGGCTTTGGCCCTGTCCCCGAGTATCGGGAATCAATGTATTATAGCCCAGTCGATGGAACATAGCGGCATAGCCCCCCATGGCTTCCTTGTTGGACCCAAAACCATGGACTAAGACGACCGTTCTTCGCGTGGCCTTCTCCGCGGGAATATAGTCCGCCACCAATTTCAAATCGGCGCCAGCGGCCTTTTCGGTCCAGCGCTGCTTGGGCACATCCTGGTACCATTTCTTCTGGCTGTACAGGGGATCACTCTTTTTAAGCGTGGTTCCCGTTGCCACGAAGTCCTTCTTACCACTAGCGACGGTCATGTTATAGAAATACAGGCTCGCGCCCAACAGGCCGCCCACAATCAGCACGACGATGACGCCCAGGCTGATGAACCCCCATTTTTTTCGTTTACTCACGGTTGTTGCCTCCCAATTCTCAGGCCCCTCAAGGTGACGGGGCTATTTCTCTCTTCCGTTAGTATACGGAGTTCTTTCTGCCAGCGCAATCAATACGAAATTTGCTATAATAGGCACAACCTTGCTGCAACGTTAATGGTTAATTTAATAGTCGTCTCCATAATCCTTAACTCATGGCGACAATCAGGCCAACCCTGGCTTGATAACTGTAGAGCAGTTGGAACACTGGCGGTGGCCGCCGAATCGGAGGCAACTAGCTGACACCCTGTGTTAGTGGTCTTAGTCGGGGTCTTTCCCCGGCTTAGTCCACTGGCCAACTTTGAAACTCACGGTCTTCGAGGTTCAAAGTTGCCCTGAAGACCGCTTCTCAGGCTTCAGGTCTGCCTCATAGGGTGCCTGCTAGTTGCCGGAGATGAAGGCGGCTACCGCCAAGTGCCGCAGCAAGGTGCGTTTGACTGCCTAGGAGGGCCTGCTTATGAAATATTCATTGAATTGGGATCTCGACTCACTCTTTAGTGGCGGCATCAACTCCGCCCAATTAAAAACGAAGCTCACGCAGATCAAGACCGCCATTGCGGGTCTCGGCGATCTTCTGGACCGCTGGGATGCGGCTAGTGACGCCCCGCAGTATCAGCAGTTCATCAAACTCATCAATCAATTACAAGGCATTGAAGCCGGCATCGGCCAGGCTGGTCTCTTTATCTCCGCCGTGGGATCCGCTGACTTTAACAATCCCGACGTTGCCCCCATGGAGGCCCAACTCCGCGACCTGGAAACCCAGTCGGAGAACGTCAGCGGCAAGCTCAAGAAGGTCCTGGTTCAGGTTCCCGACGCCAATTTCACGGCAATGCTGACACAACCGGAACTTCAACCCCTGGCCTTTAACCTGCAGGAGATGCGCGACGATGGCAAGTCCCTGCTCGATGACAAGACGGAGGCCCTCATCAGTCGCCTCGATCTGGATGGCAAATCCGCCTGGAGCTCCCACTATGATTCCCTCGTGGCGACCGTCACCGTCCCGTTTCACGACGCGGAGGGTCACCCCACCACGTTATCTGCAGGGCAGGCCGACAACAACCTACTGGGCAACGCCGACCCGCAGTACCGGGCCGACCTCTTACCTGCGTGGGAACAAGCCTGGACGGATAAGGAACAGCTCTTCGCCGATACATTGAATCATTTGGCCGGCTTCCGGTTAACCGAGTACGCTGCTCACGGGACTACTGATTTTCTAAAACAACCGTTGAAGGACAATCGGTTAAGCGCCGAAACGTTGAACACCATCTGGCAAGTCGTCGATGATCACAAGCAATTTTTGCTCGACTACCTCGATCGTAAGGCAGCCTTGCTGGGCAAGAAGCACGCCGGCTGGCAGGACGTGGAAGCGCCCCTGAATCTACCGGGAAGTCAGCTTCACCACTTCACGTATGATGAAGCAGCGGCCTTTATTATCAAGCACTACGGTGAATTTTCACCCAAGATGGCGGCACTCGCCCAACACGCCTTTGAGCATCACTGGATTGAGGCCGAAGACCGTGCGGGTAAGGCGCCGGGTGGCTGGATGGAAAGTGCACCGGAGACCCACGAATCACGGATCTTTATGACGTTCACTGGTTCCCCCAACGATGTTTCGACGCTGGCTCACGAATTGGGGCACGCCTTTCACTCCAGCGTAATGGAAGATTTGCCCTACTTCCGGCGAGGCTACGCCATGAACGTGGCGGAAACGGCCTCGACCTTCGGCGAACTGATCGTGGCCGACGCCAACGTCCGGGCAGCCAAAACGGACGCCGAGAAGATCACCCTCCTCAACGCCAAGATGGATAATCCGCTGGCGATGTTCCTCAATATCCGCGCCCGCTTCCTCTTCGAAACTCATTTCTACCAGCTACGGCAACAAAAGCTGGTCACACCAGCCGAGCTGAACGAACTGATGCTAAACGCCCAGAAGGAAGCCTTTGGTCATGACCTTTCCACCTATTCGCCACACCTCTGGGCCAGCAAGCTCCACTTCTACATCAACGACCTGTCCTTCTACAACTTCCCCTATGTCTTCGGCTACCTCTTTAGCCTCGGCATCTACGCCAAGGCCCAGCAGGAGGGGAACTTTGAGGACCGCTACATCGCCCTACTTCGCGATACGGCCAACATGTCCACGGAAGACTTGGCCCGTAAGCACCTCGGCGTTGACCTAACCAAGCCTGATTTCTGGCTGGACGGGGTTAAATTAATCAAACGCGACGTCGCAGAATTCATGCGGCTAACCGATTCACTGGTGAAATAGTCTACTTTCGGTTAAAAACAACGCTAAGTGGTATACTAAGGGTAACGACTATCGAAAGAAACGGGTGAGTTGAATGTTTTCTGAACGACTTCGGGCTTTACGGCGCGGTCAACACATTACATTGGAACAATTGGCAACGGCCTTAAACGAACAACAGTCCGTGGGGCCGGATGATCATCCCAATACCGCCTCACAAATTGGTAACTGGGAACGGGGCATCCGTACCCCTTCCTTTATCGAGGTCCGCAAGCTGGCGGAATACTTCGACGTCACCATGGACTACCTCACAGGTAAAGCGGAGCGCGACGAGTATGATCTCGGCCGGTTGTTCCTATCCGGCAAGCAACTCAGCTTTAACCGTGAGCTGTTAAGCGGCCGTGACCGCTACGAAATTTACCAACTGATCGATGGCTACCTGCACGGCCGGGAGAACCGGGTGGCGCAGCAGGACACCAATCAACAAGAAGAATTGGATCTGCACTTAGACGACCATTAACGTTAATGAGTCGGCCGGTTCTTGCCGGTCGGCTTTTTCATTGTCAGCATTCCCTAAAAATTTCAGGACAGAAAGGACCTTTCTCGTGAATCCTAAAAAACTCCGTCAACTCAAGAAAAAAGTTCGGCACCAACCCCTATCACAACGCAAAACAGCCTACATCGCCCGCATGACGGACTACTACCATCAGTTCAATGACTTTCCAGCCGTTAAAATTCTGATTAGTAACGTGCTTCTAGCCGACCGGATGCTCGCGGCGGGAGACCTGCCGCAACAGGTGCCCCTTCTCCAGCTCCCCGATAACGTGCAGGACCAGATCTTCAAGAAGCTGGGCGAGCAGTATCCCGCGGGTGACGCCACTGGCGATAAACTCTGGAACACCTTAACCGACGCGCTGCCCGATCTGGATCACGACTTACGATCATTCCGGGACTATTTGGAAAATCACTATGGCATGTGGGCCTATACCTCCGCCCCCTTTGTGACCGATCTCGCGAAATTTGTGGGCGACCGCGCCGTCCTAGAGGTCATGGCCGGTAATGGCTACATCTCAAAGGGTCTGCGTGATGCCCACAAGACGGTCTACGCCACGGATAGTCAGGCCTGGACCAGTGAAAATGAGACGGGCCGGCATCCCCTAACCGCAATCGAACCCCTAGCAGCTGTCGACGCCTGGCAAAAATACCAGGATGACGTCGGTGTCGTGGTGATGTCGTGGTCACCGGATGGCTTATCATTGGATTGGGATCTTCTCCAAGCCATCCGTGCCACCCACAAGGACGTGGACTTCGTGGTCATCGGTGAACCTCATGGGGCCACTGGCTCCGAGGACTTTTGGAATCACGCCGAACTCTTGGAAAATAAGGACACGCGCGATCTGAACCGGCACTTTACCCAAATCGACTTGGTCCAAGACCACGTTTACCTCGTTAAATAGCCCGCGCAAATATTACAAATTAACAAACTGGCCGTTACCGGTTTCCCTTTTATTAACCATTTGATATTATATTTATGGTTAATCGGCAGAGGGAGGAACCAATCATGGTAGCACTAGGGAATATCTTATTTTATGGCTTGGGATCTTTATTGATCATTGCGGTGGGTTACGCCGCATTCGCAAGTTACCAAGCACATCGCGACGAATAAATTAAAAGCAGAAATTTCAGGGCCTACGGGCACTTGAAATTTCTGCTTTATTTTTAGCAATTTAATGATATTCGGCCCAGACCATGACCAGACTTAGCAAAAACATCAGGCCAATGGCAACCGCGTGCCACCGCTTGTTGCCGACAAAGACCGCAATGTATTCACGGATAATGGCATTCGGCAGGAAGAACTTGGCAGTATGGGCGCCAATCCCATTCGCGGGCACGCCGGCCTTACGGGCAATCATTCCCGCACGGAAGGTATGGTAGCCGTTGGTCACGAAGGTAATCTCCGGCTTCACGGTTCCCCGCGCATCAATGATCTTCTTCGAAAAGACCATGTTTTCATAGGTCGTTTTTGACTGATCTTCGGCGAGCGCCTGCTCCGGTGGCAGACCGTGGTCAATGGCGTACTGCCGCATGGCAACACCCTCGGGCACCGTCTCGTCACCCCCCTGGCCCCCGGAGAAAATGATCACGGGACCCTGGCCGATTTTCCGCAACTGCTTCCGGTAGAATTTCAGGGCCCGATCAATCCGTTGGCCCAACAACGGCGACACTTCGTTACCATTTAGCAAGCCGGCACCCAGCACAATCAAATAATCCTGGCGGTAGCGCGGGTGGTTAAATTGATAAATCACCAGCATCGTTAAATAATTGTAGAACCAAAAGAAGATGTAAAAAATGACCATGCCCGGAAATAGATTAATGAACGTGGCCACCGGAACGGGAAGATACAGCGAGGTTAACCGCACGATAAACGGCGCCAGCAGGATCGCAAGTCCTAAGAACAACGTCAGCATGTTGGCCAGCGTGTGACTCTCGCGGCGCCAGACGATCCACGCATTCCACAAGAGGAGGAACGCTTGGAGCGCAAAGGCCAGTCCAATTAGTAGGATGACCCCAATAAAAATAATCAGGCTAAACCCGAAGAGTAACTTATTCCCCAAACCAATAATCGAGATTGCCAGCATCACCATCGTACTGTAGAAAAAGAGCGAAAACCAAATACCGTTGCTCAGCCGACGCTTCTCAATGGCGTAGCAGGTAAAAAAGACGGCGCCGAAAAACAGGGGCACCAGCCATCCCCAGTACACAACTAAGGGAATATTAAACAACTCATCTTGCATGAAACGCCTCCAAAAAACTTGATAATTTTAGGATAACACGATTTTACGAAAACAACCGATCACTATCGGCTGGCGTCAAAATAGCCATCATAATTAATTCGATCAGCGTAAAGACCAACGACACGGGTGGCCAGTAGAAAATCAGCGCCACAACGCCGGCCCAAATCAGCCAAAACCACACGCTGGCGTGCATCCGATAGACCGACATCCGCCGAATCTTCTGGGCGATTTCGGGATGGTCGTCGCGATTAGCCCGCATGATGGTGTAGGACAGTGCCGCATAGGCCCAGGCCCACAACGTAAAAATAATGAAGTAAAAGAGCTCTGGCTGAACATCGTTGATGAAACGCCCAGCCCAGGCCGTGGAGACCGGGAGCATGCTCATGGTCAGAATCCAGAAATTATTAACCCAGTAAATCTGCTTGGTGACGCGCTTGGTCAGGCTAAACATGTAATGGTGATTGTACCAAGCCACCCCAATAAAGAGAAAACTGATCAGGTACGCCACCAGGTAGCTCCAATTGGCCATCAGCGCCGTAAAAGTGGGCTCCTCAGGCGTCCATGATGGTCAAGGCGATGGCAATAACGGCGTCTGTGAAGGCCTCCACACGTCCTTTGTTCATTGAAAAATCCCCCTCAAAAACTTGTGATAGTTTTAGAATAGCATAACGGTTTATAGGCGGCGTAAATAAGGCCTTACATGGTGTGGCGGCACACCCTTTAGCGGTCTAGCAACCTGAAAAATTCTTTTCATTATTTGAAAGAGGATGCTGTCAGTCGCCAGCGTCGTTTTTATAATCTGGCTTGTTTTAGGGGGCTAGCCAAGCTACGATGGCTCCCGTATACTGCACACACGGCGGAGATTGGTCGTCCTTATCTGTCAATCCTTTTGAAATGGTCATTGACCAAAACACCAACGCAAAAAGGCCGCCAACTGGCAGCCTTTCCGCTAACACCACACAGGATCTACGGGGGTAAAGGGTTTATTTGCTATGTGGTGCCTTGGGGTGCAACACCGCGGCCTTTTGGGGGATCGTCTGGTCACGGCCAAGATACATCTGGTAGTACGGGGGTACAGCGTTGACTACCTTTAACAGCTTGGTTGTCAATGCGGGTAATGCCGCCGGGTCGATCTGCGGCAGATCCGCCACCGTCACATCACCGTGGATGCCTTGGAACCGTTTGATCCGTTCTAAGAGGTACCGGATGTCGTAACGCGAGGGGTTGACTTCCAGTGGCTTCTTGTCGAAATCAAGCAGTTTGTAGACGGCTTCCAGCCCAGTCCGGACGGAAGTTTCTACCGTGAAGACAACGTCATCATCAATCTCCACAAACTGTCCCAACAGACCCAGGTTTGTGCAACCAGCCGGTACACCCAGCGGCCGGTCACCGGCCCGCCGCGGCATGAATTGACTGGTACAGTAAGGCATCATCGCCGTGGACATGTAGGTGTGGGCTAAGACCTCATCCTTAATATCCAACATACCCAAGTGATAGAGGAGTTCCGTCAAGATCTCATCACCGGTACAGTCCCACATCCGTTTCTTAATGTAGTTCCCTTCGTTTTCACCATACAGGCCATAGCCCCAGCCGACTTCTTCATCATCCGCCTGATACGGGAAGAATGGCTTGTGGTGAATTTCGAACGACAGGTCCCAGTTAGAATCCCTGAAGGTCATCAGACCACCGGTGCCGGCCGGACTCCCTGACAGCTCCTCAATGCGTTTGAAGAACTCGGGATAGCCCTTAACCGTTGGGAAGAATGAAATCCACTTGGTCTTGTCGATCTGGCCCAAGAACTTCTCGGGATGGCCGAACTTGGCATCCTTTTTCGCAAGATTTTGCCAAATCGTAAAGGTTCCCATGTCTTCGGTATCGCGATTCGTTGGTGCCACCGTCTGATTATCGCCAAAAGTACTGTTTTCACTGATAGATCCGGTCGTGACGAAGACTAAATCTTGGCGGTTCACGTGCACGTTCGCCGGCACGCCCGCCCGCGTCGCCACAATCTCATTAACTGTATTGTTGGCATCCGAAAAACCAAGATCGGTCACGGTAAAGTTATTCTCGAAATGAACGCCCTGATCAATCAGCCAGCGTTCAATCGGCAAGATAATGGCATCATATTCGTTGTATTTAGTATGAACAAAGCCCTCTAAGTATTCGTGACGGGCAATGAAGGTAAACCGTTGCCAGTAACGCCGGCATTCAATGGCACTGTGGTAGTGTTTGAACGCCAATTGACTGTGAAAACACGTCCAAAAGTTCGTCTTAAAGAAATCCGGATCAAAGAACTCATCCAATCGTTTATCGGCCAGCTCTTCTTCCGTAGAATTGATGATCTTCTGCATGGTTGCCGCATACTCCGGCTTCATCTTGTAGTCATGATAGTGGCTGTCGATTTCGCCCTGGTTGACAATCACCCGCGCCTCACTATGGATCGGTTCATCACGATTAAAGTCAACCACATCGTCCAAGACCGTCCGCCCCGGATTTTCCAATGACGGAATCTTGCTGCAGAGGTACCACAGACATTCCATGTAGGGTTCCAATTCCCGTTCGGCCCGACACAGGTAACCTTGGCTACTCTTAGTTCCATCCATCGAACCGCCCATCACGGGTTTCTTCTCATAGATTGTGATGTTGCGCGCCGGCATCTGGGCATCGTCAATCAAAAATACAGCTGTTGCCAAACCTGCAATCCCGCCACCAACAATACTGGCGCGCCGATCGTCAATTCCGGCCGGCTTTAAGGGATGGTACATCGTCTGATAGATATTCATGGAGATGACCTTCTTCGTTTTGGATTTCTTGCTCATCTCTAACGATACGACCGGTCTATCGGGGATACAATTGACAAAAAAAGCGGGTTGTCAAAGTTTTGACAGCTCGCCATTTCTGTAAAGTTTGGGGGCCTAATTTATTCGGCATACTTATGCAGGGCCTTTTGAAAGTCCCCTTGCACCAGGACCCCCGTCTGTTCCACGATGTCCGCCGGGTCGTCCTTAAGGCCATCCTTCACCCACTCAAAGATCAGGGCAATGAAGGCCAAACTATAAAAGTGCGCGATGAAATCCTTGTGGTTTTGGGCCACGTGCATCCCCACCGCTTGCCGCTCCACGACGGCCAATATGTATTGATACAGGACGGTATAGATATACTTTTCCAGCAGGTCACGGTACGCTGACTGGTAGGTATTCTCCACCAAATAACGATTGGCCTTAATGGTCATCATCACATTATAAAAGCCATGCTGCCAATTGTCATAATCCGCAACATTTTTAAGCGATTCCGCCGTTGCTTCACGGGCCGTCCACTCGACCAACTCGTAAATATCACTGAAATGATTGTAAAAGGTTTGCCGCGTAAGGTCGCAGGCATCGACGATCGATTTAATTGTAATCTTATCAACCGGCGTCCGCTGAAGCTGGGTCACGAGTGCATCCGAAAGCTGTTGCTTGGTATTCTTTCCCATAGGTCATCGCCCCTCTGAGGCTAGTATATAATGATTCGCTATTGGGAACAACGGGGCTTTAACGCAAAAAAAGCTGTCGACAGTAACAGCTTGGCACTTGCTAAATTCAATGACCCTTGACCACTAACGGCCGGTCTTGCTGTCGGCAATCTCCCAACTTACCTTGCGGGAACCGCATGTACATGACCATGGGCGTGAACCCGCCCCGTTGTCGAGATGACGATGCCCTGTTGATAAGCGACCACGACTTTCGTTAAGTTGACGGCCTCATACCGGCGGATAGATGTCTTGCCCCGAACGGGCTTGCGAACAGCGTGCTTGGTGGGTAACACTGCCGTCTCAAGGTCCTGGCCGCAATCAGCAGTCTGACTGGCTTGGGCTACGACCGTCGTCCCCAGCCACTGATGGGCGCTATAATTTGATTGACGCGTGTCCCCCAGCACACCAATTCCTAACGTTATCGCAACGATCAACAGGCATTTGAGCCATCCCATAAATGATTTTCTCCTTCTTTTCCATTAGTTTTTAGTATATATAAACTATAACATTAAAATAATGCAAAAAGATGCCACACTTTCGTTAATATGGTTAATAGTATGCGTTTACATTCAGTGAAATTGCCTTTTATGCTTCTAATTATTATTTTACTGTTTAAACTATCCGCAATTAGTTAAAAAACAAAAAACGCCCGCTTCATCCCAAAGGGACGAAACAGACGTTTTTACCACAGCATTCGCCGAAACGAATGGATTTATCTCGGAATCCACATTCCCTCAAAATCAGACACGTCACAATACGGTGACATATGTGCCCTGCTGACAAATTCACCTAGCCGCTTGCGCGGACGCCCCTTGCAAGCAAGGAACGCGTGATTTCTCGACTCATCGCATAGGAATAATACTACCACAGCGATTGTCCGAGCGCAAGGTTATTTCTTTTTAACATCGGTTTCTTCTTTATTCGTCTCGGCAGCTTGAAGCTTCTCAATCTGCAGACCTAACCAATCGTGAAGACTTTGATCGGCTATCTCAGCCTGATCCACATAGGTCGTGGCCGGTGCCAACGCATCAATCCGCAGCCCGGAAGCGTTGATATCCGGCGTTTCAATCACCGCGTAGACGTTTAGGTCGCGTTCTTCGTTGGTCTCCATGATCTTACCAATCGTCTTCGTATCCTGTAAAGGTAAGTTGATCACACTCATTTCCAACCGCACGGAAGCTTCCGTGTCAGTTAGCTTCAACTCAGCTTGGGCCAACTTATCCGCGCCGATCTGCTGACGAATAAAAGCTGCCAATGGCGCCATGGTCCCATCCGGGTCAGCAAAAAACTTGGCCTGCGTGGTCTCCGCCGTGAAATGTTCCAATTGATCATCCGCTACTGCGTCAATAAATGTCTGTACTTCTCGCTTCATTTACCCACCTCGTTTTAATGCCCGAATCTTTTCCGGTCACGCTTGTCTCGTTCGTCCTTCCGCAATCGTAACGCGAGCACGAGCCAATATGCATTGGCCACCATGACCGCGATACTGCCGACTGACATCAATACGCGTACCATCAAGGATGCGTGGTTGTAGCCCCACATCGTAATCAACACGCTAATGAGCGACAATGAATACATCGCAATGACTAGACCCATCAAGTAAAACGATGGCCGCCAATCTAGCGCCGCCAAGACGATGGTAATGACATAGAGGCCAACTGCCAAAGCGGAGGACCGCCAGAATTCACTCATGGACGTTGCTAAACCCACAAACGAGCGCGACATCAGGAAATTAATAACCAGGAAGCCAAACAGCGAAATGATGGCCCAGGCAATCACGTTACGATCTTTCATTTAGAATTAAACTCCTCAATAATTTCAAAGTAATTAAAAACGTGGCCCCAATCGACCACGTTTTCGTCAATTTCAATTTCTATTTTAACGTATCTGGCCTATAAAATCAGCAATTCCACCAATTCTTAGGCGAGAATTAATCGACCAATAGATCCAAGACGTCCTGCGTCTCAATGCCATTGAAGTATAACTGGGTGTTAACACTATTCAAAACAGCGCCAACGTGCTCCCGATCGTACCGGACGCCCTTCAATTTATCCGCCAATTCGGTCGCATCGCTCGGCCCGAAGAAGTCGCCATAGAACTTAATGTTTTCGATCTTCCCGCCATCAACTAATAACCGGGCGTCGATCGTCCCAGCCGTGAAGTGTTGCCGCTTCTTGACCGTGAATTCTGGAGAATTTCCGTAAACCCAGTCCCAGTTAGCGTAGTAGTCATTAAAGATCTGATCAATGGCTGCTTGTTCGCTATCGGCAATCTGAACTTCCTTGTCGGCAATGGCGTCCAAATTATCCACGTGGAACAATTCCTTTAACAAGGTGTCTCTAAATTCGGGAACCGTCAAGTTTTGATACTCTGGTGCCAAGTAAGGTTTCAGATTCGTCACCCGGGAACGAACCGACTTAATGCCCTTGGACTTCATCTTGTCTTCTGGCACGTTTAACGCATGTGCAATCACGTCTTGATCCACATCCAGCATCAACGTCCCGTGGGAGAACGTCTTGCCACTGTGAGAATACATCGCGTTGCCGGAGAACTTCTTACCGTCAACTAAGATGTCGTTCCGCCCAGAAACTTCGACGGATTTAGCCCCCATGGCATGCAAAGCATCGACTATGGGTTGAACGAAAGACTTGAAATCGCCAAACTCTTCGCTGTCGCTATCAACCACGAAGCTAAAGCAAAGGTTGCCGAGATCTTGATAGACAGCGCCACCACCCGATAACCGACGGGTGACCGTGATGTCATTTTCTTCCACGTATTTTTGATTAATCTCTTCCAACGTGTTTTGGTTCCGACCCACGATGATGCAAGGCCCTTCGTAGTAGAACAAAACGAGTGGTTCATCGAACTTCTTATTGTTCATTAAGTACTGTTCGGTTGCTAAGTTGTGACGAATATCATGTGACTTCATGGCATACCAATACATAACTCAAAAACCCCTTTCGAATTAACCAATCGCCGGGTAACGACCCCGGTTACGGTAAATCATAGCACGCATTGGAACCGATTACAATTTAGCACCAATATAATGGAAAAGAGTGTGCAAATTGCCCCACAATCAGGGCCGCCAAACGGTGATGCCACGCTAAACGGCGTAGCTACAGACCGTACGCGTGAGTCCCGTGAAAACGCCATTGAAAAATCACCATTCGGTTATTGACTTCACTTTCAACTAAACGCCATCCCCTATTTTCCTCAACACTATGACGCTCTGCCCAATAGCCGTCCTCAGAGTGACAAAACTCAGGCAAAAAAAGATCCACGCTGCAATAGCGTGGATCCAGCCCCCGTCAGAGTTCACCCCTGGCGGTTATGACTGTTATTAATGATGGCCTTAGTCACCATTCGATTTTATACCTTTATTATAACGCCACTAACTAAAGTTTAGTAGCATTTAGCTCACTAATCTAGTCGCTGATTAAGCGCCGAAAATAACCGTGACCATGCAGATCTTGCTTCAGATCGGTCATCGTAAATTGATGATAAAACTTACGATAATCTTCATCAGCCAACGTAAAAAGATCCGTCAACGTCTGCGAAATATTAGCCGAAATATCGGTCGCATCCGTATCCTTGGTGCCCTTGGAGTCACCGGTGATGAACCGTGCGTAGCTAATGGTTGGGGGAATTGTCAGGTCGTAGAGTTCCCCCACGTTGATCTCATCCAGGCTCCGAATTAATTGGTACCCGCCATTTTTCCCAACGGAACCCTCAATGTAGCCCTGCTTGTGCAGCACGGAGAGTATGTTGCGGATCATCACCGCATTTAGTTGTAGTGACGTTGCCAGTTCCCGGCTCGCTATTTTACGAGGACGATTCTCGTCCAGGTAGAGCAAGCTGTGAACGGCAACGGAAAAGTCTAATCTCATCGTCTAGCCATCGCTTTCAAAAAGTCTGTAATCAATACTGGTATCATACCACAATTTAGGAAGAAACAGGCGAATCTAATGGAAGCCCTTAGAATATTCTCATCTGGAATATACATGCATAACTTTCCAGATGTTTGTATACATTGCGTCTGTTAATTATTGGTTTAGCAAGCAAATTGACCAACTTAATACTTTCAAGTTAAATTTTTTATCATTTTATTCAATATCTGCGAAGATTGATATAACAAAGTTTATGAGGATTTTATGAAGAAATTATGATTAGTTTTAAGAATCAAGGGGTTGTAAATGAGAATTTGATTAACTATAATCAAAAACAATTATTGTTCGCAAGCAGATTGAATATACAAATCCGTTTATTCATAAGGCTTCATCTACAAATGAGAGGTAGATGAGAACATTGGGAGGGATTTCCGTGGAAACCGCATCAAACTTTCTAAACATCAAGGACGTCAGCACGGCTTTCAAGATCGACGGCCAATACTATGACGCCATCTCCCACATTAACCTCCAGGTCCAACACGACGAAATTCTCGCCATCGTTGGTGAATCAGGCTGTGGTAAAAGTACCCTAGCTACGACCATCATGGGACTTCATGATCCGGCAGAGACTAAAATTTCCGGCGAAGTAGATTTCGAAGGCACCGACCTCCTTAAATTAGATGAAAATGGCTACAATCAGTTCCGCGGGGCCAAAATTGGCATGATCTTCCAGGATCCCCTGTCCGCCCTGAATCCCTTAAAGCGGATTGAGGATCAGATTAGTGAAGTCATGGATTACCATACGGATTTATCGGCCGAGGATAAACACAAACACGTGCTTGAGCTACTCGACCAGGTTGGGATCGTCAATCCCCAACGAACCGCTCGGCAATTTCCACATGAGCTTTCCGGAGGGATGCGCCAACGGGTCATCATCGCCATCGCGATTGCCTGCAAACCCGACCTCATCATTGCCGATGAGCCCACCACGGCGCTAGATGTCACCATTCAAGCACAGATTCTAGACGTCCTCCGTGATATCCAGAAGGAAAATCACGCTGGCATCATCCTGATTACTCATGATTTAGGGGTTGTGGCCGAAACAGCCGACCGAGTCGCGGTAATGTATGCCGGCCAAATTGTGGAACAAGGCTCCGTTGAACAGGTCTTCAACACCCCCGAGCATCCCTACACGCGTTCCTTGTTACGGTCCATGCCACAACGAGACAACGAAAATGATGATCTTTACGTCATTCAGGGGAACGTGCCTTCCTTACAGAAGATGCCGGCCACGGGTGATCGGTTTGCGCCCCGGATTCCCTGGGTGCCAGCCGAGGCTCACGAAGAACACCCCACCATGCATGAGGTGGCACCGGGCCATGAAGTCCGCTGCACCTGCTACAAGCATTTCAAATTTCCAGATGAACAAGGGAGCGTGACGGTATGAGTCTAATCGAAATCAAAGATCTCAAAGTTCACTACCCGATTCGTTCCGGCTTCTGGAACCGCGTAACCGATTCTGTCCGTGCCGTGGATGGCGTCAGCTTCGATATTGAAGCCGGTGAAACTTACGGACTCGTGGGCGAATCGGGATCCGGTAAGTCGACCACTGGTAAATCTGTGGTCGGCCTGGAAAAGGTCACAAGTGGTTCCATTATGTACAAGGGTCTCGATATTACCAAGGCGGAAAATCGGCGCAAGTTGGACTATAACCACGATGTTCAAATGATCTTCCAAGATTCCCTCTCTAGTCTAAACCCCAGAAAGCGGATTGAAGATATCATCGCTGAACCCCTCCGCAACTTTGAAAACCTCAGCAAAGACGATGAAAAATTGCGGGTTTTGCAGCTCTTAAATATCGTTGGACTAGATGCTGATGCGCTGTACAAATACCCTCACCAATTCTCCGGTGGGCAGCGACAACGGATTGGCGTTGCCAGAGCGGTAGCGACGAATCCCAAATTGATTATCGCTGATGAACCCGTCTCCGCTTTGGATCTTTCCGTTCAAGCACAAGTACTGAACTTCATGAAGAAAATTCAACGTGAATTCGGCATTTCCTACCTATTCATTTCCCATGACTTGGGGGTTGTCCGGCACATGTGCAACAACATTGCCATCATGAACCGGGGACGCTTAGTCGAGATCGGGACCCGGGACGATATTTACAATCATCCCCTACACATCTACACCAAGCGGTTGCTCGCCGCCATTCCCGAAACTAACGTGAACTCTCGTGAAGCGCACCGTGCCTCACGTCTGGCCGTTGAGGAAGTCTATCGCGAACAACAGAGTAAGTACTACGACGAACAGGGTGAAGCCTACCCACTGGTTCAAGTCACCCCCACGCACGCCGTTGCCTTACCCCAAAACGTTGCACAACAGCTCGCTCGTCAGGAAGGAGAGGTGCAGGCCTAATGTGGAAAACGATTCTACGGCGTTTCCTAATCATGATTCCCGAAGTCATTATCCTAAGTATCCTGGTCTTCCTCTTGGCAAAGGCGATGCCCGGTGACCCATTTACCGGCTCCATCAACCCAAAGGCGGACCCCGCACAGATTCATCATTTAATGAAAATCAATGGTTTATATGACCCTTGGTACCAACAGTATTGGAACTGGGTCGTTCACTTGTTCCACGGTAACCTCGGAAACAGTTATCAATACCAGGAACCCGTTACACGGTTGATTGGTGGTCGGGCCGCCAATACCTTATGGCTGGCCTTGTTTACCATGATCCTGACCTACGTCTTCGCCTTACCCATGGGTGTCTACGCCGGTCGCCATGAAGGCAAGCTTCCCGACACCGTCATTCGGGTCTACACCTACGTCACCTACTGCATCCCCTTCTTCGTGATCTTAGTGATCGGGATTTGGATCTTCGGTTACGTCTTGGGGTGGTTCCCCACAACCGGGTCAATATCCTCGGACGCTACAGGATGGCTACATACCCTCGGGTCGCGTTTCTACCATATTCTGTTACCCGGTCTGCTCGGTGCCTTATTCGGAACTGTGAACATCGTGCAATACCTGCGTTCCGAAGTCATCGATTCCAAGCATTCCGACTACGTTCGGACGGCACGGTCCAAAGGGGTGCCAAGTAAGGACATCTACCGGCATCACATCTTCCGGAACTCCTTACTCCCCATCGCCGCTTTCGCCGGTTACTCCATTACCGGTCTGTTAAACGGTTCAATCTTTACCGAAACGGTCTTCTCTTACCCCGGGATGGGTTTGCTCTTCGTGAACTCCATCAGCTACCGGGACTACACCGTCATCACCGCTTTGGTCCTGATTTATGGGATCTTAAACCTGATTGGGACATTATTATCGGATATTATTCTCAGCATTGTCGATCCACGAATTCGAATCCAGTAAAGGAGGCTAAAACAGAATGGCAGAAAATTTCGAACAACACTCAGACATTTCCGCGGCTGATTTAGCCCGGCTGACTCAGGAAGCACAGGCGGAAGCCACACCTTCCACGGCCAAGATTATCTGGAGTGAATTCAAGGCGGATAAGCCCGCCATGGCAGCGCTCATTATCATTGTCAGTTTCATTCTCTTCGTCATGATTGGGGCCCTATTCATCAATACCCCTAAGATGATGGAGACTAACATCATGGGGTACTTCAACCAGCCGTTCACCGCGGATTATTGGCTAGGGGCCGATTCTGCGGGACGCTCGGTCGCCAAGCAGTTAATTGTCGGGTCCCGGAATTCTATTGGGATTGCCATTGGTTTGACCGTCATTTCATCCACGTTTGGGATCTGTTGGGGACTCATTTCTGGATACTTCAACGGTTACATCGACTGGGGAATGCAACGGATCTATGACTTCATGATGATGTTACCCATGACCATGATGATCATCGTTCTGGTCACCATCATTCCCCATTACAACTCCGTCACGCTGACGTTCATCTTCTCCATCTTCTACTGGGAAGGAACGTCACGGTTGATTCGGTCACGAACCTTGGCCGAGTCGGAAAAGGACTATGTTGCCGCCTCTAAAGCTTCCGGAACCAGTCATTGGAAGATTATTTTTAGAGAAATCATGCCCAACATTTCGTCGTTAATCATCGTTGACTGTACCCTTTCCTTCGCCGAAAACATCGGGGTTGAAACGGGGCTCTCCTACCTGGGCTTCGGGCTGCCAAGCCAGACGCCTTCCCTAGGGACCATGATTGCCAACGCCAACGACCCCAACAACATCACCCAATACTGGTGGACGTGGTTGCCAGCGGCGCTAGAAATCATCGTTTTGTGTTTATCAATCAGCTACGTTGGTCAAGTCCTGCGTCGTGCCGCGGATGCTTCGCAACGACAAGGTTCTATCAACTAGTCATTAAAACCGTCAGTCATTTGAGGAGATGGTGCCCACTCAAGCAGTACCTTTCAACCCAGCGTAATGACGAGTGATCCTGAGGAGAATTGCCCGCCTGTCTCACAGAGGATTTAAAAATCAAGGGGGAAACATAGTATGGATAAGAAAAAGCTCGCCTTGTCCGCAATGGCGGTTCTCGCAACCGTTAGCCTTGCGGCATGTTCCAGCAAAAGTTCATCCAGTTCCAAGAGCGGAACCAGTGGTGCTTCCGTTCAGTTGAAGGCGTCATACAACAACACGAAGGCCACTGATAAGACCGCAACGAAGAACAGTACATTAAAGCTTGCCGAACCAAACGACTCGCCATTCCAAGGGATTGCTGATCCCGTATTATCCACTAATCAGGAAGACGCCGACGTCTTCTCACCTGGTGCTGACCAACCTGGTAACACCAACGGCCTGTTCCACACGGATAAGAACTTCAAGATCGTCAAGGGTGGCTTGGCTAACCAAACGATCAACCGGAAGGCCAAGACCGTCACAATCACCCTGCGGAAAGACGCTAAGTGGTCAAACGGTAGCGCCGTTACCGCCAAGGATATCGAATATCCTTACGAAGTGATTGCCAACAAGAAGACGACTTCACAACAATACTCTGCCGACTTCAACAACATCAAGGGGATGGCTGCCTACCATACGGGTAGTGCCAAGACCATCTCCGGGATCACCTTCCCCGATGGGCAAAAAGGCCGGACTGCTGTGATTCATTTAACTAAAGTCACCCCTGCCATGCAATACTTGGGGAACTCATTCATCTGGGCATCCGTTGAACCTTACGAGTACATCAAGAACGTGCCAATCGCTAAGTTAGCTTCCTCCACGCAAGTTCGGAAGAACCCTCTCTTCACGGGTCCTTACAAGCTGGATAAGGTGGTCGAAGGTGAATCTACGACTTGGTCCCCTAACAAGTACTACTACGGCAAGACACCACAGATCAAGCACATCACGATCAACGTGGTTTCTTCCAACAACATTGATAAGGCTATCCAATCGAACAAGTACGACTTCACGGTTCCTAACAGTGTTATGCATGGTACCGACTACAAACAGTTGAAGAACGTCAAGAACTACCAGATTGTGGGTCAACCAGCCCTGTCTTACGACTACTTTGGCTTTAACGTCGGTCACTACGACACGAAGACCCAAAAGAACGTCATGGACAAGAACAGCAAGATGGCCAACAAGAGCTTGCGTCAAGCCATGATGTACGCCTTGAACCTCGATGCTATCAACAAGAAGTTCGGGAACGGGATTACTTGGCGTGCCAACACCTTGATTCCACCAATCTTTAACAAGTACTGGGATGCTTCAGCCAAGGGTTACCCCCTGAATATCAAGAAAGCCAACAAGTTACTGGACGACGCCGGTTACAAGAAGCGTGACGGTAGCAAGTGGCGTTCCGATCCTAATGGCAAGAAGTTAACCATCCACTTCGGTACCATGACGGGGACTTCTGCCCAAGCTGCTGAATACCAAGATTACCTGCAACAATGGCACAAGATCGGCTTAAACGTGCAATTCACTGGTGGTAAGACCATGGAAATGAACAGCTTCTACTCCACGTTGCAAGCACCTAAGCAAAACAAGATCGACGTCTACGCCGCTGCCTGGGGCTTATCTAGTGAACCTACCCCTACGCAACTCTACGGTGAAGATGCCACCTACAACATGGGTCACTTCGTTTCCAAGAAGAACACGCAATTAATGGCTAACTTGAACAACAACAAGGCCTGGAACGACAAGTACCGGACTAAGGCCTTCAAGCAATGGCAAGAATACATGAACGAACAGGCTGCCGTCGCACCCGGTTCATTCAGTTACAACTGGAGTCCAGTTAACAAGCGGGTCAAGGGTTACAATGTGAGCGCTGCTAACGGTAACTTCTGGACGAACTTGACGTTAACTTCTTCAAGCCTGAAGTAAGCTTAACCGTTAAGTTGTCAAAAACGAACCGTCACATCACACCGATGTGGCGGTTTTTTGCTGCTCATTTTTCCGGCGACTCATGTGATCCACGTAGCTGACTATGATGCCAAAGACACCGCCCACGGCCAGAACAATGACCACCGGCGCTACTGCAATCACTGCCAGGATTGCGGGGGTTAATCGCACTGGTGAGACGGTTGATAACCCGACCACGACGGGTAACAGTGGCACGATGCTCAAGGGACACCAACAGGCCCACTTCGGATGTGTGATTGCCAGGCGTAGCTGCACGAGTCCAATGGTGACAAGCCAAAAACAAAGTCCCCAACCCGCGTTCAGAAAAGCGCCCGCCAATGATGCCGCTAACGCGGTGTAAACCGTCTGTGCAGAAGGGGTCGGTAACGGTGCCAACCACCCCAACCCTTGTAAAATAACGACACCATACAAGATGTGCCATCCACTGACTACCACGACATTTTTCCAAGCGCGTACGGCACCCGTACCGCGTGCGGCGAGTGATCCGATCAGCGGCCACAGCAGCACACCTGGCAAGAGAATCAATAGCAGTCCCACGGCCGACAAGTTAGCAAGCCGAAAGTCCCCCACAAGATAGCGATGGAAGGCCAGTGTTGCTGTCGGCCCCTGCAACCGTAAGAGGCCTAACCCCACAACCGCAGCCAAAAACAACCCCAGTAGACTGTAACGTTCTTTCAATGTTCCTGTGTCTCTGTCCATAATGGTCAAGTCCCCACTTTCTGTTGCGTTATTACTCGTCACTATACACTGAACTGTCCTGGCTGCCAACCGGCTAAACACTGTCATAACAGCGTTTATAAAGGTTTTAATATTGCCGCAGGGCCCGGTCGTCTTCAGAAAAAACGGTAAACTCAGCCCGTAATCTTATGTCCTCATATTTATTTTATTATGTCATCAGCGTAACTAGGCACTTCTGGTGGCCTTTCTTCTGCTCGTGACCGATACTAAGGCCAATTTCAGCATAATTTACGGAGATGACCAGCCATGCCAACCATCCATTCCCCCTGGGATCAGATTCAGCAGAAAACGGTCGTTAACTTGCGCCGTGCACACCAACATTTATGGGAAAACATAACGGTCTACCTGATCCTTTTTCTCATCGAGTTCATCTGTGCCCAACTCGCTCATTCACAACTCCTCCAGGCCGATGCCTTTAACAACTTTTCGGGCGTCTTCTCAACTGGCTTGCTCATGACCGGCCTGTATATCGCGGCCAAAACCAAGGATGATGATCTCTGGGGCGCCCCCATTTCTAAAGAGGAGCAGACACACTTGGGGCCCAGAATTCAGCAATCCCGCTTTCGCTTCGAGACCATCTACACGTTGATTGCCGGCTTGGTAATGGTCATCATTGCTGCGGATATCATCTACAAAGCGATTCGTATCCTCATGCAACAGCCAACCTACCACCTCCAACAAGGCACGGCCACACTAGGTGCCCTGATTTCTAGCCTGTTGTTAACGTACCTGTGGCTCTCTAATCGCCACTGGGCCAAGGTTCTCACCAACACGGCCTTGGACGCGGCTGCGCGTGACTCCCTGACGGATGCCCTGACCAGCGCTGTCACCATTTTAACGATCCTAAGTATTGCCTGGCTGCGCGCCACTTGGCTCGATGGCCTCGCCAGTCTCATCCTGGGCAGTTATATCCTGTATACCGGCGTGAAAATCTTTCGCACCAGCAGTCTCAATCTCGTTGACTACTTTGATCCACAACTGGAGTCCCAGTACCGCCAGCAAGTGGCCGCCTTTCCCGATGTCCGGTCCGTTGTTTTTCTCAAAGCCTATTACGACGGCAACCTGATCATGGTCAGCGTCACGGTGGCCGTCGATCCTCTGATGACCGCTGCCACCATTTACGACCTGACCCGCCAGATTGACACCCTCATGAATCAGCGATTTAACGTGACTGCGACTGCCTTGATGGTGATTCCCAGCACGCAAATTCCTCCTGACTAACGTGCCCTTACCACAATCAGCCTCACAGCGAGTCAATACCACGTATTTTCACTTGTGAGCGGCAGATTTTTTTGCAATCCAGCAACCCCCTTAATTACGGCTTTTTCACGTCCTTTCACCGCGGGGCGTGCAATTAAGTGCTTACACATTCGCCAATAAATGATATAGTATAGGTAAAGTATCAACATGTCTCGTGAAGGGGTGGCATTCTATATGTTACAACAATACAAGAACATTCTGGTTCCCGTTGACGGTTCTAAGGCAACCCAACCAGTTTTAGAAAAAGCAATTGAAGTCGCTAAACGTAACCAAACACATCTTGATATCTTAAACGTCCTCGAAGTTAACCAATTCAGCGATACTTATGGTGGCGCTGTGAGCGGTGACGTGATCTACAAGCTCTCTCAAGACGTCCAGGATCGGTTGGAAAGCTTGAAACAACAAGCAATCAACGCCGGTGTTCCCGATGTCAGCATTCACGTGCGTTTTGGGAATCCTAAGCCTGTTATTGCACGGGAGTTCCCCGCAGACCACGGCTCCGAGTTAATCGTGATTGGTTCCACTGGGTTGACTGCCGTTGAACGCTTAATGGTCGGCTCCGTAACCAACTACGTCAGCCGTTCCGCTATCTGTGACGTGTTGATCGTTAAACCCGAAATTACGAAATAAGTTCATTTTTAAGATGGCCTGCCGTTATTGCGGTGGGTCATTTTATCTGGCTTCATTTTTCACTGATCCTTAACTTGCGGAAAGGAGTTCACCCATGCACTGGCGTTATACCATGACCCTACCAGCCGATACACCAGCCACCCCCCTGCGACAATTGCTGTCTGCCTGGCTCATTCCCAAGCATCTCATTCACGACCTGCGAATCAGTCAGCGCGTCCTGGTCAACGGCAGCTATCGCGCAATGAACCAGTTGGTTATGGCTGGAGAAACTGTCCAGCTGACCTTTTTACCCGCCGACTTCGTGGAACCCTTCCCCAATGTCGACCCGGACAGTGCCGCAACCGTGGCGGTTCTCTATGAAACGGCCGATCTCCTGATCATTAACAAGACCCGTGGCAGTAAGACCCATCCCAATCAACCTGGTGAGCGCGGTACCACCTTGAATCACGTCGCTGCCTACCTTGGTGATGACCAGCCCGGTCCTTATATTTTAAGCCGGTTGGACCAGGAAACGACCGGCGCGCTGATGATGACCAAGACCCCCGCTGTGGTGCCGATCATGGTGCGCCACATTGCGGATAAGCGCGTCCAGCGAACCTACCTCGCTTGGGTCCACGGGACGCTTCACGGTAGTGGCACCTTCACCGCCCCCATTGGTCGTGATCCCGATGATCGGCGAAAACGGCGCGTGGATGGCCTTCATCCCCAATCCGCTGTAACCCATTATGAAGCCATTGATCACCGACCTGGGGCAACTTTGGTTAAACTGTGGCTGGAAACCGGGCGTACCCATCAGCTGCGCGTGCATCTTGCTGCCGCTGGACATCCCTTAATCGGCGATCCCCTGTACGGCCCAGCCAGCCATGACCGCTTACGGCTTCACTGCTGGCGTTTAGTCTTTCCTCAACCATTTACCCTAAATGATGCTCTAACCACCGTAACGGCCCCTGTACCGGACGATTTTGACCATTTCTCTGGGAATTAGCTCTTGTACGACCATAAAGTCTCCTAATCGTCAATTTTTCTACGATAAGGACGATTGTGGTTGTTAACCATTCAATTCGGTTATACTGTGGTCAGTTGATATGACTAGGGGGGATTTGATGCGCTGGCAACAAAAACTAGCCCTAATCATTCTCGCGGGGATGTTAGCCATCTTATTGATTTGGGGAGTAGTCAACTTAAATTAGTTTGATAAAGCAAAAACGTAGCGTAGTACCGGGTGCGGCCGGTGTTACGCTACGTTTTTGTTTGTTTTCCTTTGCGCGTGTGGCTGCTAAAACGCGTTACACAAGCCAGATTCTTCCGCTTAGTAAAATAAGAAACTCACTGAGAAAAACTATATTGACGTAAGAATTTTGATTTGCCCTCGCGGCTGAGCTTGCGAAACTGGCAGCCTCCGAAACGCGTTCGCCAAGACAGGTTCCTGCGCTTAATTCCAACAAACACTGGCTCGTTCCAGTTCTGATTGCTCAGTGATTGGATCGGTTCTTCACCGCTAGGCAGTCGAAACTTGCGGCTACTGAAACGCGTTACGCAAGCCAGATTCTTCCGCTTAGCAAAATAGGGAACTCGCTGAGAAAAACTATATTGACGCAAAAATCTTGATTTGCCTCGCAGCTGAACTTGCGGAATTGGCGGCCTCCGAAACGCGTTCGCCAAGACAGGTTCCTGCGCTTAGAAAGTTAAGTGACCCCTGCCCGGCATAGCCGAACAGAGGCCCCTTAACTCCCTAATGCTCAGAACCTAACCGTCTTGACTCACGCTCTACACAAAAAAACCGGAGCAACCAACTCCGGTCCCACTAGCATCATTGAGTATACACAACATCCTCGAGTTTGTAGTCAGGAAAACGCCGTTCACTCAGCTTAGCCATAATCTCAATATGTAGTATTGAGCAACCTCACCGCGCCAATTCTAGGAATCAGCTCAGCTTGTAAAGGTAACTCTAATATTTACTATAAGAGCCACTTTCACAAAGTCGAGAACCCGTCAAACTGCCGAATTATTCGGGCTTCTCTGAAAGATTGATTGGTATTACATGTCCCAGTATATCAGATGGCTGTAGAATTGCAAGCGTTTTCAGAATGACGCTTATTCATTAGATTACTTTTTAGTTAATTGTTTCATCAAACAAACTTTGTGAAACTTCCAATGGTTGAACTACCCCTTCGGTAAGGCCACAATGAGTTGACCCCAGTGCAATTTGACCTTCAGCGTACTCGTGGCCATCTGTGGCAGTGAGCGTTGTAGCTTTGAGAAGTCTAGCTGTCCCTGACTGGTCATGATCCGGTGTTTACTATCCACCTGGGCATCTGGTGGCACCGGAAAAGTTAGCGACAATCGTAACAATTGCGGCGTCTCGGTTAATTCCAACGTAATCATCGGCGGCTTTACCCGACTAATTTCCGGGAGAATAGGTGGCAACGTTTTATCTACCAGCACCGCCATCTCTTTGAGCACGGCAACCGTTGACGTCAGCGGCGCGGGCACTTTAACAAAGAGCTGCACCCCCTGTTCACGCGCCATGAGGTAGTTATGATAAAGGCCATAACGCAGGCCCGGACTAGGAATGGTCGACAAGTCATCAATCGTCAGCTCGGCGGCATTACTAGTCGCCCACCCCGACCGAATATCGATGTATAACTGTCGAAAACCCTCGTAATCCTTATCTTCCAAATAGCCCCCCAGCCCCAACAGCATATTTTGATAGTCATGACTGAACTTTCGCACGGTCGCCAGCTGACGGTTCAGTTCTGTTGTATACTGTTCGCGAAATTCTTGTTGTTGGGTTTGCAGTTGCGTATGTTCTTCTTGTAAATGGGTCTGCATCAGCATATAAGTGCTTAGGGTCAGGCCAATCACCAGTGTTCCTGAGATCCCTGCCAAAAAGATCAAGTAATGATCGGAATCTGCTAGACTCTGTAGAGAGTATTCGAATAAAATATAGACCAATCCCAGTACCGTCATAAAGATCAAGAAGAGGTACTCTGAGGACCGCCCCTGCATGGCATGAATTAAATTTTCCATAGGCGCACGTGTCAGCAAGATTCCCATTGCCACCATCGCAAAAATCACAGAATCAATGGTGAGCTCTGTGAGGGTTCCCCAGACACTAGCGGCAAAGGTCACACTGGTCAGACGAATCGTCCCCGCAATGACCGACATATCCACAAACTCGGTCAGTAAGTAAGCCAAAATTGACACGTCAATGAACGCGGGCAAATACTGCCAGTTATTTTGCACCGCCAAGAACCCGATTTCACTGATTAACAGGACGATGATTGGCAGCATGCCCAACAACGTACTTGTGGCCGTAAAGGGATTGAGCAGATCTATCGTCGTAAATCCTAGCGCCATCACCGCACAGAATAGCAGAAAGTTATTTTTCACATGCAGGTGTGGAAACCAATAATACTGAAAATAAACGAACCAAAAGACCAGCGAAAAATCTGCCAGTCCAATGCTCACTGCATTTACCGTAATCACGTGCTCACCTCCCCGGCTTCGTCAGAATCACTGTAAAGTACAAGCGACCGCGCTTAATCGCAATCTGTAAGGCCGCATTGTCCGTATGATCAATGATATCGTGAACCGTACTTAAGCCCAGTCCGTGGTTGCCCCCCTTAGTTGAATAATCCGCTTGCATAAATTGATTAATCTTGGGTGGATTCGTCTGCGAGACGGGATTGGCAACGGCCAACTCAATGGCTTCGGGATAGTTCAAAATAGCACAATAGATTGTGGGATTGTTGCCCACTGCGGGCGCCTCAATCGCATTATCCAATAAAATCCCCATGATTCGAAGGAGCTGCATGCTATCCATCGGAATCGCCTTTATGGGATCGGGAATTTCCAAACGAATTTCGCGGTCATGATTCTGCGCGGCCAGCAATTTCTGAAATAACAGGCTCTTCAGGGGCGGATCGTTGAGTTGATTCAGCCCGGCCGCTTCCAAACCAACCAAGTGATGGGTGGTCGACCAGCGCGTACTCAGCGTCTGATAGTAAGCCGCTAACCCATCGTAATCGCCGGCATCCAAGTAATCGCCTAGACGCAGCATCTGTTGCTGGTAATTGTGGGTAAACTGACGAATGGCGCGGACCTGGTTGGACATCCGCCGATCGTAACGATTCTTCAATAGACTTTCTTGATAATCCGCGCGCACCCGCTGCCGATGAAAGAAGCTTTGAAGAAAGGCAAACAGGCTGGCCGCAATCAACAAGATCATGACCAGCTCAATGCTCAGCGCAAACGTCAGCATGGCATGGGTAATTTCCAAATGGTGAATAATCAACGACGACATTTCGGCAAGCATTGCCAGACTCCCCAAGAGTGCCATCACCGTCCACTGTTCCTTACGGCTAAACTCAAGCGCATCCAGGTTACCGGGCTGTAACCGCATGCCAGACACACCGATCGAAATTAACATGTAAATGAAAAACTGAAAAATCAGGCGGGCCGCGACACCGGATACGCCATTGGCAAAGCCCAATCCCCATAATTCAATGAAAACCTGGCGACAGACATCGTTAACTAAGACCACAACTAAATAAATAACAATCGTGGCGTTGACGAAAATCAACGTTGAGGCGCGGCGATGATGAACCAAATACATCAAGGCACTAATGGGCGGAATGAGTAGGCTCCACGACTGCCCAATAAAGGCAGGGATTAGCCCCCACCCGATCCACTTCAGCGGCAATTTCCAGTTTTGGGGCCGAATCACCCCGATCCACAACGTGATGAACCATTGCATGGTTACCGCCAACACCAAATTTGTCCAGAATTGGCGGTCAAATATTTGAAATAAGTCCACCATTCTCTGCACCCTCTTAGGACTTTAAATGTTTTTGAACCAGTGTTTTAACCTCATGGAATCGCCGGGTAGCCACGTCAGTCTGATCCCCATTGGGAAAAATCAACCGCCGAGTCGTGGTATCAATTCCACTCACATTATCCAAATTGACCAAAAAACTTTTATCCGTCCGGTAGAGTTCCGGGTATTGATCCGCAATGTCTTTCAAAAAACCCGGAAACTCCACCAATTGATTAGCGGCATGAACCGTCACCTTATGGGGCGTCGAGGACGTTGCCACAAAGTAAACATCCCCCATTGGTAGGCTAAAGGACCGCCCCCCAATATTATAGCTAAAGAGGTTTTCCGTATTTCCCAGATAATTGGTGTACCGTTGATAGCCGTAATCGACATTCTCCCGGAGTTTCTGATCAATCTGTGCCCGACCAAGGTCTTTGACCACAAAGTCCATGGGCTCGACCTTACGCTCAAACGTCAGTAACGCCATCTCCGAATGGGTCGTCACAAAAACAATCTCGGCAAATCCTAGCTGTTGACGAATCGAAATGGCCGTTTCTAATCCCGTTGTCTTTTCGGCTGGAAATTCAATGTCGAGAAAGAACAGCGCATATTCCGGTGGTGTCTCCGCGAGATCCGTCAATAACGCCTGCGGACTAGGCGTAGCCAACTTAACCTGCATATCATAATCGTTAATCATAATATAGCGCTTCACAACATCCGTATAGTGCGCCAATTGTTCTTGATTATCTTCACAAAGATATACGGCTAACACCCTATCACGTCCTTTTAATTCTAAATGATTCAACTAGCGAAGCAGCCAGTTAACCAATGCCACAACTCAATTATACCGTAACCCTATTACTCACTAATGTACCTTGATTTTCCCGTGGTTGCAATCGTTTTACCCCATAAAAAAAGAATCATCCCCTCAGATGATCCTCTTCTAATTGGATTATTTAATTACCGGCGCTGGCTTAATTAGCACTCCCCCAAGTTCTAACAAAGTCACAGAAACCTTAGGCATTACGAATAACCCGATTCAGTCACTTACTCTTCAGCCCATCGCTGAAAATCCTGCTACTAGTCACCTAAGTTTCAGACTAATTTTCTACTCTGCCAACCGACCTCTTGATTAGATAATCTCAGGGTGCGAATCTGATTAAGGACTCCCCCAAATTGTGGCCTTAATCACTTATACTTTAACTAGTTGATTCGCAACATCAGTCCTGTGAAAACTGACCCCTTCCAACTGTCATTACTTTAACATGGTTTCGGCTTATCAAGCGTTAAGCCGCAAAAACGTCAATATTTGCACGTTAAAGCAGCAAAAATAAGCACAATTTAATTGTGTCGCAGTGAATAAGTGAGGAATCCACCCAAAATAAGGGGACCAAAGAAGGTGAGGACGAGGTCCACTAGACCACGCCAATACCACTTTAAGTGGGCCTTGGGAGCGGCCTCCAATCGTGGCTCACGCTGGGGGCGATTCATTTTTTCGTAGACGGAAGCGGTTTGTTCGGCGGCGCGCTGTTTCTTTTTGCGCCGAATCGTGGGTGCCTTAACCTCCCGCTTATCTTCTAGAACGACCCATTTTGCAAACGGGAAACACAGCCAGCTGATTAAGAAATACCAATCGGCCCCCGTCATCCCTGGCAGTAAGCGCCATTGGTTATAATTTAAATGGCCGAGTAAGGCTATCACCAGGATAAAGGCGAAACCAATTCCGGCCTGACGTAGCCAGTATGAAGCAGATAATTTCATGGGGAGAACTCCTTTTCTTTTTCACAAAAATTGGTAAAATTGGGGTAAATTCTAAGTTAACGAGGTGAAGCTTATGGCAGGAGATTTTAATCCCATCACCGCTGCGGGCTACCGTGACTTGCAGAATAAGATTGCGGCACTTGAGGCTGATCGCCCAGAAAAGATCGCCATCTTGGCGGAGGCACGGGCTCACGGTGACCTCTCCGAAAATGCCGAGTATTCCGCGGCTAAGCGGGATCTGCGGCACCTGGAGAGTCAGCTGCGGTTCTTCAACAAGCAGCTGCAATACGCCCAGGTGGTCGCCCCCAGCAAGGATGATAAAGTAGAACTCGGAAAATGGGTGACCGTTCAGTTCATGGACGATGATGACCAAGTGAGCTACCAACTGGTGGGCACCCAGGAAGCCGACCTTGAGGCGGGCAAGATTACCCGTGTATCGCCCCTGGGCAAGGCCCTACTCGGCCACCAACCTGGTGACACGGTGACCATTAAGGCCCCCAATACGAGCTATCAGGTCAAGCTCATTGCGGTCAGCCTCCAGCAACCCGCGTAATATTAGCCATATTATACCACGCCAAAAATACCGCTCAGGACCCGCTTAGGCCGATCCAACGCGGTATTTGTCATTTTATATCGCTGACGTGTCAGCCATTTCGCTCCTAATCAGACCGCTAGCGACTACTCTTGCCAAACTAAAAAAATAAAACGTCCGTCGGCACACGTCTGACAACAACTAATGCCCTTTCAAAAACAGAATTATTAAATTTCATCTTGACATCTCATTTAATTTTAATTATCGTAGGACACATCAACTAACCGAAAACAAAACTTTTGAAAGTGAGGGACCCACCATGATGAATACGAAAAAGAACACCACCATTGTAGCGTCCCTTGCTATTCAAAACGCAGCCTTATTATTAACGAAGAAGGACCCGGTCACTTGACCTTGAGTTAACAACTCAAAATTCAAGTACTGAGCCCTTCTTTCCCGTGTGGTAATGAGGGCTCGGTATCCGTGTAAGACCTCATTCACCCAGTGGATGAGGTCTTTTTGTTAGTCCAAAGGAGGATTGGGGAACATTTCGCTTCACCAAATTAAACGAAGAAGGCAGGTTTTACATATGATCAAATGGCACAAACACATCATCAAAATTAGCGCACTGGCAACCATCGTCTTAGCCCTCGCCGGCTGTAGCACCGCCAAGAACAACGGCAGCAGTCAGGGGAACAACCCCGGCCAGACAATCAAAATCGGGGTTAACATGGAACTCTCCGGCGCCGCTGCCGGTTACGGTCAGCAACAGAAGCAAGGGATTCAATTAGCGGTCAATAAAATCAATCAGGCTGGTGGCATCGCGGTCGGTAAGACCCATAAGAAGATTCAGCTGGTCATTCGGGACAATAAGACCTCAAACACCACCGCCGCTTCCGTTGCTGCGCAGCTGGTCAACAATGACAAGGTGGTCGCCGTGGTTGGTCCCGCCGCCACCAATGCCGGAACGGCTTCGATTCCTAATATGACCAAAGCAGCCGTCCCTTCTGTCAGTCCATCCGCTACCGATCCCGGTTATACCCTTCAGAAAAATGGTGACGTCCAAAAATACATCTTCCGCGCCTGCTTCCAAAACAATTACCAGGGCTCATCCGCGGCTAAGTTCATGACCAACACCTTGAAGGCCAAAAACGTTGCCATCCTAACTGATAACTCCAGTGATTACGGCACCGGCTTGGCCAAGGCCTTTAAGAAAACCTATACCGGCAAAATTGCCAGTAACCAGACCTTCCAGGAAGGCGATAAAGATTTCAATGCCATCCTGACCGCGCTTAAGCACAAGAAAATCGATGCTATTTACGCGCCGGGTTACTACTCCGAATTAGGCCTGATCATCAAGCAAGCTCGGCAAGCCGGCATTGACGTTCCCGTTGTTGGTAGCGACGGTATGGCCGATGCCAAGCTGACTAAGATCGCTGGCAAGTCCAATACCAACAAGGTCTACTACACGACCCCGTTCTCGACCAAGGCCGGGGAAACGAATCCCAAAGCCGCTAGCTTCTTAAAGGCTTACCAGGCGAAGTATCACGCCACAGCACCGACTTTCTCTGCGTTGGCTTACGATTCCATCTACATGATTAAATCAGCCATTGAAAGTGAACAATCCGCCAACTCCGTCAAAATAACCACCGGTCTGGCCAAACTCAAGGATTTCAAGGGCGTCACCGGCACGATCACGATGAATCAGAATCACAATCCCGAAAAATCCATGGTAATCGAAAAAATGACTAATGGCACTATCTCGCAGGCATATACCATCAAATAAACCGTCTAGATTTGGAGTGATTACATGCAGACAATCGGACAACAATTAATCAATGGTCTCTCGTTGGGCAGCATCTATGCCCTGCTAGCGTTGGGCTACACCATGGTTTATGGCATCATCAAGCTCATTAACTTCGCGCACGGCGACATCTACATGCTCGGCGCTTTCTGGGGTTACTACGCCATCAACGGCCTACACTTCAACTTCATCCTGGCCATGCTCTCGGCAATGGTTTTCTGCGCCCTGGTCGGCGTCTTGATTGAATACTTCGCCTACCGCCCTCTCCGTAACTCCCCGAGAATCACCGCGTTGATTACGGCAATTGGGGTGTCCTTCTTACTCGAAAATGGCATGACTTATCTCTTTTCGGCTAACGCGCGTAGTTTTCCTCAGGTGATTCGGACCGTCACCTATCACGTTGCCGGCCTACGTATCTCTAACATTCAACTGTTAATTCTCGGAACGGCCTGCTTCCTGATGCTGCTCCTGGAGTTAATCATCAAGCGTACCAAGATGGGTAAGGCCATGCGCGCCGTTTCCGTCGATCCCCAAGCGGCCCAATTGGTCGGCATCAATCTCAACCATACCATCTCGTTCACCTTTGCTCTCGGTTCCGCTATGGCTGGTGCTGCTGGCGTCCTGATCGGCTTATACTACAACTCGATTGACCCCTTGATGGGAATGACGCCCGGCATTAAGGCCTTCGTGGCCGCCGTTATTGGTGGAATTGGCTCGGTTCCTGGTGCCTCGCTGGGGGGCTTCCTCATTGGCTTGTTGGAGACTGGCGTTCAGGCAGTCGGTCTTTCGGCATACAAGGACGCTGTGGTTTACTTTGTCCTGATCGTGATTCTACTGGTCCTTCCAGCCGGAATCTTTGGCAAAAAGACAAAAGAAAAGGTTTAGGAGGCCATCAGTATGAAAGCAAACTTCAAGTACAACCTCGCTTGGTTAGGCGTGATGGTTCTCGGTTTTGTGATCATTGACGCCTGTGAATTTCTAGGCATCATTAATACCTTTATCGAAAACATGCTGGTTACCATGGGAATCAACATTATTCTGGCGACCGGTTTAAACTTAATCATCGGTTTTTCTGGTCAGTTTTCACTGGGTCACGCCGGCTTTATGGCCATCGGCGCCTACGCGACTGGGATCATTACCCAAAACATCGCGACCCCGCTTGGGTTTTATCTCTCCATGGGCGTTGGCATTATTATCGCCATGATCGCCGCATTAATTGTCGGGATTCCGACCCTGCGTCTACGCGGTGATTACCTGGCGATTGCCACCATGGGGGCTGCTGAAATCATTCGGATTTTGATTAATAACTTTAAAATCACCAACGGTGCCGCCGGGCTCTTCAACATCCCGCCCCTGGTGACCTGGGTAACGGTCTACGTCCTGATGTGTCTCACGACCATCATTACCGTCAACTTTATTCATAGTCGCAACGGACGCGCCATTATGTCAGTCCGCGAAGACGAGATTGCCGCTGAAGCCATGGGCATCAACACCACTCGTTGGAAACTCGCCGCCTTCGTCTTTGGCGCCGGAACCGCCGCCATTGGCGGGTCCCTCCATGCCGCCTACATTCAAACGATCGCCCCCGGTGACTTCAACATTATGGCATCGATCGCCATTCTGATTATCGTTGTGCTGGGAGGCGTTGGCAGCATCACGGGAACCTTCGTCGCCGCCATGGTCTTAGGGGCCCTGGATACTATCTTGCAAAACTTCGGGACACTACGCATGATCATTTACGCACTGGCTTTGATTCTCATTATGATTTTCAAGCCCGCCGGTTTATTAGGCAATTGGGAATTTTCATTTAAGCGTCTCAGTCGACGTCTAAGAAAGGAGTCCGCCATTCATGAGTAGTCCTCTGTTAACCGCCCAACAATTGGTCAAAAGTTTTGGTGGTCTAACCGCCGTTTCCAACGTTTCCGTACACTTCGATCAGAATGAATTGGTCGGTCTGATTGGTCCCAATGGTGCCGGCAAAACGACCCTATTCAACCTGCTCACCGGCGTAACCCCCGTCACTTCCGGTGCCATTAGCCTGTACACCGACAACGGCGTGCAGACGCTAAATGGCAAACGTCCCGCGGAGATCGCACAAGCTGGCCTCTCACGGACCTTTCAAAACATTCGCTTATTCAAGGAACTCAGTGTCCTAGACAACGTTCGCATCGCCATGACCAATCACTATCGAGAAGGTCTCCTCACCAGCATCTTTCGAACGCCCAAGTTCTATCGAACCGAAGCAGCGATGACAGCAGCGGCCCAAAAGCTACTGGCGATATTTGACCTCACCGAGGTGGCCGATCAACCGGCTAAGAACCTGCCTTATGGGATTCAACGCCGGTTGGAAATCGTGCGCGCACTGGCAACCAAACCCAAGATTCTGTTCTTGGATGAACCGGCTGCCGGTATGAATCCTGAAGAGACGGCCGACTTAACCCGGTTAATCCGTCAGATCCAACACGATTTTCACATCACGATTGTACTCATTGAACACGACATGTCGCTGGTGATGAACGTCGTTGAACGCCTGTATGTCCTGGAACATGGGGCCTTGCTTGCTGAGGGAACCCCCACCGAGATTCAGCAGAATCCAGCCGTTATTAAGGCCTACCTAGGAGATGAAGCTTAATGCTAGAAGTTAAAGATCTCGTCGTCAATTATGGCGCCATTCAGGCCATCAAAAAAGTAAATTTCACGATTAACACCGGTGAAATTGTCACACTAATTGGGGCTAATGGTGCGGGAAAGTCGACCATCCTCAAAACCATTTCCGGGATTATGCGCCCGGTAAGTGGTCAAGTGATCTATTTGGATCAGCCCATTCAGACCAAGGCTGTCCCCAAGATTGTTCGTGCCGGTATTTCTCAAGTCCCAGAAGGGCGGCATATTTTCCCTGGCCTATCCGTCCAAGAAAACCTTCAGATGGGGGCCTTTCTTCGCAAGGATCATCAAAACATCAACCAGACCTATGCGGACGTTTACCAATATTTCCCCGTTCTCAAGCAGCGCCGTCACCAAGATGCGGCCACGTTGTCTGGTGGGGAACAACAGATGCTCGCCATGGGCCGTGCCCTGATGGCCAAACCCAAGCTCATGTTGCTGGATGAACCCTCAATGGGACTGGCCCCCATCTTCATTAATGAAATTTTCGATATCATTCAAGCCATCAACGCCGCTGGAACCACCGTCCTGTTAATCGAGCAGAACGCCAACAAAGCCCTGGCGATTGCCGATCGTGGCTATGTCCTCGCATCCGGCGAAGTCAAACTCAGTGGTACCGGTCAGGAACTCCTGGCCAACCAGGCCGTTCAACGCGCCTACTTAGGAGGTTAATCATGAGTGTAGCAGATTATATGACAACTAAGTTAATTATCGTCAATCCCCAAACGACCGTCAGTACGGCAATTGTACTGATGAAAGAAAATCAGATTCACCGGTTACCCGTGCTGGAAGGCAACGTCCTGGTCGGCATTGTCACCCAAGGCATCATTGCCCGCGCACTCCCTTCACAAGCGACTAGCCTCTCCGTGTACGAAACCAACTACCTCTTAACCAAGACCACGGTGGCTGATATTATGGAGAAAACCGTTCGCACCGTCTCGGCCAGCGCACAATTAGAAGAAGCAATTTTCCAAATGCGGCAACATAAAATCGGGGTCCTGCCCGTCATGCAATCGGCGCAAGTCGTTGGTATCATTACAAATAACGACATTTTGGATGCCTTTCTTAATATTTCCGGTTATGGTGAGCCCGGTGTCATTAGCCGTGTGCGGGTAACCCACGACCATCCCGGTGTTATCTTCGCTATCGGAAAGGCCTTAGCCGAACACAACCTCAGCATCCAAACCTTAATGGTCGTCCGTGAACATCAGGAACGCGTGATTGAACTTCACATTGCCAGCGATCAAGCCACCGCTGTTAATCAAGTCTTAGTCGACGCCGGCTTCGAACTGATTTAACCTCCTGGTCTGACTTCCCCCAATACTACAGGAACAATTCGGATTTTGCTTGAATTTTAGTTCAAAAGCAGTAACTATCGTATCTAGTCACCAATTAGTCCTGAACTTGAACTAGTATTTTAATAATCCGTTCGGTTTTACCCCAAAGCCTTATCAGTTCCCGGCAAGTCCGAGCACCGGTAAGCTTTTCTCCAAGACAAAAGAGCACCCGCATGTCCCTTTCAGGACACGCAGGTGCTCTTATTTTAATCAGAATTTACCACCACTTAAAGCAATCACAGATTACTTCAATGGCTTCCATTGCCAAGCGTTAACTTCTGGCAAGTCAGTTCCGACTTCACGGATGTAAGCATTGTGCTTAGCAACCATGTCGTCCATCCGTTGTGCGAAGTAGGCGCCCTTAACGGCGTATTCATCGATATCATCAACGGCTTCCTTAGCCAAGTGGTAACGGTCCAAGTGGTTCAAGACACGCATGTCAAATGGCGTGGTAATGTCACCATTTTCACGGTAGCCATGAACGTGGACGTTGTGGTTGTGACGATCGAAGAAGAGATCCTTGATCAAGCCTTCGAAACCGTGGAAGGCAAAGATAACAGGCTTGTCCGTCGTGAACAGACGGTCAAATTCGTCATCAGAGATCCCACGAGGGTCCAACTTAGGAGAACGCAACTTCAACAGGTCAACCACGTTGATGAAGCGAATCTTCATTTCTGGGAATTCGTCATGCAACAATGAAATTGCGGCCAATGATTCCCAAGTTGGTTCAGTACCAGCAGCAGCGAAGACGATATCAGGGTCTTGACCTTGATCAGTAGATGCCCAGTCGATGTAGCCCAAACCATTGTGAACCAGGTTAGTGGCTTCATCAATGGAGAACCATTGTGGACGTGGGTGCTTAGAGGTCACAATCAAGTTGATCTTTTCGCGACTCCGGAATGCTACGTCACCGACAGCTAACAAGGTGTTAGCATCGGCTGGCAAGTATTCACGGATAAAGGCTGGCTTCTTTTCAGCTAAGTGGGTTAACATCCCAGGATCTTGGTGGGTGTACCCGTTATGGTCTTGCTGGAAGACAGTTGACGTGTCAACGAAGTTCAAGGATGGGTAATCGTGACGCCATTCTTGTTCAGCGGCCTTACGTAACCACTTGAAGTGTTGCGTTAACATAGAGTCCACAACCCGACCGAATGATTCGTAAGTTGCGAAGTAACCATGACGACCAGTCAGAACGTAACCTTCCAACCAACCTTCAGCTTGGTGTTCTGAAAGTTGAGAATCAATGATCCGGCCTTCGTGAGCCATGTTTTCATCATTAGGTTCTTTGATGCCTTCCATCCATTGACGCTTACCATAATCCAACGCAGCATAGAGCCGGTTAGACTTCGTTTCGTCAGGACCAAAGCCACGGAAAGTATCTGGGTTTAACTTCATGACGTCAGCCAAGTAGTTAGACCAAACCAACATATCTTGGGCAATCGTCTTACCATGTTCAGTCGTGTCAACGGCATACTTCTTGTAGTCAGGTAACTTCAATGGTTGTGGCTTGATCCCACCATTTGTGATAGGGTTCATTGCCATCCGTTGTTCACCCTTAGGTGCCATGTCGCGAACTTCTTGCTTAACAGAACCGTCTTCATTAAAGAGTTCTTCTGGCTTGTAAGACTTCAACCAGTTAACCAGCATGTCAGCGTGTTCCATATCACCAGCAGCAACAGGAATTGGCACTTGGTGAGCACGGAATGAGCCTTCAATTGGGTTACCATCTAAGTCAGCCTTTGGACCAGTCCAGCCCTTAGGTGAACGGAAGATGATCATTGGCCACTTAGGCAACGTTTCGTCGTTGTTTTCACGGGCGTTCTTTTGGATAGACTTGATCTTGGAGATAACTTCATCCATGGTCTTAGCCATATCTTCGTGAACCCGCATAAAGTCAGTGTCACCCGCTTCGATTTCAACGAAGTGTGGTTCCCAACCCATACCTTCGAAGTACTTGGTTAAGTCTTCGTCAGACATCCGTGACAGGATCGTTGGGTTAGAAATCTTGAACCCGTTCATATTGATGATTGGTAAAACAGCACCATCTTTGATTGGGTTAATGAATTTGTCTGAGAACCATGAAGCGGCCAAAGGACCAGTTTCAGATTCCCCATCACCAATTTCAACAGCGGCGATCACGTCTGGGTTATCTAAGATAGCACCAGTACCGTGTGACAGGCTGTAACCAAGTTCCCCACCTTCATGGATAGAACCTGGTGTTTCAGGTGCGGCATGAGAAGCAACCCCACCTGGGAAGGAGAATTGCTTGAATAAACGCTTCAAGCCTTCTTCATCTTGAGAAATGTTTGGATAAATTTCACTGTAGCTACCATCAAGATATGAGTTAGAAACCATGACTTGGCCACCGTGACCTGAACCTTCAATGTAGAACATGTTCAAATCGTACTTTAAGATTGCCCGGTTTAAGTGAGCATAGATAAAGTTTTGAGAAACAATCGTCCCCCAGTGTCCAATTGGTTTGATCTTCACGTCATCAGAGGTTAACTCACGCTTCAATAATGGGTTGTCACGCAAGAATAACTGACCTACTGATAAGTAGTTTGCTGCACGCCAGTACTTGTCAACGCCTTCCAAGTAAGTCTTGGAGTCGAAGTCTGCATTTGCCATGTAATTAACACTCCTTCTTTGAATTTGTAACTGCACAATCTAGTTGATAGAACTTAACGTAAAATTTATCTCGTAGTGACTACCGGGATGCTTTTTACAAGTCTTATAATAACGCTTTTTAAATAAAAGTCAACCTTTTTGAAGATTGGACCGTATCAATTAATTAAAAAGTCGAACCTCACTCATAAACGTTGGTTTGACGCGGTTAATCGCTTATATTTCGCCAATTAGCCGCACTTGTTTCCATTAGTTTTTGCTTATTTAAGGTATACCAGTATAAGAAAACACTGCATCAATGTTCGTGTTATGCTTACACTAAAACTAGACCAAAATAAAAAGTGACTCCCTTTTCAGGCGTCACTTCAAATAGCTTATTCTTCATCTAACGAAACAAAGGTGTTATAGTTCAAATACTGATAGTGTAACCGCATGTTGGAAACTTCAAACGGCGTCCCATCGTCCAGGAAGAAGACCCCTTCCATGATGCCCACGGGTTCCACTGGCTTTAGATGCAACAGTTTCTGATCATCAGCGGTTGAGGGCTGGGTTCGGATGGACATGAAGGACTTCGTGACGACCTTCCCCTGTGATTCCAAATAATTAAAGATTGAGTCCGCGACCGTCTTTTGGGACAGGTTCGGTGCAATCTTAATGGGAATATACCCCGTTTCAATCATGAAGGGTTTATCCTCGAATAGTCGCAAGCGTTTGATCTCGTAAACGAAATCACCCTCAGCCAGGAACAAATCCTGCTGAATTTCCTTGCTGGCTGGAATCACATCAAATTTGAGCAATCGAATGCCCGGTGTGGTTCCCGCCGACTTCATACTGTCAGTAATTCCTAAATTTGAGCCTTCATATTGAAAAATTGATTGGTTTTTCATATATAATGGATTAATGAAGGTTCCTGATCCGCGCTTTTTAAAAATAATCCCCTGGTTCGCGAGCACACTAAGGGCCCGCTTGACTGAGCTGCGGCTAACCCCGTACGCTTCGCTCAGGCTTCGTTCATCTGGCAGCCGCTTATTGGGAAATTCATTTTGATGGATGCGTTGCTTTAAGTCCCGCATCACCTGTCGATAGACTAAATCTGCCATGATATCTCCTCATAACTCTTCAACTAGACTTCTACTGTGATAGAGTATAACAGGTTTTGGCGGCGGTGTCTGCTTTTATCAGGAAACAACCGTTCCATTTATTTTTAAAGTGCGGTCCAATTTACTATTTTTTGTGATGAAAGGTGAGTTAAATGGCTAAGAAAAAGAAAGGCAAGCGGCTGCACAAAACGCTTGTCGAACAGATTCTCGATAAAAATAAAGTTGCTTATAAGCAGTTTGAATTCGCAACTCATCTCCAGGGTGACGTTGCGCAAATGGACGTTGACCACGCGGATGTCGATGAACACCACATCTACAAAACGCTGGTGTTGAGCGGTCCCACGACTGGTCCCGTTGTGGGTGTTCTGCCAATTGATGAACATCTTAACGAAAAGAAACTGGCCAAGGCTTCCGGCAATAAAAAGGTGGACATGGTTCCCTTAAAGGACCTGGTCAAAACAACCGGCTATGAACACGGTGCGAACACACCGGTCGGTATTTGGGAAAAGAATCACTTCCCCATTTATTTTGACAATACGGCCAAGGAACAGGGCACCATTTTAGTTTCTTCCGGGCAAATCGGCCGTTCCGTGTCGTTGGACGCAACAGAGTTGGCAAATCTCGTCCACGGTACCTTCACCGATCTGTTGGAGTAACGAATGAATACTAACCTTGGCCTGATCCTCAAAAATCTTGGCCTCGTGGGCTTAGATCTCCTAGTTATTCCGTTTATTTTTGTCGCGTTGCTGACCTATCTCAATCGGGATACTAAGAAATTTCTAGCAAATGGTCTCGGCGTCAACAGTGAACTTTACTTAGGATTCATTGGCATCTTTCTTCACGAGCTCAGCCATCTTCTAATGGCCGTTCTTTTCGGCCACCGTATTGATCAGGTTCGGTTGTTAAAACGACCCCATCCCCACCAATTGGGCGCGGATGGCAATCCCGACTTAGCCTTAGGTTACGTCAACCACACGTGGAATCGGCGTAACTGGTACCAAACGACGGGGAATTTATTTATTGGGATTGCCCCCATCTTCGGGTGTGCCTTAGTCCTGTTGGGACTAACAGCACTGCTGATTCCCAGTCTGTTCAGCGGTATGCTCACGTTAGTGGCGGATCCCTTCAACCTCGACTGGAACGGTTTTGTTGCGGCCCTGGGCGGCGATAATCACCCGTTCGTACGTTGGCTAATCATGATCCTACTGTCGCTAAACATTAGCATTGGGGGCTTTGACCTGAGTGCAGCTGATTTTGCCAATTCCAGAATTGGGCTGATTGGTTTCGTCACTGTCATCGTCGTGGTGACGGTTTTTCTAACAATGGGAAATATCGCGACGGGCTATCTCCGCGTGATTACAACCGCCGTCATCCTCTTAGCCTTAATTTTAGGCTATGCCTTACTGGTTTCACTACTAACCAATCTCGTCGTTCGCTTGGCTTTTCAAATTAAAGTCCATTAATTAAAGGCGTCGTGAGCCCAATCAGGCTCACGACGCCTTTGTGTTAATCAAAATATTTATTTTAAAGCCGCCACCACTCAGTGTGTCAAGCCAACTCGCACTATCGAAATATTGATACGAACATTTGTTCTGTATTTCTGACGATCGACCTGCTATACTACGATTACTGTCACCGTTACTTAGCCAACCTTGCCGGAGGAATGCCATGAAAATGACCCCATTCACTCACCTTCACGCCCATCCAGAATTCTTGCTTAAGCGTGTTATCCAGACCAATCATCCCTTGGAAGTCGCTATCTCTGATCAGCAAAGTGTTGTGGTTCTGAGTAAGCAACGTTATGAACAACTACTCGAATTAAACTATCTGTGGGCGGCTGGTTCCTTGCCGCAGGCCCTTCAGCAGGCCCAACTGACGGCTTCCAACACGCCACAAACTTAGTTCAAATGATAGTGATCCCCATACATCTGCCAGCGCAACGGCCGTTTTAGTTGATAATTCCCTGCCTTAATCAGTGCTCGCTGTGTCTCTAGCCGTGAGAGATCTTTATGGGCAGCCTCCGCCTTCATAACGGGCGTTCGCGCCTTTAAAAAGGCCTTCAGGTACTCTGCTTGGTTACCACCCTGACGCGGCGCACGCGCCAATTTTAGCGCGTGCCGCCGAATGCCCCCAAAGCTGCTGGCATCATTTCCCGGGCCATGTACCACGATGGCATCATAGTAAATGTACTGTCCCAAAGGACTGAGACCATCCTTCTTGGCCGCTTTCAGAACTGGCTGCATGTACTGGTCATTCAAAATTTGATCTTCCGCTCGAACCAGCTGGCGCGTCTTAGCAGCACGGCGCCAAGCCCTAACAAATTGTGGACCTAATCCCCGATGAGAGGCTGTGCCTTCAACCCGCTTTAGGGCGGGTAAATAGCGTCTCAACCCATTGTGATGGGGTTTCAAGCGCACGTAGTGTTGGATAACTTGCCGTAGATCACCATTACCCGAAGTAAAACCAATAATGCCGGCGGTATAGCCACGACCATCCCCAATATCTTGAATATAGCCGTATTGTTGGCGATAATTTGTGGTCGAATTCTCAGCACTCGCCACTAATGAAAAGGTTGTCGCTCGCAACTGTCCCGTCTTAATCGTCTGTTGTGAACGGTAACCTGGCGCCACTGATCGTAAAGAACACCCCGCTAAAGTTAGTAAAACAACCCCTGTTAAAATCCAGCACAATCTTTTCCACATCATGTAAGTCCCCTGAACGTTTTTTTAGGATACCACCGGTTAGCTTGTCCACTCTCTATACCCCAGGCACCCTCTTTTAATTCAGCATACCAGTAACCCCCGCGAGAAACCACCGTTGTCTGATCCCCATCATGATAACCCACCGGATCACCACCTAAAAACGGGGCGTTCGCCCATCAGCCAACACCCCGTGATCTCTTTATTTATCTGTTTTTTGATAATGGAACACAATCGCATACAACCCAAAGTTTAGAATGCTTAACGTTAAAATCAAGCCAAACGCTAACTGACTTCCCAGAGCCGTTTCTCGTGCATAGGACATCCCGCTCACTTTAACTGAAGACATCAATGCCGCCAGGATCGTCGTTCCCACCGAACCGGCGAACTGTTGCCCCGTATTGTAGATGGCATTGGCATCCGCACGTTGACTAAAATCAACTTCCTTCAGCCCATTGGTCATGGTATTTCCAAAGGCCATCGAACGACCAATACTGAAGATAACGTAGAGCACCGCGATAATCACCACACTGAGTCGTTGTCCCATCAGCGTAAAGCCGGCCGCCGCGACCAGGAACAGGCTGCTTCCCAGTAAGATGGGGAGCCGCGCACCGTGTTCATCCAACAAATGGCCGAACCACGGTTGTAAGATTGCCGTTACCAGGCTTCCTGGCAGCAACATCAGTCCCCCGAATAGGGAGCTCGCGCCAACTACGATCTGCGCATAGTTGGGCAAGGCAAAGTTAATCCCAATATTACAAAATTGCAGAATCACATAAGCGATAAAACTAAAGGTAAAGACGGGATTACGGAAAATTTCCAATTTTAATAATTGACGGTCACTGTGCTTAGCTACCAGAATGTACCCCGTCATCATGACGATCGCTAATAACAGACCACCGAGGAATTGCCAGCTCAGCCACCCCGCTGCGGTCAGACTGTTAAGCCCCATGGTGAAACTGACAAAAGCCACCGCTAACAGACTAAACTGCAGCCAAACGAAATGGACCTTTTTTACCGGCGAGAACTGTTTAATGGCTCCCACACCCAGTAGTAGAATCAGTGCCTCCACTGGTAGTGTTGACCAGAAGATCAACCGCCAGTTTCCTAGCGAAGCCATGATCCCCCCAAAGGTAGGCCCACTAGCTGGGGCAATCATCAGGATCAGCCCGGATAATCCCATATAAAAGCCGAGACGAGAACGGGGAACACTTTCCAAAACCACATTGAACATCAGGGGAATAGCAATTCCCGCACACCCCGCCTGAATTAAGCGTCCCAGCAATAGGATCGGAAAATTGGGTGCGAGCGCACAAATTAGATCGCCTAAAATGAAGAGGGTAGCCCCTGCTATAAATAATTGCCGATTCTTAAATCGCTGCTTTAAAAAGGCTGACGTAATCATCAATAAGGCCACCATTAACAGGTAGCCTGTTGTAATCCACTGAACGGTACTCAACGAAACATGCATCGTTCGCATTAAGGTTGGGAAGGTTACGTTCATGGAAGTTTCTACCAAAATCCCCAGGAAGGCCATAATTGCGACGGCAAAAATCGCAATTAAGTTCTGTTTTGAAATTTTGTCTGGGTCATTTTGCACTTGCGTCATTTGAACATCTCACTTTCTTACGATAACTCGTTACCTTCTATCATACGCACCTTTACAAAAATTTTCATGGGAAAGTTGCCATTAAATCGGTTGCAGAAAGCCTTTTATTCCGGGCTTTTTTCAAAAATATGAAATAATTTATGATGAAAGCCATTACATCAAGTTTTGACCCTTGACTTTGTTTTCAGAAAATCATACGATGTTCACGTGAACAAATGAGAAGAGAAGAAAGAAAAAAGGGGTATTTATATAATGCGTGTATTTAATCGAGTTTTAGTTGTTGTTGCTGCTGTTGCTGTTTTAGGTTCTGGTGTCTTTGCTACCCAAGCCGTCGCATCTACGACTAACGACAATGCAGCGACCCAACAATCATTATCACAGGCTTACGCCCAACTAGTTCAAAAGCAAACTGAACCTCTTAAGTAGGTCAGACAAGACGAAAGCTCTCCCAAATCTGGGAGAGCTTTTTTTCGTCCTTCAAAGTTAGTCGATAACCGCGGCCCCAACCTCAGACTGCGTCATAAACTCCTTCATCCGTGAAATCATATCATGAATGACCACCCGACCCACTTGAACTTCTTCGGTCGTACCAATCATGTTAAAGCCCAGGCTCAGCTGACCCTTAAACGTGCTGCAAGCCACCTGGAACATCGGTGCGTAACGGAAAGACCCCGTCATTAAGCAATTCGTCACCGTGTTTTCGGCAAAGGTCAGCCGCGTATCGTCAATGATACCAAAGTTAGTGAAGGCAATGGCCCGGACGTGGTAGTTGGCTTCCACGATTTCTTGAAGTTTTTTAATGGGTTCCGTTTGGTACTGTGCCATCAAAGAACGAACTGAATCCAAGAACTGGTCGCTGTCCTTTAAACGTTGCATTTCAACGTGCATCTTCTGCACGGAAACGGAAACGGCTTCATCCTGGGGTGAATGAATGGCCGGATTAAACCGGGCCGTGTGATTAGCAATCCGCAATGCCGCGGGCTCTTCATCAATCTTTTGCCGCATATCCGTCGGGCACGGAATCGCCAATTCATCGCCACCCCGATCAAAAGCCTGGACCGCCTTACCAAAGGTGGTCAGCAAGACATCATTAACCGTCACGCCCTGGGCATGTGTCGCATTAATCAGGCTACGCGTGAGATCCGGCGTCAACCGCCACCCACTAACCGTAGGACGGGCCGTATCCGCCGTTGCGTTCGTCAACTGTGGCAATGCCAACGGCTTCGCTGGATGATCCACGTCCCCGCGCTTGGCAGAGGCTGGATGCTGCTTCAGTAATGCTTTCAGCCAGTCCAGATTGACCACATTTGTCACCCCTGCAATAGCAGCGGCCCCCTGACTGTAGCATTTACTTAACAGGTAGAGATATTGCTTAAACCCACTGCCGTCAGTCAGAATATGACTCATGGTGATGGTCAACCGACTCCCGTTACCGGCCGGTTGCAACACGAACCGGACCTGGGCATCCTTTTCCCAGTCCGGCGTGGCATCTAGCTGCGCATCGACGGGCACAACTGTTACCACCTCTCGGCCATCCTTAACCGCTGGTTGCCAGCTATTGTCACTCATCTCGTAGCGACAGAAGAGTTCGGGAACTACCTTCGCCGTTAAATTAATGGCCTTCACTAATCGGTCCTGGTCCAGCGGATCGCTAAAGGTCAGCTGACAACGGATAACGGGATAGAGTTGGTCAAACCCAATGGTATGCAAAATATTCAACGGATTTTCATTCATAAGTATCTTATTCCCCTTTCACGAAAACGGATTCACAGTTTAATTTTAGGCATTCCTGACGCGGACGACAAGTGATTTCTCCAACCTCGAGTGGCCCTCATCAAGTGACAGCCTCATGATTGCTGACCAGCACCTTAAGCCATCCCACCTAAAATTCTCATGGTAAACAAAAAGCCGCGCAGGACTCCCATACGGAAGTTCATGCGCGGCTTTTCTCGTTCGTCCTAGTTCTTAACCGTCAGCTTGCCGAAAATTTCGTCAGGCGTCTTGTCTGGGAAGAACTTGAAGAAGTTGTAAGCATTGTTGTAGCAAATGTTTTGAACAACCTTCCCCAACATTTCTTCATCGTCAGGTACTCGGCCTTGTTCTGCTAAGTTACCGTAGAAGTTGCAAAGTACACGACGGAAGTATTCATGACGTGGGTATGACAGGAAGCTCCGTGAGTCAGTCAGCATCCCAACGAAGTTAGGCAACAGACTTTCTTCGGCGAAGACCCGCAACTGTTCGTTCATCCCTTCGGCAGTATCATTGAACCACCAGCCGGCACCGAGTTGTAAGCGTTGCTTGCCGCCTTCTTGGAAGGCACCCATCATCGTTGCTAATTGCATCCAGTCATTGTCATTCAAAGAGTAGAAGATCGTCTTTGGAATGTCATGAGTGATCTGCATCTTAGTGTATAATTTGGCAATTTGGTCAGCAATATCAGGTTGTGTCCCAACGGCATCATAACCGGTATCAGGCCCTAATTTGTCGAACATTGGCCGATTAAGGTCACGGATAGAGTTGATATGGAATTGCATCGTCCAATCAAATTCCTTGTTCAACTTCATTAAGTTCTCCAGTAAGGCAGTTAAGTATTGGTCAACTTCCTTAGCTGACAATTCTTCGTTGTTGACACCCTTATCAAAGATCGCGTTCAGCTCGCTGTCTGAAGCTTCGATGAAGTGATAAGTTAACAGAGAATGGTCAGATAGACGGCCGCCCATTTCATTAAAGAATTCAAACCGTTGCTTAACCGCATCGATCATCGTCTTGAATGAAGTGATCTTGACACCAGAGATGTCGCTCAATTCCTTCAGGTAGTCAGCGAAACCATCACGATCAACTTGGATCAACTTGTCAGGACGCATAGCTGGTAAGGTCCGGAAGCCGTTTTCAGCTTCAGTTTCCTTCAACAGTTTGTGGTAGTGCAAGTCAGAAGCAGGGTCGTCAGTCGTGCAGACCGCCTTAACATTAGAGTTCTTGATCAAGTTACGAGGCTTGAAGGCATCCGTTTGGAGTTCAGCATTTGCTTTCTTCCAAATGTCTGGTGCGGTCTTGCGGCTCAATACTTCATCAATGTGGAAGAAACGCTTGAGTTCCAAGTGGGTCCATTCGTAGAGTGGGTTCCCCAAGGCACTTTCGATCGTTTCAGCCCAGGCCAAGAATTTCTGATATTCGTCGCCGTCACCGGTGATTAATTCTTCAGGCACCCCATTGGTCCGTTCTTGACGCCACTTGTAGTGGTCACCGTAAACGCCTTCGTTTAACCAAATCCGCGTAATGTTAGGGTAGTTCTTGTTTTCATAGATTTCCTTTGGGTTCAAGTGACAATGGAAGTCAATGATTGGCATACCCTTGGCATAGTCGTTGAAAAGTTTCTTGGCCATGTCGTTGCCGAGTAAGAAATTGTCGTCCAATAAAGCCATCAGGATATTCCTCCTTATAGAGTTGAACTAATTAGCCGTTAACTAAGATTAGTCTTCGTTGATTTTTGGTTCGTACTTAGCTTGAACTTCAGCCTTGGACTTTGCCAAACCTTGGAGTAAGTCGAGGTGTTCTGCGATGTGAATGTTCAAGTACTTGTCGTACAGGTCTTGGTGTTCCTTCAAGATCTTGAAGAACTTGTCACGGTAAACGTACTTGTAGCTCTTTTGAGCGTTCAAGAGTGAACCGTACATCGTGTGGAGAACTTGACGTGAGTCATCGCCGTCAAGCAAGCTCATAACGTTGGATTCGTTGATGGTTTCTGGCTTTGGCGCAGTACCATCGGTTTGGGCGTTGAAGACGTAGAATGAAGCAACATCATCCAAGTTATCGTAAGCAAACTTGTAAAGTTCAACCATAAACTTAGGATCGACATGGGCAATAACACGGAGAGCTTCCAACCAGTTAGTCCCAGCGGTCTTAACGTGCCAGCCGTGTTGCTTGGAGATCCGGCCAATGATTTCGTAAACGGAAAGCTTGTCGGAACCAGAGTGAATACTCAACTTGTAGCCGAACTTTTCAGCAATAGCTTCGTGAACCACGTATTCACGTTCGAAGCGCTTAACATCACCGATGTAGTCAATAGCCTTCTGGAATTCACCGTAGAACTTAGGTGCGATGGTTTCAGGTGTGATGCCTTCACGATGTAATTCGTTAGCAAAGAAGTAGTGGTTTGCAGGCGTCGTAGGAACAATCGTTTCATCCATAGAAATTTCGAAGTCCAAGTTGTAAGGTACGATGAACTTGTGGTAGATGAAGATAGCGTACTTAACAGCTCCATAGAAGATCAGAACTGATTCTTCAACGTCACGCTTCGTGAAGTGAACGGAAGCATCGTCACTGATTTGGAACGTCTTGTCTAAGTAAGTCTTGTTGAAGCGTTCTACTAAATCATCATCCAAAGCGTTGAACTTCGTGTCCAATTCTTCGTCAGAGAACTTAGCAACTTCGTTATGAATCTTTTCAGTTGCATCCAAAGTAATCATGGTGCAGCCGGCCTTAACGGCGTAGTCAACTTCGTGAGGGTTCTTAACGTGGTCACCATCGTCAACCCAGCCATCAGTGTAACCTTCTTCAAAGACAGCCCAGCCGGCATCCAATAAGACATCGGTTTCGGTACGGTTCATCAATAGTAATTCACGAATGGATTGTTGTGCTAAGACAGGTACAATGCCCCGGCCCTTGAACAAACGTAAGTGAGCGTTAGAAGCGTTGCCTAACCGGTCACCTAAACCAAAGGTGTACTTGTAACCATGACGAGAAGTTGGCTTGATCCAAGCAAAGCGCTTAGCAAGTGCACGCCAGTTGGTTTCGTTTAAATCACCAGTGATTAAAGTCTTGTTGTGGTCAACGATGCTTTCCTTGGCGTCAAAGTCCTTGACGTCATCGCGATCTTCGTAAACAACCAAAGTCTTGGCCGTTTGCTTGTTAACGGTTTCATGTAAGATGAAGTAGACGTTGCGGCGGTCCACTTGAATTGAAGGTGCGTATACTTCTTTATCTGATAAGCTGTCGTAGTTTCCTTGGGCAGCAATAATCTCATAGACATCTGAAACTAACTTTTGTAAGTCCATTGATATAACCCTCCATAAATGTAGTCTGATAAAGTTTTTAAAAACCGTGATCCCAAATTAATTAGTATGACTAGTTCTTATCCTTGTCGGTAGCTTTGCTTTCACCGATCTTGCCGCCTTCCCAACGACCATGGTCAAGGTCATCGGCAATTTCACCAAAGCGCTTGTCATCCAGTTTGTATAAGAAACCGATTACAACTGCGGCAATGATTAAGCAAAGGCCAGGATACAACGTCATAGCGGCCTTGATACCATTTAAGGCACGAGGAGTTTGCGTTGCGTTGGCAACGTAACCCGTTAAGGCCAAGACACCGGCACTAACTAAAGCAGCCAGTGATTGTGCAATCTTCCGTGAGAAGTTAAATGCAGCGTATGTAATAGCTTCTTTACGGACACCTGAACGCCATTCACCAAAGTCAATCGCGTTGGAAACCATGGCCCAAGTAATCCCGTTTGGAATAGCTAAAGCCGTGTAACCAATGGTAACTAAGACGATGAACGTAATCACGTTCGAAGGTAAGAAGTAGTTCAACAGGTTAGCCACGGCACCAACAACGAAACTCCACATTGCGGTACGCTTCTGACCAAAGTGCTTAGTCAATGTAGGAATCATGAAGACCCCAACGATTGAGCAACCCATCATAATAGCGTTGATGATTGGCTGAAGGCCGATGTTACCCAAGTTGTACTGTGCGTAGAACACCATCATTTGGTTGTTCGTGTTCATAGCAGAAATGGTAAACAACGTCATCAGAATCAAGGCACCTAAAGGACCGTTCTTAAAGATAACTTTGATGTAGTCTTTAAAGCCTTCCTTTTTAGCGGCCTCACCAGTTGCCCGGTGAACCTTAACATTTTCCTTGGTTCCAAAGTAACATACGGCGAACATCGCAACACCAATGAGTGCAAAGACTGCGGCTGCCCAGAAGTAACCGTGTTCTTCTTTAACACCAGTGTTCCCGTTAGCGATCAAACCCATCAAAGGAATGAAGGCAACCCCGGCGATGAATTGGGCACCGACAGAACCAACCTGACGAGAAGTCGCCATGAAGCTCCGGTCTTGCGAATTCCGGGACATAACGGAAGCTAAAGATCCGTACGGGTCATTGGTAAATGAATAAACCAGGCCCCAGATCATGTAGGCAGCATATGCATAGATGATCTTTTGGACGCCGGTAAGACCAGATGGCATCGTAAATGTTACGACGGTCATAATCCCTAAAATGATGGCTGAAATCATCATGACCGGACGGAACTTCCCACGTTTACCGATATTCTTCCGGTTATCAATTACTGAACCGGCAATTGGATCCATAAACGCATCGAAAATCTTGGTGAAGGCGAAAATCCCAGCGACCGCTCCGGCACCGATACCACACGCATCGATCCAGAACTTGGTCAGGTATGCCTGCCCAAGGTCAAACATGAAGCCGTTACCAAAGTCCCCAAACCCATACGCAATCTTCTCACGTGTAGGAATCCGTTTGGAGGAGTCATTCATCATTTCTCCCTCTTTAACAGCAGGTTTTGGACTTGTTGCTGCTTCTTCGCTCATTTGAGCACCTCCTTGAATCTACATCACACCGTCAAACGAAATCGCTTACAATTTTGATACACACGTTAACACAAATCGCAACGCGGCACCGTTATTGCTCGTCGGTTTCCACAATAGATGTTAAACGTCAGAGCTTTAACAACACATTAGTAAGCGCTTTCCTTTAACAATGTCTATACTATCACAAAGTCATGCACACGTTAACAATTTTTTTGATAAAAAAAGGATTATTTTCGTAAATCCTTTACAGAATCCCGGACTATCAACGTTGGGACGATTACTTTTTTTATAGGATCGGTCATTGAACCATCCAATAATTTCGTCAAGGCATCGATTCCCTCTTGGACGATATCATCGGTTGGTTTACGAACGGTCGTTAAACGTGGCACCAAGTATTTAGCATAGCTCATGTCATCATAGCCAATGATTGAGATGTCATCCGGAACGGCGTAGCCCAAGTCCTGGCACGCCCGCACGGCCCCGGCTGCCATATCGTCATTAGAGGCGAAGACACAGGTCGGCGTCTCAACGGCCCCGAGAATGTTCCGCATGGCCTCATAGCCGCTGTCTGGCAGGTAGGTCCCCTGTTGGACCCATTCCGGTCTAACCGTCGCGTCGCTGGCCGCAGTGACGTCCATAAAGGCCCTTTGCCGGTCATGCGTGGATACAAAGTCAGTGGCCCCCTTGATCAAGCCAAATTTTTCATGACCCATCCGCACGGCATATTCCATTAATTTACGCGCACCCAAATAATCATCCGTCGTAAAGTTCGAGACATCCTCACGACCGATCTTCCGGTTCAGAATCACGACAGGCAAACCGCGTTCAATCATCATGTTAATAAAGGCGTCATCATTGGTACTCTGACTAACCACAATAGCCCCATCATACTGATGCCGGCTAACGGCACTGCTGCCATCCAGAGCTTCAATGCTATCAATAGAGATGGAGTAGCCGGCTGGCAAAGCTTCCTTCGAGCGGTTGATCACGTCCACCAAGAAACTTGGTGACGTCCCCGTATCTAGCTCGGAGAAGAAGATCCCAATAATGAATGACCGTTTCTCGACTAATCCCTTAGCATTAATGTTGGGGACATAGCCCAGATCGTCCGCAATCTTACGGATCTTCCGCTTTGTTTCTTCTTTGACTAAGGGACTATCGTTCAATGCACGTGAAACCGTGGTATGTGAGACGTTAGCGCGCTTAGCAATTGTTAAAATCGTTACCTCTTCCAATGTATTGCCTCCTTGTTACGATCATCAATTGCTCGATTCTCTTTTTTGGCAGCTGTGCCGGCTAACTTAAGCACGCCTTGGACTTTCTAAGGTGTCGACGTTATCTGTTGAACAGCTGATAAACCTACTATAACAAAACCGCCGACCAAATACATTGTTTTCGGCCGACGATTTTTATCATTTTCTATTTATGAATGGTCTCGTAAGAATTGGTCTAGTTGTGGTCTTGTGGGATAACCATCGTTGTCACCCGGACTCTGAACAGCCAATGCACCAATGGCATTAGCGCGTTTCAAAGCAACGGGTAACGACTGATTTTCCAACAAACCGGAAATCAATCCCACAGCGAACCCATCCCCCGCACCCACAGTATCAATGACCCGTGGTACGGTAAAACCAGGCACGGTAAACTGCCGGCCATCCGCCAACTTCGCGAAGGCCCCGGCCGCGCCCATCTTGATGATTACGGCCTTCGTCGTCACCCCTTGTTGCAGGTAGAAGTCCGCAATGGCGGCGGGGTCTTGCAACCCCGTTAAGGTCCGCCCTTCGCTCAGCCCCGGCATGACAATGGTCCCATAGCGAGCCAAATCATTAGTCACCCGGATCATCTCCGCCTGTGAGCGCCAGAGCGTGGGCCGCAGGTTGGGATCAAACGTCACGGGAATCCGGTTATACACCAGATCCGCGTTAAGCTGGCGATAAGCCGCCAGGCAATTCGGCGAAAGCGCAGCGAAGATCCCCGACAGATGGGCGAACCGCACGTCCGCTAGATTCACGGTCTGTAAATCCTCGGGTTGATAGTTCGCCGCCGCCGAGCCTTGGCGAAAGTAAGCCACGGCCGGATCACCCTGTGTGACCCGCTGTTTCAGGTAGAATCCCGTCGGCAACCCCGGTTTCGTCAGCATGGCCGCATCGGCCACCCCATCGGTCCGTAAGACTCGCCGCAGATACACCCCAAAGGGATCGTCACCGACCGCCGACACGTAGTCCACGGGGTGCCCGAGACGGGCCATCCCGATGGCCACGTTTAATTCCGCGCCAGCAGAAAATTTCTGAAATTGTTGGGCCGTTGCCAGATCAACGTCACTCTCCTGAGCTTCGAAGACCACCATCGGTTCCCCAATCGTCAGTAGTTCACCCATCTCTCACACCTCCTACTTAGGACTTGGCAATCGCTTCCCACAGTCCATTCAGGTACGTCAGACCCAGCGCCCGATCGTAAAGACCGTAGCCTGGACGCCCGGCCTCGCCCCAGATATCGCGACCATGATCGGGTCGGATGACCCCATCAAATCCGGTATCGTGAAGAGCTTTCATAATCGCAAACATATCTAGTGAACCTTCACTAGACAGATGCGCCGCCTCACGGAAGTCTCGTCCGTTCCCCGTGAACTTGATGTTCCGGGCATGAACAAACGGCACCCGTCCTTGGACCACGAATTCTCGAATAATGGCGGGAATATCGTTATCTGGATTTTCACCCAGACTACCGGTACAGATGGTAAAACCATTAGCTAAAGAAGCATTCATAGCCACGATAGCCCGCATGTCAGCGGCATTTTTGAAAATCCGTGGTAGACCAAACAGCGGCATCGGTGGATCATCGGGATGGAGGGCCATCTGGATGTGGCACTCCTCGCAAACGGGGAGAATCGCATCCAAAAAGTATTTGAGATTAGCTGCCAAACGCGTTGCGTCAACGTCGGCATAGGCCTTGAAAAGTTGTTGCACCTTGGCCAAGCGCTCTGGTTCCCAACCGGGAAGGCTAAAGCCATTGTCACCGCTTTGGATCTGTTGGATCAACGCTTGCGGATCCTCTGCCGTGTAGCGTTCCTGAAACGCCAACGCCTTAGAGCCATCCGCCAATTCAAAGTGTAAATCGGTCCGAATCCAATCAAAGATCGGCATGAAATTATAGCAAATCGTTTTAACCCCAACTTGTGCAAGGTTGCGAATGGTCTGTTGGTAATTTTCAATATAGTGGTCCCGTGTTGGCAACCCAATCTTAATATCATCGTGGATATTAACGGATTCAACAATCGTAAACTTCAGCCCCGCCGCTTCGATCTGCGCCTTCAAGGCCTTGATCTTGGCTAACGGCCATACCTCGCCGACGGGCACATCAAATAGTGCGCCAACAACCTGTTTGGCTCCCGGAATCTGACGAATATCCCGTAGTTTAACGGCATCTTCGTCAGGGCCGTACCAGCGAAATCCCATTTCCATCTCTTGTTCTCTCCTTCTAGTCACAATCAGTCACGTTACGCCGGACGGGCAAGATGCCCCCGAATTAACGCAAGTCGTTCATGGCTACTTGATCCATGTCATCATAAGTCTGGTTTTCACCACACATCGCCCAGATGAAGGCGTAGTTGGTTGTCCCAACCCCACAGTGAATGGAGTAACTAGGGTTAACAACCGCCTGATCCTGTTTCATCCAGATGTGCTTCGTGTTTTCGGGGGTCCCCATGAAATGAGAAACCCGCGTGTCCGCTGCGCCAAATTCACAGTAGAGGTAAGTTTCCATCCGCCGCGCGTGCGTGTGGGCAGGCATCGTGTTCCAAGAGTTACCGGGTTCCAGCACCGTGTAGCCCATTTGTAACTGACACGTCTGCATCGTTGAAGCATCAATGTACTTGTGGATAACCCGCTTGTTCATGTGTTCTTGGTCACCCTTAGGCATCGCAATCGCATCCTTGTAGACTAACTTCTTGTTGGGATACGTCTTGTGAGCCGGCGTAGAAACCACGTAGAACTTAGCTGGCGTGGTAGGGTCAATGGAATTGAAGACCACGTGCTTCGTCCCCATGCCAATGTAGAACCCGTCATGTGGCGCGATAGCACTCTCTTCACCATCAATCGTCACGGTCCCGGCACCACCAATGTTAATGAACCCTAATTCGCGGCGTTCCAGGAAGTAGTGAACGCCCAGTTCCTTGTCCAGCTTAATTTCAAGCGGACCGTTAACTGGGGTCACCCCACCAAAAATCATCCGGTCGTTATAAGTATACGTGAGTAAAATATCGTCAGGACTAAAAATCTTCTCCATCAAGAATTGTTCACGCATCTGATCCGTATTGTAATGGTCAATGTCTTCGGGACTGTGTGCGTATTGCGTGGTCATATTGAATGCCATGATATTACCTCCATATAGTAGTTTTTAACCAACTAATGAATGCTCTTTCTCCTCTATGCATCTCACATACCAGTTTAGCACATGCTAGCGGAAATTCCCCCTCATATATCACAGGCTTAAAAGCGCTTTACAATGAGTGACTGACCTTCTTGTAACAAGTTTCACGTTCATTACAGTCTGTGAGGCCTCTTGAAAAAGGGCCTAGTAGGCGACGCGACAACGTTAGACGCTTGCCCGTCGTGCTTGGCGTGTAAACGCATTCATTTAAAAATGTTAACGTGTTCATTATAGTGATTTCCCACCGCGATTGCTAGTCACTAGTGCCCCACTCTCGCCACAAAAAAATCGCCATCAATGGTCAATACCATCAACAGCGATAGAAACGACTTAAATATCCAAATCCGTTTGATCACTTGGACTGACGTTCATAAAGTATCCCGGAAACTTATCCAGCAAGTACTTGCGCTCCTGTAACATGAGTCGCAAGTGAGCCGTTGTTTGGAACCGCACGTCTTCCAGGTCGCGACGGTAAACCACGTCCAGCAAGCTTTCGTGCTGTTGCAAGATGGTCTGCCAATTAAGCGCATTGACCTTTAGCCGAATCCACCGGAACCGGTTCAATTGCATATTAACCGTCTGCAACCAATCCCAAATATTGTCCCGACCCGCAATCGTATAAAATCTGTGATGGAAGGCCTCATCGAGATCAAAAAAGGTATCCGGATCGCCCTTTTGAATCGCAACTGCTTGTTCCCGTAAATTCACCTTTTGCTCACGATACGCCGCATCCGTCATCTTAGCTGTAGCTTCCAGCATAATCTCAACTTCAACATTTTGCCGCACAAAGCGTGCATCCTTTGCTTTTTCCATATCAATCTGTGAAATATACGTCCCACTCTGGGGAATCACATCGATCAGCCCATCCCGCTCAATCCGGATAATGGCCTCACGAACCGGTGTCCGTCCTATCCCTAATTCTTCAGAAATCGTCTTCTCAGAGATTTTCTGTCCCGGGATAAACTTATTATGCATAATCCGGTAGCGAAGCTCAGAGTACGCCTCATTTCGCATATTCTTCGTCATTTGTTGCATCTCAACTACACCTCCTTATTTCGCCGTCAATTTACTTGTATATTAGTTTAACACAGGTCCTCCGGGTTTTCCCTTGATTTTTTGTGAAGACCTAAACTACTACCATTTAGGTAAAACGATAAACCTCATTTATTACCAGACTTTCCGCGGCATTCAATTTTAGTAAATTTAATTGATATCTTATCATTTTACTAACATACTAATGACACAGTTTTATTTCGTCTTATAGACATTGAATAACATTTTGTTAATTAAAAATCAATTGATTCTTCCAAGAATTGGATGATCGGTCAAGACCAATTTTGATAAAACACCAACTATTTTAACCTATATAGAGTAATCGTTAACGTTTTCATCTGTTTTCAATTTTGACAGCGTTTTCCTGATAGCATATTTTCGTAGTCTCTATAACTTTTCCATTTTACGAAAAATAACCCTTCATTGACCCTAATAAAAACCAGACTGCTGGTTTTTTCGCAGTCTGGTTGCTGACGCTTTTTCTAAAATACTTGTTGATAGAGCACGGCTGCCGCAATTGCCCCAGCCGTTGGCGCAACAATGGGCACCCAACTGTAGGCGAACTGTGATCTGCCTTTATGAGGAAATGGCCAAATAGCATGTAGCAACCGAGGTCCAATATCTCTGGCGGGGTTCAGAGCAGGTCCAGTCGGGCCACCAAAGGAAATCACTAAACACATGACCAAGAAGCCTAAACCGATGAAATCAGCACGGGGATCGATCTTATCCACGGTCATGCTGACCGCGCCCAACACCAACAGGAAGGTTCCAACAAATTCGTTGATAAACCCATTCAATTGGCTATTGGCAGCGTCAATCGTTGAGAACGTCCCCAAAATGGCCTCCGTATCCGTTGTCCGATCATAGTATGGCTTATAAGCCAGCACAATGACGAGCTGCCCAATGATCGCACCCACGGTCTGGGCAAATATGTAAGGAATCACTTCTTGCCAAGGAAAATTCCCCGTGACGGCCATAGCGACCGTCATGGCCGGATTAATCTGCGCACCAGAAATGGTGGCAAACATCAAGGCTGGAATCATCACACCGATCCCATACCCAAAACCAATCAGGATCCAGCCACCGTGGTAGCCCTTGGTCCCTTTTAACTCAACGTTGGCAACCGAACCGTTACCTAGGGCAACCATCACGGCTGTCCCAATCAATTCGGCAATGCACCGAACGAATAAAGAATAATGCATAAACTCATACCCCACTCATAATATTTTCTTTTTTATCCTGCCGAAAATGTTCACGTTAATCCTCATCAGGTCAACCCTCAAAAAACAGCAGCATTAATATCATACCCCTATCGCCGACTGCTTTCAGCATTATTTTCACAAAATCCAGCCATAACCTGAAAATTATTCCAAAATTAGCTCATACGATGGTCCACTCACTGAAAATGGACCTCACCAAGTCAAATTTTCATCTTTTTTCAAGCCATGGTAACCCCCCCACCAATCGGATTTTCTTTTTTCAGACCCACAAACACCAAAAAACCACAGCATGTCCCCCCGGACACGGCTGTGGTTTTTGGTCTGACCTTTTTCCCCATAACTTATTTTGAGACTGTGCTGGCAGCTTCTCTGCGCCAGTATTGTTTATTCCTTATTCTTTGACCGCCGCTTCAGACTCGTTAAGCCCAATAAGCTAGCCAGTAAGGCCATGCCCCACGCCACCGGACTGCGGCGTTCTTCATTGGTCTGTGGCAACAGCGCTGCGCCAATCCCTGCAGAGAGCACTTGGTCGCCCGCAGGCTCACTTTCAGTAACGGTCGTCGCCGCGTGGTGTTCCTGGCTTTCTCCCGGCGTCGTGACAACGTCCGCTGCCTGTCCCGTACTCGTGCCACCATTACTACCAGTACCAGTGCCAGTCGTCCCTGCTCCGGTGTTATCACCAGGCGTTCCTGGTGTGACGGTATCGGCTTCATCCCCCTCCGTGACACCGTCATCGCCAGTGCCTGGATTCTGACCACCCGGTTGCGTGCCCGAGCCATCATCCCCGGTCGATGGACCTTCAGGTGCCGGATTGTCCGGTCCCGGTGTCGTCGTGCTACCACCATCACCTGAGCCTGGATTTTCTGGACTCGTTGGTGGTGTCGGGTTGCCCGGCTCAGTTGGTGGCGTTGGGTTCCCTGGTTCCTGCGTATCAGCATCCTCCTCCGCGTAAACGTAGGTCACGTCGATAGCCGTCTCACCATAAGTTCCCGTTGCATTTTCCGGTGTGACCTGTACGACATAATTCGGGATCTTAGCGGGTTCTGTCGTGTACGCTTCTCCCACCAGTCCCGGCTTCAACGTCTGATCCGGTGCGATAGTCTCACCATTTTCATTCACGTGATGAACCGTTACGCTGGCCGCACTCTGCGCAATCGCATAAGGTTGGACAACCGCAAAGTCAACGGTCCCGCTTGGCTTATATGATCCTGTCAGATAGTAATAGTCCTTCATCGGATCAACATTTACACTCGCATCTCCTGGCCATGCAGTCGCGCCTGGCTTCTGATCCTGAATATTGGTGTAGTAGATCCCCCCTTGACCATCCGGCTTAGGATTGCCCCCCGTGAAGTAGATGTGGTAGGTGTGGGCCCCGTTAACAAAGAAAATCGGTTGGGCAACCGCGGCCGTCGCTGTCAATTGCACCACTTCTCCTGTAATCGTGGTACAAGCCACTTGGAGATGGCCTTCCCGATCCTTGTCACTGATCATTACGGGATCCAGGATAATAAATTGCCCCGTGTAGGAGAAATTGCTATTACTGGTATAAGAAAATTTACCATTCAGTGGTGAAAAGTCGCGAATGGCATTGTACGCCAAGTAAACTGATTTAAGATTCTGCAAGTTCGCTAATGGCGTAACATCCTTAATCCGGTTGTGTTGGAAGTCAACTTCAGTCAACTGTTGGAGATTGGCAATCGGCGTTAAGTCTTCAATATCACCGTAAAAGGCGCCTGGTGCGTAGTTCAATGATCCCCCCATTGAAATGGAGGTCAGGTTGACCGCGTATTCCAAACCAACCAATGAGTAGGCCGTCTGACCATCAATGTAAGTATCCAAGCCCTTATGACCTGACGTGCTTAAGCTTTTAAGCAACGCCATGTCCTCTTGCGTGATATCGGCGACACTGTTCCAGGTCTTGTCAGTACCCCGTAGCTTCTGCAACGTCAACAAGACCAGCTGTTGAAGGCGCTTATTGGGCATCCACATGTCAATCATCGCGGTTTCCTTCGTATGCGCTAAGTTCATCGTGGCTGGCCGGGTCAGTTCCTTTTGAACCAACGCTGTAGCCGCCGTCGCAACGTCCGCGCCCAAAGTCACAGTCGGTAATTCAACCACGCTCGTCGCGATTTCGGCCGGACGCGTGGTCGCAACGGCAGCAACATCAGGCAAGACGACTGGATCAACTGGCGTAACTGCCGTAGCAGGCTTCGTGGTTGGTACAGTCAGGTCAGGCGCCATTACTTCCGCCGGCAAATCGTCCGGCGCAGTCACCGCCGTTGTCACTGCTGTGTCAGTCGTTGGATCAGTCGTTGGTACCGTCGTGGCATCCGCCATTGGCTTGGTTGTAGCAGCAACATCACGATCACCACTTGTCGTGACGGATGGTGTGTTAGGCGTCGGTTCAGTCGGTTCAGCCGTCACCACCGGCGTTGCCCCCTCAGTCGGCTTGGTCATGGCCACCGTATCCGTCACATCGCCAGCATCAGGCGTGACGCCCGTTGCCGCTGAGGTAGTCGTTGTTGGTACCGTCGTTTCCCCAGTAGCTGGTTTGGTCGTCGCCGGTGTTGCAGGCGTCTCCTCCGCCGGCGTTGGCTCCGTTGCTACTGCCGACGTTGCGGCCGCAGCATCTACCGGTTCCACAGCCGCTTGGGCCGTCACACCCAGAGTAAACAGAAGTGACCCGCTAACGATACCGGCAATTACCCAACTTTTGCCTTTCTTATACATTTTGTAACGCATTTTTCTCGCCATTTTATTAGTCATTTATTTTCTCCCCAGAATTAATTTTCATCCCCCATACGCCGAGTAATCAACGCCTTTCGAGGTAACGAGAACAGTATAGCGAGAAATATTGGCTACCGGCAGAAATATTTACATTTCGAATCAATATTTTTGAAGCTTGACCTTGCATCTTGTTTTCACTGATGGGAGTATAACGTTTTCATTTTTTCATTAATAATTCGGCTGGTGCTCCCACCAGGCCTTCCGCCGAGGCCAGCCAATCTAACCTTTGGGAACGTACCTTCACCGTATTTCCTATTTAAAATCAAAAAGCGACGGTCACCTTCCGTAATGGAAAGTAACCGTCGCTTTTTAGAGGCCAGTCACACTGACAGGCTTAATTTTTTAGGCGACCTTAGTCCTTCTTGTCGAAGAAACCAAAGTAATCATGAGCGTTGTTGTAAGAAATATCTTCAACAATCTTGCCCAGGTAGTCGTAGTCTTCTGGTACTTGACCAGTCGTGACCCATTCACCGATCAGGTTGCAAAGAACCCGACGGAAGTATTCATGCCGCGTGTAGGATAAGAAGCTCCGAGAATCGGTCAGCATCCCCACGAAGTTAGGCAATAAGCTTTGTTGGGCCAAGATGTTCAATTGATCATGCATCCCATCACGGGTATCGTTGAACCACCATGCACAACCTAATTGTAACTTCTGAACACCGTCGCCTTGGAAGCTTTGCATCCCAGTAGCCAATTCCATCCAGTCATTAGGGTTCGTGGAGTAAAGAATCGTCTTAGGAATACTGTCTTCTTCGGACATGGCACTCAACAGCTTCATCATTTCACCGGCAATACCTGGTTGTGAACCCATGGAGTCCCAACCCGTATCAGCACCCAGCTTACGGAACATTGGGCCGTTAGCGTTACGCAACACGTTGATGTGGTATTGCATTGTCCAACCAAACTTTTGGTTCAACCGCATTAAGACCTTCAACAGCGTCGTTTGATACTTGTTGATTTCATCGTCAGTCAAACTTTGGTTATCTTGACGAGCCTTGGCCATGATGGCGTTGAATTCGTCGTCGGTGGCTTCGGCATAGTGGAACGTGTTCAACCCGTGGTCAGACAGGCTACCACCCATTGAAGCGAAGAAGGTAAAACGTTGTTCGAGGGCCTTGGTCAATGACTTCAAGTCAGTGATCTTAACACCAGAAACGTCGCTAAGCTTGTCCATGTATTCGCCGTAATTTCCTTGGTTGATCCGAACCAAGTTGTCAGGACGCATTGCAGGCAAGACTTTGAAACCATTTTCCTTTTCTTCAGCCTTCAACAGCTTGTGGTAATGCAAGTCAGAAGCTGGGTCATCAGTGGTGCAGACCACCTTAACGTTCGCATTCTTGATTAAGTTACGTGGCTTGAAGTCGTCAGTTTGAAGTAAGGCGTTGGCTTTCTTCCAGATAGCTGGCGCACTCTTTTCATTAAAGACTTCGTCGATACCGAAGAAGCGCTTCAGTTCCAGGTGGGTCCATTCGTAGAGTGGGTTCCCGATTGCCCGGTTGATGGTCTTAGCCCATGCCAGGAACTTTTGGTATTCGTCACCGTCACCAGTGATTAATTCTTCAGGAACACCGTTAGCCCGTTCCAGACGCCACTTGTAGTGGTCACCGGCGTTACCATCGTTCAACCAGATCCGAGTGATGTTAGGATAGTTCTTGTTTTCGTAGATATCCTTAGGGTCCAAGTGACAATGGTAGTCAATGATTGGCATCTTTTCTGCGTGTTCGTGGAACAATTTCTTAGCTGGTTCATTAGTGAGTAAAAAGTCTTCGTTCAATAAAGCCATTTCAAAGGTCTCCTTTAATTTTTTAAAAATTATTGGTGATTACTTTTAAATTACTTCGACTGATCGCCATCGGAATCCATCCTAATCGATAGATTCCCCATGACAGTGGCCAAATTAGTTCTTCGCGTTCTTTTCACGTAAGATGGCGGCGTTAGATTCAACTCGCTTCTTGTTTAGTGGGTAGAAGAACAGCATGACCAAGGCAGCTAGTCCACAGCAGACCGCTGGAATGCCAGAAGCCAAGTAATAGATCCGGTCGATAACCTGTTGAGATTGTTCCGCCCCACCGGAAGTGGAGGAAACGTAGCCAATCATGGTCAGCATGAAGGCCCCAAAGCTTCCACCTAAGGCTTGGGCAACCTTACGGGCAAATGAGTTCACCCCGTAGATCGTCCCATCTTCACGAATTCCCGTCATGACTTGTTGGTTATCAATCACGTCGGTGATAAATGCCCAGACCATCAGGTTAAACATGGCGGCCCCCAGACTCCCAAAGAAGAGAAAGACCAGGTAAACCATGGCACTGCTGGTGTGGATAAATACCAAGATACCGTAAACAATACTTGCAAAGAACAGTGAAACTGTCGTAACTTCCTTTCGACCAAACTTCTTGGTGAAGTACTGGGCGAATGGCGCTAGCAATAATACCGTGGCAAAGTTAAAGATCAAGGCAATGGACATGGCACTACTGTTTTTGAAATAGTCATTAAATAGGTAGGAAATGTTAGTCCCAGATAGGTTTTGGTTAATCACCAAGATGATATCCAAGACGACCAGGATGACTAAGGCCCGATCCGTGAACATATCCTTTAGAACCGTTCCCAAAGGCACGGACTCACTTCGTTGGGTTCGAACCCGTTCAGTCGGCAACTTGCAGGTCAGGATGTAGCAACCAAAGCCGAGAATGGCCATGACTGAGGCAACCAACCAGAAACGAATACCATCGATTCTTTGTGACGCGCCCACGTACATGAAGATAGGGACAACGAAACTAACGATGGCACTCCCCGTTGCCGAACCCAGGCTCCGCCAAGTGGATAAGGACGTCTTATCATTAGGCGAGTCACTCAACGCAGAAGCCATGGAACCGTAAGGAATGTTAACCGTGGAGTAAAAGATCCCCCAGAGTAAGTAAGTGATGAAGACATACGTTATCTTGATAGGAAAGGCCAAGTCTTTAACGAATGGCACAAAAACCAAGATTGTCGCGATCAGTAGCGGATACTTGAAGCGGGCAATCCACGGAATGAACCGTCCACTCTTGTGTAATTTACTACTGTCGACCAACCGACCAACAGTGACATCAGCAATGGCATCAATAAACCGGGCAATCAGGAACAAGAGTCCCACGGTCACCCCTGACAATCCCAACACATTGGTGTAGAAGATCATCAAGAAGGTATTCACAACAGCGAATGAGAAGTTGTTCCCAACATCTCCTAAGGCGTAACCAAAACGGTCAGCCCAACCAAACGGCTTTGAACGATCAATACTTGTTTTTTGTGTATCCATTTTTCCAACCTCCGGCAATTTTTGCCAAGATAATTTTAAAAAGTGAGATGCCGCAAATATAGCAAATACTTAGCTTAGATTGAGATTAAATCCTTCACACTGGATTCAATGCTCAACGCAATGTCTGAATCGCTTACATTATTAAATTTAATGATCACTTGACGCTTTTCACCATCGAAGAACCAGCCTTCAGTGGCGGCGTTAAACTTATCAAACTTCAAGAATTGAGCCAACGGTTGACCTTGCAGTTCAATCGTCAATGGCGCAATGTCTGGGCAGCAAACACGGAACGTGTAACGCTTCAGCTTAGAATCGTAAGTCCCTTGCTTATGCAAGTTAATTAACGTTTGGTTCTTGCTTGGCTTAACGGAAATGTCCGTGGTCAAGAAGTCCCCTTGCTTGTAGCTCATGGTCTTGCCATCATCTTCATACAACTGGAAGTCACTTGCCGTTGTCGGTTCAACTAAAACGTCCAAGTTCTCAACTGTATCATTGTGGATATTCATCAAGCCCTTACTTTCAGGAATGATACTCCCCGTCCGTAAGAACATCGGAATGCTCCCCAAGTCGACCGGCACCTCAACGGTTTGACCCCCATTGTAGTAGTGATAAGTGGTTAAATCATACCAATCGGCACCCTTTGGCAGGTAAACTTCCTTGGTCGTTTGGCCCTTATCAACCACGTTAGCCACGAGTAATGATGAACCTAGCATGAATTCAAAGCTTTCTTCGAAAGTCTTCGGATCATTCTGGAATTCGTAAACGAGTGGCCGCATGATTGGCGCACCGGTAACCGATGCTTCATGCAACAGTGAGTAGAAGTACGGAATCAACTGGTAACGCAGCTGAATGGCATCGCGAATGTACTTGGTGTAGCTAGGGTACATCCACGGTTCCGTGACCGTATTGTCATCGTTAGAAGAGTGAATCGAGAACCGTGGCTGGAAGATCCCGTTTTGGACCCACCGGACGAATAGTTCTGGTTCTGGCGCTGGACCATCGAATCCGCCAATGTCACACCCTTGGTTGGCAACCCCGGAAAGGCCCATGCCTAAGATCGTTGGAATGTTATATTTCACGTTCGTCCAACTGGTCCGGTTGTCACCCGCCCAAGTCTGGGCATACCGTTGAATCCCGGCAAACCCGGCCCGATTGATCAGATAAGGCCGTACGTTAGGATCATAGTCCGCAATGGCCTGCTGTGCGGTCTTCGCCATCATGGTTGGCATGATAGGCTTAACCTCACCAATCGTTGCGTGAACACCATCGGCATCCACCTTGGCATTGGTTTCATTAATTTCGTATTCGTTGTTATCATTCCAGATACTCGTGATCCCTAATGACAATAACTGCTTGGTCATAAATTTAGACCAAGTGGCCCGACCCTTTTCACTGGTGAAGTCAACGAAGTGCGCTGCGCCACCCCAGTACTGGTCTTCCTGGTCGTCCTTGCCATCCGGCGTCTTGATATAGGCGTCAGCATCGGCAAAGTCCTTGGCTAATGGGTGGGTTACCAGCATCCCTGGCTTGATGTTTGGTGCCAGTAAAACACCCTTTTCCTTTAATTTATTGACGAAATCTTGGGGATCTGGGAACCGATCCTTATTCCAATTGAAGACGTACCGCTTGCCGTCTTCCCCGGTCGTATAACCGGAAGACATGAAGAAGCCGTCGCAAGGAATATCGTTCTTCTTGCAGGTGTCGACAAAGTCTAAAATGGCTTGGTCGGCATCCTTGTCCAGCTCCGTGTAGTACATGGTTGAACCCATGTAACCCAACGAAGACTTGGGCATCATCGCCGTCTTCCCCGTCAAATCCGTGTAGTGCTTCACCACGTCTTTAATGGTTGGACCGGCGATAAAGAAGACATCCAAGTCGCCACCATCACATTCAAAGTAACTGTAACGGTGCCAATAATTACTGTGCTCACTGTCCATATCGAACGTCGAGTCATTGGAATTATTGTAGTAGAGACCCGAAGCAATATCCATTTCGCTATCGAAATCAATATAGAACGGAATCATCTTGTAAAGGGGATCAGACTTGGCCGCATTCCATCCTAGAGAATCAGTGTTATGCATCCGCATCCGGCGCTTAAACTTGTTAAGTTCCCCGGATTTTTCACCGAAACCATAGAAGAAGTTATGATCACCCATCGTACTGTAATGGTACGAGCGACCCAAGTCGTCTTGGAGGAAGGCGCGTTTTGGCAAATCTTTATGTAAAACGTTACCTGCCTTGTCACGGATTTCAAACCCAAACGGATCACGATTGATCGTTAAGGTTAGATTTTTCGTGGAGACTGAGTAGCTGTCTGCGTTTTCTTGGAGGTCTAGTGGAAGTGGTTTTACCCGTTCCCGTTCGCCCGCCATCAGCGCATCGGTCTTGTCTGCCCACGCAGTCTTGACTAGAGCATATGATGCTTCCGGAGCAAATTCATCCTTGAACGTTCCCCGCATCCGGATAATGTTATTATCCAGCAGGTAAACTTGAAACTGGGCACCATTAGTCTTAATGGCTAAATAGTCACCGCAGTTCTCCACGGACTGAACCTTGCTGCTTAACTTCATTAATCTCACTCCTTGTCCAAAAAAGCTGTTCTTGCCTGATACAACCACCCAACTAAGGGGTCAGGGACCCGACAATTGAAATAGTAATATACCAGTTCTACCAACACCCATATCTTACTAGTTAGTGAAAGCGCTGTCAACGGATGTTTCGCTATTACCCGACTAAAGTCGTCCCCAAACCAGTTACCAGCCTTGATATAACAGCATTTATCAATTAATGCTAATTGTAATATTTTAGAAAAATAAATTAATTTGAAACCCCATGATCGTGGAAATGTGACCTGCTACACCGTCTTTTACCACGTAAACGACTTTCTAGGCCCACTTTTCCTGAAACTAGGCCTTCCCAAATGGACAGACTTAAATATCAGTTTGCTGGTTAGCAACCAATTTATCATCTTTAGGATATTGCTTTCATTAAATGACTATCAGCTAGCCATCCCCCGCCTGCTCTTCGCCACCATACCATTTCGAAAATACGTACAAAAAAGCTCAGACCTTTTACCGTCTGAGCTTTCGTTTTTTGAGTTGAATTAAAATTTAGAATTACTTGATCTTGTCGACCGCATGGCCACCAAAACCATTCCGTAACGCCGAAACAACTTTACCCGTAAAGGTATCGTTTTCCATTGAACGGTAACGCATCATCAACGCTAAGCTGATAACTGGAACTGGAACTTCTTGGTTGAGGGCTTCTTGTAACGTCCACTTACCTTCACCAGAACTGTGCATCGTTCCCCGAATTTCTTCAAGGTTGGCATCCTTAGAGAAGGCTTCTTGAGCCAATTCCATGAGCCATGAACGCACGACAGAACCGGAGTTCCACAGACGGGCAACTGCTTCGTTATCGTAGTCGAAGTCACTGTGTTCCAGAACATCGAACCCTTCACCGATAGCTTCCATCATCCCGTATTCAATACCATTGTGCACCATCTTCAAGTAGTGACCTGAACCAGCAGCGCCGGTGTAAAGGTAACCATTTTCTTGAGCAATGCCTTCGAAGATTGGCTTCAGCGTTTCAAAGGCTTCAGCACTGGTCCCACCAATCATGAAGTTCCCATCATGACGGGCACCAGATTGACCACCAGAGGTCCCACAATCGAAGAAGTTAATGCCCTTGGCTTCGGCCTTCTTGGCATCCGCAACGGAGTTTTGCCAGAAGGAATTCCCACCATCAACGATGTAATCGCCGGCACTTAATACCTCAGTCAACGTGGCAACAGTTGATTCAGTTGGCTTGCCAGCTGGCAACATCAACCAAACAACCTTAGGAGAAGGCAACTTGCTAAGCAAGTCGTCCAGTGACGTCGCAGCTTCTGCGCCGAATCCGGCAACTTCTTTAACAAAATCCTTGTTCAAGTCAAATCCAACAACTTCGTGACCGTTGTCCATCATGTTTTGAGCTAAGTTGCTACCCATCTTACCTAATCCAACTAATCCAATCTTCATGGTATAAGTTCCTCTCTGCTTGAAAAAAGTAATATATCAGTTAACGCTTTCTATTATATGAAAAAGTTTTACAAATTTCAAGCAGTTTTTGTAAATAAATCATCAAAACTAACAATTTATTCCTTTGGTGCGCGTTTCCGTTGATATTCAGCGATACTGTCGTACTCAGTTTGTAACTTCCGACCCAAACGAATGTAAATTGGCATAATTTCGCGGTAATTTTCGAAAGTTTCTGGGTTTGGCTTGTAAGTGTTCATCTTCCCGATAAACTTCTTAACGACTGACAGGTCGTCCGCTAAGCCTAAACTAATCTGAGCAATAACCATGGCGCCCAGGCAACCACTTTCGAAGGCTTCTGGAATCGTCACAGGTTCTTCGAAAATGTCAGCCAACATTTGACGCCATAGTGGTGAGCGGGCAAAGCCCCCGGCAGCCAGAATAGCAGTTGGTTCCATGGCTTCCTTCAACGCCAATTCAACGGTGTAGAGGTTGTAAACAATCCCTTCCAAGGCAGCCCGAACCATGTGAGAACGGTTGTGTTGCCGCGTTAAACCAAAGTATGAAGCCCGGGCGTTACCATCCCAGATTGGGGCCCGTTCGCCACCTAAGAATGGGTGGAAGATCAGGCCATCGGAACCGGCTGGCACCTTGCTAGCAATTTCAGTCAGTAAGTCATATGGATCCTTACCTTCCTTCTTGGCTTGTGCCTTTTCAGGTGCAAAGAGGTTGTCCCGTACCCAACGGAAGACAATTCCCCCGTTGTTCACGGGTCCACCAATGATCCACTTGCCTTGCATAACTGGGTAGCAGTAAATCCGGCCTTTAGGGTCGATTTGTGGCTTGTCAACGAAGGTCCGGACAGCACCGGAAGTCCCGATGGTAACCGCCACTTCACCCTTGTTAATAGCGCCCAGACCGATTTCAGAGAGGGCCCCGTCAGTACCACCCATAATGAATGGCGTATCAGCAGAGAAGCCAATTTCCTTGGCAATTTCTGGGTGCAGGCCCTTCATCTGGTAAGTGGTGTCAACGAGTTCTGGCAATTGGTCACGCGTAATCCCCGTCAACTTCATGGATTCTTCGTCCCAGTCCATGGTGTGGATGTTGAAGAGACCCGTGGTAGAAGCCATGTTGGTTTCTTCTTTAAGTTGACCAAAGTACCGGTACAACAGGTATTCCTTCAAACCAACCCAGTACTGGGTCTTCTTGTAGGTATCTGGGTGTTGTTCCTTGATCCATAGCAACTTGTAAACCACGCCCATTGGATGGGTTGGTAAACCAGTCCGCTTGTAAAGTTCCAAACCACTACCATCGGCAGCCATCTTGGAAGCAACCTTTTCAGAACGGTTGTCAGCCCACGTAATGGCCCGCGTCGTTGGCTTGTAGTCCTTGTCCATCCCAACCAAGCTGTGTTGCTGCGTTGACCAGGAAACCCCTAAGATTTTACCTTCTTTAGGGTCAGCCTTGGCCGTAACTTCCTTCAAGGCTTCAACGGAGGCGTCAAAGATCACATCTGGATCTTCTTCAGCCATGTCGGGGTTGTCTTGAATCAAGGGGTAAAGCTTGTTGGCATAGCCAAAGATTTCCCCATCAGTGTTGTACAGTACGGCTTTGGTACTCGTGGTACCAACGTCAATTCCGATTAAATAATCCATAATTTTCAACTTCCTTTTATTTTGGCGATTTTTGAAATGTCTACTTAAGTTTTTCGCTTCCGGAAGCCAGACGCCACCCGGTGAGGCAGACCTGAAGCCTGAGAGGCGGTCTTCAGGGCAACTTTGAACCTCAAAAAACCGAGTTTCAAAGTTGGCCGTGGTCTAAGCTGGGAAAGAACCCCAGCTAAGTCCACCGACACGGGGTTCTGTCTGACTTCCTCCAGCTATCACTCATTGACTGTTGTCATGTAGCCGGCGACGGTTGAAAATGGAACCCAGTGTCGATGCTGTTAGGCTGGTGATCTGCCAGTCTTACAGCATGGGACGCTGTCAAGACTCACGGTTTTAGTGGGGCTTGGCAGCGAGCTTGAAGACCGCTTTTTGGCTTCAAGTGTGCCCCACAGGGTGGAATTTCCAACCGTCAGAGGCGAAAAACAGCGTACACAGTGTGCGGCGTTAGGATATAAACGGGGCCACGTGCCCCCAATTAGCAGCACATGGTCCCGTTCGGCCTGTTTACTAGGCTAAAGTACTTGTTAATTCACGAACCAACGGCTTGTTGGCAACAATATTCTTCACATCGCTGACACACTTTTCACCCATCCCGTGAAGGCATTCGTAGGTGTAAGCGGAGGTATGTGGCGTCAATAATACGCGGTCGTTTTGCAGTAATGGTGAAGTTGCCCGAACTGGTTCAACTTCAACAGCATCGGCAGCATAGCCAGCAACCTTACCAGACTTGATTCCGTCTAAGAGAGCAGTCTCGTCAATGAGGGCCCCACGTGCGTTGTTGCACAGGTAAACACCCTTCTTCATCTTGGCGATCTTCTTAGCGTCGATCAAATGGTAGTTACCGTCGTTCAAAGAAGCGTTCAATGAGATGTAGTCGGCCTTTTCCAACAGCGTATCCAAGTCAACGCGTTCAACGTTGTGGCTCTTTAACCAGCCAGCTGGTGCCTTAGGATCTGGGTCGTTAACCAAGATTGGGCCACCAAATACACTGAATAATTCTGCAACCCGGCTACCAATGTTCCCACAGCCGATAACCCCGAAGGTCTTGCCAGATAATTCATTACCCATGAATTCGGCACGGTCTTCGTAACGGTCATCCCGTTCGCGTTCTGCGGATTGAACCGTCCGACGAACTAACGTCATCAAGTTAGCCAATTCGTTTTCAGCAACGGAGTCCCGTTCAACCAGTTGTGGCACGATAGCAACCTTAGTCCCATGTTCCTTGGCAGCTTTGATATCAACGTTGTTGAAGCCGATACCGTGACGAGAAATCAGTAAGGTTTCGTCCTTGTTGTCAAAGAATTCCTTGTTAAACATTGGCGTAACGGAAGCAATGATAATGTTGTAGCCATTTAATTCCTTGGCTAATGACTTACCATCGATGTCAGTAGGCAGCATGAACCGCTTAACTTCACCGATTTCTTCGATTTGTTGCCAGTGTTCCTTGAAGACTTGTCCAAAACTACTTGAGTTAACCACCGCAATTTTATATTGTGCCATTTTCCAAAAACCTCCAAAATAATTAAATTCAAATTCAATCTTACACCTAGCGCTCCCTAAATATGCGTATAATGTCAATAGACATCTTGTTAGGAGGCTACTTCTTTATGAAAACAATTACCATTGATTTCGTCCGTCACGGGCAAACCATCTTCAACACCATGGATAAACTCCAGGGCTGGGCTGATTCACCACTCACGGCGAATGGAATCGCAACGGCCGATCAAGTCGGCCAGTTGCTCAAGAATACTCACTATCAAAGCTACCATTCATCCGACCTCAAACGCGCCATCGATACCGCTAAACATATCATTCAGCCGAATCGGTTTCTTCAAGCGGAACCGGAACAACACGAAGATTTTCGTGAAGTCTTCTTCGGTTCCTATGAAGGCTTGGACTTTCACCAGGCCTGGATTGAAGTCGGCGAGCACCAACAGCTGGGCTGTCGGACGCAAGCCGAGATCATCCAGAAATACTCATTTGACGCCGCACGAGACGCCATGCATGCTGCGGACCCCCGCCACCTGTCTGAGGATGGTGCCACGTTCAGTAGCCGCGTCGACCGTGGTATTCAGGAGTTACTCACTGAAGCCCACGATGGCGACCGGCTACTCGTGGTCACTCATGGCACCTTGATTCGCTCGCTGGTGCTGCGGTATGGTCCTGACTTTGACGCCCTCACCAACTTCCCGGTCAATGGTGGGATTACCACCTTAGAAGCACAGGCCGTTGACGAGCACCAATTCAGCGGTAAGATTACCGCTTACAATCGGCAGGATTAGTCTTTAACGTGGATGTCGTAAGCCATGGTTTCAGTCTGGCCGGCAGCCACATGGTGGTTCCCTTCCTTACTCTTCAGCTCACGCAGGTCGCCGGAAACATCTGGCAGACCATTGAATGGTTCGATACACAGGAATGGTGCATTGGCACCTTCCTTGGTCCACAGGGTCACGTAGTCAAAGTCCTTCACGTCTAACGTAATGGACTTGCCACTGGTCTTAGACCGCAGCGTAACGTGTTCCAAACCTGGGGCACTCAGAATGATCAAACCATCGTCAAACATCGGATAGTTCAAATCAATCACGCCATTTTCATTCTTGACAGGCAAGCTCTTGCCGCTCCGGAATGGATTTGGCGTTTTTACGATCTCAAAGTGGGTTAAGTCTTGTGGTGCCGGCGTTAAGGCCACTTGGTAATCCGTAAACTGTTCGCCATCTGAGAATGGCACGTTGAATGCTGGGTGAGACCCTAAGGAGAAGGAAAGATCCTTAGTATCATGGTTCTTGACATCAAACTTCAGGTTCAAGCCGTCAGCCGTTAAGCTAAAGGTCACTTGCAGTTCGAAATCAAAGGGATACATTTTTTTCGTGTCGTCATCAGCACGGGCTGACAAAGTCACTGCTGAGTCAGTCTGATTGGCAACGGCAAACGTTAAGCCGCTGACAAAGCCGTGTTGAGGCATGTCGAACTTTTGGCCATCAATCAAGTAGCTGTCTTCGTTTGAACGACCAATTGCCGGGAATAATACCGGCGCATGCTTTGGCCAGAGATCATTGTTCCACATTAAATCACGACCTGTAGTCTGATCCACAAAATGGGTTAACTCGGCTCCAACTTCATTAATCGCAACCCGAAAGCGACTGTTTTGAATGGTGATCATAAACTTCTCACTCCTCATAAATTCTAAGCGACGACCGACAATTTTTATGGTTTACTTTGCGTGCTTTGCTAAGGCATCTTCGATGGTCTTAACGATAGCACCCTTACCAGCAATCATTTGACTGAAGTAGTTTTCAACCTTTTCACCCAAACCAACTGCGTAGAGGTCTTGACCAAAGATAGCCTTGTTCGTCAAGATGTCCTTCAAGTGTGCGTGAACATCGGTTGGTTCGCCCAACTTGATGTCACCAACATACTTCTTCAAGTCGTCCATCATTGGATCTGGACTTGGTTCGAAGGCTTCACCCTCATCGTTAACTGCCATCAAGTAACGGAACCAGCCGGCAATCGTCAATGGGATGAATTCCAAAGTCGAAGGATCGAAGCCATCGCGGTCAACGTATTGCTTGATCGTTACCCCGTAACGAACTGGGATCTTCTGTGACGTATCGGTAGCAATCCGTTGTGGTGTATCAGGAATGTATGGGTTAGGCAAACGCTTGGTAACCAATTGGTCGATGAATTCCTTAGGGTTGATAACCTTAGGATCCGTCACAACTGGTAAGCCTTCAACGTAACCAATTTGCTTGATAACGCCAACCAGGTCATCATTTTGTAATTCGTCAGAAATTGACTTGAATTGCAGAACGCTACCAAAGATAGCCAATGACGTGTGCAGTGGGTTCAAGCAGGTGGTAACTTTCATTTCATCTGCTTCGCCAACCGTCTTACGATCAGTCATAATAACACCGGCATCTTCAAACTTTGGCCGACCATTAGGGAAGTTGTCTTCTACAACTAAGTAGTGAACTTCTTCAGTGTTGGTGAATGGGGCAATGTTGGTGTGCTTAGGCGTGTGAATGATCGTGTAATCTTCAAAGCCTGAGTCCTTCAACTTAGCACTAACGGCTTCAGAAGGATTTGGCGTAATCCGGTCGATCATGGACAGTGGGAAACTGATCTTCTTGCTGTCTTGTAAGTAGTCTAAGAAGTCTTGGCCCACAAAGCCATTTTCTTTCCAGCCCTTGGCAATCGTCAAGACACTGTCCTTTAACTTGTCCCCGTTGTTGGAGAAGTTATCGGTACTCATCAACGTTAATGGCGTTGCACCATTTTGGAAACGACCTAACAGTAAGGCAACTAAACCAGCCATGTTCCCCTTAGGAGCGGCAGGACCAGCAGCCAAGTCAGCCTTGGTTAAGTCATTCAAGTCACCAGCAACCGTCTTTAAGTTGTAGCCCTTTTCAGTGATTGAGAAGGAAACCACTTGCAGTGAAGGTGCCTTGAAGATTTCTTGCATCCGTTTCCAATCAGCTTCGCGCGCTGGGGTAGCGAAGAGTGATTCCGTAACTGATGCAAATAATTCTTTGTCAAAATTCCCATCGGCTTTAGTGATAACACGTAAAACCCGGTCATTAAATGGCTTGTAAACACCATCAACAACAGAATTGTCGTAAGTATCAGCCACGATAACCCCAGAATCTAATTCGCCTTTTTCAATTAAAGTGTTCGCAATGGCTGCGTGGAACGCACGGAACAAGTTCCCCCCACCAAAGTGAACCCAACGTGGGTGTTCATTTGTTGCTGTCCGCAACTTGTCTTGATCATAAGTAGGAACCGTAATCCCGGCCGCTGCAAAAGCCGCCTTGTTGTTTAAGTAATCATCCGTTAGTTTAACCATCTGAAACCGCCCTTTCGTATTGTCAAAGTATCGAACTGTTAAATTCAACTAATGGTCGAACAATCAGCACCGCCCAACTAATATACTAGTATGACAGTGTAACCGATTTCATAATACAATATTATCAGAAATTGTCAACCTTTATTCTTCGTCTAAAATCGACCTCAGCTTAGGAACACCAGTGACTTAAGCGAAATTGTAAAGTTTGTCGCCTTTTGAAAATATTTTGCCAAACTCAAATATCTAGTACATTAGTTATGCACATCAATAAAGTTAGCGCTACCATTTTAATATGTATAAAATGTTAACGTGAACATTGCGTACAGTCACAGTATATCACTTGCCACAGAATCTTTAAATCCCTAACTTTGACTTGCCGGCAAATAAAAACGCGAAAGCCTATGCCTTCGCGTTCCATTCCGCTTTATATTCTGCTAAAAAGTCTAACATGACCTGTTGCCGGTGTTCAGCCATTTTTTTAGCTGCCTCAGTATTCATTAAATCCTTCAATGTCAGCAATTTTTCGTAAAAGTGGTTAATAATCGTTTCATTGTTAAGATTACGATACTCCGCATGCGTCATTTCAGTGCGCGGTTGAATGGCGGGATCGTAAATTTTTTCGCCAAAGTGCCCCCCAAAATAGATCGCACGTGAGATACCAATAGCGCCAATGGCATCCAGTCGATCGGCATCTTGGACAATCTTGCCCTCCAATGGCAGGGGCTTCGCCGTTCCATCCAACGTCTTATGATAAGACATGTTATCCATAATCAAAAAGATCGTCTCAATCTGGTCCGTGGTAAAGCTCTGTTGGGCTAAGAAGTAACGCACTTCCTTGCTGGCTTGCGCGGTATCGGCCACTAGCTTTTCATCAATCACATCGTGAAGATAGGCCGCGGTTACCGTTAAGACGCGATCGGCTTCAGGATACTGTTGCACTAAGCGATCGGCCAGGCCAACCACACGTTGGATGTGATCGAACCCATGTCCCGTTTCATCGTCACCCATTTTGGACTTAGAAAATTGTTGAACGGCGGCTAAAATCTCTGTTTCTGTCATATTAGTTTGTCTGCTCCTTTGTTGAATCTTCATCACTTTGCGGTGGATCGCCAATAAATCCATAAAAAAACAAGTGCATCAGTTGATCGGCATAGCGTTTGTAAGCGGCGGCCTCACCAATCAGCGGATGACTGGTCGGCGCACTGAAGTATTGAACGTACATGTCCAAATACATCATCAGGGCTTCATCGGAAAGCATCGGACTAATCATCCCCGCAGCACGCCCCCGCGCAATCACACCATCCCAAAACTTCTCTTTGCCGGCTTGATAGAGACGTTGCGCTTCATCGTTCCCCAAAGCGCCCCGCATATCATCGGCCACGAACTGGTAAAAGTCATCGCTCATCTCAACCGCATAACCCGTCTTAGTCGTAATCATCAACTGAATGAGCTCCCGAAACGAACGCGAATGATCATCGACCATTTTTTGATAATCAGCGTAACCAGTCGTAATCATATCTAACACAACTTGGTGTCCCAAGGCAAGCTTACTATCAAAATACTTGTAGAGGGTCACCTGGGAAACCCCTGCCTCGGCCGCAACAGCCTTGATGTGCGTCACTTTGTAGCCATCGCGCATAAACAGTTTGGTCGCGGCACGGAGAATATTTTGCCGCTGATGCTTACGTCGCTGCTGATTCGTCGCCATACCCTTCGCCACCTTTAGATTTAAAACTTCCGTCACTTATTCTATCATATCTCATTTACCAAGCGTTTTTAGCTTTGGTGAACTATTTAATAAAAATAGTTCACTTTTTGTTGACTTCCATTAGCCGGGGGCTTACGATGATAGCGATTTAGATAACCGTAAGGAGGGATTTCAGATGACCACAAATCCAATATTACAAATTAACCATCTTCAAAAAAAATTCGGCCATTTTCAAGCCTTAAAGGATATTACGTTCAGTGTTAATGCTGGCGAGGTCTTTGGTTTCATTGGCCCCAACGGCGCCGGCAAGTCAACGACCATTCGCGTTTTGCTCGGTCTGATCCGCGCCACTGGCGGCGATGCCACCATCTTTGGTCAGGACGTTTGGCACGATAGCGTCGCCATTCACCAACGACTGGCTTACGTTCCTGGCGATGTTTATCTCTGGCCTAACTTGACTGGTGGCGAAATTATTGATTTGTTGCTCAAGATGAACGGCTCTCAACATTCCCAACGAACAGACGACTTAATCACGCAATTCGGACTCGACCCGACCAAAAAGGCCCGGACTTACTCTAAAGGAAACCGCCAAAAAGTTGCCTTAATTGCCGCCCTCTCTCAAAACGCTGATTTCTACATCTTTGATGAACCCACTTCCGGACTCGATCCGTTGAACGAGCGCCAATTTCAATTAGCCGTATTGGCCCTTAAACAACAGGGTAAAGCCGTCCTTCTTTCCAGTCATATTCTTTCCGAAGTCGAGCGCATGTGCGATCGGATCGCCATTATCCGTGAGGGCAGTATCATCGAAACGGGTAGCTTAGAAGAAATGCGCCACCTGACGCGAACCGTCATCACCGTCACCTTACAAACGGCACTGGATGTGACTCAGCTGGCCGGTGTTCATAATGCCGAACCCGGGCAACACCCGAACGAGTGGCAATTCTCAGTTGAGGCGAAGTCTCTACCTGCAGTCATGGCGACACTCACTGAGCACCACATCATGGCCTTGCAGAGCACGCCCCCAACCTTGGAAGACCTCTTCATGCACTACTACACGACAGAAAAGGAGTGAGGGACATGACATCACGTTTTGCCCGCACTGGTCGCCTAACCGGGCTCGCACTGCGCCGCGACCGCTTGCGCATTCTCATTTGGGTGCTCATTCTTGCCGGATTGATGGTCGGTGTCGCCTTTAAATTCACTGATATCTTCGGTACGCCACACGAGATTGCCGCGATTAAAGGCACGTTAAAGAGTCCCGCCATGGTGGCGCTACTCGGTGCCTTCAAATTCACTAACAATCCCTCAACGGCACAAATATTTTCGACTGAAATGGTCGTATTCATGGCCATTACCCAGATCGTGATGAATATCATGCTGGGCGTTCACGCAACTCGTGGGGAAGAGGACCAAGGTATTACGGAACTCGTCCGTTCACGGGCGGTCGGTCAACTGGCCCCACTGACGGCGGCAGCCCTAGAGCTAGTCATCATCAACAGTTTCATCGCCATCCTGTATGGCGTTGGCTTAGGATTTTCCAACATGCACGGGATCACCACTGAAGGAAACTGGGCCGTTGCTATTGGTTTAGCCGCCACCAGTCTGGGCTTCGGTATTCTAGGCTTAGTGACGGCACAACTTGCTGATCATTCTGCCAGCGCAACCGGCTTAGCCTACGGACTATTTGGCCTAGCCTACGTCGTTCGGATGATGACCGATGTTCAGAATCCCGATTACACCTGGTGGTCTCCGCTGGGCTGGGTGGAAAAAATCTCACCTTACTATCATCCCAATTGGCTCCCTATTTTCCTGTCCTTAGCAACTGCCCTCATTCTCTATCTGCTGGCCGCAACGATTAATCTTCACCGCGACTTAAATGCAGGGGCCCTCGCTACCCGTCCTGGACGGCGCACCGCTTCCAGTTTTCTGCGTGGCCCCGCGTCCCTACTTTGGCGTCGTGAACACAACGTCATTATCGGCTGGATCATCGGTTTAGCTATTCTGGCGATGACTTATGGCAGCATCTACAACAGTATCGGGGATATGTTAAAAACGAATCCCACCATGCAACAGGTCTTCGGCTCAAACGTTATCCATGAAGCCAATCACGCCATGCTGGTGAGCTTCACGTCAACGCTTGTTATCCTGATGGCCGCTCTGGCCACGATTCCTGGTATGCAGCTTATCTACAAACTTTACAGCGACGAAACAAATGGTTGGCTGGAATCCCTGTATGCGCGTCCGCTTTCCCGGACAAGACTCTTCTTCAGTTACCTCTGCACTGGTCTATTAAGCAGTATCGTGGCTTTTGGTGTCGCCGTTAGCAGCTTAATTCTGGTCGGCAATGCCACCTTAAGTCATCCTAAAGATGGTCTAACTCGCTTTGAATTCTGGCAAGCCATCTGGGGACAGCTTCCGGCTATTCTGGTTTTCCTTGGTATTGCTACGGCCCTTATTGGCTGGTGGCCACGACTCAGGACGCTCAACTGGTTATACTTGGGCATTGGCTTCATCACCATCTACATGGGGGGCATGTTGAAACTACCAAAATGGCTGCAACGCTTGGCACCACTCGGCTGGATGAACAAGGTTCCCAGTCACAACGTCGAATGGTCGACTTTTAGCTGGATGATCGTTCTGAGCATCATCTTCATTTTCATCGGTTGGTGGGGTTATCGACAACGGGATCTTCATATGAGCTAACTTAAATAACTGGTAATGGAACGAGGCCTTCTCAATTTAGGTCTCGTTTTTTCTTACGCCGCTTTCTTAAAACTCAGAATACGGAATTCCACCGCAAATAGCAAGCATTAACTATTCATAATGTTATTTATACTTTAAAATTAGCAAACTTGTCGCTTGATCCCACTTTCAACCCACTATTTGTTCAGCGTCATTAACGGCTAAACCGCCAAAAAGAATAATCAAATTGTTGTCGTATTTAGCTCGCCAATCCGTTAAGCTATGACTATGCCACCCCCAAGGCAAAACCCCCGTACCAGCCCGGCTCTCAGTCCGCATCATGGTATGGGGGTTCTTTTCTAAAATTATGGTATGGGGGTTCTTTTCTAAAATTAGACTGACTTACTGAATCACAACATCATAGTGGTTCCCGGTGATGGCCGTTCCCCGGTCATGCACGACACCCATGCCTAATGGCGTCATGATCTTGGTTCCAAAAGCAACATTTGACGGTGCGGCAACGACCCGGTACCCATTGGGATCAAGGCCATTGGCACTAATACTGGTGCCATCAGCCGTTGTGCTTCCAGAATAGTAGGTCCACTTATTACCATTCAGATAAACGACCCCTTGCGATTCAAATTGGGCCTCTGTGATCGTCGCACCGGTCGCTTGACTAGTCGATGTGCTGGACGTAGTTACGGTTGTCCCTGTCTGGGCCGCTCGCGACAACCGGTAAGAATTATCGATTGACGTTTGGGGTTGCTCACGATAGTGACTAGTGGTTGTTTGTCCCTGCGGTTGGCCACCGCCAGTGCTGGCATTGGCCGTAATACCAGAAAGGCCGATTCCTGCGGCCAGTACAGTAGCGGCGCTTAACGACGTGATCATTACTTTCTTAATTAGCATCAATCAGGTTCCTCCCTTTCTAACTGGTAACAGCTTACCGCGGTAAGGTCACAGCAACGTTAGGTGGAAGTTACCCAATCGTTAATAAAGCGGCGATAACATGTCATTTTGTCACGGTCTTTACACAATCGAAACAGTGTTAAAACAACGTTTAAGCCCTTACTTAAGGTATAACTAAACACCGTCTGTTACGATAATATTGGTGATATTTGCGCCCATGATAAAAGGTGGCCGCTAGCCAGCGCACCACCTTAATTTCTTCTATGACTGTGTCAGTCGTTCAACATCCCGGGCAATCATCAATTCTTCATTAGTTGGCACCACGAGCACTTTTACCCGACCGTCATCCGGGCTAATCAGCCGCTCTTGCCCGCGAAAATCATTTTTAGCTGGATCAATTGCAATCCCAAAGTAAGCCAACTCATCGGCAATGGCCTGACGCATCTCAATGCCATTTTCACCCGAGCCAGCCGTGAAGACGAGTGCATCCACACCACCCAACTCAGCGATATAACTTCCGACATAGCGGACCACGCGATTGACAAACATCTCCAAAGCCAGCTTAGACTTGGGTCGTTCCCCTTGCGTCTGTTCCAGATCACGCTGGTCTGGCGACAACTCTGAAATACCCAGTAAACCCGATTTGTGATTTAAAATCGTAATCATTTCTGGCATACTCTTGTGTAATTTTTCCGCCAAGAATGCGACCAATGAGGCATCAATATCACCCGAGCGCGTGCCCATCATGACTCCCGCCAACGGGGTAAATCCCATAGACGTGTCCAACGCCCGACCATGGTCAAACGCCGTGATAGATGATCCGGAACCTAAGTGTAGGGTAATTAGTTTCAAATCCGTCAGTGGGCGGCCTAAAATTTCCGCTGTTCGCGCCGCAACGTAACGATGACTGGTCCCGTGAGCGCCATACTTACGCGCACCAAATTTTTCATAGTACTCATAAGGAACGCTATACAGATAATTAACCGCTGGCATTTGCGCATACAGCGACGTGTCAAAGACCGCCACTTGCCGCGCCCGGGGCAGCAGCTGCGTAAAGACCTCGATATAGTAGGCTTGCACGGGATTGTGTAACGGCGCATAGTCCTTGAGCGCCTTGATCTGGGCCAAAACGGTGGGCGTGATGACGGCGGAATCCTTAAACACCTCACCGCCGGCAACAATACGGTGGCCGACTCCGGTAATCTCACTAAGGTGCGTTAAGATGCCGTAAGATTTCAGCCGTGTCAAAACCATTGCCGCAGCCAACTTATTCGTGATATTGTCTTGAGTCTCTGAGAATTTTTCACCGTTAGCCAGCTTAACCTTAAAAATCGATCCCGGCAGATTCAGCCGATCCACGAGCCCCGATGCAATCACCTGTTCTTCAGGCATTGCCAATAACTGCCACTTCAACGTCGAACTTCCCGCATTAATTGCTAGCACTTTTGCCATGATACGCCTCCCATTCAGTCGTTAATTCACAGTTTATCGGACTATGGAATCGTTTACAATCAAAACGTTGCACAAGATTTGACTACCTTTTAGCCACGCCGTGCAAGAGCTGTTGTGGTGACAAGACACGCGTTTGGTTAAATATAACGTAGGCCTCATCCGGCGTCACACTAGTCGCTTGCGTCAACCAATATCCAATATAGTCCAGCACCCCCTGGGCGACTAATGCCTGAGAAAAACCTGCCGGTACTCCCTCATTGTAGCCAGTAACTGGTCCCATCACCTCATCAACCAGTTGTTTCACCCGTACACTCATCTGCGAGGCTGGACTCTGCAGTAGAACCACGGCCAATTCACGCTGCCGAAACAGATAATGAAATAATTGCCAAAAAGCATTTGCCGTAATGTCCTCTGCTACCGGATCCGTTGGTTTAGGATACCGTTCAAAGATCGTATGAATCTGATTGACCAACTCATCTTCATAGTGGGCCAGTAAATCAAACTTATCGATGTAGTGTAAGTAAAACGTTCCCCGATTAATACCCGCTTCTCGCGTAAGAGCCTGCACACTCACATGTTCAAACCCCGTTCTCGTCATCAACTTAATAAACGCCCGTTGGAGCTTAACTTCCGTCTCTAACCGTTTAGCATTGGTTTCCACAGCATTTCCCCCTCGACAGTTTGTTGATTTCAGATCCTATTTAAAAACTTTTTTTGAACAATCGCAATCAACAGTCTCATGACTTCTGTCGTTGGTTATGTCACTACGCCTATCACGAGCAGGTCCACGCTCAAATGGACGATATTTGGCTTCATCACCCCAACAAATGACCCCCAATTGTTGATTGTCAAGCGTTCAAAGGACTCGTAGTCTATGACTGTTCAATCAACAACATGTCGATTTGAAGGGTGGAATTCAAATGTTAACCAGCGAATGGCATTTTTTAAAACAGCATAAAATGATTCTCGTTGTTCTAGTCATGATTGCGTTAATTCCCGCAATTTACTGCTACCTGTATCTCTCATCCATGTGGAACACTTACGGTCATACTGACGATATTCCCGTGGCCATCGTCAACCATGATCGCCCCGTCACAGACCACGGTCACACCGTCGCCATTGGCCGCAACCTGACGCACAATCTTATTCGAACTAAAAATTTGGACTTTCATCAACTATCCGCACAAACCGCCCATCGACGGTTACAAACTGGCGCTATTTATCTAATTGTCACGATTCCCACAGATTTTTCCCACAACGCAACAACGTTACTGGGTCCACATCCCCAGACGATGAAGCTACACAACACGCTGAACTCCGGTCAAAATTTCATTGTTTCCAAAATAACCGCGGGTATCGCCACCAACATCACCGCTAAAGTCACCCAAGAGGTCACCCAGCAGAATAGCCAGGTTCTAATGACCGCGTTGCAGGGTGCGACAACGGGGGTTCACCGTGCCGCGACTGGAAGTGCCCAATTGGCCAATGGCGTTCAACGCCTGCAACAAGGAACTCAACGCTTACAGTCAGCCATTGCCGGTACTCATCAGACGATCGTCCCCTTAACGGCTGGACTAACCGCAACGAATCAGGGACTCACGCAGCTCTATGACGGCACAACCGTCTTAACCAACTCACTGACGGCTGCTCATAATCGTCTCCATACGATTCAACCGAATACAGCCAATGCCGCAGCCCTGGCGCGACCAGTAACCGCGGTCAGTCACGACATTGCCAAAGTCCCTAATAATGGCACTGGCATGGCGCCCTTTGCCATCGCCATCGGCCTCTACGTGGGCGGAATTGCCCTAGGAACCATGTATAACGCCGGCGATTTTCATCGTAAGCCCCAGCTTGCGATCACCTGGTGGGGAAGCAAAGCCGCTATCATTAGTGTCGTAGCCTTGCTTCAGAGCAGTCTACTCTTTGGCGTGCTACGACTCGCCAATCATCTCCAAGTTCAATCTCAAACGGCCCTGTTCTGCGCCATTCTTTTGGGTGCCCTGTTATTCTTGTCCCTGATTTTCTGTCTCCGTATCCTGCTTGGCGGCTTTGGTACCTGGCTAATCTCCATTGTCTTAGTTTTACAACTCGCCAGTTCCGGTGGTCTGTACCCGACTGTCTTGGTCAGCCCATTTGCCCGCTGGCTCAATCCCTGGCTCCCCATGACCTACCTCATTCAGCTACTCCGATCCGCCATTTCGACAAATGTTGCCACCAACACCGCATGGGAACTCATCCTCGCGATGATTATTGGGTTCAACCTGCTAATCATTCTGAAATTTCATTTAATTCTAAAACGGAATCCTCTAGCCAACTAATGCCAAAAGACCCACACGACTGACTGTCATGTGGGCCTTTCCATTTTCCGCAATAAAAAAGCCACCACTAGTCAATGACCTAGTGATGGACAAACAAATTTCAATTTAATTTAGAACCAGCCATAGGACAGCCAGTGACTCTTGGCCCGCGTCCAGCTTCCATAACGGTTATGGGCGTACTTATCAGCCGTCTTTTCTTGGTTAGCCTTACTGTAATCGCCCTTTAAGTATGAGCGCGTCAACTGATATTTCCCGTAGTAACGGCCATTGGAAGCCCGGTAATTGCCACCAGATTCCTTGTTAGCGATCCAGGCTTTGGCCTTCTTCTCCGTCTTAGACAGCGTGCAAACGTACTTCACGCTGGCATCTGCCGTCGTTGTCGCGACGGTGGTAACGCTAGGCAGGACCATTGAAACAACCATTAACATCATAATAAACAGTGATTTCAGTTTCAACGTGGTCCCTCCTAGCGAATTTGTTAAGAATAGCATAACGTTCTTAAGTTACAGGAAAGTTGTCCGAATGTTACGAAACGGTGACAGCCAACCCCATTTTGACAGGAATGGGGTCAAAATCGCCATTTTTCGCGGTTTTTGAGACGCAAAAACGACGGTCCACCCGCAAAGGTTTTACCGTCGTTTCTTTTTTTAATTTATTAACTCACCTTTAGTAAGGCTAAATTCGGCTTAGTACCAGCCGTTTGCTTGCCAGAAGGCCTTAGCAGCTGACCATGACCCATAACGGGAGGAAACATAGTTGTTAGCAACCTTTTCTTGGTTGGCAGCAGAGTAATCCCCGTTCAAGTATGATGCGCTCAATTGGTACTTACCTACATATTGGCCGTTACGTGCTGAGTAAGAGCCACCAGATTCCTTGTTGGCAATCCAAGCCTTGGCTGAAGAAGAGTCAGAACTGGTCGTTGAGGCCGTGCTCGTTGAAGCTGAGCTGGTTGTCCCGGTCTTGGCTGCGGACGTGTTGCTGTAGTTGCTAGTGCCCGTGTTAGCCTGCGTAGTCGTCGTTGACGTACTTGGGGTGGTCGTTTGGGCGGTCTGCGTTGTCGCAGTCGTGCTCGTTGAACCAGGAACCACTAAGGATTCACCGACGTAAATTAAGTTGACGTTCTTTAAGTTGTTGGCACTTTCAATGGAAGAAACACTAGATTTGTATTGGTTAGCGATCTTTGCGACAGTATCTCCTGACTTCACCGTTACCCGGACGTCGGCGTTAGCGGAAGTGGTGCCAGCAAATAACCCAGCACCTAACACTGCAGCAGTACCTAAAGTAGAAACTAAAACTTTTTTGATATTCATAAAAATGAATGTCCTCCTTTGATTTAAGTGAAGCATCTGTCTATCAATTACTTAACGAGACCTATCATAACCTGTGGACGTTACACCGCCGTTGTTCCTGAGTTACACCCGCGTTAAGAAAAACCAGGTTAAATGACAAACTGTAACATGGTTAACGGTGCCGAAACATTAAGGTGGTTTTCGAGCGCTTCTTTGCTGCCGTGTGACGATTTTAACGGGATTGGCGGTCATCTTCACGGTCACCGATGGCTTGATTTTAGAAAAAACGGGTAAAAAATTGACGATGGCTCACAAATCCATGACTTTTGGGTGGGCCACGGTCCGTGTTGCCTGCCAATACAACCTGTTTTTCTGACAGGCGCTAGCCGTTAACGTCTCTTTTCGTCCGGGAAACCCAAATTCAGCCATGGATCTGTTTATCTTATTTAGATGACCCTACCGCTGCACTTCTGCTTTTACTGCAACAGGCGTGTTCATCCCGCAAGCCGTCTCATTCGATCAGCTGACCACAAAAAAGGGTTCTATGATATTTGGTGTTGATAGAGAAATCCATCAACACCATTTTTGCATTA
>NZ_AZFS01000060.1:0-26345 GCF_001434395.1 Levilactobacillus hammesii DSM 16381
ATATCGGAATATCCTGGGGCTGTTTTGTGTGGCTAACTTGTTCTTGCAATTTTCGGAAAAAGTAATTCAGGAAGATTCCCCGAAAGATGAGTTCCTCAATGACCGGGGCCAAGAGGATGGCATAGGCCAGGTTCCAGAAGGGAAGTTGCGTGACCTGCTGGTTGATGGCCGTTTGGTTAGCGGGGCTGGGCAGGATGTGGGTCGCAATGAGGATGGACCACGAATACTGGATCGCCAGCATGAGAAAGAAGAAGCCAATCAACTGACTGACGGTCTTGCCCGTAAACGGCGTGCGCCCGAATTGCCGCGGATTATTTTGCTGGAGCTGTTTTTGGTAGCGCCAGGTGATGAAGCCCAGTAGCAAGCCGGAGTAGATCAGCATCATTCCAATCGAACGGTTCGTGGCGTTACCGTGGCTGGCCTGTTGAGTGGCCAATGCGAGAAAGAGGCTATCCACGAGGTATAACAGTAGAAAACCCAGCCACTTGAGGTCACGTAGAACCCAGTTAAGTAGCCAGTTGAGGCCTTTGTTCAACGAATTCATTCAAGCAGTCCTCCAATGTGATGTCGTCAGTGCAAGTGGTACCGATTATTTATCATACTTGCCAATTTCAATGAGGTTTTCGTCAGGGTCGCGCACGTAAACGGAGGTCATTGGGCCAAGGGCGCCTTGCTTGGGAATGGGGCCGTCCACAATCTCAACCGCGTAGTTCGTCAGGTGAGAGAGGATATTAGCGAGCGGATCGGTCGCAATGATCGCGAAGTCTGCGCCTCCGACCGTAGGGTGTTTAGCGACGGGCAAGTGGGGCTGGTCGCTCTGTTGAAAATTAATTTTTTGTTTGCCGATCTTAACGCCCCGCCGGCCATCGTCAAATTCGATGATGGGGAGATCAAAGACCTCGTGGTACCAGCGTACGGAACGTTCAATATCACTAACGGTAAGGGTCAGGTGATCAATGTTTCTAATATTCATGAAAGCTTCAGTCCTTCGCAGTAAATTTTCACTATTATAGCATAGTTTTCAACGAAGACCCTAGGCCATGAAGTTGACGAACCCGGGCGTTTCGTGGTAAGTTACTACTTATATATTACCGTTTGGGAAAAGGCCTTGACGTTGTCGGGGCTTTTTTCTTGCATGAGAGAAGAAGGGAAGGATACACGTGCCATTACTAGAAGTTGACGACCTCAGTATGAGCTTTGCTGATAAGAAGCTCTATGAAGGGGCCAGTTTTACCCTGGAGAAAGGCGAACACATGGGTGTCGTTGGGCAAAACGGGGTCGGTAAGTCAACCTTAATCAAGATTATTACGGGTCAGGAGCTACCACTGACGGGATCAGTGAAGTGGCAGAAGAAGACTCACGTGGGCTACTTGGACCAATACGCCGATATTCCAGCGGGGATGACGCTGATTGATTTCTTGCATACGGCCTACGCGGACTTATACGAGATGAACGACCGGATGACGGCTCTCTACACGGAATACGCCGAGAGCATGGATGACAAGCTCCTGGAGCGGGCCGGCCGGATTCAAGAGGAGTTAGACGCGCGAAACTTTTACGACGTTGAAACCGAGATTGAACGGGTGATTTCCGGGTTAGGACTCAATGATATGGGTCGTGACCACGAGGTTGCCAAGATGTCTGGGGGCCAACGGTCTAAGATTATTCTGGCAAAACTGCTATTGGAGACGCCGGACGTGATCTTACTCGATGAACCGACCAACTACTTGGATACGGCGCACATCGAGTGGCTTGAGGATTATCTCAATAGCTTCGACGGGGCCGCGTTGATCGTTTCCCATGATTATGACTTCTTACAAGACGTGACGAACTGTATCATTAACGTGGCGTTTGGTCAGATCACCAAGTACCGGGGGAACTTCAAGCAAGCCATGCGGCAACGGGGTGAGAAGGAAAAAGCCCAGCAACGTGAATTTGACAAGCAACAGGTGGTCATTGAAAAGGCCGAACGCTTTATTCGTAAGAACAAGGCCGGTTCCAAGTCAACCATGGCCAAGTCACGGGAAAAGATGCTGAACCGGCTGGACCGGGTCGATCCACCTTCGACGAATATTCAAGCGCACTTTGACTTCCCCTACCAGGAAACGGGCTCACAAAACGCCCTGGTCGTGGATGAACTGTCCGTGGGTTACGATCGGCCACTGTTGAAGCCCGTCACGTTCTCCGTGACGACCGACCAAAAAGTCGGTTTGACTGGGTTTAACGGGGTCGGGAAATCGACGCTGATTAAGTCAATCTTGGGTCTTATCAAGGCCAAGGGTGGGGAAGCCTCATTTTCACCATCCGCGCGGATCAGCTACTTTAGCCAGGATTTAGTTTGGGATAACAATCGGCAGACCCCTCTGCAGATCATCCAGGCCAAGTACGAAAAGCTACCGCAAAAGGCCATTCGGACCAAGTTGTCGAAGTGTGGGCTGGATTCGGCCAATGCCATGAAGCCGATCGGGGAACTCTCCGGTGGGGAACAGACTAAGGTCAAGCTCGCCATGATGGAATTTGAACCCGCTAACTTCTTAATTATGGATGAACCCACGAACCATTTGGATGACGAGACTAAGCAGGCTTTGAAGGAAGCCATCGCAAACTTTCCGGGAAATGCGATTATTGTCAGCCATGAGGCGAGTTTCTACACCGGTTTAGTCGATAAGATTTTAAACGTTGAGAAGCTGAGTTTGAAAAATACTCAGAACTAAAGTTGCGGGAAGATTACGTTTCGGTAAAAACCGTTCCCTTTTCCGGCAAAATCCGTTACAGTTGACGGTGGAGTAAATATCAGGAGAAAGGGACGGAAAGACATGAGACGTTTCAGACAACTAGTGGTGATTGTGATCTTAGTGGTCGTGGCGGGATTGGGAATCAATCGCGTTATCCAACATTCGTCGGCCGACAAAGCGGCGACGACACAAACCACGAAGACCGCGACGCCTAAAAAGGCCGTCGTCAAAAAGATTAATTGGCGCGCGCCTTCTGAAGATAAAGCCTATCCGAACTTAAAGAACCACCCGAAGGCTTGGCTGGATGTGAATACCAGCAAGCAGCGGGTCTACATTAAAGACGGTAATCGGGTGCTCTACACCATGTACTGTTCTACGGGGACGGGCAAGGAAAATGGCACCCCTCACGGCACCTTTTACATTCAGGCTGAACGCGGAAAGTTCTTCTACAATCAGTCGTCTGGTGAAGGGGCCAAATACTGGGTCTCTTGGAAGGATCATGGGATTTATCTCTTCCACAGTGTCCCAACCGACCAAAATGGCAAGTTCATCAAGAGCGAAGCCGAGGAGCTCGGCAAGAATGCCGCCTCTCATGGCTGCGTTCGGTTGTCGGTATCTGATGCCAAGTGGGTTTACAACAACGTGCCTTACGGGATGAAGGTTGTGATTCACTAGGGTTTGGCGTTTGAAATTGAGTTGTTAAGCAGATCAAAACAGGCTCACTGATTGTGGTGAGCCTGTTTTTGTATTGTAACGGCCTGCACGTCTGTAGAACGATAAGTGCCGATGCTTTTTCACCACGTCAGGTGATAAGAGACCGTTTTAACTTCAGAGTGTCCGGTAAGTTGCCCCTCCAGGTGCGCTTACAGGGCATTTTTTATAGGCTGATTTTATAATAAAAAAACAAATTAGTTGCTGGCTTATTCGCCCAAAACAAGGTCAATGTAACATGTGATAATTTTCGCTTGCAGAGAAAAATATTTTATATTCGCTTACTAAACCCAACTTACTAATGCCTTTTATACCGGTATTTAAGGAAAAACTGTCAGCTGTCCAGAGATAACCACAAGTGAATAGATTGGTTAATAAATGGTTTTAAGTATATGATGGATTTTATAGATAAAATTCGTTATAATGAAGTTATGGTCAGGTAACATAATTAACCGGAATTAAGACAGACGATGACAACCATTCATGCGGTTATAACTCAAGGTGAGGATCATTTGAGGAGGGCTTATGATGCTTCATTCTGAAAATAAAAAAGTTCACTACAAAATGTATAAAAAAGGGAAAACCTGGATTTTTGCGGGAATCGTGACGGCAACCTTGGCGTTAGGCGTTTCCGCACCGCAAGTCGCGCGCGCTGATACCACAGCCGATGAACCAACTTCGGCGACTCAAAATAAGGAGACGACCGAGGATACGACGCAAGTGACATTAAAGGCTGAAACGACCGTTCAAGAGCCAAAGACTGACTCGGAGGAAGTGACGACGCCAAGCCACGATGAGGCAGTGGAAAATTCACAGCCAGAGGATGTTGCAGCAGCATCTGATGACGAGGTAGCACCATCTGATCAGTCCGAGCAACCCCAGCAGCAAGAACCGGCTAACACGAGTAAGACTGATGAAAATGTAAACGCTTACGAAGACAACAAAAACGAGACGCCTGATCAAAAGCAAGCCGAAGCTCCCGTGACACCGATAAAGGACACGACCGAACCGACAAAAGAAACGACCGTGCAGGTGGAAAAGCGGGTCCAAAAGCTGGCCAGAACCGTTCAGGCACCGGTAGTCGCGCCTAAAACGCTGGCCAGAGATACCGAGACCATCGATCAGTGGATGCCGAATAAGAAGCTTCAGCAGGCCATTTTGCTTCATTTGCGGCGGCAGAATCCAGGAAAAACCTGGAACAGTGTCGCTGACATCACGAAGGATGATATGGCGTTGTTAACGAGTCTGTCCGTATACGGGTCCAGTCTATCCGGTGGGATCGACACTTACAACGACCGGAAACCATTTTCACTTGAGGGACTCCAATACGCGGTTAATCTGACTCAGATTACGATGGGTACTAACTTTAACTACGCCACCCAGAAGTACTATGGGGATATTGAGGATGTTTCACCACTGGCAAATCTCACGAAGCTGACTTCGGTTGACTTACAACACAACCGGATCGGTGATATCACGCCATTGGCTGGTTTGCCAAATGTGACGGAACTCTATTTAGCCTTTAACTCAATCGCAGACTTTTCGCCGCTAGCCGGACATAATTACAAGAACTTCAATGCTTCTAACCAGATTGTTTTCTTGCCGCCGGTTAAGATTAACGCCAAAACGAGAACGGCCCACCTCGCTTTTCAGTTTAAGAACGAAAAGGGCGAAATCATCCCACTCGAAGCACGTGGTGGGATTGCTTACCCAGACCGGGTTGTTGGCTCTGGCAATGCGATTAAATTGTTTTACAAGCTCTACTGGTCCGGTGGAACGCCAACGCCCGATGGTAACGGTGGCTTGTATTTCACGGATATGAAGGATCAAATTCCAGGAATGACCAGTTATCCGGGCTACAATATTGATCCGCTTGAAGAAAATTACTATCTGACGGGCGCGGTTACCACCCAATTCCCAGGTGGCTACAGTGTCGACGTTGGTGTGATCCAGCCTTACGTGATTGGTGATATGGGGGGAACCGTCACGGCCCATTACCAAGATAAAAGCGGTAAAACATTGTCCGCGGATGTGGTTCTGGACGATGGCTTTGTGGGCGACGACTACACCACCAAGGCGGTTGAAATCGAGGGCTACACGCTCACTAAGACGCCGGATAATGCGACTGGCAAGTATGCTGAGGGACCAACGGATGTCTACTACATCTACGAGTCGAAGACAGACCCCGTTGATCCGCCGGTGGTTAACCCAGCAACAGATGTGACGGTCACGGTTCACTATCAGACGGCGGACGGTCGGACGGTAGCGCCGGATAAAATCTTTACAGGTAAACAGGGCGCAACCTATACGACCAGTCCCGTAACGGTTGAAGGGTACACGCTGGTGGAGACGCCTGCCAATGCCTCGGGAACTTTGGGCGATCGTGACATCACGGTCACTTATGTTTATGCGCCGGTCGAAACGGACGGCGATGGGGACCAAGTCGATCCGGAAGCGCCTGACACTGAGTCACCGGATACGCAGAAACCCGATACCGGTGCTGATGAAGGCAACGGTGGTGGAACGGTCATCAAGCCCGGAACCGGCAATGGTGGCAGTGGTGATCAGATTGTTACGGATAAGACGCCCGTTAAGAATGAAACGAGTGGGACGATGAATCTCGCACGCAAGCCGGCAACCAATACGGCTCAGGCGACCTTACCGCAAACGAACGAGCAACACCGCTCTGCCGGAGTGTGGGGGCTAGTTGTTCTGCTGGGATCGCTGCTAGGCTTAGTGGGGATCAGACGGAAAAATAAATAAAATTAGGTTGTCTTAAATGATGAGAGTCCGGGACACAACTTGGATTCCATAAGAAAATGAGGTAGTAAATTCTCGAATCTTGAGAAGTTACTACCTCATTATTTTTCCCTATTTTGGCGTCCTTTGAATAATTTCACTATAGAGCTCCTAAAGTGCACTTGATGGCAAGCGTTTTTTAAAGTAACTGTGGTCGCGTATTTTCACCTTTTTTCGACAAAAAAACAACCTTTTGTTTGTCGAAAATTCATGCTATTGATAGTCATTGAGAAATATATGCTGAGTGTTTATTGTTTGCAAGAAGTCTTAATGCTAAGATGAAAAAGTAAGAGATTAATCATCTATTTTTATTGGAGACAATACATATGGTAAAGCATCGATGCTTAAAGCAACTGGCAATTGCCGTGGTTGCGTTGGTTAGCTTGGGCGCAACGCTTCCAGCAACGACTGTGTCGGCTAAAGCGCGGACGACACCAACCGAACTTCGGGGAACTTGGATTCGGTTTATTGGTGATTCGGGATATACTCAGTATCATATTAACAAGGCGACTTTTTGGTATGCATATGGTGGTATTTATCACTTAGGAAAGTGGGATCGAGCAGGAGCCAAGACTTTAAAACTTGGAACTAAGGTTAAGAAAAATAAGACATTCACTATTAGTAAGAAAAAAATGGGTATCGGATTCTCAGGGCTTCAACAAGCATGGATACAAACCTTAAATTAAAAGTCAAAAAAGTAAGGGTCAATAAGAAGATTCGATTACGAATTACAAATCAGTACCAGGAAACTCATAATTATTTTAAGGCAACGAAACATTGGGAATCTAAGAATAATTTGAATTTTTAGTTTTAATCGGTAAACAGATAAATTAAATGATATTCGCCACTGGCAAAACATAGTAACTCTAGTAATTTGGTAAGGCAGATAAATTGTACGTACGGACTATTGAAGATTCTTGTGTCTTACGATCAGTGATAGAAGCCTTAATAATCTACAGTTGAAGTTTTGAATTGAAAATAATATAAAAGACGTTCTACAATCTTCCGAGCAAGGAGATTGTAGAACGTCTTTTAATTTAAAAATTAAGCATTAAAGTTATCGTTTTCCACATCGCGGATAAACGTTGCCAAGTGGTCGTAGTAGACCGGTGCGTTATCGATCATGTGGTGGTGACCACCTTCAGGCGTCGTCACAAAGCGAGAGTGGGGGATGAGTTCCGCCATCTTCTTACCCGTGGCAATAGGCATGGTTTCGTGTTCCCCGAAGGTCAATAAGGTTGGCACCTTGATTTCCTTCAAGTGGTCACGGAAGTTCCATTCCTTCAGCTTACCCTTGATGACAAATTCGTTGTCACCCTGGAAGGCGCCGTAAACGTCGGTTGCCATAGTGCTGATCAGGTGAGAAATGGCGGCTGGCTTCTTCCGGTCGACATAACCATCGTTTAAGATGTCCACGTAGCTTTGGTACTTCGGATCATCGTAGTTACCGTCGGCTTCAACCTGCTTCATGTAAGCCACTTGGTCGGCAGTCAGGACCGTTTCCCGGATATGGTTGATGCTTTCAACGTATTCGTCAATGTTATCAACCATGGAGGAAATGATGGCGCCCTTTAAGTGTTGACCATATTTAGCAGCGTACATTTGAACCAAGGCGCCACCCCATGACTGGCCAATCAGGTAGAACTTGTCGATGCCTAATTTTTGGCGAACTTCTTCGACTTCATCCAAGAAGTAATCGTAAGTCAGGTACTTCTTAGCCGTCTCGGGGTCGCTATAGTCGGGTTGATCGGAGTACCAAGACCCGAGTTGATCGTACATGTGGACCTGAACGTTCAGGCCTTGGGCAGCCAATTGCTTGGCGGTGTCTTCCCAGTATTCGTGGTTGCCACCGGGGCCACCGTGAAGGGCGAGTAAATGAATATCGCCGGTACCTTGGGTGTTGGTCCAAAGATGGTAGCCGTTATCTAAGGTAATAATCGTCGTGCCTTGTTTCATAATGAAATTCCCCCGTTTCTAATGAGTTAATCATAGTTTATCACTGTCCGTATAAATGCGAAACAAAAGTTCAAGTTGGCTCTTTGGCGTTCACCTGCGGCAGCCAGAGATTCCGGCTGCTGTGGGGACCGCCTGCGGCCTGAGAAGCGGTCCTCCGGCTCGGTTTGAAGCCTGGCAAAGATCACCGGTCTCCAAACACGTCCCACGCTGTAAGCCGCTGCTCGGCTAACACCGTTGTCACGGCTGCCTCCATCTCTGGCCGCCTCCGGTTCACTAGTATTCATTCATCACGCTAGGTTGAATATTCATAAAAGTTCACACGTCATTGAGGACCAGCTAGGTTAGCCGTGAGTGAGTCAAATTTGGGCTCAGCCGTGGGATTTTCCAAGTGGTTTAACTTGGAAAATGGCGCCTTTGAGACGCGATTTTTCGGCTCAAAGCGAGGTTCGAGACCGCGCTGTGGCTCGGACCGTCCTGCCCACAGCGTTCCAGCCCAAATTTGGCGAACGGTAAGGCGGCATTTCGCGCAAAAGTTATTTCCCAACAAATGGGATCGTCAATGAAGATTGTCCGAGTTGAATGGAGTATTGGAGATCCTGATTTCCGCGAACGGTCATGCCAAAGTCTGTAGCGTAGACGACCAAGCCGAGCTGGTGACCCGCTAGCAAGCGGTAGTGGGTCGGTTGAAGCGTCACGCTGAGATCGTAGAATTGGTTAGGTTTGAGCTCGTCAACGTGGTAGGTATTTGTCCGGTTCTGCAGGTTGCGGTGGCCCTTGGTAATCATCTTCCAAGGGGTAGCCTTAGTCGTTTGGAACTCGCGGAGGTTATCCTCGCGCCACCGGTAACCCTCGTCCAGGCTAACACGCAGGGGTGTTGGGCTCACACCGAGACGCTTGGCTTCACCGTAGTCGACCACTTGAAAACTGAGCATCCCCACGGGTTGGTTCACGGCAACCTGCAGTTTAACCACGGACTTGCCGTCTAGGATCAGGTCATCCTTGAGCACGGCGGACTTGAAGATTAACCGATGTCCAAACAGATCATTGTGCTTGTCCCCAAGCAGGTCGGTCTGCCAAGCAGCGATATCTTTGGTATACCGTTGATATTGCGCGGCTGGGAGTTGATCGTTGAAGCTGGTGGCAAACTCCATGGGTTCGTGCGTGGTCTGATCGACCAGCTCGTCGTGTTGGAGATTGAAGACGCGTTGCTGGTTAGTCGGTGCGTCCCAATCATCCGTGGCGTGCCAGGTTTCAGGCTGGACGTTGTCTTGAATGATAACGTTTGGCAGAATCGTTTCCGCTTGGTTATCGACGCCCAGCAGTTCGTGAGTCAGCCAGAGATTGACGATGTCCGTGTAGTCAATCGAGCGAAAGGCGTTGATGTAAATGTGTTGGCCTTGATGCAAAATCAGCTTCTTCGTGACTGGTAAATCCCGGACGGCATTCCACAGATTGTTGACGTTGCGGGGCTTAACGTTCCAGTCGTTGAGTCCGTGAACCAGTAGAAGGTCGGCCTTGATATTCTTGACGTTCTTCAAGTAGTTCCGCGCATCCCAGAAGGTGTTATAGTTCCCAGTCGAACGATCTTGTCCATGGGTGATGGCGGCGAGATCAGCTTGCCATTTGGCCTGAATGCGGTGGTAGTCGCCGGCTTTGAGCTGCCGACTGAAGGTTTCTTCGGCCAAGACGTCCGTATCCTCACCGGGGAAGCCACCGGGTGCAATGACCAACCCACCATCACGGTAGTAGTCGTACCAGTTAGAAATAGCAGCTTCGGAGATCACCGTCTTCAGTCCATCAACACCAGTTGTTGCAGCGGCGGTTGCCAGCGTCCCGAGGTAAGAGCGGCCGGTCATAGCGACGGCGTGGTTGCTCCACCAAGCGGGGATGGCCTGCGTGGCAGCGCGGCTGGTAAAGGCCGTTCGGTTGCCGGCTAACCATTCGATGATGGCAATGGTTGAGGTGGTTTCCTCGGGATCACCGGTGGTTCGAACCCCATCGGAGTCTAAGGTCCCGATGCCGGCAGCGTAGACCACAGCGAAGCCACGGGCGAGGAAGTAATCGTTGAGCGTGTAAGATTGTTCGCGCGCAAAGGTTTCCTCAGCCGTCTTGGTCGTTGTGGTAACGGGACGGGGATCGGGAACGGGAGTCGTGTTGGGCTGAGCCGTCACGTCAGCCAGAGTCAGATCGTTGGGCTGTTTGGGCTCCAAGGGCACATTGACGTTGTGCATCATCTGATCGCCGGCCTCATCGTTGGTGCCCTGGTTGTAAGGGCTGGCCGTATACAGGACGGGAACCTTGAGCCCCGATTCGGTTTCAGCCGGACGAATGATTTCGGCCTTCAACAGGTCACGTTTGCCATCATGGTCGGTGTCCTGAGGACTTTCAACGTAGACGACCTCACGGATGAGTCGGGTCGTGTCGAAGACGGCCTGCGCTTTGCCGTTGAAGATCAGAGGCTTTTCAACGCTAGCATCGTGCACGAAGGGGGCAAAGTAGCCGTGGGTGGTCAGGTGGTCCAGAAAAGTCTGACCCGTTTTGGTATGTGTGGTCAGCAGCAGGTACCAGGCCTGTTTGAGCTCAGCCAGGGTGAAGTCGTCACCGGCATGTGGGGCCACGGGGAGTTGAATCTTGGCCATGGCGGCTAGGGGATCGGCCAGCTTAAAGTCCAGGTCCGGTGTGAAGCCCAGTCGTTGCAACGCCAAATTATAGAAGACCGTGACGGGCACCGTTTCATGCTGGGTTAAAAAGTCCAGTCCATCAACATCCGGCGTCGCCATCAGGTTAGTCAACTGCTGATTAACCACGTTAGCCGTCGTGTATTCGGGCCAACTCTTATCATAAAAGTCACGAAGCAGGTCACTAACGCTGGTTAATTCTTGATTGGTTGCCGTTAAGAAATGAATCTGTTCAAGCTCGCGCAGGGCCGTGGCTGGTTGCGTAGGGCGAATAGCAAATTGTTGATTACGCAAATGAATCACCTTCCTAAATTAGTGAAATTCAATGATTACTTATACTAACAGCTGAAAGTGCGAAATACATGATGAGTCGCAGGTAACCAAATGAAACTAGGCATAAGCCGTCACCTGCGGCTGCCAGAGATTCCGGCTGCTGTGGGGACCGCCTGCGGCCTGAGAAGCGGTCCTCCGGCTCGGTTTGAAGCCTGGAAGAGCACCAGTCTCCAAACACGTCCCACGCTGTAAGCCGAAAATCATCGGCTAACACCGTTGTCACGGCTACCTGCATCTCTGGCCTCCTCCGGTTAAGCTGGTTTTTGGCCAACCTAGTTGAGATGGTATATCACGACAGTCGTTGTTGATGTGCCACGGGGAACTTGTTGTGCACAGCTCGCATGCGATCACGACCAGTTATCATGACTAGCTAGAGAAGACTATAGTGAGCAACTATCAGAGCCGTGAGGTTGGCAGATACGAACTGGTCAGGTGACCCTACTGTGGCAGGTCGTCGTTGAGGCGGCTGTGGCGGACGCCGTAGCTGAAGTAGATGACGAGTCCCAGTGCGAACCAGATTGACGAGGCAATCCAGGTTTCTGCTGGGAGTTGGAGCATCATGCCGAAGCAAAGCAGTCCAGACACAATCGGCAAGACTGGGTACCAGGGAACTTTAAACCCAGAATTTTCTGGCAGTTCCTTGATGTGGCGCAGGCGAATGATCCCGAAGGAGACAAAGAGGAAGGCCACTAACGTCCCAATGTTAACCAGGTTGGTTAGCTGTGCCAGGGGAACAAAACCTCCCAGTAAGGCAATCACCACGGTAATCACGGCCAAACTGTTCTTAGGTGTCCCGTTGGAGGGGTCAATCTTACCCAAGAATTTTGGCAATAGGCCATCCCGACCAATGGAGTAGATCAGGCGTGAGGAGCTGTAGATCATGGTTACCATCATGGTAAACATCCCAGCTAACGCGCCCAATGAGATAATGCCTGACGTCCAGTTCTGGTGAACCAGTGTGAGGGCAAAGGCCACGGGGTCGGCCACGTTGAGCTTGGTGTAGTGCACCATCCCGGTCAATACGACAGCGACCAGCATGTAGAGCACGGAAGCCACGATCAAGGTGCCGATAATCCCAATCGGCATGTTCTTCTTGGGATTCTTGACTTCAGCGGCCGAAGCCGAGACCACATCAAAGCCCAGGTAGGCGAAGAAGACGGTCGATGCGCCCCGCAGAATCCCTTTGGTGCCAAACGGCGCAAAGGGTTGCCAGTTAGATGGTCTAACGTAAAAAATCCCAACCAGAACGAATAAAATAATGATGGCAATTTTGACAAAGACGATGGTCGTATTGATTCGCATCGACTCGCGCATGCCCCGGTTGAGGAGCCAACTGATCAGCAGGACCACTAGGATCGCCACGATGTTGCCGTATGTACCGTGTGCGGGGTCATAGGGACCCGTGAGTGTTGTGGGTAGGGAAAGGTGGAAACCCGCTAGAAACGAGTTAAAATAGGCACCGAAGGAATTGGCGACGGCAGCAACGGCCAACACGTATTCTAGGATCAGGGCCCAACCTAAAACCCAGCCAATGATTTCGCCAAAAACGAGGTTTCCGTAAGAATAAGCGGACCCCGCAACTGGCAAGACGGAGGCAAACTCGGCATAACACATGGCCGCTGTCGAACAGACAATGGCCGCCAAGAGAAAGGATAGAACAATACCGGGCCCACTATACTGTGCGGCGATAGTTCCGGGAAGAATGAAGATCCCCGTTCCAATCACGGCACCAATGCCCAGTGACATCAGATCTTTTGCCGTCATCGTTTTGGCAAAGTGCTGGTCACTTTTTAAGTAATTATCTAAGCGTTCGCGGCGGAAGATTCGCGAAATACCCATAAAAAGCCTCCTTAATAATGATGATATCTCGGATAGTGTACCCTAGAGTTAAATTAAAAGTCAATGAGAGTTGGCCAGACTTTTGGGAAATCCCGGTCAAAAGTTTCCCACAACCCCCTATTTCGGGATAGAATAGAACAGATATGGTCATAGCAGGGAAACTGATAAACGGTCAGAAATTTTGGGGACAATGGCGGACCAACCGGTGATAAATGCCGTGGTTATACGGCTTTAACACGTGATTCAAACGAGCAGTTGGGAGCACGTCACGGGTCACCGTCGCCCCAGCGAATGGGTAAATGGCCGATTGGTTTGATCGGGCAAGATTTTTCTTGATAAATCGCCACTTTAGCCGGCGTTCTGTGGTAAAGTTAAATTTCATCAACACGCGGGGCCAATCGTGGGGGCGACGAGACAGCGGCCATTTCTGAAATGAGAGCAAATCTGTTATGGATAAGTGAAAGAGGAGGCAATTTTAAAATGATTACCGAAAATGCAAGCGGCGCCGTGGTCTATCGACTGGTGAACCAACAGCCACAATACTTGCTGTTAAAGAGTGCAACGAGTGACTTCTGGGGCTTCCCCAAGGGCCACGTTGAGGGTCAGGAGACGGATATTGAGACGGCCGTTCGTGAGATTCGCGAGGAGACGAGTCTCACTGTTACGGTTGATCCCACCTTTCATGCCGATCTGGATTACGATATGAAGAACGGTCACCACAAGCACGTGGTCCTCTATACGGCCCAGGTGCCTGCAGATGTGACGATCGACCGGCAAGTCGAAGAGATCAGTGACTTTGCCTGGCTAGACTTTGCCACGGCCCATGAGCGGCTGAGCTATCCGAACCTGCAGAATCTGTTGACGCAAGCTAACGACTTCTTAACGGGGGAACGGCATGGCGAATAAAGTCTTAGTGATTACGGGAGCAACGGGGACTGGTAAGACCACGGTTCAGGACTATCTGGTCGGCCAATATCCCGTGACCAAGGTGATTACCCACACGACCCGGCCACCGCGCCAGGGCGAAGTTAATGGGCAGGATTATTACTTCGAGACCGATGAGAGCTTTCCACAAAATCATTACTTGGAATCGGTCTTTTATGCCGGCTACCACTACGGGTCATCTCGTGAAGGTTTGGCTGCCGGATTTGAACGAGCCCCCTTTGTCGCCATTGTTTTAGACAGCAAGGGCGCGATTACCTATGCACAAGAGCTGGGCGATCAGGCCGTCGTGATCTTTTTGACGGTCAGCCAGCCGGATGAGCTGTTAACGCGGGTCACGGCGCGCGGCGACGACCGGACGATGCTCAAACAGCGGTTTGCGAGCCCGGAATACCGTCGTGACCTGACGATGCCCCTAGCGCTGCGAGGGAAGGCCATTCAGCTCAACAATGATAACTGGCAACAGACCCAGATTAAGCTGGATGAACTGATGAAACGCTTACAGGCTGAATAAGTTGCTATTTGGTTGAGTTTCGTTTGGAAATGTGCGAAACTTACTAGGAATTCGGACTAAATTTTAAGAGGAGGCCGTCCATCATGGCAGACACGTTAAACACCGCTGTGGCGATTTTAAGAAAGAATAAATTCAAGTTAACCAAGCAGCGGCACGCGTTGCTGGAGTTTTTATTGACCAACCAGGGTCATTATACGGACGTGGTGGCCGTAGATGCTTACATGCGGACCGAGTTTCCGGGGATGAGCCACAACACGGTTTATCGGAACCTGAAGGAATTTGAAGAGGTCGGGATCGTTGAACAGAATACGGAACAGGAACGTGCGCGGGTTAAATACCAGTGTGACTTCCATCACCAACATCACCACCACTTCATCTGTCAGAATTGTGGCAAGGTCACAGAGTTACAGATGTGCCCGATGGACTTTTTCTGCGATCAATTACCCGGCTACGACATTACCGGTCACAGCTTTGAACTGTACGGTATCTGTGCGGAGTGCAAAGCAGCTGGGGTTGAAACGGCACCGCAATCTTTAGTTAAAAATTAAGGGAATTTTGAGAAATTTTTGCGATTAACATGCGATAATAAGAGGCATTGAACAAACGTAGAAGGAGGAATGTAGCATGGCGTACCGGACACCACCCTTTATCACGCCGTTTGCCATCGTTTCCATGGCACTCGCGCTCGGGGCCACCAACGTGGTGACTAATTCCGTCACGAAGACCAATGAAGGGGCTTCACGGACGTCGACGAGTTCGTCATTGGTCGTCAACCAATCCAACGATTCGAAGAAAAAGGCCAGCGATGACAGTAAGAAGAAGGCTTCTGATTCTTCGAAAAAAGACAGTAGTGATTCTTCTAGCAAGGACAGCAGCAGTAGCAGCAGTTCTTCAACGGATACGGAAAGTTCGTCCGCAAATTCCACGTCTGAGACGGGAACGAGCACGGCGGGAACCACGGGCTCAACTGGCAGCACCGGTTCCAACACGTCTTCAAAGAAGAAGCCATCATCCAATAATACGAGTTCGACGACGACTAGTGATGACACGTCGAGCGATACGGGAACGACTAATGATGACACCACCACTGACAACACGACTTCTGGCACTTATAGCCACGCCAATACGACTAATGACACCGGGACAACGGGTCAATAACGAAGGAAGGGGGACCGACAATGCTTAGTTTTTTGGATATGGTCAACCACTATCTTGGCTACATCAATGTGAGTGTTAAGATCAAAAACCGCATCTACGTGATTTTGGGTGCGTTAGGGGATCTGTACCTGTTTTATATTGCCGTTCGGTATCTTCAAAATGGCCACCCATTCTGGGGCTTATTGATTTTGCTGGTTGCCATTATTCTCTTGTACTTTGCGTACTTGAATACGGTTTATTACTTTACCAATAAGAAGGCACCATTTGATATTTCACCGAAGATTGAAAAGCTCCTTCACATGAAGCCCAAAGAGGCCGAGATGGATCAGCCCAAACGTACCCTGGGCGGTCGTAACATTCCGGCCAACGGCTACTTCGATGAGAAGAAGATATTACCCGGGAAATTAACGTCAACGCCACTGGAGCAGGAGAACATTCAACATCTGGCGACGCGGTTGCAACAGAACCAATTGTTGCAGATGGATTATTCCGGGTTAGGCGACCGGGAGATTACGGAACAGACGCGTCAGAGCGGGAAACCCGTCTACGCATCAGGGCCCGGTGCGTTGATTCCCTACTTTGAGATGCAAACGGAGAATAACCAACTGGTGGTTTATGCCGGGATGAACCAGGCCGAAAAGGAACGGGTCGGCGTAGTCAGCACGGTCGGCTTGCAGAATGTGGCCGACGTTCGGGACCAAATCGAATTGTACCTGGCCAACGCCACGCTGGTTGGGGGACCCTTCAAGGTCTTGGGACGGACGTCTGTCATTGAACAGGCCAATGATTTCCAAGTGGCTGTTCAATTGGCTTACAAGCACCAGGACGATGCAACCGGTCAGACCGGTGTCGGCCGTGCCACCCGTGAATCCGCGGCAACCTCGCGGCGGGCGCGTTACGATCAGGCACCCCAAACGGAGAACGAGTCAGAACCTATGACCCGGACCTCTCGTTATCACCATTAAACATGAAGAGATGATAAGCGCACGCTCGAGACGATAGTCTTGGGCGTGTTTTTTTGCGGTTTACGGCGCGAAGATTAGGATAAGGCTAACGTTGTGACGTTAGTAGGTAGCAGAAGGAGGCATCAACGGCGGTAAAGTTGAAAGGGGGCCTTGACCGTCCTAAGGGCCAGCAGGCTGGCTGTTACGGTCAGACCGGGATGGATGAAAAAAAGCGAAGACACAGGATTGGAAAGATTGTTCGACTATTGAAGCTATCCGTGTGACGTTTTCTGACATGGCCGTGCCACTTGGAATAAAAATTTTTGCTATTTTTTGCAGTAGCTTAACCCGTGGTATGCCTAATCTTTTTGTCCTTAAATCGTTCTCGGGGGTGCTCACACCGGAAGTGTTTATTTTGACCGGGTTATTTTTTTGGTTTAAACTTGATTTTAGACACAAAAATTTTCAGATGCACGGACGTCGGGGACGCCTGCACGGCAACTACTTTAGTTATGTGGAGGGAAAGACTTATGTCAATGATTGAATTTCACAACGTTGAAAAATACTACGGTAGTTTTCACGCATTACACAGCATTAATTTGACGATCGAAGATGGGGAAACCGTGGTGCTGATCGGACCTTCCGGGTCGGGTAAGTCAACACTGATTCGGACCATCAATGGTCTTGAATCGATCCGTCACGGCCAACTGATCGTCAACGGTCAGGACTTAGCTAATCCCAAAACCGATATGAACCGAATTCGGAAAAACGTTGGGATGGTGTTCCAACACTTTAACCTTTATGCCAATAAAACAATTCTAGAAAATATCATGTTAGCGCCACGCATCGTCTTGCACCGTGATGAAGACGAAAACAAAAAGGTTGCCATGGAAATGCTCGATCGGGTGGGTTTGGCCGACCAAGCGCCCAAGATGCCGTCACAACTGTCCGGGGGGCAACAACAACGAATCGCGATTGCTCGGTCATTGGCAATGAAGCCCAAGTGTCTGTTGTTCGATGAACCAACGAGTGCCTTGGACCCTGAAATGATCGATGATGTTTTGAACGTTATGAAGACCATTGCCCGCGACTCCAGTATGACGACCTTGGTGGTAACCCACGAAATGGGCTTTGCTCGTGAAGTGGCCAACCGAGTAATCTTTATGGCGGACGGTCGTATTTTGGAAGACGACTCTAAAGAAACCTTCTTCGATGGCCAACCAACCAACGAACGGGCCCGTCAATTCTTAAGCAAGATTATTACACACTAAACCAGGGAGGAAATTAGCGATGAAAAGATTGATTCGAAATCTTAGCCTCTTGCTGACCCTGGTGGCGGTCTCGGTAATGGTGACGGCGTGTGGCAATCAGTCATTAGCCAACAAGAACGTTCTGAAGACCGATCAACAAGAGAAGACCATTACGTGGGGTGTCAAAGCGGACACCCGCTTATTTGGGTTATTGGATACGAAAGATAATCAGATCAAAGGTTTTGAAATTGACTTGGCCAAGGCCCTAACGAAGCAGATGTTGGGGAAGGATGGCAAGGCTAAGTTCATTCAAGTGACCAGTTCCACGCGGATGCCTATGCTGAAAAACGGGAACATTGATGCCATCATGGCCACGATGACCCCCACGACGGAGCGGCGGAAACAAGTTGATTTCTCCAATCAGTACTTCTTAGCGGGGCAATCCCTGCTGGTTAAGAAGGGCAGTAGCATCAAGAATGTTCAGGATTTGAACAAACAAAAGGCCACGGTACTTGGGGTAGTCGGTTCTGACTCCGTGGAAAACGTGGCCAAGGTGGCGCCTAATGCGAAGGTTCTACAATTGACCGATTACGCCCAGGCCATGACGGCGTTGAAGTCCGGGCAAGGCCAAGCGCTGACTACGGATAACGGGATTCTCTATGGGATGTCGTTACAAAACCCAGGCTATGAAGTGACGCGGGGCTCCTTTATCTCCGAACCTTACGGCATTGCCATTAACAAGAATCAAAAAGACTTCAGACTAGCCGTCAATAAGGCGCTTAAGCAAGTCCGGGCTAGCGGCGAATACAATCAGATCCTTCACAAGTGGTTCCACAACGTGAAGGGCTTTGACTACAAGGAGGCGGCTAAAGAATGATTCATATTTTTCAAGCTTACGGGGGCACGCTCCTCTATGGTCTCGGCCAAACGTTGTTGTGTAGTATCATTGCGTTGATTTTTAGCCTGATAATTGGGACGTTCTTCGCCTTACTTGAGGAATCGCCTAACAAGGTTGCCCGGCGTTGTGCCCGGGCTTACATCGAACTTTTCCGGAACATTCCGTTGCTGGTTATCACCATGTTCTTCTACGTGGTCTTCCCGCTATACGTGATCAAGATGAATGGGTTTACGGCGGGAACCATTGGATTGACCCTGTACACGTCGGCCTTTATTGCCGAAACGGTGCGCGCGGGGATTCAATCCGTGGACTCCGGGCAAATGGAAGGCTCACGGGCCAACGGGCTGACTTACTGGCAAGCGATGCGTTACATCGTGTTACCACAGGCGTTTCGGTATGTGATTCCACCACTGGGTAACCAATTCGTTAACCTGGTGAAGAACTCATCCACGTTAGCCTTCGTCGGTGGGTTTGATCTGATGTATCAAGGTAACGTGATTGCGTCAAGCTCACTCGAAACGATGGCGGCTTACGCCTCGGTTGGGGTGCTCTACTTGATTATCACGATGCCCATCAGTTACTACATGCGCTACCTTGAAAAACGGTTAGCTTAAGGGGAGGAGAATAACTATGCTGCAGAATTTTATTGATGCCTATTCTCCCGACAACTTACGCTACCTATTCGGTGGACTGGGTATTACGATTTTAGTTTCCGTGATTTCAATTATCGGGAGTTTTATCATCGGGTCAATTCTCGGTGTGATTCGTTACGTGAAAATTAAATACGTTTCGGCAGTGGTCGGGGTCATTATCGATGTGATTCGGAACCTACCGCTACTGTTGATTCTGTTCTTTACTTACTTCGGACTGCCTAACCTGGGGGTCAAACCGGAAATTATTCCGGCGGCCATCTTAGCCATGACGATCTTTGAATCAACCATGCTCGCAGAAATTGTGCGTTCCGGGATTCAAGCGGTCGATCCCGGCCAGATGGAAGGGGCCCGGGCCAACGGGTTGACCTACTGGCAAGGACTCTGGCACATTGTGCTGCCCCAGGCGCTGGTCAAGATGATTCCCGCCATCGTCAGTCAGTTTATCTCTCTGGTGAAGGATACCTCGCTGGCGACAATTATTCTGTTGCCAGAAATGTTATTCCGGTCACAGATCATTTATGGGCAAAACACCAACTACATTATTCCTATGTTCGTGGCGATTGCGCTGATGTACTTTGTGGTCTGCTACCTGCTCTCACTGCTAGCCGGCTACTTGGAAAAACGCCAGGCTTAGTTTGAAACGTGTCTGCCGCCTTACCGTTCGCCAAATTTAGGCTGGAACGCGGTGAGCAGGACGGCCAAAAGCCTGAGGGGCGGTCTTTGTCCTCGCTTCGCCTCCGGCTGCCAGGAATTCCACCTGCTGTGGGGACCGGTGTGAGCCGAAGAGCGGTCTCACACCTCGACTTGAAGCCGCGTAAGGTACAACGCGTCTTCAAGTGCGTCCGGTGAAGTAACCTGGTAAAGAACACCAGCTAACTTCACACTCACGGCTGGTTCCATCCCTGGCCTCCTGCGGCGATGCTTGGTCGTTAATCGTCCAGTCGTTTTATGTCTTGGCGTTGTTCATTTGGCGCATGGCAGACGGGCTGGTTTCAACCGTGCTTAACAGGCGACAAAATTTGATATTTTGAGCCATAAAAAGCCATCCTCATTCATTTGGGGATGGCTTTTCTAGTCTATTCAGTTACCACGAATTTCTTGAAACGATCGAAGTCGGCCTGCTGGAGTTCGACCTTGAGGGCCGTCCCTTCAGCTTCATAGCTAGTAGTTAACACGTGGGCGTTTTCGTTTAAGTAGGAGACGATTTCGCCATCGGAGAAGGGTACTAGGAAGTCGGCCGTCACGTAATTGTGGAAGACCTTTTCCTTCATGGCCTTAACCAGCATGGCTACGGAGTCGGGGTCCTTGGCGGAGAGAATTAACTGATCGCCAACCCGACTCGGGTAGCTGGCTTCCGTCAGGTCGGCCTTGTTGAAGACGGTGATCATTGGCACATCGGTCACTCCGATCTCCTCTAAAGTCTTTTCCGTCGTGGCCATCATGGATTCGCGGTTAGGATCGGCGTAGTCCACAACCTGCACCAGAAGATCGGCGCTGGCAGCTTCGGCTAACGTGGAGCGGAAGGCCTTGACCAGCTGCGTTGGCAGTTGACTGACGAATCCAACCGTATCACTCAGCAGCATCTTCTTTTGATCAGGAAAGACTAGTTGCCGGACGCTGGTATCCAGCGTGGCGAAGAGCATGTCCTTCACGAAGACCTGCTTGTCTTCACTCTTACCAAATTCCCGCACGAGGGCGTTCATCAGCGTGGACTTTCCAGCGTTGGTGTAACCGACCAGAGCAACGGAAGGGAGCTGATTGCGTTCCCGCTGTTGCCGTTGCGTGGCTGCCGCCTGTGTGATTTCTTTGAGTTCATGATTGACGTGATTGATGGACCGTTGAATGGTTCGCCGGCTCATTTCGGTCTGTGATTCACCGGAACCACGGTTGGTGAAGCCACCGCCGCCACCGCTACCGGTCTGTTGGTCCAGCCGTTGTGAGGCGCTGGTGTGCAGCCGTGGCAGTTGGTATTGTAGCATGGCCAGCTGAACCTGGAGTTTGGCTTCCCGAGACTGAGCCCGGTTGGCGAAGATCTCAAGAATCAGGCCGGTTCGGTCGATGATTCTGGCTTTCGTGCCGTTTTCCAGGTTTCGAATCTGACTGGGGGTCAGTTCATCGTTAACCACGATAATGTCAACGCCATCATCGGCAACGATGGTCGCCAGTTCCTCGACCTTCCCAGTTCCAAAATAGGTCCCAGGGTTCGGCTTGGTCAGTGACTGTTGAATCTCTTCGGCCACCGTCATGTTATTGGCTTCAACCAAGTTTCTAAGCTCCGTCATGGAATAGTTAAACGTGGCTTGACCAGCGTTTAACCCAATCGTAATGACGGGTGTTCGTGGGGTTTCTTCCAAAAGATCACCCTCCTTTAAAGTCTATGACTTGAGTATAACATGTTTGTTCCTGAGCGAATAAGGATTAGCTGAGGCCGGGCGGGTAATGAAAAGGGTGTCAGATGAAGTTGGTTCAGGTCACAATTTTCGTTTATGAGTAATTCTTAATTTGAAATGAGAGAAGCCTGATCTTATTTCATTAATTGAAAGGGTTATGAAATCAGAATCGATAGGCAATTGACGACCTGATGGCGACTTCTGATGGCAGCCATGATGAGTGTCAATGCGGTATAATTCCTAAAAAATAGTGAATAAATTAAAAAATAGCATTGATTCTAATCTTATTTTAATTTACAATGATTGCTGTTGCCAAGTCAACAAGTGAGTGGTGTTGCCGGCTTATTTTGGTGCGCCTGAACGGATTGGGGCGTCAGGTCGCGGCGAAATAGCCGGCAAGATCGGAACTACATATATTTAGAGGGGTCGGAATGTTTATGAAGGTAAAGTCAGTTGTCAAATTAGGGGCGGTGGCAGCACTAGCGACAGTTTCATTAGCCGCGTGCGGCACTTCCTCTAGCAGTAATAAGCAGGCTAAGGATCAAACCTTAACCTGGATGGAAGCCACAACGTTACCAACGATGGATAACTCGTTGGCGACGGATGTCGTTTCTGGTGAAACTTTGAACAACACGGGTGAAGGCCTGTTGAAGTTCGGTAAGAACAGTAGCACGCATCCCGGGGTGGCAAAGAGCTACACCAAGTCAAAGGACGGGAAGACCTACACGTTTAATCTGCGTAAGTCCAACTGGAGTAACGGGGACAAAGTGACTGCCCGCGATTTCGTTTACGGGTGGCAACGCACTGTCAACCCGAAGACGGGGTCACAATACGCCTACCTTTACGCTGACGTGCAAAATGCCAACGCCATCATGAAGGGTAAAAAAGCGGTCTCCACGTTAGGGATCAAGGCAGTCGGGGACTACAAGGTCAAAGTGACTTTGGTTCACCCGGTCAGCTACTTCCCAACGTTAGTGGCTCAGACGGCCTTCTTCCCACAAAATGAAACGGTTGTGAAGAAGTACGGCAAGAAGTTTGGGACTAATGCCAAGAGCGACGTGTACAATGGGGCCTTCAAGCTGACTTACTGGACGGGGACGTCAGACAACTGGACGTTGACCAAGAACACGAAGTACTGGAACGCGAAGAACGTCAAGCTTCATCAAATCAAGTTCAGTGCCGTTAAGGACCCCCAGACGGCTTTGAGCCAGTACCAGAGTGGCAAGTTGGACGCGATCTACCTGAGTGGCCAACAACCTAAGAACTACAAGAACAGCAAGGAATACCACGCTCGGAATAGTTCTCGGGTCACTTATATTGAATTGAACCAGCGTAAGGATACCATGCTGAAGAACAAGAAGGCTCGCCAAGCCTTGTCTCTGGTCTTGAACCGCAGTCAATTTGTGAACAAGGTGATGGATGACGGTTCTAAGGTTGCTACTGGGATTGTCACCAGTGGGTTAGCTATCCGTAATGGACAGGACTTTGCCAAGCAAGGCACGATTCCAGCTGCCACGGAGCATAACGTTGCCAAGGCCCAGAAGCTGTGGAAGGAAGCCCTGAAGGAAACGGGACGTAAGAACTACTCGCTGACTTTAATGGCCGACGACACCGCACAAGGCAAGAGCACGACGGAATACGTTCAGAGCCAATGGTCCAAGCTGTCTAACTTCAAGGTCACCAACTCCAACTTGCCATACAAGACGCGGTTGACGCGTTCTGCTGCTGGCCAATTTGATGCTGTTGTGACGCTTTGGGGTGCCGACTTCCCAGACCCAATCACGGATCTGTCTCTGTTCACGTCTAGCAACACGTACAACAACGGGAGATGGTCTAACAAGAGCTATGACAAGCTGATCAATGACGCCACGACCACGAATGCCAATAAGCCAGCCGCTCGTTGGCAGAACCTGGTTGATGCCCAAAAGATCCTGTTGAAGGATCAAGGGATCATCCCCGTTTCACAAAGTGTGAAGCCACAATTGGTTAAGTCTAAGGTTAAGGGTGTCGTTTACTTCCCTGTTAGTTCCAACTGGGACTTCAGTAAGGCCTACATCGCTGACAAGTAACGCCATAACTGGCCGCTTTACGAGTCAGAGTCCTGGTTACACGTACTCGGCGAATGCGGCTATTAAGCCATAATCTAAGATTTTATATGAGCGTCCAGCGGTGAATTTAACCGCTGGACGCTTTTCTTGTGGTCCGCTTGAATGGACACGATGGCACTATTTTTATAGGCGCTAACCCCAGTGTTTGCGGCAATTGCGACGAGTGGCCACACGAATTATTAAAATTCGCTATTGATTCTAATCGTTTTGTCATTTAATATGTTCTTCAACGCCAAGTCACTTGAGGATTATTTGCGAAGGGGTCGGTTTTTATATGAAGATGAGGTCAATTGCCAAATTAGGGGCGGTGGCAGCACTAGCGACGGTTTCATTAGCGGCGTGCGGTACCAGCTCCAATAACCAAAAAGCTAAGGATCAGACGATCCATGTCATGGAAACGTCCGCGTTAGCATCGATGGACAACGCGAAGGCCACGGACATTATTTCCGGTGAGACGCTGAACAACACGGGTGAGGGCCTGTTGCGTTTTGGCAAGAATAGTAAGACGTTACCGGGGTTGGCTAAGAGTTATCACAAATCCAAGGATGGGTTAACCTACACGTTTAACCTGCGGAAGTCACAGTGGAGTAACGGCGAGAAGCTGACTGCTCAGGACTTCGTTTACTCATGGCGGCGAACCATTACCCCGAAGACGGGCTCGCAATATGCCTACCTGTACGCCGACATTAAGAACGCCAATGCCGTGATGACGGGAAAGAAGGCCCCATCAGCCTTAGGCGTGAAGAAGGATGGCGACTACAAGCTGGTCGTCACCTTGGCGCACCCCGTCAGCTATTTCCCAACGTTGGTGGCCCAACAATGTTTCTACCCCGTGAACAAGGGGGCTGTCGAGAAGTACGGCAGTAAGTTTGCCAGCAACGCCCAGAAGAACGTCTACAACGGGCCGTTCAAATTAACCTCATGGTCCGGAACCTCTGATAACTGGACTTTAACCAAGAACAAGAAATACTGGAACGCCAAGGTTGTGAAGCTGCAGCACGTGAAGTACAGTGCCGTGAAGGATCCTCAGACGGCGCTCAGCCAATACCAGAGTGGCAAGCTGGATGTGATCTCACTCAGTGGTCAACAGCCCAAGAACTACAAGAACGACAAGGAATTCCATTCCCGGAAGAGCTCACGGATTAACTACGTTGAACTGAACCAGCGAAAGGACACGATGCTCCAGAACACCAAGGCCCGTCAAGCCTTATCCCTGGTGCTGAACCGGCAACAATACGTGAACAAGGTGCTCCAAGATGGCTCAACGCCCGCCACGGGAATCGTGTCGACCGGGTTAGCCATTCGAAACGGCAAGGACTTCGCCAAGGAAGCAACCGTGCCATCAGCCACGACCTACAATTTAGCCAAGGCCCAGAAGTTATGGAACCAGGCGTTGAAGGAAACCGGCCGGACGAGTTATTCCTTAACCTTATTGGCCGACGATACGCCAGCTGGTAAGTCCGCAACGGAATATATCCAGAGTCAATGGGGCAAGTTGGATCACTTCAAGGTGACTAACTCGAACATCCCTTACAAGACACGGTTATCCCGTTCTCAGAATGGGCAATTCCAGGCCGTCGTCAGTGGCTGGAGTGCCGATTTCCCAGATCCCATCACCGATCTCTCGCTCTTCACCACGGGGAACACCTACAATAACGGCAGATGGTCTTCCAAGGCTTACGACAAGTTGATTAATCAAGCGACGATTACCAATGCCAACAAGCCAAGTGCTCGGTGGCAGAATCTGGTTGATGCCCAGAAGGTCCTGTTAAAGGATCAGGGGATCATTCCGTTCTACCAGACGGGGATGCCGCAGTTGGTTAAGTCCAAGGTCAAAGGCGTCGTCTACTTCCCAGTTGGTGCCAACTGGGATTACAGTCGGGCATACGTGGCTAAGTAACCTGTGAAATGGAAAGTTCCAAAGTACTGGTCACTGGGCAACATGGCGTAGACTTGCCGCCTTACCGTTCGCCAAATTTGGACTGGAACGGAAAAGAGTGTGGAAGAAGGCGATTAGCTGGCGAGCATTAACGTCGCTAGATTGAAAATCCCGGGCCTGGATTTTTAGTCTAGTGGGGTTAAGCGCAACCAGCTGCCTGCTGGAACACGTTTCGACTGTGTTGCCTGAAGTCGCAAAAATCCCACGGCTGAGCCCAAATTTAGCTCACTCACGGCTCCACGGCAAGTTGTCCATAACCTGGGATGAACGTTGCCAGCCTAACGATGTCCACACCAATGCTAGGGGGAAGAACTTTCTTAACCGGAGGAGGCCAGAGATGGAGGCAGCCGTGACAACGGTGTTAGCCGAGCAGCGGCTTACAGCGTGGGACGTGTTTGGAGACCGGTGCTCTTCCGGGCTTCAAACCGAGCCGGAGGACCGTTTCTCAGGCCGCAGGCGGTCCCCACAGCAGCCGGAATCTCTGGCAGCCGCAGGTGA
>NZ_AZFS01000060.1:26355-68018 GCF_001434395.1 Levilactobacillus hammesii DSM 16381
ATATGAGGCACTTAAGGTTTAAAATCTTTGTTAGCTAGGATCACTGGCTTTCAATCTTTAGCTGTGAATAATCAGTATGAGGAGTCCTCAGCAATTAGCTTTATTGCTGGGGGCTTTTTTGCTGCCTAAATATGCGCTTAGACGGCTGTTTGCGGAATTAGGTCCGTAGGTGTGGTGATATCGAAGATGAGGGTTCTCCGTGAATTTAAAACGATTTAAGACAGCTTGAAGGGTGGTTCAGCCCCAAGTTGATTGTCCAGCAAAAGTGGTGGCAGTTTTCTCATAATTGCCGATTTTCTATAAGCTGAATAATATTCATAAATTAATCATAGCAGTCGTCACCGCTGAGCGACCGTGGGGAACCGTCTTGGCGGGGAAAGACGTGTCGTAGATGGACCTGAGGCGGCAGCTTTACCGGGTTTAGAAGTGGAAGATATTCCCCCAGTGGCGGCGATTACGCGGCCTTCAGCGGTCGTGATTGTGGCGTGATCACCGTGGCTCTAAGCAGTCGGCCCCATAGGAACCAGGTGAAGGCGGTGGGCGAGACGATAATGAATGTATAATAGTTAAATATTTATGTAAGCGTTATCTGAAAACTACCGTCAAAATGAGAAAAAATAATCTTTTTAATTTTATTTTTGCACGACAAACGCCTATTTAGAGGCGTTTTGAATTGCATATTTAAATTTTATTAGTTTTTATCATTGATTTTAATGGTTTTCTAATATACAATTGGAAACATCAAATTTGAGGATGTCAATTTATTTCACTAACAACACATAGAGGGGTTGGATATCAATGAAAATCAATTCGGCAGTCAAACTCGGGACGGTGGCGACGTTCGCGGCGGTATTACTTGCAGCGTGTGGCTCATCGTCGAGCAGTTCTAACGAAGCTAGCAAGCAAACATTAAACTGGATGGAAAGTTCCGCTTTACCATCAATGGATTCCGCCACAGCAACTGACGTGGTTTCTGGGGAAACGTTAAACAACACCAACGAAGGTCTGTTACGGTTTGGTAAGAACAGTAAGGTTCATCCTGGGGTTGCGAAGAGCTATACGGTTTCTAAAGATGGTAAGACGTATACCTTCAACTTACGGAAGTCTAACTGGAGTAACGGCACCAAGGTAACGGCAAAAGATTTCGTTTACGCCTGGCAACGCACCGTTAATCCGAAGACCGCTTCTCAATATGCTTACATGTACGCACCGGTTAAAAACGCTAACGAGATCATGACCAGCAAGAAGCCGGTTTCTAGCTTAGGGATCAAGGCGGAAGGCAATTACAAAGTGGTCGTCACGTTGACGCAAGCCACGAGCTACTTCCCATCATTAGTGGCCAGCCCCATGTTCTTCCCACAGAGCAAGGCCGTCGTTGATAAGTACGGTAAGAAGTTCGCAACCAACGCTCAGGACAACGTCTACAACGGTCCTTACAAGTTAACTTACTGGACCGGGACGTCTGATAACTGGTCGATGAGTAAAAACACTGAGTACTGGAATGCAAAAAATGTTAAACTGAAGAAGATTAACTTCAAGACGATGAAGGATCCACAAACGGCGCTGAGTCAATACCAAAGCGGCAAGCTGGATGCCACCTACTTGAGTGGTCAACAACCTAAGAACTACAAGAACGACAAGCAGTACGTTGAACGGAAGGGCGCTTCAACCTTCTACATTGAACTGAACCAACGTAAAGATTCAATGATGAAGAACAAGAAAGCGCGTCAAGCCTTATCATTGGCCATCAACCGGGAACAATTTGTCAACAAGGTCTTAGCCGATGGGTCAACCCAAGCTAAAGGCTTAGTCTCAACTGGTTTGATGTCATACAAGGGTAAGGACTTCAACACCGCTGCATCGGTTCCCGAAGCCACTAACCATGACTTAACGAAGGCGAAGAAGTTATGGAAGGAAGCCCTGAAGGAAACGGGTCGTTCAAGTTACAACTTAACGTTGATGGCCGACGATACGCCAGCTGGTAAGAACACGTTGGAATTCGTTCAAAGTCAATGGTCTAAGTTGGGCAACATCAAGGTTACCAACCAAAGCTTGCCATTCAAGACACGGTTAGCCCGTTCCGAAAATGGTCAATTCCAAGCCGTTGTCTCTGGTTGGGGTGCTGATTACCCTGATGCCATCTCCTTCCTGGAAATGTTCACGAAGACCAACTCCTACAACCGTGGGAAGTGGATCAACAATGAATACAACCAAGATATCAAGGCCGCTGACGGTAAGGATGCGAACAACCAAGCTGCTCGTTGGAATGACTTAGTTGATGCTCAGAAGACGTTGATGAAGGACCAAGGGATCATCCCACTTTACCAACAAGGGAAATCACAACTGGTTAAGTCTAACGTCAAGGGTGTCGTCTACTTCCCAATTGGCGCTAACTGGGACTTCAGCCACGCTTACATTTCCAAATAATATAATTAGTCATTACGCGTAAGAGAAACGTTATAGTGTTACATCGGGGAGTAAGGATTAACGAAGCAGTTAGTCCTTACTTTTCGATATTTAGCAATTATTTATCGTCTTGTTGTTTTCATATAATTCTTGTTAAGCTTAACAACTTAACGGTAACGAATAAGTCTACTGATTGAGAGGTAAACAAATGGCAAAGTACCTAGCAAAACGGATCTTCTATCTGATCCTGACCTTATTCATCGTTATTACCGTCACCTTCTTCCTGATGAAGTTGTTACCCGGGACGCCATTGACCAACCAGGCCAAGCTCTCCAAGAGCCAAATTGCATTGATTTACCAGCAATATGGTTTGGATAAGCCGGTTTGGCAACAATACCTGCTGTACCTGGCAGGGGCCGTCAAAGGTAACTTCGGAACTTCATTCCAGTTCAGTGACCAACCCGTGTCCTACCTGCTTTCGAGCCGGATCGGACCTTCCTTACAGATTGGGCTGCAAGCTATGATTTTGGGTGTCATTGTCGGGATCGTCATTGGTGCCTTAGGCGCGATGCGTCAAAATTCATGGGTCGACACCACGACAACCGTTGTTTCTATCTTAGGGATCTCCATTCCTTCCTTCGTCTTGGCGGTACTGTTACAGTACTACCTGGGTCTGAAGTTAGGGTGGTTCCCAATCGCTGAATGGGGCGGCTTCATCTACACGGTCCTGCCAACCCTGGCGTTAGGAGCGACGCCGTTAGCCGAGTCGGCGCGGTTCGTGCGAACAGAAATGGTCGATGTGTTGAGTTCGGATTACATTGAATTAGCCAAGGCTAAGGGACTCAGTCGGATGGGGGTTATTTACCACCATGCGCTGCGGAACAGTTTGATTCCGTTGATTACGATCGTTGGTCCCTTGGCGGTTAACATCATGACCGGGTCGATGGTTGTTGAAAACATCTTCTCGATTCCCGGGATTGGGGAACAATTCGTTAAGTCCGTCTTGACGAACGATTACCCAACCATCATGGGCTTGACCATCATCTATTCATTCATGTTATGTGTCGTTCTGTTGATCACCGATATTCTCTACGGTATCGTTGACCCACGGATTCGGATCACAGGAAAGGCTAACTAGGAGGTAAATAAATGGCAGATACAGTAAAACTCCCAGAAGATAGCTTTAAGCAGATTACGGCCGCTGACCGGGCTGCTCTAGACAGTGAAAAGATTGCGGCACCGTCACTGACCTTTAGTCAGGATGCTTGGCGGCGGTTAAAGAAGAACCGTGGTGCCTTGATCTCCTTGATTGTCTTAGCGATTATCTTCATTATGGCGTTTGGTTCCATCTTCTTTTCACCGCACAACCCGAACGCCGTGAATCCTTCGTACGCAAACTTACCTTCAAAGATTCCGGGTGTGAACATCAACGGCTTTAACGGGACGTTGGTTCAAGCCGGACAACGGATTGATGCTTATAAGCAAGCCGGCGCTTCCAGCCTGCACTACATCATGGGAACCGACTACTTAGGCCGGGACCTGTTCTCTCGGGTACTCTACGGGACGCGGATTTCCTTAATCATTGCGGTGGTGGCGACCCTGTTTGACCTGACCATCGGGGTGACCTACGGGTTATTCTCCGGTTGGAAGGGTGGTCGTGTCGACACCATCATGCAACGGATCATTGAAATCATCCTGTCCATTCCTAACCTGGTTGTGATCGTGTTACTGATCTTGATTCTGAAGCCAGGGATGACCTCCATCATCATCGCGATCGCCTTAACCTCCTGGGTCAACATGGCCCGGCTGGTGCGGGCGCAAACCTTGGAGATCAAGGAACAGGAGTACGTCCTAGCGGCGAGAACGTTGGGTGAAAGCTCGTTTAAGATTGCCTTTAAACATCTGCTACCCAACTTGTCGAGTGTGATTATCATCAACACGATGTTTACGATCCCTAGCGCCATCTTCTTCGAAGCCACGCTGTCTTACATTGGGATCGGGATTTCCTCACCACAAGCTTCACTGGGGACCCTGTTGAACGATGGGCAGAAGAACTTCCAGTTCCTGCCTTATCAGATGTGGTGGCCAGCACTGGTCCTATGTATCATCATGTTAGCCTTTAACCTCTTAGGTGATGGGTTGCGGGATGCATTCGATCCGCGGACGAAAGAGTAGGTGAGATAACGTCATGGATAATAAAAAAGACATTTTAGAGGTCCGCAATCTACAAGTTAACTTCAAGACCTATGCCGGTGACGTTAAGGCGATTCGGAACGTTAACTTGGATTTACGGAAAGGTGAAACCCTGGCCATCGTTGGGGAGTCTGGTTCTGGGAAGTCCGTGACCACACGGACGATCATGGGGCTGAACGCTTCCAACGCGGATATCGTCAGTGGCTCGATCCTGTACAAGGGCCAAGACTTATTAAAGAAAAGCGAAAAAGAAATGCAGGCCATTCGGGGCCAAGATATTGCTGAAATCTTCCAGGACCCAATGACGTCATTGGACCCAACCATGAAGATTGGCCGGCAAATTGCGGAACCCCTGATGGTTCACAAGGGCATGAAGAAGGAAAAGGCGCTGGCACAGGCCTTGGAAATGATGAAGCTGGTTGGGATCACGGATGCTGAAAACCGGATCAACGACTATCCGCACCAATTCTCAGGTGGGATGCGGCAACGGATCGTGATTGCGATTGCGTTGATCAACTACCCAGAAGTGCTGATTGCCGATGAACCCACCACGGCCTTGGATGTGACCATCCAGGCACAGATCCTGAATTTGATGAAGGAATTGCAGAACAAGATTTCCACGTCGATCATCTTTATCACCCATGATTTAGGGGTGGTGGCCGGCATGGCCGATCGGGTGGCCGTTATGTACGCGGGTAAGATCGTGGAATACGGTACCGTTGATGAAATCTTCTACAATCCAAAGCACCCGTACACGTGGGGGCTATTGAGTTCAATGCCAACCTTGGATTCGAGTGGCGATTCTCTGCCATCCATTCCTGGGACGCCACCGGACTTGTTGGACCCACCAACTGGGGATGCCTTTGCGGCCCGGAATGCGTACGCCTTAAAGATCGATACCGAAAAGGAGCCACCGTTCTTCAAGGTTTCCGATACGCATTACGCCGCCACTTGGTTACTCCATCCGGATGCCCCTAAAGTGACACCGCCCGCTCAGATTGTTGAACGGCAAAAGAAGTACGCGAAGATGCAACAGGACTGGTTAGACGCCCAGCGCCCAACGACGCCTGTTGAAGAAGAGGAGGAACAGCAATAATGGACTACGAAAATGCCGAAAAAATCCTCGAGGTCAAGCACCTCAAGCAGTACTTCAACGTGGGTAAGGCCGATGAGGTCCGCGCCGTTGATGATATCTCGTTTGATATCTACAAGGGTGAAACCTTTGGCCTAGTGGGTGAATCTGGTTCCGGTAAGACCACGACTGGTCGGGCCATCATTCACTTGTACGAACCAACGTCGGGTGAAATTCTGTTTGATGGCAAGAACGTGGACGCGTTCACCAGCAAGCAGGACCAACACGACTTCCGCCAAGAGATGCAGATGATCTTCCAAGATCCCTACGCCTCACTGAATCCACGGATGAAGGTCAAGGACATCGTGGCCGAAGGGATTGATATCAACCATTTGGCCAAAGACGATGCTGACCGAACCAAGCGCGTGGAAGACTTACTGGAAACGGTGGGTCTGAACAAGGACCACTCCAGTCGGTACCCGCATGAATTCTCCGGTGGGCAACGGCAACGGATCGGGATTGCCCGGGCGTTAGCCGTGAACCCCAAGTTCGTGATCGCCGATGAACCGATCTCCGCATTGGACGTGTCGATTCAAGCCCAAGTTGTGAACCTGATGAAGAAGCTGCAACGTGAACAGGGCTTAACGTACCTGTTCATCGCCCATGACTTGTCCATGGTGAAGTACATCTCCGATCGGATCGGGGTTATGCATTACGGCCGGATGCTAGAAATCGCCGATGCCGACGAAATTTACGCTCACCCGCTGCATGACTACACCAAGAGTCTATTGTCCGCTGTCCCAGTTCCCGATCCAGAGTTCGAACGGACACGGGAAGAGATCGCCTACGATGGGAGCCAAGAAAATGACGGCAAAGAACGTCACTTGGTAGAAATCTCACCACGGCATTGGGTCCGCGCGGCGAACGACGAAGTGTCACTGTACAAGCAACGCGCACAGGAAGCGTCGTTGATTAAGGAATAAAGAGTGCGGAACAAGGCGGTTAGGTCCTGAGCATTAACGTCAATAAGGCTAAAATCCCGAACTTGGATTTTGGACTTATTGGGGTTAAGCGCAGGGACCTGCCTTGTGGAGCACGTTTCGACACCATAAAATCAAAGAACGCTTTACAGAAGGTTCAAGAGCCAATCAGGGTTCTTGGGCCTTTTGTCATATGATGAAGTTCCAAAAGGGCGGTTAGGTCCTGAGCATTAACGTCAATAAGGCTAAAATCCCGAACTTGGATTTTGGACTTATTGGGGTTAAGCGCAGGGACCTGCCTTGTGGAGCACGTTTCGGCACCATAAAATCAAAGAGCGCCTTGCAGAAGGTCCAAGAGCCAACCAAGGCACTTGGGCCTTTTGCCATACGATGAAGGCGAAACGAACAAGTCAGTTAGGAACGCCTTGCGATTGAAGACCATGCCATTAGGGGGAAAACGAGAGGCTTTAATACCATGATTGTGGTGCATTTACACGTCAGCAAACATTTGAAGATTAAAGGGTTGACATGTGCACACACATGCACGTATAATGACGATGGTGATGAACATGCAAACACATTATGATTTTGAGCAATGCCAACAGCTGATTGATGAGCGCCTAGATCTGCCGTTTTTCCGCGCGGTGGTTGATCCTGTACGCAGCAATCTAATTCTTTTTCTCGCCAGCAACGGCGAGATGACCATTGGCGAAATCGCGGAACAATTTCCGCAAAATCGCTCGGTGATTTCGCGACATCTTGACTTGCTGTACCGCTTTGACGTTGTCTTGCGACGCAAGGTGGGCCGCGAAGTCTATTACAAGGCCAATTCTAAGGTGGTCGCAACCAAATTTGCAGAAGCAGCCACCAACATGGAAGCCTTATTGAGCTTGTCGGAATGACAAAGCTCTTTTATTTCAAAACATATGTGCATGTGTGTGCATGATTGCATTTAAAAACGAAAAGAGGAAGTAAAATGATACAAGCAACAGAGCACGTGACGACACACAAATGGTGGGTACTCGTCACCGTGTGCCTGGCGGTATTCATGGGGATGCTCGACATCACTATCGTCAATGTCGCCTTACCGGAGATCCAGAAGAGTTTCTCGAGTGATTTCTCGACCTTACAGTGGGTTCTGAACGCATATACGCTGGTTTACGCGATGATGCTGCTGCCCGTGTCGAAGCTGGGCGATCGCTTCGGAAAGAAAGGTGTTTTCTTGATGGGTCTGGTGATCTTCATTATCGGCTCGCTGGCAAGTGGGTTAGCGCCTAATGATACCTGGCTCAATGCGGCACGTGGTTTTCAGGGAATTGGTGGTGCGGCGATGATGTCGCTGTCGTTGGCGATCGTGACTCTGGCATTTCCAGACCGTCAGCGTGGTTTGGCGTTGGGAATCTGGAGCAGCGTAACCGGCCTAGCGATTTCGATTGGGCCGCTGATTGGTGGCTCTTTGGTTGACACTCTGGGGTGGCGGGCAATCTTCCTAATCAATCTGCCAGTGGGGCTCGTCGCGATTGTGATGGGTGCTTTGTTCATCCCGAAATCGGAACCCACGCAGAAAGGCTCACTAGATCCGCTGGGAATGATTTTTAGCACGGTAATGGTTTTCAGCACAATCCTCGCCTTAATCCAAAAGGAGACCCACGCCAGTTATGCCTGGACAGATCGGCGCATTGTCGGCTTGTTCGCCTTGGCGTTGGTGACACTGATTGCCTTCATCGTCACTGAACGGATAGTCAAGGCACCGATGATCAAGCTGAGTATCTTCCGCTCATCGTCTTTTGTCGGCAGTAACATTGCCGCCTTCGCACTGGGCGCGGGAATCTATGGGGGCTTCACCTATCTGTCAATTCTGATGCAGAATTATATGGGTTATTCGGCCTTCCAGACAGGGTTGAAGTTGCTGTGGATCAGTGTGTTCACATTAATTTTGGGGCCGCTAACCGGGTTGGTGGCCGGCAAGATCGGCAATCGTTGGCTGATCAGCATCGCACTTCTGCTCGGAATGGGGGGAATCTTGTCGATTGCTAAGCTGTTGGCGGTGCCGTTTACCTGGTCTGACCTGTTCATTGGCTTCATCTTGCTGGGCTTCAGTAACGCGCTGGTCAACCCGCCAATTTCCAATGCCGCGATGGGTGCTGTCGGACTAGCAGATGTGGGGATGGCATCAGGTGTTCTCAATGTCTTCCGTCAGCTCGGAATCTCATTCGGGGTGGTCATCCTTGGCATCAGTGTAACCAACGGCTACAACGATAAGCTTAACAGCGGGCTCTCACGGCTTTCACAGCTGCCCCCGGCGTTTTCGTCCCAAACCGCGGCGGTTAAAGGGGAGCTCGCGCACCTCCTGCATCAGGCAGGTCCGTTTGCTGGGCAGCAGATCTTCACGAGCCACCAGGCACAGGTCTTCAAGCAGTTACCCATATACGGGCAGTTACACCGAGTCGTGTTCCAGGCATTTCAGTCTGGGATGGTACGCGCGTGTCTCATGATCGCCATCATTCTCGGTATTGGCGTGGTTGCAAGCATAGTGTTGATCAAAGATAACAAGAAAGCGGAGGTGGTAAAATGAGCAAGAAATATTGGTGGGGTGTGCTCGCTACGGCAGCTCTGTTGACACTGACGGCCTGTGGACGGCAGCTACACGCCGTCAAAGTCAGCTATACAGATGCAGGCGTGGTGGCAGTCATCAAAGGCGACACGAGCAGTGACCAGCCAGTAACCTACAAGACGGCCATCGCCAAAGGGCGAGTCAGGGTTGAACACGGCCAGTTCCGTATTGCAGTGCCGACGAGCACACGTTCTACGACGATCACTGTCAAGCAAGGTCCCCGGGTATTCACCAGACGTCTCAAGGCTGTATCTGGACTGGGCACGTATCGGGCGGTTGCCAAGCAGTATAACCAAACACTGATTGTCACCAGTCTTCCCAAAGCAATTCAGACAAAATTGCAGTTGGCGCCGAATGCAGCTCAACAGCTGCAGGCTCAAGGCCAACTCAAACGGGCCATGGCCCAGGCTAAACGCGCGACCAAGGGCAGTCAGTGGCCCACCACCGTTGAAGGTCAAGCCGTCGTCAAGACGCTTGCCGGCAGCATGCACCTGAATGTGCAACATGGTCGGCTGATGAGTGTGACTGTTGCGCTAGCTCCAGCAGTGTTGAAGTCTGCGCGGGCCCAACAGCAGTTGGTCTGGCAACTCGGTGCGCTAGCTCCGGCGTTGGGGGCCGATGCACGACGTGTGGGTCAGCAGCTGCAAGAGGCCTTAGATCAAGGCAACGTCAAGGCGCAGACAATCCGTGACCATGGTATCAGTTTCCGCACGGGCACGACGCTGACGACTGGGTACGTCTTCGTGGCCAGATAGCATCGTTCTAACACGGCGTGATACTTGATTTTGGACCACAGCGAAATTTACAGGTAATACAGTACGAGAGCTTGATTGCGGAATACTGACAAATCAATCTTCTTATCTTGGTATTTGGCTTTTGATACAGTTCCGTTAATAGTTCATTCAGATGAACAGATATCTAAAACGTTAATCCTTAAGTTATCCATACTATTGCATAACTTATAATGAGTGATTGCATCTGCTATGTTAGTGTCGTTTCATGTAATACCTTAGAGATTGTAGGTTGAATGAATGGTGTCTTTAGTATCAAATTTTTTAATTATTAGCCCACTTTCCCGCATAGTTGTTGAGTGAATCAGTGTATCAACAGAGTTATCTTGTGAATGACTTTTAGCTTCTACTTGAGAATGAACCGCTGCTGCTATTCGGGCCAGTATCTGATGCAATGAAATAATATTTTTTGTGTCGTACTTAGAACGTCACCCACTGCGCCCTCCTCTACTCATTACTAACGAAAAAATTTCAGATCCAGTCTCACTTTTTTTGAGATCCCATCTCATACACACCGACACATAATGTTTCCGTTTCCCCAATAGTTGCTGTACAATAGTTAAATTCAACTATCGGAAAGGAAGTATCTGGGTATGGTCTATTCTATTGGTGAGGTGGCTGCTAAGTTCAACCTCAGTGTTTCACAACTTCGCTATTACGATCAGATTGGGCTTTTTCCCGATATCCAGCGGGATCACGCGGGTCATCGGCAGTTTGACGATCATGATGTTGACTTGGTTGCGCAGATCGTTTCGCTAAAGCGGGCCAATGTCAGCTTGCCGGCCATTACGGACTTTCTACGCTTGTATCAAGCTGGGACGGCAACGTTGCCACAGCGTGCGGAAATTCTGGATGATCAGGCAGCAAGTCTGCAGGAACAGATGGATCGGTTGAAGGAAACACAGGTCTACGTGCAGTTTAAGCAGTGGGACTATGACCAAGCCTTGGCGACCGGGCGTGATATTGCGGTGGTTCCCGCGGATCATGAAACGTTTGAGGCGGATTTTATGGCGACCCTTGAGGCCAGTGCGGATACCGACGGACAAGCGGCCTTTAGGCGGCTACAAGCGCGATATCCGGCAGGCTTGTGTGTCGTTCCCTTTTCGGAGGTTGTGGCCCCGTAGCGGTCGAAATGAGCTTATAAAAAAGACTCGCAACCAGAGATTGGTTACGAGTCTTTTCTGTGAACAATGGGATATTACAGCACAGGTCCCTCAAAGTTATTGTAATAGTCCACGTGATAGTGGCCGTCGGTAACGGTTAATTTCGTAATACTGCCATTTTCAACGGGAATTGAGATGTCGATATCAGAGAATTTGGAAACGACGCTCCGAATGGTCGTGCTGTGGGTGGCGATTAAAACCTTATCACCATCAATAGCTGCCGCGACAGCACGATCGAGACCCGGTTGTAGGCGCGCCCAGAAGGCCGCATTATCTTCGGCATCACCGTAAGGGTCCTGGGCGTGGAACATGTCCTTGGTTTTTTCAATCGTTAACCCGGCAATCATGTCATCGAAGGTGTGAAAACCCTTGGGACTGCCCACGGTGTGCCAGGTTTCGCCCTCGTCCATGCCTTCAAAGAAGCCGAAACTTTCTTCCCGGAAAGCGGGTTCGGTTTGTAGGGCACTTTGGTCCAAAGTATTAGCGGCTAGAATGATGTCTGCCGTCTTTTGGGCCCGGGACATATCACTAGCGTAAGCGGCGGCAAAGGGGATGTCAGCCAGCCGTTGACCGGCACGTTTGGCATCAGCCAGACCCTTGTCGGTTAATGGGGCATCGATCCAGCCTTGAATGCGGAAATACTTGTTTAAAAAGGTTTGGCCGTGACGCACCAAATAAAGTTCAACTGTCGCCATGTCATTCGCTCCTTTTAAGTTAAAGATGTGGTCCGGAGACGCCCGGACAGTGCGGGTATCATTGTAACAGTTTTAGTTGAGAATGCCTAGTTCGCGCCGAATTTCACGAGCCTTTTCCGGTGTACTGGTGAAGATGATCCGGTCATTGAATTTCAACAAGGTTCCCCCAGTGGGCCGGACAAAGTGGCCGTTGCGGAAGATTTGACTGATGGTGACATCGCCCACAAAATCCAGGTTGCGGATCTGTTGGTCGGTGTAGCGGCGGTTGCGCAGGGCCACTTCGTAAACGGCAGAAGTGGAGGCGGTCATCATGCGTAGGGTCGTTGGCGCTTCGATCAGGCTACGCAGCATAGCAATGTTGACGTTAGGTGTGTTGTAAACCTCAATGCCTAGCGCGGTCAACTCGTCTTCCCGTTCATCGAGCACGTTGCGATCCTCGAAGCGGACGATGACCCGGTTGACGCCATAGGCCTTAGCCGCCTTGGCCAGCTCGTAATTCTTGTTGGCGTTGAAGTGACCGAGCACCACGATATCGGCGTCAAAAACATCTTGCGCCGTAACGTAGTCGGTATCCAGTGACTGCAGCAGAGACACGTTGACCTCGGAGTTGTAGGTCTTGTAGTTGGCTTCCTTGTCGGTATACATGCTGATGTCATACCAGCTGTGCGCCAATTGCTGGGCCACGGGAACGGTGAGGAGGTTGGTCCCGATAAAGTGGACGGTCGATTTCTTAAGGTCCTCGGCTTCGGCGGTGTAGCCGGTGTTAAACAGCAGTGGCCCCAGGACACAGGTCAGGATGGCGGCCAATAAGAAGGCCCCGGATTGCTGACTGGTAACGACCTTCATGGTTTTAGCCACCTGCAAGACGGCTAGGACCATGGTGATGGTGGCCGAGGTGATGGCCATGCCAGCAAAGGCATTGCCCCGCTTGAACCGTAAGCGCAAAATGAAGTACACGCCAGCCTTAGCCAACAGGTAGGCCACGAAGAAGGCGGGAATCAAGAGAATGGTGGCGGAATCGGCGAGTAAGGTCCGCAGATTCAGTTCAACCCCACTCATCATGAAAAACATGGGGATGAAGAAGCCGTAACCGATGCCGTCGAGCCGCGTTCGCGTGTCTTCTTGCGGCTGGAGGAGTTTCATCACGATTCCGGCAACGAAGGCCCCAAGAATTCCCTCGGCACCCACGGATTCGGCAATCACCACCATACTGAAGATCAGGAAGAAGGCGAGGCGGATATCCAGCTGGGTCGTGGACTTGTTGATGCGTTCGAAGAAGGTAAAGAACGGCTTGAACCGGCGGAAGAGAATCCCGGCAGCCAGGAAGAGGAGTAGGAGCAACCAGAGTGATTTGCCCCCCTTACCGAAGATGGACGCGTAGATGGTGAGGGCAAAGAGGGGGATGATTTCCCCCAGGGCCGCGATCAGGAGAACGGTCTGGCCGAAGGGTTTACTCAGTAGTTCCTTTTCCTTCAGCGTGGCAATGACGATCCCCAGCGAGATGGTCATGAAGATAATGGCGGCCAGCCAAGGGTCTTTGAACAATCCGGTCCACTGGCAGATAAAGCCCAGTAGGAGAGAACTGGCCGCGATCGCCACGTAACTGCTGACGGCGATGAAGACGGGTGAGTACTTCGGCGCGCTCCCGGCAGCCTTGGCCGCGAGTGGCGTCTGCGGTTGTTTACGGCGGTTAAAGAGACTGAAATCAATCTCCATCCCACTCAGAAACATCAGGAAGATCACCCCGGTGTTGGATAATAAAGTTAACGTATCGTTGGTGTGAACGATATTGAAGAGACTGGGTCCTAGCATGATGCCGACTAGGATCTCCACGACGGCGGTCGGAAGTACGGTGAGATTGAATTTCGCCATAACTAGCGGCGTGACCAGCGCGGCGGCTAAAATAATTAAAACGGAAACTTGGTCCATAATGTCACCCCCGAAAAATATCTCCTCAATTATAACAAAGTTGGGTCAATTCAACCGACTTTAAGTCGTCACCGAGGGTTAACCGTATGTTAGGCTAAACTGGACCGCACTACGGCTGCCAGGGATTCCGCCTGCTGTGGGGACGCTTCAGACCGGAAGAACACCGGTCTTCTCGCTCGATTTGGAGCCACGAAGAGCACCTGTCTCCAAAGTCGCCCGTGCTGTAAACTGGCTGAAGAACGCCAGTTAACACCACTTTCACGGCCGGCTCCATCCCTGGCCTCCTCCGGCTCTGATTGTGTTTTACCACGAAAATGGCTGTAAGTGACGACTGGCTGACCTTTCGGGGTTCAACTAATCACGACCGTTACAGTCATGATCACAGTCAACTAAGAATACTGTGTAAGCCGAGAGGGCGGCAGGTCACGACCATGCTGCCAAAATTTTAGTTGCCTGCCGCAGCAATGTTGGGGTTTATAAGTCTGTGACAATTTTCAATTCTCGCGCGGTCACAATTCTTTATTTATAAGGGGATTAAGTGTAGAATTGTAAGTCGAATTATTGTGCTTGGTTGCACTGATTCGGGGGAGCGCAAGCGTTTACGGTTACCTCGTGTGAGGCCACCCGGCTTGCGATCAGCATTGGTTCAATCAGGCTAGAATAGCCATGGTTTTTACGTTTAGCCTAGTTAATTTGAGGAGGGATTGGCTTGCCAGATTCAATTAAAGCTCATGAGCAAGAACATTTAGATGCGGTGGTAGCGAAGATTAAGGTCGCGCAAACCGAATCCAAGAAGCGAATCGATTCTGCCGAGAATGACGAGGCGGGAATTCGCAAGAACTTCGTCAATGATTTACGGATTAAGACTGACAGCTACGAAGGTATTCTAGAAACGGCCCTGTCCGTGCGCCAACAGCAACAGATGTTGGCCGAACGGCAAAACAGTTGGCAACACGCGACCACTGAACTCACCACGTTAAAGCGGTTGGAGAAGAAGGCCTACTTTGCCCGGATTGACTTCCAGGAAGGGGCGAAATCCAAGCCCGAAACGATTTACATTGGTCTGGGGTCATTCTCCGATTCGCCCGACCACTTCTTAATTTATGACTGGCGGGCCCCCATCTCTAGCATCTACTACGATGGTGAGCTGGGAAATGTCAGCTATCAGACGCCAGACGGTGAACAGACCGTGGATGTTCAGTTGAAGCGGCAATTTCAGATTGAAGATGGGACGATTGTCACGCTCTATGACACCGATCAAACGGTGACCGATCAGATGTTGCTGTCCGCGTTGAGCGAGCACTCCGACACCAAGATGAAGAGTATCGTGACGACCATCCAAAAGGAACAAAACCGGATTATTCGGGACACCGGTTCCGACCTGCTGTTTGTGCAGGGGGCCGCGGGTTCCGGAAAGACGGCAGCCATCTTACAACGGGTGGCCTACCTGCTGTATCGTTACCGCGGTCATTTGACGGCGGGACAGGTCATGCTGTTCTCACCTAACCAATTATTCAATGACTATATCGACCAGGTCTTGCCCGAACTGGGTGAGCACAACATGGTGCAGATGACCTACTACCAGTACGCTGGCCGGCGGTTGCCCAAGATTGACGTGGAAACGTTGGCGCAACGGTTTGGGGAGGTGAACACCCCCGCTCAAAAGCGGATCAGTCGCCTGAAGGGGAGTCTCGACTTCTTCGATGCGGTGACCGGTTACGCCGATCATCTGGAAAGTAGCGATATGGTTTTCCGCAATATTAAATTCAACGGGAAGGTCTTTATCCCGAAAGAAAAAATCCAAGAAATTTATTACAGCTTTAACCGCAACTATCATTTGGCCAACCGGCTTCAGGCCACCAAGGAAGCCCTGATTCGGATTCTCAATCGGCGCATCTCCAGTGAAATGAAGACCAAGTGGGTTGAAGAAACGATTCAGGATCTGGACCGTGAACAACTGAATGCGTTGTACGGGGATGATCCCCGGGAGTTTGAATCTGCCGATAAGGAATTTCAATTCCTGGCACGTAAGGTGGTTATGAAGGCCTTTAGTCCGATTCGAAAGGCCATCGTCCGGGCCCGTTTCCTGAGCATTAACAACCAGTACGTCCACATGCTACGCGACATGCCGAACCGGATTGAGCTGCGCGATTACCATATCAGCGTGGCGGACTGGCAGGCTAGTGTCGAGGAGACGATTGGGAAGCTCAAGGATCACAGCATGCAGTTGGTCGATACCACGCCGTACCTGTACCTCTACGATAAGATGACGGGGAAATCTGGCGAACGCGACATGCGCTACGTCTTCCTGGATGAAATTCAAGACTACAACGCCTTTCAATTGGCGTTCTTGAAGTTTAGTTTCCCCCGGGCACGGTTCACGATGCTGGGGGACCTGAATCAGGCCATCTTCACCAAGGAGAATAGCCGGACGTTACTGCAGGAGTTGAGTACGATGTTTGATCCGGACAAGACCAAGGTCGTTCAGCTCACGCAGTCGTACCGGTCGACACAACAGGTCACGGACTTCACCAAGCATATCTTGAAGAACGGTGAAGCAGTGACGGCCTTTGACCGTGAAGGAGAACTGCCGACGGTCACGGTCGCTGCGGACGAAGATGCTGCCCTGAAACGGGTCGTGGCACAAGTAAAGCAGAACAATGCCGAGGACGAGACGACCGCAATTATCGGCAAGGATCTCGCGGACTGTCGTGAGTTGACGGAAAAACTGCGCGCCAAAGACGTGGCAGTGACGCTGATTCAGTCGGAAAATCAACGACTGGCACCGGGCGTGATTGTCGTGCCATCCTTCCTCGCCAAGGGGTTGGAGTTCGATGCGGTTATCGTGTGGCAGGCCTCTGCCAGTCGCTACAGTGCCGATGACGAGCGCCAGTTGTTATACACCATCTGTTCGCGAGCCATGCACCGGTTGAGTCTGGTGGCGGTCGGTGAGATATCACCACTGCTGAGTGATGTGCCGACGGATGAATATGAAGTGTTAAGCTAGTTGGTGTTTGAGGGTCAGGTCCGTGATGGGCTTGGCCCTTTTTTTGTCCGAGCTTATAAGGCTATATGGCTGAAACGAAAGGCTAGCATTCGTGCCATTAAATCCGTCTAAATTGGGCGCTACGGCTGCCAGGGATTCCGCCTGCTGTGGGGACGCTTCAGCCTGGAAAACCGCCAGTCTTCTCGCTCGCTTTGGAGCCACGAAGAACCCGTGTCTCCAAAGTCGCCCGTGCTGTAAACTGGCTGAAAAACCGCCAGTTAACACCACATTCACGGCTGGCTCCATCCCTGGCCTCCTCCGGCTCTAGTTGTGTTTTACCACAACAACAGTTGGAAAACGTGGGACTTAGCAATTTCGGTCCAACTAATAACGACTATGGCAGTCATTAATTCAGTCGCCTAAGATCGCCTTGTAAGCCGAGAGGTCGGCAGATATGGGCTCAGGCGCGTCGTTCTACTTAGTCAGTAAGCGATCTTCTTACTGGCTTAGTAGAAAACCAAGCTTGTAGACTCGTGATTTTCGAGGCTTCAAGTTGCGTTCGCACCGTTCCAGTCCCATATCTGCCGACCGGTAAGGCGAAGGGACCACTAGGTTGCCTAGTCTGCAGCCGGAATCTCTGGCAGCCGCAGGTGGGGGATAATGACTAACAAGTAGTTAGCGTTTTGGCTGGCTGAGACGTGCCAAGAGTTTTGATCTTTCAACCTGTATTTTTCTGTCAGAACCGTGGGGAATACGCGTTATCTGCGGTATAATGGGGCTAATTATTTCTGAAAAAAGTTGAGGTGTCCCCATGTCAGATCCCATCAATTACAATGCGTTTACGCGTGCGCAGTGGCGGGCGTTTTCCGATGATGCGACGTTGCCATTGACGCAGGAGAGTTTGCGGCAGATTAAGGCCTTTAATGACCGGATCTCGCTGCAAGATGTTCAGGATATTTATATTCCCTTGATTCATTTGTTGCGCTTGGAATTCGACCACTACCAGCAGCTACAACAGGACAAGGCCCATTTCTTACAGCGACCAGCACACCGGGTGCCATTTATCATCGGCATTGCGGGGAGTGTGGCGGTGGGCAAGAGTACCACGGCCCGGTTGCTGGAGGTGTTGCTGAATCACTATTTCGAGGGGCAACGGATTCAATTGATCACGACCGATGGCTTCTTGTACAGCAATGAGGAGCTGAAGAAGCGAAACCTCATGGCGCGCAAGGGTTTTCCCGAAAGCTATGATATGGCGGGGCTGATTCAGTTCCTCAATAACGTTAAGGCGGGGCAGCCACTGATCAAGGCACCGGTCTACTCACACAAGATTTATGACATTGTGCCGGAACAGTTCGAGTACATTGTGCACCCGGACGTCTTGATTGTGGAGGGGATTAATACCCTGCAGCTGCCGACAAATGAACAGATTTATGTCAGCGATTTTACGGACTTCTCCCTGTACGTGGACGCCGATCCGGGACTGATTGAGGACTGGTTCTTGGAACGGTTCGACCTGTTGCTAAACACGGCCTTTCAGGACCCCACCAACTATTACTATCCCTATGCGATCGGTGGGCATGATCGGGCAATTGCCAAGGCTAAACAAGTCTGGCACGACATTGACCTGAAAAACCTGGAGGAATACATTTTACCTACCCGCAACCGTGCGGATATGATTATTCACAAGACCTTCCATCACCGGGTGGATCGCCTGTTGCTGCGGAAATACTAGGAGGTGGCGACCATGCTACGGGATGCAACGATCGTGGACGCGGATTCGGTGGCCATGCTGGTCCTTCACGAGTTGGAACGGCGCCAGTTGCGGCGGTTGCGTCGACTGAGTAAGGAGCAACTCTCCCAGTTACTCTTTGTCGGCTACCATCAGCCGCAATTTCGGTATGGCTACACGCAGGCTCGCGTCTACCAGAATCAGGGTGTCGCGGTGGGCGTGGCGTACGGCTACCCCGCGGCGGTGGAGGCGACACTGGACAATCAGTGGACGGCGTTGTTTGAACGGCTTCAGGTGGCGCCACCGCAGCAGCTCGTGGTGACCCCCAGGGCGCGGCCGGATGAATGGTATCTGGACATGCTGACGGTGCGCGGGCGCTATCAGGGTAAGACCTATCAGCAGAAGTGGTTTGATGAGTGGCTGTTGGGGGATGCCATCCATCGAGCTAAGCAGAGTGCGGCCAATGCCATGGGGATGGATGTGCGTCCCGGAAGCAGTCTGGCTAAGCTGGCCGCCCAGTATGGCTTCGTGGCGGTTGAATGGCGGAAGCTCGACCGGCAGAATTATATTCACTTGCGCTTGAATTTACGGGGCAATCGGTGGTAGGTTGACTTGCAGTTAGCGCGTCGACCAATTAACGGATGAACTAATTCTCGCAGTTTTTGGTTACATTTAGATTGACCCGCGTTTGAGAAATCTGTATGATATATACAATGTTGAAAAAGAAGAAAGGGTGAATGGCTTGGCAAACGTTGATATGTCCAAATTCGATAAAATCATCGTCTTGGACTTCGGAAGTCAATACAATCAATTGATTACGCGCCGGATTCGTGACATGGGCGTTTACTCCGAACTGAAGGCTCATACCATGAGCGCAGCTGAGATCAAGGCTTGGGGACCCAAGGGAATTATCTTCTCTGGGGGACCAAACAGTGTGTACGATAGCAGTGCGTTCAACGTTGATCCTGAGATCTTTGAATTGGGTATTCCGATTCTGGGGATCTGTTATGGGATGCAACTGATGGCCCACAGTTTGACCGGTGGGAAGGTTGAGTCTGCCGATAACCGTGAATACGGTCGGGCAGACATTACCGTCCTGAGTGACGAAGCAAAGCTATTCAAAGATACACCTAAGCAACAAACGGTGTGGATGAGTCATGGTGACTTGGTTACCCAAGTTCCCGATGGGTTCGAACGCGTCGCCACGAGTGAAAATTGCCCGATTTCGGCGATGCAGGATACGACCCGTAACTTCTACGGGATTCAATTTCACGCGGAAGTTCGGAACACGGAATATGGTAACGACATCCTGAAGCATTTCGCTTTTGATGTCTGCCAAGCAGAATCCAACTGGTCGATGGATGACTTTATTGACCTGCAAATCGAACACATCCGGGAGACGGTCGGCGATAAGCGCGTCCTGCTCGGTTTGTCCGGTGGGGTGGATTCATCCGTGGTCGGCGTGCTGCTGCACAAGGCCATCGGCTCGCAATTGACCAGCATCTTTGTGGATCACGGTCTGTTGCGGAAGGGTGAAGCCAAGCAAGTGATGGACAGCTTGGAAGGGAAGTTCGGATTGAACATCGTCAAAGTCGATGCTCAAGACCGGTTCCTGGGTAAGCTGGCTGGCGTCACTGAGCCTGAAAAGAAGCGGAAGATCATCGGTAATGAGTTCATCCAGGTCTTTAATGATGAAGCTCAGAAGCTCGATGGGATCGACTTCTTGGCCCAGGGGACGCTCTACACCGATGTGATTGAAAGTGGGACGGATACGGCGCAAACCATTAAGTCTCACCATAACGTGGGTGGCTTGCCGGAAGACATGCACTTCCAGTTGATTGAACCACTGCGTTCCTTGTTCAAGGATGAAGCCCGTGAATTGGGTGAAAAGCTGGGAATGCCAAGCGAACTCGTTTGGCGGCAACCGTTCCCTGGTCCTGGTTTAGGGATTCGGGTCCTTGGCGAAATCACGCCAGAAAAGTTACAGATCGTCCGCGATAGTGACTTGATTCTGCGTGAGGAAATCAAGAAGGCCGGCCTCGACCGCGATATTTGGCAATACTTTACGGTGCTGCCAAACATCAAGAGTGTCGGGGTCATGGGTGATGGCCGGACTTACGACTATGCCGTGGGTATCCGTGCCGTGACGTCCATCGACGGGATGACGGCCGACTTCGCGCGTATTCCATGGGACGTTCTGCAGGAGATTTCCGTGCGGATCGTCAATGAAGTGGATCACGTGAACCGCATACTTTATGATGTTACGAGTAAGCCGCCTTCGACAATCGAGTGGGAGTGAGATTTGAACTCCTTCGGCCGTAGTGTAGCGGTGTAAATAGAATTCAAAAGGTAACTAATCTCAGTTGTTGGGATTAGTTACCTTTTTTATGTCCTCTTTGTCAACGGGTGTTGATGAGGGGAGTTTGAGGGGACAATTCACTTGCGAATTGCCCCTTTTTACTGCCAGTTGTCTGGTAAACGGAGACAAAAAAGATAGTTTCTAGCTGATACTTGACTAGAAACTATCTTTTTCCTTATGGTTACATTAGAATTTGACACGTATGTTAAAATTAATTTACTAAAACAAATTTTAAAGCCATATCTACAAATTAATTTTCACTTACATACAAGTCTGTTTTTTATTTTGCAGCGGCGTTAAGCTAACTTTGACCAATTGGTTGAGGTTAGCTTATTTTTTTAGGAGTGAAAAGCGCATGGAAAAGAGAGTAGATCCGTTTCTGGACAGGCTACAGTTATTGCAAGATTTGAAGTTTCTGATTGATCGCGATTCGGACCATCGTATCGATTACAGAAGGTTTCGTATTTTTGAAATTAGATTATCGACGGGGGTGATTGACTTGCTGGCTGAGTATCAGGCCTATGCGGGTGAGTATACCTTGTCTGAGATTGCTAATCTCATTGTACAGAAATATCAGTTGTAGTTACAAGAGATTTTCTGAGGCAGTGCGCTGATTCCAGTTTAGATGGTTAGTTACATCTCACATCAGAGGGTTGAATCGAACAAAGAGATTACACCTGAAATGAGGATTAAAATACTGTTTATTTATGTTTTGAGGGAAAATAATACCTTAATCCTGTATAATTAATTTTATGATTGATAATCTAGGTGAACGATCTGTGTATTAAATTGAGTAACCAGCTGGTCCATTTAGCGATCGATTATATTAAATAAACTATTTGTTTGAGGAGAGTTGAAATATGAAGCGTTACATAAAACACCTAATGAGCGTCGTGTTGTTGGGGACGGCAATTTTATCATTATCGGCTTGTGGAAAATCAGGTGCTAACCAGGTTAATGAGAAGAATGTTTCTTTTATCAAGGATGCTCAGTCATCTAATCAACGAATCTGGTACATGGTAGAGTCGGATTCTACAAGTGACTACGAATTGAGTAAGGATACTCATATCACGCAAATTTTAGTGACAAAAAATGGGAAAGCCACAGTTTACAATATGCCAGATAATAACTTTAGTATGCGTGATATCAATGGAAAAAGTGACGATCAGGTGTTGACCATTGCGCAGAAAAAGGATAGAGAATACTATAAAGATTTCATAGATCCCCAAAAAGATATTTTGATTAAATCATCGTACATTCAAAATGTGATTAAGAACACAGAAAGTGACTATAAGCATTACGAAAAACATCCAGACTACTTGGGTGCTACGCATAAAGAGTCACTTAAAAAGCTGCGAGAATATCAAGATGATTTGACCTACTTGAAAGCCAATGAAGCGTCAATTTTAAAAAACATCCCTAAATACGAAAAGCCAACACCTAAGTTGTTAAATGCCAAGGTGAAAACGGATAATTCTGGCAACGATGTGAATTACGAGGATATCACACATCGACGATTAGAATTAGAAACAGATTCTGCGAAGCTCAAGCATTTACATTGGGTTGATAGAGTTGATGCGCCTACCTACTATAATTTTACAATGACTGATGGATTTCAGCTGATTTACGACAAACCAGTCAAAATTCTAAGTGACATGTATACGGGATATACCAATCCGACGAATGATTCAAAGACAACTTCTTTGTTGACGAAAACGACTAATAAGGATACCGTATCAGATTTTGATAAATTAGGTACTAAACACGTTAGTGAAGAAAATTAAGATACACAGATGATGACTAGCTATAGCTTCAAAATCTTCAGGACACTTTCCGAGACCGTTTCACGTTGATCTTCTGGGAGGGACTTTAGATAAGAGAGCAACTCTAGCGTGTGAACACCAGTTAAAGCGTCATCGGTGAAGAAATCGCTGAGCGTTAGATTCAGAGCTGATGCAATAGCCTGCAATTTTTTGAGACTGATATTCTCCAGCTCGCCACGTTCAATGCGCGAGATTAAGCTAACGGAAACGCCAGCCTTTTCAGCTAATTTTTCAATGGTTAAGTCTAAAGCTTGTCGTTTCTGATTCACCAGTTTACTGATTGAATTCTGCATGATTGGCTATTCTCCTATTATGGCGTTAAAGCTAACCATAATCGAGTATTTACACCATTAACAGAGAATAAAAGACACTTTTTACTTAAAAATAAGGAAAATAATACTTATTTGTTGTAAACTATGCTACGTAGTCACTTATTTTAAAGTAAGTGAGCAATTATCGATTCAGGAGGAGTTTTATGGGTAAAAAATTATTGGATATTTTAAAACAGTTATTTTTAGGACTAAATCTGCGCTTTTGGGTGACGCGTTACGCGATTGCTATTGGTGCCGCCGTTGCGTGGATTTACTTCTGCAAGAGTGGGTCTTTAGGGGGACACATTCCCTTCTTCCTGCTCTTCCTCGGCATCCAGGCCGCAATCTTTTATCCGATTGCGAACGGATTTCTTGTGATGTACGAGTGGGAGCACGGCCGAAAAGCCAAGGGAATTTTTGACAATTTGTCTGAGATGCAGGCGGCAGATTTCAGAAAAGCTCAGTTTCGCGCCGTTCGGTTAGTCAATACCGGTTTTAATGGTGATGAACGTTCCTTTGGCGAGATGAAAAGTTCCGTTAAGAGCGACGCGGCGGGGATGAAAATGATGGTTAAAGTCATGGGGCACGTTATCCTATGGTGCTTTGCCTTGTTTTTCGCCATTGTGGGAGCTGCCCGTTACTTACTGACCTTGGGACCAGAAGGCTATACATTTAATTACCGCGAAGACGGCACGTTTATCGGTGATTCGGACACCGAAGATCAAAAATTTTAGGAGACGAAAGTTATGAAAAAGAAATTTTATTTGATGATGATTGCAATTGCCATGATTGTTGTCGGTGCTGGGTTATTTGGCTCGCCAGCGAAAGCATCAGCATCAGTTAAATGGCAATCTGGAACCCCTAAAAAGGTGAGAGGCATTTATCATACGAAAACGGTTAAGCACCACTACAACGAGCTCGACATTGCCAAAAACGTTGTATACAACGAAATTCGACAACCCAACTGGGCCCCAGAAAAGAGTGGGAAAATCACTTTTCTGCTGATGTGGCGGGTGCCATCTCGTAAGATTAGCTCAAATCTTTATCAAATCAAAAGCGTTGACAGTAAAGGAAAGCACGTTCGCTATTACATCAAAACGTTTAGTCATAATCGCTTAAAAATTTCGAAAACTATGGCATTTGCGCACAAACCTTACTATTACAAAAATAAGAATTAGTCATTAAATCAAAGGTTTTAGGAGACGAAGCTTATGAAAAAGAAATTTTATTTAATGATGATTGCAATTGCATTAGTGGTTGTTGGGGCTGGGCTATTTGGCTCACCAGTGAAAGCAAGTGCCGCAACTAAATGGCAAAACGGAATCGGTAAAAGTCTGAGGGGCGATTATCAAACAAAGGTAGTCAACCACCATCTACATCACATCGAACTTGCCAAAAACTTTGTTCTCAAGGAATACCGGAAAGCCAATCTTTCTAAGACACGCAACGGAAAGTTTGAAATTTTACTGATGTGGCGGGTACCTTCTCGCAAGCTCAGTAAGAACCTTTATGAAATCAAGAGTGTTAACGAATCTGGCAAGCATGTTCACTATTACATCAGAACCTACAGTCATCACCGGATCAGATTCTCAAAAAACCAGTCGTTCGCGCATAAACCGTACTATCAAAAATCTAACAATTGGTAAGTCGTTAAACCATAATCTCACCATTCTAGGAGGAAGCATCCATGAAATTCAACTGGATCAATAAAGCCACGACCATTCTACTGAGCAGTGTCTTAGTCGGGGGCGTTGTCACTACGACCATTCCCGTCTTAACAACGCAGGCACAGGCCGAAAGCCTTGAAGATGCACCCATCAGTTATAAAGTTTTTAAGAGCGATGAAAATGCGGTTAAGAAAGCCGTCAAAACATCGAGTTCTGCCGTTAAGCAGCAGCTCAATGCCGCCTTCTTTAAGCGCATGGAGAAACAACCGGTCAACGCGTATGGTTATGCAATTTCGCCTTACTTTTCACAGGCAATGGCGGCGATGGCCTCACATGCCGTTAGTGAATTGGGGCGTAAGGGACAGGTGACGCCAGCGTTTAAGCGGGACTATAAGGCCATGATCGCAGTTTACGATCAGTTTAAAGGTCGTTTGGAACCCGTTTATCAAGGGGTCATCGATGATTATATTGATGACGCTAATCAGCAAATTAGCAAAAATAAAGTTGATTCAGATAACATTAGCGATATTTCTGAGTATTTTGACCAATATTTCCTGCAAGATATCCGACCAACTAAGATTACGGGGATGCCACGAGTTAAGAGCAATATCACCAAGTTAACTGCCAAAAAAGCGTCTAAGAAGTACGTCAAAGTTACCGGGACCGTAAAGCTAGGCAAAAAGGCAAACTATGCTCAGATCAAGACCTACAAGGGGACACGTTACGCAAAATTAAAGGGCGCCCACAGTTTTAACAAGAAGATTTATGCCCCGAAAGCCAAGAGAGTCAGCGCGACCGTTGGTTATTACACGCATGGCCACTTTTCAAAGGTAACGGCCGTTAAGACTGTACATGTTAAATAAACCATCGGGCAATCTGGCAGTTCAACAGCCACTAAATTAATCGCAGTTTTGGCCAGCGTGGTGTGAGCCATCACGGCCACTAATTTGGCGATTAAATCATTTAGGGCATATAAAGGCAGGGTTTTACATGAAACGACTCATCGAGGGGCTGGCTGTTGTCGGACTAGGCCTGTTTCTGAGCGCTGTCCCTAGTGGCGTTGCCCGTGCGGCGACAGCGACCTCAACTTCATCTGAAACAGCCAGTTCAGCTTCTAATTCAACAACGCCGCCCAAGGTTAAGCCAAAACCACAGGTGGTTTACCACAAGATCATTGGCAAACGCACCGTTAGCTACTACACCAAGATCGGGGCTAACCGCCAACATAACTACAAGGTGTACCGAACGGGAGGCGCCAAGTCTTCAGCTAGGAATATGCAAGCCATCTCGACCGGGCGGCACTACGCGAATAAAAAGGTTCATATTACGCGTGAAGAAACCATGGCCGATGGGACTTGGTTGAAATTTACTTACCAGCACACGCAAACCGGCTGGATTCACCGCAATGGGACTGTCAAATCCTACCGGTGGCTCAACGTTCCCTTGATTGCGCAACGTCCGCAACTGCCGACGGGGTGTGAAATTACGGCAACAACCATGATGCTCAAATACGCTGGGGCTAAGGTGACCAAGATGTCGCTGGCTAAGGAAATGCCGCGCAGTTCCAACCCCAACAAGGGCTTCGTTGGGAGTCCTTATTCCCGTTCTGGTTGGTGGATCTATCCCAAGGGCCTCATGAAGACGGTTAGGCGGCATATTGGCTCTGCTAAAGACATGACGGGGGCTTCATTTAAGCAGATGAAGACCCAAATCAATCGCGGCCATCCCGTTGTGATCTGGGTGGCGGGTGTCGATGGCTTTGTGAACCATGCCATCACGCTCTCCGGTTACAGCAGTACGCGGGCCTACTACAACGATCCATGGACCAAGCGGAAGACCAGCATGAGCTTAGCTAGCCTGCACAATCATCGTAAACACGATGCTTATCGGGCGCTGAGCTATTAAGCAAGGGTTCACTAAATAATTTTATTAAAGGAGCAAGATATCATGAAGAAACAATGGCTATCCACGTTACTCGTCGTAGCCGGTCTAGCCAGCGTGGGGATGACGACCTCCGCGCAAGCTAAGACCAGTTATTACACGACTAATCCCGGTATTATCCGGGTTAAGAAGACGGTTGCCTATTACAAGGACGCCGCCAAGAAGCATCACGCGGCAACGGTACATAAGGACCACTACGCCAAGATTTCCAAGGTGGTCACGGTTAAGGGGCACGCGCCCGTGTTAAAGACCAACACGGGTAAATACGTGACCGCTAACAAGGCATTCGTGGCCAAGACGAAGGGCTACCAAAACCCGAAGAAGTATTATCAAGTTAATGCGACGCAGATCAAGCCTTACGGTAAGGTGGGCTATACGGTCAAACGGGGCTACGAAGGCATTAAGACTTGGAAAATCATGCACCGGTTAGGCACCGCTAATGGCTACAACAAGTACAATTCAGCAACGGTTTATGCGGTCAAGAACTTTCAGCGTAAGCACCACCTGAAAGCCACGGGGACGGTTAACGAAAAGACCTGGGTCAAGCTTGGGTTCTCGAAGTCCAGCTGGACCAGTATCGATGCTTACGTTGCACCATTAGGGGCTCACGCCTGGAACGGCCGCTCCGCCCACATCGAAGCGATGATCAAGCAGGCTTACAAGTATAAGGGCAATCCTTATCTGGTGGGGTCTTCCTCCAAGCCAATTTATGGCACGGACTGTTCCGGCCTCGTCATGCAGGCCCTCTATGCGGGTGGAATTAACCCCAAGCCGATCAGTGCCATTCACCATGCCTACCCCGGCAACGAATGGAACTCACGTAACCTGTGGGCTAGCAAGAAGTTCCAACACGTGGCTTACAGTCACAAGAAGCGTGGCGACCTGGTCTTCTATTACCAACCAGGGACACACACGATTTGGCACGTGGCCATTTACTTAGGCAAGGGTAAGGTGATTGAAAGCTGGCCACCACGGATCATGGTGCAACCAATCAAGAACGGCCAACGCTCTGACGTGGCTGGTATTGCTCGGGTCTTCCATTAAGCCTAAAGGAGAAAAAGGATGAATCTCAAAAAAATTATAGTCGGTTCGTTAGTCGCCGTTGGTGTTTGCACATCAGGTCTCTTCATGCAGACCAATGCCCAGGCCGCGACTTGGCATCATGGGGTGCCATCTTTTCTAAAGCATAGTTTTTACCGAACCAAGCTGGGACCCAAGTACTATATTCTTGCCGGCCAGAAAGTAAAAATTAATGCACGGCGTTATGAAGGTATCCGCACCCACGGGTCAACGCTTTACTTTGAGGGTGCACAGTACAACATGACCCTTAAGAAATGTCGTTACACCAAGAAGGGCAAGCTCTACACCATCAAAGGAAAATATGGCAAGTCGCAAATGGAAACCATCAAGATCAAGAAAAACAGTGCTAAGGTGCTACATGTCAATACAGGGAATGCCTCGGGTTCAGAGAGAATGACTAAAATCAAATAGTAAAATAGACTGGAACCTTCTCCTAAATTCCAGCCATTAAAAATGGGGCCAAGAAATTCATTCGGTGATTTCTTGGCCCCATTTTTTTATTGTTGTAAAGAGCGATAAGTGTTTCAACAATTTAAGACAAGCTCACTATTAGGAAATTTACCGCAAAAACTGGTTGGCCCGCTCCACAAAGTCACCGCCAAACTGAAAGACCCCCGCGTGACCAGCATCCGGATAAATAATGAGCTGGCTGTGTGAAAAGGTCTTGGCCAGGTTGTCACTATTGGGCTTGGTGGGCACCATGATATCATGATCCCCGTTAACCACTAGAACGGGGATTTTAAGTTTAGAGAAATCAATCGGCTGCTCCGAACCCCATCGATGAATGGCTCTTAGCTGGGTTCGGTAGGCAGACCAGCCAATTGACCGATCCCGATTCTCGTGCCGGGTTTTGAGCCGTTTCAAAAACTGCGCCGCTTGTCGCTTACCGTTGGGGGTGCGGGTGAAGAATAGGTAGGTTTTCACGTCGGTAAGCGTGAAGATCGCTTTGGCTAAGGATTGATCAGAAATCTTGGTGACGTCACGAATCCCCTGACCGCCGCGGGGCCCCGTCCCGGTCAAGATTGTGCGCCTGATTAAGGTCGGTTCTTGGTTGATCACTTCCTGCGCAACGAAGCCGCCCATTGAGAAGCCAAACAGGTCGACCTGTTTGAGACCGAGCGCGTGAATGAATTCGCGAATTTCCTGGGCCATGCCCTGAATGGTTTTAGCGGCTTTACCGCCCGATCCGCCGACGCCCTGGTAATCTGGCAGGATGACTTGGTGTTCTTGGGCAAGACCATCGATCACGGCGGGGTCCCAGTTGTCGAGATTGCCCGAAAGGTGAATCAGCGCGATCACGGGCACGGCATCAGGTACGCCGATTTTGCGATAGGCAAAGGTCTTCTGCGTTGGGGTGACTAAGGTTTTAGTGGGAACGTTGATGTAGGGGGTCATGAGCGGGCTTCCTTTCCGTCAAAGTGAATGAGGACTTTACCCTTGGGGTGTCCGTTGGCCAGGTAGGCCTGTGCCTCGTTGACCTGGTCTAAAGAAAATTCTTGGGGATCAACGGCGGGGACGATGGCGTTATCTTCAATGATTTTGGTCAATGCCCGCAGTTGTTGACCATCGCTGCGGACGTAGATAAAGCGGTAGTCCACCTCGTGACGCTTGGCCTGACGATCAATGCTGCGACCATTTAGGCTGAATAGGAGTCTTTTCCAGGCGGGTAACTGGTGGTCACGGGCAAAGGCCCCGTTTGGCCCCGTCCGCAGTGAAAGGAGGCGGCCCCCAGGTTTGATAATGGCCAGTTCATGCGTAAGTTCCTGGGGTCCTAAGGTATCTATCACGAAATCGACGTCGTTTAAGGATTCCCAGTAGTTTTGTGTAGCGTAATCGAAGTATTGGTCGGCGCCAGCTGCGAGGGTACGTTCGCGAGCAGCCGCGTTACCGCTGACGCTGACCGTTAAGCCCAGGTCTTTAGCGATGGGAATGGCCATCTGACCGAACGACCCCGACCCACCGGGGATAAAGACGTGTTGCCCGGCTTGCGCGTGGAGAACTTCGTGCAGTGCTTGGTAGGCGGTTAAGCCCGTCAATGCGGCGGCCGCGCCGGTCTTGAACGTTAGGTTTTGGGGTAAGGGCGCAATGGCGGTAGCCGCAACGGCGACATATTCGGCAAAGGCCCCGATTTGATCAAACGGCAGGCGTGTGTAGACGGCGGCGCCCACTTCGAAGTCCGTCACGTTGGCGCCAATCGCAACCACGACGCCGGTCAGTTCATTTCCCATGGTGTGGGGGAGCGCGATGCTCTGAATGAGGCGCAAGCTACCGGTTCCCAGCAGGGCGTCTAGGGGGTTCACCGCGGCTTCGCGGACCTCAATCAGCACCTCGTCGGCCTTAATCTGGGGCCGGTCAATGGTCCGAATTTCAAGTTGATAATCTTTGGCGTAATGGGTCAGTTGTGCGGCCTTCATAAGCAGTTCCTCCGTTTACTTTAGTAACATTTTTTAGATTTTGTGACTAAAGAGAGGTTAACACGTCCAGTAACAAATATCAAGAATTGTTACTTTCAAAAAAATGTGGTAACCTAGTGTGAAAGAATAGCCAAGTCAGGAGGACGCTAAGCATGGCAAAAGTGACGCAGCGCCAAATTGTAGATACCGCCAGTGCGCTCATCCAGGAACAGGGACGGATTGATATTTCTTTAAGTACGATCGCTGACGCCCTTGGGATTACCCACGGGGCGTTATACAAACACTTTGATAGTAAACAGGCCATCTGGGAGGCGGTCGCTGAGCAGTGGTTTCACACGCAGATTATCGATAAGGTCACGCAGCTGGTGGTGATCGATGGGGCCACGGCGCAGCGAGATGCGGTGACCGTCCTGCATGAGTGGTTGTGGGCATTTGTTAATGCTAAAAAGGATGCCTATTTAGCGAACCACGATATGTTTAAATTGAACACGCAGTACGTTGATAACAATCCGGCCGCTCTACAGTGGGTGCTCCAGCCAGCCTATCGGCAAATTGATGAGCTCATGGGCTATCACGATGCGGACTATCAGCGGGCACAGGCAATTTTGTCGGCGTTTTCCGTCTTTACGTTACCTAATTTAAGTGCTGCTTGGGCCTGGCCGGATTATCAGGAGCGCTTTGAAGCATTGTGGCGGTTAATTCGGGCCGGTGTTTGATGGTCCTTAGAGGCACTAAAACTATGAGGCACGGGCAGACTTTACAAAATATGAGTTTAAACCATAGAAGGGCATACACAGACACTAGCCACGCTGATTAGAGGCGTTTGGGTAGTGTTTTTTATTAATATTAGCTGAGTCTAGGACACTATATTATTGAAGCTTTTGTACATAAAATAAAGGTACAATGTGAATGCTATATTGACTTTTAAAGTGTGCTTTATTAGTATATTCCATATAGAGTACCGGTATTGACGGTATTTGTGATGGAATACAAAGAGGCTGAATTTTTTTAGACCAAAATTAATGCGGGTGACGACAAAGGCGCTCAGTGTGTTGAGCTGATCGGAGCTACCTGAATGTGAGAGTTGCGTGACCTCAAGTTTTTAGGGAGACGTGACGGGCCAGTCGTTGTGATCTGAAAAAATGTCAGTCTAAGTCAGAAAAGGATGGGGCGAGAATAGGCAGAATACATAAAATCCCTTCGGTGAAGCGCACGAAGGGATCGTTTTAGGCGTTGTTGTAGATACATAGTTGGTGTTAGTTCTCTAACTCGGCGCAGGCGGACGTTAGAAATCAGAATAATTTAGGAGAAAAAGACATGCAAGCATTGAAAGATGGAAACGGCAAGATCAAACGCGGCTGGTTGATTGGTGGTGGAATTGTTTTGGTTGCGGTCATTATCATTGTCGCGGTGATGATGATGCCCAAACATTTGAGTGGCAAGTACTCTCACACCTCAACGTTCCTACTGTCCAAGTCAACGGACACTTTGAAGTTTGATGGGGATAAGGTGACCGAGTATTCCGACGGCGAAAAGATCCATACCGGCACTTATACCTTGAAAAAGGACGACTTGGACATGAAGATTTCCGGGTATCACATGCATGCCACGTTAGCGGATGACAAGAAGTCATTTGTCATTAACTCGGCAGACGGGCTCGCTAACTTGGCCAGTGGCTATAAGTATAGTCAGAGCAGTAACTAGGTTGAACTGGGTCAGGTCAAGAATGGAGATTGTTATTAAATGAAAAAAGAAGAAATCATTGCTTACCTCACGGACAAACAAAAGCTGACAGCGAAGGTTCAGGATCTACGCCACGATTTATTTGTCGTTCAGCAGCAGTCCGATGCCGTCCAAAATAAGTACAAGAAGCATCGGAATATTCTGCTGATTGTGATTTTGATTGCCGCCTTTATGGCAGCTGATGTGCGGTTGTTAGGCATTCTTATTGTGGTTTTGATTGGGGGCTACGTTGCACTGCGGGTCAAACGTTCCTCAGCTCAAGGCGAGCTTAACGGGCAAATGGATCAAATCAAGCAGAAAATCGCGAATGAGCAAGCACAACCGGCTTACGTCGCGGGTTTGCAGGACTTTCCGCAGAAGTTTTACAGTTACTGGATTATTGACCGCTTGATTCATTTGGTTAAGGAGAACCGGGCAACCACGTTACAAGAGGCATTTAACGTTGCCGAGAACCAAGACTTCCAAAACGATCAGCTTGCGCTCCAACAACAGAACTTGGCCGTTGCCGAATCCACTAATTCCGCAGCCAAGGTATCCGCGGCTGCCAATATCTTTACAGCAATGAATACACGGAAGTAAGGGAGTTTCATGGTGGGCCAGCGTGACCTTATGGGACGTTGACCTGCCATTTTGTTATGACTATCAGAAAAAATGAAAGGATGTTGGCTAACATGAAAGCAAAACATTTTGTGCCCGTTTTGGCCCTAACGGTTGGTTTAGCACTAGGAGGCGTGGCACTCCCTAGCACGACTGCGGAAGCTAAGATTCATTATACGAAAATGCCCAAATCGTTCATTGGTACGTGGGTTAATTTATCTCATGAGAACTATTCGGGAACACGATATACATATCGTACGACACTCAAAATCTCTAAGTATAATTATCAAATGAAATATGTGGTGAATGGGAGAACCATTTCAAAGGTTAATTGGTCCGGTAAGAAGAAGGCTGATTTCTACAAGCACAGTGACCTTGGTGTGAAAAAGGGCAAACACGGTCGCTGGCGGATTAGCCAGTATGGCATGAATAGTATCTTCAACGAGACGTATAAGCGGGTGAAACACAATGGCAAGCAGGCTTTAGTTAGTCTTGATACGTACGATGATGGTTCGCCACTTAATATTTACTACTATAAGAAATAGTTGAAGTGAGTATGGTTTTATCTTCGTTACATCACGCAAAATTAAAATCGGAGGCGTCATGATGAAAAAAACAGTTACGCAGACTTTTCTGATGGCTGGTGCAGCCCTCATGTTAGTTGGCTTCGGCGGGACGACAACCCAAGCTAGTCAGACCAGCACATCCTATCAGCATAAAGCGACGAAGGTGAAGTGGCACAAGGGGACACCTAAGAGTGTGCGCGGTAATTTTAAAACTAAAAAATATGGGGCAGACTTAATGATGGAGACGCGAATTCGTGCCAAGTCGACCTGGTTCTGGGGATCGGGGATGCCCATTCAAAAGGGCTACAACGTCCATTACAAGAAGACCGGGCACAATCATTACGTCATTCGCTACGATGCGCACGCCTCAGGGATGTTCAAGGGTGGTAAGAAGCTGACGATGTCCGTGAATAAGGTTGGTAAGAATATTAAGGTCTTTGGCTATAGCAATGTTTTCTATAAGTACTAATTGGGTTTAACAATAGGGAGACTGACATGAAACGATTAAAGGAGTTTTTAGTAGCCTTGGTTTTGGGACTTGCCATCGGCGGTTTAGCCGGCATGACGGGGACATCAGCAAGTGCTAGTACTTGGCATAAAGGGCTGCCTAAGGTATTGAAGCAACATCATCTTTGGGGAAGCAAGCGGATATCACGATTTGGTTCTGCCAAGCAGTTCTATTCACGTAACTTTATCGAAACTGGCTATAGCAAGGGAAGTGGTTACTTCTTCTCTGATGTGATGCGGACGTACTATAAGAATGGCAAGTTCGAGCAATCATTTGTTGAATTGCTAATCAACTCGAGACGTTACGAAGTCGACCCGGCCACCACTTATATGAAGACGGGAAAACACACTTATCAGATCAAGTCGACTGTGAAGCAATCGGGGTATCCAGACCAGCGCTACAAGGTTCAACAGTCAGGTAAGCATATGACGGTCTGGACGAAGCGTTTGTGGAATCATATTGATCCTAACAAGGGCTTCAATCGCAGTCAGAAGAAGTGGCACAAGATCGATCACTATCAAGTGTTGAAAAACATTTCTGATGATAACGTTCAAAATAAAGATCCGATGCATAAGTAGCCAATAAATGGGAGTAAATTCAGATGAAAAAAATTGCACTAAAAGCCTTAATGCTAAGCTGCTTAGTCGTTAGTTTTGGCATGGTCGCAGACAGTAAAGTTCCTGTGAGCGCCTTTGCCAAGACGCAAGCAGCCAAGGTGGTTAAGCATGAAAAGATTAAACGAACCAGCTATCATGCTAACGGCGGCATATTATATACGAGCACCACGTTGACTAAGAAATCGGCTAAACAGGTTAAGAATGTGAAGACGACTTTGTTTGCAAGCAAGTCGGCTAGAATCAAGAAGAATAATGGTAAACAAGCCACCTATTACTTTGTTAAAAACAAGCGTGGTGATGTCAAAGGGTGGCTCTGGAAAGGCAATCTGAACAGGACCAAGAATTTGGCACAACGGGCTTCGGATCTTCGACGGTTTAAGGTAGCTTACTGGGCGAAGGGACGGCATGGGGATATGGACGATTTGCCGGATGAAGCGCTGAGAAATATGCCACTGTCGCATGTTTATAACATTAGTTATCATGATAATAAGGCCGGTATGCCATCGTTATTGCGACGTTTTTATGCATGGAATCCGCGAGAAGCTCAAGGATCATTGATGGCATATGCCATATTCAAGGGACGATTTGATGCGAAAACTAATGCCAAACTGTTGCGGTTAAAAAACAGAGTCCAAAAAGAAATCTCCCAATATAAGTCTCACGATGTCGTATCAACTGATAACTTATGGGATGCAACCAATGACTTGGGTCAAGCGTTATCGAAAGCGGTACATACATTAGGCTGATTGGATTGGAAATTTTAGGAGAATGATGAAAATGAAGAAGAACTTATTTATTGCGACAATGGCTGTTGCGGCAGGCTTGTCCTTAGGTGGTGTTATGGCTCCAAGTACGACTGCTGAGGCCAAAATTCATTATACGACGACGCCCAAATCATTCAGGGGCACTTGGGTTAGGGCGGACGATGAAGATCCAGCAAATATTAATACGCTCAGGATTTCCAAGTATGTTTATGATTACCAATATAACCATCACGGCAAAAAAGGGACTTTAGTCAAATGGTCTGGAAAAAAGAAATCCCATTATTACAATCATAGTGATCTTAGTGTTAAAAAGGGCAAGCATAAGGGAACTTGGCGCATTAGCTGGTATCGGATGAATAGTATTTTTGACGAGACCATCAAACGGGAAAAGCACAATGGTAAGACGGCATTGGTCTTCCTTGACCGTTATGGTGATGGCACGCCACTAAGAATTTATTTTTATAAAAAATAAGACCCCGAAGTGTTAAATTAAGGCAACACTCAAATATTTGAGAGGGCTCAGTTCAATCTTGAACTGGGTTTTTTTGTTCGACTAAATTAATTGAAGCCAATATGGGATGAAGATTTATACACTGTGAAATTGAAGGATAAATTAGCCTTATTAAGTATTGCTTCTGGCAATTATTAACTTGCGCATATCACTTAACGAACCGCTAGTTTTTGGGCCGCAACAAAGCTCGCCTAAATCTGTATTCCACATAATGTTTTACGCCATTGATTATTACTCACAACGTGGCTATAATGGATAATGACAAGAGGAAGTAAAAGTGCTTATAAAAATATCTGAATTTGGTTGTAAGTTAAAGAGGGGGACCAATCATGAGGAATTTTGAACGTAAGACACACTACAAGATGTATAAATCACATAGAGGCTGGTTAGTTGCTGGTATTACAGTCACCAGTATGGCCGTGGGGATCATTGCGGGCCCCCAAGCCACGCCAACCGCGCATGCCGATGATAATAACGCACCCGTTGAGGAAACAGGACAGCAGAATGCGGCCAGTGGGTCGAACAAAGTTTCCCTGCAGTCGAGTCAGTCTTCTGATGGTACGGACGGTCAGATTGAAAACGGTAACAAGCCTAGTACGTCCGACAAGTCTAATATAGGACAGCCAGGTGACGGGGCAAGCGGTGGTGAATCTGGAGACGTTGGTTCTGGTGCTGATACTGGATCAGTTGGCAACAATAGTGGTCAGCCAGGTAGCCCAGCCCCAGAGGGCCCTCAGAGCACGGCTGATAAGCAAGGTCAGCCTGCATCTGGTTCAGAAGTAGTCGCTAAACCGGAAAATTTGGAGGTCACTAAGGACGTTGTGGCAGCACCAGCAGCTCCGACATCTCCAGTTAAGACGGGGATCACTGTCCAAGATCCCAATGATCTGACGAATAAGGTCGCGGGTCAACCGGTATTTAACGTCAGTAAGACTGACCAATTGCAATATACTTATAATCACGTGGATTCTGCTGGGCGTAATACGGACTTAAGAGTTGTAGATGGCTATAATAGTGGTTATCAAGTACAGGGCGCTAGCACTTGGTTGGGTGAAACGTATGCGAACCAGATTGCACAGGATGCCAAAGGTGTTGATCCGGTTTCGTCGGCCAGGTATGGAACCCAACTCATGTACATCGATGAATGGCTGCCAGACTATGGGCTCCAATACTTTCTCTGGCAAAATAACTATACCAAAACTTATGCGACCATTGCTGACTTTCGGAATAACTTCACGAAGGCCGAGTTAGCAACGCTCACTTCCATTTATTCGAACGACAACTTACAAGCTGCGGCCGGTAATCAGCCGACAACCTATTATCAGAGCATTATGGCCATGCAAACACTGGAAGGTTTACAAAACGCGGTAAATCTTCAGGTGCTGTTCATCTCGCCAAACTTGAGTGTCAGCCAAGCTATCTATGGTACCTATGAAAAGAACAGCAATCTCTGGGATATTCGGGCGTTAAGCAACCTGAAGGACCTGCGTGAAGTTCAGTTACCAATGGCTTCTATCAATGATATCTCAGCACTAGGGAATCACGACCAGTTGACCCAGGTCGGCTTTATCGATAACCAGATCACGGATATTTCACCACTGGCGACAGATAAGAACTTATTAATTTCAAATGCTAATCTTAGTAAACAACACGTGCTGTTAGCACCGATTAAAGTTAGCGATAAATTAGCTAAGGGAGTCAACACAACTGATACAGGGATGCTGACCTACACGACACCGTCCTTTATCATCAAAGATTTGGCTGCTAGCAATCTGCCGATTCAGGGATTTGATAACGCCAGGGATGTTAAATATCCGTCCCTTTTCCCATCTAGTTCCGATGCCGGTAATTTGAACAGTAACACGTTGACTTGGTATAACTTATTGAATGATACGGATTCAGCGTACGGAAGCTTATCCACCACTTGGAGCGATACTAACAGTGACTTTGCCGGCTATATTTTTCAGCCGTATGAATTAGCTGCTAACGTCAGTGATTTAAACGTCAATATTCAGCTCTTACAAGCTAACGGCCAACAGTTAAACCTAGCACCAGCCACTCTGATTTCTGGAGATATTGGATCGAGTGTGGACGTCCAAAAGAATGCGACCGTCGTGACGTTATTGAATCAACAGTTGTCTAAGGGCTACACGTTCTCCGGGCTGATTTTGGATGGCACGGGTCTCTATTCCGACTATCTAGCCGGCAATGGCAAGGCTAATGCACAGAAGTCTTCTGAAACCACCTTAACTGACGAATCCAAGAACTGGACGATTCTTTTCTACAAAGACGTACTGCCATGGAATCTCGCCATGTCCTATGGGACCAAGGACGCCGATGGTAACTTCACACCAATCACGGCCGAAGATGGCACTCCGGTTACCGATAGCTACAATGGAACCTCTGACACACCATTAGCCTTGAACAGTTATCAGAAGGACTTCCCTGATTACGTCTACACGGGCGCCGAGACCAGCGTTGACGGCAAGACCTGGACGGATATCAGTTCAGCTACCGACATTCCCTTTGTTGGCGCTAAGCAAGCCGTTCGGTTGGTTTACGCACAGGCTAAACGGGCTACTGTGACGGTAAAGGACGCGACAACCGGCAAGACGGTTCAAGTCCTAGACTACACGACTAATCCCGAACTCCGGGGCGCCATTGGCACAACGAGTACCTTTGATTCCGCCACGGTGATTGATCCAGCCGTTGCCAAGGGGTACAAGTTAGTTAGCGATACCACGAAGAACGCAGACGGCAGCAGTGCCATCGTCTTCGGGCAGGCCGACGATACCAATTTGAGTTTCGCGATTACCTTGGCCCACGACTTTAAGACGACGGAAAAGGCCGTCAATGAAGTCATTAATTACCAGGATCAACAGCAGAAGCAGGTCGCTGCGCCAGTTACGAAGACCATGACGTTTGCCACGGTCACGGATCAGGTAACGCAGGACGCCGTGACTTACAGCAATTCAGCCGCCACTGGCATGCCAGCACTTGATGTGACCGGCAAGCCGACTGACACTGGTTGGGTTGTCTACCAGGCCGGCGATCAGCTCGCCTTTGGAAATGTGAAGAACCCAACGGTAGCGGGGATGCACGTCGTTTCAACGACGGACCCGGCCAATGATCTAACCCAAACAACGGGTCAGAGCGTTACGCCTGACAGTGCTGACTTGGCCATCACCGTAACCTATGCGGCCGATGCGACAACCGGCGGCGGTGGCGACAACGGCAATAATGGTGGTGGCAATGTGACGCCACCAACCACGAATCCTGAAACCCCATCGACCGGTGGTGGCGCGGATAAGATCAAGCCAAAGAAGCCAGCCAAGAAGCCGATGAACAAACCGGCTAAGCAACCCGCAAAGGTTACTACGGTTGGTAAGACGGGGACTACGAGTCCCAAGCAACCCCTGACGACCGCAACAACCGGTGGTCAGGCGGCTAAGGTTCAGGAATTAGCTGCGCCGGTATCCGGTAAGCCAGCCCAAACCTTGGCTAAGCAGAAGACCAGCACGACACTGCCTCAGACCAATGAGCAGCAGAACCACGGGTTAGCGATTGTGGGCTTGGCCTTGTTAGGTGCTCTGGCAGGCGCCTTCGGTTGGAAGAAACGTACGCATTAAACTAAAATGAAGTAGAAAATTAGCCCCAGGTAGTGGTCGCTTCGGCCAGTACCTGGGGCTTTTTGGTGGCATAGTTACGCGCTGCAAGTAGAAAAAGTCACGATTACCAATAACGGTAGTCGTGACTTTTCGAGTTTTAATGAGTTTCATGATAAGTGGTGATTTCATTGGCTTGTTCGATGAGTGAGACAAATTGCATGATACTTTGCACCTGTTCACCGGTTAAACCGGCCATCTTGAATGGTGGATTGTCGGAACCACCTAGCAAATAATCGGCTGAGGTGTCCAGAATCCCGCAAATCTTGATGAATGTTTCCAGTGAGGGATAAGACAAGCCTTGCTCGTACGCGGAGACCGTTCCCTTACTGACGGCTAATTGTTTAGATAAGTCTAGTTGTGTGAGGCGCTTTGACTTGCGAACCGTCTTCAGTCTTTCGCCAAAAAAGTCTATATTCAATAGGTTCTCCCTCGCTACAGAATGGCAGATTTATCTGCAAATGTGTTATTGTGAAGTAACTTCATGGTAGTACCGGGACGAATCTTTGTCAACGTCAGTGGGGGATTACATGAATTCCAGGAGTGTCAGAATTGAATCCTATCTTTCATTACCCGAAGTTTAAAAATACGGGTAATGGCGAAATGAAGACTACCAACTGATCACTGATTAAAATTTTTGGCGGGTGCCGCTAGTTAACGTTAACGTCAATTCGTAGACTCAGTTTAGGATTGTTCACGGAGCGGACAGTCACACTCGACTTCCCGGCGCCGGTAGCCGTGATCATGAAGGTTCCTGTTGTCGTTTTGCTAGGTGCTGTGACGACGGCTGGATTAGCACTGGTTATAGTATAGGAGTTCATCTGTAGGTCGGATAATTTGAGACCACCAACGGTTCCCGACCACATCTGAACCTTCTGTGTCTCACCGACAGTTAGATCGGCGATGAAAAAGTTAGAGGAAAGGTCGGCAACCTTTTTGGTTTCAGACCAGTCACGTGCGTTATCGAAATTGGTATCTGAAGGAATCTTATCCCGAATGGCTTGGCCGACTTCGGGATTAGTCGGGTGATAGAGCGCGTTCTTATCACTCAGATAGTAAGTATTGGCTTTATCAGGGATAGCAGCGTAGGCAGCGGCCGTAAATTCACTCTTGAGCTGAGTCACTTCAATTGGAGAGGCGCTACCCATCTTATTGGAAACGTAAGGTAAGCCGTCCTCATCGTAGGGGACGTTGTCGACATTGTAGAGGGGAATCCCATTGCCCTCGGCACCAAAGGCGGGTAGGTTGAGCCATTGGGACCAAGTGATGTGCTTCGTGGCGTTGACGTACATACCATCAGTTTTAGTATTGGTCTTTTTAGAGGCATTCTTGGCTTTAGCTTTTGTTGTAGCAGAGGTTTTGGCCGTTTTCTTAGCTGTTGCTTTTGATTGGCTGCTCTTCTTTGTGACTTTCTGAGTGGTCGTTGTGTTTTTATACCAACCTGTTAGGTAGTGGCGGTTAACCCAAATAGCTTGTCCTTTTTTACCGATCCGAACTTGATAATAGATGCTGTGATCAATCTTGGCATGCCGGAGCGTGGTCAGAAAGCTTACTTGATATTTAGTACTACTAAGTTTAGCGGCAGTTCTAAACCGGTAATGCTTATTGGAAACCTTCTTTAACGTGTAACCTTTCCAGGCAGACTTCCGGCCGTTGACGGCAACCTGATGGTGTTTCATCGGCTTGTTCCACTTGATGTAGTGAACCTTTGAAGCATTGGCAGTAGTTGGTTGAACGGTTGTTAAGCCGATGAAGCTGGTTAGAGCTAGTCCTGTAACAGCGAGCTCTTTAAAAATCTTATTCATAATAGCCTCCCCATATGTGATTAATGTTGAGTTGCTATGTTATTTTACATTGATGATAAAGGTTTCATAGAGACTAGGATTATTGACACTGGTTACTTTGATTGTTGTGCTTCCAGAACGTTTCCCAGTAATCGTAAACTTGCCGTTGGTTGTCTTATTTGGAACGGAAACAATCGAGGCATCGGCTGGCTGGATGGTAAAGGTGTTTAAAGCCGCGTAGCTTAGTTTGAGATTGCCATAAACTGAGCTCCACATTTGTGCCGTCTTACTTTCGCCGACCGTTAAGTTAGCTAGCGTAAAGTTAGATGAAATCTCAGCGACACGGTTGCCAGCTTGTTCCTGGGTTTGCTTTGAGTTGGCAATGGTTGTATCTGAAGGAATCTTATCCCGAATAGCTTGGCCGACCTCTGGATTGGTTGGGTGATAGAGGGCGTTTTTGTCACTTAAGTAGTACGTGTTGGCCTTGTCAGGGATAGCGGCATAGGCGGCACTGGTAAATTCACTCTTGATCTGAGTCACTTCAATTGGTGAAGCGCTACCCATCTTGTTAGAAACGTAAGGGAAGCCGTCTTCATCATAGGGAACGTTGTCGACATTGTAGAGGGGAATCCCATTGCCCTCGGCACCGAAGGCGGGTAGGTTGAGCCATTGGGACCAAGTGATGTGCTTCGTGGTGTTGACGTACATACCATCAGTTTTAGTATTGGTCTTTTTAGAGGCATTCTTGGCTT
>NZ_AZFS01000060.1:68028-82149 GCF_001434395.1 Levilactobacillus hammesii DSM 16381
CGTAGTAGACTTAGCTTGTTTTTGACGCGCTTTAGCTGAATTGCTAGTCTTACCGGCTTTTTTCGTTGCCTTTTGACTGGTAGTGGTTCCCTTGAACCAGCCCGTCAGGTAGTGGCGGTTAACCCAAATAGCTTGTCCTTTTTTACCAATCCGAACTTGATAATAGATGCTGTGATCAATTTTGGCATGCCGGAGTGTGGTCAGAAAGCTTACCTGATATTTAGTACTGCTAAGCTTAGCGGCAGTTCTAAAACGGTAATGCTTGTTGGAAACCTTCTTTAACGTGTAACCTTTCCAGGCAGACTTTCGGCCGTTGACGGCAACCTGATGGTGCTTCATCGGCTTGTTCCACTTGATGTAGTGAACCTTTGAAGCATTGGCAGTAGTTGGTTGAGTGACTGCTAAGCCGATGAAACTGGCTAGAGCTAAACTTGTGACTGCGAGTCCTTTAACAATTTTATTCATAATATTCCTCCTTATTTAAATCCCCGATGATCGTTTTCCTGGTGGTTAATTGTCATGTGCTGTGTAGCGATGGCCGTTGGTTAAGCTAACCATGTTCTGGTAATCGACGATGCTGCCATCGCCCGTTGGCTGGCTAACAAACATCGCATAGTTCCCCTTGATTGTCTTACCACTGAGCCAGTGGCCACTTTCCCAATGGCCAGTGTGTGGGTTGTGAACAATCGCCAAAAAGAGGTTATAGGTGGTTGAGTACCGCATCACACCATGCCCGTGATAGGTCTTTTGGTATTTTAAGTGATATTTTTTGCGCATTTGCTTAATCGTATATTTTGAATGATACGTTTTTCCTTGATAAGTAATGTGATGCCATTTAGCCGCATGGGCCGTGGTAGGTGTGGATATAGCAAAGATTGTAATGGTTGCTAATACTATGAGTAAGCAAAAGGTTTTGAATTTATGAAACATGGTCATCTTCCTTAGAAAACATATTATTTATAGCTATAAGTGATTGCAGGTGTAAATTTGCTAAACATGTGATACTCAAATGGGCGTGTCTAACGTCTATTACTATTGGCAGCAAAGAAAGCTGCGGCAACGGCCCATCCCTTGGCCGCGCGAGCTTCCATTTCTGCTTGTTGTGCAGATTGATAGGTTAGGTTCGACGTTTGCTTCATCTGATCGTGATATTTATCAGTCTCCAGGACGTTGAGGGCTTCCTTGAACGTGTCAGCACGACCAACAGAAACGATATCGAAGAGTCGGGCTGGGTCATAATTATAGAGGTAACGATCCGGGTAATTGATCGATGCTGCTAGTTTTTGTAAGCCGCTCTGATTGTAGGTGATGTCCGATTGCACCGTATGTAGCTGATTCATCACATTTGGACTGGCAGTGGTGTGCTTACGCAAATAGTGATTGTGATACCGCGATTGAATGTTGAAAATCTTATCAATTAGCTTGTAGAACAACCAGTTAATGCCCCACATGATAAAGAAGCTGACTACGGTATTGAGTCCTCCTGAATTTATGTCATCCATGAGAACAGGCAAAACAATAGGAAGCGATATAATCCCTGTGATCTCCCAGACGCGCTTCTTGTATTGCTTGTCAGCCGTTTCATTAGTCTGACGTTGCCAGTTACTATTAATCGTGTTTTTCTTTTTGAGCGCCTCCTCGTAAATCCTCTCCGCCTTGTCCAAAACGGAAAGTGTATCCAACAATGACTCCTTAGACATCGTCTGAATGTCGTCCATGTCTCCACCTCCAAAAAGTACGAAAAGTTGCCATTTGGGAACAACTAAGGCTTAAAAAAAATCGAGAGATTGTCTCGATCGATTCCAATGACAGTGAGGATGGACGCAAATTCTTTGACATCGATGGGAACCGTGCCGGCTTCACGCTTCCAGTATGAACTACGACTCATCCCCAAACGTTGCGCCATCTCAGCCTGTGTGATACCGGCCGCAACGCGTTCTGCTTTGATTCTTCTTAAGTCAAAATCCAATGTATCCAGCCTCCTTTTCACCAATAAACAATACCGTTATCGTTCCCAATTGTCAACGAAACGTTCCAGCTTCGCATCAAAAGTTTATGTGTGGGAACTTTTTTGGTATACTGCATACAATTAGTCAGGGGGTGAGGATCGTTAGGACGAGCGAAGAAGTTATCGACTTGATTATTAAAATTCGAATGGATAAAGCGATCTCACTTTCTGAACTGGCACGAGAAACGGGCATAGCAAAATCAACGTTGTCCAGATATGAGAGTAAATTGCGAACTTTCCCACTAAATAAAGTGGAAGTGTTTGCTGAAGCACTGGATGAAGATGTCAGTTACTTGCTGGGGCTAAATAGTTGGGAAATCACAGGACTGTATGAAAAACTGAACACGGTTAATAAGTATCGCGCAAAAGAGTATTTGCAGCATCTTATTAATGAACAAGAATAAAACGAACTGAGAAAAATCAATCGATGACTTGTCGGATTGGTGTGGTCGCAGTGCGGATTTATCACTTTTCCATGAGGGAACCAATTCTACGCTGATGTAGATTGGTTCTTTTTTTAGATGAGGCAAGGGGAGTAGGCTGTCATTCAACTTTAGATGCTAATCTTTTGAATAAGAAAGCGGTAAAGTTATTTCAATGTTATTTGTTTTTTTGCGGTAAACTGAGGGAAAGACCCAATATAAGGAGGCAAACCATCATGAAACAACCCATCGTCCTCTACTTTTCAAGTACCGGGCACACCGCTGCTGTGGCCCAGAAATTAGCGACCGCACACGATGCCATCTTAGTGCCGGTGCGTCCGCAGACGCCGTACACTGCCGCAGATCGTGATTGGCACGATGCGACAAGTCGCACGTCAGTCGAAAGCAATGATGCCACCTGTCGGCCAGCGATCCAGTCAATCGATGACCAGTTGTTGGCCACGGCTGACGCGATTTATCTCGGGGCACCGCTGTGGTGGGGTCAGATGCCCCGGGTAGTGAATACCTTGTTGGAGGCCCACAATTTCCACGGGAAGCCGGTGTGGACCTTCTGTACCTCGAGTTCGACCCCGATTCATCAGGCGGTACGTCAGTTGCGAACAGACTATCCGACGATCAATTGGCAGAGTGGTCAGCGCTTCACCCGGCGGACGACCGCTGTGGAAGTGCAACGCTGGTTAGGGGATAGTGACCGTTGAACGCAGAAGGATGATCGTGGTAACAGATGACGCGGCATCTCGCGTACAAAAGTGTATAATGAGGATATTCTAATAATTCAGGAGGCAATCATGGCAAAATCCACACATTTCTACGAATTATTCCAACCTAAACATTACAACGTTTACTTAGATATTAATCGGGCAACGAAGCAAATTGCCGGGACGTCCACCATTACGGGGGATGCCAAGGCAACCAACATCGCTATCCATCAAAAATACATGACGATCAGTGCCGTTAAGGCCGATGGGCAAGCTGTGCCCTTTACCTTTGACGATCAGACCGAGGGCATTCATATTGACCTGGGGAAGACCGGCGACACCACGTTGACCATCGACTTCACCGCGCCATTAACGGATAGTATGATGGGAATCTACCCGTCCTACTACGAGATCAACGGCGAAAAGAAGCAGATCATCGGGACACAGTTTGAGACCACCGCTGCTCGGCAGGCCTTTCCTTGTGTCGACGAACCCGAAGCCAAAGCCACGTTCGACCTGGCCATCAAGTTCGACGAACACGAAGGTGAAACGATCATTAGCAACATGCCTGAGGTGAAGACCGAAAACGGCGTGCACTACTTCGACACGACCGTGCGGATGTCTTCCTACTTAATCGCGTTTGCCTTTGGGGAAATGCAAAGCAAGCTGACGACCACCAAGAGTGGTGTGCAAGTCGGTGTCTTTGCCACCAAGGCTCACCAGGCCAAGGAACTTGACTTCGCCCTGGACATTGCCAAGCGCTCCATCGAATTCTACGAAGACTTCTACCAGACACCATATCCACTTCCACATTCCTGGCAAATGGCCTTACCCGACTTTTCTGCCGGCGCCATGGAAAACTGGGGCCTGGTCACGTATCGTGAAGCCTACCTGCTGATCGATCCCGACAACACGGCCTTTGACCTGAAGTTGCGGGTCGCAACGGTGGTGGCCCATGAACTGGCCCATCAATGGTTCGGTGACTTGGTCACGATGAAGTGGTGGGACGATCTCTGGTTGAACGAAAGTTTTGCCAACATGATGGAATACGTCGCTATCGACGCCATCGAACCAACCTGGGGTGCCTGGGACGCGTTCCAATCCGGCGATGTGCCAATGGCTCTGCAACGGGATGCCACCGATGGTGTTCAATCCGTCCACGTCCAAGTCGAAGACCCTGCCGAAATCGATGCGCTGTTTGACAGTGCCATTGTTTACGCTAAGGGGGCTCGGATGCTGGTCATGGTCCGTGCTTTAATCGGTGACGATGCCTTACGTGCCGGTTTGAAGGCGTACTTCACGGCGCACAAGTATGGCAATGCCAAGGGGGCCGATCTGTGGTCCGCGCTGGGTGATGCTTCTGGCCTGGATGTTGGTGCTATCATGAATTCTTGGCTGGAACAACCCGGTTATCCGGTGGTCACGGCCAAGGTCGTTGACGGGAAGTTGACCATTGCCCAACAACAATTCTTCGTGGGTGAAGGTCAGGACGCCGGTCGCCAGTGGCAGATTCCGTTGAACAGCAACTATGACGCTGTCCCAACGCTACTGAAGGATCAGAGCCTCGACCTGGGTGACTACCAAGCCTTACGTCAAGCCAGTGGTGAACCATTCCGCCTGAACGTGGGGAACAACTCCCACTTTATCGTGCAGTATGATGACACGCTCCTGCAGGACATCTTGGCCAACGTCAACACGCTGGATGAAATTTCACAATTACAATTACTCCAAGATTTGCGGCTATTGGCCGAGGGTCGGCGGATCTTCTACGCCGCGGTGGTACCTTTGCTGAAGCAATTTGCCGACAGCAAGTACACGGTGGTCACGAGTGCCCTTTACACGGTAGCGGGCAACTTACGGAAGTTTGTTACGCCGGACTCCGCTGATGAAAAGCAGATCAAGGCCTACTACGATCAACTCAGTGCCAAGCAGGTGGCTCGCTTAGGCTGGACACCACGTGCGACTGATGACATTGATGACGAACTATCACGGCCAACGGTCTTGAGTGCCGCGCTGTTTGCCCACAATGCTGACGCGGTTGCCGCTGCCCACGAGCAGTTCACGACGCACCAGGACAACCTGGCGGGGTTGCCAGCTGCCACGCGGCCATTGATTCTGGCCAACGAGGTTAAAAACTTCGGAAGTGCCGCCTTGTTCGACACGTTACTGGCTGCTTACCGGCAATCCACCGATGCCAGTTACAAGGCCGACCTGAGTGCCGCCCTGACTAGCACCACAGATGCCGCTTTGATTGCCAAATTAATCGTGGCCTTCGAAGATGCCGACACGGTGAAGCCACAAGACTTGCGGGCTTGGTTCCGTGGGGTTCTGGCCAACAGCAAGGGCGAACAGGCCGCTTGGGACTGGATTCGTAACGACTGGCAATGGCTCGAAGATACCGTTGGTGGGGACATGGAATTCACGACCTACATCACGGTCATCTCACGGGTCTTCCGGACGGCGGACCGTTTGGCCGAATTCAAAGCCTTCTTTGAACCAAAGATTAACACGCCAGGTTTAACGCGTGAAATCACGATGGATATCAAGGTGATTGAGACGCGGGTTAACCTGATTAAGGATGAACAAGCCGCTGTGAATGCAGCGATTGCAGAATCCGTAAAATAACGTCAAACATCATTTAAATGAAACATCTGGCAGCCACCGCAACTCGGGTGGCTGTTTTTTTGCGCTCACTAATACTAACGAAAATTTTTCGGTTTCAGTCTCACTTTTTTTCAATAGGATGAGAGAAAATCGGCTATGATATACTAACTCTATTGTGTCATAGCCAAGTTAGTGAACTTGATGTTGTCTGATTGATCAATGTGGGCAACGAATTTGGGTGAAGGAAGGTTCTTTATGAACGCAATTATTGATTATTTTCAATCCATTAAGATTCAGGGGATGGGGTGGTTGCTTTTAGTGTGTCTGTACTTATTTGCCAATCAACCCATTATCATCATCGTCTACCTTTACTTAGCAGCGGTGATGATATTACGCACTTGGTTGGCCCAGTTTCCGTACGTCGCTAAGATTGGATTGACCGTCGCGTATAGCTTACTGATGGTCATCCAGATTATCTTTGTCTCAGCCGTCGTCTTTCCTTTGCGTGGGATGTCGCCGATGTATTTCGTTACGAAACTCGTTGGCGTCGTAGCGGTGGTATTGCCGTTATGGGTTGAACGGTTCGTGACGACAAACAATCAGACGGTTTTCTATCTGCCTACCGTGGAAGAGGCGGCGACGGTGAGCTTTGACGAATTGCGGCAGAGCGCAGACACCCTCAGCAACCTGATGAGTGGGGTGGCGGAAGTGAAGGACAAAGTTTCTGTGGCGCACGTGAAAACAATTATTGACGATCTGCCACGCCATAGCTCGGTTCGCTACATCAATCATGGTACGCTGACACCGGCCTATTTTGAGGCAGTCGAGGCGACGTTGAACGATGAAAAGCTGTATCTGGCGGTATCGAACACGGGAAGCGCGGCGAGTGAAATGATTTCGGTGTTCACCCGCAAACAGTTTAATCACGTCTCACTAGCCTTTGACCGGGACCTCGCAACGATTATTAGCTACAACGGCGGCGACAACGTTTATCCGCCGGGGATGAACGCGGAAACACTGGAATTCTTCCATCAGAAGACAGGGGCGTCTATTCTGGTCTATAGTTTGCCAGTCACTGTGGCCCAGAAGACGTTTATTAGAAACAAGATTGCTGAGATTAACCGCGATGGCAGTGCCTATAACATGATTGGCCTAGTGTCTAAGCATTCCGCCAAGCCCAATATCATGTTCTGTTCGCAGTTCGTTTACCAGATGTTGAAGTTAGCTGATATTGCTTATTTTGATATGAAGCCTGGTGAGGTACGGCCGACCGACTTTATTGAGCAAGACTACTACAAGAAATTGACGTTTGAATATGAACTGAAATTTTGAGCTCAAAGATAGCAGGTGTGACAAGAATAATAGACAACTTGGACCGTTCGCCAAATTTGAGCTGGAACGCTGTGGGCAGGACGGCCAGAGCTACAGAGCGTTCTCTAGCCTCGCTTGAAGCCGAAGGACACGTCTGCAAGTCGCCATTTTTAAGAAGATCACTTGAAAATTCCACGGCTGAGCCCAAACTTGATTCACTCTCGGCTACACGGAAGTCGTCAATTACTATTGACTAATGCCAATACATCAGGTGGTTCAACTAATATTCTATTCAAAGACGATCTTAAACCGGAGGAGGGCAGAGATGGAGCCAGCTGTGTCGACGGTGTTAGCCGATTCTCGGCTTACAGCGTGGGGCGTGTTTGGAGACCGGTGAATTTCCGGGCTTCAAACCGAGCCGGAGGACCGCTCCTCAGGCCGCAGGCGGTCCCCACAGCAGGCGGAATCTCTGACAGCCGCAGGTTGACGGCGTTAGTCCGACCTTCAGCCTGCGATCATGACAAAGCAACTGTGGTTATAGGGTTAACCTTCAAATTGAGACAAAAAAAGTGGCCCACCAGCTAATTGCCGGTGGGCCACTAAGTGTATAGATTTAGTCGTTCAAGTTGTAACGTAACTTCATGTGTTCGGAACCAAACGTCACCATGTCACCGAGTAACTTGGTCTGACGGGTGAAGGATTCGTCGGAAAGCTTCTCGTTGGCTTCCTTTAAGATATCCGTGTTGGCACCATCGACAATGGCAGCATCCGTTTCGTGTTGGATCTGACGGTAAGCGGCCATGGCTTCCAAAGCGAACGTGTTCCGGAAGTCTTCGTACAGGCTGTAGTCCGTGTCACCCAGCAGGGCCGTAGTGCAGCTCAACCAGTACATGTGGTTCATGTTGAACGTGCCATCGGCATCCTTGTAGGCAGCTGGCGTGTCATCAACGTTGGCGTAGAAAGGAACGACCGTGTTGAAGGTGTTAGCGCCAAAGGCTAACCAGTGAATCCCGGCGATGCTGTCGGGCACGTTATTTCTGATTTGTAGGATGTGCACGTCGTGGTTCCGGTTGATCCCGATTGGGCGGAACAACGTCTTGTCATCTTCGGAGCCGTTACCGTAAACATCGTACTTCGTGTTTTCGTAGTGCGAGCTCAGGACGAACTTCACATCGTCAATCGAAATCTTCCGGTTGGCGTGGCAGATAAATGGCAAGTCTTGGTCCTGGGGATCGTGTTCGATTTCAGGGTTGAAGTACTTTTGACCGAACCAAGCACGCGGGTTGTTGTAGACCGTGTCCTTGATCGTGGCGCTACCGAAGATGTGACGCAGGTTAACGTGATCAAAGTCAGGGTTCAGATCATACTTAGCAATCAAGTCTTCCAAGTCATCTGAAGCCAGGGTGTCTTCGGCACTGAAGTCGAAGTCATCAATATTCATGCGGTTAGGTGCCACCACGTAGGCGTCATCTGGAATCCGCTTAGCAGCCCAGTGATGACCACCGATGGTTTCTAACCACCAGATTTCGTTGTTGTCGGAGAAGGCAATCCCGTTTGGTTCGTAGGTCCCGAATTCTTCCAACAGGCTACCTAGACGCTTCACACCGTCACGAGCACTGTGGATGTATGGCAGAACCAACGTGACCAGGTCTTCTTCGCCAATACCGCCAGCAACGTAAGGGTCGATGCCCAGTACGCGTGAGTTGGTGGTAATGGTTTCCGTGGCGGACATCGCGATATTTTCACTGTTGATTCCGGCAGCGGGCCAGATACCATTGGTTAAGATAGAGTTTGGAATGGACGTATAACGCAGTGGGTTGTCAGGCAAGCTGATCTTAACACCACTGATGACCGCTTGGTAGTCGCGGGGTTGATCGTCAGGGTTGACGACAACGAACCGTTCGGGGTCAAGGGCTTCGTGGCCATCATCGTTTCGTGAAATGATGGTGGAACCGTCTAAGGACGCCTTTTTCCCTACTAAAATGGTGGTACATGAACCTTTAATTCTCTTCGTCATGAATACAGCACTCCTTTTAAAAAACATTATAGCATTGAAAGGGGGTGCATTGAAGTGGTTGGTCAGTTCCACGGGAATTTCTAGGAATCGTCGTGGTCATGTGGCGCTGTCTTCAAGAGACGTTTCAACTCCGCATTTTGTTGTTCGATCGTGGTCAGTTGCTGCTGGAGCTGCTGATAGCGATCGATCTCACCACGGTGGGCAAAGTAGGTGGTAATCGTACTGGTGAGGGCACCGATAAAGCCGATACCTACCAGCATGAGCAGGGTGGCCGCCCACTTACCGATGCTAGTGTGTGGGGCAATGTCGCCGTAGCCCACCGTTGAGGCCGTGGCGATGGCCCACCAAAGGGCTTCGTCCCAGGAAACGTGTTCAGCGAAGGAATAGAGGGTCGCCGCCAGAATCAGGATGGCCAGGCTCGCCCAGACCAGGTAGATGAAACCATTAGTTTTCAAAAAGACACTGAGGGGCCGCCGCAGTTTGCCGATGAACCCCACTAGCCGAACGAAGCGAAACAACCGAGAAAGCTGGAAAATACGGGTCAGTCGCGCTAAACGGAAGAAGCTAAAGAGGCTGGTCAGCGGGAGAATGGCAATCAGATCAAAGAGGTTGTGGCGAAAGAAATCCCATTTGTGAGGGGCCCGCCAAAAACGGACCCCGTAATCCACGGTGAACGCCGCCAGAATACCATGGTCGATCCACGACCACGGCTGGGCGCTGAGCCGGATTAGCCCGGATAGGTCGAGAATGACGAGACCTATGGATGTCAGTGCCAAGAAAATCACCAGGCCATTATAGATTTTTAACCGCTGTGTCATTTGTCCACGCCCCCAATCGTGAAGTCACTCATCAAGGCTAGTATCCCATGATTCACGGCCAAAACGGGTTGGTAAGGCTCAGTAGCGGCGGTGGCTTAACTTAGCGGGCGGGGGTATTTATCTGTTAGTGTCCGTTTCGAGGGGATAGAAGCGGAAACATCACGCAAAAAACGGCCTTTTCAGAGAACACAAGAGTTCTGAAAAGAGCCGATTTCGACTTTGCCATTAGGATATCAACATGTGAGCGCGTTAAATTAAGCGTCTAATCGGACGACATTTTCCGTCATCGCCGGCGTTAAGTACGGCAGTAAGGTCTCGAGAATTCCTTGAATTGGTGTGGGAAGGGCGCTGAGCATTGGCGTTAGGTCAGTGGCGGTTAGTCGCTGATTAATGACCATGGTCAAAATTGTTGCGAGATCGGGGGCCGCCATGCCGTAGAGATCGGCGCCCACCAAGTGCTGCGTGTTATCCAACACCACGGTCATTTCCGCCGCGGTTTCACCTTTCAGGCGCTTGCCGTAAGGGACGCGGACGATGTGGTAATTGGTATTGCCGGCGGCTTCGGCTGCTCGCATGCCGACCTGGGCGATGCGAGGTAGGGTCAAGAGAACACTGGGCGTTGTCGGGTAGCTAATGGCCGCGGTCTTACCGAGAATTTGCGCCGCGATGTAGTTGGCTTCAAAGGTGGTGGTCGTCGTCAATTTGGCGACTGACTTGGCCACCACGTTACCGATGGCGTAGATATTAGCGCCATTGGCCCGTAAATGGTCGTCAACGATGATTCCCTGACGATTCGTGTGAATGCCGGCATTTTCCAAACCCAGTCGGGACACGTTGGGGTGGCGGCCAGTAGCGGCCAGAACGTAGTCGGTCTGAACGGTCAGCCCACTCTCGGTCGTCACGGTGTAGCCGTCTGTTGTGGCCGCCACGGTCTTTACGGGTTCGTGGAAGCGGATGTCCGCACCGGCTGCTCGCAGGTGGATCAGTAGCTTGGTGACGTACCGGGGAGCGAACGCCTTGGCGGCTCGGCTCCCGTGAGTGAGAATGGTGACCATCGTGCCGAGTTGTAGGGCCAGTGAGGCAAATTCCAAGGCCATCACCCCGGCGCCGATGATGGTCAGGTGGGCTGGCAGGCGGTCGAGGCTTAAGAAGTCTTGACGATCATGCAGGAATTCCTTGCCGGCAATCTCGGGTTTGGTGGCGTGTTGGCCGGTGCCTAAAACGATATTGATGGCCAGAATCTTTTGCTTGCCGATTTGAATCATGTGTTGACCCATGAGAATTCCCGTACCGTGAATGACAGCGATACCGAGTTGAGCAAAACGTGCCGTCATTTGATCGGAAAGGGCAGCGTTGACCTGGCGCTTGTCGGCCGTAAAGCTCTGCCAACTAAGGTCGGTAGTCTGGCTGTCCTGGTGTTGCGCGACGGGGGTTATCAGTGTCGGGTCATCTAGCAGACGCTGGGTATCGTTACCCGAGTCGGCATTTGGAGCCTTTGTGATGAGAACGACTGATTGACCAGCCTTTCGTAGCGTAATAGCAGCCTGCCAGGTGGCACGGCCACTTCCGATAAATGCGACATCATATTGAATCATTAAATAAAAAACCTCTTTCTAGTGGAGACCATAAGAAAAATGGTCGTGTGCGACTAATCAGTTAAAATAAAAATGCTAATTCAGCATTTTTTCCAAAGTGTCAATCAAAGCGTGATTTTGGGCTAACATGCCCTGGTAATCCGCGGGGTCAATATCCTGCTGACGAACGCAGACGCGAATCGATTTGAAGATCTCAGTTTTACTCGTTCTCCCGGTTTCGGTCAATTGGATAATTAACTGCCGGTGATCGGAGCTTGCTAACTCACGGGTGAGCCACCCCTTATTTTCCATTCGTTTGAGCAATGGTGTGAGGGTGTTACTCCCAAAGTCCAGTTGTTCACCTAAAGCGTGGAGGGGCTGGCGATCCTCTTCCCACAGCGCCAAAAGTACCAAGTATTGCGGATAAGTCAGGCCAAATGGTTGTAAGGCCTGCTGGTAAAATTTGATGAAAAGGCGGCTTGCGTGGTACATCGAAAAGCAAAGTTGGTTCGCCAGCGTCATGTCTGAATCTTTCATGATTGGTTCCTCCAATTAAGTTGCGTACGATTTAATTTACTATAATCTAATATGTATGAGCTGTCAACTATTTCAGGGTAATTTGTGAAAATAGTCTGTTCGCCATGCCGTTCGGTTGTGTCGACTGCCGTTTGCCAGTAGAATGGAAGCATTGAGAAAAAGGGGTAAACAGTGATGGATTTAACGGCAGCACAAAAAGTTTTAAAAACAACGTTCGGTTACGATGAATTTCGTCCCGGACAGCGCGCCGTCATTGAACACGTGATGGCGGGGCAAAACAGCCTGGCTATTATGCCGACGGGTGGCGGGAAATCCCTGTGTTATCAGATTCCGGCACTCCTGTTTGATGGGATTACCGTCGTGGTTTCACCACTGATTTCCTTGATGAAGGATCAGGTTGACGCCTTGAATGATAGCGGGATTCCGGCAACGTTCATTAACAGTTCCGTTGAGTGGCCGGACATTCAGGAACGGCTGGCGGGGCTGCACAATGGCGCGTATAAATTACTTTATGTGGCGCCAGAACGCTTGGATTCGGCGGCGTTCCTGCAGGCACTGGGGCAGTTACCGATTGACCTGTTAGCGGTCGACGAAGCCCACTGTATTTCCCAATGGGGCCACGATTTCCGTCCCAGTTATTTGGCGTTGAGCACGGCGATCGAGCAGTTGCCCACACAGCCCCAGGTTTTGGCGCTGACGGCAACGGCCACCGAACAAGTGGCCACCGACATCTGTCATCAACTTCGGATTGATCCGCAGAATGAAGTGAATACGGGATTTGCGCGGGATAATTTGGATTTGACGGTGGTTAAGGATCAGGATACCGACCGGTTTATCTTGGATTACCTGAAAGTGAATCAAGGCGAGACGGGGATCATCTATGCCAGTACGCGGAAGGAAGTGACCCGGCTGACCACGCTATTAACGCGGCATCATGTCAAAGCGGCGGCCTACCATGCCGGGTTAAGTGATGAGGAGCGGCGGCAAAATCAGGAAGACTTTCTCTATGACCGGATTCAGGTGATGGTTGCGACCAACGCCTTTGGTATGGGGATCGACAAGAGCAACGTGCGGTTTGTGATTCACGCCCAGGTGCCGGGCACGTTAGAGGCTTATTATCAGGAAGCGGGGCGTGCTGGCCGGGACGGTCTGCCGAGTGAAGCGATCCTCCTTTACCGAGCCCAAGATTTGCAGATTCAACATTTCTTCATCGATCAGTCCGAGCGGGATGAAGCGAATAAGCAGCGAGAATATAAAAAATTACAGGTGATGAGCCAGTACGCCAACACGCAGGGATGCCTGCAACAGTTCATTTTGGCCTACTTTGGGGAAACCTCGTCGCCATGTGGCCGGTGTAGTAACTGCCGTGACGACCGCGAGGCCCAAGACATTACGGTGGCGGCGCAAAAAGTCCTCTCCTGTGTGGTTCGTTTACGGTCGCGTTTTGGCAAGGGCGTGGTCGCTCAAGTCTTAACGGGCGCTCATAATCAGCGCGTTCGCGAGAATCATTTGGAAGAACTTTCGACCTATGGCATCATGAATGGTCAGCGTCAAAAGAGCGTAGGGGAGCTGATTGATTTCCTCACGGCTGCCGGCTATTTACAGAGTGTCGGCGGGCAATACCCAACGCTGGCCATCACCCAAGAGGGCGCGGCGGTTCTGAAGGGCGAGACACAGGTTTTTCGGAAGATGGCGCGTCAGGCGAAGCGCTTGGCACCCGTGGATGATGAGCTGTTTGGCAAATTGCGTGAGCTCCGCCGTCGTTTGGCGGAAGAGCAACATGTGCCACCGTTTGTGATTTTCTCCGACCGGTCGTTGCACGCCATGTGCGAGGTCTTGCCACAGGATGAAGCGGCGTTCCTTACGGTTAAAGGGGTCGGGCAAAGCAAGCTGGAGAAGTATGGCGATGCCTTCATGGCCATCATTCGAGAAGACCAGGCGACGGCAAGCTAGTTTTAGCTCACTTGGGCGATATTGAATGGGGCTATCCGCCAATATAGCAGTTCATATTGGTTTTCGCTGATTGGTTCAAGGCCATTGAAATAGTGAAGGGCAGTCACCTGCGGCTGCCAGAGATTCCGGCTGCTGTGGGGACCGCCTGCGGCCTGAGA
>NZ_AZFS01000060.1:82209-119260 GCF_001434395.1 Levilactobacillus hammesii DSM 16381
GCATCTCTGGCCCCCTCCGGTTATGATCGAATCTCCATGGCAACATTGTCGAAATTCAGTCATAAACGGGTGGTATTAAAACAATACTGGTGGCAGAGCTTCAGTGTAGCCGTGAGTGAGCTAAATTTGGGCTCAGCAGTGGGATTTTCCAAGTGGTCTACTTGGAAAATGGTGACTTTGAAACGTGGGTTAGCGGTTCAAAGCAAGGTCCGAGACTGTTCTGTGACTCGGGCCGACCTGCCCACCGCGTTCCAGCCCAAATTTGGCGAACGGTAAGGCGGCGGATGAGCACATTTGGCTAATACGTAAAGTAAGTGGAATACCAGAGTGGCGCTAATCACGCCGCTTTTTTTGCGTGGTGATTCACAAGTCATCTTTCTTTGTGGCGATTGGCGGGTATGGTAACCTTAAAGGCGCTGTGTTGCTGACGCCTAGCAGAGGAGGTTCTGCCATGTCTGATCCAAATTTCATTGAGATTGTGAATGACCGTGAGAATAACCTACAGAATATTAGTCTCAAGATTCCTAAGAATCAACTGACCGTGTTTACCGGTGTTTCGGGCTCAGGTAAGTCGTCGATAGTCTTTGACACGATTGCCCAGGAAGCCGGTCGGCAGTTGAACAGTACATATGATAGTTTTACGCGGAATTTTCTGCCCGATTACCGGCGACCAGATGTTGATGAGGTACGGAACTTGTCGACGGCCATTGTCATCGATCAGAAACCATTGGGCGGCAATGCGCGATCAACGTTGGGAACCGTGAGTGATATCAGCCCGTTGTTGCGCATCCTATTTTCACGATTCGGTGAGCCGCATTACGGCGATGCCAGCAATGCCTTTTCCTTTAACGATCCGGCTGGGATGTGTCTGACCTGCGAGGGGATTGGCAAGACCTACGTCGTTAAACGCGAGGCCATTCTTGATCCGCGTAAGTCCCTGAACGCGGGGGCCATTCTGCTGCCCGGATACGGTACGCAAACGTTTCTGTATCAGACGTTAAAGGCGACGGGGTGGTTTGACTTGGACCAACCAGTAGCCGAGTTTTCGGCGGAACAGTTGAACCAGCTCCTGAATGGGGAGATGGCGGTCCGGGTTAACTACAAGGAGTCGGTGTTTAATGTAAAGTTTGAAGGGCTAGAGCGGCTTTTCTACCGCCAAAACTTGAAGGTTGGTAAGGGCATTAGTGATGGTGCTCGTAAGAAGATCGAAAAATTTGCGACGATGAGCCCTTGTCCAGTCTGTCATGGCCAACGGTTTAATCCGCAAGTCTTGGCGGCTAAAATTAAGGGCTATAACATCTATGATTTGACCGCATTGCAGCTGACGGATTTGCAGGGCGTGCTGGCGCAGTTCGATGACCCCCGCATGGCCAATCTGATTAGTAGCATTCAGGAACGGGTCAGTGGGTTGGTCGATGTCGGCCTCGATTACTTGAGTCTGACGCGTGAGACCACCACGTTGTCTGGTGGGGAATCGCAGCGGGTTAAGACAGTTAAATACTTGGCCAACAGCCTGACCAATCTGCTCTATATTCTAGATGAACCCAGCACGGGCTTACATCCACGCGATGTTCACCGGCTGAATGAGTTGCTCATCAAGTTACGCAGCAAGGGAAATACGGTGTTAGTGGTTGAACACGACCCCGATGTGATCAAGGTGGCGGACTACGTCGTGGATGTGGGGCCGCATGCTGGTATCCACGGCGGACAGATCATGTTCACGGGGACGTATCCGGCGTTACTACGTTCGCAAACCCTAACAGCGCAGTACCTCAACCGGCATTTGCCAATTAAGGAAGATCCGCGACAGCCGACGTCGTTTATAACGAGTCAGCCGAGTCACCGGCACAATCTCAAGGATGCCGTTCTGGAGATTCCGCAGGGACTGTTCACCGTGGTGACGGGGGTTGCTGGCTCTGGTAAGAGTACGTTGGTTGAGCAGGTCTTTGCGCAGGAACATCCGGAGGCCATTCGCATCGACCAGCAGGCCTTACATGCCAACAGTCGCTCGAATCCAGCCACCTATATGGGAGCGTTGAACGATATCCGGAAATTACTGGCTGCCGAGAATGGGGTCAGTGAGAGCCTATTTAGCGCTAATTCTAAAGGAGCTTGCCCGAAGTGTGGGGGTAAAGGTGTGATTGAATTGAACCTGTCCTTTATGGAAAATGCGACGGTCACGTGTCCACTCTGTCACGGGGGCCGATTCGATCCACAAGTTCTGACCTATCAGTTTAAGGATCGTAATATTGAAGAGATTATGGCGATGACGGTGGAGGAAGCGACCACGTTCTTTGCTCAGACTAAGGTGGCGGCGAAACTGAAAAACATGCTGGCCGTGGGCTTAGAGTACCTGGCCTTGGGACAACCCCTGAGCACCCTTTCTGGTGGTGAGAGTCAGCGATTGAAAATTGCCAAGGAGCTCAACCAGCAGGGGAACCTCTACATTTTGGATGAACCCACCACCGGTTTGCATCCTTCCGACATTACGATAATCATCAAAATTATCAACGATTTAGTGGGCAAGGGAAATACGGTGATTGTGATCGAACATAACCTAGATGTTATACGTCGTGCCGATTGGTTAATCGATATTGGTCCGGATGGTGGGGCGAACGGCGGGGAAGTCTTGTATGCAGGACCCGTTGCTGGCGTGCGCCAGGCGGCCCGTTCGGTGACGGGGCAGTACCTCTAAGTTGAAATCAAATAAATTTAGCGACTATCTGGTTAAGGCGGTAGTCGCTTTTTTTACTGTTTTATTTATCCGTACGAATAAATAAATCTAGTGAATTTACGAATAAATGTGTTGTAATCGCTTACATCGTGTGCTACCATTATCCTCATAAATTAGGATGAAGGACTGACATTAAAATGGCAAAGACTGAATTTCAAAAGATGATGGACCAAGAACTCTATGATGTGAACGATGAAAAGCTGGTCCATGACCGTTTTGCGGCGCGGGATCTCTATGAATCATTGGACAACATTCCCTTCCGCGAGAAGGATCGAGTTACGGCGGTAGTTAAGCAATTATTTGGGTCGGTGGGGAAGAACGTTGAGATTCGCCCACGATTTGTCTGTGATTACGGGTACAACATTCACGTTGGCGATAACTTCTTCGCCAACTTTGACTGTATTCTATTGGATACTTGCGAGATTACGATTGGGAATAACGTGCTATTGGCACCCCGCGTGCAGATCTATACGGCCGGCCATCCCTTCAACATTGCCGACCGCACCTCTTGGCTGGGCAATGGCGCCCCAGTCGCTATCGGGGATAATTGTTGGATTGGTGGCAATGTCACCATTGTACCGGGCGTCACGATTGGAAATAACGTGATTGTCGGTGGGGGATCTGTGGTCACCAAATCATTTGGAAACAACGTCGTGATTGCGGGGAATCCCGCTCGGGTGATTAAGCATTTGGACGCCGAAGGCAACGTGATTCCGGAAGAAAAATAGATTTATCCGAATAAAACTAGCCCTAAATTGGCAATTAGCCTAAAGTTTGATATGCTAGTGTTAACCAGATAAATTACGAATAAATTTGTAGCCGCTGATTTGGGTGCGGTAGGGTTTGCGCAGACTTGCAAAAACGTTACCAACGGGAGTACTGCGGTGCAGGTTGGTTACAAACTATGGGAGAGTAAACATGGAAAATAAATACCAACGCGTCAAGGACTCCTTAAAAGAAGCGATTCTTTCGGGAAAGTATCCAATTGACGAAAAATTACCAACCGAGACAGAACTGATGGAACAGTTTAAGGTTTCACGTTATACCATTCGACGTGCGGTGGGGGACTTAGAGACTGAACATTTTATCTACCGAATTCAGGGTGGGGGCATGTTTGTTCAGGACTGGCACAAGGACTGGGCGACAGAAAATGACAGCAAGATGATTGGGGTCATTACGACCCACATTGCGGATTACATTTTCCCCCAGATTATCTATGGCATGGACAAGATTATTTCTGATGGCGGTTATTCGCTTTTGCTGGGGAATACCCACAACAACCACGATAAGGAACGCAAGAACCTGATTAACATGTTGAATAGCAAGGTGGCGGGGTTGATCATTGAGCCGACGCAGAGTGCCTTGCCGAACCCCAACATGGACCTTTATCAGGAGATTAAGGACGATCAGATCCCCGTTCTTTTCATTAATGCGGCGTATCCGCAACTGGAATTTCCTTACGTCACCACGGATGATGTTGGCGCTGAAAAGAAGCTGATTGACCACCTGCTACAGATGGGGCATGAAAGCATTCTGGGGATCTTCCAAGTGGATGATATTCAGGGGGTCCACCGGATGAATGGCTTCGTTCAGGCCTATCAGGAACATCCCGATATTTCGTATAAGAGTAACCTGATTATGTATCAATCGGGGGATGACTTCTCGCGGATTACGAGCCGGATCGCCTCATATCTGAAGGATAACGAGCGGCCCACGGCGATTGCGTGCTATAACGATCAGCTCGCAATTCCCGTGATGGCATTCGTCAAGGAGCAGGGGTTCCGGGTCCCCCAAGATATTTCGATTGTCGGCTTTGATAACTATCAAATGTCGCAGTACATGAGTCCGGGATTAACGACCCTCAATCATGAGAAGGAGATCATGGGAGAGGACGCGGGACGGATGATGTTCCAGCTGCTGAATAAGCAGCCAGTCCAATCCATTACCTATGAGCCAGAATTGGTCATTCGCCAATCGACGGGGGCACCAAAGTCGTCGTAGATGGGTTAGGATGAATTTCGAACCAACCTGTCAATTGATCAGCAGTTGTTAGCAATTCATTAGATAAAACGCAAGCGTGCTGCAAGTAGGCACGCTTTTTTGGTGTCCCAATAGTTGGCCAGGTTAGCATACGAACGTGTGCTGCGGTCAGACACGGGCAACAAAAGGCGCCAGACCGGTTAAAGGTTGCACCTGATAATTATCGGATGATTATTGAAATTGGTCATTAGGAGATAATCCTTTGACTGGCTGAGCTGGTCAGTTGACAAGGATTCAGAGTTATTGGGATGAATTCGCAAAACGTAAAACGCTTAACCTGACAACATCCGTAAACGCTTTCAAATAATTAAAATTGATTCAAACCGCGCTGTGACAGCGATTTCAGTAAATATTAATACGCATATAAAAAATAAGTGTTGATTTATGCGTATAAATATAATACACTAAGTTTGTTCAGAAATGAAAACGCTTCACAATAATTACCATGATTTCCGATTGGCCGGCCAGTCGAAAAAGGGTGATGAGAAAAGTGAGAACGCTTCATTTCTATCAATAGTTAAGCGGGAAAAGCCATTATTTGTTTTTTATCTTTACCCCTTTAAACTTAGGAGGAACGAAATTTGGAAGCGAAAGCGAAAAAGAAAGTCTCAAGTGGATTCATATTCTTCTTTGGATCATTTGGTGGAATTCTCTTCGGTTACGATATCGGTGTTATGACCGGTGCCTTGCCATTCTTGAAAACCGACTGGGCATTGACTAACGCCTCATTAATCGGTTGGGTTACGTCGTCAGTTATGTTTGGTGCCATCTTCGGTGCCGCAATTGCCGGTCAATTGGCCGATAAATTAGGTCGTCGGCGGATGATCCTGATGTCATCCTTAATCTTCGCCATTGGATCAATCCTTTGTGGATTCTCTCCTAACGGTGGGACTTACTACTTAATCGGGATGCGGATCTTCTTGGGGTTAGCCGTTGGTGCTGCCTCAGCCTTAGTCCCAGCCTACATGTCAGAAATGGCGCCAGCGCGTTTGCGTGGTAGCTTGTCTGGGATTAACCAGACCATGATTGTTTCTGGGATGTTGATTTCTTACATTGTCGACTTCGTTTTGAAGGATTTACCTGGCAACTTGTCATGGCGTTTAATGTTAGGTCTGGCTTCTGTACCAGCCTTCATCCTCTTCGCTGGTGTTCTGAAATTGCCAGAATCACCTCGTTTCTTAATCAAGTCTGGTCGTTTGGACGAAGCACGGACGGTTCTCTCATACGTTCGTAAGCCTGACGAAGTTGAACCAGAAGTTAAGTCCATTCAAGAAACTGCTCAAACTGAAGAAAACAACTTGGAAAAGACCTCATGGGCCACGTTATTTAACGGCAAGTACCGTTACTTAGTGATTGCCGGTGTTGGGGTCGCTGCCTTCCAGCAATTCCAAGGTGCCAACGCGATCTTCTACTACATTCCATTGATCGTTGAAAAGGCTACTGGGAACGCCGCAAGTTCCGCTCTGATGTGGCCAATCATCCAAGGTGTTCTGTTAGTTCTTGGTTCATTACTCTACATCTGGATTGCTGAAAAATTCAATCGTCGGACGTTGTTAACCATGGGTGGTTCAGTGATGGCTTTGTCCTTCCTGTTACCAGCTATCATTAACAAGTTAGTTCCTAACGCAAGTCCAATGATGATCGTTGTCTTCTTATCTATCTACGTTGCATTCTACTCATTCACTTGGGCACCACTTACCTGGGTTCTGGTTGGTGAAATCTTCCCACTGGCTATCCGGGGCCGTGCATCTGGTTTAGCATCATCATTCAACTGGATCGGTTCATGGGCTGTTGGTTTAATCTTCCCAATCATGACGGCTGCAATGTCACAAGAAGCTGTGTTCGCTGTCTTCGGTGTTATCTGTGTCTTGGGTGTTCTGTTCATCCGCTTCTGTGTTCCAGAAACGCGTGGTCACACTCTTGAAGAAATCGAAGCACAAGGTACGAACCATGGTAAGAACAAGGAAACAGCTAACAACTAGTAATTCTCGATTTAAAATTATTGGGAGGTAAGTTAAATGAACTTAGTTGAAACGACTCGCGCTATCGAAGCCGGTGAGGTTTCCTTAGGGATCGAGTTAGGTTCAACCCGGATTAAAGCGGTATTGGTCACTGATGACTTCAATACTATCGCCTCAGGCAGTTATGTTTGGGAGAACCGCTTTGAAGACGGTGTCTGGACATATCCTATCGACGAAGTTTGGACTGGGATTCAACAAAGCTACACGCAAATGGCTGCTGATGTTCAAAGCAAGTATCACAGTGCTTTGACTAAGATCAGTGCCGTTGGGGTTAGTGCCATGATGCATGGTTACTTGGCCTTTGATAAGAGTGGCGAATTGTTGGTACCATTCCGGACTTGGCGGAACAACATCACGGAACAATCTGCTGATGAATTGACCAAGTTATTCAATTTCAACATTCCACAACGTTGGAGTATTGCTCATTTGTACCAAGCTATTCTGAATGGTGAAGACCACGTTCGTAACGTGAACTTCATCACCTCACTGGCTGGTTATGTAACTTGGAAATTATCTGGCGAAAAGGTCTTGGGTGTTGGGGATGCTTCCGGTGTCTTCCCAATCGATGACAAGACGGGTTCTTACGATAAAGAGATGCTGAAGAAGTTCAGTAACCTCGACAACGTTAAGCAATACCCTTGGGACATCGAAGACATCTTGCCTGATATCTTACCAGCTGGTAAGGTTGCCGGTCACTTGACCGCTGATGGGGCTAAACTCCTGGATGCTAATGGTAACTTGGAAGCTGGCAGTGTCATGGCACCACCTGAAGGGGATGCTGGTACCGGGATGGTTGGTACGAACAGTGTGCGGAAGCGGACTGGGAATATCTCCGTTGGGACTTCATCCTTCTCCATGAACGTCTTGGACAAGCCTTTGACTAAGGTTTACCGCGATATCGATATCGTGATGACGCCAGATGGCTCACCTGTAGCCATGGTCCACATTAACAACTGTTCTTCAGATATTAATGCTTGGGCTAGCGTCTTCAACGAATTTGCGCAACGACTCGGGGTAGAACTTAAGCCTGATCGCTTATACGAAACGCTCTTCTTGGAAGCAGCTAAGGCTGATCCAGATGCCGGTGGTTTGGTGAACTACAGTTATCAATCTGGTGAAAACATCACCAAGATTAAGGCTGGCCGTCCATTATTCGTTCGGACACCAAACAGCAAGTTTAGCTTACCTAACTTCATGCAGACGCAGTTATACGCTGCCTTTGCACCATTGAAGATTGGGATGGACATCTTGATCAATCAAGAACATGTTCATACCGATGTCATGATCGCCCAAGGTGGTTTGTTCCGGACACCAGTTATTGGCCAACAAGTCTTGGCTAATGCGTTGAACGTGCCAATCACGGTTATGAGTACTGCCGGCGAAGGTGGTCCATGGGGGATGGCGGTCTTAGCGGTTTACGCTAAGCGCGATACCGATGAATCATTGGAAGACTTCTTGGATCAAGAAGTCTTCACGAACCCAGAATCCATGACTTTGAGTCCAGAACCTGAAGGGGTTGCTGGATACCAGAAGTTCATCGAAAAGTATCAAGCTGGCTTGCCGGTGGAAGCTGCCGCTGGCGATGCAATTAGCGACTAAGAGAGGAAGTTAATTGAATGTTAGAGGAATTAAAGCAAGAGGTTTATGAAGCCAACATGCAACTGCCAAAACTTGGCCTGGTTACCTTTACTTGGGGTAACGTTTCCGGGATCGACCGGGAAAAGGGTCTGTTCGTCATCAAGCCTTCCGGGGTTGACTACGACAAGTTAAAGCCTAGCGACTTGGTCGTCGTAAACTTGAAGGGTGAAGTGGTTGAAGGGGAAATGAACCCTTCTAGCGACACCCCAACGCATACGGTACTTTACAACGCATTTCCAAACATTGGTGGGATTGTGCACACGCACTCTCCATGGGCCGTTTCATTTGCTGGCGCCAACTTAGACGTTCCAGCTATGAACACGACGCACGCCGACACGTTCTACGGTGATGTTCCAGCGGCCGACGCTTTGACCAAGGAAGAGATCGAAGAAGACTACGAAGGCAATACGGGTAAAACCATTGTCAAGACCTTCAAGGAACGTGGTTTGGATTACGAAGCTATTCCAGCCGCTTTGGTTAGCCAACATGGTCCATTCGCTTGGGGTCCTACTCCAGCCAAGGCCGTGTACAACTCCAAAGTTTTGGAAGTGGTTGCTGAAGAAGATTATCACTCCATGCAATTAACCCATAAAAACCTGGAATTGCCACAATATCTGTTGGATAAGCACTATTACCGTAAGCACGGTAAGAACGCTTATTATGGGCAAAACAATGCCAAGTCGCAGAGCCATGCGGCGCGTGAATAATTTGGTATCAATTGCTTCATGAATAACAATCAATTATATAGAAGGAGTGCTTAAATTATGTTATCAGTTCCTGATTATGAATTTTGGTTTGTTACCGGTAGTCAACATCTCTATGGTGAAGAACAATTAAAGTCTGTTGCCAAGGATGCCCAAGACATTGCCGACAAGTTAAACGCAAGCGGCAAGTTACCATACAAGGTTGTCTTCAAGGATGTTATGACGACTGCCGAAAGCATCACTAACTTCATGAAGGAAGTTAACTACAACGATAAAGTTGCCGGGGTTATTACCTGGATGCACACGTTCTCTCCAGCCAAGAACTGGATCCGTGGGACTGAATTGTTGCAAAAGCCATTACTCCACTTGGCTACTCAATACTTGAACAACATCCCATACGCTGACATTGACTTTGATTACATGAACTTGAACCAAAGTGCGCATGGTGACCGTGAATATGCTTACATCAATGCACGTTTGAAGAAGAACAACAAGATCGTTTACGGCTACTGGGGCGACGAAGCAGTTCAAGACAAGATTGCTGCTTGGGAAGACGTTGCAGTTGCTTACAACGAAAGCTTCAAGGTTAAGGTTGCTCGTTTCGGAGACACCATGCGTAACGTTGCCGTTACTGAAGGTGACAAAGTACAAGCACAAATCCAAATGGGCTGGACTGTTGACTACTACGGTATCGGTGACTTAGTTGAAGAAATCAACAAGGTTAAGGATGCTGACATCGACAAGGAATACGCTGACTTGGAAAGCAAGTACACCATGGTTCAAGGTGACAACGATGCTGACAAGTACAAGAACTCCGTACGTACCCAATTGAAGCAATACATCGGGATCAAGAGTTTCTTGGAAAAGGGTGGTTACACTGCCTTCACCACGAACTTCGAAGACCTCTGGGGTATGGAACAATTACCTGGTTTAGCCGCACAATTGTTAATCCGTGACGGTTATGGCTTCGGTGCCGAAGGTGACTGGAAGACCGCTGCTCTTGGCCGTGTCATGAAGATCATGTCCCACGGTAAGAAGACGGCCTTCATGGAAGACTACACGCTTGACTTACGTAAGGGCCACGAAGCTATTCTTGGTTCTCACATGCTGGAAGTTGACCCAACGATCGCTTCCGACAAGCCTCGTGTTGAAGTTCACCCATTGGATATCGGTGGTAAGGCTGACCCTGCACGTCTGGTCTTCACTGGTTCAGAAGGTGACGCTATTGACGTTACGGTTTCTGACTTCCGTGATGGCTTCAAGATGATCAGTTACGCCGTAGCTGCTCACAAGCCAGAAGCTGAAACGCCTAACTTGCCAGTTGCTAAGCAACTCTGGACACCAAAGGTTGGTCTTGAAAAGGGTGCCTTAGCTTGGATGCAGGCCGGTGGTGGTCACCACACCATGCTCTCATTTGCTCTGACTGAAGAACAAATGGAAGACTTTGCGACTATGGTTAACATGAACAAGGCATTCATCAAATAGTCATTAATGACTGAAAAATGGTTGGGGTTGCCGAGAGCAGCTCCGGCCATTTTTATTTAGAATGTTATTTGCCAAAGTTGTCAACGTTCAGCAGATGTCGTCTGACCTTTTAAGCGGTGGCGTGATGATCTCAGCAATGACTTACGGGTCATTGTTTGCGCACTGAGAGAATTAACGGCTGGTCGAAAGCAAAGCGGTCATTTGTTGCACGGACGACGGATGGTTTAAGGAGGAAGAGAACGTGGGAAAATCAGAAAAAGAGAAAATGATCACCGGTGAATTGTTCGATGTCTACAACGATGAACTGGTCGCTGAACGAGGGGCCGCTCGTGAGCAGGTTGAGGCGATTAACGCCTTAGGGGAAAGTCACCCCGAAGAGAGCCAAAAGCTCGTGAAGAAGCTATTTGGGGCCACTGGTAAGGACGTCAGTGTTCACGCCAGCTTCAAGTGTGATTATGGCTACAATATCTATGTGGGCGAGGACTTCTTTGCCAATTACGATTGTGTGATGCTGGACGTTGCCCCCATTCGGATCGGCAAGCACTGTTTGCTGGGCCCCAAGGTGCAGATCTACTCCGTGAACCATCCGGCCGATCCCAAACTGCGGCGAAATGGCGCCATGGGAATTGGTAAACCCGTGACCTTAGGCGACGATGTCTGGGTTGGCGGCGGTGCCATTATTTGTCCAGGTGTGACGTTAGGGAATAATGTCATTGTTGGTGCCGGTAGTGTGGTCACAAAATCATTTGGCGATAACGTGGTGGTTGCCGGGAATCCAGCTCAGGTGGTTAAGCACTTGGGTTAACCGACTATAGCAGGTTAATGGGCTAAAGGATAGCCAATTTCGACAATTACCTATGAAGTGGTTCATCAGAACGCTTCCATCCTTGAGGGTGGGGGCTTCCGGTGAACCATTTTTTTGTTAATAAAGAGGCAATTTTCGAAAAAAGTTTTAGAGCAAGCGGTTGCTTTCATACCGGGGATTAGCGAAGAAAGCGCTTTGAAAAATTATCCGCATAATGAAAACGCTTATTGATTTATCCGTATAATTGTTTTAGAATACTTATATCGCGTTTGTGAAAACGTTTTACCTGAGCCTTGGTAAACACCGATTTTCCTGACGTTGAAACGATAATTGAGATTTATCGGACCAATTAGGCCGATGATCGTTTTGGCAGAGAGAACACGCAGAGACATTGGGAGGTTTTTTTAAAGTGAAAGGCAACAAGAAAATTTCAAGCGGTTACATTTATTTCTTTGGTTCCTTCGGAGGCATCTTATTTGGGTATGATATTGGGGTCATGACAGGGGCACTACCTTTTCTGGAAACAGATTGGAGTTTGTCCAACGCCACATTGATCGGTTGGATCACCTCAGCCGTGATGTTTGGGGCCATCTTTGGTGGCGCTATCTCTGGTCAACTTTCAGACAAGTTGGGTCGGCGGAAGATGATCCTGATTTCGGCGTTAATCTTTGCGCTGGGGTCCCTGATGTCTGCCATGGTGCCCAATCTAGGTGAGTATTACCTGATTGGTGTGCGGATCTTTCTTGGGTTGGCCGTAGGGGCTGCTTCGGCACTCGTGCCAGCCTACATGTCCGAAATGTCACCAGCACGCTTACGGGGGCGTTTAACGGGGATTAACCAGACCATGATTGTCTCGGGGATGCTCATCTCGTATGTCGTTGACTTTCTTTTGAAAGGGTTGCCAGAAGCCTTTGCTTGGCGCCTGATGTTAGGTTCCGCTGCAATTCCAGCCATCATTCTCTTTGCGGGAGTTCTCCGGTTGCCCGAATCACCACGCTTCCTGATCAAGAGTGGCCAGTTAGAGGCCGCTCGGACGGTGCTCAGTTATATTCGACCAGCGGATGAGATTGAGACCGAAATGACGACGATTCAAAGCACGGCTAAGACGGAAAGTGCTGCGGCAAAGAATACATCTTGGGCCACCTTATTCTCCGGGAAATACCGTTACCTGGTCATCGCCGGGGTCGGGATCGCCGCATTCCAGCAATTCCAAGGTGCCAACGCGATTTTCTACTACATTCCACTGATCGTGCAACAGGCGACGGGGAGTGCCGCAAGTAACGCCCTGATGTGGCCAATCATCCAGGGGATTATCCTGGTAGTGGGGTCATTGGTCTTCTTATGGATTGCCGATAAATTTAACCGACGGACGCTATTGATCTTGGGTGGTGCCGTCATGGGGTTATCCTTCCTGTTACCAGCATTTCTGAACGTCACGCACTTAAACAGTAACCCGATGCTAATCGTGGTCTTCCTGTCCATCTATGTGGCTTTCTACTCCTTTACCTGGGCACCCTTAACTTGGGTATTGGTGGGTGAAATCTTCCCATTAGCTGTCCGCGGTCGTGCCTCCGGATTGGCTTCTTCATTTAACTGGATTGGGTCATTCGCTGTGGGGCTCTTGTTCCCCGTGATGACGGCAGCCATGTCTCAGGAAGCGGTTTTCGCCATCTTTGGTCTGATCTGCTTGCTGGGTGTTGCCTTCGTGCGCTTCTGCGTGCCAGAAACCAAGGGTCGTACGCTGGAAGAAATCGAACAACAAGGGACCCATGCTAAGGCTAACAAGGCTTTAGAAGCTTCAAGCGACTATACGGAATAGAAGATAAAGATTGTCAGTCACAGAATAGCCGTTGGCCATGATATGATTGGTGTCAGCTACCGAAATAGTGGCAATATTGTCTGCCGCCTTACCGTTCGCCAAATTTGAGCCGAAATGACGTTGGGAGGATGGCCAAAGTTATAGGCCTTACTTGGAATGAAATGACATTGTCTCAAGAGTGTCATTGTCAAAGCGGAATGCTTGGACAATCCAACGGCTGAGATCAAATCTAGCTCACTTACGGCTATATCAGCGGTTGATCTCGTCAATCATTTGGCCGACAACTAGAGTAACCGGAGGAGGCCAGAGATGTAGGCAGCTATGACAACGGTGTTAGCCGAGTATCGGCTTACAGCGTGGGACGTGTTTGGAGACCGATGATTTTCCGGGCTTCAAACCGAGTCGAAGGACCGCTTCTCAGGCCGTAGACGGTCCCCATAGCAGCCGGAATTTCTGGCAGCCGCAGGTGGCATACTGTCGTCTAGTTTAATGGCATTCAGCCTGACTAGCGCGGGAATATGGCGTATTCTTGATTTTTCAATCTTTAGATAAAAAGTAAAAAACGATGCCAGTCTGCGAATTTTATCGCAGATTGACATCGTTTTAAATTAGGTCGTTGTATGTGATCAGATGAAGCAGACCCAGCTCCCCATGCCGAGTAATCCCACACCGAGAAGGGTGAAGATCAGGAGTAGGGCTTTGGTATCCTGATCCGCCTTTTGGTTTGTTCGTGGAAATAACTTAAAGATAATAAAAACAAGTAATGCAATCCCCGTTAACAGGATGAGCGCCCCTGTTAAGGTGTTGTGTGACATCATCATGATTTTCTCCCCCTTTGATGGTTTCTATTATACCGACTTATCGGGGAAAAGGGTAAAATAACTCCCGTCAATTCTACGGCTATGTTAAAATATATCGTGATTGAAAGATTTTCTTCTCAGAAATAGCGTACACGTTAAAGTGAAATTTAAGTTGCAGCCGGAATGACCATACACATGAGGGGTGACGAGAATGATTGATAAACTTGAAGTGAGTGCCAGTGCATTATGGCTAACGCCCAAGGAACAAGGGGTTGTCCGAATCGGTTTTGCCGATGACGGCCGTGAGTTGTTGGGGCCCGTCCAGAAGGTTTCTTGGCAGGTCACAACGGGGCGCGTCCATATGGGGACACCGTTCTTAGTCGTGAGCGGGGCGAATGAAGAGTTAACCCTACATTTTCCATTTGCAGGACGCATTATCCGCGTCAATGAAGACTTGGTCAATCATCCGGAATGGCTAAATGATCGTAATGACGACTTGGATTGGATGGTTGATCTGATTGATGAGTAGAAGGGACCTGCCGGCATGAAATTAACTTGGCAAGTAAAGGCACCGGTGACTAGCCTCAAGCGGTTCTTGAACCAGCAGGGGGTTAGCCATCGTGTTTTTAGTGACCTCAAGCAAAATGGCACCATTTACGTTAACGGGACAGTTGTCACGCCCGCAGTTTCTCTCCAAGTGGGGGATGAAGTGGCCGTGACGTTACCCGCTGAAACCGCTGATCCCGATGTCGCGACCAGTACCGTTCCCATCACGGTTTTATTCGAAAACCGGGACTGGTTGGTGGTGGATAAACCGGCTGGCCTGAACGTGGTGCCGGGGCCGGCTAACCGTACCGACACGCTGGTTAACCGCATCAAGGGACACTGGGCGGATATTCAGGCTGAAAATCAAGTGCCCCATATTTTGACGCGGTTGGATCGTTTTACCAGTGGCATTGTGTGGGTGGCCCGTCATCGACTCGCCAATAGCCTGGCCAGTCAACTGCAAGCCCAACATCACCTTGATAAGCGCTACTTGGCCATTGTGAGTGGCCAATTGGCCCAGGACCACGGCATCATCGATGAACCCCTCGCCAGTGATCCGACCGGCTATAATCAGATGGTCTCACCGGCAGGTAAACCAGCACAGACGGAATACTGGGTGCAGGAACGCTTTGCAGACGCAACGGTGGTCGCCGTTAAGCTGCATACGGGACGGACCCATCAGATTCGCGCCCACTTTGCTTATCTCGGGCATCCCCTGGTGGGCGATCAGTTGTATGACGGTCCCCTGATCGGAGCGATGACGCGACAGGCGTTGCACGCGCACACCCTGCGCTTTACCGATCCCTTTACACAAGAGGAGCGGGTGTTTGAAAGTTCTGTGCCGGCCGATTGGCAGCAGTTGTTGACGCAGCTAAGGAGTGAATAGAGATGGCAGATGAAAAGGGGCTTCATTGCTTGGTTGATGGGGAGACCGTTAGTCTTGAGGGCAGCCTGCAGTTGTCCGAATTAGAGGTTGGCTTGCGGAACCGCATTAAGCGGGATTATCCGCAGAGTAAGGTCGATGACTACATCTGTGGGCATCACTTGCTCAAGTATCGGCTGGAACACGTTGATGCGCTGATTAATGCCGATATGAAGCAGACTAAGAAGATTAATCAGAAGCTGACGAAGGCCTTGCAGAGTGACGACTATGACATCATTGACGTTAATGACTCCTTGAAGGAAAGTTTGACGTTTGGTCAAAAGGTCTCGGATGATGTCGCCCGCTTTGGCGGATCCTGGGGCTTTATCTTCGTCTTTATGTTCGTTTTGATTGGGTGGATGATTGTCAACGGGTTGCATCTATTTGGGGTGAACTTTGACAACTACCCCTTCATTCTGTTAAATTTAGTGTTAAGCTGTGTGGCTGCGATTCAGGCCCCGATCATTATGATGAGTCAGAACCGTTCAGCCGACCGTGACCGAATGATGGCCGAAAACGACTATCACGTGAACCTAAAGTCGGAGCATGAATTACGCCTGCTCCACGCCAAGGTCGATCATTTAGCACAGAATCAGGTCCCGCATACAATGGAGATCGCCCGATTTCAGTTAGAAATTTTAGGTGAAATTCGACAAGAACTAGCCGAGTTACGCGCCCATGATACGGGGGCCGATGCGGCAAAACGAAGGGAGTCTCACCATGAGAACATGGATCACAGCTAGCGCCTTGTTTGTCGTTGGCTTGATTTTTGGTAAGCGTGCTGCCGTCAAGTGGGCACATTAGGCGATTAAGGGGTGTTAAATGGCAGTTGCTATTTAACGCGCCTTTTTTAGTCGCAATCGGGTTAAGCGGGCGGTTGGGGCTAAAAGTCCAGCCGCTGGCCATCAAATCCTTTGACAAAAATGAGCGCCTCCGTTAGTCTAGTTAATGAACTAGAAATGGAGGATTTTTTGTGATAATTCGCGAGGCTCAACCGGCGGACGCTCCTCAGATAGCGCCGTTGATGAACTTGATCTACGATGAGATGGAATTGACAGACCTGGAAGACGTTCCCGAACCCGACTTACTAAAGGCCATTACGGCGGCGTACCGCACTCGGACATACTTGTCTGGGGCGGCCACCACGGTAGTGGCCGAGGCCAATGGCCAAGTCGTGGGGGTGGCATTCGGCTATCCCGGAGAACGAGAAGATGCTGTAGACGATGTCTTTGCGCAGATTACTGCCAAGAGTGCGGCGTTTGATGTCCCATTTGAGGCCCAGTCGGAGACGGCCAAGGGTGAGTGGTACCTGGACTCACTGGCTGTGTCGCCTGATCACCAAGGAAAGGGGATTGGGCATCAGCTATTGCGGGCTTTACCGTACTATGCACGACGGGATAATCAAGCCGTCATCGGTCTAAACGTTGACCTGGAAAACCCAGCAGCTATGCGGCTCTATGAACGCATGGGCTACGAGGTATCGGGGAAACAAATGATTGGTGACCATCACTATTATCACATGCAACTAGAGATTGGCCAGCGTGCCAAAGTTGCAAACTAAATTGAACTTTGTGGAAGAGACCGGGGCAGATGTTCCGGTCTCTTTGAGTTCTGGTGTCCCGTGCAAACGCCGTTCATTTTTGAGAGAAACACTGGTATAATGTGGATTACTGATCATTAAGAAAAGCAATGAAGACCGGTTTCGCAACCTGCGATTGCTAAGGGAAGCGGAACCGTTGACCGGCAATAGGCCGCGATTAAACGAATTAAGAAGGAGTTTTACCGATGAAGGACGATTTAAAACTGGGCGACGCTGAGTTTGGCAAGATGATGCTGGTACTCAAGCAGCCGGTGACACAAAAAAATCACAAGGAATTCAAGTTTTTAGACGGCACCGAGACGGGTGAGATGCAAGAGATTGCCCCCGATATCTGGGCAATGCCCGCCTACATGCAGGCGGACGATGACTTTACGATGTTCTTCCTGACCACTCAGATCGAGTCCGGGGAAACGGTCATGGCGTTTGCCACCGGTGAGACCGCTGATGGCGATTTCCGGTTGAGCCAGCCCATGGTAACAGGAGCCGGACTTAACCTGCTGAATGAGCAGCAACCCGGTCGGGCTAAACGGGTACTGAAGTTTCTGAATGACATTTCTAAGGCTGATGAGGGGAACTGGCGGATGGTCGACTAGGCACCATCATAACCTGAATGTCGATAATCGGCTGACCTGTCAATGTCAGCAATGACTAACCCGGTGAGAATGATTCTTCTTGACAAGGGTCGGGCGGGCACCGTATACTTAATAAAATTTAGTTCCTTTAACATCGTCCCGTGAGGCGGTGAAGGGTTCGACTTCCGGCGATAGCTGGGTAAACTGGGCGAGCACGCTTCCTTACGGGACGGGCGCGCCTTTTTCTATACATTCTGAACTGGAGGTCATGTGGTATGAAAGAACCCTCGCGTTATCGCAATCCTGATGCGTTGATTGATATTTGGGAACGTCCAAGTTGGGGTCAGTGGTTTGGCTTATCATTGCAGCATTTATTTTCCATGTTTGGTTCTACCGTTTTGGTTCCCATTCTCGTCGGTTTAAATCCCGGCATTGCCCTCTTTAGCTCAGGGGTCGGCACGCTGATGTATATTTTGATTACCCGCGGTAAAATTCCGGCCTATATGGGATCGAGTTTTTCCTTTATCGTGCCCATGGTAGCCCTGATGAAGACGACCGGTTACCCGGGGATTGCACAAGGAACCATGGCCGTGGGGCTGGTGTACCTGATTGTGGCGGTTGTGGTGGCCTTGGTGGGTTCGGATTGGATCAACAAGGTCTTGCCCCCCATTGTGGTGGGGCCGATGATCATGGTCATCGGGTTGTCACTGGCGGGGAGTGCGGCACAGAAGGCAACGGTGGACAGCCAAGGGACGTATCACTGGCAGTTCTTCCTGGTGGCGATGGTGACCCTGTTGTTGACGGTGGCATTTAACCTGTATTTGAAAGGTTTTCTAGCGCTGATCCCCATTCTCATGGGGATTGTATTTGGCTACATAGTGGGGGCACTGGCGGGGCTGGTCAATTTTAAGCCAGTCATGGAAGCCGCGTGGTTTCAGCTGCCTAACTTCGAGTTTCCGGGGGTCAGCTACCCGCTTCACTTTTACTGGGGTGCCGTGCTCAGTCTGGCGCCCATTGCATTCGTCACGATGACCGAACACATCGGGCACATTACGGTTCTCAATGAACTGACCCACCGAAACTTCTTCGAAGACCCAGGGTTGCACCATACCTTAGCCGGGGATGGGTTGGCTTCAATCGTTGCCAGTCTGGTAGGGGGCCCGCCCGTCACCTCTTACGGTGAAAACGTGGGAGTGCTGGCCATCACGCGGGTTCACAGTGTCTATGTGCTGATTGGTGCGGCCGTCTTCGCCGTCATCTTCAGTTTTGTGGGCAAGCTGAGTGCCCTGATTGAAAGTATCCCGAATCCGGTTATCGGTGGGATCAGTTTTCTCCTGTTTGGGGTGATTGCCTCCAGCGGGATGCGTATCCTGATCGAAAAGCACGTGGACTTCAACAAGCGGCGCAACCTGATGATTGCCTCGTCAATTCTGGTCATTGGGATCGGGAACGCCTACCTCAAATTGGGCCAATATGAATTTTCAGGTCTAGCCGTTGCGGCCGTGTTAGGGATTGCCTTGAATCTGATTCTCCCCAAAGACGTTTAGTTTAAATAAAATGCCAAAAAACGTTACTGACGACCTTTGCGCCAGTAACGCTTTTTTAGATAACAGGATATTTTCAGTTATAGGTTGTTTCGGATATCTCGCGGCTGGGCTCAAATCTTCCTCACTCATGGTTATATAAAATAAAATAGTAATAATACCATTTAAACAACGTTCATGCTGGCGTCAGGGCCAAGTGCTAACGTAACCGGAGGAGGCTAGAGATGCAGGTGGTCCCCACAGCAGCCGGAATCTCTGGCAGCCGCAGGTGGTCGGTAAAAATACTTTAGTGGGTCCGTGGATGCCAGTTAGCCGCCGATGCTGAAGTAGCGGATGACCGCCATCGCCATAATCCCCACGACCACCACCATGAGGAGACTCTTGGTGAGCACGCCGGCAATGGTAGCTGGGATGGCCGCTAAGCAATTGGCCACGTTCAGTGTCGCCAGATGCCCCGGATTGGCCACAAAGAGACTCTGACAGCATAGCGCCGTCATAATCGTAATCGGCACGAAGGTGAGAAAGTCAATCAGCCAGGCAGGCATGTTGACCTGTTTGACGAAGGCAAAGGGTAACACCCGCGAGGCCAGGGTGATCACACCACACCCTAAGATAGCCCACAATTCAGTTAGACTCATCGACATTTCTTCATCTCCATTCCAAAGAGGCAACCCGCCACCGTGGCAACGAGGAGGGCAAAGTTTTGACTCATGAGGCCAATCATGAAGTAGTAGACAATGGCCACAAAGATCATGACCATTAACTGCAAGGGCAGGCCCAGGTGCCGGTCACTGATCAGCTGTAGGTAGACCAGGCCGATAAACATGGCGGTCAAGGCAAAGTCAAAGCCAAACCGGGTGGGGTCTGCAATCATGCCACCGAGGATGGCCCCGACGATCGTAGCAACGCCCCAGACCAAATAGGCGACGAGGTTTGCCGCGGATTGCCAGGCAAAGCTGAGTTTACCGTTGGTCTTGTTTTGCTTATTCATGGCCAGGGCAAAGGTTTCATCCGTGACCAGCGTGCCAATCAGTAGATTTTTAAAAAGCGATTCGTGCCGAAAATACTGCGCGAGGCTGGTACTCATCAGGATCATCCGTGAGTTGACCAGAAAAGTTGAAATAAAAATCCCGGACAGGGGATCATGTAATAAGAGCATACTGGTGATGATGAACTGCGCGGAACCAGCGTAAACGATGAAGGACATACCGGCCACGACCAGTAAACTCAGGTGACTGGTGTGCGCGACGATACCAAATGCTAATCCAACGCCAATGTAGCCAAAGACGGTCGGTAACACATCGCGGACGCCGGTCCTAAAGGTGAGTGATGGACTCATAGACAGACTTCCTCTCATGAAAAATTAATGAAGTTAATTTCCAGTTTATCGCTAACTGGAACGAAGGTAAACCGGTAATCTTAATTGTTTGACGGGAAATTAGTTGGTTGCCGAAAACAGATGGGTTTAAACGCTCAGAATGGTTATCACCGGACGGCATAATGGCTGGCCTAAAAGTTGTCAGTACCTAAAAATTAACTCAAAAAAGCCCCAATCAATTTCAACTGAACCCCGGTGTGGCGGGGATTAATGGCCTTAAATTTGGACTAGTCCATTTTGCAATCTAAATGTAAAATTTCTGTGAAAAATACTTCAGCCAAAGGGGTTGCTTTTTGTGGATGGCGGTTGTATGATACTCTCATTAACAAAGAAGAAAGCGGGGTAAAGATGATGAAGATGAACTTAACTGAACTGGCAAAGGCGGCTAATGTTGATGCCGGTCGGATTGACGAATACGTTAAGCATGGCTTACTAGGAGTTGACCATTCTGCGACGGAATTCGATGATTCGGATCTCTACTGGATCGACATGATTCAGTGTTTTCAGGATAACGGGACGTCTTTAGATGACTTATCCGGATTGTTACCACGATGCCGGAAGGGTCAATCTCGACTCATGCAAGTTTAGTAACGAAAGTGTAAATATGGTTCCAGATAACGCCGTGCGGTTGAGCTGCAGGCGTTATTTTTTTGCGCAAAAAAAGACGATCACCATTGGTCGTGATCGTCTTCAAGCTTGATATTTATTCAGCTTTAACTTGCTTGATGAGTTGTTGCATAGCTTTGGCCTGGTAAGCGGCCGCAGCTTCTTGTGTGAGCTTCTTCTGTTCTGCTGAGGACATCGTTGGATTCTTGGTCATAGCGGCCATGACCAGCTGTTTAACGTAAGCCGTGGCAGCCGTCTTTTGCTTGGCCTTGAAGGCCTTGGAGCTGGCCATCTTTTGCAGTTTCTTCGCTTGGCTGGCACTCAAGACGGTCCAGTTCTTGTTGATATAGATGGTATTGGTTTCCTTAACGTATTGGTGACCGTTGCCGGAAAGGCCAAACCAGAAGCTATACTTATTGTTCTTGTATTCACGGTAGACCTTCTTGGTCACGATGCGATTGGCACCGGTCGTGCGTTTCACCACGTTGGTTGTGGTCACTTTAGCCTTGGTATGACTGGTCTTCTTGGCCGTGGCACTGGTCTTGTACACGTAAACCTGGTGCTTATTTGCCGTCCCAATCGACTGGTAGAGCATCATCGGCATCTGCTTAGAGGGAGAAGCCGAGTAGATCTTCTGGGTCGAGGTGGTGGTGACGTTGTGCAAACCGTAATGGTCATGGTCGTTCTTGACCATGAAGAAGATACTGGTCAAGAGGCCGATGATGGCTAGAATAGTCAGGCTATTCGCGAGTACCCGGTTGGACAGGTACACGTAGAAAACGAAAGCGAGAACCGCACAGATAACTAATGTAATGACAATCACTTTGCGGCACCTCCTTTGATAGAATCTTCATCCGCCATGTGAACTGAGTGGGAGCCCTTTAGCTGGAAGGCCACAAACAGGGCAACCAGGCTGAAGCCAATCGCAATCCAGAAAGCAGCGTGATAACCATTAAGCGTCGCATCGATGGCCCGTGAAGCATAGCTCAACGGGTTCGTGGTCAGGACGTGCTTAGCAGGCATGCTGTTCTTCGTCACGTTGGTTAAGACACTCACCATGATGGCTGTCCCAACGGAGCTGGCGACTTGCCGTTGCGTATTGTTGACGGCAGTCCCGTGAGAAATCATGTTCATTGGTAAGGCGTTCATCCCGGCAGTCGTTGCGGGCATCATAACCATGGCAATCCCGAACATCCGAATGGCGTAGAGAATCACGATGTATAAGGTAGAGGTGTCCTTAGTGATCCAGACGAAGGGTAAGGTCCCAATCGTCAAGAGAAACATCCCCATGATGGCCAGGTGCTTGGCCCCGAAACGGTCAAAGGCCCGACCCGTGATGGGACTCATAATCCCCATCATCAGGGCACCAGCTAACAGGGTTAACCCAGAATGAAAGGCGGACATCCCTTTAACCATTTGAAGGTAGAGGGGAATGACCATTTCAACCCCAACCATGGCCATGTTGACCACGGAGCTTAAAATAGCAGAAACGGTAAATTGTTTGGATTTGTAAACCCGGAAGTTCAGGAATGGATCGTCCATGACGAGTTGACGCCAGATGAATAGACCCACGAAGATAAACCCGATGATCAAGGTTGATAAGACCTTGACGCTGCCCCAACCGTCGTCACCAACAGAGGAGAAACCGTATAGCATACTCCCAAATCCAATGGTGGAAAGGATGGCGGATAAGACATCCAAGGGCTCCTTGTGTGTTTCCAGCACGCTGCGCATCAACCAGAAGCTGGCTAAGATGACAACGGCCACGATAGGAATGATCATCCCAAAGAGGTCACGCCAAGTTAAATTGTCGATGACCCACCCAGAAAGGGTCGGGCCAATCGCTGGCGCCAGACCAATGACGATCCCGGCGAGTCCCATGGCTGTCCCCCGCTTGTTAGCGGGGAAGATAGTCAGCATCATGGTCTGGAGTAATGGCATCGAGACCCCGACACCCACGGCTTGGATCAACCGACCCGCCAATAACATTGGAAAGTTAACGGCGGCCCAACACGTGATCGTTCCGATTAAGAACGTGGTCATGGCACTGATGTATAATACCTTGGAGCTGATCGTGTTCAGCAGCCAAGCACTAATGGGAATCATAATCCCATTGACTAACAGAAATCCCGTGGTCAACCATTGAACGGTTGAGGTCGAGACGTCAAAGGCCTTCATTAAAGTTGGAAAGGCCGTACTTAAGATGGTTTGGTTTAAAACGGTACAGAAAGTCCCAATCAATAAGAGTGCAACCAGGAGGTTCCGGTTGTAGGGCTTGCCGTTTGTATCAACTGTTGCGTTTCCCAATGTAATTCCCTCTTTTTTCTAAAATTAATTATGGAATCACTATACGCAGAATGAACTAATTTGTCAACTAGCTTGACAACCTTTTTAGATTATATATACTAGTTGGAGAAAAGTGAACAACACTTTTAAATTTCTTAACAAATTTCACAAACGCTTTCATTGTATTTAAACGGGCATTTTCAAAAATTACTAGATTTATGGGAAGCAGGTGATTTGGGATGAATCATGATGAAACAGAATTAATAAAAAAATTTCCAGTGGAGCATCTGATACTCGGTATCGGCGACGTGGCGGAGGCAACTGGTGTCTCGCAGAGTCAGCTGCGGTACTGGGAACGCAAGGGCTATATTCAGAGTCAGGCGGTTGAAGATCGCAAAAATCGCAAATTTAGTTATAAAACGTTATTGAAGGTCCAACAAATCAAGACGTTACAAGATGAGGGCCTCACGTTGGTGGCCGCGGTCAAGCAGGCACAGCAACGTGATGCGTTGTTTGACACGCTGAGATCCTTTGTGGACGCGCGGTTTGACCACGTCAGTCTGGCTGACGATACGCATATTCAGGTTAATATGGGCAAATTCGATCCGGACCCCACTCAGGAGTTGATTGCGGAAAGAATTGACGGTGACTGGCGGTTTAAGCTGATTCCAGCGGGGAATTAGGCGTCTTTCATTGTTTATCGGCAATAACAATGGTAATCTGAAGGCACGGGGGATTCTTCATGTCCTAGGCAGAAAAAACTTTCGATACCAATCGATCTTCTGGCTGGATTGGTGGTCAATCATGTTGTTGACGTGTTGTGAAACCAGGCGAATAACCATGAGTAATAGCGCGTTTATCTCGCGCATGGACTACGTTGGCACAAGCTGACGTAAGCAATCGTGAAACCTAAACGACGTGTTTTTTGGAAAATTGAAACTGTTTTTGATTTTTCGCTCGCCTAGGGACGGCTCCCGCTGCGGTCGGTCAAGTTTAGAAAGTTCTTGACTGGCCGCTTTTTGTTTGCCCTTTTTTAGGGGGAGAGGGGACTTGTCACAGCCTTTGGGGGATGATGGTGTGACTGACTCGGTAAGGTGACCTGACTTCTGAGCGGACCAATTGACGGTTTTGTTAGCGTCACATGATGGGTGAGGTGTCTTTCAGGCAGGTGAGGCGTCAATTTTCAAATGGTGAGAAATCTGTGAGAAAATGAAAGAAAAATGATACGTCAAATTTTCCATGAAAGCCATCAGACCGGCATTTTCATTTGTGCCAATTTACACAGAAGAAAAAAGTTGGTCAAGATGGTTGTATTTCGTCGTCAGCGTGTTAGTATTACAAAATCGCTTTAAACCAAAAACATGAAGGATGGTGTTATACATGCTGTTACGACAAGCTACTATGGCGGACTTACCACAAATTGAATCAATCATTCGTGATGGTCGTGAATTATTGGCGGCCCAAGCAATTGATCAATGGCAGGGAGCCTACCCCAACACTGCAGTCTTAGTTGACGACATTCACCAAGGGTGGACGGTCGTGTTGGAAGAGAACAACGAAATCTTGGGGACTGCCGCAATTATTCCGGGAGAGGACCCAACGTACAAACAGATTGAAGGTCAGTGGCTGACCAAACAGGCGCCTTACTTGGCGATTCATCGTGTAGCAGTATCTAGCCACCATCATGGTCGTGGACTGGCCGGTGAATTGTTCAGTCGGCTGTTCGAACAGATTGATCAGTCTGCTGATATCGAAAGCATCCGGATTGATACGCACCCTCAAAATATGGCAATGCAACATGTCATTAAGAAGAATGGGTTCACGGAGACTGGGACGATTGATTTAGCTGCCGTGGATATGCCAGGCACGAAGGACTTTGCCTACGAACGGTTAACGGCGAACGTTCAACCAGCGCACATGGTCCACACCGTAACGACGAAATAGGGTAGTCGTTGGGAAAATCGCATTCAAAGTTGTGGGTTAAATAAGACTTATATATAATAGTAGGATTGGTTCCGCTTCCAGAGGGAAACCAATCCTTTTTTTTGCCATTTTTTCGGAGCTATGCCTTGTGGTAGCGGCGTTTGACCAACCATGGCTGATGGCCCATCAGATTAAAAATCAGGTTCCCCGAAAATTGACTGTTCATTCCCCCTAAACTCTGCGATAATAGGGATAGTAAACCATGGGGGCGGTTCACGTTGGAGAAGCGTAGTTTGTCGGGTGGCCGGTTTTTCTTGGTCACCGTCTTAAACGTTGTGATTACTATTTTTGAATTCATTGGTGGCCTGTTGTCGGGAAGCCTGTCCTTACTGTCGGACGCTTTTCACAACTGTGGGGATGCACTCTCAATTGTGTTAAGTTACGCGGCCCATCGCATTGGCAGTCGGCAGCAGACGCGCACCAATACCTATGGGTATCGGCGCGCAGAAATTTTGGCTGCGCTGCTGAATGCGCTGGTACTCGTGGTGATCTGCGTCATTCTGGCGGTTGAGGCGGTACGCCGACTCTTCCATCCGGAACCCGTACAGGGCACCGTCATGTTGCTGGTCGCAGTGGTCAGTTTCGTGGCGAATTTACTCTCGACCATCCTGTTGAACCACGGGGCCAAGCACAACCTGAATATTCGGGCGACCTATCTTCATTTGCTCAGTGATGCTCTGGCATCGGTCGGGGTCATTATCGGGGCCTTGATGATTACACTGTGGCACGTGAACTGGGTCGACCCCGTGATTACGATTCTAGTGGGGAGCTACATTGCCTGGGAGTCCTGGCCGATCATTAAGCAGGCACTGGGCATTTTGATGGAGGCCTCACCAAAGCTGAATTACGAGGCCATCGCGCGCGACATTGAACAGTTACCAGAGGTTGAGGGTGTCCATCACTTGCACGCTTGGCAGATTGATGAGAACAACATTGTCTTTTCCGTCCACGTGAATATGGACAATTTGCCCCTGGCACGGATTGAACCCGTTTACCGGCAGATTGAAACATTGCTCTGTCGGAAGTATAATGTAAACCATGTCACGATTCAGGCGGAGTGTCATCGGGGAGAACACGAGTCCTTGTTTTATGATCAAAATGATTGGCGTCACGAGTAGGGACAGTCGATTGCAAAACGAACGTTGACACAAAATTTAGATGAGGTGAACAGTGATGACTCCTATGAAGGAGGATTATTTAAAGATTATTTTTGAGCTGGGTGGTAAGCAAAAAAAGGTTTCCAATAAACAAATTGCGATCAGCTTAAATATTGCTGCCGGATCGGTAACCGAAATGGTGAACAAGATGACAGCAGAGGGCTTGGCCGAACACACACCCTATGCCGGGATTTCCTTGACCAATAAGGGGATTCGTTTGGCGGAAGATTTGGTGCGCAAACACCGGGTCTGGGAGGTCTTTTTGGTGGAGAAGTTGGGTTATGCTTTACCTGACGTCCATGAGGAAGCCGAAGTGTTGGAACACGTGACGAGTCCTAAATTAATTAATTCGCTGGATGACATGCTGGGACACCCCACGCATTGTCCCCATGGTGGGGTCATTCCCGACCGTTACGGGCACTATCATGAAGATAGCCATACGGTGCTGAATGATGCCAAGGACGATTCAGTGGTAACGGTCGATCGGTTTATTGACAACCGTGATCTATTGACGTACCTGGGAGATCTCAAACTGGATATCGGAGATCAACTACGAGTGATCAAGCATGATCCGTTCGAAGGCCCCGTGACGGTCCAGAACCTGACGGACGATGCCAAGCTCATCGTGAGCTATAAGGCGGCTCATTATATCTTTATCAAATAACAAAGGTTGGAAGTCCCAAACTATCGGCGCTGTCTGTTCCAGCAATATATAGTTGGCCTAAGACTGGGCAACATGGTAGTTCCTTCGCCTTACCGGTCGACAGATATGGGACTGGAACGGTGCGAACACAACTTGAAGCCTCGAAAATCACGAGTCTACAAGCTTGGTTTTCTACTAAGTCAGTAAGAAGTCCACTCACTGACTAAGTAGAACGACGCGCCTGAGCCCATATCTGCCGACCTCACGGCTTACGTGGTGTTCTCAGTCAACTGCGGTGCGGTAATGATTCAACGGTCGTTATTGATTGGGCTAAAAATGCTAAGTTCCGACTTTTCCGACTGTTGTCGTGGTAAAACACAACCAGAGCCGGAGGAGGCCAGGGATGGAACTGGCCGTGAAAGTGGTGTTAACTGGCGTTTTTCAGCCAGTTTACAGCACGGGCGACTTTGGAGACACGTGGTTTTCGTGGCTCCAAATCGAGCGAGAAGACTGGTGGCCTTCCAGTCTGAAGCGTCCCCACAGCAGGTGGAATCCCTGGCAGCCGGAGTGCGCGCAAATTAGACGAATTTGATGGCACGACTGTTTACCGATATTGGAATGCGGCAGGTACTTCATCTTGCCACCTTTAGTAAACAACATAATCTGTTTTAAAGGCGAAAGCGGTAGTCAATCTGACTACCGCTTTTTGGCGTCCTACTAATACTAACGAAATAAATGGCAAATCAGTCTCATTTTTTTACGGTCGGTCGGCAAAATTTAGGGGTGAGACTTTATCGTGAGGCTTTTGATCGGCGTTTTCGCATGGGTGTGCGAAGGGATGAATCTGGGTGAATTATTAAGTATTTATGCGATCGACTAACTTGCTGATGCCAGAACCCCACTGACTGTCGTATAATAAATGAAAAACCGGCGGGAGGGACTGAGATGAGCAGTCAGAAGAAACGGGATCAATTGATTTTACATACAGCATTAACCGCGGGTCGAATCATGATTGAAAATGGGTCGGAAGTGGAGCGGGTGGAGGACACCATGGAACGGATTGCCCACAATGCGGGGGCTAAGACCAGTCAGCTCTTCGTGATGATTACCGGTATTTTAATGGCCATCAATGGTGAGGTGGGCGCGCAGATTGAACCGGTCAAGCGGCGGACGTTTGATTTGGAAAAGATTTCCGTCGTCAATGACCTGTCGCGGCAATTTGCGGTTCATAAGATTACGCTCCAACAATTCGCCAATCAGTTGGATCACCTGGACAAGTCCACGAAATACTTTTCCTTCTGGCTGCAATTGCTATCCGCGGCGATGGTCAGTGGTCCGTTGGAAGTGGTCTTCCGGCATAACCTACCAGACTTCTGGATCACTTGTGTGGTTGGCGCCATTGGCTGGCTCGTCTTTTACCTGTTGAACAAGTTCATTCAGATTCGGTTCTTGTCCGAATTTGCCGCTGCGGCAACGATAGGGGTTCTGGCCATTTGGTCGGTACACCTGGGATTGGGCAACAGCGTCGATGACATTATCATTGGGAGCGTCATGCCCTTAGTTCCCGGTGTCCCCATCACCAACTCCGTGCGAGATATTCTGGCCGGTAACCTGGTGAGCGGGCCGGCACGGGGCGTCGAGGCACTGGTAAGTGCGGCGGCCATCGGTTTTGGGATCGCAATGGTCCTGCAATTTCTTTAGGGAGGGTACCAGATGTCTATCACTGAATTTTTTATTGAGGTGGCGGGGAACTATGTCGCAACCATTGGCTTTGGTATTCTGCTGAATATTCCGCGGCGAGCGTTGAACTATGCCGGTTGGATTGGGGTTATGGGGTACTTTGTGTACAAATTTCTCGTGATCTGGGGCGGTGGCTACGTCATCGGGAACATGTTAGGGGCCGTTCTCATTGGGGTGGCTTCTCTACAGGCCGCTAGAATTAAGAAGATGCCCATGATTCTATTTAATATCCCCGCCCTAGTGCCATTGGTGCCCGGGGGACAGGCCTATCAGATGATTAAGTACTTTGCGTTGGGACAGAATGCGACGGCGTTTGTCTTCCTGATCCAAGTTGTCATGATCTCGGGGGCCATTGCATTTGGCTTCTTACTGTCGGAATTAGTCAATCGGGTTCAGCAACGGGTGTGGCGACACCGACGATAACTTAAGGAAATCTGATAATCTAGTGGGGAACCTAGAATTCTAGCGGTGGGGTGGTATACTCATTGCTAGGGGTTTCCCAGAATCGGGTATGACGAAAGGAATTTTTATCATGATGTTATTTAATCGAGATCGGGATCGGCCGTGGAAGTTTACCTTAACCACGTTGCTGTTCCTGATCGTGGCTTACTTTGTTAAGGCCCAAAACGCTTACGTTGATTTCCTAGATTCATCAATCATTGATGTGATCCAGAAAAACCAACCGGGGTGGAAGACGTTACTCTATCGCGGTGTGACCAGCCTAGCGGAACCGAAACTAGCTATTATTTGGGTATTGATCCTGGCCTTTCTCTTATGGGGCTTTAAATTCAAGATTCCGGCGTTGTGGTGTCTCGCCACTTTAGCGGGTGGGGATGTCATTGCGGCCTTGGTCAAAAAAGTGGTTGCCCGGGCGCGGCCTTCAGCGCATCTGGCTATTGATGATGGATTTAGTTTTCCCAGTGGTCACGTGTTCGGGACGTTCCTGATTATCGCGATGATTTGGGTGATTCTCTTGCCCATGATTGCCAGTGCTTGGAAGGCTTGGCTCCTAAGAATCGTGTTGATTGTGTGGATGCTGTTGGTGATGGTTTCCCGAGTTTACCTCAACGCGCATTTCCCAACGGATACGATTGGGGCCTTACTGCTGGCTTACCTGTGGTTACAGGCGGCTGAGGGGCTTTACATCCGGTTCGCACCGATGATGCAGAGCTGGCCATTGCTCAAAAAATCAGAAGTTTAATCGTTTTAAAAAGGCATGACCGGTGAGGGTCATGCCTTTTCTTGTGGTATTAGTTTAGTTGGTGGCGGTTAATCTAATTCGTTGAGCCACTCCTCGGCGAGATCCAGCCAATGCGCCACGTGGGGCAGTGATGTCCCGGGTTTCCAAGCCGTCACGTGGTTGGCCAGGGCCAACCCATGAGAGCCGTGGTGGAAGACGTGAAGGTCCGTGTCCACGTGATGTGCCAGGGAAGCCTGAGCATAACTCATGGCGTTTTGCACGGGCACTAGGGGATCGGCTGCGGTGACCCAGATGAAGGTGGGCACGTTCCGGTCGTTGACGTGCTCGTCAGCGGCGATGCTGTTCGGATCATCGGTCCAGCTCGCCAGCATTTCTTGGTCCGTGGGGAATCCCAGTTTAGGGGAAATCACGGGGTAGCCAAGAATCACGGCATGCGGTTTAACCTGTTCGGGCCGGGTACCCGCCAGTTGGTTAATGTGGGCATCGTGCCAAAGATCGTTAAATAAGGCCACAATATGGCCGCCGACCGAGAACCCTGCGACGTTAATCTGGTCAGCGTCGATCTGCCAGGCCGCCGCGTTTTGGCGAATCACAGCGACACTCTGGGCAAGCTCGACCACGGGTGCAGGGAGGAGCGGCTTTTTTTCTGCAACAAAGCTATAGCGTAGGAAAAATGCCTGATAGCCACGGGCAGACCAAGCCAGTGCCAGATCCTCGGCTTGTTGTTCGGGGATGTGGGTGTAAGATCCCCCTGGCACAATGATCATGGCGGGGTAAGTTGCCGAATCACCTTGTCGTAGGTAGCCTTGCAAGTAAGCTGCGGAGTCGCTGGCCAATGACTGGGTAATAATTTTCATAACGAATCCTCCTTGATTAAGATAACTCATGTTAAGATGGAAGTACCGCGTTGAGGGTGCTTGGTGGTAGGTTCTTTGAAACGCCCGCAACGCGAGCTGAGCACATATCTATATTGTAACGCAGTTAGACAGAAAACCTAACGGAAGGGGAGATCAGGATGGCGACAATTTTAAAAACAGCGCGCTTGGATTTACGGCCGTTGACGGATAGCGACTATCCTGCTTACAAGCGGCTGGTCACCGATCCGTTAATCTCACGGCCCACGGGACTGATGAGTCAACCGGATGATCGCCAGGTTCGGCGATGGTATCAGGCCGATCGGCAGACCCCACTGTCCTACGCAGTGGTCCTCCACCGGATGAATCGGTTGATTGGGACGATTGTCTTCTATGAGTGGTTCGACGATACGGGGATGCCGGATGACACTGGCCTGGAATTGGGCTATTTCTTAGAGCCGGATTTTTGGGGGCAGGGGCTGATGGCTGAGGCGTTGACGGCTTGCTTGGCGGATCTCAGCGCAGCCACCTCGCCCGTACAAACCATCTGGGCGAATTGCCTGGTCAGCAATGAAAGATCCTGCCGATTATTAGAAAAATTATCTTTCCAAACAATCGGTGACCAATTGATGGCGGTGACGGGTAGTGGACAAACGTTGCAACGGCAGGCTCTATTACGCCTTGACCTGACTTATCACCAAAATAATTGACACTAATCTAAATTTAATCTTGCAATTTTCAGAATTCATGAGTATACTTCAATGTATCGAATAGAAGAGGCGCAATCAACATGAGTCGCTTTCCCGAGGTGGGTATCACCGATGATGGAGAGTTAAAGGGGCGATTGCCGAAATTCACGCGTGACTACCTAGCGCGGGGGTTGGGTCCTGGTTTAACAGATCAGGGACTGTCGCAGCCAAATATCGGTTGCGGGGCGCTTTCAACGATATTGACTTGGAATAATGAACTTTCCAATCTCTTTCGCAAAGCTTTTCTGCGGAAGAGATTTTTTCGTTCACTGGGTCGTTTCGAGGAAGTCCTTCTATAAAAAGAAGGAGGAAACATTATGGAACAAAGTATGACGAACGCAACAACAAGCGAGGCCTCTGATCAGGTTAAGCGGGGACTCAAGACGCGTCACGTTTCAATGATCGCGTTAGGTGGCTGTATTGGGACAGGGTTATTTGTCGCCAGTGGGTCCGCTATCTCTACTGCCGGTCCTGGTGGTGCATTGGTTGCGTATATTGCCATGGGGCTCATGGTCTACTTCCTAATGACCAGTTTAGGTGAAATGGCAACGAACATGCCCATCTCTGGTTCATTCGCGGCATACTCCGCTAAGTACGTTGACCCAGCTTTAGGATTTGCCATGGGTTGGAATTACTGGTTCAACTGGGCCATTACGGTTGCCGTTGATATCTCGACGGCGGCATTGGTAATGAAGTTCTGGTTACCTGGCGTTCCCGGCTGGATCTGGAGTGCGGTTGCGTTGATTCTGGTCTTTACGATCAACGCCTTCTCCGTTCAAGCCTTTGGTGAAACGGAATTCTGGATGTCCTTGATCAAGGTGGTCACCATCTTTATCTTCTTAGCCGTTGGGCTGATGACGATCGTGGGGATCATGGGTGGTCATGCCACTGGTTTGGAAAACTTCACGTACAAGAAGGCACCATTTGTTGGTGGCTTCCCTGCAATTCTGAGTGTGTTCGTGGTTGCTGGGTTCTCGTTCCAAGGTACTGAATTAGTCGGTATCACGGCCGGTGAATCTGAAGATCCTTCACACAGTGTCCCTAAGGCAATCAATTCGGTTTTCTGGCGGATCATTTTATTCTATATTCTAGCTATCTTTGTTATCGCCGCCGTCTTACCATACACGAGTCATGATTTGTTAGGGTCTTCCGCAAGTGACATTGCCATTAGTCCATTCACGTTGGTCTTCAAGCGGGCTGGTTTAGCCGCTGCTGCCAGTGTGATGAACGCGGTTATCTTGACGGCCGTTATTTCCGCCGCCAACTCTGGGATGTATGCGTCAACGCGGATGTTATTCTCTCTGTCCAAGGAAGGTTATGCACCAAAGCTGTTCGAACGGACGGGGAAGAACGGGATTCCTTATCCTGCCTTATTCGCCACGACGATCATTGCCGCTCTGACCTTCATCAGTAGTATTGCCGGTCCACAGATCTACATGTGGTTGGTTGCTGCTAGTGGGTTGACCGGGTTCATCGCTTGGTTCGGGATTGCCTTATCACATCTGCGGTTCCGTCGGGCATTTACCTTACAAGGACACAAGCTCTCTGAACTGAAGTACCATGCAAAGTGGTTCCCATTAGGACCTATCTTGGCCTTGGTTCTCTGTATTGCTGTGATTGTGGGTCAAGATCCACAATCCTTCTTCACGGGTAACTGGGAACAAGTTCTGGTCACTTACATGAGTGTGCCATTAGTCTTAGTTCTGTACATTGGTTACAAGATCAAGAAGCACACGAAGTTGATTCCATTGAAGGACGTTGACGTTTCCCCCGTTCACCGGGATGGCACGTTAAAGGAAGCCCCAAAGGCAGCAAGTGATGCATCAAACGATTAACTTAAAATTGTGTGGGCGATTTTAAATAAATAAATAATTTATAACGACGATTGGTTCGAGTGAATCCCGACCAGTCGCCGTTTTGTGTCTACTAAGGGGACAGAACCCTAGAACCGCTGAAGACGAATTTCCCACGACATATTGTCTTTTACGGATAGGGTTGGTACAATATGTAGTGTTGAAATTTAGACCGGATGAAAACGATTTCCGGAATGTGCGTAAATCAAAGGAGAGATAGCATGCTTGTACTATCAGGAACAATTGGGGCCGGCAAGACGAGTTTAACCAACTTATTAGCCGAACACTTACAGAAACCAGCTTTTTATGAATCGGTGGACGACAATAAGATCTTGCCACTGTTTTACCAAAACCCACAAAAGTATGCTTTCTTATTGCAAATCTACTTTTTAAATAAGCGGTTAGACAGTATCAAGGCTGCTAACGCTGATGATGAAAGTGTCTTGGATCGTTCAATCTTTGAAGACTCCTTACTCTTTCACTTAAACGCCGACCTGGGTCGGGCAACGAGCACGGAAGTTGATATCTATGACTCCTTACTGGCGAACATGATGCAAGAATTGCCAGACGCCGTTCACAAAAAGAACCCGGACCTGTTGATTCACATCAACATCTCGTTTGAAACGATGTTGGAACGGATCAAGAAGCGGGGCCGTTCATTCGAACAGATCGACCATGATCCTAGCTTGTTCGAATACTACAAGGAACTCGATCAACGCTACGTTAACTGGTACAACAACTACGACAAGTCACCTAAGATGCAAATTGACGGTGACAAGCTGGACTTTGTTGAAGACCCAGCAGCCCGGAAGCAAGTCTTAAAATTAATTGACGAAAAAATTGCATCACTTTAAGCTATGAATAGGAGGAAGCACTGACGGTGGTTGGTGCTTTTTTCTTTCGGGTCAGGCGGGGCGCGACCAGGCGTTGCCTGAAACAGAATCAATGAATGAAATTAAGGAATTGTCATGAGCCGCAAAATGCGGTATGATAAGCGTAATCAAAACACGAGGTGCCTATTCAGTAGACGGCCAGAGAAGCGGGGCAAGCTGCAAACCGCAACGTCGAAAATTCCAGCACTAACTAAAGTGGGCGGGTAATGCCGCACGGTGCAGACCGTTATCATGTTCAAGGGTATGACTGAAGATTGCAGTCATGAACTTGGGTGGTACCGCGAAGGTCTTCGTCCCATGTGACGGAGGCCTTTTTTGTATCATCCGAAAAATCGAAGGGAGTAAGTAGATGTTAGATTTAAAATTAATTCGTCAAGAACCCGATTTCATTAAGGAAAAGTTAGCCACCCGGGGTGTCGATCCAGCCGATATTGATGACCTGTTAGCTTTGGATGCCAAGCGGCGTGAACTCATCGTGAAGAGTGAAACCATGAAGGCCCAACGGAACACGGTGTCCGATGAAATTTCACAACTCAAACGTAACAAGGAAGACGCTAACGATAAGATTACCGAAATGCGTCAAGTGAGTGCCGACATCAAGAAGATTGACGCTGATCTCGATACCTTAAAGGCTCAGGTTCAGGATGCGGCGGCGCATCTACCTAACATCCCTAACGACAATGTGCCAGTCGGTTTGACGGAAGATGGTAGCGTGGAAATCCGTAAGTGGGGTGAAAAGCCTAACTTGGACTTCACGCCTAAGGCCCACTATGAACTGGGTGAAGACCTGGGCATCTTGGACTTCGAAGCAGGGGCTAAGGTCTCAGGGAGTCGTTACCTCTACTACTTGGGCTTAGGTGCACGGTTGGAACGGGCCGTCTACAACTTCTTCCTCGATGAGAACACGAAGGCCGGCTTTAAGGAAGTGCTGCCGCCTTACATCGTGAATGACGATTCAATGTACGGTACGGGACAATTCCCTAAGTTTAAGCAGGATGTTTACCAACTGCGGGATGAGGATATGACCTTGATTCCAACGGCCGAAGTGCCTTTGGTCAACTACTACCGTGACGAAGTGATCCCAGAAGCCGACTTGCCAGTCTGGTTCACGGCATTAACCCCAGCCTTTCGTTCAGAAGCCGGTAGTGCCGGTCGCGATACCCGTGGCTTGATTCGGTTGCACCAATTTAACAAGGTCGAAATGGTGAAATTCTGTAAGCCAGAGAACTCATGGGACGAACTGGAAGCCTTAACGAAGCACGCTGAGAGCCTCTTACAGAAGCTGGGACTCGCTTACCACGTGATTACGTTGACGACGAGTGACATGAGCTTTACGGCGGCAATGACGCATGATCTGGAAGTCTGGTTCCCAGAACAAAATACGTACCGGGAAATCTCTAGCTGCTCCAACACCACGGACTTCCAAGCTCGGCGGGCACACATCCAATACCGGGATGAAAACGGTAAGCTCCAATATGTCCACGCCTTGAATGGCTCTGGCTTGGCCGTTGGTCGGACAGTCGCAGCGATCTTGGAAAACTACCAAAATGCTGATGGCTCTGTTACGGTGCCAGAAGTCTTGGTTCCTTACATGGGTGGCGTCACTAAGATTACCAAGTAATTGAAGATTATGGGTGTTTAATCAACAAAATGGGTAAATATAATGCAGGGCTCTTGTCAGTTAAAGCTGATGAGAGCCCTGTTTGTTTGGTCCTAAGTGCGGCATTTTGGGTGAATAATAGGGGATGAATAATTTTTTTGGTTATTTTTGCAATTTCTTATTGACGAGGGGGTGGGACTTCGTATAGAATAGTTTCTGTTGGTTAATTCATGTGACACCGGCGCAGTCCGGCGGAACCCTGAATCGGCAATCTTTTTGGAAAAACAAGTCATCAAAAATTTTGCAAGAAAATGCAAAAAAGTGTAGCTTTTTCCGAGAAAGTAAGATACAATATTATTTGTTGCTAAGCGAGTAGTTATTCAGCTAACGAATATTTATTCAAAATAATTCGAAATTGTTGTTGACAAGCTTCGCTGAACATGGTAAATTATAATAGTTGTTTCGAGCGAGTTCGTCTGATTCGCTTCGGAAAATATGGAGGATTAGCTCAGTTGGGAGAGCGTCTGCCTTACAAGCAGAGGGTCACAGGTTCGAGCCCTGTATCCTCCATTGGAACTCAGGTTCCTGGCGTTAGTTCGCCAACGTTGCAGGTGTGGCGGAACTGGCAGACGCGCTAGATTTAGGTTCTAGTGTCTTATGACGTGGGGGTTCGAGTCCCTTCACCTGCATTAACCAAATATAGCAAAATATCCAATAAATATTTTGCCGACTTAGCTCAGTTGGCAGAGCATCTCACTAGTAATGAGGAGGTCGGAGGTTCGAATCCTCTAGTCGGCATGGCACCTTTAATAAAATAGCCAATTTGCGGAAGTAGTTCAGTGGTAGAACATCACCTTGCCATGGTGGGGGTCGCGGGT
>NZ_AZFS01000060.1:119270-225723 GCF_001434395.1 Levilactobacillus hammesii DSM 16381
TTGCCCTTTTGCCGGGGTGGCGGAATTGGCAGACGCACAGGACTTAAAATCCTGCGGTCAGTGATGACCGTACCGGTTCGATCCCGGTCCTCGGCATTTAACTTAATAATAATTATGCACCCATAGCGCAATTGGATAGAGTGTCTGACTACGAATCAGAAGGTTGTAGGTTCGACTCCTACTGGGTGCATTTTTGTTGCTTGTAAGCAATTATAAGCAATTTTCGGGAAGTAGCTCAGCTTGGTAGAGCACCTGGTTTGGGACCAGGGGGTCGCAGGTTCGAATCCTGTCTTCCCGATTTGACTGGCAAGATTAGTGGGTCAGTGAGCTTTCCTCGGGAAGTAGCTCAGCTTGGTAGAGCACCACGTTCGGGACGTGGGGGTCGCAAGTTCAAATCTTGTCTTCCCGATTTTTTTATTCCCGAATACATATAATGATAGCAACGGCGGTTTCCATACAGATTGTTTGGAAGCTGGCCGTTTTTTTGTTACCATAGATTACCGGAGCGCTTTTATAGATGTGGCCGTGGACAGCCCTGTGGAGAGACAGTCTGCTGGGTGAGCGGCCACGATGATGGTGCGTCACAACTTAGTTGGTTGTTAAGAAAATAAAACTTCTCTCGGTTGAGCGGTCTAATCCGTTGCAATTTTACTGGAAATTCGTATAATATTAGTCAACATTAGTCAAGAACACTGCACTGAAGGGGGGACGATAATGGAGAATCAAAATATTTCGGATATTATTGAATCTTACCTGAAGCAGATTTTGGCTGAATCCCAGCAGGTGGAGATCCGCAGAGCGGAAATAGCCAATCAGTTTAACGTCGTGCCATCTCAGATTAATTACGTGATTAAGACGCGGTTTACGATTCAAGACGGCTACGTGGTTCAGAGCAAACGTGGTGGTGGCGGTTATATCCGAATCGAGAAGGTCAAACTACTCGACAACTTGGATTTCATTGATTCGTTAGTGACAGCCGTTGGCGATCAGATCTCACGGCACGATAGTTTAGCGGTTGTCCGCAGCCTGTTTGAAGCTGGGGCGATTAACCGTAGCGAAGCGAATATCATTCTCGCAGCTATTAATAAGGATGCCATTAATACGGGAGATCGACAGGCTGATGAGCAAATTCGGGCGCAGATTTTAATTTCTATTTTGAATCACCTACGTTATGAGAGTTAAGAAAGTGAGGAGCTGCAATGGATAATTTATTTACACCGAGCGCTAAGAGTGTCCTCGTCTTGGCACAGGAACAAGCAAAGTACTTTAAGCACCAAGCAGTGGGGACAGAACACTTGCTATTGGCCCTCACCATTGAAAAAAATGGCATTGCCAACAAAGTTTTACAACAGTTCTCAGTTACCGACGATGATGTTCGTGAAGAGATCGAACGCTTCACGGGTTACGGGACGTTGGCCAATACCGATAAAGATAGTTACCTGCCATACTCACCCAAGGCAAAAGCCATGTTGGCCTTGGCTGGTGATGAGGCGAAGCGATTAGGCGCCACCAAGATTGGGACGGAACACTTGTTACTAGCCTTACTGAGTGATGAGACCATTCTGTCTTCACGAATCTTGAAGAACTTAAACGTCCAATTGACGGATGCGCACAAGGTGGTCTTACGTAAGCTGGGGATTACCGATACCCCTAAGCGACGGAACGACAACCGCAGTCGGCGGGCGCCACAAGGTGGGACCCCCACTTTGGACTCCTTAGCCCGGGACTTAACGGCCTCTGCTAAGGAAGGCCGGATGGACCCAACGGTGGGTCGTGAGAAGGAAGTTAAGCGGGTCATTCAGATTCTCAGTCGCCGCACCAAGAACAATCCAGTCTTGATTGGGGAACCTGGTGTCGGGAAGACGGCGATTGCCGAAGGCTTGGCGCAACGGATTGTGGCCGGTGACGTGCCGGAAGACATGCAAAACAAGCGGTTAATGATGCTTGATATGGGGTCCTTGGTCGCTGGCACCAAGTACCGTGGTGAATTTGAAGATCGTTTGAAGAAAGTTATTGAAGAAATTTACAACGATGGTCAGGTCATCTTATTCATTGATGAGTTACACACCCTGATTGGTGCCGGTGGTGCTGAGGGGGCAATTGATGCCTCTAACATCTTGAAACCAGCCCTGGCACGGGGAGAACTCCAAACCATTGGGGCAACGACACTGGATGAATACCAGAAGTACATCGAATCCGATGCTGCTCTGGAACGGCGGTTTGCCACGGTTCAGGTTAACGAGCCTACGCCTACGGAAGCTTTGGAGATCTTGAAGGGCTTGCGTCCACGTTACGAGGATCACCACCACGTAAACATTACGGATGATGCCTTGGATCAAGCCGTTAAGCTGTCGACACGTTACATCAGTGATCGTTTCTTGCCTGATAAGGCGATTGACTTGATGGATGAAGCCGCCGCTAAGGTTCGGATTGATCAGATGGATAAGCCAACGCCGGCAAGCAAACAAGCGAAGGCCTTGGATGATCTTTCGACCAAGAAGGAAGCCGCTATTGAACGACAGGACTTTGAGCTGGCCGCTAAGTTGCGGACGGAAGAAATGGCCTTACGTCAAAAGGTAGAGGCTCGTGCCGCTAAGGCCGCCGCTGCAGCAACGCCAGAACACCAGTATACGACTGACGTAACGGGTGAGGACGTGGCCGATGTGGTCGCTGAGTGGACGGGTGTTCCCGTTACGCAGCTGAAGCAGACGGATGCCGATCGGTTGGTCAATCTTGAAAAGATCCTGCACAAGCGGGTGATTGGACAGTCTGAAGCCGTTTCAGCCGTTTCTCGGGCCATTCGGCGGGCACGGTCAGGGTTGAAAGATCCTAACCGGCCAATTGGCTCATTCATGTTCCTCGGACCAACTGGGGTTGGGAAGACCGAACTGGCGAAGGCGTTGGCCGAAGCGATGTTTGGCTCCGAAGACAACATGATCCGGGTGGACATGAGCGAGTACATGGAAAAGTACTCCACCAGTCGTTTGATTGGTTCGGCACCCGGCTACGTGGGCTACGATGAAGGTGGCCAATTAACCGAAAAGGTTCGGCAAAAGCCATACTCCGTTGTGCTGTTTGACGAAGTTGAAAAGGCCCATCCGGATGTCTTCAACATCTTGTTACAGGTATTAGATGACGGTTACCTGACAGACTCTAAGGGACGTAAGGTTGACTTTAGAAATACTATCTTGATCATGACGTCTAACTTAGGGGCAACGAAGCTGCGGGATGAAAAGACCGTTGGGTTCGGTGCCGAAGACCTGGCTAACAGTTACCGGGCTATGGCACAAACGATTCGTGAGACCTTGAAGCAATCCTTCCGGCCAGAGTTCCTGAACCGGATCGATGAAACGGTGATCTTCCACTCCTTGAAGAAGGATGAACTCCATGAAATTGTGAAGCTCATGGCTAAGCACATCGTGGATCGGGTCGCTGAACAGAACATCAAGCTTAAGATTACGCCAGCAGCGATTGAAGTCGTTGCCAAGGCGGGCTTCGATCCTGAGTACGGGGCACGGCCAATTCGGCGGGCACTACAAACGCAGGTTGAGGATAAGCTGAGTGAGGCCTTGCTGAACGGCGAAGTGAAGGCTCACGATCAGGTGACGATCGGGGCAACACGTGGTGAAATCACGATTAATGTGAAGACACCCGACAGTACTAAGAAGCCGACAGCGGTTGCCAGTCATTAATGACGACTAACATTTGAATAGCAGCGGTGTTTCTTCCATAATAAGGTGGCGGGAGCACCGCTGTTTTGTGTTTTAGAGAGGGGCTTAACCGTAATTTAAGGGCATTGACCTAGCTGGTGATAAATGACTGTGGTACACTTAATCTGATAATAGGCTATATTAGGTCAACTGAATTAGGCGGTTGCGTAGGCTGGTCAACGGAACACGTTGCGTTGGATCATCGGTCAGAGCCATAAACGGTATCTGACGGGCAGTCTGGGCCGAAACACTTAATTCCGAATTAAACCAGATATGACGGATCAAAATAACAGCACCACAGAAAGGAAGAAGGCCCACTCATGAAGAGAGAAGAACAGTTGACCCATACGCACGCTGCCATTTTAAAGGCGGCGCGGGAGCAGTTCTTGGCGCAAGGGTATCAAGCAACCTCGACCCGTGATATTGCCAAGCAGGTGGGGATCACGCAGCCGGCATTGTATCATCATTTTAGCGATAAGGAGGTCATCTTCCTGGAAGTCATCAAGACGGTAGGGGAAGAGATCAAGACGGGCATTACAGGGGTTGTGAGCCAGCTTCAGCCAGATGCAGATCCCATCGAGTCCTTAACCGCTGTGACGGAGGTTCTGACCGCGTTACATCCACGTGATGTATTTACGGTGATTCACGGGAGCTTTAAGTTCCTGAAACCGGAGAACAAGCGTCAATTGGGGATGGTCTTCATGCAAGACTATCTGATGCCACTGACCAGTTTCTTTGAGACCGGTGTGGTTGCCTTACAGGATGGCGTCAAGGCTCAGGATGCGGCTTCCTTCTATCTGACCAGCTTGAGTCCGCTGTTTAACACCTTCCATCACGTGGGGCCGAGCGATGCCTCACAGCATGAGCAGACGGTCGCGTTGATCCGGTTAATCTTGTTTGGCGTTGCCACGAAGAAGTAGAACTTCTTTATTGACAATTGCCCGGAAAGCTAGTACTATGTCATTTGTATGCAACTGTGAACTGAAATTGGATGCACCGATATATTGTCCGGTAGCGTCCGTTATAAGAAGCCAAAAGCAAACTGTGGGTTTGTTTTTGGATTTTTTTTGCCAAAAATCCGGTAAAATATGCAATTGTAATCAAAATGTAACATTTGGATTTTTGACCAATTCACAGAATAAATAGGAGAGGTGAACAACTTGGCAGGACACTTAGTGAAATACGGGAAACACCGTACTCGCCGTAGCTATTCGCGGATCAAGGAAGTCCTTGATCTCCCTAACTTAATCGAGATTCAAACCAATTCCTACAACTGGTTCCTCGATGAAGGTTTACGGGATATGTTCGACGACATCATGCCAATCGAAGATTTTCAAGGAAACCTTTCGTTAGAGTTTGTTGATTATCAATTACTGGAACCCAAATATACGGTCGATGAAGCACGGGAACACGATGCCAATTTCTCAGCACCACTGCACGTGACCTTACGCTTAACCAACCATGAAACGGGTGAAATCAAATCACAAGACGTCTTCTTCGGTGACTTCCCATTAATGACGGCCCAAGGGACCTTTATCATTAACGGGGCAGAACGGGTTATTGTTTCTCAATTAGTCCGCTCACCAGGCGTTTACTTCAATGAAGATACTGATAAGAACGGTCGGACCGTCTTCGGCGCCACTGTCATTCCTAACCGGGGTGCTTGGCTTGAATTCGAAACCGACGCTAAGAACATTTCCTACGTTCGGATTGACCGGACACGGAAGATCCCAATGACCGAATTAGTTCGGGCATTAGGTTTCGGTTCTGACGATGAAATCTTAGATATCTTAGGCGATAACGAAAGCCTATCGAACACGTTGGAAAAGGATATTCATAAGAATACCGACGACTCTCGTGTTGAAGAATCCTTAAAGGATATCTACGAACGTCTACGTCCAGGTGAACCTAAGACGGCGGACTCTTCACGGAGCTTGCTGACGGCCCGGTTCTTTGATCCTAAGCGTTACGACATGGCACCCGTTGGTCGTTACAAGACCAACAAGAAGCTTAGCCTGAAGACCCGTTTGCTCGGCTTAACCTTAGCTGAAACGTTAGCTGACCCAGATACTGGGGAAGTTATCGCGCAGAAGGGGACGGTTGTTGATAAGGACGTCATGAAGACCTTGGCCCCATTCTTGGACCAAGATGACTTCAAGATGGTTACTTTCCAACCTTCCGACGAAGCTGTCGTTACGGAACCATTGAAGTTACAAATCATCAAGGTGCAATCACCAGATGACCCAGAACAAGAAGTGCCCGTTATCGGGAATGGGAACATTGACATCAAGCTGAAGCATATTCGCCCAGCTGATATCATCGCTTCCATGAACTACTTCTTCGATCTGCAAATTGGGATTGGCAACACCGATGATATTGACCACTTGGGTAACCGGCGGATTCGTTCCGTTGGTGAATTGTTGCAAAACCAATTCCGGATCGGGTTATCCCGGATGGAACGGGTTGTTCGTGAACGGATGTCTATTCAAGACGCCGCAACCGTAACGCCACAACAATTGATCAACATTCGGCCAGTGGTTGCTTCCATTAAGGAATTCTTCGGTTCTTCTCAATTGTCACAATTCATGGACCAGACCAACCCATTGGGTGAATTAACCCATAAGCGTCGTCTGTCTGCCCTTGGACCTGGTGGTTTGACGCGTGACCGTGCCGGATATGAAGTCCGGGATGTTCACTACACCCACTACGGTCGGATGTGCCCAATTGAAACGCCTGAAGGTCCTAACATTGGTTTGATTAACAGTCTTTCCAGTTATGCCCGCGTTAACAAGTATGGGTTCATTGAAACGCCATACCGTCGTGTGTCATGGGATACGCACATGGTTACCGACAAGATCGATTACCTGACTGCCGACGAAGAAGATAACTACGTCGTTGCCCAGGCCAACACGCCATTAAACGATGACGGTTCATTCGCAACGGATACCATCATGGCCCGTGACGAAGATAATAACATTGAAACCAGTGCTGACAAGATTGACTACATGGACGTTTCGCCTAAGCAAGTTGTTGCCGTGGCCACTGCATGTATTCCTTTCTTGGAAAACGATGACTCTAACCGTGCCTTGATGGGTGCCAACATGCAACGGCAAGCTGTGCCATTGCTGGACCCTCACGCACCATTAGTCGGAACTGGTATTGAATACAAAGCTGCGCATGACTCCGGGGTTGCTTTAATTAGCCAACACGAAGGAACGGTTGAGTACGTCGATGCACGTGAAATCCGTGTCCGTCGTGCCGACGATGCGTTAGACACTTACAAGTTGATGAAGTTCCGCCGGTCAAACGGTGGTAAGAACTACAACCAACGTCCAATCGTTAAGGTTGGCGATCACGTCGACAACGACGAAATCTTGGCTGATGGTCCTTCCATGGAAAATGGGGAACTTGCTTTAGGGCAAAACCCATTAGTGGCCTTCATGACTTGGCAAGGGTACAACTTCGAAGATGCCATCGGGATCAACGAACGGTTGGTTCGCGATGATGTTTACACGTCGATTCATATTGAAGAATACGAATCAGAAGCACGTGACACGAAGCTTGGACCTGAAGAAATGACGCGTGAAATTCCTAACGTCGGTGAAGATGCCTTGAAGAACTTGGACGAAGACGGGATTATCCGTGTCGGTGCCGAAGTTCAAGACGGTGACATCTTAGTTGGTAAGGTAACGCCTAAGGGTGTGACTGAATTATCAGCTGAAGAACGTTTGCTCCATGCCATCTTTGGTGAAAAGGCCCGTGAAGTTCGGGATACTTCTCTTAAGGTGCCACATGGTGGTGGCGGGATTATCCAGGATGTTAAGATCTTCACTCGTGAAAACGGGGATGAATTATCACCTGGTGTCAACATGATGGTTCGGGTCTACATCGCGCAAAAGCGGAAGATCCAAGTTGGTGACAAGATGTCTGGTCGTCATGGGAACAAGGGGACGGTTTCCGTTGTTATCCCTCAAGAAGACATGCCATACATGCCAGATGGTACGCCAATCGACATCATGCTGAGTCCAATGGGTGTGCCTTCCCGGATGAACATCGGGCAAGTGCTCGAATTGCATTTAGGGATGGCTGCTCGTAAGTTAGGGATTCACGTGGCTACGCCAGTCTTCGATGGTGCCCGAGATACTGATATCGCGGATGCCTTGAAGGAAGCTGGGATGGCTGCCGATGCCAAGACCGTCTTATACGATGGTCGGACTGGTGAACCGTTTGATAAGCGGGTTGCCGTTGGTGTCATGAACTACCTGAAGTTGGCCCACATGGTCGACGACAAGATGCACGCCCGTTCCATTGGACCTTACTCATTGGTTACCCAACAACCCCTTGGTGGGAAAGCACAATTTGGTGGCCAGCGGTTTGGTGAAATGGAAGTTTGGGCCTTGGAAGCTTACGGTGCCGCTTATACGTTGCAAGAAATCTTGACGTACAAGTCTGATGACGTGGTTGGTCGGGTTAAGACCTACGAAGCCATCGTTAAGGGCGATCCAATTCCAAAGCCTGGTGTCCCTGAATCATTCCGTGTTCTGGTCAAGGAATTACAATCCTTAGGGCTGGACATGAAGGTCTTAAACGGGAACAACGAAGAAATCGAACTCCGTGATATGGATGACGATGACGATGATGTTGTGAACGTTGATGCTTTGAGCAAGTATGCCCAACAGCAAGAAGAGCAACGCAAAGCGCAAGCTCAGGCCGACAGTGCCAAGACCACACCAGAAACTACGAAAAATGAAAGTCAACCGAACACACAAGACTAATTAATAAGGGAGGTCGCTTCTTTGGTCGATGTCAATAAGTTCGAAAGCATGCAGATCGGGCTGGCTTCACCTGATAAGATCCGTAGCTGGTCTTACGGGGAAGTCAAGAAGCCTGAAACCATCAACTACCGGACGTTAAAGCCTGAAAAAGATGGGCTGTTCGACGAGCGGATTTTCGGTCCTACTAAGGACTGGGAATGTGCCTGTGGGAAATACAAGCGGATCCGTTACAAGGGTGTCGTTTGTGACCGTTGTGGTGTTGAAGTTACCCGTTCTAAGGTTCGTCGTGAACGGATGGGCCATATCGAATTGGCTGCTCCTGTAACCCACATCTGGTACTTCAAGGGGATTCCAAGTCGGATGGGCTTGGTCCTCGACATGAGCCCTCGTGCCCTGGAAGAAATCATCTACTTCGCATCTTACGTCGTCTTAGATCCAGGTAACACGCCTTTGGAAAAGAAACAACTCCTTTCCGAACGTGATTACCGTGACAAGCTCGTAGAATACGGTAGCAAGGCCTTTAAGGCTGAAATGGGTGCCGAAGCCATCAAGAAGTTGTTGATGGCCGTAGACCTGGATAAAGAAGTTAAGGAATTAAAGGAAGAATTGAAGGAAGCTACTGGCCAAAAGCGGACGCGTGCCGTTCGTCGTTTGGACATCTTGGAAGCCTTCGTGACATCTGGTAACCGTCCGGAATGGATGGTTATGGATGCTATTCCGGTAATCCCACCTGATCTTCGTCCAATGGTACAACTTGAAGGTGGACGTTTTGCAACGTCTGACTTGAACGACTTGTACCGGCGGGTAATCAACCGGAACAGCCGGTTGAAGCGTTTGTTGGACTTAAATGCACCTGGTATCATCGTTCAAAACGAAAAGCGGATGCTCCAAGAAGCCGTTGACGCGTTGATCGATAACGGTCGTCGTGGCCGTCCAGTTGCTGGTCCTGGTAACCGTCCATTGAAGTCTCTTTCACACATGTTGAAAGGGAAGCAAGGACGTTTCCGTCAAAACTTGTTAGGGAAGCGGGTTGACTACTCTGGTCGTTCCGTTATTGACGTTGGTCCTTCCCTCAAGTTTAACCAAATGGGTCTGCCAGTTCCGATGGCTTTGGAATTATTCCGGCCATTTATCATGAAGGAATTGGTTGCTCGGGGCTTAGCTTCTAACATTAAGAATGCCAAGCGCCAAATCGACCGTGAAGATGACGATGTCTTCAATGTTCTTGAAGATGTTATCAAGGAACATCCTGTTCTGTTGAACCGGGCACCTACGCTTCACCGTTTAGGTATTCAAGCGTTCGAACCGGTCTTGGTTAGTGGTAAGGCGATGCGTCTTCACCCATTGGCTTGTGAAGCTTACAACGCCGATTTCGATGGGGACCAAATGGCCATTCACGTGCCATTATCTGACGAAGCACAAGCTGAAGCACGTCTGCTGATGCTCGCTGCTCACCATATTCTGGCTCCTGCCAGTGGTAAGCCAGTGGTTGCGCCTTCTCAAGATATGGTTATCGGGAACTACTACCTGACCATGGAAGAAGCCAATCGTGAAGGGGAAGGTATGATCTTTACCGACCTTAACGAAGCGGTCTTGGCTTACCGGAACGGTTTGGTTCACTGGCATACTCGGGTTGGGGTGCAAGTCTCCTCAATGCCTGACAAGCCATTTACCGATGAAGAACGCGGTAAGATTATGGTAACGACTGTTGGGAAGTTGATCTTCAACAACATCCTGCCGAAGTCATTCCCATATTTGAACGAACCAACCAGCACGAACCTGAATGGCTCCATTCCTGACAAGTACTTCTTGGCACCGGGTGAAGACATTCATGATTACCTGCAAAATGCTGAATTAATTGGACCCTTCAAGAAGGGCTTCTTATCCGACATTATCGCTGCCGTTTACCAACAATACAAGGTTACTGAAACCTCTAAGTTGTTGGACCGGATCAAGGATTTGGGTTACGACGAATCCACGAAGTCTGGTTTGACGGTGGGGATGGTCGATGTTACCGACCTGAAGGAAAAGCCAGAAATTATCGACGCTGCTCACAAACAAGTGGCTACGGTAACCAAGCAATTCCGTCGTGGGTTGATCACCGACCACGAACGTTACGAACGTGTTATTGGGATCTGGAACGATGCCAAGGACGACATTCAAAACGCCTTGATTCACAGTTTCGATCAACAGAACCCTATCTTTATGATGAGTGATTCTGGTGCTCGTGGGAACATTTCTAACTTTACGCAGCTTGCCGGTATGCGGGGCTTGATGGCCGCTCCTAGTGGTGACATCATGGAGCTGCCTATCACGTCTAACTTCCGTGAAGGTCTGTCAGTGATGGAAATGTTTATTTCGACCCATGGTGCTCGTAAAGGGATGACCGATACGGCCCTGAAGACTGCCAACTCAGGTTACCTGACTCGGCGGCTGGTCGATGTTGCGCAAGACGTTATCATTCGGGAAAAGGATTGTGGGACCGACCGTGGTTTGAAGATTCGTGCTATCACTGATGGTAACGAAATGATCGAACCACTGTACGACCGGATCTTAGGGCGTTACACCCAAAAGACCGTCTACGATCCAAAGACTGGGGACGTTATCGTTCCTAAGAACCAAATGATCGTTGAAGACACGGCGCAACAAATTGTTGATGCTGGTGTTGAAGAAGTTACCATCCGTTCCGCCTTCACTTGCAACACTGAACATGGTGTTTGTGAACATTGTTATGGTCGGAACATGGCTACTGGTGACGAAGTTGAAGTTGGGGAAGCTGTTGGTACGGTTGCCGCGCAATCTATCGGTGAACCAGGTACCCAGTTGACCATGCGGAACTTCCATACCGGTGGTGTGGCTGGTAACGAAGATATTACCCAAGGGTTGCCTCGTGTTCAAGAATTGTTTGAATCTCGGAACCCTAAAGGTAAAGCTGAGATTACGGAAGTTACTGGGACGGTTGAATCAATCGAAGAAGACCCAGCAGAACGGACGAAGACGATCACCATTAAGGGTGAAGCCGATACTCGGAGTTATGAATTACCAATCACTGCCCGCATGCGGGTTAGTGAAGGGGACTTCATTCACCGTGGGTCAGCATTGAACTATGGGTCTGTTGATCCTAAGGAAATGCTGCGTGTTCGGGATGTCTTATCAACTGAAACTTACATCTTAGGTGAAGTTCAACGTGTTTACCGGATGCAAGGTGTTGCGATCAGTGATAAGCACGTTGAAATCATGGTTCGCCAGATGCTACGTAAAGTTCGGATCATGGATCCGGGTGATACCGATGTGCTTCCTGGTACCTTGATGGATATCCAAGACTTCCGTCGTGCTAACTACCAGACGTTAATCTCTGGTGGGATCGCGGCCACTGCCCGTCCAGTTATCTTGGGGATCACTAAGGCTGCCCTGGAAACGAACAGTTTCTTGTCAGCCGCATCCTTCCAGGAAACGACGCGTGTCTTGACCGATGCCGCTATCCGTGGCAAGAACGATCCATTAGTTGGTTTGAAGGAAAACGTTATTATTGGGAAGATCATTCCTGCCGGGACTGGGATGCCAGATTACCGTCAGATCAAGCCCAAGGAAGTTGGCGGTTCGTCAACCGAAGGCGTCTACTCCATCAGCGATTTGGAAAAGCAAATGCAAGAGGACTCACAGGCGTAAGAGCGTGTAGCAAGGCGCTTAGGTTCTGAGCATTAACGAGAATAAGGTCTCTAGTCGGCAATGCCGGCTAGGGACCTTATTTTTGTTAAGCACAGGAACCTGCCTTGCGGAACGCGTTTCGGAAGCCGCAAGGCCCAGGATAGAAGGGCGAGAGCCAGTCAGATGTACTGAACCAGTACGAGCAGTAAGCACATTGCCGGCTAGAAGCCTTATTTTTGTTAAGCGGAAGAATCTGGCTAGCAACACGCGTTTCGGAAGCCGCAAGGCCCAGGATAGAAGGGCGAGAGCCAGTCAGATGTACTGAACCGGTACGAGCAGTAAGCACATCACCGGCTAGGGGCCTTATTTTTGTTAAGCGGACCCTGCCTTGCGAAACGCGTTTCGGAAGCCGCCAGATCCGGGATAGAAGGGCGAGAGCAAGTCAGATGTACTGAACCAGTACGAGCAGCAAGCACATTGCCGGCTAGAGGCAGCGCACTCTGCCTGACGAAACGCGTTTCGTCAGCTGTCAGTTTTGGAAAGCATGTCTTTCAATAGAGCCACCAGCCAACGGCGCTGGCCACTAGATGGGGAAGGAACGCCAGTCGGCCACGTGATCTGGTGGCGAGGAGTCCCAGCAGGCTGGCTACGAATAACCATTTTGCGAGTGAGGACGGGCCAAAGAGCACGCCATAACTCACCATTAGATCGACGTCACCGTCGCCAATGGCGGGGTGCTGCCAATGACGCCAAAGACGATGCGTCATGAATAGGAACAAACTGGTCAGCACCCAGACCGTGGGTGGCTGGTGCCAGAGCGCAAGACTCGTAGCGCCCCAGCTGATCCATCCCGGAAAGGTCTGTGTTTGAGCGTCACACAGGGCCGCAAAAGTCCAAAGTCCCAACCACAGAACCACACGGGCACTCCCAAAGTCGGTGATGGAGGTGGCCACCAGACCAGCACCCACTTCCAGGATGAATGTGCTGCAAGGAATCGGGTGTGAACAGCGCAGGCATTTGCCACGCACTAACAGGTAACTCAGAACGGGGACCAATTGCCAATAGGCCAGGGAAATCTGGCAAGTGTCACAGTGCGATGCGGGGAACCAATAAGACTCCCCGGTGGCGTACCGACTGGCTAGGGCGCCAATCAGGGACCCGCCACAACTGCCGTAAACGAACAAAATAATCATGAACACAGGCTTCACCTCTATCTACTAACTCCGTGAAAACTGGCGAAATGTTTGTCAGAAAACAGCAAAACCTTCATTGACATGGATTTCCAGGCGTGGTATTCTATTAAAGGTGCTTTTCGCAGACAGGTCTCGGGTATTCATTACCAGACATGCTGACTGACGGCGGGAGGGACACTTCAATTGAACCCGCGTCTGAGTGGCTTTTTTCTTTAAGGAAAAATGAACCACCTGGATGTGTGGACTAAACTCAAGAATAGGAAAGGAGGACTATTTAGATGCCTACTATCAACCAATTGGTGCGTAAAGGTCGTAAATCTAAAAGTTCTAAATCAGATGCCCCAGCTTTAAACTACGGGTATAACAGTTTCAAAAAAGCTCAAGTTAAGAATCCAGCTCCACAAAAGCGTGGGGTTGCTACTCGTGTCGGTACCATGACACCAAAGAAGCCTAACTCAGCTTTACGGAAATATGCACGTGTGCGGTTGTCCAACTTAATTGAAGTGACTGCTTACATTCCTGGTATCGGTCATAACCTTCAAGAACATAGTGTTGTCTTAATCCGTGGTGGCCGGGTAAAGGATTTACCTGGGGTTCGTTACCACATCATCCGTGGTGCGCTCGATACTGCCGGTGTTACTGACCGTCGTCAAGGTCGTTCCAAGTATGGGACTAAGAAGCCTAAGGGCTAAGACGAACTATTAGACTGACTTGCACGGTTGCCGTCAAGCAGTCTGAAACAACATTCGAGGAGGATATTAACAATGCCTAGAAAAGGAAACGTACAAAAGCGTGAAGTCCTTCCTGATCCAATTTACAACTCAAAGTTGGTTACTCGTTTGATTAACCACACGATGATGGATGGGAAACGTGGTACTTCTACTAAAATCATTTATGGTGCCTTCGACATCATTAAGAACGAAACTGGTAACGATCCAGTTGAAGTCTTCGAAGAAGCAATGAAGAACGTTATGCCAGTCTTGGAAGTTAAGGCTCGGCGTGTCGGTGGGTCAAACTACCAAGTTCCAATCGAAGTTCGTCCAGATCGTCGGACCACTTTAGGTCTTCGCTGGATGGTTCAATACTCCCGTTTACGTGGCGAACACACCATGGTTGAACGTTTAGCACGTGAAATCATGGACGCTGCCAACAACACGGGTGCAGCTGTTAAGAAGCGTGAAGATACGCACCGGATGGCTGACGCTAACCGTGCCTTCGCACATTACCGTTGGTAGAAAGCAGCTATTACACTGCATTGCCAGCAGTGTGATAAAATGTTGGAGCGAGGTGTTTATGACACTTTCGTCTCTAGCTTAAGGGATTTATTCCTTTAATCGAGAGGTGGCTACTTAATCAGTGTGATGATAGTAGCCACCTTTTGGCACAATCAACCTATGATCAAATTGAGAGGAGTTACACATTAATCATGGCTAATACTCGTGAATTTCCGCTTGAGAAGACGCGTAACATTGGTATCATGGCTCATATCGATGCCGGTAAGACGACGACTACTGAGCGTATCCTGTATTATACTGGTAAAATCCATAAGATTGGTGAAACCCATGATGGGGCTTCACAAATGGACTGGATGGAACAAGAACAAGAACGGGGTATTACGATTACTTCCGCCGCTACGACCGCGGAATGGAAACACCACCGGATCAACATCATCGATACCCCAGGACACGTGGACTTCACTGTTGAAGTTGAACGTTCATTGCGGGTCCTTGATGGTGCCGTTGCCGTCTTAGATGGTCAAGCCGGGGTTGAACCTCAGACTGAAACCGTTTGGCGTCAAGCCTCAGACTTCGATGTTCCTCGTATCGTTTTCGTTAACAAGATGGATAAGCTGGGTGCCGACTTCGACTTCTCAGTTAACTCCCTCCACGAACGTCTCCAAGCTAATGCCGTTGCTTTGCAAATGGCTATTGGTGCCGAAGATGACTTCGCCGGTGTTGTTGACTTAATCGAAATGAAAGCCTACGTTTACGACAAGGATGAATTGGGTTCCTCATGGGACACGGTTGACATTCCTGCCGACATGCTTGAAGAAGCTAAGAAGCGTCATGAAGGCATCATCGAAAGCGTCGCTGACGTTGATGATGAAATCATGGAAAAGTACCTTGAAGGTGAAGAAATCACCAAAGAGGAATTAAAGGCTGCTATCCGTCGTGCCACTTTACGTTTGGACATGTTCCCTGTCTTTGCTGGTTCTGCCTTCAAAGATAAGGGTGTTCAGATGTTGATGGATGCCGTTGTGGACTACTTACCATCTCCATTGGATGTTAAGCCTTACAACGCCACTGTTCCTGACACTGACGAAGCCGTTACTTTACGTGCTAACGATGACGATCCATTTGCTGCCTTGGCTTTCAAGGTTGCCACTGACCCATTCGTTGGTCGTTTAACTTACATCCGGGTTTACTCCGGTACTCTGGAAGCTGGTTCTTACGTTCTTAACTCAACGAAGGACAAGCGTGAACGTGTTGGTCGTTTGCTGCAAATGCATTCAAATCACCGTCAAGAAATTCCAGAAGTGTTCTCCGGTGATATTGCCGGTGCCATTGGTTTGAAGAACACCACGACTGGTGACTCTTTGACTGATCCTGATCATCCATTACACTTGGAATCAATGAACTTCCCAGATCCTGTGATCCAGGTTGCCGTTGAACCTAAGACGAAGGCTGACCAAGATAAGATGAACAACGCTCTTCAAAAGCTTTCTGAAGAAGATCCTACTTTCAAGGCTGAAACTAACCCTGAAACTGGTGAAACTTTGATTGCCGGAATGGGTGAACTTCACTTGGATATCATCATCGACCGGATGAAGCGTGAATTCAAGGTTGAAGCTAACATTGGTGCACCTCAAGTTGCCTACCGTGAAGCCTTCACGAAGCCAACTAAGGTCCAAGGTAAGTTTGTTCGTCAATCTGGTGGTAAAGGTCAATATGGTGACGTTTGGATCGAATTCACCCCTAACGAACGTGGTAAGGGTTACGAATTCGAAGACGCTATCGTTGGTGGGGTTGTTCCTCGTGAATTTATCCCTTCAGTTGACCAAGGTCTGCAAGAAGCCATGGCAAACGGTGTGTTAGCCGGTTACCCATTGGTTGATGTTAAGGCCAAGTTATACGATGGTAGTTACCATGAAGTCGATTCTAGTGAAGCAGCCTTCAAGGTTGCCGCTTCCTTGGCTTTACGTAAGGCCGTCCAAAGTGCCGGTCCTGTTATTCTTGAACCAATCATGAAGGTTGATATCTTGGTTCCTGAAGAATACATGGGTGATATCATGGGCCAAGTTACCGCTCGTCGTGGTAAGGTTGATGGTATGGAAGCTCGTGGGAACGCACAAATGATTCACTCCTTCGTTCCGTTAGCCGAAATGTTCGGTTACGCAACGACGTTACGTTCTGCTTCTCAAGGTCGTGGTACCTTTACCATGACGTTTGACCACTACGAACCAACGCCAAAGAGTGTTCAAGCTGATATTATCAAGAAGAATGGCGGTACTCCAGTCGAAGACTAGGGTCTAGTTGTTCTCTAAAATGAAACGTCCTGCCATTGTGGTAGGGCGTTTTTTTATGGTATGAGGTCGGCAGTTTATGAGTGATGGAAATGGGGTGAAACAAGGACGCCTAAAACACCAACTGACAGAACGTGGTGTTTTGCGTTATAATAATCTCCGTGCGTCCAGAATTGAATGGAGAGTGAGTTATGGAAGAACTGTTTGAGCGGGCACCAATTCCACGTGCGTATTTTAAACTGGCGTTGCCCGTGGTGTTAAGCATGGTGGCCAGCATGATTTACAATCTGGCCGATACTTTTTTCGTTTCACAGACGCAGAATACGAATTTGGTTGCGGGTGTCGCGCTGTGTACACCACTTTTCTCGTTTTTGATCGCCATCGGGGATATCTTTGGTCTGGGTGGTAGTTCTCTGATCTCCCGACTATTGGGAGAGAAGGCGTACGCCACTGGGAGCCGTGTGAGCAGCTTCTGTTTGTATGGGGCAGTGGGATTAGGGTTAGTGACGACAGTGGGGTTACTGGTCTTCAGTCGGCCGATTCTGTACCTACTAGGGGCGACGACCGCCACCTATTCGTATGCGGCACAGTTCTATCGCATCATGGCGGTTGGCGCGATGCCGATTATCGTGTCGATTGTTCCGGGAAATCTGATTCGAACCGAGGGCTTTGCCACGCAGTCAATGGTGGGGACGATGATTGGAACGGTGATCACCATTGTGCTGGATCCACTCCTGATTTTTACAATGAAGTTGGGTGCGGCAGGTGCGGCGCTCGCCACAGTCATTGGCTACACCATTTCCGCGTTACTCCTGGTCTACCTAACGAAGCGCTACTGTCAGGTCATCTCGGTGGACTTTAAATTGAGCCGAATTGATCGTCAGCTCATTCGTCAGGTCCTGTTTATTGGGATTCCTGGATCGATTACCAACCTGATGCAGGCGTTCGGGACGGCGGTGCTGAACCGCTACCTAGTTGACTATGGGGCCACGAGAGTCGCCGCTATGGGGATTGTGCTCAAGGTCTACATGATTATCATGTTGGTGATGGTCGGTTTTGCCTTTGGTGCGCAGCCCTTGATTGGCTATACCTTTGGTGCCAAGAACATGAAACGTTTCAAAAAGATCTTACATTTTGACCTCTTAGTTGAAGTGGGGTATGCCCTGATCTTAGCGGCGGTATTAATGTTCTTTGCCCCTCAGATCATCGGTCTATTTCTACATAAGGCAGCTGTCATTACTGCAGGAACGTACATGTTACGTGCCTTTCTGCTAACCACGCCATTTGTGGGGGCCATTCTAGTCTATACGACTGTGTTTCAAAGCACAGGTAAAGCCAGTGGCGCCTTTATTATGTCCATTGCGCGGCAAGGGGTCGTTTTCTATCTCCTGATCGTGTTGGGCGCTCACTTTCTGGGCTACCATGGTGTGATTTGGGCACAACCGGCAGCGGACGTGGTGACTTGTGTCATGGGCTGGGGATTGGCAAGACTCCTATTTAATAGGAAGAAGCCGGCGTAATTGTGAGCTGAGTGATGGCCCAATCCTTTGAACGGCTAACTGTTTGGGTGGTTTAAGCGTGCGTCAGGAAAGTGACGATTTAGGGCGACTTACTCAAATAAAATAATTTGTGGTGAGTTGATTTGTATCAAATTGGTCAGCGATTTCACAAAAAAATTCGACTAATTGTGGTAAAACCCTTGCCAGCCGGCGTTTTATTTAGTATGATAGTCAAGTGCTGAAATTCTGACGGTGTTTTTGACACCCCGGGGTAGGCTCAAAAGTTTAAGCGATGATGTGGGAGATTGCGACACACCCGGCCGCTTTGCCATGAGGGTGTGGCGGGAATTTCCACGGAGTTAGTCTTATTTTTAAAATAGACGAAGGAGGGAACACAATGGCAAAACAAAAAATTCGGATTCGGTTAAAGGCGTACGAACATCGTATCCTCGACCAATCAGCGGACAAGATCGTTGAAACAGCTAAGAGAACTGGTGCCACTATCTCTGGTCCAATTCCATTACCAACTGAACGGACGATCTACACCGTATTACGTTCACCACATAAGTTTAAGGACTCACGTGAACAATTCGAAATGCGGACGCACAAGCGTTTGATTGATATCGTTAACCCAACGCCAAAGACAGTTGACTCATTAATGAAGCTCGACTTGCCTAGTGGTGTTGACATCGAAATCAAGTTATAATTTTTCAAAATAAATACAATATAATCGGAGGTGTACTCATGACCACAAAAGGAATCTTAGGGAAAAAGGTCGGGATGACGCAAGTCTTCACTGATGCTGGCGAATTAATCCCCGTTACTGTTGTCGAAGCAACCCCAAACGTAGTGTTGCAAGTTAAGACGATGGAAAACGACGGTTACGATGCCATTCAACTTGGTTACCAAGACAAGCGTGAAGTACTCAGCAACAAGCCCGAACAAGGTCATGTAGCAAAAGCAAACACGACTCCTAAGCGCTTCATTCGTGAATTCAGAGATGTTGAGCTGGGAGATTACAAGGTAGCAGACGAAGTTAAAGTTGATACCTTCCAAGCAGGAGACATCGTTGATGTCACTGGTGTCACTAAAGGTCATGGATACCAAGGTAACATTCATAAAGATGGTCAAAGCCGTGGCCCTATGGCCCATGGTTCTCGTTACCACCGTCGTCCAGGTTCTCTGGGTGCTATCATCAACCGGGTTTTCCCTGGCATGAAGCTTCCAGGTCGGATGGGTAACAAGCAAGTTACTATCCAAAACCTTGTGATCGTTAAAGCCGACGTTGATAACAACGTTCTGTTGATTAAGGGCAATGTGCCTGGTGCCAACAAGTCACTCGTTACAGTTAAGAGTGCTGTTCGCCCACCACGTCCAAAGCATTCTGACAAATAATTAGGAAGGGAGGATAATTAAATGACAAGCGTAGCATTATACAAACAAGATGGTAGCCAAAACGGCGACGTTACTTTGAATGCCGATATCTTCGGTATTGAACCTAACGAAAACGTCGTATTCGACACAATCCTGATGCAACGGGCATCCATGCGCCAAGGAACTCACGCCGTTAAGAACCGGAGTGCCGTTCGTGGTGGTGGTAAGAAGCCATGGCGTCAAAAGGGTACTGGTCGGGCACGTCAAGGTTCAATCCGTTCACCACAATGGGTTGGTGGTGGTGTGGTCTTTGGCCCTACCCCTCGCTCTTACAGTTACCGCCTTCCTAAGAAGGTTAGCCGTTTAGCATTAAAGTCTGTTCTTTCTCAAAAGGTTCTCGATGATAACTTCGTCTTAGTTGACGGTTTAGCATTCGATGCACCTAAGACGAAAGAATTTGCTTCAGTGCTTGCTGGTTTGAATGTCACGACTAAGACGTTAGTTGTCCTTGAAGACGACAACGTTACTGCTGCTTTAGCAGCCCGCAACTTAGCCAACGTTAAGGTTATTCCTGCCAAGAGCTTGAATGTCCTCGACATTGCTGATGCTGACAAGTTAGTGATCACGCAACCAGCTCTTTCTCAAGTAGAGGAGGTGCTCGCATAATGGAAGCACGTGACATTATTTTACGCCCAGTTGTTACTGAAGCCTCAATGGCAACTATGGACGACAAGCGTTACACGTTCGACGTTGATGTACGAGCAACTAAGACTCAAGTCAAGCATGCCATTGAAGACATCTTTGACGTTAAGGTTGTTAAGGTCAACATCATGAACTTAAAGGGTAAGAAGAAGCGTCAAGGACGTTACGAAGGCTACACTAAGAAGCGTCGTAAGGCAATTGTCAGCTTATCTGCCGACTCAAAAGAAATCAAGTTATTCAACGAAGAATAAAATCTCAGATATAGGAGGGAAATAACGTGGCGATTAAGAAATACAAACCAACAAGCAATGGTCGTCGTAACATGACGAGCTTGGTTTACAAAGACGTCATCACTAAGACGACTCCTGAAAAGTCATTGCTTGATTCACAAAGTCACTCTGCCGGCCGTAACAACGCTGGTAAGATGACTGTCCGTCATCGTGGCGGTGGTAACAAGCGTCAATACCGGATCATCGACTTTAAGCGTATTAAGGATGATGTTCCAGCAACTGTTAAGGCTATCGAATACGATCCTAACCGGACTGCTAACATTGCCTTATTAGTTTACGCTGACGGTATCAAGTCTTACATCATTGCTCCTAAGGGCTTAAAGGTTGGCGACAAAGTTCAATCTGGTCCAGAAGCTGATATTAAGATCGGTAACACTTTACCATTAGCAAACATTCCATTCGGTACTGTTATTCACAACATCGAATTGAAGCCAGGTAAGGGTGGCCAATTGGTCCGTTCTGCTGGTACTTCAGCTCAATTGTTAGGTAAAGCTAACGATGACAAGTACGTGTTAGTTCGTTTATCATCTGGTGAAGTTCGGATGGTATTGAAGGTTAACCGTGCTACCATCGGTGCCGTAGGTAACGAAGAACATGAATTGGTTAACGTTGGTAAAGCCGGCCGTACTCGTTGGGCTGGTCAACGTCCTCACGTTCGTGGTTCAGTTATGAACCCTAACGATCACCCACATGGTGGTGGTGAAGGTAAGGCACCTGTTGGTTTACCATCTCCTCTTTCTCCATGGGGTAAGAAGACTGTTGGTAAGAAGACGCGTTCTAAGAAGAACAAGAGCAACAAGTTCATCGTTCGCCGTCGTAAAGGCTCCAAGATGTAATAATCCGGTTATCCGGATGTCAAGAGACCTGGTGATCATCGCATTTAGCGATGCGCCACAAGTAGAGGAGGTTTCATAATGGGTCGTAGTTTGAAAAAAGGACCTTTCGCCGATGCGCACTTGTTAAACAAGATTGATGCGCAAAAGGATCAAGACAAGAAATCTGTCATTAAGACCTGGTCCCGCCGGTCTACTATTTTCCCTAGCTTTATTGGTTTTACCATTGCTGTATACGATGGACGGAAGCATGTCCCAGTTTACATTCAAGAAGATATGGTAGGCCACAAGCTTGGCGAATTCGTACCAACCCGGACTTTCCGTGGTCATGGTGGCGACGACAAAACAACTCGTTGATAAGGAGGATTAACTAATGGCTGAACAAGTTACATCAGCGCAAGCGACTGCTAAGACGGTTCGGATTGCTGCTCGCAAAGTCCGCCTTGTCATCGATCTTATCCGGGGCAAGAGCGTCGCAGAAGCGATCGCAATCTTAAAGTTCACACCGCGTGGAGCTTCACCGGTAGTGGAAAAGGTTTTGAACTCAGCAATTGCTAACGCAGAAAATAATTTTGACTTAGATCGTCAAGACTTAGTTGTTAGCGAAGCCTATGTGAACGAAGGCGCAACCCTTAAGCGGTTCCGTCCTCGTGCCAAAGGCTCTGCTTCACCAATCAACAAGCGTACGAGTCACATTACGGTTGTTGTATCTGAAAAAAAGGAGGGATAACGCGTGGGTCAAAAAGTAAATCCAACTGGATTACGGGTCGGTATCATTCGCGACTGGGAAGCAAAGTGGTATGCTGAAAAGGATTTCGCTGCTTACCTGAAGGAAGACCTTCAAATCCGTAAATTTATCGAAAAGCGTCTCGTTGACGCATCTGTATCAACTGTTGAGATTGAACGGGCTGCAAACCGCGTCAATATCTCAATTCACACTGCCAAGCCAGGTATGGTTATTGGTAAGGGTGGTTCAGAAGTCGAAAATCTCCGTAAGGAATTGAACGACTTAACTGGCAAACGTGTCCACATCAACATCGTGGAAATCAAGAAGCCAGATCTGGATGCCAAATTGGTCGGCGAAAACATCGCCCGTCAATTGGAAGGTCGTGTTGCATTCCGTCGCGCTATGCGTGGAACGATGCAACGGACTATGCGTTCTGGTGCCAAGGGTATCAAGACGCAAGTATCAGGCCGTTTAAACGGTGCTGACATGTCCCGTGTCGAAAGCTATGCTGAAGGTACGGTTCCTCTGCACACGTTACGTGCTGATATCGATTATGCTTGGGTAGAAGCTCACACCACTTATGGTTCTCTGGGTGTTAAGACCTGGATCTACCGTGGCGAAATTCTGCCTGAAAAGAAACAATCTAACGGACAAGGAGGGAAATAGCATGCTGGTACCTAAGCGAGTAAAGTTCCGTCGTGTCCACCGTGGTAAGCTACGTGGCGAATCCAAGGGTGGCAAGAGCGTTGCTTTCGGCGACTACGGTTTGCAAGCGTTGGATTCCAAGTGGATCACCAACCGTCAAATCGAAGCAGCCCGTGTTGCAATTACGCGTTACATGAAGCGTGGTGGGAAAGTTTGGATCAAGATTTTCCCTCACAAATCCTACACCAGTAAAGGTGTTGGGGTCCGGATGGGTAATGGTAAAGGTACGCCTGATGGCTGGGTAGCCCCAGTTAAGCGTGGCAAGGTTATGTTTGAAGTGGGTGGCGTTTCTGAAGAAACTGCCCGCGAAGCATTACGTCTTGCAGCCATGAAGCTTCCCGTTCGTACTAAGGTCTTATCTCGAGAGGAAGTAGGTGGCGAATCTAATGAAGACTAAAGAAATCAATGAATTAACCACTGCTGAAATGCTCGATAAAGAAAAGAGCTACAAGGACGAATTATTCAACTTGCGTTTCCAATTAGCTACTGGTCAATTGGAAAACACCGCACGGTTGAAGCAGGTTCGCAAGAACATTGCGCGGATTAAAACCGCTCTTCGCCAACAAGAACTGAACAAGTAGAATACGATAAAAAGGAGGTCACTAATACATGAGTGATGCACGTAATAACCGCAAGGTTTACCGTGGTCGTGTCGTGTCCGACAAAATGGACAAGACGATCACTGTCGTTGTAGAAACGACGAAGACGGATGCAAGATATGGCAAGCGTGTCAAGTACTCCAAGAAGTACAAGGCACATGACGAAAACAACGAAGCACAAACTGGCGACATTGTTGAAATCATGGAAACTCGTCCATTATCTGCTACCAAGCGGTTCCGCTTAGTCGACATTGTTGAAAAAGCAGTAATCATTTAGGTGTCGTTTTTATCGTATTCTGAACTAGATCTGAAGGGAGGACACTAGCTGTGATCCAACAAGAAAGTCGCTTAAAGGTTGCCGATAATTCCGGCGCCCGGGAAATCCTGACTATCAAGGTTCTGGGTGGCTCAAAACGTCGCTACGCCGGAATCGGTGATATCATCGTTGCTACTGTCAAACAAGCAACACCAGGTGGCGTTGTCAAAAAGGGTGATGTAGTCAAGGCTGTTGTTGTTCGTACGAAGTCTCGTGTACGTCGTAATGACGGTTCTTACATCGGTTTTGATGAAAATGCTGCTGTGCTGATTAAAGACGACAAGAGCCCACAAGGGACTCGGATCTTTGGACCAGTTGCACGTGAATTACGTGACAACGACTTCATGAAGATTATCTCATTAGCACCCGAAGTACTGTAATTAAGAATCGTGTTAAACAAGGAGGTGCCCACAGGAATGCTTATTAAAACTGGTGACAAGGTCCGCGTGATCGCTGGCAAAGACAAAGGCAAGGAAGGTACTGTTTCCAAAGTCCTCAATGCTAAGAACCGCGTGATCGTTAAAGGCGTCAATATGATTAAGAAGCACCAAAAAGCTTCTCAAACTAATCCCCAAGGCGGAATTATTGATATTGAAGCACCAATTCACGCATCCAACGTTATGCTTATTGATCCTTCGAACAACGAACCAACCCGGCTTGGCGTTCGTGTTGAAGATGGTCACAAAGTCCGGTTCGCTAAGAAGTCCGGCGAAACCATCGACAAATAATCACTGAAAGGAGGAACATAATTTCATGTCAGCTCGTTTAAAAGAAAAGTACGTTAATGAAATTACCCCATCATTGGTGGAAAAATTTAGCTACAGTTCTGTTATGCAAACGCCGAAGATCGAAAAGATCGTATTGAACATGGGTGTTGGTGATGCTGTCTCCAACGCTAAGAACCTCGACGAAGCCGTTGAAGAACTTGGTTTGATTTCTGGTCAAAAGCCATTGGTTACTAAGGCCAAGAAGTCAATCGCAACCTTCCGTCTTCGTGAAGGCATGTCAATCGGTGCTAAGGTTACCCTCCGTGGGGACCGGATGTACGAATTCCTGGATAAATTGATCAACGTGTCATTGCCACGTGTTCGTGACTTCCATGGTGTTAGCGCCCGTGCCTTTGATGGCCGTGGGAACTACACTTTGGGGATCAAGGAACAATTGATTTTCCCAGAAATCAACTTTGATAACGTTAACCGTGTTCGTGGTTTGGACATCGTTATCGTTACAACGGCTAACACTGATGAAGAGTCACGCGAAATGTTGACTCAATTCGGTATGCCGTTCGCACACTAATTAAGGAGGTTCACACAAATTGGCTAAGAAATCACAAATTGCTAAGAACAAGCGTCCTGCGAAGTTCTCTACTCAAGAATATACTCGTTGCGAACGTTGTGGACGTCCACACTCTGTTTATCAAAAGTTCCACCTTTGCCGTATCTGCCTACGCGAACTTGCCCACAAGGGTCAAATTCCTGGTATGAAGAAGGCTAGCTGGTAAAACGAATTTTAAACAAAGGGAGGGTAAACGTTAATGTCCATGACTGATCCTATTGCAGACTTCTTGACGCGGATCCGTAACGCCAACATGGTGCGTCACGAATCACTCGAAGTACCTGCATCTAAAATTAAACGCGACATCGCTGAAATCCTGAAGCGCGAAGGTTTCATCCGTAATGTTGAATACATCGATGATGACAAGCAAGGCATCATCCGCGTATTCCTGAAGTACGGTAAGGATAACCAACGTGTCATCAGTGGTTTGAAGCGTATTTCTAAGCCCGGCTTACGTTCATACGTTAAAGCCGACGCTGTGCCAAAGGTTCTGAACGGTTTAGGTATCGCTATTATCTCCACCTCTGAAGGGGTAGTTACTGATAAAGAAGCGCGTGCTAAAAAAATCGGTGGCGAAGTTCTCGCCTACGTTTGGTAAAACTTTTAAGAAGATAGGAGGTGCCTTACAGTGAGTCGTATTGGTTATAAAACTGTCGATGTCCCTGCTGGCGTCGATGTTAAACGCGATGGTGATCAAGTTACTGTCAAGGGTCCTAAAGGTTCTTTAACCCGGACTTTCTCTGACATCATCACCATGAAAATTAGTGACGGTGCGGTCGATTTTGACCGTCCAGACAACAACAACAAGACCCGTGCACTTCACGGTACTCAGCGTGCTAACTTAAACAACATGGTTCAAGGTGTTGTTAATGGTTTCGCTAAGACTTTGAAGCTGGTCGGTGTTGGTTACCGTGTTCAAGCTAAGGGTAAGACCTTGACTTTGAGCGTTGGTTACTCCAACCCTGTTGAAATGGCTATTCCAGAAACCTTGGAAGTTAAGGTTCCTGATAACACGACCATCAACATTTCTGGTATCAGCAAGCAAGAAGTCGGTGACTTTGCCGCCGAAGTTCGTGCCGTTCGTTCACCAGAACCTTACAAGGGTAAGGGTATCCGTTACGAAAACGAATACGTTCGGATTCGTGAAGGTAAGACTGGTAAGTAACAGTAACGCAGCTTAATGCTGATAATTCTACAAAGAGGTGACTATTTTGATTACAAAACCAGATAAGAATAAGACACGTCAAAAGCGTCATACGCGTGTCCGGAACAAAATTTCTGGAACTGCAGAACGCCCACGCTTAAACGTTTTCCGCTCTAACAAAAACATCTACGCTCAAGTCATTGATGACGTAGCGGGTGTCACGCTTGTTAGTGCCTCAACGTTAGATAGCGAAGTAAGTGGTGACAACAAGACCGACCAAGCTAAGGCTGTTGGTGTTTTAGTTGCTAAGCGCGCTGTCGAAAAGAAGATTGGCAATGTTGTGTTTGATCGTGGTGGGTACTTGTACCATGGCCGTGTTCAAGCATTGGCAGAAGCTGCTCGTGAAAACGGGCTGGAATTTTAACAGTAAGGAGGAATAACCACACATGGCAAAATTTATTGATCCCGACAAGTTAGAACTTGAAGATAACGTTGTTGCTATCAACCGGATCACCAAAGTTGTTAAAGGTGGCCGTCGTCTTCGGTTCTCAGCACTTGTAATTGTCGGCGATAAGAACGGTCACGTTGGCTTTGGTACTGGTAAAGCACAAGAAGTTCCAGAAGCTATCCGTAAGGCTGTTGAAGCCGCTCGTAAGAACTTGATCGAAGTTCCAATCGTGGGAACGACCATTCCTCACGAAGCACTTGGTCTTTATGGTGGGGGTAAGATCTTACTCAAGCCCGCTGCTGAAGGTTCTGGAGTTACTGCCGGTGGTGCCGTTCGTTCCGTCATGGAATTAGCCGGTGTTGCTGACGTTACTTCTAAGCGTCTTGGCTCTAACACGCCAGTTAACGCAGTACGTGCCACTTTTGCTGGCCTTGCTGAGTTGAAGCGTGCTGAAGAAGTTGCCGCTCTCCGTGGTGTCTCTCTTCAACACTTAGCTGAATAAGGAGGGGTATTAAAATGGCTCAATTAAAAGTTACTTTAATTCATAGTGTTGCACACCGCCTCCCTAAACAGCGGAAGATCGTGGAAGCTCTTGGTTTGAACCGTGTGAACAGCACGGTTGTACAACCAGACAACGAGGCCACTCGCGGTGCGCTTTTCCAAATCGCACATTTAATTAAAGTTGAAGAAGTTAAGTAGTACTAATTTCATTTTATAAGGAGGTGCGCAATAGCATGAAGTTGAACGAATTAAAACCTGCTGAAGGCTCACGGAAGGTTCGTAACCGGGTTGGTCGTGGTGATTCATCTGGTAACGGTAAGACTGCTGGTCGTGGCCAAAAAGGTCAAAAGGCTCGTAGCAAGACCCGTTTGGGTTTTGAAGGTGGCCAAATGCCACTGTACCGTCGTATTCCAAAGCGTGGGTTTACCAACATTAACCGCAAGGAATTTGCTGTCGTAAACTTATCCGCTTTGAACGTCTTTGATGATGGTGCTGAAGTTACTCCAGCTGCCTTGGTTGAAGCCGGTATCGTGAAGAACGAAAAAGCCGGTATCAAAATCTTGGGTAACGGCGAAGTAACGAAGAAGTTAACGGTTAAAGCCGCTAAGTTCTCCAAGTCAGCTGCCGAAGCTATCGAAGCTGCTGGTGGTAAGACTGAGGTGATTTAATGCTCTCAAGCTTAAAAAACGCGTTTAAGATTAAAGATATTCGTAAAAAGATTCTCTTTACTCTTCTGGTTTTGATTGTCTTTCGGTTGGGTACCTATATTACTGTCCCCGGCATTAACGCGAAGGCACTTCAAAGCGTTGCGTCTTCTGGGTTAGTTAGTATTTTAGATACCTTCAGTGGTGGTGGGTTAACCAACTACTCCATCTTCGCGATGGGGGTTTCACCTTACATCACTGCACAAATCGTTATTCAATTGCTACAAATGGACATCGTTCCGCGCTTCGTTGAATGGAGTAAGCAAGGGGACGTTGGACGGCGGAAATTAAACCAAGCGACTCGTTACTTGGCGATTGCTTTAGCATTCGTTCAGTCGATCGGGATCACCGCTGGTTTCAGTGCGTTAAGCTCAATGAAACTGGTGCAAAATCCTAGTGTGACAACGTATCTCTCCATCGGGTTAATCCTGACTGGTGGGACCATGTTGACCACTTGGATGGGGGATATGATCACCGATCGTGGTTTAGGTAATGGGATTTCAATGATCATCTTTGCGGGGATCATTGCCCGGACACCTACCTCTGTCTACAAACTCTACAAGAATTACTTCGTCGACATTGCCAGTGGTGACATGTGGAAGAGCGTACTTTTTGTGTTAGGTCTGGTTGTTCTGGTTCTGTTGATCATCACGTTTACGACGTGGGTTCAACAAGCCGAACGGCGGGTCCCTATGCAATATACGCGCCGGGTGTCTGGTTCGCCAGATAGCAGTTATCTTCCATTAAAGGTTAACGTTGCTGGTGTTATTCCAGTTATCTTCGCAAGTTCGTTTATTGCAACGCCACAGACTATTCTGATGGCGTTCCAAAACACGCATTCGCAGGATGCTTGGTATCAGACCATGACAAACCTTTTCAACATGCAAACCGTTGATGGTGCCATTCTGTACACCGTTCTGATCATTGTGTTCACGTTCTTCTATGCGTTCGTTCAAGTTAACCCAGAAAAGTTGTCTGAGAACCTGCAAAAGCAGGGGAGCTACATTCCTGGTGTTTGGCCTGGTCACGAAACGCAGTCATACGTTTCCAGTTTGTTGATGCGACTCAGCACTGTTGGGTCACTCTTCCTTGGATTCATTTCCTTAATTCCGTTGTTAGCCCAAAATCTTTGGGACTTAGATGAGTCTATTGGTTTAGGTGGTACCAGCCTCTTAATCGTCGTTGGTGTTGCTATCGAAACCATGCGTCAGGTTGACGGATTGATGATGAAGCGCGAATACGTCGGCTTTATTCAAGGATCACCAGATGATCCGCAAGGTCCAGAACCAGCTTAATGAGTTTCCAGCGGGTGTGTTGATCTAATTGGCACACCTGCTTGTGTATTTCAGGCTAATAATTTTGAAATAAGGAGAACGAACATGACAGCAATGAATTTAATCCTCATGGGCCTACCTGGTGCCGGTAAAGGGACCCAAGCCCAAAAGATTATCGATGAGTTCCACTTACCGCATATTTCGACGGGAGATATCTTCCGCGAAGCGATGAAGAACGAAACCGAAATGGGCTTGGCAGCTAAGAAGTTCATCGACAAAGGTGAACTGGTACCGGATGAAGTCACAAATGGCATCGTTCGGGATCGCTTAGCTCAAGATGATACCAAGGTCGGCTTCATGTTGGATGGTTTTCCGCGTTCTATTGTTCAAGCTGAAGCTTTAGATAGCTTTGGTCCTGAATTGAACCGGACGATCAACGCCGTGATTAACATTCACGTTGAGCCCGATGTCTTGGTTGAACGCCTTTCCGGTCGGTACATCTGCCGGACTTGTGGCGCGACTTATCATAAGCTCTACCACAATCCTAAGGTTGAGGGAACTTGTGATGTGTGTGGCGGCCATGATTTCTACCAACGTGAAGATGACAAACCTGAAACGGTGAAGAATCGCTTGGCAGTTAACCTAAAGGCTAACACGCCATTAGTTGATTACTACACCAAGAAGGGCTTGCTCTTTACGGTAGATGGTGACCGGGCTATCGATGATGTCTACGTCGACATTGAAAAGATCTTGAAGAATCTGTAGGTTTTACTAAGTTCTTGCTAAGTTGTAGGAATTATGGTAGACTTATTCAGGTTTAGCCTGTAAATGGCGCGCTGTCGCAATTCACAGGTGCTAGGTGGGAGCAACATCCTTGCTCCTGCTGCTTTTACGTGTATTTTACACGCAATTAAAAGGGAGGTACTTTCGTGGCGAAAAGCGATGTCATCGAAGTCGAAGGTAAAGTTACCGAAACATTACCTAACGCAATGTTTCGGGTCGAATTAGAAAACGGTCATGAGATTCTCGCTCACGTCTCCGGTAAGATTCGGATGCACTACATCCGGATTCTGCCTGGTGATCGAGTAACTGTTGAAATGTCACCGTATGACTTGTCTAAAGGCCGGATTACTTATCGTTTCAAGTAACCGCCTGGACAGATGTAGGAGGGATATTCATGAAAGTAAGACCATCAGTTAAGCCAATGTGCGAACACTGCAAGGTTATCAAGCGTAAGGGTCGAGTAATGGTTATTTGCTCAGCCAACCCTAAGCACAAACAACGCCAGGGTAAGTAATTCAATTTATAGGAGGTGCACATTTAATGCCACGTATTGCTGGAGTGGATTTACCACGTGATAAGAAAATCGCTTATGGTTTGACTTACATTTTTGGTATTGGTATCAACACCGCACATAAGATTGTTGCGGATGCTGGTGTCGCAGAAGACGTTCGGGTTCGCGATTTGACACCTGATCAAGAAGACAAGGTTCGTGCCGAAGTTGACAAGTACAAGGTCGAAGGTGACTTACGTCGTGAAGTTAGCCTGAACATCAAGAACTTGCAAGAAATCGGTTCTTACCGTGGTATGCGTCACCGTCGCGGTTTGCCTGTTCGCGGCCAACACACCAAAAACAACGCCCGCACTCGGAAGGGTAAAGCCGTTTCGATTGCCGGTAAGAAGAAGTAAAGGAGGGTCAACACTTTATGGCTACTAGAAAAACTAGTCGCAAGCGTCGGGTCAAAAAGAACATTGAATCCGGTGTTGCACACATTCATGCTACGTTTAACAACACATTGGTCATGATCACGGACGTTCAAGGGAACGCTATTGCCTGGTCATCTGCTGGTGCTTTAGGTTTCAAGGGTAGTCGGAAATCAACACCATTTGCTGCACAAATGGCTGCTGAAGCCGCTGCCAAGGCATCACAAGAACACGGTATTAAGTCCGTTGAAGTTGCTGTCAAGGGTCCTGGTTCAGGACGTGAAGCTGCTATCCGGGCCATCCAAGCTGCTGGTATCGAAGTTACGGCTATTCGTGACGTTACGCCAGTGCCTCATAATGGGACTCGTCCTCCAAAGCGCCGTCGGGTTTAACGTGAGCGTTTCATTAATGAGGGCAACCTTCATGATGGGATTGACTTATAGGAGCTCAACGCGGTTTGAAAGGGGTAAACGATAAGAATGATTGAATTTGAAAAGCCTAACATTCATAAAATTGATGAGAGTAGCAACTACGGTAAGTTTGTTGTTGAGCCGTTGGAACGTGGATACGGAACAACGCTTGGTAACTCCTTACGGCGGATCTTGCTTTCATCATTACCTGGTGCAGCTGTTACCAGCATTCAAATCGACGGGGTTTTACATGAATTTTCAACGGTTGAAGGGGTAGTTGAAGACGTCACGCAGATCATCTTAAATGTTAAGAAGATCGCGCTGAAGCTTAACGGTTCCGACGATCAAGAAGAAACCATGGAAATCAACGTTAAGGGACCAGCACAAATCACTGCCGGTGATATTGTTGCGGGTGCTGACGTTGATGTCTTAAACCCAGATCTGTACATTGCTACGGTTGCCGATGGGGCAACGTTCCATATGCGGATGACTGCGGATAAGGGCCGTGGCTATGTTTCTGCTGACGAGCATAAAGCTCAGAACACAGAAATGCCAATCGGTGTTTTAGCTGTTGATTCCATTTACACCCCAATCGAACGGGTTAACTACCAAGTAGAGAATGCACGGGTTGGCCAACGGGCTGACTACGATAAATTGACCCTGGATGTTTGGACAAACGGTTCAATTAATCCAAGCGAAGCCATTGCATTGGCTGCCAAGATCTTAACCGAACATCTGGCTATGTTTGTCGACTTGACCGACGAAGCTAAGAATGCGGAAATCATGGTTGAAAAAGAAGAAACGCATAAGGAAAAGATGCTTGAGATGACCATCGAAGAGCTCGACTTATCCGTTCGTTCTTACAACTGCTTGAAGCGTGCTGGTATCAACACGGTCCAAGAATTGACTAATAAGACTGAAGCAGACATGATGAAGGTTCGTAACTTGGGTCGCAAGTCCCTTGAAGAAGTTAAGGCTAAGTTAGCTGACTTAGGTTTGTCACTTCGGAAGGAAGACTAATTTTAGACACTCAAAGGAGGGTTTCTGGTTATGAGTTACCGTAAATTACAACGGACTAGTTCTCAACGTCGTGCCTTGTTACGCGATTTGACTACCAGTTTAATTTTAAACGGCCGCATCGAAACGACTGAAGCACGCGCTAAAGAAGTTCGGAAGACGGCTGACCAAATGATTACCTTGGGTAAGCAAGGCGACTTGCATGCTCGGCGTCAAGCTGCTGCGTTCATCCGTAACGTGGTTGCTGATGTTAAGGAAGACGGCGATGATGTTGTCGTTACCAGCGCATTGCAAAAGGTATTCAGCGAATTAGCACCTAAGTACGCTGACCGTAATGGTGGTTACACGCGTATCTTAAAGACGATGCCTCGTCGCGGTGATGGTGCCGCTATGGCTATCTTGGAATTCGTTGACTAGTTTCTAGTTATGAATTCAAGGTGTGATCACGACCTTAAACGTGATACCAATATGTTTTAAATTAATCACTAGAACCATGTGGTATAGAGCGCTACGATGATGGGGAAATCTTTCCGAGTCTAGCTTGAATGGGGGCGAAAGCCTCAGCGCCGCTGGTTTGTTAGTGATTTTTTTATACCCTTTTTTTTCGTTAGGGGCTTTCCGGTTGTGGGGGACTGACGGCTTCAAGCTCAGCACGGGCTTTTTGGTGAATAGTAGGCACAAGTCTTCGATATCATTGAAATGTTTGGTATAATTAGCGGTGACTTTTTTCGAAGGAGAATCAACAGCGCAGATGGCAAATATCATTGAAGTAAAACATCTGACCTACCGTTATCAGGCGGACGATCCCAGACCAGCATTAGATGATGTCAGTTTTGACGTGCATGCGGGGGAATGGCTGGCTATCGTTGGTCATAACGGGAGTGGCAAATCAACCCTAGCTAAGTCTCTGGATGGCTTGCTACCTTTCACGACTGGCGAGGTGACGGTTGGGGGCATTCAGTTGACCCCAGAAACCGTGTGGCAGGTTCGCGAGAAGATCGGCATGATCTTTCAGAACCCGGACAATCAGTTTGTTGGAGCCACGGTTGCCGACGACGTTGCCTTTGGGCTTGAGAACCGGCAGATTCCCCGTGAAGAGATGGTCCCGCGCGTCGAAGCAGCGATGGCTCAGGTGGGTATGGCTGACTTTGCGCACCGTGAACCCAGCTCACTTTCGGGGGGGCAGAAGCAACGCGTTGCCTTAGCTGGGATCGTGGCCATTGCGCCGGACGTGTTGATTCTCGATGAAGCAACGAGTATGTTGGATCCCCAGGGGCGCCGCGACATGCTGAACCTGGTGCGTCAGCTGCGCGCTGAACGTCATCTGACGGTGATTTCGATCACCCATGATATTGATGAGGCTGCCGGTGCCGATCGCGTGCTCGTGATCGATGATGGGCGTCTGGTGGATGAGGCCGATCCGGCGACTATTTTCGCCCGGGGCGATCAACTGATTAAGCTCGGGTTAGACTTACCCTTTACCGCGAAATTAAAAACGGCGTTGCGCCAGCGGGGCATTGAACCCCCAGCGACGTATCAGACGGCTTCGGAAATGGAGGAGTGGCTGTGGCAATCACTTTCGAACACGTAAGCTATACGTATCAGGCAGGGACGCCGATGGCGACGCCTGCCGTTACGGATGTCTCCTTTCAGATGCCGGACCATGGTTATTTAGCGATTATTGGGCATACAGGGAGTGGCAAGTCGACGCTGATTCAACAGCTCAATGCGCTGCTCAAGCCCACGAGCGGGCAAATCACGGTCGGTGACTTTACGATTACCCCCAAGACGACTAACGCCGCTCTCAAGCCGTTACGTCAGCATGTGGGCATGGTCTTTCAGTTTCCTGAGAGTCAGCTCTTTGAAGAGACGGTTCGGCAGGACATTGCGTTTGGACCACAGAATTTCGGTATGGGCGAGACGGATGCCAATAAGCTGGCAGATGCCATGCTGCAGACGGTGGGGCTCGACAGTAGTTATGCGGAGCGGTCACCCTTTGAGCTCTCCGGTGGGCAGATGCGGCGGGTCGCCATTGCAGGGGTTCTCGCCATGCGGCCCAAGGTATTGGTCCTAGATGAGCCTACCGCGGGGCTAGATCCCCAGGGACGCCAGGAGATGATGGCGCTATTTGACCGTCTCCACCGTGAACAGGGGCTCAGTGTGGTCCTAGTGACTCATCAGATGGAAGATGTGGCCCAGTATGCCGAGCAGGTTGCCGTGATGCGTGCGGGAAAGTTGGTTAAATTTGGGACGCCGCACGATGTCTTTCGTGATGCCGCGTGGTTACAGGCTAATCAACTGGATATGCCACGCGCCGCCCAATTTGCTCAGAAATTAGCCGCACGTGGCGTGACCTGGCAGCAACTTCCACTGACCGCCGAGCAATTGGCGGATCAGTTGGCTGAACGGTGGCCGCGAGAGGGGGACGCCCATGTCTAATTTTATCTTTGGGCGCTATCTGCCCCTGGATTCGGTTGTCCACCACCTTGATCCGCGAAATAAGCTACTCTTGAGCTTCTGCTACATTATTTTGGTCTTCATGGCGAATAATCCCGTGAGCTACCTGCTGATTATTGCGTTTACCATAGGCGCTATCCTGGCTTCAAAGATTAGCTTGGGTTTCTTTCTTAAAGGCATTCGGCCGCTGTTGTGGTTGATTGTATTTACCGTGGTTTTGCAACTGTTGTTCAGTCCCGCGGGCGGGCACGTGTACCTTCACTGGGCTTTCGTCAATATTACACAGTTTGGCCTGATTAATTCGGGGTACATCTTCATCCGCTTTCTGTTAATCATCATGATGTCGACGCTGTTGACCCTGTCCACCCAACCGTTGGACATTGCGACGGGGCTAGCGTCCTTGATGAAGCCGCTGCGGTGGGTCAAGGTGCCCGTCGACACGTTAGCCATGATGCTGTCGATTGCGCTGCGCTTTGTGCCGACGCTCATGGATGAGGCCAATAAAATCATGAATGCGCAGCGTGCACGGGGCGTGGATTTTGGTGAGGGGGGCTTGCTCAAACAGGCCAAGTCGTTAATTCCCCTGATGGTGCCCCTGTTTATGAGTGCCTTTAACCGCGCTGAGGATTTGTCGACGGCAATGGAAGCACGCGGGTATCAAGACAGTGAGCATCGCAGTCAGTATCGTATTTTAACTTGGCAACGACGAGATACGATTACGTGGATTATTTTTGTGGTGGTTCTAGCCGCCATTTTAGCTACTCGTCGTTGGTAGGAGGAAACATGCAACGTTACAAGGTCACTTTTATGTATGATGGTACCAACTTTGCTGGCTTTCAGCGGCAACCGAACAAACGAACCGTGGAAAGCGTCTTGACCCAGGTCGTGAATAAAATGGCCAAGAAGCCCACGCCGGCAATCGTGATTTATGGGTCGGGACGGACTGATGCAGGGGTCCACGCATTGGCGCAGGTGGCGCACTTTGACTTTCCCTTCATCATTCCTGCGGATAGCATGCGCAAGGGCTTAAACAGCATGTTACCGATGGATATGGAGGTCTTAAAGGTCGAAGAGGTTGCCGAGACCTTCCATGCGCGCTATGATGTCTCTGGCAAGCGGTATTTGTACCGGATGGATCTCGGGGAATTCCGGAATCCATTTAAACGCAATTATACGGGCCACTGGAAGTTTCCAGTCGATTTAGGTAAGATTAATCAAGCGCTCGGCGATCTGGTCGGAGAACACGATTTTACCAGTTTTGTGGCCTCTGGAGCCCAGACTCGGACTTTTGTGCGGACGATTTATGAAGCCACGTGTCACATTGATGAGGCGAACAATGAGTTGGTCTTTGAATTTTATGGCAATGGCTTCATGTACAATCAGGTTCGCATTATGGTGGGCGTGCTCATTGAGATTGGGTCGGGGACACGGCCCGTTCATGATATTTTACGTTTATACGAAGTTAAAGATCGTCGACAGGCCCGTAGAACGGTGCCAGCCGCGGGATTATACTTGAAACATGTCTATTATCAAGGCGAGGATCCGGCGCATCCGACCAAATTACCGCAACATCAGCGGTAAATTTTGGCTGAGGGGCTAAACAATCATTGACTTTATGGTGAAAACTTTGTATTATGGTTGTTGGTATTGTTTGCCCCACGATAAGCCCCGGAAAGTTTACTTGGTGTCAGACAAACACAGATTTATGGAGGAATTTAACGTGCGTACAACTTATATGGCAAAACCCAACGATGTTGACCGCAAATGGTACATCGTCGACGCAACTGATGTTAGCTTAGGTCGTCTTGCTTCAGTCGTTGCTTCTGTATTACGTGGTAAGAACAAGCCAACGTTCACCCCTAACGTGGACACTGGTGATAACGTAATCGTGATCAACGCTGAAAAAGTCGGCTTAACTGGCCGTAAGGCAACCGACAAGATTTACTACCACCACACTGGTTTCGCTGGTGGTTTAAAGTCACGGACTGCTGGTAACTTCCGGGATCAAAACCCAGAAAAACTGATCGAAACTTCTGTTCAAGGTATGCTCCCTAAGAACTCCTTAGGTCACCACATGGCATTGAAGCTTCACGTGTACGCTGGTGAAGACCACAAGCACGAAGCCCAAAAGCCAGAAGTATTAGACATTACTAACCTAATCTAAGGAGGAAACCAAATTGGCACAAGTTCAATATCGCGGCACTGGCCGTCGTAAAAACTCCTCTGCACGTGTACGTTTAGTACCCGGCTCAGGTAAGATTGTTATGAACAACAAGGCAATCGAAGATTACATTCCATTCGCAAGTATTCGTGAAGTTGTTTTACAACCATTCAACGTTACGGAAACGCTCGGTAACTATGATGCATTAGTTACTGTTCGCGGTGGTGGTTTCTCCGGTCAAGCCGGCGCAACTCGTCACGGGATCGCTCGGGCATTGCTCGAAGTAGATCCAGATTTCCGTGGTCCATTGAAGCGTGCGGGTCTCTTGACTCGTGACGCTCGTATGAAGGAACGGAAGAAGCCAGGTCTGAAGAAGGCACGTAAGGCTTCACAATTCTCAAAGCGTTAATATTTCGATATTATCGGTTGGAAATCCTCGCCATTTGGTGGGGATTTTTTTGTTGGAGAAAATTGAGGCTTTTCAGATTAGATACTCGAAATCGAAGCATATAGTATGGGTAATATTGATATTTTAAAGCTACTTTGATAATATTAATCGTGTGAAGTATTTTCACAAAAAAATATTTTAGAGCTGTTCGTAGTGACTAGCGGTGAATCTGGCTGTTTTCTCCAGTTGCCCAGCTAAAGGATAAGGGGACGAATGGATCTGTAACAGGGGGCTAGTGCTGGCATCAACGTGAGAGAAGTAGGAGTGATGGTATCTGAAGAGTTATCAGTGGGTAATGTCACCAGAAACCAACAAGTTGGAGGAGTTCATGATGAGATTTAGGAAAACGATTGTTTCAGGGTTAACGATCTTGAGTCTAGGTGTTATGGGCCTAGCAGCAGGATCAGCAACTGGTACCAACACGGCGTTTGCTAAAGCTAAGTCAGCTAAGGTAATCAAGACGATCACCTACAAAGCTAAGCACAAGGTGCATGTCAGAGGGGGCTGGATGTACAGTAATGCCAAGCTCACGCATAAGCGTCACCATATGACCAACTACTTATACACCAAGTTTTACGCGACGAAGAAGGTCACGGTCCGTCAGGCCAATGGCAAGACGGCCACAGCTACTTACATAAAGTCAAAGAACGGCCAGGTCAAGGGCTACGTCCATTCGACTTACGTCTGGAATAAATGGGGCTATGGCAAATACAGCGTGGCGGCGTACCGGAAGGCCGCACTGAATAGCATCAATCATGATCGGGCTAAGCAAGGTTTACCCGCGTTGAAGGAAACGGCCAAGCTGGATAAGATTGCCCAAAAGAATAGTGATCGGATGCTTAAGGAAGGCAAGAAATTTAAGCTTGATGTCGAGGGAACACCACATGCTGGCTGGATCGTGGATGATTATATCGCACCCAAGTCTAATCCAATTATTCACTATGAGAATGGTTCGGATTGGGGGAAAGGGGCCGATAATTCCTGGATGCGACGGACAGATCTAAATCGTGATATTGGGGCGGAACCTTACTTAATGAGTAGGAATCACACGCACATTGGTCTTGGCGGCACCCAACACGGTCAAGCCATCTACATGTTTGTCTTGCTATCCCATAACAACTAACGAATGGAGATTGAACAATGAAAAAATTCTTGATTACGGTTATGGTCGTCTTGGCCACAGTCATCGGTGGCAATGCGTTGATGAACACCGACCTCACTGCACAGGCGCAGGCTGGTGCGGCTAAGGTGACGAAATTGAAGGCAACACCAAAGAAAATTCGCGGTACCTGGTATCACTATGATAAGAAGTATGGGATGAACAAAGTGGTTATTACCAAGCATAAAGTCAGCTTCAGAATCTTCAATGGTAAGAAGTATACGCATAAGATGACCACGTTCCCTAACCAAGTTGTTTACAAGTATACGCGCAAGCATCAGCGGACAATCTACGCCTTTAATAGCAAGACTGAGATTGGCGATGCAGCGGGTTATTACATGTATACCATGAAGATTAAGGGGAAGAAGCACCATGTCCTAGTAGACCCTTCACAGAGTACGGATCATAAGCCGAGCGTCTACACACATTTCCAAACGAAACATGCCTATTTTGCCCCGAAAAACACGCAACCTGGGGTAGGCTAAGCTAACCAAATCACATTTAAGTTAAAACGCTGTCGCGGGACATCAGAACTGCTGATGTTTTGCGGCAGTTTTTGATGGCATGATCAAGGGAATGCGGGCACCGCTTATAGAGGGCGGCGGACGAATATGGGGAAGATGACGCCATAACGATTAGGTTGATGGCAAAATGCGTAATAGTTCGTGCGGAGACGGTGTCGCCTTGAAAATCAGCATTAGCGATTCAATAAACCGGTAATTTGGGTGTTGTTTTCCCGCAGTGGTTGTCTTAGACTGAGGGAATGGAATACTGATGTGAGGCAAGGGACAATCATGGATAAAATTCGACACTCAAAGTTTTATGACTTATTTTTAAATACATTATCAAAGAAAATGGTAATGGGATTCATTTTGATTATTGCGATGGGGACGTTCATGTTAAGTTTACCCGTTGCCACCTATGGAAATCCCGTCTCCTTTATTAATGCGCTGTTTACAGCGACCTCAGCGACCTGTATTACGGGGCTGACCGTGGTCAATACGGCAGACACCTGGACGCCTTTTGGTCAGGTGGCCATTATGGTTATGACCGAAATCGGGGCGTTGGGGTACATGACGTTTGCGGTCCTGCTCTTCAACGTGATGCGGCGGCACCTGAATCTTTCGACGCAACTCATGGTGAAAGAATCCTTGAACTTGGAGCATCTGCACGACACCAAGAGCGTCATGCAGTACGTCATTGTTCTGTCAGCGTTGTTTCAGATTGCAGGGATGATTCTGTTTGCCTTTGACTTTATTCCGCGCTACGGGTGGTCACGGGGACTGTACGTCTCGTTGTTCCACTCCGTCATGTCATTCTGTAACGCCGGATTTGATGTGTTTGGGAACAGTCTGATGGGTTTTCGGGACGACTCTTACATGTTGCTAGTGACGACACTGCTGATTGTGGCTGGGGGACTGGGCTTCCTGGTTTGGCGTGACCTGTTGCTCTTCCATGAGCGCAAACGCCTGACGTTGAACTCCAAGCTAACGTTAGTCACGACACTCTCTTTGTTCGTGATTGGTTTTGTCATTCTTCTCGTCACTGAAGGAGATCTGAGCATCCTGCCTAAGGGAACGTCGTGGTTCAATCGGACCGTTAATACGTTATTCCTCAGTGTAACGCCACGAACGGCCGGACTCATTTCATTACCTACGGAATCCTTACATCCCGGCAGTATTTTTCTCATCATGATCCTCATGTTCATCGGGGGGACGCCGGGATCGACCGCTGGTGGGATTAAGACGACCACGTTTGGTGTACTGATGGTTCAAAGCATCGCGCAGCTCCGTGGGAAAAAGGACGCGGAGTTTGCCCATCGGCGATTCAGTCAGGCCAACGTCAGTCGCGCCCTGTTGCTGATCTTTATGGCCAGTGTGGTGATTGTTCTCGCAACGTTGGTACTTACTCAGACCGAGAAGATTCCGCGTAACTTCGGGCTGGAATATATTGTGTTTGAGGTGCTATCGGCCTTTGGGACGGTGGGACTGAGCCTCGGGCTGACGCCCCATCTGACAGTCATTGGCAAAGTGGTCATTATGCTGCTGATGTTCATTGGGCGGGTCGGTATCTTTACCACGCTCTACACGTTGTCACGGCGGCAGGTCAAGAAGAACTTGATTCGCTATCCAGAAGAAAATATCTTAATTGGTTAAGGAGTCTGAAAGATGAAGAAGAGTTTTGCGGTATTAGGCCTCGGCCGGTTTGGACAGAGTGTTGTGGAAACTTTGGCGGAGACCCATCAGGATGTTTTGGCGGTTGACGTGCAGGAGGCGCCCGTCAATGAAATGACGGAGATTGCGACCCAAACGTTGGTTGCGGATACGCGGGACGAGGAAGTACTGCGGGAACTGAACATCGATACCTTTGACTACGTGATCGTGGGCATTGGCAATAACATGGAGGCCAGCATCCTGACGACCATGTTGGCCAAGGAGCTGGGCGCCGAAAAGGTGATTGCCAAGGCCGAAACCAGTGACCACGGGCGTGTGCTGAAACGCGTTGGGGCCGATCAGGTGATCTTTCCCGAACGTGACATGGGACACAGCATCGTGCGCAAACTTCTCTCAAATCATATTTTGAATTTTATAGACTTGAGCGACAAGTATACGTTAGCCGAAGTGGTCATTACGGATCCCACGTTTGTTAACCAAAATCTGATTGATCTGAACTTGAGAAAACGGTTTGACCTGACCATCATTGCCATCCAACACGATCAAAAGATTAATATTTCCCCGCAACCGACCGATATGGTGCAGCTGCACGACGTCTTGACGGTGGTTGGGCCAATCGAACACGTTGAGGCATTGGATGAGGCCCTGAAGAAGTAGCTCCCTGGCTTAGTTCCTGACTATAGCAAATTTTGACGGGGATGCAACGAAAAGGTGCCGGTAATTTTGAAATGCCGGTCTGATCGGTTTTCAACATGAAAATAAGCTAAGAGTGAGCACCTATCGGACTGATGGGTGCTTTATTTGTGCAGTCGGTAGATAGCTGATGGGGTGGGTACGATTAAGATTGAATTTCCCTAGGGCCCTTGGTATGGTTAAACCACGAGAAGTTAACTGATAGAGGGGACGGTGCGTTCATGAAAGTTAAGCGGCTGGTCAATTGGTTACGGGTTCAGAGCGAGGCGCAGATGGGGATGTATGGCGCGGAAGAGTTAACGCAGTGGAAGACGATGGCCCTGTTGTACTATGTTCAGGGCACGTATCTGGCTATGTATGGGGTCCCCGCGTTTGAAGACGAGATTGTCATTGAGAAGAACGGTCCGGTGATTGCGGCCGTGCGTCATAAATATGGTGAGCGCATTCGAATCGTCGGTAAGATCGGCAAAAAAGCTTGGGCCGATGATGCTAACATTGAGGATCAACATCCCCAAATGTTAGACGTCCTTCACGCGGTATGGCTCGCGTACGGCGATATGTCGACGATTGAGCTACGGCAGCAGATGTTACAGGAAAAGCCCTGTCAGGAGACACAAGTGGGGCAGACGATCGATTTGGACCGTTTGACGGCTTACTTCCAGACCGACATTGTGTCATTTCCAACAGAAATCCCGCAGGACCCAGCCGTGGATGCCGTCCATCAAGCAACGCACTGACGGTTAGGCTGAATAGATAACTGGCAGCCCATGGGTTGCTGTATCCGGCGTGCCTCGGGGTCTACAAATTGGGTTGTTTCTCGGCAGTGAGCTTGTTATCATGGGGCTAGGCAGATTGAGTGGATGAAGTTGACAGGAAGGCTTTCCAAGGAGGGTCCGAATTGAACAACGATATCGATCAAATGGTCAATTGGTTTCGGGTCAAAAGTAGTCGGCAGATGCAGGATATAGATGCGGATGAACTCAGTCGCAGCAAGGTGACACAGTTGCTGTATTACGTTCAGGGAATTTGTGTGGTCGTCTACGGAATCAATGCCTTTTCAGATGACTTGGTGGCCGGTGAGCATGGCGTCATGATTCCCGCAGTAGAGGAACGGTATGCCGGTCAAACGGGAATTGTCGGCCGCATCTCGGCCGAGGATCAAGCGGACTATGATTACTTGGCCTCGATTCAGCAGTTTCAGGCCATTCTTGAGTGTGTTTGGCAGACCTTTGGCAATCTATCCGCGGTTGAATTGATGGAGCAGGTGCAGTGTGATCAACCCTGGGCGGAGACGTTGCCGGGACGGTCTATTGAGATGAATCTAATGGAAGATTATTTTAAAGATAAGGTGATTGCCCGCATCAAAACGGATTAGCAGGCAGTCGACTAAAAAAATGAGACAAAAAGCGTCATTCGCCAGTACCGAGGAACGATCCCCAGACTAACGAATGACGCTTTCTTTCTATATTATTAAGTTCTTAATTTTAGAGTAAGTGAATGTTGGCTGCTTCGCATTGATCGATCATGGCTTGTGGCCAGATGGACGTTTGGACTTCACCCACGTGGGCTTTACCCAGGAGTAGCATACATAACCGGGATTGGCCGATCCCACCACCAATGGTGTAAGGGAGTTCTTCGTTCATAATCATTTTGTGATAAGGCAGGCTTAACCGGTCTTCGGCGTGGGCAATCTTTAATTGTTTCTTCATGGATGCGGCATCGACCCGGACACCCATGCTGGAGATTTCAATGGCCTGTTGTAGGGGTTCGTACCAGAACATGATGTCACCGTTCAACTCCCAGTCATCGTAATCAGGGGCTCGGCCATCGTGCCGCTTGCCGCTCTTGAGGGCGCCACCAATCTTCATCAGGAAGACACAGCCGAGCTTCTTGCTAATGGCGTTTTCACGTTCGCGAGGGGTCATCTCAGGGTACATGTCTTCGAGCTCTTGCGTGGTGATGAAGTGAATTTCATCTGGTAAGTGGTGAACGGCTTGGGGGAACTTGTACCAAACTTCGTGTTCCATGTGCTTGATGACCTTGAAGATGGTGCGGACAGTGGACTTGAGCGTTTCTTCAGTCCGTTCGTCCTTGGCAATCACCTTTTCCCAATCCCATTGGTCAACGTAGGCGGAGTGGAAGTTGTCTAAGTCTTCGTCTTTACGAATGGCGTTCATGTTGGTGTAGAGGCCTTCGTGCATCTTAAAGCCGTTCTTCTTTAGGGCAACCCGTTTCCACTTGGCCAGGGAGTGGACAATTTCAATGGTAGCATCGCCCATGTCGGCCATGGTGAAGGAGACGGGCTTTTCAACACCGTTTAAGTTATCGTTCAGACCGGTGGACTTTTCCACAAACATAGGTGCCGTCAGACGAGAGAGGTTGAGCTGCTTGCCGAATTCTTCCTGGAAGGTTTCCCGGATGTAACGGATGGCTTCCTGAGTGTCCTTAACAGATAATTTTGGATCGTATGATTTTGGAATAATTAAATGCATAAGCAATTCTCCTTTGGGTTTTAGGTTCAGATAAAATAAAAAAAGTTTTTCCATCCCTTGTGTAATCAAGGGACGAAAAAACTTTCGCGGTACCACCCAAGTTGCCCACTCTAGAAATGGACCAGCTCAATTAGAGTACAAACATACTCTACCGATGGTAACGTACCGGTCGACGGCTAGCCCTACTGCGATGACCTCGTTTCAGGAAGCAACTAAGAAAGTGTTATTCCGAATAGCCACACACTGATTGGGTTTGCACTAAGTCCCAACTCACTGACAGGGTGACTAGACGTACTCGTCTTTCCTCCGTTTTTTATCTTATGGGATTAATCCTAGCACCTTTTTTTGATTTGTAAACATAAAAATTAGAATTCCGCGAGAAAAGTTGCCAGAAATGACGCCGAAAAGCCGCGGTATTATTGGCACGAATGAGAATTGAATTTTTTTGACTGACGATGACGGGGAGAGCTTCTTCCAGGGAAGTCGGTCTTAAAGACTGGCAGCAGACGGTCATGGTGTTCAGGCGGGGAAGCGGCGGCTAACTAGACCCAAATGAAGCGAGAATGATTAACTTCAGAAACAATCGGATTATGATCCGACTGTGACGGTCAGCCGGTTAAAGTGACGATTCAAAATCGCCGGTTGGTCAATTAAACAACCCAACGAATCCCGGCAGAATACGCTTTCAGCGCAATTTTCATCTTGACATTCCGACCAATCAAAATTAGAATGTAATAATTAGTCTTATCAAATTCTCATTATATGAGCGGAAGGAGGAGTCGCAATGGCAAAGCAGCCACTACAACTATTTATTAAGAAACAGGTGCAGACTGATTTATACAAGAAAACGGGGTTGGAAAAGACCTTAACCGCGTTCAGTCTAACCACTATGGGGATCGGCGCGATTGTCGGTTCTGGGATTTTTATCACGCCCGGACTGATTGCCGCTAACTATACAGGTCCCAGCGTGATGCTCTCCTATGTGATTGCCGTGGTCGTCTGTGCCATGGCGGCGCTGTGTTACTCTGAATTTTCCTCAACGATTCCGCTGGCGGGGAGTGCCTATACCTACGTCTACGCCGTGTTTGGCGAATTTATCGCTTGGATCCTCGGTTGGGCGTTGATTTCGGAGTATCTCTTCGCCGTATCTTCAGTGGCCGTGAGCTGGTCCTCGTATTTCCAGAACTTGATGGGTGGTTTCGGTATTAAATTACCACCGTTCCTTCAAGCTGCAGCGGGAACCGCCGGGGTCAAAGGTGGCGGCATTGATATTGTGGCGCTGCTGATCACGATGCTGGTAGCCGCGTTACTCTCTAAAGGGATTCGCGAGTCGGCCCGCATCAATAACATTATGGTGATCGTTAAAATTTTAGTTATTTTATTATTTATTGCTATTGCTATTTTTTACGTTAAGCCCGCCAATTATCGGCCATTCATGCCCTATGGGACGCACGGTGTTTTCAAGGGGGCGGCCGTGGCTTTCTACGCCTACATTGGGTTTGACGCGGTGTCGACGGCGAGTGAAGAAGTGAAGAATCCCAAACGAAACATGCCCATCGGGATCATTTCCTCCCTGTTGGTGGCGGCGGTGCTTTACATTGGGTTATCTGCCGTATTAGTTGGGGTGGTTCACTATACCAAGCTGAGCGTGGCCGATCCCGTAGCGTTTGCGCTTAACCTGATTCATCAGGATTGGGCAGCTGGCGTGATTTCCTTCGGGGCGATCGTGGGGATGACCACGGTGCTGATCGTGATGTCCTACGGGGGCACGCGGTTGTTGTTTGCCATCAGTCGTGATGGCTTACTGCCAGCGTCACTGAAAAAGCTACATCCGAAGACGCACGTGCCCGTGGCCAATACCTGGATCTTTGGGGTCGTTGCGAGTATCTTTGCGGCCTTTATTCCGATTGATAAGATCGCGGAACTGGTTAACATTGGGACGTTGTCCGCATTTGCCATGGTATCGTTGGGAATTGTCTTCCTACGCCATGACGAGCGATTTAAGGATATGGAGACCTCGTTTAAGGTGCCATGGTATCCCTTCCTGCCCATAGCGTCCTTCCTGGCCTGTGTCTACCTGATGACGCAGTTGCAACCTTTTACCTGGGAAGCATTTGGTATCTGGGTAGTCTTGGGCCTGGTCGTCTACGTGAGCTACGGCTATCACCATAGTCGGGTCCGTCGTGAGTCCCTGGCGGAGTAAGCTGGCGTCCTTTACGAAACTAAACACGAACGAAAAACTCATACATCGAAGCGTTGCTGCAGAGACGGCAACGCTTTGTTTTTTATTAAGAATGTCATGAACTCAGGAAGTGTTAAGGAAAGGCCTCTATAATGGACGAGTCAGTTAATGAGAGAACAATTTAACCCCATCCGGTAAGCTAACGGGTGGATGGAAGGGTGGTAAACACAAACCATGGAACCACGACACAGACCAAGAAGAAAGCGTCATCCCATACGGAATATTATTATCATTGTAATTCTAGCCTTACTGGCTGGGGGAACGGCGTATGGGATGCATAAGTATGAAAGCCTCAAGAACACCGTTAAGACCTCTTATAAGGCGTCTGGAGCGAAGAAACTCCGGAACGTGGATGCACAGCTATCGGGGAAGAAGCCCATTTCGATTTTGTTGATGGGAACCGATACGGGGGCTCTGGGACGGACCTTTGCCGGACGGACGGATAGTATGATGGTGGTCACCATTAATCCGAAGACCGATAAGACCACGATCACGAGTATTCCACGGGATACGGCCATCACGATTCCGGGTTACGAAGACTATGGGATCTCGAAGATCAATGCGGCTTACGCCTATGGGAAGTCCAAGACGGCCATCACCACGGTTCAACAGATGCTGAACGTGCCGATTGATTTCTATGCCATCATTAACATGGGTGGGATGGAAAAAATTATTGATGAGGTCGGGGGCGTAACGGTGACGCCGACGCTGAGCTTTAGCTATGGTGGCTACACGTTTAAGAAGGGCGTTAAGACCCACATGAACGGGAAACAGGCCCTGGCTTACGCGCGGATGCGGGACGACGATCCACAGGGAGATTACGGTCGGCAAACGCGGCAGCGAAAGGTGATCATGGCCTTGCTGGCGAAGTCTGGCTCGGTTAGCACCTTGCTGAACGAGCAGTTTATTAGCTCACTGACGAAGCAGACACAGACCGACTTGACCTTTAACGATCTGACGGCGCTGACCACGAATTACCTGTCGGCAACGAAGCATATCAAGACGACTCACCTGCAGGGAACGAGTGAGACCATTAACAGTCAAAGTATGGAAGTGGCCTCGAAATCCGAACTACAGCGAGTGACCAATTATATCCGAAATGGCTTAAGCCTGGCTTACAAGAAGACCGGGACGATTGCGGATATGAGTACGTCAGGAGCAACGACGACCAGTACAGATACGACAAATAGCGGTAACAGCGGGAACACCGGAGATTCGAATGGTGGGACTGGCGGTTACTAAATAATAATGATGCAATCAAAAGGCACCCACTACAACGATCAGTTGTGGTGGGTGCCTTTTGACTTATCACGGGAAAACCGAACAAATTTAGACAAGGCGTGTCGGATGTGACAGGAAAAGCGTAATGAGAATGTATTAATTGCGGACAATATATTATAGTATAATAAGATGGTTGAACAATAATATTCTAGCTGTGATTATACAGTTATGCATAAATGTCATTGATATTAATTAACTTGAGTGATAACATTTCTCTTGTTGTCGTTTTTGAGTGGCTTTAGTAAGTTCGATAAACAAACTGTAGTGTTGGAGGAGAATATGGATTCAGAACAGACAATAAGTTTGATGCAGATTATAGGTATCTTGTGGAAACATTTGAAGATGATTGGTGTCACAACACTCGTGGTTTTCATAGCCACTATTTTTATCACTTTTTTTGTGATGACGCCTAAATACGAATCGACGACGGAAATTTTGGTCAACCGCAAGCTTTCGCCAGAAAATCAGGGAGCACAACTTCAACAGGTGCAGGCTGACGTTCAGATGATTAGTACATATAAGGATATCATTACCAGTCCAACCGTGTTGACCACGGTTAATAAGACGGTCAGCGACTATCCAGGCTATCCGGGTTCTATGGCAGGGATTAAGGACGCACTTAAGATCAGTAATGAAACCAACTCACAAGTTTTCTCGGTAACGGCAACTGCGACAGATGCAAAGACGGCAGCTGCAATCGCTAATGAAACGGCTAAAGTTTTTAAGCAGAAAGTTGTGAAGATGATGAGCGTGAATAACGTTTCAATTGTCTCACGTGCAGTGCCAGATTACGACGCAGTGAGTCCTAGGAAAGCCTTGAATTTATTGGTTGGAATTGTTGCGGGGATACTATTGGGAATTATGTTGGCTTTCATTCGAGAGGTGACCGATCGAACCGTCACCACGGAAGCGTTCTTGACGGATGAGTTGGGGTTAACCAGCTTGGGCGTGATCAGTGAGATTGATCAGGTTGATGTGAAGAAAAGAATTGGTCACGTTCATCGCCCAGAATCTAGCGTATTGATTACTGATGGCAAGGGTGATGTCGAGACACGAGAACGGCGTAGAAGGGTGTAGGTGATGACAATGGCATGGTTTAAGAGCCGGAAAAAGAAATTAGATGACACAAGCCTAAAGTATGGGGTTGGTCTGGTTACCTATACTGATCCTGCAGGACAGATATCGGAACAGTTTAAAACGGTTCGAACCAACATCCAATTTTCCTCTTTGGGGAAGGACCTGAAGTCGGTTTTGTTTACATCCTCGGAACCCTCAGAAGGAAAATCGACCGTCAGTAACAACATGGCCGTCACTTGGGCCGATCAAGGAACCAAGGTTATTCTCGTTGATGCTGACTTGCGGCGACCAACTGTACATAAATCATTTAGCGTTAGCAATCGCGCGGGTCTGACCAACTATCTTTCACAGGCGATGGATTTAGCGGCTGTTATTCAGCCGACAATTATCGATAATCTGGATGTGATTAGCAGTGGGCCGATCCCACCGAATCCGGCAGAACTGTTGGGTAGCGATCGTGTTCAGCAGTTGATCGATAAGCTAAGTGAAAAGTATGATTTAATCATTTTTGATGCGCCGCCAGTCAATACGGTGACAGATTCACAGTTATTGGCTGCTCGAACCGATGGCACTATTTTAGTTGTTCCACAAGGGATTGCTGATAAGAACGGTGTGCGGCGGGCTAAGCAATTGCTAGAGACAGTGCACGCCAATATTTTGGGTGCAGTGATGAATCGTGTAACGGCTCAGAAGTCTGAGGGCTATTACGGTGGTAGCTATTATGGTGGTAACTATGGTGGATATTATGGGACTGATGGTAAGTAATGGGATTAATTGATCTACATTGTCATATTTTGCCGGGTGTTGACGATGGTTCGAAGGATATGGAGATGTCCTTGGAAATGGCACGAGTGGCTGTTAAACAAGGTATCTCGCATATTTTAGTGACACCGCATCATATGGATGGGATGTATCTGAACCATAAACAAGATGTCATTGCTAAAACAGATGCCTTCCAGGCTGCGTTGGACGCTACGGAAATACCGCTGACGGTGTTCCCGGGACAGGAGGTCCATTTGACTGGAGAGCTCCTAAAGGCGTTGGACGCGGATGATATTTTGTTTATGGATGAGGGTGGCCGGTATTTGTTATTGGAATTGCCGCACAGTGGGATTCCAGAGTATACCGAAGACATGATCTTTGAGCTACAGGCACGGGGGATTACGCCAGTGATTGCGCATCCGGAAAGAAACCATGGCTTTCAAAAAGATCCGGACCGCCTGTATGATTTTGTTGAGATGGGATGTCTGACACAGCTTACAAGTAGTAGCTATCTCGGTATTTTCGGTGATAGCGTTAAGAATTTAACAGCAAAGATTATTAACGCCAACTTGGGATTTGCTTTTTCATCTGATGCGCATAACTTTGAGGGTCGTCGTTTCTTGATGGATGCCGCATTTGATAAGCTAGTAGACCAGGTTGGGGAGCAGGGTGCACAGACGTTTAATGAAAATGCCAAAGCGATTGTTAATGGGGATGATGTCGTGATGCCGGAAGTGAAGAGAATTTCGGCGGTGAAGAAGAAACGGAGGTTCTGGTTGTTCTAATGGAGTATAGCAATGAAAAGCTTAAATCCCTAGCGGTTGATGTTCAGTATGAACAGCACCGATACATATATCGAGTTGGTAAACGAATTTTTGATTTCGTAGCGAGCTTGATTGGTCTAGCAGTATTGTCACCGGTTTTTCTAATTGTAGCGACAGCTATTAAATTAGAGGATCCCGTTGGACCAGTTTTTTATGCACAAGTACGGTTGGGCAAGCACCAGCAAAAGTTTAAAATGTATAAATTTCGATCAATGGTTGTTGATGCCGATAAAAAACTGAAGAAGTTATTGAAACTTAATGATGTTGATGGCGCAATGTTTAAAATGAGGGAAGATCCACGCGTGACGACTGTGGGTCGTTTTATTCGTAAATATAGTTTGGATGAATTGCCTCAATTAGTAAACGTGCTATTGGGGCAGATGAGTCTAGTAGGGCCGCGTCCACCTCTGCCACGTGAGGTTGCAGAGTATACGGATTATGATAAGCAACGGTTAATTGTGAAACCAGGATGTACAGGTCTATGGCAGGTTACCGTCAGAAATAATGCTAGTTTTGATGAGATGCTCCGTCTAGATTTGGCTTATATAAGTCATCGTGGAATTAGGTTTGATTTATGGATACTCATACATACTGTATTTGTTTTTTTTAAACCCAATGGTGCATACTAGCTTTGAAGGAGTGCTAATTATTAAAGTAAAAATTTTAGTGGCAGCCCATAAGGCTTTTCCGATGCCAGATGATAAGACCTTATATTTGCCTGTCTTGGTTGGGGCAAAGCAAAATTATCGTTCGGGAATTACTTATCAACGGGATGATGAAGGGAAAAATATTTCTTATAAAAATACTAATTATAATGAATTGACAGCAGTTTACTGGGCATGGAAAAATTTAACAGGGGTAGATGCGATTGGCTTAGTGCATTATAGAAGAATGTTCTTCTTAAAACGATCCCGAAAATTAGAGGATGTTTTGAAACTTTCGGATGTAACGCACATGCTAGAAAAGTACGATGTCGTTTTGCCTAATGTACGAAAGTATTATATTGAATCTAATTATTCTCATTACGTGCATGCTCATGAAAAAATGCCCCTGTTAAAGCTACGTGAAGTAATATCTGATACATGCCCAGATTATTTAATTAGTTTTGATGATGTTATGAGAAGACGTCAGGCTCATATGTTTAACATGTTCATAATGAAGCGCGAAAAATTTGATGATTATTGTAAGTGGATTTTTGAGGTCTTGCATCAATTAGAGATTAGAATTGACATTAGTGGTTATTCCGATCAGGAGAAGAGGGTTTTTGGCTACCTTTCTGAATTACTTATGGACGTGTGGATAGATAAAAATGAAATTAATTATGGAGAGGTTCAATGGAGACAATTGGGTAAGCGACATCCAGTTAAAAAAGTTTTCTTTTTTATGCTTCGAAAGTTAAATTTAGGTGGGAAGGTAACTCATTTTTAAATTGGTTTTATTATGTATGGAGGAAATGTATGAAAAGAATTTTAGTTGTGGGAGATTATCAAAAAGGAAGTGGACTAACTGGATATATTATGTCCTTATACTCCCAAATGGCCTCCACTGATAAATATGAGATTAGTTGCTTATCTTATTCGGGGAAAAAGAATATGGATAGGATTATATGCAATAAATCTTGGCAAAAATTCGATGTTGTACCAATTACGCAAGATATTCTTTTGCATATTCTTCAAATGAGAGCTTTTTTTAAGGAACATTCTTCTAGTTTTGACATAATCCACTTTAACTACTCTGCTTCGTGGAATTTTTTTGGAGTTTTATTTGCAAAAATGTACACTAATGCGAAAATCGTTGTACAAAGCCACAATGTTTATTACAGTAAGACTCCGACGATTTTTCAAAAGATTTTACTGGGATTGGTTAATCGCTTTGGTAGGATGATCTTTAAAAGATGTAGTAATGTGATGTTGGCGGTATCAGTTGATGCGGCTAACTGGATGTTTGGGAGTTCAAAAAGGGTTGGCATTTTAAAGAATGGCATAGATGCCCAGAAATTTTTGTATGATGAGAGTAAGAGGAAAAGCCTCAGGTTGGAGAATAGTTATACAGAGGATGACTTATTAATCGGTTTTGTCGGTACTTTGGAAGAAAGGAAAAATCCGATTTTTGCGATCAAGCTGATTGAAAGGTTATCGGATGTAAATTCCAATTATAAATTGTGTATGTTTGGCAGAGGACCTATGTATGAAGAATTAAAGAGAATTGTCCATCGCCGATCCTTAGAGAATCAAGTTTGTTTCTTTGGTGTTGTGGAAAATTTAAATGAATGGTATTCAGCATTAGACGAGTTTATTTTTCCGTCTAAAACAGAAGGATTTGGTTACGCATTGTTAGAGGCGCAGGCAAATGGATTGCCTTCTATTTGTTCTAAGAATATACCGGTTGAGGTTCAGCTGACAGATACCGTCAGAGAAATTTCAATTGATAAGATTGATGACTGGGTTAATGAGATTACTGAATCCAGATCCGCACGGGCTGAAAACTCCAAAAGGAATATAAAGACAATTGAAAATGCCGGATACACAATTAGAATGATGGCGGAATCATTTGGGAAAATGATAGACAGTCTTTGAGGGAAATGAGTGAATCAGTATGAAGAAGATATTGTTAATTGGTATGACAAGTGGCGTTGGTGGGATTGAAACCTTTATTATGAATTTACTAGATAGAGTCGATAGAAGTAAATATTCTATCGACTTATTACTTTTTCAAGATGTGGATGAAAAATTTTCTAAGAATATAAAAAAAGCCCGTCATGTATTTAAAGTGCGGTCTGTGCGACATCATCCAATAGGCTGGTTTTTTGATATTATTAAATTTTATTTCACACATAAATATGACATCGTACATGCTAATGAGTGTTCGGCAAAGACCTTTCTATATTGCTGGCCAATTATTTTTCAGAAGAATGTAAGATTTATTGTTCATAGTCACAATGGTAGTGATTCTGGCAAATTCATGCATTTCTTTATGCGTCCCATACAACAGATCTTTACGACTGATAGATGGAGTTGCTCAACAGAGGCCAGTAAATGGATGTTTGGGAAAGAATTTATGAATAAGTATCATGTGGTAGACATTAAGAATGGTATTGACGTGTCTAAATATCGTTTTTCGAAAACGATTCGAGATAATTATAGAAATAGACTACATGTTGATTCTAACACGGTAGTTGTTGGTAGTATTGCAAGATTAGAAGAACAAAAGAATCATGCTTTCTTGTTGAAGATTTTTAAGAATTATCTTGATAGAAATCCAAACTCCCTTTTGCTAATTGCAGGAGAAGGCTCTTTAAAGAAGCAGTTGGTAAATGAGACTGGAGATTTGGGTATAAAAAGTAGAGTGAAGTTTCTGGGGAATAGAAATGATATTCCCAACTTACTTCAAGCGATGGATATTTTGATGATGCCATCTTTATATGAAGGGATGCCCTTTATTGGTATGGAGGCACAGGCAGCAGGTATTCCTATTGTTGCTTCAGATTCTGTTGACCATGATTTGAATATTACAAATCAAGTAACATTTCTAAAGCTGAGTGATCCAGTGAGTGTATGGTGTGATCAGATGAATAGTTCGCTTAAAAATAGTGTTGATCGTGAAGATTTTGAATTATTCAAGTCATGTTTTTTGAAGGAAGGGTATTTGATAAGCTACACAATTGATAAGATTGAAAAAGAATACGACTTAGCTTAGATTCAGTTTTATTAAAGGAGAGCCTTATGAAAATAAAGCAGTATGTAAAGCCACTACTAACACTAATAATAAAGCTTTTTTGGATATTTCCAATTAAAAAAAATAAAATACTATTTTCTGCATTTTCGGCTCGCTCTTTTTCTGATAATCCTAAGTATATTGCTAAGCAAGTGATTGATGAAAACTTGAAAGTCGATTGTGTCTTTGTTTTAAGAGCTCCCGGAGAAGTGACTTTGCCCGATGGCATAAGAAGTGTGAAGTATAACACTCTACGCTTTTTATACGAGTTGGCTACATCAAAAATATGGGTAGATAACACACGTAAACAAAACTTCGTTGTGAAGAGACGGGGTCAGGTATACATTCAGACTTGGCACGGATCGATTCCATTTAAAAAAATTGAAAAGGATATTGAAAGTACACTATCTGATAAGTATATAAAAACAGCTCAGCGTGATTCAAAAATGATCGACTATCTATTGACGAACAGTTCTTTTGGAAAAGAGATATGTAGAAACGCGTTTTGGTATGATGGAGAAATTAGAACTACCGGAACGCCCAGAGTAGATAAGTTGTTAACCGAAAGTGCTAATTTGAGGATGCAGGCCATCAACGCCTTGAGATTGGATCCAAAGACGCATTATGTACTCTATGCCCCTACTTTCAGAGATAACGGTGATACCCGTATTTATAGAATTGATTTTAAGAGAATTTCGCAAATATTTGCTGACAGGTTTGGTGGTGAATGGAAAATCATTTTAAAGCTGCATCCGAATATTAAAGATATTGGTCTAGGGCTTGATGGTGTCATTGATGCTACTTCATTTCCTGATATAATTGAGCTTTATTCGGTTGCCAGTGTACTTGTTACTGATTATTCATCAGCTATGTTTGATTTTTCTTTGACCAAGAAACCAGTTTTCTTACTGATGGAGGATTGGAAATCCTTTTCAAAGATTAGATCGACATACTTTAGGAGAGAGAAACTGCCATTTCCAGTTGCAAATAATATTGATGAATTAAGTGAAAAGATAAATGATTTCGATGCAAATGTCTATGCTTTGAAGCTGAGAAGGTTTTATGGAAAGCTGAGTATAGTGGAGGATGGTTTAGCAAGCCATCGTGTGGTTTCTCTCATGAGAAATGTTATTTCAGATAGTAATCGGTAATGTAAATTTAAAAGAGGGGGGATATGTTGTGAAAAGAGTAGTGGCAATTGTAGTTACGTATAATAGAGTGGAATATCTCAAAGAGTGTGTAAGAGCAATCTTGAAGCAGAATAGTCCAGTTAGTGAAGTGTTGGTTATTGATAATCATAGTTCTGACGATACGCAAGATTATATGGAAAGTATTGCAGATAATCATTTCCGTGTGAATTATGTTAGGCTTTCGAAAAATATTGGTGGATCCGGCGGATTCTTTGAAGGAATCAAGCATTCAATGAGTCTTAACCCGGATTATCTTTGGATTATGGATGATGATACTATTGCAGACCAAAATACACTTAGCAGGCTTTTAGATGCAGACCGAGTGTTGGATTCAGATTGGGGATTTCTTTCAAGTAATGTTCGGTGGAAAGATGGTACCTCTGCCAAAATGAATCAACTGATGCCTGAAAAATTTTGGTCTGAGAAGGTTGATGATGGATTAATTGCGGTTAGATCGGGTACGTTTGTTTCGGTTTTAGTTAAATCTACTGATGTAAAAAAGTATGGGCTGCCAATTCCTGAATTTTTTATTTGGGGAGATGATACGGAGTACACACAAAGAATGAGTAGTGATCATCAGGGATATTTTGTTGCGAATAGTCATGTAGTTCATAAAACACAACAGAATCTGAATGTGGATATTATAAATGAAAAAATAGAAAAAAAGCTAGCTAGATACTTTTACAGTTATCGCAACTCTTTTTATAATTCTAGAATGGAAAATAGGGGATGGATCTTCTTCTTTAAATCATTGGTTACACTCACTAGGCTAATTAAATCTAACGATCGTTTGAAATGGAAGAAAATAGGAATGTTATGTAAAGGTTTATACAAAGGAGCCTTCTTTAATCCCGAAATTCGGTTTTATCGAAGCTAAGATGAGTAGATTTATTCCGTGAGCATGATATAAAGCCGATCATTTTATTGAAGGAGGTAGCAAATGTTATTATTGTTAATAGTCTTGCTCTTTTCCCTACTTCTTCTCAGTTATGTTTTAAATAAATATGAGCTTTTGGCTCCGTCTTCTTTATTTACGGCCTCAATTTTTTTCGGTGTTGTGTGGGCATATATGTATAGAGATGAATGGAGTTTAAACCTGCATGATAATACCTTTTGGGTCATAATTGGTGGCGTTTTTACTTTTATTATTGTTGCGTTATTTACGAACGAGCTATTTAGTTTTGAAAAGGAAAGTAAAAATACGGTCAGATCTTTTGAACCTATTGAAACATGGAAACTATTAATAATAGTTTTAATAGAGCTATTTACGATTGTGTATTCAATACATGAAGTGAGGATAATTTCTCCAGCAGGTAGCTTGCCTGAGTCAATTTCTCTATACAGGGCACAATCGTTGAGTAATAGTGGAAACTTTGATACAAGCTTGCCTAGAGTATTGAATTTACTACGAACGTTTACTGATGCGGCAGGTTATTTTTTCGGATTTGTTATTGTTAAGCGTTGGGCTCAGAAAAAAAAGTTAGATTTCTTCTCATTGCTAATTGTTTTTTTTAGTGCTGTTAACAGCGTCCTTTTGGGGGCAAGAAGTGCATTGCTTACGTTGATGATATGTTTAGCCGTCTATGTGTACGCATTTCTTAAAAAAAAGAATAGTTGGAGTACTAAAGGAAATTTGAAATTAGTTTTTATTGCATCATTGTTGTTCATACTAGTTGTATTTTCATTTCAAAGTTTGGCCTCGATGATGGGTAGAGACACTTCCGAGTATTCTTTTGGATATTATCTAGCCATTTATTTTGGAGCCGAAATAAAAAATCTTGATATATTCTTACAAGGTACTTTTCCAGTACAGGATGGTATTTTTGGAGGGCAAACATTCATTTTTCTTCATAAGGCCTTGGCGCCTTATATTGGAGTGAATTCACAGTATTATACTTTAGATTTACCGTTTCTCAGCGTTAATGGCCTAAGCTTGGGCAATGTGTACACAACATTTTATCCATTTGTCTATGATTTTGGATATGCAGGGGTGCCCTTTTTGGTAGGAATTATGGCTATAATAAGTCAGATATCTTTTAAAACGTTCAAGCATTTTAGCAATAGAGGTGTTTCAATATCAGTTTTAATTTATTCGAAGATTGTTGCAGCGCTAGTACTATCCTTCTTTTCAAATAAATTTTATGAAAATATATTTAATTCTGGTTTTATCAAGACAATCGTAATTTGGATGATTCTTGACTGGTTACTTTTTTTAAATAAAAAGTTCAGAGTTCAAAGAGAAAAAAACGTGTAGATTGGGTTATTAGTACAGAGGGAGTGTGTTTATGTCTAATTATGTGGTTGTTGGTTCGGGATTGTTTGGCGCAGTATTTGCATATGAGGCAGCAAAACGTGGTAAGCATGTTACTGTATTTGAAAAAAAAGATCATATTGGTGGAAATATATATACAAAGGAAATTGAGGGCATACAAGTTCATATGTATGGAGCACATATTTTTCATACAAAGATGAAAAATATTTGGGATTATGTACAACAGTTTGCTGAATTTAATCAATATATTAACAGCCCAATTGCCAATTATCATGGTGAAATTTATAATCTTCCCTTTAATATGAATACTTTTAATAAGCTTTGGGGGGTTATCACACCTGATGAGGCTAAGGCTAAGATTGAGGAACAGAAGAATGCAGTTTCGCTGACTAGTAAGCCAACAAATCTTGAAGAACAGGCAATCTCTTTAATTGGAACGGATGTTTATGAAAAACTGGTCAAAAGCTATACTGAAAAGCAATGGGGGCGGTCGGCAACCAAATTACCTTCATTTATTATTCGGCGATTGCCAGTGCGTTTTACATATGATAATAACTATTTTAATGATCCATACCAAGGTATTCCGATCGGGGGATATACGCAAATTATTGAAAAACTTTTAGATAGTAGTTTGATCAACGTAAAAACTAATATTGATTATCTTGAACATCGTGATGAGGGCATTGAGCACGGGGCTAAGGTGATTTATACAGGAATGATTGATCAATTTTTTGATTATAAATTGGGTGCCTTAGAGTACAGAAGTCTTAAATTTGAGACAGAAGTGAGAAATGTGGATAATTATCAAGGAAATGCGGTGGTTAATTATACGGATGCTGATCATCCATACACTCGAATCATTGAGCATAAGCATTTTGAGTTTGGCAAGGGAAATAAAGGAAAAACGGTTATTACCTATGAATATCCTCAGGCTTGGCATCAAGGAGATGAGCCGTATTATCCTATAAATGATCAGCAAAACAGGTCCTTATATAAGAAGTATACAGATCTGGCAAAATCTAAAGTGCCCAATGTTGTTTTTGGTGGACGGCTTGGCCAATATCGTTATTATAATATGGATCAGACTATTATGGCTGCACTGCAGGTTGTTCACCGAGAGTTTGGGGATTAGGTGATCTTATGCAGGTCGTTCGGAATTATTTGTATAATGCTTTTTATCAGGTATTTATTTTATTGGTTCCTTTGGTTACTACGCCTTATTTATCTCGTGTTTTAGGGCCAACTGGGATAGGAATTAGTGCCTATACTAACTCAATTATTCAATATTTCATTCTTTTTGGTAGTATGGGTGTTAACTTGTATGGTAATCGACAAATTGCTTATGCTCGCCGGAATTATCAAGAGCTGACCAGAAACTTTTATGAAATATTTTTAATGCGTATTCTGACTATTTTATTGGCTTCGTTAGCTTTCTTTGTGTTCTTGATGTCGACGAGTCGTTACCATGTATATTACTTGGCACAATTTGCATCTTTACTTGCGGCAGCCTTTGACATTTCATGGTTTTTCATGGGTGTCGAAGATTTCGCGGTAACAGTATTACGAAATTTAGTTGTAAAAATTGTCACGTTGATTAGCATTTTTACTTTTGTAAAAAATGAATCGGATCTTGGCTTGTATATTTTACTCCTGTCAATTTCGTTGTTGTTAGGGAATTTGACTCTATTTCCTAGTCTAAGAAAGTATATTGGTCGACCAGTCTTTAACGAGTTAAATGTCGGTCGTCATTTATTACCATCTTTGGCATTGTTTATTCCCCAGATTGCAACTCAAGTTTATTTAGTCGTTAATAAAACAATGCTGGGCGTGATGACATCAGTTCAAGCGGCAGGGTATTTTGATCAATCTGATAAAATTATAAAAATGATCTTGGCCATTGTGACGGCAACGGGAACAGTTATGCTTCCGCATGTGGCTAATGCATTTGTTAACGGTGATCATGAAAAGACGCGAAACTACTTGTATGAGAGTTTTTCTTTTGTTTCGGCAGTTGCATTTCCGATGTATTTTGGAATAATGGCTGTGGCGTCAAAGTTTGTTCCACTTTTTTTTACTGATCGTTTTAGACCAGTGACCTTACTGATGACAATAGAATCAATCGTAATTATATTGATTGCTTGGAGTAATGCGGTTGGAACTCAGTATCTTTTACCTACGAAACAGACAAAGCCTTATACAGTGTCAGTTGTTCTTGGTGCTATCGTTAATATTATTATAAACATCCCTCTGATTACTCTGTGGGGAGGTGTAGGAGCTGCAGTAGCAACGGTCCTTTCAGAGTTGACAGTCACGGTTTACCAATTGTGGATTGTTCGTAATCAGATCAAAGCTAATAAGTTGTTTGCTGGTACAAGTAAGTACCTAACAGCGGGAGTGGTGATGTTTGTAGTCGTAAAAGTTATGGATCGACAATTGGCTAGCTCTTGGTTGGCATTGACGGTAGAGGTTATTATTGGGATGGTTATTTATGTCTTAATATTGATTATTTTACGTGCCGGAATAATAAAAAGGGCACTTCTCTTATTGAAAGATTAACAAAGAACATTTTTAAGATAGATATGAGTGGAGGTATCTAAATGCAACATACTAAGAAGAAACATATATTTAGGAATGCTATTTTAATTATAATTTTGATTTTTATTGTTGCTGGTGTAGCTTATGGAATGGAAAGTTATCGTAACATTGAGTCTACTGTGAACAGGTCCTTTAAAGCCTCTGGTGTTAACAAACAGCGTAATGTGAGTCAACAAATTAAAAGAAAAAAGCCAATCTCTATTCTTCTTTTAGGGACTGACACAGGAGCACTCAACCGGACTTATAAAGGGCGAACAGACAGTATGATGATTGTGACATTAAACCCTGATAAAAATAAAACAACGGTCACAAGTATTCCTCGTGATACAGCCGTAGCAATTCCTGGATTCGAGAATCGTGCGCCGTCAAAGATTAATGCAGCGTATGCTTGGGGGAGTTCTAAAACAACGATTAAGACTGTTCAGAAGATGTTAAATATTCCAATTGACTTTTATGCATTGATTAATATGGGTGGAATGAAGAAAGTCATCAATGAAGTCAATGGTATCGAAGTTGTACCGACATTATCTTTTAAGTATGAGGGATATACATTTAAGAAGGGAGCTAAGACCCATATGGATGGGGCAGAGGCTCTAGCTTATTCACGTATGCGGTATGATGATCCCAACAACGACTATGGACGGCAAACGCGGCAGCGATCTGTTTTGGTGGCTTTAGTAAAGAAGAGTGGTTCAATTTCAACGCTTCTAAATCGATCATTTTTAAACTCTTTGTCGAGTCAAGTTCAAACTGACTTGAACTTTAATAATTTAACGGAGTTGGCTAAGGATTACCGCTCCTCTGATAAGATAGTCAAAGAGACTCATCTTCAGGGGCATGGCAAGGAAATGAATGGTCAGGATATGGAAATGATGCATAAAAAAGAACTGCAACGTGTCACAAATCATATTCGAGATGGGTTGGGCCTTCCGTATAAGTCAACAGGATCAGCAGCCGTTTTTAGTAATACAAGTAACTTTCCTTGATTAGCTTATTCTTTCCTAAGATTAATGATGGGCATTTATTTTTGTCTTGTTTTGAATGTTGTCAAAAATTAATATTTCCATGTAAATATAGATTGTGGAGCATATCATAGGTACCATTATAATTGAATTAAATACCTGTCAAATGACGGGGCTATAGATTTGAACATACAAAGTTTTGAGGTTATGAAACATCTGTTGTTGGTAATCAAGTTGCTTGATTACCAACAACAGATGTTTTTTTATTCTTTAAAAAATTATCATAAGTACATTCGTGTTACTAGCGTAGTGCAGTTGTCTACACCTTTAACATTGATAATGAACCACAATAGGCATACGAATTGCTACAAAACTCGGAAGTGTTGTTAAACATTAGGACGTTACGTGACTCATAACAGTATTAAACAGAAGACGCAGCTACTTAGCAGAAATTGAAAGTTTTCTAGATACTCTAAGGAATAGTTGAGATTCTATCTATAGCATCTTGATTTATAAATACTTGAGTAGATCGATGAAGGGCATCAAAGGCAAAAGTAAAGTCGTCGAACAGACTAAGTTGCGGTTCTGGCGGCTTTAGTAGGTTTAGATTAAGGATTCATCTTGCCTTTGATCTAAAAGAGTTGCGTAATCACACTGTGATTACGCAACATCAGAAGTACATTACAAATAATGATTTTATACGTGGCGATGGATAACTTTGTTGTTAGAAATTTTAGTTGTAGTCGAATTTATTGGGAAATTTTCTTTGACGAAAGGAACCTTTGCATTTTTATTTACTACGTTGTTCCCAGTAATATTAACGTTTAACATGGGATTTTTTGGATTGGCGTTGTTAAGAAAAATATATTCTTTGTTTGGATTGATATTGATGAAGGAATTACTTTTAATATTTAAATTTTTCATTTTATAGTTAGCTAAAAGATTACTAAGACAGATATAATTGCCAGTTCGTATAACCTGATGGTTGACAAAATTGTTATTTTCAATCCAGAGATTAGAGACATCGATGAATCGAATAGTGGCATTATCTTTTTGCATCAATGGTTTAGGATCAGTGACAGTGTTATGAGTGAAGTGAATATCGTGAATGATTCCGGCTTTGCCCTTATTAAAAATAGCATGTTCACCAATGGGATTTGGTGCATATGAGATGATTTTTCCAGAGTTACTGTAAATTGGTAAAAAAATATTATGACTGACTCTTACGTTGTAAGTTGGTAAATTGTCATAATGATCTCCGGAATTTCGGTAGGACATAGCATTAGGATTAGAATAATCGATTTGTATGGCTTCTTTAAAGTCTTGAGTCGATGTTCCGTTGAAACCTGTAAAGCTCGAATTTTTAATGTTGATATTGCGGCTTCCATCTAGATCAATATAGTGACCAGTAGGTGCTTCTGCATTGTAAAAAGAGCATTTATCAAATGTTACATTTGATGCGTGGTGCACACTTTGAGTGAAAAAGCTTTGTTTTGATAAAGCATTGTCTCCTTGGAAGGTAGCTCCTTCCCATTTGACATCTTTAATTCCACCATTGTACCCAGCTTTAGGGCTTGGATAGACAAAGCACAGCATGTGACCAGAAGTAATTCGGAAGATAGCGCCTTTGTCGAATTCAAAAGTAATATTCGAGTGTAGTTTAATAGCACCGGAGTCAAATAGATAAGTTCCTTTAGGAACGTGAATGGTCAAGTCGCCATCAGAATGTTGGTTTATAATGTTTTGTAAAGCAATATTATTAGCAGTTTTATTGTCACCCGTCATACCTTGGTCCTGAACGTTTATCGTTGTATCGGCCTGAGCCACAATTTGGTTTGATCGCGATACTAACGGTGAACCATTGATCCCCAAAATGATTGTTCCCACAGCAACTGCGAAAAATAATTTGAAACTTCCCCAAAAGTTCAAAAAATCCCCTCCAATTTCAAAGCTCTAACAGTTACATTATTGTGAATATGAGAAAATCAGCTTCTCGTAATAATTATCGCATGAACAGTCAATTTTTACTATTAAATAGCTCTTCACTTTGTTCATAAGTTAAGTTGGTAAATTTAGGAGATAAGTAGTGTAAAAGCCCATGAAAAGCCAAGACTACCGGCTTTTTCATGGGCTTTTAGCGCGTTATTTATTTATGATGGTCAGTCGTATGTGTCGTGATCTTAACTACATAAGCCTTCAAAATCCAAGCCTTATGACCAGCATGATCTTTGACCTTGTAGTAAGTGTAAGTTTTACTCTTAATCTTAATACGTTCAACGTTAGTCAACTTCCAAGTTGTCCGCTTATATTTCTTGTTCGTGTGGCCCAGAAGTTTTTGCAGGTGAGCGTCCTTAAACCACTTCTTGTTGCTCTTCAGGTGGTAGACATACTTCGTGTTAAGCTTCTTACTTGAAGTAATCTTACCCTTGACCTTCTTGGCTTTGTGAGGGGCCTTGTCAGGCTTTGCCGCTGGGACGGCAGTGTCCGCCGCATGACCGACAGTTGGCTTATTAGTTGGTTTTGCAGCCTCAGACGTTGGTTTCGTCGTAGGGGCTGGAACTGGCGCTGGCTTAGCAGGTGCCGGTACAGGGTTAGTTGGCGCCGGTGCTGGCGTTGGCGCAACCTGATCATTTTCCTGGTAAGGCAGGTTCAACCCATCAGCGGAGACTAAGTACATGGCGCGCATCTTTTCCTGTTGTGGACGGGAGAAACCGATGACGTTGGTGATGTAGCGATCCATCGTCGTGTAGCGCGTCTTGATTTCGCGGAAGTATTCCTTGAGCCAGCTGAGCTTAACCGTTCGACCCGTTTGAGCCGACTGCATGAAGTCATTGGTGATGGTCTTTTCATCCATACCCAGGATCGTCATGATCAGAACCGTCGCGATACCAGTTCGGTCCTTACCTGAGGAGCAGTGGTATAACGTAGCAAAGTTATTTTGCAGAAGCATGTTTAAGAAGCGGTTGTAGCCCTGGATAGCGGATTGGCCGAATTCCAATTGTTGAACGTAGAAGCCACCGTCACCGGAAAATTCTTCGCTCAACGCAATACTGTCGGTGTAGGCTTTTTCACCCAGGATAGAAATGCTGGTGTTGTCTACGCCAGCGATGTGTTGATCGGGAAGACCACTGATCTGGCCATCCGTTCGGAAGTCAACAATAGAAGTTACGTGGCGATCAGCAGAAAGAATCCGCTTGTCATTATTGTTAATCTTATTTAAGTTGTCAGAACGAATTAAACGGTTCTTTTTAATCTGCCATTTACCATCCGCGGTTTTGTAGCCGCCGATGTCACGGGTGTTTTTAGTTCCCGCTAGTTTGATCAGCGTATCGTTAACGTTACCATAAAGGGCAACGGGATCAGTGGGTTCTTCTGTGACGTGTGGTTGATCGGTCGTGCTATTGCTAGTCTGGTTTCCCGTGGTGGTCGTTTCGGTCGTCACTGGTGTTTGTGCGGTCGCAGTGGCTGCTGATGCGCTGGGCACACCCACACTCATTAGTGATAGAACGACGCCGGCGAGGCTTAATGATTTGACAATAGTTGATCGGTGCATGTATGTGATTCCTCCTAATTGGGTCAGTAAATTTAAGACATAAACTAGCGTAACAGGAGAATGTAGTGGGGATGTAGATTTTTTGTATTAATTTTGTAAAGCTGCAAAAAGATGGTAATACAATTATATTTTTGAGCGCGGTATCATGTACGTGACGAGGGGGATACGCGTGATTTTACATCAATGAGTTACTTATGATAAATATTGATAGCTACAGCTTATCGTGATCTTGAACGGGAGTCGCGCAGCTTACAACCGACCATAAAAAAGATGTCACCGCCTGGCAAAAATTGACCGTTGTCAGCGATGACACCCTTTATTTTAAAGTTAACGTTTAGACTGTTTAGTAGCCCAAAGACACATCCGTCAAATTAACCGGTAAGCTCCCATCATTCAACCAGGCTGACAGGTTCTTCTCAAAGATCCCCAGAATGGGCTTGGTGTTTTCCTTAGCGAAACCGGTCTCGTGTGGCGTGACCAGGACATTTGGATAATCCCACAGCCGTGAGTTCTTGTCCAGTGGTTCTTCCTCGAAGACATCTAAAGCCGCGTGGAGCACGTTTTGATAGAGGAGGGCGTTCATCAAGGCTTGTTGATCGACCGACTTGCCACGTCCAACATTGACGAAAACGTTGAGCCCATCCAGCTGCTTAAAGAAGGTTTCATCGAAGTAGTGGACGGTGGTACTGGTGGCAGGCATCGCGTTGATAACAATGTCTGCGTTTTTCAGTAACTCGTAGTCGTTGTCTAGGCTAACGGCTGTCTCAAAGCCGTCCACTGGATGGCCCGAGCGGTTCACACCGGCTGGACGATTGCCGAAGCCATTCAGTAATTTGGCAATGCTTTGACCAATACTGCCAGTCCCGTAAATGACGACTCTTTGGCTAGCCAGCAGGCTCAGGTCATCCCGAGCAGGTTGTTGCCAAAAGTGGCCGGCTTGATTCTTCACGGCTTCATTGAAGCCCCGAACAAAGTAAAGCAAGTAGCCTAACGTTGATTCCGCAATTGCCGGTGAATAAACGCCGCTGGCATTCGTTACCTGCACATCGTGGGCTTTAATCCAGTCCAAGGGTAGGTAATCGATGCCCGCACTGACCGTTTGAATCCACTTGACGTGATTGTTGGGCGCCATCAATGCGGCTGGACCCACTTCCTTATCCCAACCAAAGATGATGGTAATGGGGGACTGACTTTCCCAGTCTGCCGCATCCACAATCTCTACGCCGGTCTGTTCCAGCTGGGTCCGTTGTTCTGCTGCCAATGGTTGTAGGGCAAGTACGCGTTCTGTCATGATGAAAAACCTCCTCATACCTATTACTTATCTATATTTTATCACGACTTTGTGCATTTTATCCGAGAAATTTGTAAGCGTATGCATTAATTTTAATTAAATTTAGCACACTTTTTTCAATGTGTTACGAAAATCAGCGAACATTTTTCACATAAATTTCGAATATAATCCATTATCTTTGGGATATTGAGGCCCAGGCATTGAAAACTGACTTATCACTCGATATAATGAACACAAGACAGCAATTATTTATTTACACTAATAACGTTTGGGGAGGTTAGAAAAATGCTAAATCTTGGTCTGGATATCCTGGGCCTAGCGCGGTTCCAATTTGGAATGACCACTGTCTTTCACTTCTTCTTCGTTCCATTTTCAATCGGGTTAGCCTTTGTGGTGGCGGTCATGGAAACCATGTACGCCATCAAGGGTGATGAGGATTACAAAAAGATGGCGCAGTTCTGGGGCAAAATGTTCCTCTACAGCTTCGCCGTCGGTGTGGTTACTGGTATTATTCAAGAATTCCAATTTGGGATGAACTGGTCCGAATACTCTCGGTTCATGGGAGACATCTTCGGCGCACCACTGGCCATCGAAGCCTTGGCCGCATTCTTCTTGGAATCAACGTTTATCGGAATGTGGATGTTCACTTGGGATCGTTTCAACAAGTGGGTTCACACACTCTTTATTTGGCTCGTTATGTTCGGGTCTTCACTATCTGCCTTATGGATTCTGGCAGCGAACAGTTTCATGCAAAATCCTTTGGGGTACATCATTAATCAAAAGACCGGTCATGTTCAAATGGTCAGTTTTGGTAAAGTGGTGGGGAATCCCCAGCTGTGGAATGAATTTCCACATGTTATTTTCGGGGCTTTTGTAACCGCTGCCTTCGTGATCGCCGGCTGCTCTGCTTGGCGGTTACTGAAGAAGGATCACGTTGGTTTTTACCGCAAGTCACTGAACGTTGCCTTGGTTATCGGGTTGATCTTCTCCCTGGGTTCCATTGCCAGTGGGGACTTACAGACGCGTTACCTGATTAACAACCAACCTATGAAATTTGCCGCTATGGAAGGGCTCTACAAGAACTCCACCAACAAAGGTGAATGGGCTGCTGTTTCCGGGTTTGATACCAAGCAACACAAGACGACTTGGTCCGTGGATGTTCCCTATGTCTTGAACCTCCTGAGTTATCATAAGACGACGGGGACCGTTAAAGGCATGAATCAGGTTAATAAAGATATGCACGCGAAATACGATAAGAAGTTCGGTAGTGACATGAACTACTACGTCCCAACAAAGACGCTGTTCTGGAGCTTCCGAATCATGGCAGGTGCTGGGGCCCTGTTCGCTTTACTCGCTATAGTGGGCTTAATCTTTAACCGCAAGCGTTCGCAATTGATTATGAAGCAACGGTGGTTCCTCTACATTTTAGGCCTCTGCCTATGGCTACCATTCGTTGTGAACACCGCCGGTTGGTTTGTCACTGAATTTGGGCGTTACCCTTGGATTGTCTATGGCCTGTTGACCATCGCGGATGCCGTATCGCCAAATGTTTCCGTGGCCTCGTTGCTGACGACCAATATCGTTTACTTCGCGATGTTTGCCATCATGGGTCTCGTTATGATTATCCTTTGTCACCGGACGTTAAAGGCTGGTCCGGACGTCGAGAACACTGACGGCTATTCAGCTGGCGATACGAAAGAGTTAGATCCTTACTCGAAGGGGGCGTTCAACCATGACTAGCCTACAATTCCTATGGTTTATTCTCATTGGCGTGTTGTTTAGTGGTTTCTTCTTCCTTGAAGGGTTCGACTTCGGTGTCGGGATGTTGGTGAAGAGTTTCGCCAAGACCAGTGACGAACGGGATGTGGTCATTAAGACCATTGGCCCACACTGGGACGGTAACGAAGTCTGGCTGATCACTGCTGGTGGGGCGATGTTCGCGTCCTTCCCAATGTGGTACGCTACCTTATTCTCCGGCTTTTACTTGGTTTTATTCCTGATCTTAGCGGCGCTGATTTTCCGGGGGGTCTCCTTCGAATTTCGGGCCAATATGAAAACCGATACTTGGCGTAACTTCTGGGAATGGGCCTCAACCATCGGTAGTTTCTGTGCGGCATTCCTCTTCGGGATGTTATTTACCGCGATGATTGCTGGGATGCCCATTGATAAAAACGGTGATATGACCGCGCATTTCGGTGATTACGTCAATCTCTTCTCCGTGGTAGGTGGGGTCGCTGTGACGGTTCTCTGCCTGGTCCATGGGTTGAACTTCATTCGTTTGAAGACGACTGGGGAATTGCGTGAACGGGCGTTGTCCTGGAATAAGATTCTTTATCCGGTGTTGTTTGCCGGTGAAGTGGTTTTCGCCATTCTCCTGTTCTTCTCTACCGACTTCTTTGATAAGAAGCCAATGACCACAACGGCAATTGTGGTTGCTCTGGTTATCTTCACCGTCTTGGCCTACTGGGGTGTATTAGGAAATCATGAATGGTTATCCTTTATCGGTAGTGGCCTGTCCTTAATCAGTGTGGTGGTCTTGATTTTCAATGGGTTATTCCCACGGGTTATGATTGCGAATAATCCCGCCAACTCGTTGCTGATTAAGAATTCTTCCAACTCGCCTTACACGCTGCACTTGATGACGATTCTCACGTTTACGATTTTACCAATCGTGTTAATCTACTTCATCTGGAGCTACTGGGTTTTCTACAAGCGACTGGCTTCACCCAAGCAAAATGCTTAGTTAACTGAAATCAAATCGGGGATGTCGTCTTCGGACGGCGTCCTTTTTGATTGGCCTTACGTGCTTTTTCGATACTATCATGCAACATCTTCGGTAAGCGATGGTGAGGGTCAAATCGGGGATGTAAGCGCTCGAAAAATAACGATGAAAGCTGTATCATAGCAATAAGACTTACTTGTTGAGGGGGCGTTATTTTGATTGACCAACGTGTTTTTAAGTTTCCGGGCGTTAAGCCAGCCATGGCGATCATGGCCGTGCTGACGTTCGTGCAAGCATTTATGATTATTTTTCAGGCAAAGTACTTATCCATTGCCATCGTGAATCTCTGGCGGCTCAAATCGGTGCGGACGATTGTGCTGCCCCTGGCGTTATTTGCCATCGTTTTTTTGGCCCGTCATCTACTGACGCTGGCGAAAAATTGGCTGTTGTATCCCTTTGTTGAAAAGACCACGAAGACCTTGCGGAAGCAGTTCATGGCTAAACTATTTGATCTGGGTCCCAGTGTTGTTGCCCAGAAGGGAACGGGCAATGTGGTGACAATGGGACTGGAAGGAATCGACAAAATTCAAACCTACTTAATGCTGATTATTGGTAAGGTATTGGATCTGTCGTTAACCCCCTGGATTGTCTTGATTTACATAGCCCTAATCCAATGGAAGGAAGCCTTGTTTCTCCTGGCAATCTATCCGTTGATTATCTTTTTCATGATTATTCTAGGACTGGCGGCTCAGGCCAAGGCCGACCGTCAGTATGCCGGCTATCAACGGTTATCGAATCACTTTGTCGATACCTTACGGGGCTTGCCGACGTTGAAACAATTAGGGTTGAATAAAACCTATGCCAATAACGTCTATCAGGTGAGTGAAGACTACCGGAAGAAAACCATGTCGACGTTGACCATTGCCATGACGTCCACGTTTGCGTTGGATTTCTTCACGACCTTATCGATTGCGATCATTGCGGTTTTCTTGGGCTTTGGATTGATGAATAATACGATTCAGTTGTTGCCAGCGCTGATCATCCTGACGCTAGCGCCGGATTATTTTGCCCCCATTCGCAACTTTGCCAATGATTATCACGCAACGTTGAATGGTAAAAATGCGTTGACGGCGGTGTTGGATATCTTGCAACGGCAGACACCAACTGATCGGGACCTATTGGCATCGCGGGAACCCGTTTGGCAGGCTAAGGACACGATTAAGTTCACTCATGTTGAGGTCAGCTACGGGGACAAGCAGACACCGACGTTGAAAGACATCAACTTTAACGTTCAGGGCTTTCAAAAGATTGGGATTATTGGCGCGTCCGGTTCTGGGAAATCAACCTTAATTAATACGCTGGGTGGTTTTCTCAGCCCGGATGATGGAAAAATTGAGGTGCGCGGCACGACCGTCCCTCATCTGGATCAACGGGCGTGGCAACATAGTTTTGTCTATATTCCGCAGGCACCATACTTGTTTCATGCCAGCTTGCGAGACAATTTAGCCTTTTATGCACCAGCGGCGAATGATGCCGATGTAACGGCGGCTGCAGCAAAGGCGGGATTGACTGATTGGATTGCAACCCTGCCAGATGGCCTGAATACACCAATTGGTGAAGGGGCACGAGGCGTTAGTGGCGGTCAAGCCCAGCGAATTGCCTTAGCACGGGCCTTTCTAGATGACTCGCGGCGGATTCTGCTATTCGATGAACCCACCGCACATTTGGACATTGAGACCGAAGTTGAGCTAAAGAAGACGATGTTACCCGTCTTTGATCACCATCTGGTCTTCTTCGCGACCCACCGTCTACACTGGATGAATGAAATGGATTATATTTTAGTCATGGATCACGGTGAAATTGTCCAACAGGGGACCCCCGCTGAGCTTCAGCAACAGGGTGGGGCATATGTTCGCTTACGGTCTGAAATGGAAGGGGCGACGGTCAAATGAAGGGGTTCTTTGCGACATTTAAACACGATCATTGGGTCATGCCTTATCTGCGGCGCTATAAAAAACTATTAGCGTTAGTTCTATTTCTGGGCTTTATGACCTTCTTCTGTGGCGGGGCACTGATGTTTAACTCGGGCTATCTGATTAGTCGTGCGGCGACGCATCCCTATAATATTTTGATGATCTATGTCCCGATCGTTTTAGCACGGGCCTTTGGGATTGGCCGGCCAGCTTTCCGCTATGCAGAGCGGCTGACCAGTCACAATTGGGTGCTACGCATCGTTTCTGATTTTCGGAAGCGTCTCTATGAGGCCGTGGAAAAGCAGGCTGTCGCCATTCGTCAGACCCATCAAACGGGGGATGTCTTAAGCATTTTGGCCGAGGACATTGACCACATTGAGAATTTGTATTTGCGGACAGTCTTTCCATTGGTCATTGGCTGGTTACTGTACCTATTTGTGGTCATTGGTATTGGTTACTTTAATTGGGCATTTGGCCTGTTAATGCTGGTATTGCTGGGGGTTATTGTGATTGTGATGCCTTTACTATCAGTGACGGTCAATGGTCGCCGGGAGTTCCAAGCGCGGCAGGTTCAGCGGACATTTTATACGCAGTTGACGGATGCCGTGCTGGGGTTAGGTGACTGGCTGATTTCCGGGCGTCGTCAAGACTTCTTGGCCCAACAGGACGCACCCATTGATCAGATTGCCTCGTTGCGCCGGTCCGATCATCATTTTCAGTGGTGGCGTAACTTTGTGATTCAATTTATCTTTGGCGCAGCGGTCATTCTGATTGTGTGGTGGGCGGGTGTGATGTTCACGCACAATCAAGCGGAAGCCAACTGGGTCGCTGCCTTCGGCTTGGCCCTATTTCCAACGGTTGAGCCCTTTGCCGACATGAGTCAGGGGGTCAGTGAGTGGCCCGTTTATCAAGATTCCATCAAACGGGTTAATCGTCTGGACGAGCATGAGCCGGAGCAGGTGCAACAGGCTCGAATTGGGAAACTTGACGAATTACAGATTGATCACGTGAAGTTTACGTATCCTGGTGCAGAGCGTGAGGTTATTGATGATTTATCGCTGACACTTCATCCGGGTGAAAAATTGGCGTTGTTGGGTCCCAGTGGTACCGGGAAAAGCACGTTGCTAAAACTCATTTTGGGAGATGAGACGCCAACGAGTGGCCAGATTACACTGAATGGCGAACCGGTCGCACGGCTTCAAGATCAGCGTGCAGAGCTCTTCGGTGTCTTGGATCAGCAACCCTATCTCTTCAATACGACCGTGATGAACAACGTCCGCTTGGGTAACTTGAACGCAACTGATGAAGAGGTTATGGCGGTGGTTAAAGCGGTGGAACTAGATGACCTGATTACGCGTCTACCAGCAGGGTATCAGACGCAGGTTCAGGAAGCGGGAAGTCGCTTCTCTGGAGGAGAACGGCAGCGGCTGTCGTTGGCACGAATTCTCCTGCAGGATGCACCAATTATCATCTTGGATGAACCCACGGTCAGTCTGGACCCCATCACCGAGCAGCACTTGCTGGACACGGTGTTTGACGTTCTTAAGGATAAGACCATTATTTGGGTCACCCATCATTTGGCGGGCATTAATCATGTCGATCAGGTGCGGTTCATTGAGGATGGTCACTTTGACATGCAAGGAACGCCAGCACAACTGTATCGTGAAAATCCGCGTTTCCAGTCGTTGTATAACTTGGATCGTGGCCGGTAAGCAACAAAAATGGAACATTCTATCTGAACGTGTGTTCGCTAAAATCTGTTTAAAAAATCCTCTGGTGGGTTGTCCAGAGGATTTTTTGTTGCCTGTGAAGCATGGATAGAGTCCAGCTTTTAGCCCTTAACCGAGTATTCTAAGGGGTGTGCTTTTATCTGGTCGTACAGAAAGAATGTGTGTTTCATGCTGGTAGGCTGCTCAATATATTTGTTGGATGGTTGATTCATTAGGTGTAGATTGGCTAGTGATGTTCATCTTAATTGATTCGTTGAAAGCGGACATTTTTGCTTATGTGCTGGGCTCAACTGTCATGATACGGAATGGCTTCCATATTCGCAAGCGAAGGGGTCTACGATCGTATTTAGCCATTAAGTAGTTAAATGCAATGATAGTCTGGTTGTCAAACGGCATCGATTGGTTGGGGTGTCTGCACGAAAAAAGCCGTCGGAATTGACCGACGGCTTTGACAAATGAGGCTTCTTTGATGCTCTAAATGATTAGGCCTATCGTTAGCTCAATGGCTAAATACGATCGCACGAGGTCGCTCGCGACTTCCAGGGAAAACTTCGGTATAGTGAATACCATATTCCCGCTAATGGTCGCGGCGCAATAACATCTCCGTTAATTTCGTGAGATCGTCCCTGGCCTGACCCGCTGGCAATTGGGCGATGCGTGTCAAGGCCTGATTCGTAAGCCGACTTGCAAGTTGGCGGGACGCTGACACACCGGCATGTTGGGCCACCAGTGCTTGGACGGCAGCGATGTCTGCGGTGGTCATGTCCTGTTTCTTCTTAAGCAACCGGTGAAAGTCTCGTGGCGCCTGAGGAATGGCTAGAATTAAGGGCAAGGAGTATACACCTGACCGCAAATCTTCTAGGATGGGCTTGCGTGTCTTTTTGGGATCACCCGCATAATCTAGAATATCGTCCAGAATCTGGTAGGCGCTCCCGATGGCCAGGCCAATCTCACGTGCCACGGCGGTGACCTCGTGCGGCGCCGCAGCTAATTTAGCGCCTTGGTAACAACTAAGGGCGAACAGTTCGGCCGTCTTACCTGCGATTTCGTTCAAATAAGCGTCAATGCTGACGTTCTCTTGGTAGTTCAAGGCCATTTGGCTGAGCTCCCCTTGAAGAATGCGATGCATGGCGTCGATGTGATTTTGAATCAGATCACGATCGGCGGTGGACTTGAGGACCTGATTGAAGTAGGCCGTAAACATAAAATCACCGGCGTAGATGGCATTTCGTTGACCATACTTCATTTGAATCGTGCGAACGCCCCGACGCGTCGGCGACTCATCAATGACATCATCGTGAATCAGGGTTCCCACATGCAGAATTTCCAGGGCCGCTGCGCCAGCGCGAAGCTGTTCGGGAGTGGCTTGGTTGCCAAATGCGGAGAATAAATAAAAGTAACCGGGGCGTAAAAGCTTACCGCCGGCGTTCAACAAAGCTAATATTTTACTGTGGATGGGTTGGTTATCTAACTGGACCGCGGCTAACAAGTAGTCTTGTAGCGCGACGAGTTGCGGTTCCACCTGGGGAAATTGCCGCCAAAGTTGTCGATCCATACTGCACCTCACTATATGTACGTTAAAATTTATCTTACCGACATGTGGAAACGTTGTCAAATAAAGGTTATCATCTAATTAGAATTCATTTTCGGGGGGATTACTTTGACACGGGATGTCTTTTTAGAATTAGTAGAAATTAAAGCAAAAATTGCTTCAGTGTGGCCGTTTCTATTGGGGTTAATCTTTGTTCAGGCGAACTTTCATCAGCTCAATTGGTCGGTCACGGCGCTGTTTTTTATGGCCATGCTGTTGTTTAACATGGCCGTTGATATTAACGACAACTATCAGGATTACACCAAGGCGGGAAATCAGGCTGCGGAGTGGAAGAAAAAAACCAATATCATCGGGGTTCAGCATCTCAAGGTTACCCGAGTATTTGCACTAATGGCGAGCTTTGCGGTGATTGCGGGCGTGATTGGCTTGTACCTCGTTTGGGTTACCGGTTGGCCACTGCTGGTGATGGGGGTATTCTGCTTTCTAGTTGGCTATCTCTACGCGGGTGGCCCACACCCCTTGTCTGGAACGCCAACGGGGGAGTTCTTTGCTGGCTTCACCATGGGCTATCTCATCATGCTGATTACCGTTTACTTGAACTTATACCAGACTGGTTTGTTTACGGGGGAACTCCTAGCACGGGTATTACTCGCGTCGGGAATTGCCGTGATGGCGATTGCCGCCTTATTGCTGGCTAATAACATCTGTGACGCCAAGGAAGACCTTGACCTAGAGCGCAAGACCATCGTTTACTACTTAGGCAAGCAGCGGTCTCTATGGCTCTTTGCCAGCTTCTATGTGGTCGGGTATCTCTCATTGATAGCGAGTGTTGTCATTGGTGATCTCCCCGGGTGGTCGCTTCTGTCCTTAATCAGTATCCCACTAATCACTAAAAATGTGGTCGCTTTTTTCCGGATTCAGGTTAAAAAACAAACTTTTATTTTGGCAGTACGAAACCTTGCCATTCTAGCCTTGACGACGGTGTTAGCGGAATTGCTGGGCTTATGGATTGGTTAAGCCTTGGTAAATGTCGGCGAGGACCGTTGTTATTTTAAGCGTTAATCAGGTAAAATATAAACAAATCGGTTGGGTGCTTGTCATGGCAGGAAGACGCTATGGTTTGGTCAGCTTGCTACTGGCGATGTTCCCAACATAAAATAACTAATGGAGGCCGCGTTGTCATGAAACTTTTAGAAGACCGAATTCGTCAAGACGGAACGGTATTACCCGGAAACGTCTTAAAGGTCGATAACTTTTTGAATCACCAAGTTGATCCGCAACTGATGGATCAATTGGGCGCTGAGTTTGCCCGTCGTTTTGCCGACGCTGGCATCACGAAGATTTTAACGGTGGAATCCTCAGGAATTGCGCCTGCTGTCATGACAGGGTTGCACTTGCAGGTACCGGTGATCTTCGCTCGGAAGCACAAGAGCTTGACGTTAACGGATCATCTGTACACGGCAAAGGTATTTTCATACACCAAACAAGTTAATAATGACATTTCCATTGACCGGCGTTTCCTGAACCCGGATGACCGTGTTTTGATTATTGACGATTTTCTCGCTAATGGTCAAGCCGTTCAGGGGTTACTTGATATTGCCAGAACGGCGCAGATTGAGGTTGCCGGTGTGGGTGTCGTCATTGAAAAACGATTCCAAAAAGGTCATAAGATGGTCATCGATGCGGGCATCCAATTGGAAGCTCTCGCAAGCATCGCTGCCTTCGAGAATAACACGGTTACATTCGCAGAAGATTAACTAAACACCTCGCTTGTTTATTCACCACGCAAACTTTAAAATAAATGGTGAAGCATAATAGCAAGCGATCGGAACCATTCAAATTCTGAGTTAGAAAGTAGGGAGCAAATTGGCGAACACGGTCTTATATCCTGGAGATACCATTGGGGTGATTGGGAACAGCGCAAATGCGGCGATGTTAGTAACGACCGCCCGGAAGATGGGATTACGAGTTGGCGCATACGGTGCCGATGAAACCAGTGAGGCATTGCAATTAGCAGATTTTAAAGCAGTCGGTAGTAATAAGGATAGCGATAAACTACAGCACTTTGCGGAGAGTTGTGCCGCTATTGTATACGATTCCGACCAGGTCAGCACGAGCGTTGTGAAGTTTTTGGCCCAGTATACGCGGATACCTCAGGGATCAGACATGCTCGAAATGATGCAAGATCGACTGTTAGAGCGGGCGTTTTTTGAACAGCTGAACGTCAATATTGCCCCATACGCCACCATCATTAACTTGGACGATGTGTACCAGTCGATTAATTCAATCGGTTATCCTTGTGTGCTGAAACCCATTCAAAAGGAATGGTCTCGGGGACGAGAACTGGTGATTAAAACGCAAACAGATATTGCGAAGGCTGCTGGGTTGTTGGACTGGGGGACGTACATTTTGGAATCCCAGATTGCTTACGACCGGGAGTATTCCATCATCGTTGCCCGTGATCAGGAAGGGAACGGACAGGCATTTCCAATTACGGAAACGCAATCGGTTAACGATCGACCGGTTCGGACCTGGGTTCCCGCGCAGGTTGATGATGCGGTTGCCGGAGAAATTCAACGGATTGCCACCGAGGTCACCAAGCATGTAAACTACGTGGGTGTCTTCGAAGTTTCCTTCTACCTCACCAGTAGTGGGGCCATTTACGTGAAGAAGATTGTGCCAGCACCAAGCGAAACGGGGTACGTCTTTGACGCGGCCGCTAACTTGACGGAGTTCGATCAGCATTTGCGGGCCATCGCCGGTTTACCCTTGGCGTCAGCACACATTTTGACGCCGGCCGTGACCGCAGCGTTTACCACAGCTCAATTACCAGCCATGCAGACACAGTGGCAGCTAAAAGCTAACTGGGACTTCACGTTCTACCACTTGAAGCATCAAGAGGCCGATGATGTGATGGGCCACATTGCGGTTCAAGGCGACAGCATCAAACCAATCCTGGATCAGTTAGACGATACGGGAATCTGGTCAACGGGTGCGGTTGCGCCAGAAGCTCCATCCGAACCAACGTCGAATAATCAAGATTAGATAGAAATAACATGAACTGACTGCATTGCCCTAAAAATGAGTTTTGGGGGCAGTGCAGTTTTTGTCATTTTGGCCCCAAATCAGCGGCCGGCTTATAAGCGAAGTAATAAGAGTTTTTGAAAAATGGGGCAAAGGGGTAGGCGCCCTCAACAACTTTTGATAGAATAGTGAAGGATTGAAAAAGGGGAACGTGTGTACGTAAATGTGCCATCTTGTTTCCGAGACGATAGCTGAATAGCGATGAGTTACCCAATTATAGAGAAACTGGTTGCTTGCTGGCTGAAAATAAGAATGTGATCGACATCAATGCCAGGATACTCGCGGATATCCGGCGCGTGTCAGTCTCAAGGAAAGACCGAATAGGACGCGTTGATTTTGGCGGGGGCAGTGTCGAAAGACTTGGAATTTTGCTATAATAGTCAGGACTAACTACAGAGAGGATTGTGTTCACGGTGGCAGGAGAAGAATTGTTAACTGGCATGAATGATAAACAAACGGAGGCCGTCCTTCAGACCGAGGGACCCCTTCTTGTATTGGCGGGCGCCGGGAGTGGTAAGACGCGGGTCTTAACCCACCGAGTGGCCTACTTGATTGAGCACAATAACGTCATGCCATGGCGGATCTTAGCGATTACCTTTACCAATAAGGCCGCTAAGGAAATGCGTGAACGGGTGGCCAAGTTACTCGGTCCCGATGGCAACGATGTCTGGGTCTCCACGTTCCATGCTTTGTGTGTGCGGATCTTACGACGGGATGCCGATAAATTAGGGTATAACCGGGCATTTACGATTGCCGATACGGGTGAACAACGGACGCTGATCAAACGGGTCTTACAGGAACAGAACTTGGATGTGAAAAAGTTCGACCCCCGTTCCGTGCTGGGTGCCATTTCTAATGCGAAGAATGCCCTGCAGACACCGGCCATGATGCGTGAAGCGGCCGGCAACCCATTCGAAACGACGGTTGCTGACGTTTATGAGAGTTACCAGCGGCAGTTACAGGCCAATCAGGCGATGGACTTCGATGACCTTATCATGCTGACCATTAAATTATTTAAAGACAATCAGGATGTATTGGGGCATTATCAAGATAAGTTCCAGTACATTCACGTGGATGAATATCAGGATACCAACGATGCACAGTATATGTTGGTGAACATGCTGGCTAAAAAATACCACAATCTCTGCGTGGTTGGGGATGGGGATCAGAGTATCTATGGTTGGCGAGGCGCCAACATGGAAAACATCCTCAACTTTGAGCATGACTATCCGGATGCTCACGTGACCTTGCTGGAACAAAATTACCGGTCAACGAAGACGATTTTGAAGGCAGCTAATGACGTTATTCAGCGTAACGTTAACCGGAAGAAGAAGGATCTCTGGACGGAAAATCCAGAGGGAGATCCGATTTCCTATTACCGCGGTCAAAATGAAAACGATGAAGCACACTACGTTGTGGCCAAGATTCAAGAAGAACGGGAACAAAATCATCATGATTACGGTGATTTTGCGATTCTGTATCGGACCAACGCCCAATCACGGGTGATTGAAGAAACGCTCGTTAAGGCGAATATCCCTTATACCATGGTCGGTGGCCACAAGTTCTACGACCGGAAAGAAATTCGGGATGTGTTGGCTTATCTCACCCTGATCGCCAATCCCGCGGATTCCATGAGTTTGGAACGGATTATCAATGAACCTAAGCGGGGAATCGGTGCTACCAGTCTGACCAAGTTACGAGACTTTGCTGATTTTAATGGGTGGACTGAGTTAGAGGCAACGCAAAACGTGAGTCTGGCCACTAACTTGGGCGCTCGGATTCGCAATGCGATGGAGAAGTTTGGGTTAACGATCAAGGCGGTTCAAGATGCGGCAGCGACGGCAACGGTGTCTGACATTACGAGTCAATTACTGGATCAGACCGGTTACATGGCTGCCCTCAAGGCATCTAAGTCGCTTGAAGCTGAGACCCGTATTGAAAACATCGAGGAATTCCTATCCGTTACGCAAAAATTTGATGATGGTTGGGACAATGAAGACCATGATGAAAATGACGATCGTCTCGTTGAGTTCTTAGCCGACTTGGCGTTGGTTTCAGCGCAAGATGACGTTGAAGAGGAACCCGCTGAAGTGACGCTGATGACCTTACACGCTGCCAAAGGCTTGGAATTCCCAGTTATCTTCTTGATGGGCTTGGAAGAGGGGATCTTCCCTCTGTCGCGGGCCTTACTTGAAGATGATCAGCTAGAGGAAGAACGACGGTTAGCGTACGTGGGGATTACCCGGGCCCAACAAAAGCTGTACCTGACCAACGCTTATTCACGGATGTTGTATGGGCGGCGGCAGAATAATCCAGAATCACGATTCGTTACCGAAATTGCGCCAGAGCTGTTGCATTTAGATTACAGTGAAAGCAAAGCCGGTTTGACACCGAGTCGACGTGATGTGCCATTTGCCCGGCGGACAGCCAGTGCTGTGGCACAACCCTATCATGGGAAGACCGGACGAATTACCGAGCCTACCGGAACCGGTGCCGGCAAGGTTGCCTGGAGCATTGGTGATAAGGCCAGTCACAAGAAGTGGGGAACTGGGACCGTGGTTAAGGTTAGCGGGACTGGTGAAGATGCCGAGCTTGACATCGCCTTTCCAGAACAGGGTGTTAAGCGACTATTAGCCGCCTTTGCACCAATTAAACGAGTTGAATAATTAAGCTAACGTGGGAGGTTAACATGACTGATAAGCCCATTAATACTTTAACGGAAGAGCAGGCGGCGACGGAAGCTGCCGAACTGCGGCCCCAACTGACGAAGTGGGGGAAACAATATTATGACGCCGATGCGCCGGCCGTGGAAGATGATGTCTATGACCGAGCCTATGCGCGGTTAGTTGCTTTGGAAGCAGCTTTTCCTAACCTTGTAACGCCAGACTCACCCACCCAGCGTGTTGGTGGGACCACGCGTGGTGATCTACCTAAGGTAACCCATGATATTCCGATGCTGTCGCTAGGCGATGTCTTTTCTCTAGAAGAATTGGGGGAATTCGACGAGCGTCTTCGCACCAATGTGGATGAAGATTTTGACTATAATTGTGAATTGAAGATTGATGGTTTGGCCATCTCCTTGCGTTATGAAAATGGTGAGTTTGTTCAGGGATCAACACGGGGTAATGGTCAGATTGGTGAGGACATTACCGCTAATCTGAAGACAATCACCTCGATTCCACAAACACTAAGTCGGCCATTAACCATTGACGTTCGGGGTGAATGCTACATGCCCAAGGCCGCTTTTCTGGCGTTAAATGAACGGCGTGAGGCGGCGGGGAAGGCGCCATTTGCCAATCCGCGTAATGCGGCGGCGGGGTCTCTACGACAACTGGATGTACAGGTGACGGCAGATCGTCAGCTGGCAACCTTTATGTACAATATTGCCGACTATGAGCCGCTCAATACGCGGAGCCAGAGTGGACTGCTAGACGAGCTGGCTGAATTGGGCTTTACGACTAATCCCACCTATCAGGTGGCCCATAATATGGCTGAAGTGGGGGCCTATATTGAGCAGTATCAAGCCAAGCGTGCGGACTTGCCCTATGGCATTGATGGGATTGTCATCAAAGCCAATTCATTGCCTCTGCAGCGTGAATTAGGGGCAACGGTTAAGGTTCCCCGGTGGGCAATCGCCTACAAATTCCCGCCCGAAGAAGTTCAGACTAAGATTCTCGATATCGAGTGGACCGTGGGACGGACGGGGATTGTGACCCCAACGGCCGTTATGGAACCGGTGGCTTTAGCCGGCAGCACGGTGGCACGAGCCTCGTTGCATAATCCGGACTATCTGGAGGCCAAGGATATTCGGTTGGGAGATACGGTCCTCTTACACAAAGCGGGGGATATCATTCCAGAGATTTCGCAGTACGTGGCGGCCAAACGACCGGCCGATACCGAGCCTTATCCGATTCCAACGGCTTGTCCTTCCTGTGGTGCCGAACTGGTTCATTTGGATGAAGAAGTGGCACTACGGTGTATTAATCCGAATTGTCCAGCCCAGCTTGCAGAGGGCATGAATCATTTTGCCTCGCGAAATGCGATGAACATTGCCGGGCTCGGGCCACAGATTGTGGCACAGTTATTTGATCGAAAATTAGTGACCAATGTGGCCAGTTTATATCGACTGACGGCGGACCAATTATTAACTTTAGATAAATTTGGGGAGAAGTCAGCCCAAAACCTCTTGACAGCAATCGATAATAGTCGCAATAATTCATTAGAACGTTTGCTATTTGGCTTGGGTATTCGTCACGTGGGTGCTAAAGCGGCACGGTCCATTGCCGCGGAATTTGGTGATCTCGACAGTCTGATGGCTGCCGATAGCGAGACGATTGCTGCCATTGATACGATTGGCGGCATTATTGCTGACAGTGTGGTCACATACTTTAGCAGTGATCAAGTCCGGGATTTGATGCAGGAACTTGCCGATCTTGGGGTCAACCTGACCTATACGAGTGGCACCACTGCTCCCGTTGATCCAGAGGGCCAGTTTGCTGGGCAACGGGTCGTTCTCACCGGGAAGTTACAGCAATTGACCCGACCAGATGCGACGGCTTGGCTGGAACAACACGGTGCAACGGTTACGGGTTCCGTATCAAAGAAGACGGATCTCCTCATTGCGGGAGAAGCGGCCGGTAGCAAACTCACCAAGGCACAGAGCTTGAATGTTCCCATTTGGGACGAGGCTCAGCTGATGGCGGCAATGAATGAGAACAAATGATGACCTTTAGGAGGAAACAAGTCGTGAAACGGTTACGAACTTTTATCGCGTTGGCCGCGGTTCCATTATTTTTGGCTGCGTGTGGGAATTTAAGTAGTTCTAGCATGTCTTCCGGTTCCGGAAGCAGCAAGTCTGGTGGTACCCAGTTGACGGGGCAGACTACGGACGGGGACTACGAAGGGGTCATTAAGAGTGGCCATTATCAAACCAGTAAGTCACGCGGGGTCACCAATAGTCAAGACTCCGGTAACACTTACAATTTAAAGAGTTTTGAAAATGGTATGCTGAGTGTGTCTAAGAAGGTCTTCTCAACTAAAAAGTATGTCTTCCAAGAAGGGCAATATCTCAATACGTCGACCGTTCAGAATTGGTTGGATCGTAAATCCAAGTCTAATCCAGATGGGTTGAACCCCACGAGTAATGGCTCAACTTCGCCAACCAAGCGAAATCCGGTCTACATTCAGGCGTTAGAGGAACAAGATTACATGACGCAGAAGAATAGTAAGTTATCTCTGAGTGGGGTTACGATTGGGATTGCCGTTAACTCGGTCGACTACTACAAGAAGACTCAGTATGGGGCAACTTACGAAACGAAGATCAGTAAAGCGGCTGGCGAAGCCTATGCCAAAAAGGCTGCCAATACGGTCTTACAACGATTGCGTAAAAAGTCCGCACTCAAGAATGTTCCGATCGTCATTGCGGTCTATCGCCAAGCTTCTAACGATAGTTTAGTGGGCGGTACGTTCATGGCTTATTCCAACAATAAGGCCGGCGCGACGAGTGTGAAGAGCTGGACGCCGTTGGGTGATAAGAACTATGTCTTCCCAACTGAAAGTGGGTCAAGTAGTCCTAACAGTAATGATGAGAGTTCCTTCACCAACTTCAAGACACAGGTTGAAAACTTCTTCCCTAACTTGAGTGGTGTGACGGCGCAGGCCCGGTACAACGGTAAGAATTTACAAGGGATGCACGTCAACATTACGATTCAGTTCTACAGTCAAACGGAAATTATTAGCTTTACGCAATATCTCCAAACGGCGGCTCAAAAGTATCTGCCATCTGGTGTACCGATTGATATTACCGTTTCCTCGACTGATGGTGTTCAGAGCTTCCTGTCCCGGACATCGGGGTCCAAGAAGTTCACGAGTCACGTCTTTAACAGCTATTAAAATTTAAATTAAGTAATCATCAAAGTTGTGGGAACGCCGCGTTATCGCGAGTAGTTCCCACAACTTTTTTGTTAGAGCCTAACGGTTGGCTGCCAGACCGATGGTTCATTTGTAGAGTGGTTAAGCGATCGTTTTAAACAGTCCGGTGACAACTTAGGGCGAAATGAGTTGTAATGCGGTATCCTAACTGTTATCATGGGCTTTCAGTAGTTATCATCTTTTTTGAAATTAGGGGAAATGCGCAGCAGCTTGGGACTTAAATGAAGCTGTGTAGGAAAGCTCAGTGCGACCGGGGCTTTTTCATTTGCGGAGTAAGCAGAAAACTATCTCGGAAAAAGCATGATTTTCCCCTCAGAATCTTTGGAGCTTCGCGGATATATGGTAGAATGTTATTGTGTGTTTATCTTCTGAAAAATGGGGATGAACGGTGAATGCGGATAAATTAGAAAGAGGGATATTGATGGCTAATCGAATTAATCGAGACCAAGTTCAACACGTTGCCGGACTGGCAAAACTTGAATTTACGGATGCCCAGTTGGATGCTTTTACGCCCCAACTTGATGACATTATTGGCCTTTTTGAAACGCTCAGCGAAGTTGATACTGACGGTGTTGAAGCAACAAGCAGTGTTTCTGATCAATTAAACGTAATGCGCGAAGATGTCGCCGATGACTGGGGACAGAGTCATGCGCTACTTAAAAATGCACCAGATGCCGCTCGTGGCTTCATTAAGGTGCCAGCCATCATTGATGAAAGCGAGGATAACTAACAGATGAATTATTTCAAACAGGATCTCGCCAGTCTTCACGCCGATTTGGTGGCTAAAAAAATCAGTTCTAAGGAATTGACGCAGGCAACTTTCGACAACATCAAGGCCACCGATCCTAAGATTGATGCCTTTCTTGCCTTAAATGAAGAGGCTGCCTTAGACCAAGCCACTAAGATTGATGCGGCTGGTATCAAGGATGATCAGCCCTTAGCCGGTATTCCGGTGGCTATTAAGGACAACATCGTTACCAAGGATTTGACGACCACGGCCGCTTCCAAGATCTTGGCTAATTTCAAGCCAGTCTATGATGCAACGGCGACGGAAAAGTTGGCTGCCGCACAAATGGTGACGGTCGGGAAGACTAACCTGGACGAATTCGCCATGGGTGGTTCTACGGAAACGTCTGCCTTCAAACAAACCAAGAATGCTTGGGATCAAACCAAGGTTCCTGGTGGGTCATCAGGTGGTTCTGCTGCCGCAGTTGCCTCTGGTCAAGTCGTGGCTGCCTTGGGAACCGATACCGGTGGTTCGATTCGTCAACCCGCTTCCTTTAACGGCGTTGTGGGGATGAAGCCGACTTACGGTCGTGTTTCACGGTGGGGCCTGATTGCCTTTGGGTCCAGTTTGGACCAAATTGGACCTTTGACCCGTGGCGTTAAGGATAACGCCACCATCTTGAGCGCCATCGCAGGTCATGATGACCACGATTTGACGAGCTCAACGCAAGCCGTTCCTAACTTTGCCGGTGACTTAAACGATGCCGCTAGTGTGAAGGGCTTACGGATTGGGTTACCTAAAGAATTCCTTGCAGAAGGGGTTGATGATGACGTCAAGAACGCCATCTTGGCCGCTGCTGACACTTACCGCAAGTTAGGTGCCACGGTTGACGAAGTTTCCCTACCACACAACAAGTATGGGGTCGCTGCTTACTACATCATTGCGTCCTCCGAAGCCTCTTCTAACTTACAACGGTTCGATGGAATTCGTTATGGTTACCGGGCACAGGACGTTAAGAACCTGGAAGATGTTTACGTGAAGTCCCGTTCCGAAGGCTTTGGCGACGAAGTTAAGCGCCGGATTATGTTGGGAACGTTCTCCTTATCCGCTGGGTTTTACGATGCCTACTTCTTAAAGGCTGCTAAGGTACGGACGGTCATTATCAATGACTTTAAGGCTGTCTTAAAGGATCATGACTTTATCATGGGTCCTGTAGCCCCAACGCCAGCCTTTGACTTGGGTGCCGAAATCCAAGATCCAATTACGATGTACATGAATGATATCTTAACGATTCCTGTGAACTTGGCAGGATTACCAGGCCTTTCATTGCCTGCTGGCTTCAGTAACAACCTGCCAGTCGGGATGCAATTGATCGGTCGGCCATTCGATGAAAGCACGCTGTACAAGGCGGGTTACGTCTTCGAACAGAATACAGACTTTCATTTACAAGTTCCAACGTTAGGAGGTCAAAACTAATGAACTTTGAAACGACGATTGGACTGGAAGTCCATATTGAGTTGAAGACCAATTCAAAGATCTTTAGCCCATCCCCCGTAGCTTACGGGGCTGATCCTAACGCCAACACCAACGTCATCGATTGGGGGTACCCTGGGGTACTGCCAACGACGAACAAAGGGGTTGTTGCGGATGGGATCATTGCTGCACTGGCCTTACACGCGACGGTCGAGCAGCACACGCACTTCGATCGGAAGAACTATTTCTATCCAGATAACCCTAAGGCTTACCAGATTACCCAATCTGACAAGCCCATTGGCCATGATGGTTGGGTTGAAGTCGACGTTGATGGTGTGAAGAAGAAGATTGGGATCTCCGAAATGCACATTGAAGAAGATGCCGGGAAGAACACCCACGAACGCGACTATTCCTATGTCGATTTAAACCGGCAAGGGACACCGCTGATTGAAATTGTGTCGAAGCCAGACATTGCGTCACCAGCCGAAGCCTACGCTTACTTGGAAGCCTTACGTCAACGGATTCAATTTACCGGGATCTCTGATGTGAAGATGGAAGAAGGGTCCATGCGGGTCGACGTTAACATTTCCGTTCGTCCTGTGGGCCAAGAAAAGTTTGGGACGAAGACTGAGCTGAAGAACTTGAACTCCTTTAACTACGTGCAACGTGGGTTGGAGTATGAAGAAAAGCGGCAGCAACAGGTCTTGATGTCCGGGGGCGCCGTTCAACAAGAAACCCGGCGCTTCGATGAAAAGACCGGTGAAACGATCCTCATGCGGGTCAAGGCCGGCGCCGATGACTACCGGTACTTCCCAGAACCAGATCTTCCTGCCTTGAACATCAGCGATGACTGGATCAAGGAACTGGGCGATGCCATGCCAGAAATGCCAACCAAGCGGCGGGAACGTTACGTTAACGACCTTGGCTTGACGGATTATGACGCCATGGTCATCACGCAGACCAAGGAAATGTCCGACTTCTTCGACGCCACGGTTGCGTTGAAGGCCGATCCTAAGATGGCCGCTAACTACCTACAAGGGGACGTTAACGCCTACCTGAACGACAATCACGTTGATCTTCAGGCAACGAAGCTGACCCCAGCCAACTTGGCCGGGATGATCAACCTGATCTCTGACGGTACCATTTCTAGCAAGATGGCGAAGAAGGTCTTCAAGGCCATCACGAATGGTGAGGAACCTAAGGCCTTCGTTGAAAAGCATGGTCTGGTTCAACTGTCAGATCCTGCCAAGTTACAACCAATCATCGATGATGTTTTGCAGGCTAACCCGCAATCCATCGAGGACTTTAACAATGGTAAGAAACGGGCCGTTGGGTTCTTGGTTGGTCAAATCATGAAGCAAACGCACGGGCAAGCTAACCCGCAAGTCGTTAACAAATTGTTAATGGCAGCATTACAGCAATAGAGCAATGGAGGCACATCATGCGTAAACGGGCACGGGTCATTTATAATCCAACTTCAGGTCGTGAAGCCCTGAAGAAAGACCTGATTGACATTCTAGCGGTGTTTGAACAGGCGGGGTACGAAACGAGTGCCTTTGCAACGACAGCCGACCCTAATTCGGCACAAAACGAAGCAACTCGCGTGGCGAAAGCCGGGTTCGAGTTGATCGTGGCTGCTGGGGGTGATGGGACAATCAATCAGGTGGTTAACGGGATTGCTGGATTACCACATCGTCCTAAAATGGCCATTATTCCTGCCGGTACCACGAATGATTATGCCCGGGCTTTACACATCCCGCGCGAAGATCCGTTGGCGGCAGCGAAGGTTGTATTGAAGGACCAAACGATTAAGATGGACATTGGTCAGGCGGGCGAAACGTATTTTATTAACATTGCCGGTGGGGGACTACTGACGGAGTTAACTTACGACGTCCCATCCAACTTGAAATCCATCTTTGGCTACCTGGCATACCTGTTAAAGGGTGCCGAATTGTTGCCACGGATCAAACCCATTGATATGGACTTGACCTACGATGGTGGCCATTTCCGTGGTAAAGCGTCCATGTTTCTTCTGGCGTTAACCAATTCCATCGGGGGCTTCGAGCAGATTGTGCCCGACGCTGCCTTGGATGACGGAAAGTTCACCATGATCATCGTGAAGACCGCCAGCATGCCGGAAATTTTGCGGCTGATGGGGCTGGTTCTGAACGGGGGCAAGCACATCAACGATCCACACATTATCTACAAGAAGACCAGCAAGGTGATTGCCAAGCCAGTCGAGGAGCGGATGATGATTAATCTGGATGGTGAATATGGTGGTGACGCACCGATGAAGTTCCGTAACTTGGGACAACACATCGAGATGTATGCCAACCTAGATGCCATTCCGGATTCAGCGGTGACGAGTGAATCACCGGAAGTTCTGGAAGCAGAACAGCGCTTCGTTAAGCAGGTTGAAAGCTTGCCTGATGGGGAACGTGAAACGGAAGATTAAGATACTGAGGGATTTTGCACGGACTTTTGGGGCAAAATCCCTTTCTCATTAAGGAGTACACATGAAAACTAAAGCACCAGTAGCAAAGAATGAACGTCTCGACGTGACCATCGCCGATTTAACTTATCAGGGGATGGGTGTCGCTAAAGTCGATGACTTCCCATTATTTATCGAAAACGCCTTACCTGGTGAAGAATTAACTATCCAGGTCACCAAGGTGCAAAGCCATTACGGTTTTGCCCGGGCAATCACCTGGAAGACCGAATCACCTGACCGCGTGAAGGATGTTGACAAGACTTACCGGCAAACGGGGATTGCGCCACTTCAACACTTGGCTTACCCAGCCCAATTGAAGTTCAAGCAGCATCAGATTGCGGAATTGTTCAGCAAGGATCATCAAGACGTTGAAGTCGCACCAACTTTAGGGATGGACAATCCTACCCAGTATCGGAACAAGGCCCAAGTGCCCGTTCGGATGATCAAGGGGCAGTTGGAAACGGGCTTCTACCGGCAACACAGCCATGAGCTGATCCCATTGACGGACTTTTACATTCAAGATCCAGCCATCGACGCTGCGATTGTAAAGGTTCGCGACATTCTGCGTCAGTTTGAAATTCCTGCTTACAACGAAATCAATGACAAGGGTGTCATTCGGAACATCATGGTTCGGCGGGGCTACTACAGTCATGAAATGATGATTGTTTTAATCAGCCGGACGCAAAAAATGCCAAGTCAAGCCCAATTGGTTGATCAAATTCACCAGGCCTTACCAGAAGTCACGAGCATCGTTCTGAACGTGAATGCCAAGAAGACGAATGTCATCATGGGGAACGTCACGCGGACGCTGTACGGCAAGCCTACGATTGAGGATAGCCTGTTAGGGTTGACCTTCGCCATTTCGGCGCGGTCATTCTACCAAGTGAACCCACAACAGACGGAAAAGCTCTACCAGATGGCTATCGACAAGGCTGGCTTGACCGGCAAAGAGACCGTTATCGATGCTTACTGTGGGATCGGGACGATTTCATTGGCTTTGGCCAAGCATGCTAAGCAGGTCTATGGGGTTGATATTGTCCCTGAAGCGATCGAAGACGCCAAGGTTAATGCCCAAAAGAATCATTTGAGCAACGTGACCTTCGAGGTTGATAAGGCCGAAACGCAAATGGCCAAGTGGCAGGAAGCCGGCCTGAAGCCCGATGTTGTGGTGGTTGATCCCCCACGTAAGGGTCTGGCTGAAAGCCTGATCGACGCGACTGCTAAGATGGCGCCTAAGAAGGTTGTCTACGTGAGCTGCAACCCGGCAACGTTGGTTCGTGACGTGGCGCGGTTCCAAGAATTGGGTTACGCTATCGACGGGCCGATCCAACCCGTTGATCAATTCCCACAAACGCCTCACGTGGAAAGTGTCACGGTTTTAGTGAAAAAGTAAAGTCAAGATACGCGGTTGCCGTTAAGGTGACCGCGTTTTTTGTACAGGAGAGGTTACCCTCCCAAGGGCCGATTTTAGCAATCTGGGTTTAAGGGGAACGGAATAAACAGCTGACGATTTTGGGATGGACTGACGAATACGTCTCCCCAAATTGAACCTAAAACAATTGATTTTATACAAAATTTCGAATAAACAACGGCTTACTTAAAATTAGTAATCTTAATGACTTGACGTAATTTTGCACACGCGACACGCTAATGAAATCTTGCTTTCAACACGTAAACCGGTTTACTGAAAAGGACAAAATTACTTGTTCAAGGTAACACAATCAACGGGGTTGCTGAACATAATTTCAAATTTCTACTTTACAAACGTGCACGAATCCGTTATGCTAATTGTGATAAATGAAAGGGGTTTCATACAATGACATTAACGACTGCACAATTAGCAAAATACATGGACCACACTAACTTAAAGGCCGACGCCACTGAAGCCAGCATCAAACAAACTTGTGACGAAGCCAAGCAATTTGACACGGCATCTGTCTGTGTTAACTCTTACTGGATTCCGTTCGTTGCTGAGCAATTGAAGGACAGCGACGTTAACCCAATCGCCGTTGTTGGATTCCCACTAGGCGCTATGGCTACTGATAGCGAAGTCTTTGAAGCCAACAAGGCCATCGATGACGGTGCCGAAGAAATCGACATGGTTATCAACGTTGGTGAATTGAAGTCCGGTAACAACGATAAGGTTGGCAAGGATATCTTGGCTTTGGCTGAAGCCGTTCATACCAAAGGCAAATTGCTGAAAGTTATCTTGGAAACTTGCCTGTTGAATAACGAAGAAATTATCCGGGCTTGCAAGTTGAGTGAACAAGCCGGTGCCGATTTCGTCAAGACGTCAACTGGGTTCTCAACTGCAGGTGCTAAGATCGATGACGTTAAATTAATGCGTGAAACTGTGGGCGATCGCTTAGGCGTTAAGGCTTCCGGTGGAATTCACAGCAAGGACGAAGCCTTAGCTATGATTGATGCCGGTGCCAGTCGTTTAGGTGTCAGTGCAACGGTTGCCATCTTAACGGGCGAAGCTACTGGGACGAAGTCAGGTTACTAAAATTAAGTGAGTGAAAGTGGGGATACGGATATGAAGTTCAAACGAATTTTCGGTTTAGTTATGGATTCTGTCGGGACGGGGGCCGCACCGGACTCTGTGAACTACGGTGACGAGGGGGCTGATACCCTGGGTCACGTGGGTCATTACTACGCGGGCAAGCTAGCCTTACCGAACCTGGCTAAATTGGGGATATCCAATCTCCGGGATACACCCATCGAAGGTGTTCCCGTAACTGACGCACCCAAGGCTTACTACGGAAAGATGCAAGAAATCTCTGCCGGTAAGGATTCCATGGATGGTCACTGGGAAATGATGGGTTTGCCCGTACGTAAGGCCCTGAGTACCTATCCAAATGGCTTCCCAGCTGATTTATTAAAGAAATTGGAAACGTTTTCTGGGCGGAAGATCATTGGTAACCGGCCCGAATCCGGCACCAAGATTATTGCCGAGTTGGGTGAACAACAGATGGCTAAGGGCGATTTGATTGTTTATACGTCTGGTGATTCCGTCTTACAGATTGCGGCTCACGAAGATATTATTCCACTCGATGAGCTTTACAAGATTTGTGAATACGCACGTTCATTGGTCAACGGTCCGGAAAACCTAATTGGACGGGTTATCGCTCGGCCATACGTGGGACCGGATGCGGAACACTTTACGCGGACGGCTAACCGGCGGGACTTTACGTTGGAACCCACTGACGAGACCGATATGGATCGTCTCCAAGCCGCTGGTGTTCACGTGGTTGGCGTTGGTAAGATCAACGATATCTTCTCCGGACACGGGATCGACGAAGGCTACCATAACGAAAGTAACATGGACGGGATGGACCACGTTGACCATGTGATGCAAGAAGACTTCACGGGATTTTGCTTCATTAACTTGGTTGATTTCGATGCGATGTACGGTCACCGGCGGAATCCTAAAGGCTTCGGCCAAGCCCTGATGGACTTTGACCAACGGCTGGGAACGGTGATGGCCAACATGCACGATGACGATCTGTTAATGATTACCGCCGATCATGGGAACGACCCAACCTATACGGGGACGGACCACACCCGTGAATTTGTCCCACTGTTGGCTTACTCACCAAGCTTCAAGCAAGGGGGTAGCCTGGGTATTCGGTCACCATTCTCGGACTTCGGAGCCACTGTGTTGGATAACTTTGGCGTGGCTGGTAACGATGCTGGTCACAGTTTCTTAGCTGACTTGAACTAGAGCAACCAAGGAGGATAACCATCATGAGTAACCATTTGGAAGCAAAAATGGGCGATATCGCCGACACTGTCTTAATGCCAGGGGACCCATTACGGGCCAAGTACATCGCAGAAAATTTCTTGGAAAATCCGGTTTGTTATAACAAGGTTCGTAATGCCTTTGGGTACACGGGAACGTACAAGGGCCACCGAATCTCCGTTCAAGGAACTGGGATGGGGATTCCATCCATCTCGATTTACGCCCATGAGTTAATCAACGACTACGGCGCTAAGAAGTTGTTCCGGGTAGGGACGGCCGGTGGGATGAGCCCCGACGTTCACGTCCGCGACGTGGTCTTGGCACAAGGCTCAACGACGGACTCAGCCATCATTCACAATACGTTTGGCGGCGGTATCTATTACGCAACGTTGAGTGACTTTGGTCTGCTGGATGCGGCTTACCACGCGGCTAAGGACATGCAGATTCCGGTTAAGGTGGGGAACATCCTCGCTGAAGACCGTTTCTACAACGACGAAATGGACCGGCAGAAGCTGGTGGACTACGGCGTGATTGCGACGGAAATGGAATCGGCGGCACTCTTCTTGATTGCTGCGAAGTATCACGTGAAGGCCTTGTCTGTTCTGACCATTAGTAATCACTTGGTTACCGGTGAATCCACTAGTCCTGAAGAACGGGAAACATCCTTTAATGACATGATCAAGGTGGCATTAGAGGCCGCAATCGCTGATTAGGTTCCTCATGATCGGCGTGTCAATTTACAAATAAAAGTGGGTGGCGACTGGCAGCATCCGGGTTAGCGACGATTTAATCGTGGCGAGCACCGGCGTGACTGCCAGTTTCCGCATCGCAAGATTTAAGGACAAGAAGGAGGGCAACACTTATGGCGGAGACGACAGATCAACGGTTAGCGCAGAGTTTGGCCGTTGCCAAGATGTACTACCAGTCAGATCAGAGTCAAAGCCAGATTGCCCATCAGTTGGGAATTTCCCGGCCAACCGTTTCCCGGCTATTACAGTTTGCCAGAGAGCAGGGCCTGGTCCGGATTCAAATCGTGGATCCAGTTCAGGATGTTCAAACGTTGGAACAGGCCCTGACGCGTGCCTACCGCGTGGAAGTTCACGTGGTCCCGACCCAATTAACTGCGGCCAGCGAGCTGCTCAACACGGTCGGTCAGTACGCGGCACACTATCTCGAAGAAATCGTGACAGAACACGACATTATCGGGATCGGTTGGGGGAAAACCATCTATGCCATTGGCTCGAATCTACAGCCCGATACGTTAACCGGTGTCGAGGTGATTCAACTTAAAGGAAGTGTGAGCTATTCTACGGAGCACACGTACGCCTATGAAAGTATTGACGCCTTTGCCAACGCCTTCCACGCGGTGCCCCAATACTTACCGTTGCCGGTCATCTTTGACCACCAACAAACTAAGGAATTGGTGGAAGCTGAGCGACACATTCAATACCTCCTTGAGTTGGGGAGAAAAGCCAACATTGCGATTTATTCCGTGGGGACGGTTCGGAGTTCCGCCCTGGTCTTTCAATTGGGGTACTTGCAGAATCAGGAGAAAGATTTCTTGCAGGCACACGCGGTGGGGGATATCTTCTCCCGCTACATCGACGAAAATGGTGAAGTCGTCGATCCTAAATTGAACCAGCGGACCATTGGCATTGACCTGGATAATCTGCGCCAGAAGGAACATTCCATTCTGGTCGCAGCGGGTGATGCCAAGATTCCGGCAGTCAAAGCGGCTTTGTTGGGTGGTTACCCAAATTGTCTGATTATTGATCAACACGCAGCAGCACAACTACTGAAGGTTACCCCGGCGGTGAAGTCGCGGTAACGGCATCCAATTAGAAATGGAGTGGCTGAAACATGAGAATGGTTGACATTATTGATAAGAAACGTAACGGTGGCGAACTGACTAAGGAAGAAATCCAAACTTTCGTGGACGGCGTTGTTTCCGGTGAAATTCCTGATTACCAAACCAGTGCCTTTTTAATGGCAACTTACTTCAAGGACATGACCGATGCAGAACGTTCTGAACTGACTATGGCCATGATGAAGTCTGGTGACCATTTGGACTTGTCCAGTATCGATGGGCTCAAAGTAGATAAGCACTCAACGGGTGGTGTCGGCGATAAGACCAGTATTCCGTTGGCCCCAATCGTTGCGGCACTAGGCATTCCAGTGCCCATGATTTCCGGCCGTGGGCTGGGTCATACGGGTGGTACTTTGGATAAATTGGAAGCGATTCCAGGTTACCAAGTTGAAATCAGTGAAGCTGACTTTATCAAACAAGTGAAAAACCAAGGTCTGGCCATCGTTGGGGCCACGGGTAACATTGCGCCCGCCGATAAGAAGATCTACGGCTTGCGGGATGTGACCGATACGGTGGACTCCATTCCACTGATTGCCAGTTCCATTATGAGTAAGAAGATTGCTTCTGGGACGGATGCGTTGGTCATTGACGTGAAGACGGGGTCCGGTGCCTTTATGAAGACGCTCGATGATTCTCGTGAGTTGGCCAAAGCCTTGGTTGGTATCGGGAAAGGGGTCGGCATGAACTGCATGGCGATTATTTCCGATATGAATCAACCTCTGGGGAATGCCATTGGGAACGCCCTCGAAATCAAGGAATCCATCGACCTGTTGAAGGGCCAAGCGCCAGCCGATATTACCGACTTGGTTCTGACCTTAGGTTCTTACATGGTCGTCATGTCCGGTAAGACAGATAGTATGGATGAAGCACGGGCCATGTGTGAAAAGACCATTGAAGACGGCTCTGCTCTGAAGAAGTTCGGGGACATGGTCGAAGCTCAAGGCGGGGATCGCAGCGTCATTGATCATCCAGAAATCATGCCACAAGCAACCTACAAGATTCCATTACCTGCCAAGACTAGCGGTGTCGTTAGCCGTGTCGAAGCTGATGAAATGGGTGTTGCCAGCATGCTGCTTGGTGGTGGCCGTCAAAAGGCCGACGACAAACTGGATTACGCCGTTGGGATCATGATGAACAAGAAGGTCGGCGACAAGGTTGAAGCCGGCGAACCCTTATTAACCATCTACAGTGATCGTGAAAACGTGGATGACATCAAGGACCTGCTGTACGCTAATATTGAAATTAGCGATTCAGCGGAACCCTTCACGCTGATTCACGAAACGGTGCGGTAGTCGTCCTGCACATTTGTGCTTGGCCTGAATTGGGCGAGAACGAGCTGGTTTCTGGATGAGCGCTGAAACGGCTCTTCGCTTAAACAGGGCAGGTGGCTACTGTAGCCATTAGATTCAAGATTTTTCCGTTTGCATAACTTAACCACACACACTTGAAGGAAGCTGACGCGGAGGCGTTGGCTTCTTTTTGACCTCTCAATAATACTAACGAAATTTTTCCGGATTTAGTCTCACTAAAGTTTGGTTAGACTCCAATTACTCTATTATTAGAAGATGGAAAGTTGGTCTATAACTGGGCAACAGGGCGGTCTCTTCGCCTTACCGGTCGGCTTACGTAGTATTCTTAGGTGACTGGTTTAATGACGGTTATAGTCGTTATTCGTTGGACCAAAAAGCACAAAGCCGCCACTTTTCCAACCGTTGTTGTGATAAAACACAATCAGAGCCGGAGGAGGCCAGGGATGGCCCCAGCCGTGAAAGTGGTGTTAGCTGGCGTTTTTTCAGCCAGTTTACAGCACGGGCGACTTTGGAGACACGTGGTCTTCGTGGCTCCAAAGCGAGCGAGAAGACTGGTGTTCTTCCAGGCTGAAGCGTCCCCACAGCAGGCGGAATCCCTGGCAGCCGGAGCGCGTCCTTTAATGGCGTGAATCCTTCACCAATGTTGGAACAAGGTAGGCGTTTCATCTTTCAACCCTTAGTTAATGAGATAGTAGTTAATAGGAAGAAAAGATAATAAAACGAATACTTTTTGGTTGAAGTTGTGCTTGCCTCAAAGTGAACGCTTCCAGAAAAATATAAAATTAGCCTAAAGTTTATTGAATTGGTCAAACAATTTTTATTTGCTGAAAAGCAGACAATATCAGTGACAGCGCCCCTCTTTTTGTTTAGAATTTAGGTATAGTCAAACCATTCGAACGACAGGGGATGTTACCGCCATGCTGGACAATTTATTAGCGGTTATTCAAGAAGAAAATTTATCAGAACAGCTTTATCATAGCCTTGTGGGCTTAGAAGTCGAAGAACAGCGCATTGATCAGCATGGCCAGTTGAGTCGACGGCCGCATCCCCATAATTTTGGATCGCGGACGTTCCATCCGTATTTTCAGACCGACTTTACTGAGAGTCAGCTGGAAGTCATTACGGACCCTAATCCCAATATTGGGGGGACGCTGGATCAGTTAGACACGTTGCAGACGGTTGCTTACAGAACGCTTGAGGGTGATGATCGAATTTGGCCACTGAGTATGCCCCCCGTGATGACGGATACGGATCTGCAATTTGTGGCCGACCACTTTGACCGTCCGGCCGTTAAGCCATATCGTGAATACTTGGTTAAGAAGTATGGCTTGCAGCACGGCTGTATGACGGGGGTACACGTGAATTACAGTATTCCCGATCCCGTCATTCACCGGCTGTTTAGTCATTACACAGCGGAATTTGAAACCATTGTGGCCTTCAAGAATGCGTTGTACTTCCGCATTGCCCAGAACTTTGTCCGCTACCAGTGGTTGCTGACCTACTTGTTCGGCGCCAGTCCCATTGCGGAGAAGGGCTTTTTTGAAACGATGCCTAGCGAGCTGGCCGAACCGGTTCGTAGTATTCGCAATAGTCGCTTTGGTTTTGTCAATCGGCCGGAAGAACAAGTGACCTATGCGTCATTGGAAAGTCATCTGAAGCAATTGCAGCGGATGATCGATGAGGGCACTTACTTCTCTGCACATGAATTTTATGGGCCCGTTCGGTTAAAGGGACAAGCCAATGCCAAGGACTTTTTGACCGGGGGCATTCAATACCTGGAGCTACGGGATTTTGATAACACGCCACTGACGCCCAATGGGATTAGCCGTCACGCGTTATACTTTTTGAAAATGTTTATGATTTATCTGATGACCCAGCCCCTGCCAGCGGATCGGGCCCTGGAAGTATTGGCAACCGGGCGACAGCGTAATCAGGCCGTTGCTCTGGAGAACCCTTTAGCAGCAACGCAATTTCAGGCGAACGGTCAGCGGATCTTTCGGGAAATGCGTGCCATGGCCGACCAGTTAAACGCCCACAATGAACAGTGGGGGGCTATCGATGATCTAGAAGAGGTGTTGATGCACCCTGAGTTGACCCCGGCTGCTAAACTGGTGGCGCACCTTGAGCACGGAAGCCTGATGAAGTTTGGTCAGCGGGTGGCCCGGCAGTGGTACCATGATCGGATCGCGGCCCCACAGCTGTTGCCCAAGATGCCACGCTTGCGCGAAGATACGCAACGCCTGATCATGACGGCTTTACAGTTGGGGATTAAGTTCTATCAGGTGCGGGATGAAGACGGTGAGGATATGTTTATGTTTACCTTCGACGGTATCACCCAAGTCCTGCAAGAGCGGGATACGCAGGGAAAGGTTCCAGAAGAACTCTTGCGCCGGTTATTTCCTGATCTGCCAGATTTACCAGCACCCCTAGATTATGGGGACGTAAAATAAATTTTAAAATTTTTTTGGAAATAAAATAGCAGATTTTTGTGTCATCCATGAAAATTGTTTTCACTTACTAAATTTCAGCATTCGCGGTCATCGTTGCCCGTGAATGGGGGCCTCACGGATCATCCGTGGGGTTTTTTTTGGCCGCTTTCTGAAAATGAATTGCTTCACAAATAGCCAATCGGCCCTTGAAAGCCTTTTAGTTTTATGATAATGTAAACGATGTCGCTTGACGTAAAACGGTTTACATACGATTTTTAGTCAACTAATTTGTCAAATGCAAAGGGTTGTCCCTTGAAAAATTGACAGAGTTGGAAAAGGGTTGCACGTGTACCAGTGATCAATTTAGTTAAAAAGGAGAAATATCTTATGAAAAAGACGACCGTTATTAATTCCGAATTATCTACGGTAATTGCCGGCATGGGCCACATGGATTGGTTGAGTATCGGTGATGCGGGGATGCCCGTTCCTATGGGAACCAAGAAGATTGACTTAGCCTTAACTAAGCAATTACCTAGTTTTCAAGATGTTTTGAAGAATATCTTGGCCGAACTTGAAGTTCAAAAAATCTACTTGGCCGATGAAATCAAAACGCAAAACCCAGAACAATTAGCTGCCATCAAGGAATTGTTACCTAATGTTGAGATTGAATACATGCCACATAGTCAATTGAAGAAGGACTTAGCGCAAACGCACGCCTTCGTTCGGACTGGTGAAATGACGCCATTCTCTAACATCATTCTTGAATCTGGCGTTACCTTTTAAGCTTAATTAATTAGTCTTCATAAAACGTTTTACCTCAATTCATTATAAAGGAGTCTTTACCATGCAAGCAGTTGAATCGAAGCACGGTTGGACTCAGCTGGCCGATGGCTATCTGAGCAAAACCCCGCTATTCCAATTTATCTTAGTGTCTCTGATCTTCCCATTGTGGGGGACGGCCGCTAGTTTAAATGATATCTTAATCACCCAGTTCAAGACGGTCTTCATGTTGAACGATGCCGCTACGGCCTTCGTTCAAAGTGCCTTCTACGGTGGTTACTTCTTAATTGCCATTCCAGCCTCATTAATTATCAAAAAGAACAGTTATAAATTTGCTATTATGACCGGGCTGATCTTCTACATCGTGGGTTGTGGGTTGTTCTTCCCAGCTTCTCACTTGGCTACTTACAGTATGTTCTTAGTTGCCATCTTCGCGATTGCCATTGGGTTGAGTTTCTTGGAAACCTCTTGTGACACTTACAGTTCGATGCTTGGACCGAAAGCCAACGCGACGATGCGGTTAAACTTCTCACAAACCTTGGTGCCACTTGGTGACATCATGGGGATCGTTCTTGGGAAGTACCTGATCTTCGGTTCCGTTGACAACTTGGCTAACAAGATGAGCACGATGCACGGTGCTGCACGGTTAGCTTACGGTGAAAAGATGCTGCAACTGACTTTACGGCCATACAAGTACATCTTGATTGTGCTGATTGTGATGTTCGTCATCTTTGCTTTATCACCAATGCCTCGTGCCAAGGCTACTAAGACGGTTGAAGGTTCCGATGAAGCCGTTGAAGATCGTCCTAGCTTAGGCGAAACGATCAAGTACCTGTCACACAACAAGCGTTACATGAAGGGTGTTTTAACACAATTCTTCTACGCTGGTTTACAGACGACGGTTTGGTCATTCACGATTCGTTTAGCTTTGAACTTGAACCATCAGATTACGGATAGTGCCGCTTCTACCTTCATGATCTACAGCTACATTGCTTGGTTCGTGGGTAAATTGGTCGCTAACGTCTTCATGAGTAAGTTCTCAATCACGGGTGTCTTGACTTGGTTCTCCCTGTTAGGGACGTTGGCCTTAGTCGTAACGTTCACGATTCCTAGCATGATCGCGGTATACTCAGCCATCTTGACCAGCTTCTTCTTCGGTCCAGAATGGCCAACGATCTACACCCACACGTTGGATGCTATCGATGAAAAGCGTTACACGGAAACTGGTGGGGCCATCATCGTTATGGCTTTGATCGGTGGGGCTATTATCCCAGCCATCCAAGGTTTGGTTTCAGATGCTTCTGGTTCAATGCAATTCTCATTCGTTGTCCCAACGCTCTGCTACGCCTTGATCACGTTGTACTTCTTCCTGGAACACCGTTTCGAAAAGAAGCACCCAGAAGAAATGCAAGAACACTAATTTTTAATCTATCAGTTAACTTAAGCCAGTCGGTCTCTCTGCCGACTGGCTTTTTTTGTGTTGGATTAGAAATGGTACGGGGAACCCCGTCTTGGGCTATGTCTTGGCGGCAGAACTAGGCCTCATAGGGCTTATGAGAACGTTTCTGCCCATTACTGGGGGAGTTTTGCATCACGGGAGAAAATGGCTGACACACGTTTTTAGAGCACTAAAAAACCGTGAGTCGGTTTTGGATAACCGACTCACGGTGGTTGTTAAAGTCTAAGGGATGAAACGGGCTACTGGGCCTTGTCACGGCGCCGTTGGTGAATAAAGTAAATTGGTAAACCCACTAAGGTTAACGCCAATCCTGTTGCCGCTAGGCCAGTTTCTGTGACCAGGGTGGTGACCACAATGAAGATCCCACCAACTAGGGCAATCAGCGGGACCAGAGGGAAGCCAGGCACCTTATACGGCCGGACCAACTCGGGTTCCCGTTTACGCAGGACAAAGATAGCAATGAAGATGAGACAGTTGAATAGCCACATGACAAAGACCAGCATGTCAGTCAGAATATCGAAGCTACCCATCAGCATCATCAATAGGGCGATCCCAAACTGGACAACCCCGGCAAAGTAGGGGACATAGGTCCGGCGTGAGAGACGGCTAAAGTATTTCGACAGCGGCAGGCTATCTTCGGTGGCCAAAGCGTAGGGCACCCGCATCCCCGTCATGGTGTAGCCGTTAATGGCCCCATAGACGGAGATGAGAATCCCAATGGTGACTAGCTTACCCCCAAATTGACCAAAGAGTTTCATGGCAGCATCAGCCGCCGCGTTTTGGTTACCCGCGATCAAATCAATAGGTAAGGTTCGCAAGAAGACCAGGTTAATCAGCGTGTAAACAACGGTGATTAAGGCCAATCCCAATACGATGGCGCGGGGTAAGTCACGCTCGGGATGCTTCATCTCACCGGCGATGTTGCCAATATTAATCCAGCCATCATAGGCAAACATGGTCGCCAGCAGACTGGAAGCAAAGGCACCACCAAAGCCAATGTGGTCGCCCGTGGTAATTGGCCAGAATTGAATCGTGGTGTGTGCTGGGGCAAAGAGACCAAAGATCACAATGACCGCGATGGGAATGAGCTTAAAGATTAAGGCAATTGATTGCACGCGCCCACCGACGCGCGCACCCAGAAAGTTCAGACCGGTGATACTCAGTCCACAGATGATGGCAATCGGGAGCTTCCAAGCGTTGTCCAGGTGAAAGAGGTTCACAAACTGGACGCCAAAGATGATGGACAGGGCCGCAATATTGGCCGGATAGTAGACCAACATTTGCGCCCAACCCATCAAGAAGCCCACGGGTTTGCCATAGGCGTACTCAAGGTAGCGCATAGCACCACCGGTACGGGGAATGGCGGCAGCGAGCTCTGCGCTGGTCAGACCGGCACAGATGGTTAAAATCCCCCCTAATAGCCAAGCGACTAAGGTCATGTTAGCGGAATGGTTGGCGGCCACCACGCTAGCGGTTTTGAAGAAGACCCCACCACCGATGACGGTTCCCATGACGGTGGCGAGGGCGGTAAACGTGCCGATTTCGCGGCGTAACTCCTTTGCCAAAGTAAAGACTCCTTTTTCTCTCAAATGTTTAGATTTAACCATTATAGCACGGAACCCCTTGCTTCGTGTGGGTTTAGGGGAGTTTTTTCTGGGACCAGAGAAGAGATCTGAAGGCGATATGAGTGCCGGACTGGTCACCTGAAGATAAGACAGCAACAGATTGGATAATGTGCTTCACGGTTAATTTAGACATGGATGGTTTACGGAAAGTAGTCCCATTATGCCGGATTACTTGGCCATAGGCAATGTATTTTATAGCATGAAATTATTAATAAGGGCGGGGAAGTCAAGCTAACTCAAACGGCATCGGCTCATATATAAAGTTATCAATATTGACAGGGGGTGGTGGCTGAGTGCACGAAAAAATGATTGGCAGACCAATAGTTTGGTGTGCCAATCATTTCCAGGTATAGATGATAATTTATAAATTCATTTTTGGCCGTTGGTATCCCTAGTGGAAGGCCATGTTTAGTAACAGGACAATCAGAATCCCGACTACGGAAATCACGGTTTCCAAGACGGTCCAGATACTCAGCGTTTGCTTAACGGTTAAGTCGAAGTATTCTCTGAACATCCAGAACCCGGCATCGTTCACGTGAGAGGCGGCTAAGGAACCAGCGCCGATAGCCAAAACCATCAGTGCGGGATCAACGCCGGCCTGCGCCATCAGTGGGGCAACAATCCCAGCGGCGGTCAATGCGGCCACGGTAGCGGACCCTAAGGCGACCCGCAAAACCACGGCGACTAACCAGCCCAAAATCAGGGGTGACATGTTGGAATCAATAAAGATTTTGGCAACTTCCTTACCGACACCACCGTCAATGAGGACTTGCTTGAAGGCACCACCACCCCCGATAACCAGGAGCAGCATGGCAATGGACTTTACGGCATTTTCAATGGAGGCCATAATCTCCGAGGTCTTGCGCTTCCGACCCCAACCCATGGTAAACATGGCCACAATCAGTGAGATGAGCATGGCAATGGCGGGATCCCCAATCAACGCCACAATCTGGTCGAGCATTGAGGCGTTCTTGGTGGGGGTTGCGCCGCCGTCGACGGTCATCTTGTAGATGGTCGTGATGGCCATCAGGATAACTGGGAACAGGGAGGTCAGTACGGAGAGGCCGAAACTAGGTGATTCGGATGGCTTAAAGGTCTTGATTTCACCTAACGAAGACAAGTTTCCTTTACGCTCAAAGGCGGCCGGTGCGTATCGTTGGGCCAATTTGGTAAACATGGGCCCGGCCACGATGGCACAAGGAATGGCCACGATCAGTCCGAATAACAGAACCTTCCCATCGTTGGCATTCAGAATAGCCGCGATGGCAACGGGTGCCGGGTGAGGGGGTAAGAAACCGTGGGTAACGGACAGAGCGGCTGCCATGGAAATTCCCAAGTAAAGAATGGGCACATCAGCCTCGATAGCGATGGCAAAGACGATTGGAATTAAGAGAACCATCCCAACTTCGAAGAAAAGCGCGATGCCCAGAATAAATGAAGCGAGCATGATGGCCATTTGCAGGCGTTTCTTCCCGAATTTGTCGATCAAAGTGGTTGCAATCACGTAGGCCCCACCGGCGTCGGCAACTAACCGACCCAGCATGGCACCAAATCCAAAGACCAAGGAAAGTTCGCCTAATTGGCTCCCAATCCCGGCCTCAATGGTCGTGGCAATTTTGGTGAGATCCATCCCCAGCAGAATCGCCGTGAGGACGGAGGTTAAGATCAGGGAGACGAAAGTATTGATTTTAAACTTGATGATTAAAACCAATAAAAAAATGACCCCGATAACTAAAGCTATAAGTTCCATAAGGTAAGCCCTTTCATTTTTAGATTTATGAAGAGCCGATGCATCAGCATCGGCTCTTCACTGTAAGCAAACATAATTGTAACCGATTCACTTTGGAATCGCCACGATTATGTTTCATAAATTTTTTGATAGTTTGCTTACTTTCTGAAAACTTAAGGGGCTCAGTTATTTCTTGTCAGAAACGTTTACGTGAGTCCGTTGGTATTCGGCAATATTCTTGTATTCGGATTGCAGTTGCCGACTCAGGCGAATGTAGATCGGAACCAAGGCCCGGTAGGCACTGTAGGTGTCAGGATTTGGATGGTGAACGTTCGCCACACCAATAAAGTTCTTGACTACGGACAGGTCATCGATCATTCCCAGGGCGTACATCCCTAACGTTGCGGCACCTAAGGCCGTTCCTTCAGGACTCTCTGGAATCGTCACATCTTGTTCGAAGATGTCGGCGAGCATTTGCCGCCAAAGGGCAGAACGTGCGAAACCACCGGTTGCTTGGATGCTGGAAGGCTTGCCAACGACTTCTTCCAAGGCCAACATGACCGTGTAGAGGTTGTAGACAATTCCTTCCAATGCAGCTCGGACCATGTGTGCCCGAGAGTGCGTCCGGGTTAAACCAAAGAAGGAACCCCGGGCGTTAGCATCCCAGATTGGGGCCCGTTCGCCACCCAGGAAGGGATGGAAGATCAGGCCATCGGAACCGGCGGGAATCTTTTCGGCGATTTCCGTTAAGAGGTCGTAGGAGTCCACGTGCATCTGTTCGGCAGTCAGCTTTTCGGGTGCGAAGAGTTGATCACGAACCCACCGGAAGACGATTCCCCCGTTGTTAACGGGACCACCGACAACCCAATGATCTTTGGACAGGTAGTAACAGAAGACCCGGCCCTTAGGGTCAATCTTAGGCTTGTCAGTGACAACCCGGACGGCACCGGAAGTTCCGATCGTGACGGCAACGACACCGGGATCGATGGCGTTAACCCCCAGGTTGGCCAGAGGACCATCGGAGGCTCCCATGACAAATGGGGTTTGTGGGTCCATGCCGATGACGCCGGCGTAGTCCGCCTTCATGCCGGTCAATTGGTCAGTGGTGTCAACCAGCTTAGGCAATTGGTCACGGGTAATGCCCGCAACTTCTAGGGCTTGGTCGTCCCAGTCCATGTTGAAGATGTTGAAGAGCCCCGTTGCGTTGGCAATCGAGTAGTCTTCTTGTAAGACACCGAATAATTTGTAAATCACGTATTCTTTGATCCCAACGAACCAACGCGCTTGCTTGAAGAGGTCAGCGTGTTCGTTGCGCAGCCAGATCAGCTTGCTCAGGGGGGTCATCGGGTGAATCGGGGTCCCGGTCTTTTCGTAAAGTTGCTTACCAACGCCGTTTTCACGGAGTTCATCAGCGTATTTTACGGCCCGGTTATCTGCCCAAGTAATGGCCCGTGTCAATGGCTTGTGGTTTTCGTCTAACAGAATCAAGCTATGCATGGCTGCGGAGAACGAGACGCCGTGGAGGTCGCCATTCTTCAAATCAGCCTTCCGTAAAACGGTGGTCATACCATCAATGATGGCGGCGAAGATTTCTTCTGGATCTTCTTCGGCCATATCTGGGACGTCTTGGTAGAGGGGATACAGGTTGTTTGAATAACCTTGCATCTTGCCAGCGGTATCGTAGAGAACGGTCTTGACACTGGTCGTTCCAATATCGACCCCAATCATGTAGTCCATAGTGCTCTTCCTTTCGTGGTGCCTCAGTTTTAAATGAAAAAAATCATTCTGCTTTGAACGATAACGCATTGATCGCTAGAACGCAACGACAACGCTTGCAAAACGCAAGCTACGCTATCAAACGGTCGGTTTCACCGTGCAGATGTAAAATTTCCGTCTCGCCCATTATATGAAAAGAAGTTTCACATTTCAAGTGAAATGTTGTAAAATGTTTACAAAAGGTAATCTTTTAAAAATTGTTGGAAGGGGGCGGCGACTATCGCACGCTCAACCATTGGAAAGATTCGGGGGACGTATGATCAGTTGTCTCGAACGGAGAAAAAGGTGGCCCAGTTGGCCTTAGATAATCCAGCTGTGGTCAGCGAAATGACGATTAAGGAATTAGCAAGTGCCACGGGGGTTTCGACCGCGACCATTTCCCGTTTCGTCAAGCGGATGGACTACTCAAACTATCGGGAATTTACGATGGCTTTGGCCCACACCGCAGCCGAGATGACGCCGCAACAAAATAGTTTTCCGGAACTGGCCGAAGGGGACTCACTCGCCACGATTGCGAACAAAACCTTTCGTTTTTCCATAAATTCTTTACGGGCGACAAATGAAGCATTGAACGAAGATGACCTGGCACGGGCCGTTATTAAAATTATTAACGCCAAAACGGTGGCGTTCTTTGGTCTGGGTGGCTCGGCCGTTGCGGCACTGGATGGCTATCACAAGTTTCTCCGGACACCGCTGAATGTGACCTACCATCCCGACTACGACATTCAACTCATGCAGGCGGCGCGGATGACGGCGCAGGACTGTGCCATTGTGATCTCTCACTCTGGCCGGAATCATGAGACCCTAGAGATTGTACGGGAGCTCAAACGCAACGGAGTGGCCATCATCGTGATTACCAGCTACAGTGGTTCCGAGTTGGCCCAAGCCGCGGCAGTCACCTTCCTGTCACTGACAGACGAAGTGAAGTACCGTTCAGAAGGGATGTACTCGTTGATTTCGCAAATGACGATCCTGGATAGTCTTTTTATGATGACTGTCTTGCGCAGTTCTTCACGTACTAAACCGGTCTTAACCCGCGTTCGAGACGTCATTGAACAGACTCGCTATGATTCTTAGGAGTCATGGTATAATAGACGGCATACCTCTTGGCAAATGATGCGAAGAGGGTGCCGCCTTTGTTGTCACCGACTACTGAGGCGACTCATCCAAGTGAGGCGTCCCGGTGACGGGCAAAATTAGCGTAAAGGAGAACGGTGATTGACGGTGAAACGACGTGACTATCAACCCATATATGACAACACGTTTCGGCGCCGACACCGTTATCGTCGTTGGTTATGGCTGCTGACCGTGTTGGTGGTCATCATTGGCGGCGGCTGGGGCTGGTACCAGTGGGATGCCCATCAACGGGCACAGGTGGCCAGCTATCCCATCAAGGGGGTCACGATCAATCAGGACAGTGGCTACCTGGATTTTCAGCAACTGGCAAAGCACGAGACCTTTGCGTACTTGCAGGCGACGTCTGGTGCCACCTATACCGATGATGATTTTAGCGATAATTATTCGCGATCTCAAGGCGCTGACATCCAGATTGGCGTGGCCCACACCTTTAGCTTTACCACCACGGCGCAACGTCAATATCACCATTTTAAAAATACAGTTAAGCGAAACACGGGAACCTTACCAATTATGGTGGCAGTTAGTTACTATGGTAAATATAATAGTAGCAACGCGGATATGGCCACACAGGGGCAAAAACTCAAGCAGCTGGTGACCCTGCTGAGTGGTCATTATCACCAGGGCGTGGTGGTTTTTGCCAGCAAGTCCGTGCTGACCCAATTTGTCAGGCCGGTCTTGCCCCAACAGGATTATTGGACCGCCGGGGGAAAGCTGTCGGGACACGCTCAGCAGGTCAAGTTGATCGAATATGACGCCAACGGCACGGTTTCCCAAAACGGTCAGGATCTACCGGTCGCCAAATCCGTCTTTAACGGGGACCGACGTGAGTGGCACGCGTTTACGCGATAAAGAAAACATACTAAGAGTGAGACAGAAGGCGTTTAGATCCTGAGCATTAACGTCATAAGGCGGAAAATCCCGGGTTTGGATTATTCTTCTTATGGGGTTAAGCGCAGGGATCTGCCTTCTGTTCCACGTTTCGGCTATATAGGGTTAGAGACACTACCCTGAGCATTGACGTGATAACAGGGATTATGCCCGGTCTTGGCGTCATTTCTGTTATCGGATTAAGCGCAACAAACGGTTCTTTGTCAACGGTTGTTGATGAGGAGATCTTCAGAGGTTCAATTCACTTGCG
>NZ_AZFS01000010.1 GCF_001434395.1 Levilactobacillus hammesii DSM 16381
AAAGGAAGCTGATCTTTTTTGTCCGAACAGCGTTCGGATTAATTTTACAATCTACCTTTTGTCTAACTTTTGTGTTGCACTTCATGCACTTTAAAATGACTCAAGGCTAGTTTTTATTTGCTACTGAGCCATCGTTAATGATGGCCATTTTGTTCTAAAGTACATTCGTGATGACGCAATGATTCACCGATATCTCATCCAGATACTAAGCCTTCTTCTCTCGAATGGAGCCCACCAGATCATCTGTAGCTGGAGCGTTCGCAAGCAATGCGCGAACATCATCAAGATTCACCTTAACATTCCAAACTAAAACACCAACTAACTTATCGGTATCTATGAAATAGACAAGCGATCCATGCGTTCGCCGATCAAAAATCAATTGCAATTTAGGATCAATATTACCGATTGCTTGCCAGGAAATATCAAAAATCATGGAATAGAAGTATGGGGTATGCTGATAGCTCATGTGAGCACCTGCCATATTACGGCCAACTAATTCACCAGAAAGTCGGGCATGGTCCACGTGCTCAATCCGTTGCCGACCCAAGATGTGATCTGGATAAGAGGCAATATCTCCAGCAGACCAGATGGCTGGGTCACTAGTATTGAGATACTCATTAACTTTCACACCACCATCAGCTAAATCCAAACAACTGTCTTCAGCTAAACTAATCCGCGGCGTAACGCCTAACCCAACAATGATCGTATCGGCTGCGATCACCGTACCATCCTTTGTCAATAGAGTCAAGTGGTCACCTTGGCGTTGATATGATTGGACAAACTGACCACTCATCAGTGTGACACCATTGCGTTTGAACGTGGCTTCATACTCAGTCCGAATAGACTCAGGAAATTTACCCTCACCCAGCGCTTTTTCTGGAAAAATCATCGTAACTTCAGTCTCATTTTGGGTCAGTGACGATGCGAGCTCTGTACCAACATATCCACCACCAATGATCACAACTCGCTTGTTCGGACCACTAAATTTACGTAACTTGCGATAATCTGACCACTGTCTAAAGACTAGCACATGTGGATCAGAAGGTCCCTGGATTTGTCTAGGTTCTCCGCCAGTTGCTAGCAATAGCTGTTCATACTTGATTTGCTCACTATCGGCCAATGTAATGACCTTATCTTGCCGATTAATAGCCGTAACCGTTGTCTTGAACTTAAAAGTCACATTGGGATAATTTTCAGCACCAATCTGAATGTTCTCTTCAGTGAATTCATCATCTAGCCATAGTTTTTTACTCAGTGCCGGTCGTTCATATGGGACATCCGCCTCTTGCGAAATAATTAAGATCTCACCCTCTGAATCTTCCTGTCGAATTCCCTTGATGGCATAGCCAGCAACCACTCCGCCACCAACAATGACGTATCGATAGCTGTTTGTCTGATCCAAATCACTCATCTAATCGCCTCCATAACTTTACTTTTTCTAGGATCATTGTAATATAAAAACGCCATGATTCGAAAAATAACGCTCAGAATTGTCAATCGTTGCTTGCTTTTATCAGAATAATAATTTTATTTACATACTGCTACAAAGCTATCAAATATCACTATGATCCAGATTTAGAATTGCGGATAACACAGCATAAAATAATATTATTTTAATTAAAAAACCTCAATTTTTAAGGTAATCATTTTTGATTTTAATTTGAAGTAACAATATTCGAAGAGTTGTCATTTTTCTTGGTCATTTCTCGGATTTTAGTGGAGTTAGAAGTTTCAAGTGGTCCGCTCTGCTATGATTCTCTCATGTAAACATCATCTTTGTATATTGAATTTCTTTCGATATCTGATAAAGGTCGTCCGTTTAATCCCTGTATTACGGGCAACATCTACATCACTCATACCCGTTTGATAAAGCTTAAAAGCGTGTTGCAAGCGGGGATCGTCTTGGGTGTATTGGGGTTTGCGCCCATGATATTTACCCTGCTGCTTAGCTAAGGCAATCCCTTGTTGCTGGCGCTCAATGATTCGCTTACGTTCACTTTCGGCCTGATACTTATAGAGTTCAATAATCAAGTTGATCATCAGTTGACGTAAATTGGGGTCAGCAATCCCCGTCATGGACGGCAAATTCAACACATCTAGGGTGGCCCCCTTATTTTGAATGGTGTTCATGATCTGAGTTAAATCCTGGTTGCTTCTGCCTAAGCGATCTAATTCAGTGACCAGGACAATATCTCCCTCACGAATATAGGCCAGCATTTTTTGCAGTTCTGGCCGATTAGTGTTAGCTCCACTTAATTTATCCGTAAATAATTTATCAACGCCTTTTAAGGCCGCTAGCTGTCGATCTAAATGTTGCTCTTTGGAACTCACACGAGCATAACCAATTTTAGCCATTATCAGCACTTCCTTTTGGACAGTTCTAATGAACATCTGTATTTCCTAGTATAGCACAAAAGCAAAAAAGGCCAATAGGGTATACCCTATTGGCTAGATTGGTTTAGTCAAACAAAAATCTTAATTGGTTCCTTATAAGAGCATATAATTCCATCATCACAACTGTCCTGCTATAATTATGGTAAAGGTGGTGGATCTCGACATTGTTGCTGAATACGGCATTGATATTTCTAAACTGTATGACAAGATCAAAAATGTTATCGTTCGGGAAGTAAAGAATATGACCGAATTAGAAGTAATTGAGGTAAATGTGAATGTTGTTGATGTCAAGACAAAGGAGCAATATGAAAAAGATTCGACTTCTCTGCAAGATCGCGTGAGCGATGCCACAGACAAAACGAAGGAAGCCGTCAGTAAGGGCGCAAAGAAATCGAAGGAAACATTAGGTGACAGCGTTGATAAAGTAACGTCTGACAATAAATCTAGTCGTGTTAACTAAGGGAGTGAGTAAATATGGGACTTATATGGTCATTAATCGTCGGGGCAATCATTGGTGCCATTGCTGGCGCAATCACTAACCG
>NZ_AZFS01000061.1:0-46042 GCF_001434395.1 Levilactobacillus hammesii DSM 16381
CGGAGGACCGTACTTCAGGCCGCAGGCGGTCCCCACAGCAGCCGGAATCTCTGGCAGCCGCAGGTGACTGGCAATGGAACGGCAAGGCGGCCAGCTTCCACAACATCACATGTAACACACAACCTTACATCATTAAAGGTAAGGTTCACATTAAAGCTTGCCGTTCATGAACTGGGCTTCACCATTACCGAAGCTCCAATCGGCCTTAGTATTGCTGGTGATGTTGATTAAAACATCGGTCGGTGGCACGCCCGCACCGGCTTCCAATTCTTTGACTAACCGGGCGTAAAAGCGTTCCTTATCCGCCTCTTCGCGAGGACTGGAAGTCAGGCTAAAGATTAGCGTCTTTTCAGTACGATCGAAACCCAGTCCCACGTCCCAAACAATCATTTCCTCTGGATCGTGTTGCGTGACGATCTGATACCGGTCACGCGGCAGCAAATGAAGCTCTTCCGTGGCGACCTTGTAGGCGATATCCAAAATTGTCTTGATTTCAGCTTTACTCCGACCTCTGTACATATCGATTCGCATTAATGGCATGGTTTCGATCTCCTTTTGATTTCATCTTGGTGCGTTGCGTCGGCCTTTTTCCGTGAACCATTCACGGCTTCACATCATTCACCGACACAACGACGTCTTCACTATAACAAATACAGACTGTATCTGACAGCAACTCCCCTCGTTAGGACTAGCCGTCAAAACACGCTGTCTTCCTAACAACAAGACTCAGTCTACTCGGAAACCCATCACAACAAATTGACAATTATCAATTTTATACGAACTTTTTAAAAAATCTACTGACGGTCATGGCAAAAGTCCCTTAATTCTCCGCCATCCAAGCCTTTAGCGCCACACCAGTCCGTGACTCGGCGTGTTGGACCGATTCACGCGGCGTTCCGCTGAATTGAATGTGACCCCCGTAACGACCGGCATCCGGACCCACGTCGATCAACCAATCGGCCTGACTAATCACGGCCAGATTGTGTTCAATGATAATCAACGAGTTGCCCGCCGCAACCAGGTCGTTGAACAGTTTCATCAGCCTAGCGGTATCCTTCAAATGCAGGCCAGCTGTGGGTTCATCTAAGAGATAGACGGTTCCTTTTTTGCCCAATTCAACCGCCAACTTTAACCGTTGCAGTTCACCACCCGACAGTGTCGTGAGAGGCTGAGCCAAGGTCAAATAGCCCAGGCCGACCCGATCCAGGTTCGCCAGTTGACTGGCCAGCTTGGTGGTGTCCTTAAAGAAGGCCGCCGCGGCCGTCACCGACAGCTGTAACACCTCCGCGATTGTCTTGCCCTGATAGTGGTATTGCAACGCTTCTTCGCTATAACGCTTACCCTGACAGAGCTCACAAGTCTGTACAACGGGGTCCATGAACGCCATGTTGGTGATGGTGACCCCTTTGCCCTTACACCGCGGGCAGGCGCCCTTCCCGTTGTAGCTAAACATGCTGGTTCCCACGCGACCATTGGCCTGGCTAAACAGTTTTCGAATCTCATCCAAGATTCCCAGGTAGGTGGCCGGCGTGGACCGAATGTTGATGCCGACGGGGGTCTGTGCCAAATCAATATAATCGGTCTTCAGCTGGCGCTTGAGTGCCGTCACCAGTGACGACTTTCCCGATCCCGCGACACCGGAGATGACCGTCATGACGCCCAGTGGCACGTCCACGCTCACATCATGCAGGTTGTTTTCCGTCACGTGTTGCAGGGCAAGGTGGTGCTTGGCCTGGCGCTCCTTGCCCCAGGTATGCGGCCGCCGAAGCCAATTTCCCGTCAGCGTGTCAGACGCCAGCAACTCGGGATAGGTTCCCGTAAAGGTCACGGTGCCCCCTTTTTGACCGGCCAACGGCCCCATCTCGACCACATAATCGGCAAACGAAATCATCGCGGGATTGTGCTCCACGACCAACACCGTATTGCCCTTATCTTTCAACTTCGTCAACGCCTGTTTGATCAACTGAATGTCGTGGGGATGTAACCCCACACTGGGTTCATCCAGGATATAAACCATATCGACTAACGCACTCGTCAGGTACTTGGCAATCTTGATCCGTTGCGCTTCGCCACCGGACAAGGTGCTGGTTCCCCGATCGAGGGTCAGATAACCGAGACCAATATCGACTAGCGACTGGATCTTAGTGCGCAGTTCACGCACCACATCGGTCGCTAAAGGTTCGGTAATCGCCGCCAGAAAGGCCAGCACGTGCCGCAGGTCCATCGCCGAAACCTCGGCAATGTTGCGCCCGTTAATGTGGTTGGTCAGGACTTCTGGCTTCAGCCGCGAGCCATGACACACGGGACACGGCTTGCGGGTCACGATCTCGGCAATGGCCTCGCGGTGATGCTCGGCTTCCTTCTTACCAATCACCGACCGTCGAATCCGCGGCACCACCCCTTCATATAAAGCAGTTCGGGGAAAACCCTCGCCGGGATGCTTCAAGGTCTGTTGTGGCGCGTGCATCAGCAGGTCATATTCCGCCGCGGTGTAGTCCTTGATCGGCTTGTCATCATCGAATAGCCCGCTCGTTGCGTACCGGCGCCAACGCCAAGTGTTTGGTCCAAAACTCACGAAAGTAATCGCCCCTTGATTGAGCGATTTCTCCGGATCGATCAGCTTACTTTCATCGATGTCATCCACGTAACCCAGGCCCTGACAAGCCGGGCACATCCCCTGTGGCAGGTTGAACGAAAAGCTATCGGAATAGCCAATGAAGGGCTGACCAATCCGTGAAAATAAGAGCCGCAGCAGGGAGTAAATTCCCGTGTACGTGGCCAATGTGGACCGCGCGTTCTTCCCGAGCCGTTGCTGCGCAATCACGATGGCGACCGGCAAGTGGTCGATGTGGCCCACGTGTGGTTGCCCGTACTTAGGCAGATACTGTTGCGTAAAGCTGGGAAACGTCTCGTTGAGTTCCCGCCGCGATGCCGCCGCAATCGTATCAAAGACCAACGAGGACTTGCCCGATCCCGATAAGCCGACAAATACCGTTGTCCGGTACTTGGGCACCCGCAGACTCACGTGCTGTAAGTTGTTCTGCGTGGCGTCTTGAATCTCAATATACCCCTGTTCAAATGTTGGTTGCATTCCGAACTCCTTTCGTCTTATGCCGTCTTCACGATCGTTCATGCGGACAGTTGCCAGACACCTGATTGCCACTCGATTACCGCGATCAATGCCGCCCGGTTGCCGCCTCATGAACCCTACCAAACCAGCTTAACATACTCTAAAATGGAACAACAGTTCGCGGACTCACAAGCAAATTCCCCCAAACTTTTCGACAAAACGACTATACTCGATTTTGTGCTTACGATTGACTAAGGAGGAATTTCATCATGTCATTTTTGAAGAAACACCCACTAAACTTACCGGCCGCCCTCATCGCCGGTGGCGCGGCTGGCATCGTCTCCGGCTTAGTAAAGCTGGGCTGGGAAAATGTTCTCCCCCCACGAACCGAGGAACGCGATGCCACGAATCCCCCGCAGACACTACTCGAACAATTTGGCATCCCCGCAAAGGTGACTCACGCGACCTACACTTACTCCGGCCATCAGTTGCCGTGGGTCAGTTATGTCATTCACTTTGGCTTCTCGACAACTTTCGCCGTTCTGTACCAGATTGTCGGAGAAAAGCTCCCCTTCATCAAGAAGGACGCGGGTACCTGGTTCGGCTTGACCATCTGGATTGCCTTTCACTTAGGCCTGATGCCCGCTATGGGAACCGTTCCCGCTGCTAAGGATCAACCCACGGCAGAACACGTTTCCGAAGCCCTGGGCCACATCGCCTGGATGGTGACCAATGATCTGGTGGGCGCAGAAGTCTACCGCCGCTTAGTCGCCGCCAAACGGGCTTAATTTAACCAGCATAATCACCAATAGGGAGATGTTGCGCGCATGAATCCTTGGCAAACGAAGTGGCCGGAACGTTTGAGCTATGGGCTCAGCGATGCCGCCGACAATCTGGTCTTTCAGATGATGACCACCTACCTACTGTTTTTCTACACCGACGTCTACGGTCTCTCCGCTAGCGCCGCAGCCATTCTATTTGTCGTTGCGCGCCTGGCCGACGTGGGCGAAAGCCTCCTAATCGGTCTGATGATCGACCGGACACACTCGAAGTGGGGGAAGAGCCGGCCATTCTTTCTGTGGTACGCCCTGCCCTACGTCCTCTTTGCCATTCTGACCTTCGTGACGCCGCCCTTTGGTAGCACGGGTAAGCTCATCTGGGCCTACGTTACCTACCTGGGGTTGGGATTCTTCTACACAGCGGTCAACTTGCCGATCACCTCAATTCTCCCCACCCTGACGCAAAATGACCGCGAGCAAACGGTGCTGGGGGTGATTCGGCAGTTCTGTGGCAGTTCGGTTCAAATCATCGTGGCCGTCTTCACCCTGCCGTTGGTCGCCCTGTTCGGTCATGGCAATCAGCAACAGGGGTTTCTGTTGACGATCATCCTGTTTGGGGCCATTTCACTGGCGCTCATCTGGAATACCTTTTTCCACGTCCACGAACGATTCACCAATCCCGAGCGATCCCACCAGTCTTGGCGCGCCGTCAGTCACATGCTGCGGCGGAATCAGCCCTGGCTGATCATCTCTGTGGTCATCCTGTTGTACTGGTTGACCACGGCCATCAAGAACCAGACCACCATTTATTATTTCAAATATATCCAACACAGTGAGTCACTGGTGCCCTACGCCAACGGCTTTACGTTTGCCGCCCTGATCGGTGTGCTCCTGATCGTCAACTCGGCCAAACAATGGGGCAAGAAGCGGACCATGCTCAGCGGTATCGCCATCGCCGCCATCGGCCAGCTCATTCTCAGCGTCGGGGTAGTCAGCAATCACCTTCCCGTCATCTTTGGCGGCATCCTCATCAACGCCGTGGGCAACGGGCTAATCATTGGCCTGGTTTCCATCATGATTGCGGATACCATTCGCTATGGCATGGCGTTAGGGATTCAGGCCGAGGGTATTTTAGCCTCAACCGATGATTTCGGCGTCAACGTGGGACTGGGGCTCGGCGGCCTGATTACAGCGGGGCTCTTCCACCTGTCGGGCTACGCAGCCAATCACAGTCAAAATATGGCCACCCGGCAGATGATCACGCTTAATTACGCGTGGTTACCGCTACTGCTTTATCTGGTGATGTTCGCCATTCTGCTTTTCTACGACGAACGCACCTTACAGGCCAAGATCACCCCTGCCAATCAGGATAGCTAGCGCGTTGCCCCCTCTACTCATTACTAACGAAAAAAAGATGAGATCAGTCTCATCTTTTTTTATGGTCCTCGGGTCCCAAACGATAAACTCACCGTAAGCCTTCACCTGCGGCTGCCAGAGATTCCGGCTGCTGTGGGGACCGCCTGCGGCCTGAGAAGCGGTCCTCCGGCTCGGTTTGAAGCCTGGCAAAGATCACCGGTCTCCAAACACGTCCCAAGCTGTAAGCCGCTGCTCGGCTAACACCGTCGTCACGGCTGCCTCCATCTCTGGCCTCCTCCGGTTACGGAAGTTGTTAACCACCTTATCGCTGACAACATTGCTGGAATGGCATCGTTGATCCACTGTTAATTGATCGCATTCTGAGTAGCCGTGAGTGAGTCAAATTTGGGCTCAGCCGTGGGATTTTCCAAGTGGTCTACTTGGAAAATGGCGCCTTTGAAACGTGGGCTATCGGTTCAAAGCGAGGTTCGAGACCGCTCTTTGGCTCGGACCGTCCTGCCCACTGCGTTCCAGTCCCAAATTTGGCGAACGGTAAGGCGGCAATCTTTCGCAGAAAAAGTGACACCACTTAACTGAAAGACCGATATACCGGGGATACGTGGGTTTGTAAGGTGAACTTACAAACTGGTTTAAAAAAAGGCAGCACGATCACAACTTTCTGTGTCGTACTGCCTATTCATTTGCCATAAAATTAGTCACTGGTCCGGCCGCCATGCGTCCGGCCACGATTAGAATTGCGGCGCTTATCGTGTAAGCTATCAAAGCCGACAAATCCTGCGGCCACTGCTCGGTCATTGGCGCGGTGAAGTACCTTGATAAAGTGTTCAGCTTCATCCTTACCGAAGAAGCCTAACCAGCGATGGAACCGTTCGTCGGTGGCTTGGGCCAAGTTCCGTTGAACCCGGCTACCAGCGGCCGTTAAGGTGATGTACTTAACACGACGGTCGTTAGGATCTACCTTTTGCATCACGTAATTTTCCTTAAGTAATACATTGACCTGACGAGCGATAGCACTCTTGGAGACGCCTTCTAATTTGGCAAGTTCAACCAACGTTTGTCCATTCTTACTCCGGGCAACGTTTTCCATCACCATGAAGGCTTCAAAGGTCAAATTGTACTTTTGCGTGGGAATTGAAACGAAATCACCGATATACTTAAAAATGTGCATGTATAAGTCGTCAAACTCTTTCTTCAATTCTGCTTCCGTTACGTTGTCATTCGTCGTCTCTGTCATTATAAATCCATTACTCCTTCTAGTTTCAGCGCCGGGCGCTGCCTATTACCGTCCTAATTTGCGTACAGCCCACGGGTCTTAATTTTAGCCGAAAATGTCAGTCACGTCACCGGTCAATGTTATGTAAGTGGATAACCCTGCTTACTTTTTACTATCAAACCATCTTATCCAATGAAATTATGTTTAAAGGTTCCCAAAATCGAACACACGTTCTATAATGGAATTAATCTTCACACCAAGGACGTGATAAAATGTTCACCCAAGCCAAACCACAAATTAAAACACTACTCCAAATTGCTTACCAAAGAAACCAAATTATGACAATAAATATTCATAATATTACCTATACGGGAACCGTCGACTACATTTCCCCAACCACTGTCTACCTCGGCTTGGCAGCCGGTCAATCTCGTGAAATTCCCCTCACGCAGATCAGTCAGGTCAAACTACACCAATTTCAATCTTGGTGGTATCTCTATGAGTCTCCCGCGCGGTAACTCCCTCTAGTATCGCCTCTATCGCTTAAAAAATAAACCTTTTTTTAACAAATTGTTGGGATTTTATTTACAATTTACAGTAAACGCTGTCTTTTCCGTGTTTCTCCCCCTTTCGTTCCCCCATACCCAACGCAAAAAGCGCGGAAAAGTTCGCGCTGACCACACCTGATTATACCGCTTCACCCCCGTGAAATTGTCCCCCAATTTATTCGTACTGGTAACAATTGCAATTTTGCATACTTTGATTCATTGAAGGGGTTCAACCGCTTTATGTTGAAAATATTACCCCAAAAAATAAAATCCCCCTAAATCATTAGTACTTGCCAATGACTTAGGGGGATCTTGTTTTTCACTGGACAGTCGTCTCAATGACTAATCGAGACGAATGCTTCCGTGAACCGTGTCGACCTTAACCGTGTGCGCTGGATTTTCACCCAGCGACCCGATCTTATGATGACTGTCATCCAAGGTGAGACGGGCCGCTCGCGGAACGCGGATGGCACCGTCATCGTTGCGGACATCCAGGTTGTAGACCAGGTTGGGCGCAACTTCCAGGTTAGCGCTAGCGTTACCCGTGATGGTCAGATCATGGGTCAAGTCCGCAACCTGCACACTGATTCTGCCATTTCCAGATTGCAAGCGCCCACCGCCACTTAAACGCTGAACCCGGATGGTCCCATTGTGCGAGGCGCCCACCAACTGGCCCGTCACCCCATCGATCTTGATCGCGCCATTGCGGGAATTCAAGGTCACATCGCCCGTGTGATCGGTCAGACGAATGGCCCCATTGGTCGACTCCACCCGACCAGTTCCCGTGGTGTTGGCCAATGTGACCGCGCCATTCGAGCTGGTCACCTGGTAACTCGTGGCGGTCAATTGATCCATCCGGACCGCGCCATTCGTGGCGCGCACCGTGAACGCCATCACTTGGTTATTAAACGCGCGAATGGCGCCGTTCGTGGCGTACACGTCCACATCCGCATTGGACCGTAAGTCACTGACCTCTAGGCTGCCATTACCGGCGTGAACCTGCACCCGGCCCTTCAACGTGCTGGGAATAAAGATTTCAGTCCGCACGTGCAGTGGCCATAGCCGTGGCCGATCCCCCTGTTGTAGCGTCAATTGTGAACCGTACTGTTTGCTCCGCAGGTAGAACCGTTCGCTGTCCCGACTCATATACTCGTTGACCACAATTTCAGACGCGCTGGCTTGGCCAATCTTAACGGCGGCATCGGGATAGTTGATCACTAACTCGGAGAGGTCGGTAACGGCGAAGGCCTGCGTGTTGACGAGTTTGAGTGAGCCAACGTAGGCGCGCTGTGGGCGTTCACCATTGATTCTGACGTCGTCGCCCTTCACATCAATCAGGCCATCCCCGACCGAAACGTGGTCGCCGTCAACCTGGACCAATTTGCCCAAATCAACCTTCTGGCCGTCGTCATCGACAATCACCCGGTCACCCCAGGTCACCTGATCATCCGTAATGTGGAGCTTTCCAATCTGCACGTGGGAATGGGTGTGCCGCTCGTGGGACGCCCGATTCGTCGCTGTGTCTGCCGCATCGTCTGCTTCGTCTGCAGCCGCAGTAGCATCTTCATCAGCGACTTCTTTGAGCAACGTATCGATATCGCCCAACTGCGTCATGGCCTCGTCAACAGCCTGGTCCGCGGTCAGCCCCTGATTGATTTTGTCGGTCACCGCCTCGGTCAGATCACCGACTAATTCTTCCTTTATCTCCGTTAATGCCCGTGATGGCTGGTATTGGCGAAAACGCTGATCCAGCCGCGTCCGAATCTCCATCGTGATATTGTCCATGCTTAGTCCTCCTCGGTAATCTGACCCGTAATCAATTCATCAATAATGGGCTTGGCAAATCGCCAGGCCGCCGTCTTCTCCGCCAGCATCTCTTTGCCAACGGCGGTCACGTGGTAATACTTGCGCCGCGATCCCTGCGTTTCATCGCCCCAATAATCCGTGAGCGCCCCGTTCTTTTCTAACCGGCGGAACACGGTATATAACGTCGCCTCATTCAATTCATAATGGCCCTGACTGAGCTCACGCACCCGTTTGGCCACTTGGTAGCCGTAGCTGTCCCCCTGCTGCAAGATATTTAACACAATGGTATCCGTATGGCCCCGGATTAAATCCTTGGAGATCACCTCAGCCATGTTGCCACTTCCCTTCCGTTCGTTTGATTGGATCTAATGTATCACACACTACTATGTGTGTCAAAGTAATTTGCTTGAAATAGTATTTTAGTCTGAGCCTTATCTGGCCGATCACTGCTGGCAAAACCACCGCGGACTGCTTCAGTCATCAATTTTTCCCACAACACAAAAAGGACTAGGCGCTCTCGCCTAGTCCGTATGTAACACGCAACTTTTCTATTTTAGCTCCAGAAAGGCACCTGGTAAGATTCCAGCAACCGTGGTCTCCGCTAACGCACCCTTCTGATTCGTCAGGTAGATGACGGCGTCTTGGTCAAAGAACTCGCTGATCACCTGCCGGCACGAGCCACATGGTGCAATCGCCCCATCAGTGTTTCCAGTGACCAGCAGTGCGGTAAACCGTTTTTCCCCCGCTGCGATCCCTGAGAAGATGGCCGTCCGTTCGGCACAGTTTGTGACGCCATACGCCGCATTTTCAATGTTACAGCCACCGTAAATCTTACCGCTGGCACCGACTGCTGCGGCCCCTACGTGAAATTTGGAATAGGGCGCATAGGAACGGTCTAACATGTCGGTTGCAACTTGCAATAACTCTTCTAGCTCTGCCATGGTGTTTCCTCCTTAGTGTATGTCTATTGTTGCCTCTTAATTGTTGCATAGTTTCAAAGAAAGCGCTACCATTTGAACGAAATTTCTAGGGTTTTCTTTAACTTTTAAGCAATCTGCCAAAAGATGCGGAAACTCATGGTACACTGGGCCTTATTAAACGTGTTTAGGGGAGCCTTCTGTCAAAATGAAAATGTTACGTAATATCTTAAGTTGGGTCGTACCCATCCTGATTGCCGCTGCACTGGTCTTTCTCGTGCGGACGTACGGCCTTGAAGTCGTTAAGGTTTCTGGGGGGTCAATGGAACCCAACCTGGCCGATACGGAACGGATGATTGTGGTCAAGCCGCTACCCGTCAAGCGCCTCAGCGTCATCGTCTTTGACGCCTACGGGGAAGACCCGAACGCCGCTAAAAACACGAACTACGTGAAGCGGGTCATCGGCTTACCCGGTGACAAGGTCGTCAGCAAGAATGGTTACATCTACGTCAACAATCGTAAAATCAAACAATCCTTTATCAGCAAAGCCGAACGCACGACCGGGACTGGCAACTGGACCCTCAGTAGCCTGGCCAAAGAACATAACTGGTCCTATAAGGGCAACGCGGTGCCTAAGGGCCACTACTTCGTGTTGGGTGACCACCGCAGCATTTCCGAGGACGGCCGCGCCTGGGGTTACGTCGAAGCCGACAAGATCATGGGTGTCGTGAAGGTGCCGTTCTGGCAAGGAACTAAGGAACACCGAACGAATGTGAATGACTTGGCGAGTTAGTCTCGCATCATCGTCAAAAAAGTTCGTCGTAAAATTTACACCTAGTACGATGACCATTTCAAATCCAAACCACCCCCACACCTGACAGCTTGTTGTCGGGCGTGGGGGTGGTTTTTAGAGTAAAAGAAAAGTGGGTTTTCACCCACTCTTCTTGCCCACACATATTTATTTGCTTAGCTAAACATCCGCTTCGTTGCCTTCAGCAAGGTCTTCGGATCTTTGTCATAACGTGGTGTATCAACCAAGTTATCCATTGGTACCCCGGCGAAGTGGAAGGCCGCAATTTCACCGGAACGGGTAGCACTTTGTTCCGTGAAGATCATCTGGTAAGGCTGCTCAACGAATTCACCCGTGAAGGCCAAGTTCGTGGAGTGTGCTGGGATGACCTCTGGCCGGTCGCTCTTAGCCCGGTTGTTGAACAGGGCTGATGCGTATGGCATGTAGACTGGAATATTGTTGATGATGCTATCCAGAATTTCGGCTTCATGGTTCTTGATGTTGTTTGGCCCAGGATCAACCTTGGACAATTGCCCAATCAGTTCTTGTGCCATTTCTTTCCCAGTCATCTTGATGTATTGCTTGTGGACAAATTCACCCTGACGACGTGGGTACAGGAAGTAGCCCCAAATAACGGATTCGTTAGGCTTCTGAGTCGTAAAGTGAGGTTGGTGGTGCACCACAATCGACATGTTCACGTCTTTTTGCCCCAGTGGGGTAATTGGCGTGGTCGACAGGAAGGAGTTCAACGCGTTCCCTGGAACTTGCGTCGTAATCCGGGTAATTTCATTCAACAGCAAGTGGTTCTTGGTCGTCAACGTGAAGCTGACCCATTCGGAATTCTTACGATCATCGAAGAACTTGTCCGGTGTCCCCAAGTTGTAGAAGCGCTCCGTGGCTTTCTTCCAGAGGGCCGCACTGATCCCGTATTCCATATTTTCTGGTGCTGGCGTGTTGTAGTCACCCATCGTGGCGGAGTCGGTAATGGACCCGTTGGTGAAGATAACCGCCGTATCATCGTCGATCTTAACGACCTCTTCGGTATCGTCCTCAACGTTCTTAACGTGCAGACCCGTTACCGTGATTTCATCTTGCATCGCACTGTCTGCGAATTCCCAATCCGTGACAATCCGGTTGGAAATGAAGGTGACACCCTCGTCCTTTAAGTAATTGATCAGGGGTAACATCATGCTTTCAAATTGGTTGTAACGGGTCCGGTTGACCCCAACCAAGTGTTCAATTTGTGTAAATTCATAAATCATTTGGTGCATGTAACGACGCAGCTCTTGGACGGAACTTTGAATCCGGAAAGCAAACGTGGTTTCCCACATGTACCAGAAGTTGGTTTGGAACATATGTGGATCGTCCTTGAAGTATTCGGCGATCGTGATGTTGTCCAACTTGGTTTCTTCCTCATCTGGCATCAACACGAGCTTGGAGAGTAAGACCCGGTCCTTGTTGTTCAGACCCAGCTTGCCCCCATCGATGATGCCCTTGCCGCCTTCCATCAACCGGGCAATATCGTAAGTCCGGTGATGCGCGTCGAAGTCACGGGTATCCTCGGCTGCGGTCATGCCCGCTTCGGTTGCCGATGGAATCCGGTCGAGTAAGTCCATTAAATCAACGTACGTCCGGTAATTCAACATCCGGCCACCACGCGCCACATAGCCCGTGCTGTTAGCTAATGGGTGTGCCTTGTTCCAGTATTCATCGCTGAATTCACTGGTTTCGCCACCATCATTAGCCCCATGCATATCAGCGCCGTAAAAAGTAATATTTTCACCACGCCAATGGCCTTCTTGAATCAGGTAAACCGCCGCGGCCATATTAGAGAGACCGGCACCGATCATTACTGCTTTTGTTTTAACCATCAAAAACACCTCCGTAGATTCTTTGAGCCCTTTACACCTCCCATTATGCTTGCTTAGTCAACCATTGTAAAGCGTTTACATGAACTAATTAGCAACTTCTAAGAAACGCAAAGAAACCTTAACCTACCAGCCATTGTGACAGGGCGTGTTGTAATTGTAATATTATAGATGACAGTCTGAGCGGTTCAAATCACTTGCGATTTGAAGGCCCCATTCAACCTAAACGGCTAGCGTATTTTACGCTCATTTTCTCCGCTTTTGCCGGTTATGCTGTTTCAGCATAACACGCCAACACGGCTTTCCCTAGAATTATCGTTTTGCCCCCTAAGTGGTTGTGCCCCACCACTTCGCGGCCGCGACCTATTCCCGAACGGCCGGTTCACTTCCCCGCAGATAGGCCAGGGGGGTGATGCCCGTGTAGCGCTTGAATAGTCGATTAAAGTAGGTCACGTTGTTAAACCCCACATGAAAAGCCACATCCGTTACCGACTCCGGACGATGGCGTAAGTATTGCTGGGCCATGGTAATCCGATAGCGGTTAATGTAGGTAAAAACGGTCTCGGTGGTCTCCTGCTTAAATCGCCGCGACAGGTAGGTGGGCGCCGCCTGGGCCGCTGCCGCAACATCTGCTAGGCTTAAATCCTCCTGATAATGGCGATAGATGAACTGCAACGCTTGGTTCACCTTTCGACTGTAATGATTATTCCGCCGCGCGGCCACGATAGCGCAGTACTGCGTGGCCATCTCAACCGTGAGTTGCTGGTGCCGCTGCAATGACGTCAACTGCTCAATTTCAATCGCATAGTGCGTCGAGATGCGGTCCAACACCACGGGGCTAATATTGCCGCGTTCCGCCGCAATCCGGCACATCGTATTGAAGACGTAGAGAATATTTTTTGCCGAACGCAGCCGCCGATTAGGCACCCGTGAGAAAAAGTCCTCAATCCCAATCGTCGTGGTCGCCGCCGCAATCATCTGGGGTAGTCTTTCAACATCCCCCTGCGTAATGGCCGCCATTAGGCGATTCTGATTGGCATACCGCCGCGCAATCAAGTCATCATTGTCACTGTCGGTCGCGGCCAGATCCACCTGCAAGGGGGCCACCTTGAGATGGTCATCATGAATGGTGACCTGTGCTTCCGACTCAATCAGACAGGTCACCATGATCCGTGCCAGGCTGCCACTCTCGGACTCACAGGGCCCCGCAATCAGATAGCCTTGCAGGTGCTCCTCTGAAAAAATCCCCACCGCCAGAAAGTCCCCCTGGGTGGTGATTGCCCGTTCAATCCGATGCCGCGTGGTCGGCAATTCGCGAAAGACGGGTAACGGTGCGTCATCCCCAGACAGAGATACGGTCGCCAATTGTGCGTCACACAGCCGCATGGACACCCCACTGATACGGGCTAAATCCACCATTACATTTTCCGTGTCTGCTAAATTCATCCGCGTGCCTCCTGCAATTTGAAAATTAATTTCACCAAAAGTTAGCATAGTGTCTAAAACCACAATATCGTTAAAGCTAATTTCGTAATTCTAGTTTATTCTTCTTGTAAGCGATTGCAATAATAATCGACAATAAAATTAGGAGTGATTTGAATGTTATACCCTTTGATGACCGCAACCCGTTCCGTGCTCAGCTTAAATGGCATCTGGTCCTTCAAGATGCAAGCCGCCGGTGACGTCATCGACCCCGTCGCCCCACTGAAGACGACCGAGGTCATGGCCGTGCCCGCTTCCTTCAGCGATCAGACTGCGAACCCCGAGATTCGTCAACACAGTGGTTACTTCTGGTACGAACGGGACTTCACCGTGCCCGCAGCTCTGATGGACCAGCGGCTCAGCCTGCGCTTCGGGTCCGCTACCCACGAGGCTTGGGTCTTCGTTAACGGCACCGAAGTGGGCCATCACAAGGGGGGCTTCACCCCGTTTGAATTACCCATCAATGACACCGTTCATGCCGGCACAAACCGCGTCACGGTCAAGATCAGTAACTTGCTTGATCATTCCACGTTACCCGTCGGCAACTACACGGAAACGAAAGACGCCGCGGGCAACGTCATCCCCCACGTCGACGAAAACTTCGACTTCTTTAACTACGCCGGTCTCCACCGGAATGTGAACCTAATGGCCACCCCTTGGAATCGCGTTGAAGACGTGGTGATTACCCCCAAAATTGACCTAGCCACTAACAGTGCGGACGTTGCCGTCACCGTAAAATCCACGGCCGCCGCAACCGTTAAGGTCACCCTCTTGGACGAAAACGAAGCCATCGTCGCCACGGCCGAAGGTGCTGAAAACACGATTCACCTCGATCACATTCACCTCTGGCAACCCCTCAACGCCTACCTCTACCAGGCCCGCGTTGAGCTTTTTGACGGCGATACGCTCATCGACAGTTACACGGAACCTTTTGGGATGCGGACCGTGGCCATCGACTCTGGAAAGTTTCTGATCAACGGCAAACCTTTCTACTTCAAGGGTTTTGGTAAACACGAGGACTCCTACGTCAATGGGCGAGGGTTGAACGAAGCGGTTAACGTCTTGGACCTGAACCTGCTCAAAAAGATGGGCGCCAACTCGTTCCGGACCTCTCACTACCCTTACTCCGAAGAAATGATGCGGCTATGTGATCGCGAAGGCATCGTCGTCATCGATGAAGTGCCCGCAGTTGGCTTGATGCCCGACTTCAACTTCGACGTTTCCAGTGCCTTCAAGAATAATGACAATCCCTTCTGGTCCACCGTTCAGACCCAAGCGGCGCACAAACAGGCTTTGGAGGAAATGATTGGCCGCGATAAGAACCATGCTTCTGTTGTGATCTGGTCCATCGCCAATGAACCGGCAACCTTCCTGCCCGGCGCCCACGACTACTTCGAACCGCTCTTTAAGCTCGCCCGGCAACTCGATCCCCAGGACCGGCCTTGCACCTACATCAATATCATGATGTCCACGCCGGATCGCGACAACTGTTCCGACCTCGCCGACCTGTTGACGTTGAACCGGTACTACGGCTGGTACATCCAAACGGGTGACCTCAAGGCAGCCGCGGCCGCTGAAGAGGCTGAGCTCCGCGCTTGGCAAGAAAAGTGGCCGGACAAACCCATCATGTTCACTGAATTTGGGGCCGACACGGTTGCCGGCGTCCACAGTGCCTACAACGAGCCCTTCTCCGAGGAATACCAAGTGAACTACTATGACATGAACGCCAAGATCTTCGATAAAATTGATAACTTCGTCGGCGAACAGCTCTGGAATTTCGCGGATTTTCAGACCAAGTTCGGCATCAATCGGGTTCAAGGTAATAAGAAAGGAATCTTCACCCGGTCACGGGAACCTAAGGCGGCAGCTATTTGGCTGAGCCGGCGGTGGAATGGGATTCCGAACTTTAACTACAAGAAGTAACAGAAAGGCCTTCAATGCGGTGCTCTTCCCCCCATGCTTCTAACATTGACCGCAATAAACCGCAAAAAAACGGGTGGCCCGCAAGCCATCCGTTTTTTCAAATTATACTGGAGTCTCTTACTTAGTCAGCTGCCATGAATTTCCCAGCAGTCAATTGAGAGGCTAAGACCCAGCCCTTAGCGTTGCCGCCGGTCACGTAGTCGTACTTAACGTTCTTGTTAGCTTTCTTGATGGTGATGGTCTTGGTTGCGTAGAAGGTCTTGCCTTGTGGTAAGACACCCTTCTTCGTTAACGTAACCTTAGCCTTATCAGCAGCGAACTTGCCGGTGTAAAGTGCTGGTTGGTTGCCCTTGAAGTGGAACGCACTCTTCTTCAGAGCCTTGGTGCTAACCAGCGTGTAGGTCTTGCCTGCAATTTTGTCAGCAGCTTTCTTAGCGTCAGCCTTGCCATCAGCAGCCTTGAACTTGCCAGCCGTCAGCTTGGAAAGTGCTACCCAGCCTGCTGTCTTGCCGTTAGCCGTCTTGATGTAGGCGTAGGTCACCTTCTTAGCCTTAGTGGTCTTGGTAGCCTTGACTTTAACCACAATCTTCTTGGTTGCGTAATACGTCTTGCCACCTGCCAAAGTGCCTTTCTTGGTCATGCTGACCTTAGCTTGGTCGGCTGCAAATGCTGCGCGATACAGTGCTGGTTTGCCACTCTTTACGTGGTAAGCCGCTTTCTTCATAGCTTTGGCACTGATCAAGGTGTGGGTGACTTTTTTGGCTGCTGGTTTAGCAGCCGCAAAAGCAGTCAGCCCGTCGTTTGCGGGGGCAATGGCACCCAACCCCAATGGTAATACCATAGCCGCTGCTGCTGCGATCATTGCAACTTTTTTCATCATAACAATTACCCCCCAGTAAATTTTCGAATTCATCCCTGAACTCAATTGGTATCATAACACGGTCTTTTTTAGGGTGCAGAAATGATCTCCCAATTTAATCAAAAAAACGCGAAAAACCGGTGCGCCGAGGTAAATTCAGGCAACTAACGTTACGCCCCGTTATTGGTGTTTCTCCCCAAAAATCGGTGGTGGCAAATGAGTGGCGCTCACGATAGTTTGGCGGGCAAATCCATCATGATGATCCTAAAAAAGCTCTGCACAAGCGGAAGTTCTCGCCTTCCGTTCGTGCAGAGCCATGTGACACTGATTTAGTTATTCGCCTTCGCAATCGCCTTGGCAATTAACGACGTGTAATGCCGGTTCCCATAGTCATTCGGGTGGACGTGATCGCTAACGAACCATTTGGGTTGGTTCTTAGCGGCCGTGTACCAATCGACGACGTGGACGTTGTGGTACTTATCCGCCGTCTTTTGAATCCGATTGTTTACGGAATTTTGCCACTCACGCGTTGGTACGTGGGCGGTTACCCAGAAGATCTGGTGATTAGGCCCGATGGCATGAACCATGTCGTCAGCCTGTTCCGGCGTGACGTAACCGTTCGTTCCAATGTTAATCAACACATTCTTCGCCAGCTGACCCTGCTGTGCCATGCTGGTAATAATGTCCTTCATATCTGCTGCTTGTCGGCCCACCTTACCGTTAACGATGGCGCCAGGGAAGACATCCTGCAGGTCACCCGAGTCGTCCAGCAAGACGGAGTCCCCGATGGCGGTTAGCGGCGTTTGTTTACTATTCAAAACCTCTTCTGGCGTCAAATAGTAGTACTTGGCCAGCTTCTTATCCGCCTTTGATAACTTCGAGAAGGCCACCGCCTTGTCATGTTTCTTCTTAGAAGAAGCCGCGGCCAACGCCTTTTGTTTCTTCACCGCCTCCGCGTTCTTCTTCTTCGTGGCTGCCTGCCGCGCCGTAATGGTCTGCTGCAGTGCCGTTGGTTTAGCCGCGGCGGGTTGTTGAACAAAACCGACTGCCGTCAGGCCAAACAGCAAGGCCGCAATCACGCCGAGCGTGTTGGCAAACCGGTGAGCGCGTGGCTGTTGTAGGTAATGAACAACGTCGGTGGTCAATTGCCCGTAGTGATAATGCCGCATTGGATTTTCAATCCACCGGTAGCTGATTTCCGTCACCAGCATGATCAGAGCGACTTCAATCAGCGCATGAAATAGCGGGTGGTTCCCAATATTGATTTTAGACTCGTAGAAAATCATCACTGGAAACTGGTACAAGTAAATCCCATAACTGCGTTTCCCAATGTAACTAAAGACGGGGTTCGTCAGGACTCGGTTCATGTCACTTCCCGGATGGGCAACGGTTCCCACTAAGATTCCGGACAGCACCGTAAACCAGAACATCCCACCCCGATAAGTGCTAGCCGCCTGGCCATTCATGGTAAAGAATAGGTAAACCAAGGCCAACAGTGAGGCCCCACCCAAGATGTCCAACGTTAACCGTTGATTGCGACCAATTGTGGCATTTAATTTGTGCGCTGGCCAGACAAAGGCCATCCCCGCACCAATCAAAATGGCAAACATCCGGGTATCCGTTCCGTAGTAAGCCCGGTTAGGATTGTTGGGGCTGTAGAGCATGGCCATGGCAATCGCCGAAGCCACCGCAACGGCCATCAGAATAGCCAAACGATGCGACTTCTTATTGACAAAAAGCAAGAGGCCCAAGACGACCAACGGCCAAACGAGATAGAACTGGCCTTCAATGGACAATGACCAGAGGTGGGTAAACGGCGACTCCCCGCTGAATCGATCAAAATAGGACTGGCCGTGGTTAATCTCAAACCAGTTGTACCCATAGATCAGATTGGTCAGCACCGTTCCCCGAATGTTAGCTAATAAGCTTCGCTGGAATAACGTGATGTACGCCGTCGTTCCCAGAATCATCGCCACCAACGCTGGATACAGCCGCTTGACTCGTCGACCGTAAAACCCAACAACGTCAATTCTATTTGTCGTATCAAATTCTTGAATCAATAAATATGTAATCAGGTAACCCGATACCACAAAGAAGATCGGCACCCCAAGGTACCCGCCTTGCAGCGTTGACGGTGCCAAGTGATAAATGATAACGCCCAAAACAGCCAGTGTCCGGATACCATCGAATCCGGTGATATAGCGCCTCTTCCCAGTTCGCTGCTGGCGCAGCCCCATGCGCGTCAGCTCCGTGTTAAAATGATTCATTGCAATTACTCCTTCTCTTCTGCGCTTCTGTTGCTCCCCCAAACTAATCAGTTACTGGTTGTTTAAACCTTTTCGCTATTAAACGTATTAATATTGATTATTAGAATTGGTTTGTTTCATTAGCTCACTATCACTTTAAGGCGTGATTGCCCTCGTATGATTAAATCAATTCTATAATGTTTTCCCGCGATTAACAATGTATTTTACCTAATTTTCAAAAATGTAAAATTTGCCATCCGGCTGACATGCCATTACAGTTTAAAACGTTGTCAAATCGCCGTTGAGAGCACCCCGTTTGTTTAGTGACTTACCTTTCGGAATCGCAAACTATTGGAAGCAATAATGGTTCGCTAATCGTTAAAATCCGGTGACCCTTTTTCTCATAAAATAGCACCAGCGCATAGGGGAAACCGCCGTATTTTTCAAAAAAAGTAACACATCCCGCCATGCTGTGAAAAATCCCTTGGCCGGTTTGGTCAACTTTAAGTCAGCTCACCAAAAAGACGCCATTAAAGTTGACCAGCGGCTGAATTATCCGCAGAGTAGTCGATTAGTTAAGCGCTATCATGTTATAATTAAAGGAAGTTACATATTCCAAAGGAGGACCTTGCCATGTCTCAAGTTAACCCTTTTACCGCAGACGCCGTACGCCACTATCCCAAAGTTGAGTTGCACTGTCATCTCGACGGATCGATCTCGCTACCTGCGCTGCGCAAAATGGCGGCCGTTACCGGTGCCGAGTTGCCAGCCAGCGACGCAGCGCTCCGGACATTGGTATCGGCACCCATTGATACTGTAAGTTTAATCGATTACTTAAAACGGTTCCAAGTCGTCACCGACCTCATGCAAACCCCAGAACAACTGCGGATTGCGGGTTACGACATGGTGCAAACCGCCGCGGAGGATGGCCTGATTTACTTGGAAACCCGCTTTGCCCCCGCCATCTTCACGGAAAAGGGCCTTTCCATTCGTGAAGCCATTGCCGCCACGCTAGAGGGCCTGCACGTGGGCGCCGCCGAGTTCGGCATTCCCGTTAACGCCATCATCTGTGCGATGCGTGACCGCCCGCTGGACGAATGCATCGATGTCTTCCAGACCGCAGCCGAGTTTAAGGACCAAGGCGTCGTTGGCCTGGACTTTGCGGGCGATGAATACAATCATCCTACGATCGACCTGGTTGACGCGATTCGCGCGGGCCAGGCAACCGGCCTCCCCTTCACGATTCACGCCGGTGAGGCTGGTCCCGTGGACAACGTGGTCGTGGCCCTGACGATGGGCGCCAAGCGCATCGGTCACGGCGTGCACATGAGTGGCTTCCCGGCTGCGATTGCCCAGACTAAGGCCGCCGGTGCCACCGTTGAGATCTGCCCAACCAGTAACATTCAGACCAAGGCTGTTGAAAGCTGGAGCGACTTCCCCCTCTCAGAATTTCTGAGTGCCGGGTTGAAGGTCACCGTGAACACGGATGACCGCACCGTCTCCAACGTGACGTTGACTGATGAATTTGTCACGCTGCGCAAACAGTTTGGCCTGGATTGGTCTCTAATGGAACGGCTGACGCTCAACGCGATTGATGCCGCCTTCATTGACGAGTCACAGAAAGAAGCTTTACGTACAAAGGTACTAGCCGCCCGCAAGACCACCACGGCTTAACCCTCTGTTCTTCGACCACGACCAGATCGTGGTCGAGGGCCTAAGTTAACGTAATTTTTAGCAAAGGAAGTGTTGCTCATGTCCCAAACTTATCCCTATCAAGATGCCTTCAACCGCACGCTACAACAGCGGGCCATGGCAACAGCCACGCAGGACGAATACAACGCGACGTTGACGGACTTTTTCAAATACCTGGAAAACTTTAACCCAACCTATCAACGCGATCACCGGGTCAATCAACTTCAGACCCCCGACGTTGAGCAGTATCTGGGCATGTTGGTTGATGCCCGCAAGATTCAGAATCAAACCTATAATAAGGTACTGTCCCACCTCAACGTCTACTTCAAGTTTCTCTTCTCCCACAGTTGGACCCCTTACCTGCCAACCTTGGATCTAAAGAGTAAGCCCAAGCAGGCCGCCCAACCCCTGAACTACCACTGGGTCGATGATCTGGACCAGCTACTGGCCGATCCCCGCCTCCACGTGTATACGCGGTTAACCCTCCTCCTCATTGCCCACGGCTACCCGGTACAGGCTTTTCTCCAACCCAACTTCACGGCGCAACTCAAAACACAAGACTGGTCCGCTCCCGCTCAGCAATTTCTGCGCGAACTACAGGACTTTCTGGCCCCCCTGCAGCAACGCTTCCAGTCCTCGGATTGGTTTCTAAAACAGCGAGCGGCCGCCGATCCCCATCTCACACTGCCGGGACTACACAAATACCTTAAACCCGACGAAGCCATTGCCGGATTCGCACTGAGTCCGACCGTCCTGTACCAGGGTTATTTAATTAACTATCTTCGGCGCCATCCCCAACTGTCCGACCGCGACGTGATTGCCGCGCTCCACCTCGAACCGGATTCCATCGACTATTATCGCCGATTAGCCCAACGCGCAGACTAATTACGTGCCTCTGAGCGTTAAACCCCCTATACTAAAAAGTAAATTGAATAAATTTGGGGGAATCATGATGAAACACAAATGGGGAATTTTGGGGAGCTGTCTGGTTCTAATTGCCTTACTAGGCGGTGGATTTCTATGGAGTCAATCACGGTCGCACACGACCAGTCGACCGGCGCGGCAAAACCGGGTGAAGTGGCAGGCTACAGAATCGAAGCCAGTCAAAAAGGCGGCAACTGCGAAACCGTGGATCAAGTTAAAGCAGCCTTTAAAGTTACCAATTTTAATGTACCATAGCATTTCTAGCGGCAACCAACTCCGGGTGCCCAAGAAGCAATTTGCCAGCGAGATGGCCTACTTAAAGCAACACCACTACCGGACACTCACCACGACTGAGGCGATCCGGGCGCTCACGACCAATTCGATTCCACAGAAAAAGGTCGTCTGGATCACGCTTGATGACGCCTACAAGGATAATCTGACGAATGGCCTGCCAGCACTGAAGAAATACAAGCTACACGCGACCATCAATGCCATCACGGGCTTTACCCACAAGCACAATCACTTGTCGCTAGCCGAGATGAAACGGATGAAGACCACTGGCCGGGTCGACTTTGCCAGCCACACCGTCCAACACCTGAATCTCGATGAACTGACGGCGGCTCAGCAAAAACAGGAACTGGTCAACTCCAAGCGATGGTTAGATCAGCACCTCAATCAGAAGACGGAGATGCTGTGTTATCCAGCGGGACGGGCCAACGCCACGACCCACCGTCTGGCCAAGCAGAGTGGCTACCAGATTGCGCTAACCACGCAGGAGGGCTTTGCCACCATGAAGCAGGGGCACTACAACCTGTCACGACTGCGGATTACGCCGGGAATGACCACGGCCACTTTCGCGGATCTGATTGCGGTGACCAATCGTTAAGTTTGAATAGGTATCATAGAGCGCACCATAATGGCCAAAAACCAACTTTTTTTCAGAAGGGCTAATACTTCTGAAAAAGTTGGTTTTTTTGAGTGATGTCTCGGACCCTTTTGTCTGCCAGCCCCATCAAAAAGTTTTGACATAAATGTAAGCGGTTCCTATTGTGTCGTATCAGCGTTCAGCGTACAATATAGGTAACGATAACTGTTCGGCATGCAAGGAGGTCTTGACAATGGGGAGCATCGCAACACTCGTGACCTGGTCATTCATGATTGTTTTAATTGGTGCAGAGATTGTGCGCGGGATTTTTATGTTTAAGCGGTAATAACTATGACTTACGGGTACGGCCGGCCAGTTGTGTCGGCTTTTTTGATAGGCTTGAGTTTAAGCGCGTTCCGGAGCCTTGAAGTGTCCAACCTCGACGCAAAAAATCGCTATCCAACTAAACACAGCCACTATGGCGAAATCTTCGATCCATCCCGTCTGGTGGTTAACCCACACCCAAACTAATCCGATAGTGGTGATGCTGGCAATCAAATACTCCCGCCAACACGTTTGCCGCCAGCGGGTATACCGATCAGCTTGTCCTAACTTATCGGCAAAGTCATTCAGTCGACTCAACATCGTAGTATTGATAATCGCCACGACAAGCAAAACACTTACTGCTAAATTGATATGATCCGCAAAAATACAAGCCGGTGCCGCCATAAAATTAATCCACGACAAGTTGCGAATGGTGGGCTGAATCTCTTGTAAAACTTCCGGCTTGCGCAACGTATCCGTCATGCCCTCATCTTCCTTGAGCAGTGTATCTAATGACAAATGGTAAAAGTCACTCAACGCGATAAGACTATCAATACTGGGATAGCTATTTCCCGTTTCCCAACTGGACACCGTCTGCCGTGAGACATGCAAGACCTCTGCGACTGCTGACTGTGTCAAATTTTGCCGTTGCCGTGTTTGTTTTAATCGTTCCCCGAATTTCATGATGGGCCCCCTCCGATAATGCCCATAGCATAGCAAAATTCCGCTAGTTTGCCTAGCAAATGTTCTAAGCAACGTTGATTTACCGGGATTTGTGTCTTGATTATGCTTGGATATGATTATCCGTTCTTTCTACAATTTGAGTTTCCTCAAACCGAACCTAATCACAAAATGAACAGCGTTTTCATCCGCTGACTGCTGAGCCGTTCCACAAGTCATTCTTTACAAAATTCTTTGTAGGAGACTTTGTTTGACCCTCAATCTTTTTCAAGTTATTCTGAATCTACGTTCAAATCAGCAAAACGATTAATCTTCAGCATCAATTCTAAAAAATTGCCCGGAGGCCGTCACCATGTATCACACGCAACTGCCACTCTGGCTATTTGTTCTGATTCTTTTACTCGCCCTTTTGATCCGATTTGGGGCTCTACGGCTGGCCAAGTCACACCCCCGCATTCACACTTTTGTTCACAGCCACTGGCCACGAACCCTAGTGATTCTGACACTCTCCGTGCTGGCCGTTCTCCTTAATTTCAAACACCTGACCCTGACGATCATCTTCTGGCTAGTCTTATTCAACGTCATTTTGGATGGCCTTCTTTTTTGGCTAGATACGTCAGCGCGTCCTAAAGATTAAACAAAAAGTCACCACGAGATCAGGCCTGGCCTATTTCTTGACTTGCTTCGCTTCCTGTAATTTAAGGCGGCCGATAACCCGGGACATCCCCAGCATCAAGAACGTCAGCCAACTCACCAAGGTGAGCGTGACTAAATTGCTGGAAACGATGGCTGACACAGACCACCAGTGGGTCCCGATTAACGCGAGTGTTGCCATGATGCCACTCACCAACTCTGGCAGCCACCCGCTTTGCCACCGCTGTTCCCAGACCGGCAACGAACTAAGTTGCTCCTCAAACCGCTGTAAAAGCAAAAACCCGACCAAATTGGCCAAGGTAGCCGCGATGATCACCCATCCGCCTAACCGACTGGGTAAAAAGAACGTCAACACAACGATAAATAAAAAGTTTAAAATCAACATGACTTGGTGGATCGGTCGTAGCTTATTCATCACCGCTGACTTACGCAAATAACCCAACATGCCCGTATCTTCCTTAATCAGAATATCCAAGGACACCCCATAAAAGCCGCTGAGCACCACTAAGCTATCAATATCCGGATAGCTCTTCCCCGTCTCCCAACTTGAAATCGTCTGCCGCGAAACATTTACCCGCTTGGCAACAGCCTGTTGCGTTAAGTGATGGTCAGCTCTCGCCTGCTTTAATTTTTCACCTAATGTCATGACATGTCCCTCCCCGTACTGTTGATTTAAGCATAGCAAACAACCCCAGCTTTGTCGCGCTAAAATTGCTTGCAATGCTGATCTGACAAGGTTCAACTCCCCCGATTAATGATTAAAAACTATCCGTTCACTCAACCAAAACCTGATGGTAACCGACTAGCCATCTGCAAAGTCTTTGACTGTCTCCCCGTAAAGCGTTACCATTTTTGCCCGCAATCCTGCCATTTCCCTTTAGTCGCTTACATAAATAGGGTAAACTAGAGAAGGTTACTATTTTTTACATATATCGATGGGGTCGGTTAACTGATTTTACCGTTAGCCACATCCCACGATTTGGCTTCTTCTCTAGACATATTTGGAAAGGGTTTATCTCATGTTACTAGTTGCTTTCTTCTGTACCCTATCCGCCTTTATCATGGCGATTATGGGAATTGTTCAACGGCCCCAACACTTACAAATGCTGGCGGGCATCTATATCGTCTACTACATCATTGCTATTGGTGTCGTTTTCGTCATTCTTCCCAGCAAGGCGCTCTTTAGCCTAATTATCATGAACGTCATCAGTGGGGTGCTGTACCTGCCCTTCTTGGCGCTCAGTAGTCCCAACGTGGAGGTCGAGGGTGGCTCCGGCCAACGGCCTCACGTGCGCAGCCGCAACAAGGGTCTGAACATTGCCGCCGGACTGTTGGCTTTGCTCTTCGTCATCAGTTTATTTGGGGCCGCCCAGACCAAGTTCGGCGTGAAGCCGGTCTACAACTCCTTAAAGATCAAGACGATGAAGACCGCGCCCCTGCTGGACAAGGACGCCACGCCCATTGCGATTGCCCCCAAGACCGTTCGGAACAAGATGAACAAGGCCATGAGTGCCGTTCCCAACACGTCTTACTACAAGTTGGGCGCCCTGCAGACACAGGTAGTCAAGGGCAAGACCGTCTACATTGCCCCGGTCGAATTCGACGGTTTCTGGCGGTGGCAACGGGCTAGACAATCGCCCGGTTACTTTATGATTGACGCCACCAACGTGAACGCCGAACCGCATTTTATCAAGCAATCCATGAAGTACACCCCGAGTGCCTACCTCTTTGAAGATGCGCAACGGGTGATCTACAACCGTTTCCCTGGTTGGGTTCAGGAAGGTCAACCCCAGTTGGAAATCAAGGACTCCGGTGAACCTTACTTCATCCAGACCGTTTACAAGGCCCGCGGTGTGTCTAGCCGGATCAACTACAAGAGTCTCCATGTAGTCGTCTTAAATGCCAAGACTGGGGATACCCAGCTCTATACCGCCGCCGGTGCACCGAAGTTCATTAACGAATCGATTGCTTCGTCAACCGCAGCCGAAATGAACGAAATCTTCGGTTGGTACGGCAACGGCTACTTTAACGCCCACTTCAACAAGACCGGCGTCAAGGACCCCAACAGTAACGGGACCGAAGATGGCGTGACCCCGGTCGTGGACAAGCACGGGAATATTTCTTATTTCAACGACTTCACTTCGCCAAAGACCAGCGCGGACTCGACCATGGGTTACTCCATGATTAACGCGCGGACGGGAACCCTGACCTACTACACCGGTAAAAACATCGGGGTCATGGACAGTGACGGGGCCAAGAAGATTGCCGAAAAGGAATACGTGGCCCAGAAATGGTCCGCCACGATGCCGATCATGTACAACATCGACGGCACCCCAACCTGGGTCGTTTCACTGCTAGACTCCACGGGGGCCTTCCGAAGCTACGCCTACATCAAGGCTGCCGATCAAAGCGTGAAGGCTTACGCCACCACGGCAACCCAGGCGCTCGACCAGTACCGGGTGCAACTCGCCACGGTCGGGTCAACGGCTAGCTCCACTACGAACTCCAAGACCATCAAACTCAAGGGTGCCGTGGAACGGGTCGTCGTCATTCCGAATGGTGACAACCAAAACGTCCTGTTTGCCGTCAAGGGTAACGATACCCTCTGGACGGTCGGTACCGCCGACTACCCCAAAGCCGTCTTAATGAAGACCGGCGATCAGGTCAAGCTGACCGGTCGCGTTAATGAGGCTGCTAAGACGGGGACCGTTGAGTCTTACACGAACCAGACGTTTAAGTAACCTTGCAACGTCGCTACTGATTTCAAGCGTGATGCCACGTGTTCACTAGCTGATATTTCCTCAAAAAAATGGGATGACCTCCGATACACGCAGAGGTCATCCCATTTTGTAATTAATTCTTTTTTAACTGCCTTTTCTCAACAAAGATATCATGCACAATCGCCACGAAGCCCACCACGATACCGGTACATACCACATTCACCACCCACCAGAGCCAAGATAGCCAGCCGGTCAAGGGTGTCGATACTGCCCAGAAGAAGGCCAGCACGCCCCACCCGATGATCCCCAGGATAACACTTGCATAGACGCCGTATTTTCCTGTCCACATTCTTTTAGGCTGTTTGATGGCATAAGCAACCACCCCTAACGACATGATCAGCAGCACTGCGGTGATTAGAAGCTTTATCACCAGTGACCCCCGCAAATTCAGTCCAAAGAATAGGGGCAAGAAGATGCCAAGAAAGATGAGGCTGTCATTTTTAATTGATAACGTCATGGCTTTGACCACCTTTAAAGCGAATGATTCGGCCGTACTTAACGTCCAGACCAGCGATTCTAACGCGAGTTTCCGATCAGGTTAAGGGCCTCTCTCTAAAACGATACCCTTTTAAGTCTGTGGTTGCCAGTTGTATTTTACGAACCCTGCCAGCACACAAGCGCCATTCAATCACTCGAATAACCATTTCATTGATTATTTATTCTCCAGATTGACAGTTAAGTTTCCTCCTTATAGAATTAATATTGTAATTCCATAAGGAGGATTTTCATGCATCGATCAAAAATACTTATTGCCAGTTTATTAGCTCTTTTTAGCCTAGCCGTTGGTTTGACTACCATCCCAGCGATCGCTCAACCAACCACTGCCAGTGCTAAAACCACGAAGACCCCGTCCTGGAAGTTACCTTCCGAGACCAAGGCCTATCCCAACTTGAAGAAGCACAAAAAGGCCTTCATCAAGGTTTCCATCGCCAAACAGCGCGTGTACATCATGGCTAGCAAGAAGAAAGTGCTCTACACCATGATCTGCTCAACCGGGAAGAAATCCTCGCCAACGCCTAAGGGAACCTTCCACATTCAGAATCGGGGGACTCATTTCTACAACGCCAGTTCCAAGGAAGGCGCCAACTACTGGACATCCTTCAAGGACTGGGGAACCTACCTTTTCCACTCCGTTCCCGTCAACAAGCACGGTAAGTATGTCGTCAGTGAAGCCAAGAAACTCGGCAAACGCGCCAGTCACGGTTGTGTGCGCCTGCGTGTGGCCGATGCGCATTGGATTTACAGCCACGTGCCTTACAAGATGAAAGTTGTCATTCATTAACGGTTAGAAGAACCGGTATCACTCGCAAGCTGGGTGGTGCCGGTTCTTCAATCATGAAATTTATAAAGCGAGTAGCCAGCTAAAGTCCCTCTACTGTGTTACATTGTCATTGGAGGGGATCATCATGTCAAAAGACACGACCTTAACTATCCGTTTGAACAAAGACGTTAAAATACATGCTGCCAAAGTTGCCTCAAGCATGGGACTCGATTTAGGCACAGTTATTATTATGTTCTTAGTGGAGATTAGCAAAACGAACAAATTGCCGTTTACACCAACCGGCGATCCGGAATTCCCCGATATTTGGAATGACGACTCTCAAGACATTGCAAAGTTTAACCAGCAGATTGGCATAGCCGATGATGGAAGAAACTTTGGAAAAGAAAACCGCGATTAAAGAGCCTCTCCTTTACTGGCTCAATATAGCACCACAAACGTCTCAAAAATAGCATCCAGTAATATATTAAAGGAACTTCGATCACGCGTTGTTAAAGTGATCGGGGTTCCTTTAATTTTTATGCAAAACTTATGACTCGTGCTTTCCAAAAAGTAAAACAACCATGTCATCACACCCTATAACTAACACCCTGTTGCGCAAGATGTCGTGACTATCTACCCACGCTTTAACTTTCTTAAAAGCAACGGCATATTCGCCAGTACCAGAAGCCCCAAGCCCAGCACGCTTAACCAGGGATTAGTCCGATCGGCGGTTTGTGGCAGTTGCGCGCTGCCCTGTGCCTCTTGATGATCACTAGCGGTTTGGGCCGCCTTAAAACTGGCCTGCCCACTCACCCGCGATGAAGTTGCCGTTGCCGCCCCGTTGGCACCGTGTATGGCCTGTTTACTCCCCGTTAACAACCTATCGTAAATGACGCCATTCTTCACCCGAATGATGTGCCGACTACCATCTAACAAAGTGACCGTGACCTTTTGCCCCTCCGCTAAGTCAAATTTTTGCGTATGATCCCCGCTGATGTTACTAATCATCTCCACTTCAATACGTTTGCCATTCTGAGGGAACGTAAACATCAGCAGTGTGTGACTCGCCTCATTCTCATCCAGCTCGGCGTAGCGTAAGACGCCATTGGGATCCGTTGAATAATGGATCAAGCTGTCATTTTGACGATTAAAGACTGTGCGAACACTTAAGCTTCCATAGGAGATCGTCACATGACGTGTTTGATCACCCATAATACCGGTCAGAGACTTGGGCAACTGCTTCTTAATCACATAAAGCCCATCGTCCTCGAAATTCAAAACGGGAATCGTGTAAGGCTGCCCATAAGGAACCTGCAACACCTTCGTTTTCCACGTTACTGCGCTTGATTTGGTGCCGGCAAAAACCTGATCGCTAGCGGAAAGTTTAACCTGGTACTTAATCTTAACTTGGTAAGTTTTGGTCTCATAGTAAAAGTAAGCGGCCGCTTGATCTGAATAGGTGCCCGTGGTAGTCACTTGATTCACTAGCCGATAATGCCTAATCGCTTTGGGGGTCGCGGCATAGGTCTGCCCCGTCGTCACCGACAACTCATCATCCGGTGCTAGTCTATGGGTGGTGCCCTTTTGATAATAGTGGACCGTGATTGTCCCGGCGGTTGGAGCCGTGGAAGCTGAAGTCACCCTCTTATGGGATGGCGAATCGTCGGTCGACTGTGAGCGTACCGCCGCAGAGTCGCGCTCTAAATCAGACTGCTGCTCGCGCTGATTTGTTGGATCGGTACCTGTCCCAGAATCCGCCTGTTTCTCAGTATTTTGTGTCGTCTCCTCACTTGGAACACCCGCCAAATCGCGCTTAACTGGCGTTGTTGGTAACCCACTTGACCGTGCTTGCTGGATTGACTGAGAACTGGCTGCAGCCACCACCGGCTTGCCGCTGGCGGACTCGCGGCTTTGGCTCGTCACCTGTTCCGTTAATGCCCCGGTTGCATCCGCTTGCGCTCGAACGGGTTGCATTTGGCCGAGCGAGAAGACGACCAGCGAAACCCCTAATAGGCCCCAGTATGGCCACCTCCAGCTATCGGTGAAACTTGCACCCCTATTGTGCATCCCCTGTGACGTCTGATTCATGCTGAACTGCCTCCAATGTCAACCAGACAAGCCTGTCGATCTATCCGGTTTAACCGATGTGTGATCATTTCCCTATCTAAAAACTATTCTAAAATGTTTGAGAAGTCAACATTAATTGTGAAAGATGATTCTCTTTGAAAAATATCATTCGGCAATCCATTTGAGAGCCACCACGCAATCCAGGACAACAAAAAGTTGGTGTCACGCCTATCTGGGATAACACCAACTTTCTCATCTCTATTAACGTTGATAATCCGTCTCTTCCGCCGTCAACGGCCCGACCAATTCATGCGGACGATACGGCGCTTCCAAATAAGCCACGTCGTCCGCATTCAGATGCACGTCCAAGGCCTTGACCGCGCCCGTTAAGTGTGACGATTTGGTGGCACCGATGATGGGTGTCGTGACCGTGGGCTTCTGCAACAACCAGGCCAGCGCAATCTGGACCCGATCCACACCATACTTCTCGGCCAGTTCACCGACCCGTTGAATGATCGGTAAATCCAGCTGCTTACTGTCGTCATACTTCGAGCGGGCCACTGCATCGGTCGCGTAGCGCTTGGTCTCACCCGACCAATCCCGCGTCAATCGACCCGATGCCAAGGGGCTATACGGCGTGACCGCAATCCCCTGATCGGCACACAACGGCAACATTTCCCGTTCTTCCTCGCGATACAGGAGATTGAGATGATTCTGCATCGACACGAATTTGGTCCAACCGTGCTGTTCGGCCACGGCCTGAGCCTTTTCAAATTGCCAGGCAAACATCGCGGACGCGCCAATGTAGCGCACCTTACCCGACTTGACCACATCGTTCAGCGCCGACATGGTTTCCTCAATCGGCGTGTTGTAGTCCCACCGATGAATCACATACAGGTCAACGTAGTCCGTTTGGAGGCGCTGCAAGCTCTGATCAATCTGTGAGAAGATCGCCTTTCGCGACAGCCCGGCCACATTGGGCGCCTTTTCTGGGGTGAAGAACACCTTGGTGGCCAGGACGATCTGGTCTCTGTTGGCCAGTTTCTTCAAAGCCCGACCGACGAACCGTTCACTGTCGCCGTGCGAATAGATATTGGCGGTATCAAAGAAGTTAATGCCCAAATCCAACGCCTGCTTGATGACCTGTTCGCTCTGTTCCTCGCCAACCGCCCAGGGAAACATCCCCGTCGAGGCGTTGCCAAAGCCCATCGTTCCCAAGCACAACCGGGAAACGTCCAAACCCGTATTTCCAAATTTTGTATAATCCATTCTGCTGCTTCTTTCTAATGTCTCGCCCATTGCTTCATGACACCTATCTCAGCCACGAAAGGCCAATCCACCTTGATTCACCAACGTATCCGCCCCTAACACCGTGGTCTTCGTCGTCTGAATCAGAGACTGACTCGCCAGCTGATACTTTCTGAACGCCGCCGTCTGGTGATACCGCTGATCAGCGAGCTGATCGCGATAAACGGTCAAGATCACCCATTTTTCTGGGGCGTCAACCGCGTAACCCACGACCAGCGCCAACAGCCCCGGCTGAGCGGCCATCGTCGCCAGGACCAGGGACCGATAGTCCGCCGTTTTACCCGGCAGCACCGTGATCTCAGTCAATTGAACCAACGGATTGGCCAACTGATCGGCCCCCAGTGGCTGCCCCGTCCATAACATAACCGGCGTCAGATTCAGGACCGCCTGTTGCGTGACGGCTTCCTTGGCGACCGCTCTAAAGGCCTTAAATTGCGGCGATTGCGCGTGGATGGCATAACTCGCCGCATCGCGATAGACTTCGATCACCCGATTTTCCAATCCCACCGGATCAACGTGCGTGGCGTACATCGCCAGGGTGCCCGCTTCATTTTTAATCGAGGTGCCTAAGTTATGCCGACCAGCCGCCACAAAATTCTCACGCTGGGCGGCCGTGATGCTTAACTTAAACAACCGCAAGAGTGGTGCCGATTCGTTTGTCTTCATGGCGATCACTTTCCCTTTCAGTATGACCGATTAGCGTTCTAACGGTGGCAAGGTTTCGATCGTTCGCGCCGGCACGCCACCAACCACGGTATTGTCGGGCACGTCCTTGGTGACCACGGCGCCAGCCCCGACCACGACATTGTTGCCAATATGGACGCCACCGATCACCGTGACATTGCCAGCAATCCACACGTCGTTACCGACCGTAATCGGCTTGGTGGTCGTGATCAGGTAGCGCGAACCATCCGGACGGACACCAAAACGTTGGGTCGCATCCAAGGCATGTCCGCCGCAGTACAACTTCACATCTGGGGCGATGATGACGCGATCGCCCAGAATAATGTGATTGGAATCCTGAAAGGTACAGCTACCATTGATAAAAACATCGTCGCCCACTTGGATGTGCACTCCGTAAACGGCGCTAATTGGGCCGTTGATCGTCAACCGTTGTCCAACCCGACCAAAGAAGGCGTGCATCGCGGCCGCTCTTTCGGCCTGATCACTGGCCGTATTGATGATCGCCAACCGCTTCCTACCCTGCGCGATCAAGTCCTGTAACTCGGGGGCGCGGTAATCGTAAGCCTCGCCAGCTAATAATTTTTCGTGTTCTGTCTTCATCATTTCGCTCCTACTGGCGAACCGTCGTCATCAGTGTCCGCCAATTTTCTTGGAAGATCCCCTGTCTTTGCGGCGCGGTGATGGCCATATCCTTGACGGCTTGTTCGATCACCACCGTGGGTCCCAGTGGCGGGATGCCAAACGGCGAGTCCGTTCCGAACATCACGTGATCGTCACCGAAGAAGTCCACCGCCAGCTCCAACGCCTTGGGATTGCCCAAGATCGCCGTATCCACGTAGAACTTTTGAAAGTCCGCGTAGTCTTCCGCCGACTGAATGTACTTAATCCGTTGGCTGAAATACGGCACCATCGCCCCGGCGTGATGAACGATCACCTTGAGTTCGGGGTACTTGCGGAAATATTTAGCCGTGACAATGCCAGACATCGCTTGCGTCAACTCATACTCCCAGCTGAACGTCAGATTGTTATCTGGGCGTTGCAGATTGAAGACAGGGTGGAGCCAAATTGGCACACCAACCGCCGCCAATTTGGCAAAGATCGGTTCATACGCGGCATCCGTAATTGGTTTGCCTAGTGCCTGCGTGAAGAGCTGCACCCCAACCAGCGCATCGCTGTGCACCACCTGTTCGTCGATAATTTTTAGCGCTGCCGGCACATTATTCATGGGCAGCATCGCCACCCCCGCCGGAAAGACGTCCCGGTTGGACCGAATCAGGTCAGCCAATTCGGCGTTACCCGCGCGACAGAGTGCCGCCGCCTGCTCCGGATCCACAAAGTCTTCCGGATTGAGATTGACCATCGACAGAATCTGTTGATGATCCGCCGGCAACGACTGGCGATGCGCCGTAAGGTCCGTCAACAGCTGATTCTTCATATACGGGAACTGATCCAAAATGTGGGGCTGGATCGCGTCCATCTGCGCCAAAAATTTCGGCGGTAGTACGTGTGCAAAAACATCAATGACCGTCATTGGGCATCCTCCTAAATCCAGCTGGGTTGGTCGCCCTCAGTGCCGGCCTTGTCTAGCCCCACACTGGCGTTGCGATACGTCTCTGGCTGGGTAATGACCTTCAGGGCAAAGTCGGCCACGCTCTTGCGCGATACTTCGGTTCCCTTGAAGGCTTCACCTAACTGCGTTTCTTCATAATCAATCTCGTCATGATCCGTCAGCCAAGCGGGCCGAATCTCCGTGTAGGTCACGCCGGAGTCGGCTACCAATTGCGCCGTCTTCCGGAAACCTGGTAGAAAGGCCGCAATGGCTTGTTCGTTCCAATCGCCAAACTTTCCGGGCACCTCATGATGGGCCCCCAGCGCACTGATATAAACCAGGCGTTGCTTGCCGGTCTGGTGCATCGCCGTCAAAACACTCTGCGTCTGTTCGGCGAGATCCGGACCGCCTAAGTTGGAATAGACGATGTCGGCGTCTGCCATGGCCTTAGCTACCGCTGCAGTATCCTTGATATCACCATCCACTAACGTCACACGATCATTCGTCGCGTACCGGTTCAACCGGCCAGCATCACGCAAGAACAGCGTCAGCGTATCCGTTGTTTCTGCCAATAGGCGATCAGTTAACAATTGTGCCATTGCGCCGTGAGCACCTACAATCATTACTTGAGTCATTTGCAAAATCTCCATTTCATTTGATTTAATCACTAAAGGTTACAAGCTCCAGTGTACCGGTCATGTTGCCTACACTGATTACTAACGAAAAAAATCGGGTTTTAGTCTCATACTATTTAGGCATATGGTCCTTAATGATGCCGCGTACACGCATAACTAAGACCCCTCATGCTCCCATAGGGCCTGACATCGCTTAGTTCGTTCCACTTCCCACCAATGGTCGTTCCGAATCCATCGCTAACGTGTCGATCTTAAGATCCAGGTGATTCAGGGAAGCTTGCAGACGGCCAATCTCCAGTCGTAGTTCCCGGGCGCGGTCCCGTAGGAGCTGTTGCCGCGCGGCAGTCGATTCAGCCTGGTTTTCCAGTCTGAGCAACTGCTTAATTTCGGCTAAGGTGACGCCACAGTCGCGCAGGTCTAAGACTTCCCGCAGCTGATTGACGTCGGCCGCCGTGTAGTCGCGAATGCCACTGATGCGCGCCACGGGAGCAATCACACCAATCTGCTCGTAGTAGCGTAGCGTCCAGGTACTGGTCTGTAGCTGTTTTGCCGCTTCATTGATCTTCATCCTGAATCTCTCCTCTCACGCTTGCGTGATTCTAATCCGCCGGCATAATCTCAACGGTGGCCGATTGGGGTCCGGCCTGCAACATCGGCAACAGGTAGGCGCTCCCAGCGTATTTCTGCCGGTAGGCCGCATCAACGCGTGCCGTGATGCCCGGCTGTTGGGTAACCGGCGTAAAGGTCACCCGGAAATTTTTTCCTGCCAAATGAATCCAGCCGCCCCCCTGTTCAATCGCGGCTCGATACCACGAGGACTGTTGCCCATTCCAGGCCCGAGCGTACAGGTGATCGGCAACGACGACCGACCAAATCCAAGTCGGTGTGCCGCAAGTTTGACCATCGCCATAGAAGGGGGATACCCGCAAATCATCAGCCGTCGCAAACTGGGCCAGTCGCTGCGTCGTCCATTGCATGACGCGATCAGCTCCTTTCGTTTCTTTGTATAGTCCTATCTTATGGCTTGACTTTTCATATGTCTAATGCTTAGATTAAATCAAAATCTATACAAATTAGTTATAGGAGATGTCGGCTATGGAATTACGTGTGCTCCGTTACTTCTTAATGATCGTTCAGGAAAAAAATATTAGTAAGGCCTCGGCGCGCCTCCACGTGTCACAACCCACGGTATCACGCCAGCTCAAGGAACTCGAGGACGAGCTCGGAACCACCCTCTTTGAACGGGGCAACCGTACCATTCAGCTCACCCCGGATGGGGCGTACTTCGCTAACCAGGCCCGCCAAATCCTGTCTTTGACGGATAAGACGCTCGCCAATATTCATCAGGAAAAAGACATTAGTGGGTCCGTCTACGTGGGGAGTGCCGAAGCCCGCAGTATGCTGACCGTGGCCCAGGCCCTCGGCCAGCTCAATCGACGTCACCCTCACATCCAGGTCAACCTCGTCAGCACCGATGCTTCGGATGTGCACCAGCACTTGGTCTCCGGCGTTTTCGACTTCGGGGTAGTCATGCAACCGATCGATAAGTCCGACTACGACTTCATCCGTCTCCCGGGCGAAAGTCGTTGGGGCTTATTGGTTCAAAATAGCTCCCCCTTGGCGCAACAGGCGACCGTCAGTCTCAAAGATGTCGCCAACTCTCTCCTGATTTTGCCCCAACAGGGAGGAAGTGCCCGGATTCATGATCTCTTTGGCCTCACGCAGGCCGACTTAAACGTGGTCGCCACCTACAACTTGCTTTATAACGCCTCACTGTTAGTTTCGGCCGGCGTGGGTAATGCGTTGGGCCTCGACGGGATTATCAACACCAACCAATCCGACCTCACCTTCGTGCCACTGACCCCCCGGACCTCCTCAGGCTCGAGTTTCGTCTGGCTCAAGGGGCAACGGTTGTCGGCTGCCGCCCAGGCCTTGTTGACACAGGTCCAAGCCGAATTGGCCCCTACGGCAAATTAAACGGTGGGTCGACCGTTGAAAGCCGATCTGCCAACATTTCAGGAATAAGCGACTCGTACATCACCCACGACCACTGCCCCCATCCGTTTCACTTTGGGGAGTCCCCTTCACGCGACGCAAGATCTTAGCCGGGGTTCCGACCACTACCATATTGGCAGGCACATCCTTCGTCACGACGGCACCCGCCCCGACAATCGCATTTTCACCAACGGTTACCCCTGGGAGAATGGTCGCCCCCGCACCAACCCGGCATTCTTCTCGATGTGAATGGCCTTCGCCTGAACATCGCGACGGTGTGCGGGGCCTTCTAAATGGTTAACGGTCACCAACGTCGCCCGCGGCCCAATCAACGCCCCCTCACCCAGGTAAATGCCACCCAGATCAACAAACATCACATCCTGATTCACAAAAACGTGGTCGCTGATGAAAATGTGGGGACCAAAATCGCTGTGCACCGGCGCATTAACCTCCGCCGATTCGGGAACGCTGTACCCCACTACCTGGCTGAGGGTCACTCGCCGCTGTTCCGGGGTCTGATCGCGCTGATTAAATGTCTTCAAAAGTTCCTGTGTTCGCTGAACGGTCTGCGGGATTTCTTGATAGTCCTCACGCGTGACGTCGATGGGTTGCCCGGCTAAGGCACGTTGAAAAATTGCTGGTTCTGTCATCTAAAATCCGCCCTATTACTGCGTTAATGAGGATCAGTATAAAGTGAACTTTCAGGCATATCAAATACTTAAAGTAAATCATTAGATATACCTTCAAGACATAGTCATCATTAAAGAGGGTCTGGCCAATCCATTCTTGTCCAGATTAAAGAACGACCTATTCTCACGACCACACCATTTCGCCCCCTATTTCTCGCGCTTTTACAGTGACAGCCATATCGGCTTATCGTTTTTAATGATAGAATTTAATCAAATAAGTGATTTATGGGGTGGAGAAATGGGCATGAAGAAAAGTTGGTTAGGGATCATCGGGATCGCAGCAGGATTGAGTTTCGGTTTGGGCTTGGTTGCCCAGGGACAGGCCGCCAGTAAACAAGGCAAAGTCATCGTTTACTACCGGTATAACGAATCGAATAAGCATCCCAAGCGGATGACCAATTACAGCGTTAAGACGCTGCACGGCCGCATCGGCCAGCACTATACGACCAAAGCCAAGGACCTCCTGAACGGGGGCGGCGGCTGGGTGTTGCGTTACCATTCCGCCACCGCCTCTGGCAAGTTCAAGGCAAAGCCAATCAAGGTCTACTACGATTATCAGATTGATAGCGACAAGGATTACGAACACGCCGGTGGCGCCGACACCTACATTGACCGCACGGCGGATCACCGCTTAGTCATCTTCGATCAGAATCACAAGAACGGCGCGGATACCACACTACAACGGAATAACTACAAGAAGCCCGTCTACGCGGTCACCTACAGCACCCCCGACGACCACCAAATCACGCACAACTATCGCTTTGGCAAGACCTACGTCTACCGCGATCATGAGAAAGAGGTCTACACGTTGACCCTGAGCAAGAAGGGCGACGTCACCCTGCAGCAGGCATGGACCACTAAGAAAGGCAAGCACCACGTGGAGACGACCCGGGTTTCTGCTACGGGAAAGTACCTGTCTTATCACGTGAAGTAGTCATGGTTGCGAAAAAAGTGGCGACACACAGAACCGCTGATTCTCACACTAACTAAGTCTATTCAAAAAAGTGGTGACCACCTATGCTGGCGGTCACCACTTTTTGTTTAACGTAAACTAGACCAATTCCATCGATTACTTACCAAATTTTGGTGTAATCAGCTCACATTTAGTCACCCACTGGATGCCAGCCGTTTGGATCCGACAAGCGGTCTAAGAAGGCCATGTCCTTGTCACTGATCTCAAAGTCGAGTTCAGTATTGGCCTGAACGTGCGCCATCGACCGCCCCTTAGGGAGTGGGGCCACGCCCTTCTGCACGATGTACCGCAGGGCCAACTGTGGAATTGAGACGCCATAGTTGTCGGCGAGTCGTTCCAGTTCGGGACTATCCACCAAGCCACCGGTAGCCAATGGTGAGTAGGCCTGCACCGTGATCTGGTTGGCTTCCGCCGTCTTCACGATCGTTTCCTGCGTGTGACCCACGTAGTACTGAATCTGGTCAACGGCGGGCTTCACCGTCAGGCCATCCCAAGTCAACAGGTTCTCCAAATCATGGGAGTTGAAGTTCGAGACCCCGATTGACTTGGCGCGACCACTGTTATAGATGTCCTGCATGGCCCGCCAAACGTCGCGGTTTTCGGCATCGTGGTTAGACCCCATTTGCATCCAAGGCCACGGCGCATGAATGATATAAGAATCCACATAAGCCAAATCTAACGCTGCCAAACTGCTCTCAAAGTCCGCCATCGCCGCATCGTAGGACTTGGACTCGGCTGGCAACTTGGTCTGCACGAAGACGTCCTCGCGCGCGACAGCGCTGTCGCGCAAGGCTTCGCCGACACTCTGTTCATTGTTGTAAGCCTTCGCCGTATCGATGAACCGGTAGCCGGCCTTTAGCGCATTACTGACGGCATCGTAGGTTTCCTTACCGGGCCGCGTTTGCCAGGTTCCAAACCCAACCTTCGGCATCTTCAAACCATTGTTTAAGTCAAACGTATCCGTAATTGTTGGCATCTTGAATCCTCCATCTTTTAAGTGATAAATTCATCTTAGCCCCTTAGACCTACACTAAGGCAAATAAGTTGTTTCATTTTTTCTCCCGTTATTTATACTAACGAAATTTTTTGCCAACCAGTCTCACTTAATTTTCAAATTCAGGAAAACTGGCCCGGCGCACGGCTAATGTTATTTAACGAATCCCAGCCGCCTTGACCGCTGAAAGTAGCGCCTAGACGTTAATCCGCTCCCCCATAAATAATCCAATAGACCCACTGATAAGGGATCGCGCCCACAAAGGCCAGCCACATACATAGCCCCACCACAAACGCCACCCCGTAGAGTGCCAGCAAAATCCACTGGCGAAGTGGCAGGTGACGCCAACCGACCCGGTAGCCGTGAATACCGTAGGCTAGAACGCCAATGAGGCCCACAAGTCCTAGGATTAATAACCCGATTAAGACCAGCACGTCCGGATGCATGGGATCGTTTTGGGCCATCAACACGTACCCGTCGATCATCATGGCCACTGGAAAGCCGAGGGTCACAACCGCGACCACACCGGCAATCCACGGCCGTAGCTTGGTCAATGTCTGCATATTCCTCTCCCCCTTAAGCTTAGCATGTACTTTTTAGTTTCGATCGTCAACGAAAATGGGAACGCCTCAACCGCCGCATCTCGGAGAAATTAAAAGAGCCTGGGGATCATCCCAGGCTCTCCGTTTGACGATTTTAAAAATCAAGCACGCCTATTTTTCCCAACCACAAAGCTTGTAGTGATGGCCCTTAGCCCACTTCAAGGTAACATGCTTCAGCTTGCCAGCGTGGCTAAGTCCCCGGCAGTCTTTACCATAGTGATACTTCTTGCCGTGGTGTGGCGCAATCCAAACCTTAGTGCTTTTGGCTTCCGCCGTGACCGTCTGCACAGCCAGCGGCTCCGCTACGCCACCCAGCGTGAAGGTGACGGCAATCAATAAGGCCGCTTTTCGTAATACTTTCATGAGTGTCCTCCCGAAATAATTATGTAGATATCGTTTTACTTGTTAATTATATCGAGAGAGCATCATAATCGCAATCTAAACTTTAATCCGAAATCAAATCTTGCGGCCGCACTGCCCGATAGAGCGCAAACGCCCCATCCAGGTTGACCACGTTAAACCCATGTTGGCGCAGCAGGCGCTCTGCAATATAACTACGTTGGCCGCTGAAGCAGCTAACCACATAGGGCTGATTCACATCCAATTCGGCGAGCCGATCCCGGAGTTGATTCAAGGGAATATTCACGCTATTTTCAAAGCGACCCGCCGTCAGTTCATCGGGGTCGCGCACGTCCAACAGCTGGCGTCCCGCGGCTAGAGCAGCTGGTAATTCGTGCCACTGAATGGATTTGCTCAATCCCTCCGCCAAATTCATAGCGGCATACCCCAGCATGTTGACCGGGTCCTTGGCCGAACCAAACGGTGGCGCATAGGTCAGTTCTAATTCCGGTAAATCCGCAATCGTCAGGCCACCCTTAATGGCCGTCGCCAAAATATCAATGCGCTTATCCACGCCTTGTTCGCCGACCCCTTGGGCCCCATAGATCTGGCCCGAGTCTGGATTAAAAACAAGTTTCAACGTCATGGGCGTGCCGCCGGGAAAATAACCAGCGTGGCTCCCACCCCGAACGTGAACAACGCGGTATGGCAGGCCCAATTGACTGGCCTGAAATTCACTAAAACCGGTTGCTGCAGCCGCCAGCTGAAAGACGCGGACGATCGCCGTTCCCAGGCTACCCCGGTTCGGATGCTGCAGGCCGGCCAAATTATCGGCCACCTGCCGTCCCTGGCGGTTAGCGGGCGACGCCAACGGAATCAGAGCCGGCTGCCCCGTCAGCTGTTGTTTCACCACAATGGCATCCCCCACCGCATAAATATCGGGATCACTGGTCTGGTAGTGTTCATCAACCACAATTCCGGCGTGCAGGCCCAATTTCAATCCGGCCGCTTGGGCTAACTGACTGGCCGGACGCACCCCGACAGCCATAATTGTGAGATCGGTCTGTAGGCGCGTGCCATCCGTTAAAATAGCAGTCTGACCGTTCAACGCCAAGCTGGCCAGGGCTTGTCCCGTGATCACGTCAACGCCATTACGCTTTAACTCAGCACGGACGAACGCCGCCATTTCGGTATCCAACGGGGGTAACACGTGGGGGGCTTGTTCAACGACCGTCACCGCCAAGCCACTCAGCTTAAGATTTTCAGCAACCTCTAGGCCGATAAAGCCACCACCAACGACCAGCACGCGGCGCACGGCCTTGGTCTGAATACCAGCCATGATGCGATTGAGATCCGGAATGTTGCGGAGCGCGTAAATATTATCGGCAGCCGCCACTCCCGGAAGATCAGGCATGATTGGTTCAGCACCGGGCGACAGAATGAGTTTATCGTAGGACTCGTGAACCTGCTGGCCGGCGTGGCGGACCACCACCTCGTGTTCCGCTGGTAAGATCTGTAACACCTCATGATTCGGTCGCACGTCGAGATTGAACCGTTGCCGCAACTTCTCCGGGGTCTGCACAACCAATTGCGATTGATCGCTAATCTCACCTGAAATGTAATAGGGCAACCCACAGTTAGCAAACGACACATAGGGTCCCTTCTCAAATACGACAATCTCAGCGTGTTCATCCAACCGCCGAAGCCGTGTTGCGGCCGACATCCCGCCAGCCACGCCACCAATAATGACGACTTTCATCCGCAAAACATCCTTTCCCGTTTATCCGCTTCTCTGCGCCCAGTATACCGAAATATCGCGAATTTACAAGAGTTTTTGAAACCGTTTTCCGTTGCACCACGTCACCTTTCCGCCTACAATTAGATTATTACCTACTCACGATTAGAGTATCTGCCATTCCGCCTTATCGTTCGCCTGCGGCTGCCAGAGATTCCGGCTGCTGTGGGGACCGCCTGCGGCCGGAAGTGCGGTCCTCCGGCTCGGTTTGAAGCCCGGCAAAGATCACCGGTCTCCAAACACGTCCCACGCTGTAAGCCGATTCTCGGCCAACACCGTTGTCACGGCTGCCTCCATCTCTGGCCTCCTCCGGCTACAACCAGTTTCTAGCCATGACGTTGGATTGAGACTCACTGGTGCATCAGCATTGAACTAGCGTCATTTAAGATAAACCAGTCTAGCCGTGAGTGAGTCAGATTTGGGCTCAGCCATGGGATTTTCCAAGTGTTCTGCTTGGAAAATGGCGACTTTGCGACGTGAACTTCGGCGCAAAGCGAGGTCCGAGACCGCTCCTAAGGCTCGGACCGTCCTGCCCATAGCGTTCCAGCCCAAATCTGGCGAACGGCAAGGCGGACAGCAAACACAAAAGTTGCCTATCAATGGCAGACTGAACCAAGCACTAAAATTCGAAGAAAAAGGAGTCCCAGCGTATGGCTTACATAGAAGTTATCAATGAAACCCGGCAATTTACCCAGGGCGATCAGGTCACCACCGCCAACCGCGACATCTCCTTTCGCGTGGAACAGGGTGAGATTGTCACCATCCTTGGCCCTAGTGGTGCCGGCAAATCAACATTACTGAACATTCTCGGTGGCATGGATAGCCCCACCAGCGGACAGGTCTTGATCGACGGCAAGGACATCGCACAATTAAATGCCAAGCAACTCACCACCTACCGCCGTCAGGACGTGGGCTTTGTTTTTCAATTTTACAACCTCGTTCCTAACCTGACGGCCCGCGAAAACGTCGAGCTGGCCTCGCAGATTACCGCGGATGCCCACGATGTCAGTGAAACTTTGGGCCTCGTGGGTCTGACCGATCGGGCCGCTAACTTTCCAGCCCAGCTTTCCGGTGGGGAGCAACAGCGCGTGGCGATTGCCAGAGCCATTGCCAAGAATCCTAAGCTACTGCTGTGTGACGAACCCACGGGAGCCCTCGATTATCAGACGGGTAAGCAGGTTCTCCAGGTCATTCAAGATGGCGCCCGCCGCACCCATATGACGGTCATCATCGTCACGCATAACAGCGCCATTGCCAAGATGGGCGACCAGATTATCCACATCAATGACGCGCAGGTGCAATCGGCACGGCATAACCCGAATCCCACGCCGGTTGCCGAGATTGACTGGTAGGTGCGCCCATGACAACCAGTTATTTGAAAACCATTTTTCGTGAAATCAAGCGTTCCAAGGCGCGTTTCCTGTCGATTATGCTGATTATCTTTCTCGGCGTCGCCTTCTATACTGGTATTCGCGCGACCGGTCCCGACATGCTACAAGCGGCCGACGACTACTACGCCCAGCAGAAATTAGCCACCAATAGCGTCCAATCCACGGCTGGCCTGACGAAACAAGACCTGGCCGTCCTGCACCGGCATCGCAACCAGGTGACCTATCAGGCGGTGAAATACCTAGATATTAATCAACTTAACAATAATCAGGCGGTCCGAGTGGCGGAAATGCCCACTAAGCAACGGGTCAATCAGCTGACAGTCGTCAGCGGTCGCCTTCCTCGTCGAGCCAATGAGATCGTTCTCGATCAACAGGCACGGACGCTTCAGCCCCACCTCAAGCTGGGCGCAACTTACAAAATCGCCACCACACAGCATTTAAACAAGGCCTTTAACCGCCGCACGTTCACCATCGTGGGCTTCGTCAACTCACCGCGCTACATTGAGAAGACGACCCGGGGGGTCACCACGGTCGGCAAGGGCACCCTGGACTATTTTGCCTTCGTCCAACCGGGAACGCTGACTCAGTCGGCTATCAGCCGGATTGATATTCAATTCAAGAACTTGGCCCACGTGACGCCCTATTCGGCCAAATACCGGCGACTAAACCGCGCCAATACGGCCTTGCTTAAGTCATGGCTGAAGCCACGAGCGGCCCAGCGTCAAGCGCAGTTACAACGTCAGGCCAGCACACAATTGGCACCCAAAGCTGCTGAAGTCAAGCAACTGGCGCAACAACTCCCCGCCAACTCGCCCATTCTGCGGCGGGCCCAAGCTGAGATTAAACAGGCTCAGGCCAAGATTGCTGCCATTGGCCAGCCGACCTACCTCTACACCGGGCGTGCGGCCAACCCCGGCTACAGCGAATATCATGAAAATACGCAACGGGTGGTCGCCCTCTCCACGGTCTTTCCGCTCTTCTTCATTGCGATTGCCGCTTTAATCTGTCTGACCACCATGACGCGGATGGTGACGGAGCTCCGCATTCAAATGGGGACGCTCAAGGCGCTCGGCTACAGCAACCTCGCCATCGGCAGTGAATTTATGCTTTATGGCGGACTCGCCAGCCTACTGGGAACCGTGCTGGGGGTTGGCTTCGGCGTTAATTTCTTCCCACGATTCATCGCTCAGGCCTATGGCAGCATGTACAATCTGCCGGCCATCAACGTGCAGTATCTCTGGCTAGATATTCTGATAGCCCTGGTCATCGCGCTGACCTGCACTATGGGCAGTGCCGCCATCGTCCTGCGGGTTGACCTACACAGTGGCCCTGCTACTTTGATGCAACCCAAGGCACCCAAGGCCGGCAAGACGCTGTGGCTCGAACACTGGCACGGTCTCTGGCGCCGACTCAGCTTCAATCACAAGGTCACGCTCCGCAATCTCTTTCGCTACAAGCAACGCCTATTGATGACGGTGCTGGGCATCGCCGGTTGTATGGCCATGATGATCACAGGATTTGGACTCAAAGATTCTATCGGTGACATCAGCCTCAAGCAATTCGATCAGCTCTGGCACTATGACGCCATCGTGGTGCGCAACGGGACCCAGACGGCCCAGCAGCGCCGAGCACTTCACCACCAAGCCCTATACAAGGATGATTTGGTGCTCAAACAAGCCCAGGTCACCGTGGAGCGCTCGGATGTGGCCAACCAAACGGCCACCCTGAGTGTCCCCCAACAGCCACAACGGTTGAAAAAGTTTGTGGTTCTTCGCAATCGCCAGAGCCACAACGCCTACAGGCTGAATCATCATGGCGCCATTATTGATGAAAAACTGGCCAAGCTCTACCACGTCAAGGTGGGCGACCAACTCCCCGTCAAGCTTGGTAACCGCGCCACCAAACACGTACGAGTCGCCGCCATTGCAGAAAACTACGTCAATCACTTCATTTATCTCTCACCGCAATACTACCAGCAGCTCTTTGGTCAAAAGGTGGTCTACAATGGCAACTTGGTCCAGTTCACGCAACACGGTCAAAAAGCCCAGGACCAATTCGCCAGTGACCTCCTCAAAACCTCAGGGATGCTCAACGTCACGCTCCTCAGCACCGAAAAACAAACCAATTTCCAAATGCTCGACACCATGGATCTCGTGGTCATCATCTTCGTGGTCGCTGCCGGGGCGTTGGCCCTAGTCGTTCTCTACAATCTCACCAATATCAACGTTTCCGAACGGATTCGGGAGCTGTCCACGATCAAAGTTCTCGGTTTCTACGACCATGAAGTAACCCTGTACATTTTCCGCGAAAACCTCATCCTAACCGTCATGGGTATCCTACTCGGTTGTTTCCTGGGGGACTGGCTACACCGCTATATTCTCAATACGGCGGAGACGGACAGCCTGATGTTTTCACCGGGAATCCACCCGCTCAGCTACGTCTATTCGGCACTGCTGACGCTGGCATTCAGTCTCCTCGTCATGTGGCTGATGCACCGCAAACTCAAGCGTATCAACATGCTCGATGCGTTGAAGTCCGTGGATTAGGCTTTTTATGACATATAGTTATACGGTGTGAAGCTGGCCGCCTTGCCGTTCGCCAAATTTGGGCTGTAACGGAAAAGAGTGTGGAAGAAGGCGATTAGCTGGCGAGCATTAACGTTGCTAGATTGAAAATCCTAGGCCTGGATTTTTAGTCTAGCGGGGTTAAGCGCAACCAGCTGCCTGATGGAACACGTTTCGACTGTGTTGTCCGAAGCCATCCAAGATAGAACACTTGGAAAATTCCACGGCTGAGCCCAAATTTGACTCACTCACGGCTAACCTCGTTTATCTTAAATGAAGCCAGTTCAATGCTGATGCACCAGTGAGTCTCAATCCAACGTCATGGCTAGAAACTAGTTGTAGCCGGAGGAGGCCAGAGATGGAGGCAGCCGTGACAACGGTGTTAGCCGAGAATCGGC
>NZ_AZFS01000061.1:46052-56072 GCF_001434395.1 Levilactobacillus hammesii DSM 16381
ACTTTTCCGGGCTTCAAACCGAGCCGGAGGACCGTACTTCAGGCCGCAGGCGGTCCCCACAGCAGCCGGAATCTCTGGCAACCGTAGGCGGAAGTCTTCCTCCATACTCATTGCCAAAGACAACGTAAAGGCGCCACTACAACCATCCGATGGGATGGCCGTAGCGGCGCCTTTTAAAACACAGTCAATTTTAGAACCTGTCAGCTTACTTAGCTTCTTCTTCCTCTTCAGCGTTTTCAGAGTGAATTTCAGCTAATTTGGCAGCGTTGGCGTTAACGCGCTTCTTACTCAATGGGTAGAAGAACAGTAAGACCAAGCCGGCCAATAACAGACAGAAGGTAGGAACACCAGTTGCCAAGGTGTAGATGTGGTTAACAACCGTGACACTTTGTTGGGCACCACCACCAGTAGAAGACTTGTAACCGATGAAGGTCAACATGAACCCACCGAAACCACCGGCGATCGCTTGGGCAACTTTACGAGCAAATGAGTTAACCCCGTAAACAACCCCATCTTCACGAACACCTGTCAAGACTTCGTGATTATCGATAACATCAGTGATGAAGGCCCAAACCATCAGGTTGAAGACCCCGGCACCTAAGGAACCGAAGAACAACATAACCAGGTAGAACCCAGCACTTTGTGTCCGCATCATCATCAAAGTCCCGTAGATAGCGGCACCGATGAATAAGGCAACGATCGAACATTCTTTACGACCAAATGTCCGCGTCATCCAGTTACTGAATGGGGCTAACAGAATAACCGTCGCAAAGTTGAAGACCAACGCGATACTCAAGGCTTTGGTATCCTTGAAGTAATCGTTGAACAGGTACGTTAATAACGTCCCAGATAAGTTTTGGTTAATAACGATTAAGATATCAACCAGAACCAAGACAACCAAGGCTTTGTTTTCAAACAAACCCTTAACCAAACGTGATAATGGCACCTTTTCAGACTTTTCAGTCCGCACACGTTCAGTCGTTAAAGCAGTCGTCAACGTGTAGCAAGCCCAGGCGATGAAGGCACAGCCCACAACAACCCAGAAGAAACGGCTACCAGAAATTTTCTGAGAAGCCCCAACGTAAATGATCAGTGGCAGAACGTAACTGGTCAGCGCACTACCAACGGCAGAACCAATGGCACGGAACGTAGACAGTGACGTCTTATCGTTAGGGTCACCACTAATTGCGGAAGCCATTGAGCCATAAGGAATGTTAACTGAGGAGTAGAAGATCCCCCATGATAAGTAAGTGATGAAGACGTAAGCCAACCGTGCTGGCATTGCCCAATCTTTAACGATTGGAACGAAGGTCAAGATGAAGGCCAACATCAGTGGGTACTTCATCCGGTTGATCCAAGGCTGGAATCGCCCACTCTTATGTAACTTACTGTTATCGACGAACCGACCAACCATAATATCCGCAAAAGCATCAACGAACCGAGCGGTCAAGAACAAAATACCAACCTGGGCCCCGGTTAAACCAAGGACGTTGGTGTAGAAAATCATTAAGAACGAGTTAATAACGTTGAATGAGAAGTTATTCCCAATATCACCAAACATGTAACCGATACGGTCTTTTATGTTAAAGGGCTCGGCTGCAATGGTAATCGTTTTTTGAGTTTTATCCAATTTTCCTGACACTTCCTAAAATATATAGTCTAAACGAGCAAAATAAGGGCAAAACTGAACGCTGTGGCAATCCTAGCTAGGGTATTTCCGGTAACGCTCCCTTGCAACTAATATACAAGTTAGGTTCAGCGTACCACGTGTAGAAATCGCTTTCAAGCACAAATTAAAAAATTAATGTCGGCTGGTAGCCAATTCGCTACCAGGTAATCAAGTGAGAAGTCCCGCTATTACAACGTTTTACGTTACTTTGTGATTTACCTTAAATTTTAAAATAAAAATGTTGGCGTTTTCACTAAAAACCAAGATTTTGCCAATTTTCGGTTCTGATATACCACCTAAGGGGGTTGAGGTAATAATTTTACTAATGTTAGTCTGTAATTTACTAAACGTGTCAACCACGCGAATTATTGACTGGGTTACCCGTCAAAATCTGACATGTTTTAGCCAGATAGGGGTTATTTTTGGATAAATTAGCCGCATAATCATCGGCTAAACTGGCTAATTGGGTTAAAAAAGCCTTATCCCCCTCGGCCGGTTCATTTTAAACCAACCGTTATTTTCATAAAACTCGCCTAAGATTTCCCTCAAAGGTCACCTTTTCAATCTCTGTTTTCATCGTAACGCCACCTTTTCTTTCCTATTAAGAGCATTAAATAGGACAAAAAAAGCCGAGATTATCATCTCGACTTCTGGTCAGGCCTAAAATAACGGTTTTTTTCCTGAATCCAACCGCAGATGGCTCAGGTTGGTTTAACCGTTAAAACAAACTCTTAGCTGGTTGCTGTAGCGCCGTTAGGAGTTGATCGACGTTATTTTTTGCCGTGAAGACCACGCGCTCCGCAAATAATGTCGTGGTTCGTTGGGCCCGATACATCACCTGCTGTTGGGCTCCCGTCTGCTTATCCGTCACCGTAGCTTGGGCCACTGGGTCTCCCGCATCAACGGTCCCGGAGCTCAATTGCGCCGGTGTTAACTTGGTCTCCACCTTGGTCGTTAACCCGGCCGTCTTATCCTGGTACCACACACCGGCCTGCGCGGTTATTGGCGTCGCCGTCACCGTGGTCGCTAAACCATTAGACAACGAAATGCGCCGCTCCGTTAACCGAGTCGTTTCCAACCGATACTTTTGTTTCAACTGCTTAATCAGCTTATTCATTGCCGAAAAGGTTGTGTCCCCACCCAAAATGGTGGCAACCATCCGCTGACCATTAACCGTGTAGGTAGCTGTGAAACACAGCTTGGCATTCTCCGTGTAACCGGTCTTGAGACCGTCAATGCCGCTTTCCTTCTTATATTGAGACTTACCCGGCAGACAGCTATTTTCATTGTAGATCTTGGTGCCGTTGATGCTGGCTTCCGTCTTGCTAGCAATGTCTGTAATCTGCGGATCGGCCTTGAGCAGCTGTTGGGCCACCTTCGTGATCGCCTTCGCTGACACCAGGTTCTGTTCATCTTTCCCCGTATCCGGCAAAACCAGATCAAAGTCCTTCAGGTCAGAATTATCGAGCCCCGATGAGCTAATGAAATTGGCTTCTAATCCCCAGTCTTCGCTCTGCTGGTTCATCAAAGCCACAAACTTGGCATTACTACCGGCAACCACCTCACCTAACTCGGTGGCGGCACTGTTAGACGATGCAATCATCGCTGCCGCAACTAATTGACGAACGGTAAATTTCTCGCCTGACTTCATTCTCAGGGAAGAATAGGCGTAACTGTGACTCAATTTGATGAGATTCTGCGGCATGGTGACCTCTTCGTCCCAACTGAGTTTTCCTTCATTGATTGCTTTCACCGTGAGGTAAACCGTTAATAATTTTGATAATGATGCAATTGGGTACCGTTTATCGGCGTTTTGTTGGTAGAGCACCTGACCGCTATTAGCGTCCATGACGTAAGCAGCCCGCGCAGGTACCTTACTGACAGTGGCCGCCCGCGCTGTTCCCGGCGCAAGAACGGTCATGATCAGCCCGATCACGGCAATGGCACGTAGCCAACGTTTTAAAAGAACCACGAGCACAAAAGCTCCCTTCTTAAACTGATTTATCATTCAATTATACAAAGTGTACCAGGCAAAGCCACGGTTCGGGGGAATCTTGCGTAAATTTTAATTTCTTATTAGTCAATTTGTAATGTGACCGTCATTTGATGATTCAGCGCCATTAGCGGTTGCCAGCCCCATTAATCCGCGTTATTTTCCCTAGACCCGACGTCCCTTTCTCACCTTTTGAGATACCTTAGAGGTTGCTTCTTGACAGTTTGAGTTTACAGATGTAAACTTTAGTCATTCATAAAACTACAAGTGTAAACAAACGAGGAGTGACTCATCGTGCCAACTACTGAAATTACCGAAACCATTACCAACGCTGAGTGGTGTGTGATGCGGATCGTCTGGACCCTGGGACAGGCCGACAGCCACACGATTATTGACCTGGTCAGTCAACAGCACGACTGGAAGGCGGCCACCATCAAGACCCTGATTGGCCGGCTCGTCAAAAAGGGCGCATTAGCCACGACCAAGAATGGCCGTCAGTTCATTTACACCCCACTCATTGCGGAACAAGCCGCGATGGACACCGCCCTAGCCGGTCAACTCGACCAGATGTGTGCGATGTGTCGGGGACAGGCCTTCGTCAATGCGATTGACCAAACCGAACTGAGCCAAGACGATATTCAAGAATTGATTCAGCATTTACAGACAAAATTAACCACGGCACCCGCTACGATCTCGTGCGACTGCCTGCCGGAGGGATACGAAGGGAGCTGCTGATTATGAAATCATCCGAACGTCAACTGGGCATGACCCACATGAACATGCAACACGATATGAAGGGCATGGACCACACTCAAATGGCCCCTGCTGATCGGGGAATGGATTCTCAAAAACACCAAGACATGAGTAACATGGATATGAGCGACATGGATATGGACATGGGCGATGGGCACATGATGCACATGGGCAACCTGAAACGCAAGTTCTGGGTCTCCTTAATTCTAACCATTCCCGTCATCTTAATGTCGCCCATGATGGGCATGACCCTTCCCTTCCAGTGGGTATTTCCTGGTAGCGACTGGATCGTGGCGATTCTGGGAACCGTCCTCTTCTTCTACGGGGGGATGCCCTTCTTCAGTGGCGCCAAGGCCGAACTTCAAATGAAGCGGCCCGCTATGATGACCCTGATCGCCATGGGGGTTGGTGTCGCCTACATCTACAGTATCTACGCGGTCATTGCCAACAATCTCTTTCACGTGACGCCAACCGTCAACAATTTCTTCTGGGAACTGTCCACCCTGATTGTCATCATGTTATTGGGACACTGGATCGAAATGAATGCGGTCATGAATGCTGGTTCCGCCGTGGATGCCTTGGGTAAGCTCCTGCCCCAAGAAGCCCACGTTGTCGACGATCAGGGCAATCTGACCGACATCAAGCTGAGCGATTTACAAGTGGGCCAGACCGTGGCTATCCGCGCCGGGGAACAGATTCCAGCCGATGCCACGATTCTCTCCGGCGGTTCCGACGTCAACGAATCCTTAGTTACCGGTGAATCCAAGGCCGTTCGTAAGGGCACTGGCGATACCGTCATTGGGGGCTCTGTGAACGGAACCGGAACGCTTACCGCTAAGGTCACCGGGACCGGGGATTCCGGTTACCTCGCCCAAGTGATGGCCCTAATCAAGGATGCCAAGAATGAAAAATCCAAGTCCGAAAACTTGGCCGATCGTGTCGCTGGCTGGCTGTTCTACGCCGCCCTCTTCGTCGGCATTCTCGCCTTCATCGTCTGGTTGACCGTTGCCAACCTGGCCGTTGCACTTCCCGTGGCCGTGGCCGTCTTCGTCATTGCCTGCCCCCACGCCTTGGGACTCGCCGTACCCCTGGTGGTTTCTCGGAGTACCGCGTTAGCCGCTCAAAATGGGCTACTCATCCGTAACCGGACCGCGATGGAACAAGTTAACCAATTAAAATTTGCCTTGATGGACAAAACGGGTACGCTGACTATGGGCGAATTTAAGGTCAACCACCTGGTTAGCCTGGACGACAGCCACACCGCTGACGAGATTCTGGGCCTCATGGCCAGCTTGGAAAAGGGATCGAGTCACCCTCTGGCAACGGGAATCTTAACGGCAGCCAAGGCTAAAGCTGTTAGCTTAACCGCGGCCGAAGAAACCCACCAAGAAACCGGCCTAGGGCAGTTCGGGACGGTAGCCGGCACCACGTACGGTGTCGTTTCGGTAAACTACCTCGACCAACACCACTTGACTTACGATCACGACCAATTCAAGGCTTTTGCCGCTGAAGGCAATTCTATCAGTTACCTGGTCGCTGGTGATCAAGTCTTAGGGTTGGTTGCACAGGGTGACCAAATCAAGCCGGCCGCGGCCAAGCTCGTTGCTTCCTTGAAGAAGCAAGGCATCACGCCGGTAATGTTGACCGGCGATAACCAAGAAACGGCAAACAAGGTCGCTGCTTCCGTTGGGATCGAGGACGTTCAAGCGCGCCTATTGCCTGAGGACAAGGAACGTCTGGTTCAAGAATACCAAGGCAAGGGCAAGGTTCTCTTCATTGGTGACGGGGTCAACGATGCCCCTAGCCTCGCTCGTGCCGATATCGGAATGGCCATTGGCTCCGGGACAGATGTCGCCATTGAATCGGCCGACATCATCCTCGTTTCCAGTGATCCCGCCGATGTCATTCAATTCTTGGATCTGGCCCGCGCTATGCACCGCAAGATGACCGAGAACCTCTGGTGGGGAGCTGGCTACAACCTGATTGCCATTCCACTGGCAGCCGGTGTGCTCGCCCCCATTGGCTTCATGCTTGATCCGATGGTCGGTGCGATCGTCATGTCACTGAGCACCATCATCGTTGCCATCAACGCCATGACCTTGAAAATCAAAAAGGTCGCTTAGTATTTCTTCTTAAGCTTGCGCACTTCCCCTTGAAATGCGAAACGCACCGTAGTCTCCCCAATTGGGAAACTGCGGTGCGTTTTTTGATTGTCGTTTAACGTTTTGGTCGCACAATATCTAAGAAGTCAGCCAGTGGTTGGGGATCCGTCAACTGACGATTACACTGAGCGCTATCGCGACAGATGTAATTGCCATTCCGTGTAAACGTGCCGAGACCGGATTTCTTAGTGGTCGACACGAACAAAGAAACGTTGCCAATCGTTTGGCAGATGGCGCAGACGCCCTTCACAACCTTGGGGCCCATGTCGCCCTGAATCCCGATCAGCCGACCCTGATGAGGCGCGACGAGGTATTTCTTCTGACTACCACCATCGTTCCACCCCAGATAGGTCGTTTCTCGTAGGTTTACGGTCGCCCATTCCGGTTGCTTTAACTTCTTCACCTTACGAAAGAGCTTTTCCAATTGTTTCTGACTCAAACTGGGGAACGGAATCACTAGGGGTTCCAGACTCGGTAGCAGTTTGGCTGCCGCCTCACGGGTTAACCGATCCGGCTGTAGACGCGTCAAAAAGTCTTGGGCGAGCGGTTCATCAACGGGCAAGTGGGCCGCGATATTCTCAATCGTGGTGTCCCGAACAACGCGGCGCATGCGCTTATCATTCACTGATAAGTAGGCACTGACGAGGGCGTTGACTTGCTGGGTAATATAACTATATTCGTAAGCGGTGATTGTTGGTTCCATAAATGTTGCTTCCTTTCAGATTTAAACCAGACACTTCTCTGAAAGGTTTTGCAGAAAAGTGTCGCTAACAGCCAGCACTCTTCTGTACAAATAACGATGCCATCATCGTCGATCATCTCCTTGATTTCAGCCAATTGACTGAATTGTTAACCAGTATACAGAATCTGCTGTGGGATAGCAAGACTTATTGCCTGTGACCATCAGTACCGCAGTCGCCTAAGAACTCTGTGTAAGATGAAGGAATTACCATGTTTCCTAGTTTTAGGCCAACTGCTGTTGCCAGGACCAGCATGATCCGTAATTTCTCTTTAGTCAAAAAAATAGATTCCGACAACCCACCAGCAAGGCGGGTCCCCGTAATCTATAGATGGTTATTTATCAGCTTTCATTCGTACCCAGGCGTCGGATAAAATTGATCATCTTGCGACCATTTAAGGACAAGGCCATCACGGCGAGAATAATCATCGCGCCGCCGAACAAGTCGTAGCTGGTCAACTGAACGTTTAGAAAAGTTACCGAGAAGACCGTGGCAGCCAAGGGCTCAAAGGCATCCAGCAGGCTGGCCGTCGTGGGGAGAATATCCGCCAAGGCGTGGGCAAACATTAGGAACGGAAAGACCGTGCCGAAGATAATAATAAACAGGATCAGACCGACCTCTACCCAGCTGACGCTCACGTGGGTCTGCCAGAGCGGACCGAAGACATTTAGGGAAATCCCGGCAACGAGTAACCCCCACCCGGTCACTGACAACGCGCCAAACTTAGGCAGTAATGGCCGCGGCAACAGCGTGTTCGTCGCAACGCCAATCGCGGATAAACCACCCCAGAAGAGCACAATTGGCGAGATGGCCAGGCTATTCAGGTGCCCGTGAGTCACAATCAGTAGCGTGCCAAAAAAGGCCATGATCATCCCGACGGCTTCAGGTCGCGTGGGCGTAATGCGTTTAAAAATCAAAAAGTATAGGCTAATAATGAACGGCCCCAAGAATTGAATAATGGTCGCAATCGGTGCATTACCATACTTGACGGCTTCAAAGTAACAGAGCTGAACTGGAATCATTCCCAGCAGGCCATAGCTCACGACCTGGATGGCCGAGGCTTTCTGGTGCCAGATCTTGAGGGGCTGAGATCCTACGATACGGGCGATCACTAACAGAATCAGCCCGGCACTGATCATTCTAATCTGAGATAACCAGAGTGCGGTCACTTGTGAATTGAAGGTAAACAGCGAACTGGCCGCAACCCCCGAGACGCCCCATAACATCGCGGCAAAACTGGCTAGTAAAATTCCGCGTAAGTGATGTTGCCGATTCATCGTGGCCACTTCCCGTCAGCTGCTACATTTAATTCCTTCATTTCCAATCCCTCTTATCGACTAAAATTAACAAGCACTACATATTATAACAAAGTTATTTTTCAAAATTCGCGATTATTCGCAGGATTAATTTTTGTAACCGTTTTAATTTCAGGAACACAAATAGACCTCCGCGCTTGCGAAGGCCAAATTCACCCAGCCACGAATAGTAATCAGCCAAGATGATGGTAGTCGTCCGACATTATCCGTTTTATATTTTTAGCTGAGCACCAACTATGGGCACCAGGGGTTTCCCATAGCTATGGTATTCATTCTATGCTATCTGTCCCCAGAACCCTCGCCAGGCCGTCCGGTTAGCTTAGCGAGTAAATTAAAGGCCCACACTTCTGCAGGGGCCAATCATCAGTGTCTCGGATAATCGCAGGCCATCGCCAGTTTAATTGACGGATGAATGTTAGCGGTTACAATTAGTCCGTACAAATTGTCCGTTCTATGCTACAATGAGCAAAAAGACCTGGAGGCTATCGCAAGATGAAGACTGAAAAAGAAAAGTTTCTAGCAGGTGAACCCTACAATATTATGGACCCCGAACTGGCTGCTGAGGAGACCAAGGCCCGCCGACTCTGTAAGATCATGAATGAACTCGATGACACGGCCGCCGAGGAAAAGGAACACGTTGTTCGTCAGCTTTTTGGCTCAGTCGGCAAGAGTCCCTGGGTCCAACCCAACTTCCGCTGTGACTTCGGCTACAACATCCATGTGGGGGACTACTTCCTTTGTAACTATGACAACGTCATCTTAGACGTCGCCCCCGTCACGATTGGGGATCACTGCATGATGGCCCCCCACGTCCAGATCTACTCAGCTTATCATCCCCTTGATCCGGCTGGGCGTGATGCCTTTACTGGTCTCGGCAAACCCGTCACAATCGGTGACCACGTCTGGATTGGCGGCGGCTCTGTCATTCTCCCTGGCGTGACCTTAGGAAACAACGTGGTCGTTGGCGCCAATTCAACCGTCACCAAGTCCTTCGGGGATAACGTGGTGATCGCGGGTAATCCGGCCCGCGTTCTGCGGGAGAATATCCCAGCTGAATCCTAACCGGCAGCATTGCGGTAATCTGCCGCCTTACCGTTCGCCAAATTTGGACTGGAACGCGGTGGGCAGGACGGCCCGAGCCTCAAAAGCGGTCTCGGACCTCGCTTTGAGCCGAAAAAAACATCGTCTCAAAGTCGCCATTTTCCAAGTAGCTCACTTGGAAAATCCCACGGCTGAGCCCAAATTTAGCTCACTCACGGCTCCACGGCATGTTGTCCATAACCTGCGATGAACGTTGCCAGCTCAGCGATGTTCACACCAATGTTAGGGGTAAGAACTTTCTTAACCGGAGGAGGCCAGAGATGGAGGCAGCCGTGACAACGGTGTT
>NZ_AZFS01000061.1:56082-124459 GCF_001434395.1 Levilactobacillus hammesii DSM 16381
TGACGGTCTTTGTCAGGCTTCAAACCGAGCCGGAGGACCGCTTCTCAGGCCGCAGGCGGTCCCCACAGCAGCCGGAATCTCTGGCAGCCATAGGTGGCTGACTTCCGCCTCATTTAATACACCCATACTATCTTAGCGAACCTTGATTAAATAGAGTTCACCTGCAGTACCATGATTAAAGCGTGATTCCCAACCATCAATTGGTTGGAAACCACGCCTTTTATTTGGACTAAATTAACGTAACATCTGTGCGATATCGCTGTTGCCCGTCTTCTCGGGCCCATCAAGCGGTAAGCCCTTGATGATTCTGGCGGGAACGCCGCCGACCATGACGTTGTCGGGCACATCCTTAGTCACTATGGCGCCGGCCGCAACCACGACATTATTGCCGATGGTGACTCCCGGCATAATCGCAACCTTGCCACCGATCCAGACATCGTGCCCGATGGTGACGGGCTGTGCTTGCGCCATGTAATCGCGCCGCTCAGCCGCCTGCAGGGGATGATTGACCGTATAAATATCGACATTGGGGCCGATCATCACGTGAGCGCCAATATTTACCGGCGCGATATCTAAGATGGTGAGATTGTAATTGCTCAGGAAGTCTTCACCCACATGAATATTCCGCCCATTATCGCAATTGAACGTTGCTTGAACGGAGACCCGTTCACCATGGCTGCCCAAGATTTCCTTGATCTTCGCCGTTTGAGCGGCGGGATCGGTCGCTGGAATCTGATTAAATTCCTGACAAAGCTGGGCCGCACGCGCCTTACGCGCAGCAACTTCCTTGTCAAGAAAGTGATAGGGCTCGCCAGCATCTAGTTTTTCTATTTCTGATTTTGCCATCAGCTTTCACCTCTCCCTTAGCTTACCACTTCGCGTCGACTCTAAGTCAAAAGGGTCAGCCGGAATACTCCGACTGACCCTTTATTTTGATCATGATTACGCAATCCAACCCGAGTGAATTGGAATGTCAATTTTACCTTCAGGCGAAATGGTCCCTTGGTAAGTCGCCCCGTGAATGTCAAACGTTGCCACCAGCTTGAACTTCAGCGTCTTAACTGGCGTTATCGCCTTACTAGACAGGACTTTACCAGTCGCACTCCGCGTGGTTTGATGGACTGCTTGACCATTTTGGTAGTCGTAGATCAGCGTCTGCGCGTTTTGCTTCAACATGACGACCCGTTGAATCTGCCCGTTACTAGTCGCAATCCCAATCTTGATGTGTGCACCGGAGTCCAGCGTGGCCACCGTCTTAGTGGCCGTTAAACCCCCGCGAGTCAGTTCACGTTTCACTAAGTTCGGGTAAGTGCCCTTAACGACAGCACTCGTCGGCAACCAACCAATCGCTTTACCCTTGGCCGTTTCGAAGTACAGATAATGCTTCTTGGTCTTGGTCGTTAGCGACTGGATCGCATACAGTGTCTGGTAACCATAGCTCGTCCCATAATGAATAGCCGCCGTGGTGCCCAGTGTTTTAGCCGGCATATTCCAAAAATCACGGGTCGTGGTTGGCCGCCAGTAAGCTGTCTTCTTCACTGACTTGAGCTGACTAATCTGCTGGTGAAATTTCAGCTTGCTGAGGGCCACGTAGCCACCAGCCAAACTCTTGGGCTTAGCCGTGGGTCCACTGTCCACCGTCCCATGTTGCAATGGCGAAGCTGTGACCTCGCTGAGCCGCACGTACCGCTTACCGCCAACCTTAACGACTTTATCGACGGTCCACTGTTTGGTCTTACTGTGCACGGTCCCCAAAACCTTGCTGTGTGCGTAAGCCGCGCGGGGGTAACTGTAGACCTTCGTGCCCTTAGCTTTGAACGTAAAAATCCGTTGTTGCGGGTATGCCGGCAACGTTACCCGTTTGGCGGCATGGGCCGTGGTGGCACCACCCCATAAAACCAACCCCAGGCTTCCGGCTAAAGCGAACTTTATCCATTTCATGAGTTGTCCTCCTAGTCTGTCCTCAACCTACTCTTCAATAATTAAGTATTCCTATATTTAAGGTCCACAACTGAACCCGAATTAAACTACAGATTTTGCCCCTTTTCCCAAGCCGTCTTGGACAGAAGCAACCCCTGCTTGACCAAGTCATTAAACAGCGCATGCGTCCGTTTGGAAACTTCCCCGGCAGTTTCGGCGTTGCTCTTCGTCAAGAAGTCCGTGGCGTCACCCTTAATAGCGGCATCCGTCGCGGCAACTCGAGCGCGACCATAGGATTGGCAGCCCTCACGAAAGGCATTGACGCTTTCGACAAATTCGTGGAAATGGGGTTCAATCAGGACGGATAAGGTCTTGTTTAACCAGTAAACATTGTCTACGGAAACCTCAGTCGTCGTGTTCTTGTAATCTACCGGTGTGTCCTTGATGTTGGTAAAGAATGGCACGTACGGTGCGTAAGCGAAGAAGCCCAGCGCAATCCACTGAATGGCGGCGTGATCGGCATCGACATCATTTCTGATCTGCAGAATGGACGAACACTGGTTACGGTCCATGGCAATCGGCCGGTACTTCTTCTGATCATCGGATGAGCCAGAAGCAAACGTCCCAAATGGATCGTAAGGCGTGCCATTATAGTGAGAAGACAAGAAGAACTCAACGTCTTCAATGGCAATCTTCTTGCTAGGCTGCCGCGTAAATGGCATGTCTTGGTCGGTCGGTTGTTGATCAGTAATTTCCGGATTAAACAACTTTTGCCCGTACCAGGTCCGTGGCGTGTTGTAGTACGCATCGTCTTCCCCATGCGTCCCAAAGATCTCACGGAAGTTAAAGGTCCCGGGCATTGGGTTCAAGTGATACTTGGCGACAAAATCAACCAAGTCCGTGGCAACCAAGAAGTTCGCGTCATCGTGCAAATCAATCTCTTGCATCAACGTCTGGTTGGGTGCAATCGCGTAGCTGTCTTCTGGTAAACGCATGGCTGCCCAGTGGTGACCACCGGCCGTTTCCAAATACCAGATTTCATTCTTATCGTTAAAGGCGATACTGTTACTCTCGCCCGTCCCGTACTTCTCAAGTAAGGCACCCAAACGTTGGGCCCCTTCCTTGGCAGACTTAACGTAAGGTAGAACCAGGGTAATCATGGCTTCTTCATTGATCCCATCATTTACCAGGGGATCGTAGCCCAAGACGCGGGCGTTCGTTGCCGTGGTTTCGGTGGCGCTCATTCCCACGTTAAATTCATTGATACCAGCTTCTTCGTATTGCCCATCACTCTGATCGGCTTGCGGAGTGCCCGTGTAGCGGTAAGCGTGGTCGGGTAGTGGCACGTTAACGCCAGTGACGATCGACGTAAACGTTGCCTGCTTTTGATCCGTGGCGGGATGCACCACGAACTTAATGGGGTTAATGGGCCCATACCCATCCTCGTTACGCGCAACAATCGTGGAGCCGTCCATACTGGCAGCTTTACCCACTAAAATCTCGGTACAATCGGAACTTTTCTTCACAGTGTTCCGCCTCCTTTGCTTACCAGTATAGAATTATCAGGTGCTAAGGGCTAGGTCTTTCCCCAAATTTCCCAAAATATCTGCGACCGATAGCCTACAGTGACGACCCGCGGTCCATCGACTCATGGGTGACACCGCCAACGGTCAAGCTTGCTACTAGTTTACGAGCCGTTTGTAAAAATAGCCACCAAAGCGACTTGCAAATTGGCAAGAACTACCTACGCGGGCAGGGATCACAGTCGATTTGAATGCACCTGTAGGGATGACAAAAAGGCCTGGCATAAACCGCCAGGCCTTCAAATCAAGTAACCAAATCCAGCAAATGAAGCACTGGTTTAGCTGTTTTGTTAAGACAAATTCCACGATGATTAGAAATTACGCTGTTCACGCACCACGGTTTGGTGATCGATGCGGTGGCGAATGGCCTTGGCAATTTCGGTCACGACCAGGACGACGACCCCGGCCAAGATCGGAATCCACCAACCATAGTAGAAGTTAACCGACGTGGTGTGGAAGACACTCTGCATCGCGGGCCAGTAAATAATCCCGGCTTGAAGCACCAACAGAATCGCCACAATCACGAAGCTCATCTTGTTTCTAAAGAAGTATTTCGAGAGAACCGGATGGTCGTTCTGCAAATTAAAGAGGTAGAAGACCTTCCCGAAGATAATCACGTTCAACGTCATGGTACTGCCAATCACAGCATTGAGGCCTTGATTGGTGAGCAAGTCGTAAGCGAACATCCCCAGTCCAGAAATTAGCAGTGAGACGTAAGTCACCTCGAAGACGTCCAGCTTGGAGAGAATTCCCCGTGTAACGTCTCGTGGTCCCCGTTTCATAATGCCGCTTTCCGCCGGTTCAAAGATGAAGGCGAACTGAATAGTCAGTGCCGAAACCATGTTGATCCACAACAATTGCGTGGGGAACAAAGGTAATGGCTGATCCATCAAGATACTGAGGACCACGATCAGGCCTTCCGCAAAACTCGTGGGCAGCAGGAACCGAATCGTCTTCCGAATGTTATCGAAGACGTGTCGACCTTCCCGCACGGCCCGCAGAATTGACGTAAAGTCATCATCGGCCAATACCATATCGGCGGAGTCCTTGGCGACGTCGGTTCCCCGAATCCCCATGGCCACCCCAATATCGGCCTGCTTCAGGGCGGGCGCATCGTTGACCCCATCACCCGTCATGGACACCACGTGGCCCCGTTGTTGCTGAGCCTTCACGATCCGTAACTTATCGGCAGGCGTCGTCCGCGCAAACACCGTGTATTGGTCAATCTTGGCGGCCAACTCAGCATCACTCAGCTCGGCCAATTCTGGACCGGTAATGGCCCGTGCCTTTTCGGATAAGTTTAATTGTTGCGCGATGGCGGCCGCCGTTTCGGGGTCGTCACCAGTGATCATCTTGACTTTGATTCCGGCATACCGCAACTGCTTCACGGCGTCAGCAACCCCGGGACGCGGTGGATCAATGATCCCGGCCATTCCGGCTAAATGAAAGTTCTGCCCGACAACGACGTCAGCCACGTCCGTCACATCCGCAGCAACTGGTTGATAACCCAAGGCCACCACCCGTTTCCCTTGCTGGGTTAACTGAGATAACCGACTTTGCCAGGCTGCCTGATCAACGGGCTGGCCCTGTTTAGCCATCATCTGCATTAACGTCTGTGGCGCACCCTTGACCAACAAGACCCGTTGGCCAGCGTGGTCAACCAAACGCGCAGAATACCGAATGGCCGAGTCGAACGGTAAGGAGTCAATCTCTTGGGGCGCGGGGTCTTGACCAACCAACTTATGGTACAACGCCGTCAGTGCGCCATCGGTCGGTTCACCCGTCAAGACCCATTGACCGTCTTCCTCATGGAATTCGGCATCGGAGGTCTGACCGGCAATCTGGACCAGCCACTCAAGGTCGCTGTCTTGCTGCCATGGTACCGTTTGGCCCTCATCATTTTCAATCTGACCGGTGGCGTCATACCCGATCCCGGAAACGGTATAGGTATCAGCGGCCGTCAACACGTCCGTCACGGTCATTTCGTTCTTAGTCAACGTTCCCGTCTTGTCGGTGTTCACGATATCGACGGCACCTAACGTTTCCACGGCAGGTAGCGTTTTGACAATCACATTTTGCTTGGTCATGGCTTGTGTCCCCATGGCCAGAACCACCGAGGTACTAGCGGGTAGCCCTTCAGGCATGGACCCCACGACCATCGTGATGACGGCGATCAGTAAGGCTGGCAAACTGTAAACGTGCGTGATCATCCCGAGAATAAACAGCAACGCTGCCACCACCAGAATCGCAATCGACAGGCCTAAGCCCAGACTATTCAAGTTCTTCATCAGGGGCGTCCGTTGTTGCTTCACTTCAGCCACGTTCTGTTGAATGTGCCCGATTTCCGTGTGTGTCCCGGTTAACGTCACAATTCCGCGACCAGAACCGTTGGTTACCGCCGTTGACGCAAACGCCTGGTTGGCGCGCTCAGCTAACGGTAAGTTGTCCGCCATCAAGGGATCTTCACCCTTTAAGACGGAGTCCGTTTCACCGGTTAAGGCCGATTCTTGAATCTTTAAGTTATCCGCGTCAATCAATCGGAGGTCGGCTGGTACGGTATCGCCGGCTTCCAGTTGCACGATGTCCCCGGTAACCAGTTCACGAGCGGGCAGCGTTACTTTCTGTCCGTCACGAATGACCACGGCTTCATTGACGAGGAGCGCTTTGATTCGGTCCAAGGCGTTATCCGCGGATTTTTCCTGAAAGTAACCGATAAAAGCGTTCGCGATGATCACTAACCCGATAACAATTGAATCGGAGTAATGGTGCATAAAGAACGTGAGCAAGGCGGCGCCCGCCAGGATATAGATGATACTGTTGTTAAACTGCTTCAAGAAGCGTAGCAAGTTCGATTGCTTCTTCGCAGTCAGTTCATTGGGACCGTTCGTCCGCAGGCGTTGTTGCGCCTCACCGGTACTCAGTCCTTCATCTTTATCCGTGGCGTAATCTACAAGTAAGGACTCAGTCGTTTGCTGCCATATGGGTGGCTGCTGGCTGGGTCCGGGGTCTGTATTCTCTGCTACTTCAGTTGGTGTTACAGTTGCTTCTGGGTCTTGTGCCATATATTTAGGTTCATCCTTTCTGGAAATGAAAAATTTTAACGGTCAGGGATCGGCAATGCAATATTCCGGTCGTGCAAGGCGTCCACCTCCAAATCTAAATTTTTGATGAGTTAATTTTACCAAGCTTTCATGAAAATTGCATCTTTTTCAAGTGTTTGCAATGCAAATTTAATATATAGGATGGTATTTTTGGGGTCATAATCACTCGAGCTGTTAGCTATTAGCCGATTCCCATCGCGGGAGCCGTCGATTGGCGACCATCACCTGCTTGCAATCCTAGGATTATATCATGAAAGTTCTCGCTAACCGCCGACAAAGCTTGTGTGCCATTGCACGGACTTCATCGACATGGCCCACTTAAACAAAAAAAACTGGTGAAAATCTTCCAATTAGGAAGGTTCTCACCAGTTTTCGAACGCACGTGACGCCGTGCTAAGAAATCACCTTAAAGTTTGTCTGTTCCTGTCCCATCACCACATCATGGTCGTCAAGATAGTTCATGATGAGTTCTGGCAAATCCGTACTGACTTCGCGAATAATCTTCCGCGCATTAAACATGGGATAATCACCCCCACCATTGCCGCGATACTGATTCATGGCAACGGTCAACGTCTGACTTGGTTGAACCGGGCTACCATGATAGTTCAGCTGAACCACCCGCTGGCCGACTGGCCGCCGTAGATCAAACGTATAGGTTAGGCCACTGTAAATGTCGTAATTGTAGAGCTGAACTTTGGGGGTGGTAAACGCGTCGTTAACGGTCACAGTACCATCTGCCGCGAGATCAAAGAAACTGGCGCATCGCTCCAATGCCAACCGAATATTTTGACCTGACAACTCCTCCACGACCAAAGTATTCGGGTAGCTGTAGCTATTCAGAAGCTCACGAATCGTGGGTTGGTGACTCAATCCACGAACATCATCATTAAACAAACTGGTTAACGCAATATCGGTCTGACCGGCCGCCATCTCCACGGTATTGACCAGCTGTAGGTAAGGGTGCCCGTGAAGGCGAGCCGCCATCGGATCTTTTACCGTCAAGCTGGCCCCGTCTAGTCGGCCAATTGGCTGATCTAACCAGCTTTGCACGCGAGTTTCCGTGTTTGCCACCAAGTTCGCTAACCACTCTGCCGGTTTGGCGGTTGCGGTTGAAAGTAGCCGTGCATCGTGCGCAATCACCCGTTTATTTTTATCCAAGGTGAGTTCAATGAGACCGACCGCAGCCCCCTTTTCACCGGGTTGCGTCGTGGGCACACCGTGGTAAATATCGGCCAACTGACGATGCTGGTGTCCCGTCACCAGGGCATCAATGCCAGGGACCTCTTGCAATAAGCGACAACCTTCATTTTCACCGGTCGCCCGTTCCGTCGGTTCCCCCGTTACGGGATCAGCTTCAAAACCGCCATGATAGGCCACTATGACAACGTCCGCCTGCTTTCGCAACCGGGGCACCCACCGTTTGGCAGTCGTGACAATCGATTCGAACTTAAGCCCCGTCAGATGGTCCGCTGGTTCCCAGGTGGGAACGTAAGCGGTGGTTAGCCCCAGAATCGCAATTCGGATGCCTTGACGCTCAATAATGGTATACGGCGCGTCAACGATCTGCTGCGCCTCACCCCCAATGATGTTAGCGCCCAAAAGGGGATAGTCGCGATCGCTTTCGGCCGTCTGCAGATAGCGCAAGCCATAATTGAATTCATGATTACCCAACACTCCCGCGTCATAATGCAAACTAGTGGTCAATTGCGTGAGCTGCTCACTGCCAGCCGCCGGGTGCTTCGCCAGATACGTGGTGAAGGGGGAACCCTGAATCCAGTCCCCATTTTCAATCGTAATCACAATCTCATCCGGTAGGGCCGCCTGCCGCGCTTCATCAATAATGGTTGCGGCCTTCAGGAGGCCCAATGGTTGCGTATCCACAATACTCAAATACTTGGTGGGGTAAACGTAGCCATGAACGTCACTCGTTGAGAGAATCCTAACCTTAACCATCTAGATCAACCTCTTTCGCAATTGCTCCGACAGTGAGTCAATCAGTAAGACCATCAGGACAATCCCCAGGAGAATGATGCCCACTCTTGGCCAATTCCGCGTCTGAATCGCAAAGATCATGGGTGTCCCGATCCCGCCGGCGCCCACCATCCCCAAGATGGAGGCGGAACGGACGGCGATTTCAAAACGATACAACGTATACGAAATAAATTCCGGCATAATGGTTGGCAAGGTTGCCAATATAAAGATTTGGGCACCATTTCCCCCGGCACTGGTGATGGCTTCCTCAGCTCCACGATCCATATTCTCGATGGCTTCGCTAAAGAGCTTGCCCAACATCCCGATCGAATGAATGCTAACCGCGAGAACCCCGGCGTAAGAACCCGGTCCCACAGCCTTGATGAACATAATGGCCAACACAATCTCGGGAAAAGTTCGGATCAAAGTCAGAACCACCTTGCCGCTTCCAGACCGAACGTGTAGCCACTCCTTACCACTACGAGCCGCCCAAAAGGCAAAGGGAACACTGATCAATGCCGAAATAAAGGTTCCCAGAAAGGCGATGGCGAGCGTTTGGAGAATTAACGAAACCAGGTCTTCCCCACTGCCGTTATACACGTACGACCAATCGGGCTGCACTAAGCCGTGAACGATGGATCGTGAGACGGATGCGGCTGACTCCTGAAGGCCCGTAAAATGTAGTCCCGTCACTGCCCAAGTGTAGACGACTGCAACCACCGCGAGCCACAGTAACCACTGCCACCGTCGCCAAAGTGTCAATGACAGGGGCTCCTTTGAAATTGTCGTTTGCATGTTAGAGTAAGACCCTCCTTAAGTGGTTGCTGATACCATCGATCACCATGACCACGACCAGTGTTGCCAGAATAATCACGGCCGTCTGGCTGTAGTTAAATTGATTGAGGGAGCGTTGCAAAAAGACCCCAATCCCGCCGGCACCTAAGTACCCCAATACGGTCGATGCACGGACGTTAATTTCTAACGTGTAGAGGAAATAACTGACAAATTGGTTGAGAATCTGTGGCAAGACCGCATACCAAATAATCGTCAGTTTATTGGCGCCCACCGATTCCAACGCTTCTAGTGGCCCCATATCAATCGTCTCGATCACTTCGTAGAAGAGCTTGGAAACCATCCCAAACGAGAAGATTGCCAAGGTAACGACCCCAGCCGTGGAGCCAATCCCGAAAATGGCGACAAAGATAGCCGCCAATAAAAGATCCGGTAAAGTTCGCACCAAATCTAAAATGAGTCGGATAATCCCCCGTAGCCACCGGTTGTGAACCAGATTACTGGCGGCCAATACCGCAAAAGGAACGGCAAATGCCGCACCGATTGTGGTTCCCAGAATGGCCATTTGAATGGTTTCGTACAACGGTTGTAAGATGACCGGCAGATAGTCCCAGGCCGGTCGAGACATGCGTACCAGTAAATCCGTGAATTGGCCTAAGTTGCTAAAGAACATTCCCACATCAACACCGGTCATGCGTGACGACGCAATCAATAAGCCGACCAATAGGAGGGTCCAGCCAATGGGCTTCACGTGCCACCGCTGTAACCAAGGGCGTTGTGGAACTTGACTTGTCATAACTATCCCCCCTTAAACGGTTTGGTAGACCCGATTCAGGTCTGCCTCGGTCACCTGGCCAATGGGCTCATCATAAACGACCTCGCCAGCCCGCAAACCGACGATGCGATCGGCATAGGCCCGGGCTAAGGCCACGGAGTGAAGGTTGACGATTACCGTGATGCCATCCTCCTGATTGAGCCGTTTCAAAATATCCATTACCGTCTTGGTTGTTAAGGGATCGAGCGAGGCAATCGGTTCGTCAGCTAGGATGATCTTAGGATCTTGCATCAACGTCCGGGCTATCGCGACCCGCTGCTGTTGCCCCCCAGAAAGCTCATCCGCACGCGCGTATAGCTTCTCTGCTAGACTGACCCGTTGTAAGGACTGCACCGCCTTTTGTTTATCGGCCGCACTGAACAGACTCAGAATGCTTTTCCAGGTGGGGTAATAGCTGACCCGACCGGCCAAGACGTTTTTAGCAACACTCGAACGTTTAACCAAGTTGAAGTTTTGGAAAATCATTCCAATCTTCCGGCGTAACAATCGCAAAGAACGTCCCTTATACTGGCTAATGGGTTCATTCTCAATTCGAATCTCACCGGATGTAATCTCGTGCATCCGATTGATGGTCCGCAGTAATGTGCTTTTACCCGCACCGGAAAGGCCCACAACAACCAAGAACTCGCCGCGTGGAATATCAAAGTTAATATCCTTTAAGCCGACCGTGCCGTTGTCATAAATTTTATTGACGTTTTTAAATGAAATAATTGGTGTGGCTTCCATTAATCTAATTCCCCCTATAAAAAAGAGCAGCAAAGGCGTCGCTATCGTCGCACCCCCCTGCTACTCATCTCATGACATCAATTCAGTTTTATTTATCGAGGGCTTTGGCCTTCTTGTCGTACTGGCGAATAATGTCAAAGTTGCTGTCCTTAGAATCGGTATAGCCTTCATGCGAGTAAACGCTGGAAATGATGGCATGCCCTTCCTTAGTCTTCGCAATCTGCTTAAACGCCGTGGCGATCTTCTTTTGCCACTTATCGGTCATGTCGCCACGTGCCGTAATGGTATCGTTTGGAATCTTCCCTGTGGTGTAGATAGGGACAACCTTACTCATGATGTCCTTTTGATCCTTCTTCACCAGGTTCCGCGCGCCTTGGAAGACAAAGGCTGCATCCGTGTTCTTGTTGTAAACGGAGAGCACCCCTTGGTCATGGCCTTTAACCGTTACCGTCTGAATCCCGGACTTGTTGATATTAACGCCGTGGTTCAGCATTTCAACTGCAGGATAGATCCAGCCGGCCGTTGAAGTGGTATCCTGAACGGCAATCTTCTTGCCCTTCAGATCCTTCACGGACTTAATCCCACTATCCTTGCGTACCAGGATTTGAGAACGGTAGTAGTTTACCAACTGGGTGCTTGGCTTATCGCCCGGTTCGGTCACGCCATATCGTTGGGCTTGCAGCAAGACCTTATCGTGATACTGCTTGTGAGCAAGGACGTAGGCGTCAGGTGGCAGGAAGCCCACATCAACCTTCTTCGATCCCATGGCTTCCACGATCGTGTTGTAGTCAGTAGAAACGCTGACGGTCACGGGAATGCCCAATTGCTTCTTCAGCAAGCCTTCCAACGGTTTGGCCTTAGCCTCAATGGTGCCCGCATTAGATGACGGCACGAACTCAACCGTCAATTTTTTAGGGGTGTACCCCTTGGATCCGGACGTGGACGCCGTGGTCTTCCCACAGGCCGCTAACGTCGCTGGTAAGACCAGTAATGCCGTGAAAACTAAAAGCCATTTTACCTTCTTGCTCAGGTGCATCTAGCTCACTCCTCAGTTATGTAATAGTCCTCTTTGACCACTTCTAATTCTAGCAGAGAACCGAACTTTTACAACGTTTTTCTGAAAAATAGGTCGTTTATAAATATATTTATGATAATAAATTGGCCTATTTTCAATAAGTAAACCGTAAAACCTGAACGATATATTTATTATTCGTTAACACTATCCTGGCGGCAAATCTAGTTAGTCCCAATACAAATAACCACAGAAACTAAGTGGCCCAAGTATGAATCAGGGCATCAAAAAAGATCGGTCACATGCATTGGCATGCAACCGATCTCAATCAGCAACAACTGATGATTCTGCTGTTAAATTAACTATCCCTGCGTTCCATTATGTTCGTGATTCTTAGCAGTGTCACTCAGTGAATTTAATTTCACCATATCCGCCGCTGCAATTGAAAAGTCGAGTTGTGCGTTAGCGTCGATATGGGCTTGACTCGTGGCCTTAGGAAGGGGTAAGACGCCATTCTCTAAGACAAACCGCAACGCCAATTGTGCGGGAGACACATGGTACTTGTGTGCCATTTCGGTGACATCTGCGTTCGCCAACATATCACCGGTTGCCAATGGCGAGTACGCTTCAACTAACATCCCGTGATCTTGTGCGAATTTCGTAATCTTAGGCTCCGTGTAGCCCACGTAGTACTGAATCTGATCTACCATCGGGGCGACCTTGGCGTGACTCAAGATATTTTGTAAATCATGCGTATTGAAATTGGAGACGCCAATCGCCTTAGCCTTGCCGCTGGCATAGATCTTTTCCATGGCTCGCCAAACCTCGAGGTTGCCCGCATCACAGTCCTTACCAATTTCGGACCATGGCCATGGCGCGTGGATCAGGTACAGATCGACGTAGCCCACGTCCAGATTTTTCAAGGTGGTGTCAAACGCATCCAGTGCGCCCTGATAGGTCTTGATCTGTGCCGGCAATTTCGTCGTCACAAAGATCTCGTCGCGTGGAATTCCTGAATCGCGAATGGCCTTGCCCACACTGGACTCATTAGCGTAAGCTTTCGCCGTGTCAATGTGGCGATATCCCGTCTTCAACGCATTGGCGACCGCATTGTAAGCCGTGTCACCACCGGGAATCTGCCAAGTCCCAAACCCCACTTGTGGAATCTGTGTGCCATTAGCCAAACTAAACGTATCCGTTAAAATTGACATTCTTGACCCTCCAATTTTATTCAGTAACTAGGATAAGTATACGCTTTCTTTACACATGAGCGGTCAATTTTGCTTTTTAAAACGTTCGGGATTTCAAACAGATTTCAATAAAATTGCGGTTCCAGAAATTTGTAATATTACAAATCAAGAGAATCGCCCAAAACCCTTGATTTCTTTGTTATTATAAAGATGTCGTAAAACAATTGCTTAACAACCAGACGACAAACTAAAGCTTTTTTGGTAATAATTGTTAAGGTACCCGGAAAATGCCTTAATAATTAATTGTCCAAATTGAATATTAACCTCATTGAATCAGACTAAATCCCAGTTCGATTCAATGAGGTTAATTTTTTTTGCACTTTTTTGGCAAGTTCAAAATTGAACAATTGTCCGATTTTCCCTCTCTACTGGGCTATCCGACAAATCAGGCGCTTCAGGAGTCGAAAAACACTGGTAGCCCAAAGCAAGCCCACGAAAATATCGTGGGCTTGCTGGTCTAATTGCCTATTCATGATAAACGTTCTTATTTCCCGTCAATGTGCCGGCCAATTGTTGTAACACTCGGGCCAATTCAGCGCGATCAGTATTAGAGTAATCTGCCAGCTTTTCCCGAAAAGCAGCCTCCCGGGCAAGTTTAATCTGCATCAAGCCACGTTGTCCCTGAGACGTAAGCGTCACCTGGCGAACCCGTTTGTCACGGCGTTCGGCTTCCTGAATCCATCCGGCGGTCATGAGCTTATCGACCTGACGACTAACGGAGGAGTGGTTACGACCAATCTGATCAGCCAGTTGGCCAATACTGATTCCCGGCTGGTGGCCCACACGAACAACAATGGGTAATGCCGCGGGCTCCAACGGCACATCTGCCTGCTGCAGTAAGTGCCGATCCTGTTGGGGTTGATTAAAAAACGTCACAATTTCAAATAGGGCTTCAAAAATTTCATTATCCATACTTGTTAGTATACCAGAAAGATGCTAGTATGTGTGCATAGTGCACGAATAATTTAATTTTAAAGGAGTTTACCCACCCATGACGAAAAAAATCGGTTTAATCTTAGGCTCTACCCGTCCCTCTCGAATCAGTCCTAGCATTGCCGCTTGGCTTCAGAAGACAATGGCCCAACCCGACCTCACCATCGATCTGATCGACCTGGCTGAGATCAATCTTCCCCTACTGGACGAGGTTGAAATACCTTCAACTGGTATTTATCACGAGGCTCACACGCAAAAATGGCACCAGCTGATTCAAGGATACGATGGCTTTGTCCTCCTCTTTCCACAATACAATTGGGGCTACCCTGCACCATTGAAGAACGCCTTAGACTACTTGTATAAAGAATGGGCCCACAAACCCGTCAGCATGGTTTCTTACGGCCACCATGGTGGCTTTCAAGCAGCTCAAGGCGTCAACCTAATCATTCGCGGATTAAAGATGCGTCCGCTCACCAACAACCTGCAGATTAGTCTCAACGGTGCCGACTTAGACGACCAGGGTCACTTTATCGATACCGATCAAGCCCTTGCCCCTTACGCCTTCAACGCGCAACAACTGGGGGCCGAGTTCAGCCACGTTTTAGCCGACTAATACCGTGCTGGGCGCTTGCTCGATTATGACCACTGTAGGCAATCAACGGCCGCTAAAACAGCCGTTTCCTTGTCGCTCACCGGCCGCCACCCCAAAACTGTCCGTGCCCGTTGATTGCTGACACGATGATTCAACCGCAGAACCAAGTCCGCTTCCTTAAGCGTTGTATTTATTGGGGCCAGCAAATGAATCAGTCCCTGCGGTAGCAGATGTTTCGGCAGCTTAGTGGCTAGGGCTGGCCGTTGCGTTTTAATCAGCTCAATCATGTCGCGCATTGAAATTGCACCATCTTCCACCGCTAAAAAGCGCTGCCCCTTAGCCGCCGGCGTCAGCATGGCGCGAACGTGAATATCCGCCACATCCCGGACGTCGGCCACATTAAAGGTCAGGTCAGGACTCGCTTTGCCGTCCAGTAGACGCTGAACGATGCCAAAGCTATTGGTCACGCGCTGCCCCAACGCAGGCCCCAGCATTGCACCAGCGTTAACCGTCACGAATTCCAGTGATGAGTCTGTTTGGGTCAGGTAGTCCCAAGCGTGGATCTCGGCGCGCAGCTTAGACTGCTCATAAACGGATAAGCCCGGCTGTTTCTCGTTTGTCCAATCGGCCTCCGTAATCACGTGGTGCGCATCAAAACTGCTGAAGGCAACTGCGCCCAAGTTAGCAGTCATCACCACCCGTTTCACGTTCGCGGCTTCTGCGGCCTTCAAGATCCGCAACGTTCCTTGTTCCGCCGAATGAACGACCGCTGCCGAAACTGGCCCCGCATTAACAAAGACGGGCGCTGCCACACTCATCACACCCGTAACCCCTTGCATAGCGGCGGACCAGCCCGCATCCTGCATTAAATCGGCAACGACAAAGTGCAACCGCTCCAAGTGAGGTACCTGTGCTGCTGCCAATGTTGCCCGAACGCTATCGGCCTTGTCTAAAGAACGTAGCGTCGCCCGGACCCAAAAGTTCTGTTGTAATAATTTTTGAATAATGTGCAGGGCTAAGAAACCATCGCCCCCGGTTACTAAAATCTGTTCTGTCATTAAAATTACCCCTTATCGCTTGTGATTACGGTATTTCCTCGTTAAGATGTAATCAGCATAAACCCTAGACCTAACTCTAGGGCAACCGATAGGAGTGATTTTTTGACATATTCCATTAAAGAGGTGGCCGAAAAGACCAACCTTTCCATCTACACCTTACGTTTTTACGACAAGCAGGGCTTATTACCCTTCGTCAGCCGCAACGCCTCCGGCTACCGAACATTCACTGAGGGTGATCTCCATCTGCTCAAAACCATCTGCTGTTTAAAAGAGACGGGCATGAAGATCGCCGACATTCGCCAATACATCACCTACGTCATGGCCGGTCCTCGTTCGATTCCGCAACGGCAGGCGCTCCTACGTGAACATCGACAGGCCATCGAGGTTCAGCAAGCCGCTATCCAGACCAATCTTAAGGAAATTGACCGGAAATTAGCGTTATATGACGCCCCTAATGCCACGCACCTGGTCAATCAGGAACTCGCATTTGTCCAGCACGAAAAACGGGCTAACGGTCTTCCCAACCCCTTTGTCCTTTCCTAACGATACCGTAATGCACGCGCCGCTTTATCAAATGGGACGTGCATTTTAATTTGCGAGTTGTCGCTTAACCTGCATCATCGTGACAAAATCATCCGTAAAGATACCGGCGACCCCCTGTTCCATCAAATCCGCCGCAACCACAGGATTGTCCACGGTCCAAATCCGCTCCGTAACCGATGCCTGCGACTGAAAATGGTGCAAATGCAGGCCACTCAAATGTTCTCGCGCCACCAATGCCGCAGGGTGGGCCACGGGTTTATCCGTCAACCAGCAGTAGCTTTCGTTGGGCGCCAGTCGTTGGCACGTCTTCAGTGTGGGGAGATGGAAGGACGAAAAGATGACGGGATAGCGCAGCGCGGTGGCGTGTACCATTTGCATCACCACGGCTTCGATCCCGGGATATTGAATCTTATCGGTCTTGAATTCCAAATCCAACTGCACATCACGTCCCGAGACCAGCTTTAACAACTCAGCCAGTGACGGCACCGGCTCCGCATTCGCCAAACGAAAATGGCGTAACTGTTCAAACGTATACTGATCAATCCGGCCGCGCCCATCCGTCGTTCGATCAATCCGCTCATCGTGCATGATGACGGGCACCCGATCCGCGGTTAAATGCACGTCAAATTCCAAGCCGTCAATTCCTTGCTCACAAGCGTATTCAAACCCGGCTAGTGCGTTCTCTGGAAAGCGTGCCGGATAGCCGCGATGGCCAAACACAAGCGTTGTCATCATGGTTCCCCCTGACTGCCTTAAAGTTACGCTTAAGTCTACGCATCAACTGTAAAAAAGCGCTGAAGATTCGGTAAAGACGCTGTAAAGCCACTAGAATTGGCCTGGATTGCGCCCCATAATTAAGCCCCTAATAAAACGTGGGACAAACGGCAGTTGTCGTTTGTCCCACGTTTTAGGTTTCAATTTCAACACACGATTAACCCCAGACGCTATCAGCAACCCGCTTGACCAGTTGTAATTTCGCCCACTGCTGGTCTTCAGTCAGTTGATTGCCTTCCTCGGTAGACGCAAAACCACATTGCGTGGATAACGCCAAATTTGCCAGTGGTACCTGTTCGGCGGCCTCACTAATCCGTGTCTTAACGGCTGCCTCATCCTCTAATTCTGGGAATTTAGACGTAATCAGGCCCAAGACTAAGCGTTTGCCGGCATCCCCGTTCCAGATTCGCTTTAGGGGTGCAAAACTCCCCGCACGGTCACTGTCGTATTCCAGGAACAAACCGTCGTAGTGCAGCTCGCCCAAGTAATCGGCCACGTCGTCGTAGCTCCCTGAGAAGAGGTAGGTCGACTTGAAGTTCCCCCGACAAATATGGGTGGTCACCGTCAGATCTTCTGGCAACCCCTCAAGTAACTGGTTGATGACGTGGACGGCATCTTCCGCCAAGCCCACGTACTTTTGATGTGCGGCTTGATCATCGGCCGTTTCGTTGAGCTTGCTGATCAGAAAGGCCCACGTCGTATCATCCAGTTGTAAGTAACGGCAGCCCAGATCATAGAAATGCTTGATCGTTTCATGATAGGCCTTAGCTAAGTCATCTAAGTAAGCATCCCAGCTGTCATAGAATTGATTCCAGTTGTCGCTACGGTTGTCCCGGAACAACATGGTGGGTGACGGAATCGTCTGCTTCACGACCACACCATCTGGTACCAAGCTCTGTAAGTATTGGAAGCTCTCAAAGAAGGGATGCTCCGGGTTAAACGCAATCTTGCCGACGAGATCGGCATTATCCGTCCGCGTCTTACTGCCGTGGAACTTGTAACTCTTCTTGTAGTCGTAGTGGCCAACCCCCGTGAGTCCCCACAGAAAGTCCAGGTGCCACCAGCTTCGGTTGAATTCGCCATCGGTCACGGCCTTTAATCCCAGGTCAACTTGTTTCTGAACCACCCGCTTCGTTTCGGCACGTTGCACCGTCTTTAAATCGTCAGCGGTAATGTCACCGGCCGCAAATTTTGCTCGAGCGTCCTTCAAGGCAGCTGGGCGTAAGAGACTCCCCACAACATCGTAACGGTAAGGAAAAGCTTTCAAAGTAGTCGTTGTCATGATCAAATTCCTCCTAGATTTTAGTGATTTGTCACGGGACATAAAAAACGCGCTCGTCCCTGAACTAATTGCTTAGCTCAAGGGACGAACGCGTCGTTTTACCACCCTAGTTTACAAGATCCTCACAGACCTTGCCTCAACGGTACCTCATGATACCCGGAAAGTTAACGGTTCCTACCGATCAAGCAGCGTGAACCACTTGATAGCTATCAGGAGCTCATCTTCATGGCTAGTCGTTGACCCGTTCTCACTTACCGGGCTCACTGAACAACGACGACACCACTACTCTTCTCCTAGCTTTTATGACAAATCGATTAGAAATTAATGATAGTGTAGTCTTCCTCGCCACAACTGTCAAGACTAGAATTATTCACCTAACTCGGTTAACCCGCCTTGACTAGTTCCCCAGGCTTGACGCTTACTTTTTAATCCAGCAGTCCGTGACTCTTCAAGTATTCTCGTGCCACGGTGGCCGCCTTCTCGTGCTTAACCGACACCCGGTAGTTCATCTTCTGCATATCGGTCGTCGACACCTTACCGGCCAGCTTGTTCAAAGTGGGTCGGAGTTCTGGGTGCGCCGTCAGTAGCTTTTCAGTCATAAGGGGTGCCCCTTGATATGGCGGGAAGAACCGCTTGTTGTCTTTTAGAACAACCAAGTGGTACTCCTGCACCTCAGGATCGGTGGTATACCCATCAACCAGATTAACCTTACCGTTGGCAATCGCCTTATAACGAATCGACGGTTCCATGGTCTTGACGCTGGCAAATTTCAGCCCGTACGCCTTGCTTAGCCCGGGATAACCGTCCTTCAGCTGATGAAAATCGGGATCAAATCCGGCGTGAACCTTATCTTCAACCGCCACTAAATCCGAAACCGTCTTTAAATGATACTTCTTGGCAAACTGCTGAGTGACCGCCAAGTCATAACCATTTTGATAGGCCATAGGCTTGAGGTACGCCATTTGATGTTGCGACTTTAAGGCGTTCTTAGCGACTTGGTAAGTCTTCGCGGGATCATGACTGGCCGTCTTTTTCCCCGTCACCAGCGACTCTAGCACCGTCCCCGTGAATTCGGGGTAAATATCAATCGACCCGGATTGCAACGCCTTAAACAGGAAGGACGTGGCCCCAAAGTTCGCCTTGGTGGTCACCTGCATGTTGGGATGATCGTGCTCAATGAGATCCTTATACATGTTGATCAGAATTTCGGGTTCACTCCCCAACTTTCCGGCCACCGTAATCGTCGTCTGCGGGTTGGCCAACTTGCGATAGCCGGCAAACCCACCAATCAACACGACCAGAGTCGCGAGAACAATGCCGGCCTTCTTAAACGACAGTTTGCCCAGCCAATCAATACCGGCGCCAAAGACGAGCGCCAAAATGGCGGACAACACTGCCCCAATAATCAGGAGGGCATTATTGTTGGTTTCAATCCCCAAGAGAATATACGTCCCCAGGCCACCGGCGCCAATCAGGGCGGCCAACGTGGCCGTTCCGATAATCATCACCGTGGCAATTCGAATCCCAGAAATAATCATCGGCATCGCCAACGGCAGTTCGATTCGGAAAAGTTTCATGTGCCGCGACAGACCAAACGCCGTCGCCGCTTCTTCTAAGCTCGGGTCGATCGTCGTCAGCCCGGAATACGTATTTTGAAAGATCGGCATCACCGCGTAAATCACCAGCGCGATGATTGAAGGAACGGTGCCAATCCCCACGATTGGGATCAGAATTCCCAGCAAGGCCAGACTGGGAATCGTCTGCAGGATACTGGTAATCTGGAGCATCACGTTGGCGGCGCGTTTGTGATTCATCAACACGATGGCCAATGGAATGGCGATGACTGCCGCAATCAACAGCGAAATCAGCGACAGGCCAATGTGTTGCCCAATGGCCCGGATGATATCATTGCCCTGTGTCTTTAAGATATGCACAATTGCCTGCAAACTAGTCCGCCTCCTTAGCTGCTAAATAATCCAATAGGTCTGGCGTCGTCACTGCACGGGCACCTTGCGCCGTTGCAATGACAACTGGTGCTGTCTGTCGCAAAGCTGCCGCCAGCTCACTGATTGGCGCAGTTGCCGCCAAGGTTGCCTCTGCCGTGGTCGCCTGGCCGTAACCCGCATTCAGCAGGCTCTGAATCGTAGCCGGTTGCGGTGCGTGTTCGTTTTGGAAAAAGCCGCGCACAAAATCATTGGCCGGGTGCTGCATGATCTCTTCTCCCGTCCCAATCTGTTGGATGTGGCCGAGACGCATGACCGCGATGTGTTGTCCCAATCGCAGGGCCTCGTGCATGTCGTGGGTCACGAAGACAAAGGTCATCTTTAACTCCCGATGCAGACGCAAGACCAGATCCTGCAACTGCTTACGCGAGATTGGGTCTAACGCGCTAAATGGCTCATCCATCAGCACCACCTTGGGCTTGATGGCGAGTGCCCGAATAATGCCGACTCGTTGCTGCTCCCCACCGGAAAGTTCGCTGGGCATTCGTGTGGCATACTGATCCGGGTCCAAATCAACCTGCGACAACAGGTGCCGCGCTCGCGCAATCCGGTCCTGACGTGGCCACCCCAACGACTCCGCTTGAATCGCAATGTTTTCCTGAATATTGAGGTTAGGAAAAAGGGCGATGTTCTGCAACACGTATCCCATTTGCAGTCGCAACTGTTTCAAGTCATAATCAATGATCCGTTTATCATCAAAGTAGATGTTGCCATCGGTCGGTTCGATCAGCCGGTTAAGCATCTTGAGCGTCGTGGTTTTACCGCTACCGCTGGGTCCGACAAGCACAAAGAAATCACGACTGGGGATCGTCAGATTGAGACGATCCAGCGCCAGGTTGCCTTCGTACTGTTTACTAACGTTTTTAAATTCTATCATGCTGACCTCCGTACCTCTCCCTTGTGCTTCCTGATCTTTTTCTTCATTACTTTTATGGCATATAACTGCTGCTGTAGACGTTGTCAGTCGCCTTACCATTCGCCTGCGGCTGCCAGAGATTCCGCCTGCTGTGGGGACCGGTGAAAGCCAGAAAGCGGTCTTTCACCTCGACTTGAAACCGCGCAAAAATCGGCACGTTTCCAAGCTCGTCCCACGCTGTAAATTGGCACAAAACGCCAATTAACACCGTCATCACGGCCGGCTCCATCCCTGGCCTCCTTCGGCTACAATCGTGATTGGCTCCCACACCGTACTTCTTTCTCACTCAGCACCCAGCAGGGGAGTTAAACCACAATCATCACGTTAGGAACACTGCCGATCAGTAAAACGGACAGCTTACACCATTTTTCGTCCGCATTAGATGTATTCCTGGTGACTTTCTCACTTGTCCTGTAATGTCTAATTATACTAATCTTCCCCAAAATACCTAGAAAAACGCCTCAAACATGGTGCAATCGCAATAACGTCTACTTTACAGTTTTTTGACAGCCCTGTTAAGATGAAAAGTAAAGCATTTCGTGCCAAAATACTTATAAAGTAAGGTGTTGTCATTTGCTCGACGCAACCGATACATTAATCCTCAAAGAACTGACTAAAAACTGCCGAATCAAAGTTAACCATCTGGCACAACGGGTGCATTTGACGGCGCCCGCAGTGACCGCGCGCATCAACCGTCTGGAAGATTCCGGCGTGATCAAGCGCTATACCATTGAGGTCAATACCGAGAAGCTCGGGTATGATCGCCAAATCTTCATCCGGACCGCCATGAAGGATGCCAGCCAACGCACCGCCTACCAGAAGCTCATCAAGCGCTACCGCAATGCCATTCGCCATCACTATCGCGTCTCCGGTGACATGCCTTATCTCATCGAAGGGGCCTTTCACTCACGAGCCGAACTGAATGATTTTTTGGTAGACCTCGGCGAAGTCGCCACCTACAAAGTCATTGACGTGATTGATGAATTAATCTAGCCGCCATTCCTGTTGCATTTGCAGACGACGCCCTTAGTATAAGGGGTAACGTTACGTTACAGTCAACCGCCAGCTTGCCAATCTTTTAGGTTAACGACTAAAGGTTGCAAGATGAAAGGCCTACCCCATTACCGCATTGGTGTAAGTATTCATGCCAGTATATTGCTCTAAATCGGGGGCGCTTTAGACTGGAAGAACACCGTCTTCTCACTCGATTGAACGCCACGGCCCCGTGCCTCACCAAAGCATTGGCTGTACCAGTTTCTTGACCCTCCTGGCAAAAAGTGCTGTAATCAAGTTAGTTATTAATCTAATGGTTTACATACAGACGGTTATTTTAAAATGAGGTGGAAGAACATGGATGAAGTTGTTCAAGCCCTAAGCGATATTGTGAAGATGAATACCGTTAATGGTGCTGAAAAGCAAGTAACTGACTACATCGCTGCGCTATTGGCCAAGCATGGTATTGCCAGTAAATTAGTCGAATACGCCCCCGATCGGGCCAGCCTGGTTGCTGAAATTGGTGATGGCAACGGCCCCGTTGTCGGCTTTGACGGTCACGCCGACATCGTTGCTCTAGGCGATGCCAGCAAATGGCAAGTTGAGGCCCTCTCCGCAACCATCAAGGATAACCTGATGATTGGCCGGGGAACTTCCGACATGAAGTCGGGGCTCATGGCCGGCGTCTGGGCGCTAATCCATCTTAAGGAAAATCAGGTCCCTCTTCACGGAACGGTGCGACTCATGGCAACCGTGGGTGAAGAATACGGGCAGTACGGGGCCAAGCAACTCGCCAAGGCCGGTTACGTTGACGACGTTGATACGTTGATTGTCGGGGAACCTAGTGGTGTCGCTAAGCAGCTCCTGATGCAAAAGCAGATTCAATACATGTTGCAGATCGACCAAGCCGGTGCGCAGAAACTCGCTGATGCGAACCAGACCAACGAACAGCACTTCATCGAGCTGGCACATAAGGGCTCACTGACCTACACGGTTCACTCTAAGGGGGTCGCCTCACACAGCTCTATGCCCGAGATTGGGAAGAACGCGATCACCCCGCTGATGGCCTTCTACCAAAAAGAAGAAGAATACTTTGCTTCAATCAAGAATTATCGCAATCCGGTTCTGGGACCGGTAACGCCCGTGGTCACCATGGTTCGCGGTGGGGAACAGATTAACACCGTTCCTGCCAGCGCCGACCTGTCCGTTAAGATCCGGACGATTCCTGAACTGCCAAACGCCGATATGACGGTCGCTATTAAGGAAATTATTGCGGACTTGAATGCCGCTGGTGCCGACTTAACCCTCGACATTCTCAGTGATTTGCGGCCCATGCATACCATGGAAACGGCCAAGTTGGTCAAGGTTGCTAAGACCATTGGGGAAGCCGATCTGGAACAAAAATTGCCTTTAATTGGGGTTCCGGGTGGCACTGACGCCTCCTCCTTCCTCGCCGTCAATCCCGACATCGACGTTGTGATCTTTGGCCCCGGCAACATTACCGCACACCAGGTCAATGAATACGTCGACTTAGACATGTACCACCGTTTCATTACGATTTACGAAAAAATGATGACTGAACTGCTCAAGTAAGTGTAAAGTGGTTCGCTACTAGACCGCTGCTGGTTACCTTTCTAGGTAATCGACAGCGGTTTTTTTACCCCCTCTATCTATGACTAACGTATTTTTTTAAGAATCAGTCTCACTTTTTTTCAAAGAGCGTGAGCCATCAGGCGCTTAGTTGACACGCCTGAACGTAATGTTCTCGGGTTAAACGCAACAAATTACCTGGTGGCCCAGTCTCTTCAAAACCATACAAAATGACGTCCGAGTTCAGCACTCAGACGTCATTTCGTGGCTTTGATGAAACTTGGTTAATCTCTTGGCGATTTACTCGCCTGTTTATCAGCTTCCGTGGTAGGATGATTCGAATTTGACCATCCAAATTAGTTGGCAAGGCATGGTTAGCCGCCATCACTGACTGCTGTACGCATCACGTCTCGAATTGGCCAATTCTAGCCACTTCCAACCCGCTTGCTCAAGCTGGTAACCCGTACTATCCGGGAGCATCCTCCAACGTCCACGTTATACTGCCCGTATAATTACCGGGTATAGTATCCTCATCGACCGCAAGAAGGACACCTGTCCCTCGCGTCCAGTTTCTCGACACATTAAACTTGCCATCGAGGTTCGTGTCAGTTGTCGTATGCGTCAACACCGGTGTTGGTGTTCTGCCAATCGGTATTACCCCATACTTGTTGACGTAGACAGGTCCCCCACCAAGTTTGGTACCATCGCCAGTCACAAACGGGGTGGACTGCGCCAGTAATGTCCATTGCGAACCGCTTCCCCGCGTATCCTGAACCTCTATTTGCCAACTGCCTTCTCGGTGAACCAGCTGACCTTTGCCGGTTAGTTCACTCGATTGAAAACGCTCATTTGGCGAAATATAATTAAACTTCAATTCACCGATTACCTTAATGGTCATGGTAACCCGATTAGACGTATCGCCATCCGCGGTCACGGCTGTGAGGGTCAATGCGTTCTTCCCCGGGCGAAGCATATCCGCTGTTACGGGGAGCTTAAAATGCCCATCAGCGGTCATTGTCACGTCCGGCAAAGCCTGTTTATTCAACACCTGTTTCAGTTTAACGGTTGGCATCTCTGCCATACTCGTGGTCGCTGTAACCCTACCCATTACGGTCGTTGCCTCATTCGCCTGCAACTCTATCGTCTGCCCACTGGTCACATTCAAATCTAAATCAAGACTTGGATTAACCGTAAACTGCGGCGTTTCCGCCGTACTGATCAACGCGTTAGAAGAGAAGGTGCTTGAGGTACTTTCTACCTGAGTCGTCTTGGACACTGCCGCTACCCGCCCGGTCAGGCTGATGGTTGCGGAGGGGTATGCGCTATCCATCGCGTGGCCCAACTTCGCTAGCAAGCGGCGATCCTTGACCGACTGAAGGTCTAGGGTCTCGGGCGTGCGATCACCACTATACGTAATCGTCGCACGCTCAAAGTCAATCGACTGAGGGAGCTTCAAGTTGGCCACAATACTCGACCAAGGCTGCCGACCGTCGCGATAATTCAGGTGATAATCTAAACGAACTTGATCATTTGCAACCGCACCACCATGGTCCTGAATCTTTCGGCCACGCGTGAGGTTAGTCAATGTTGCAGTCGTTGTCGCATCGACCACCCCCGGCGTATTTTCAAAGACGGCCAAGTTGTTGCCCCATTTTCTGCTCGTCGTTCCGGTAATCCCCCAACGGATTTTGCCACTATGTTCCGGATCAATCACATTCTGATCGAGCCGAATCGTGTGGCTAAGACCAGCGAGATGTTCTCCCGTCTGTGGGTTTCGATCGTTGAAGGTATAGGTCATCGTTCCCGCCGAGGCATTCCAATGAATGGTAACGTGATGCCAGTGGCTATCTGCCAAAAAACCAGAATCCTTAGAACTGACGATCAGACCATTGTAGCGCAGAGAATAGTAATAGCGGGGGCTGGTAAAGCCCCATATGCCGGCATCCACGTACTGACGATACGTTTTCGCTAGACTAGGATAGGCCGATGCGATGTGGTTGCTGGGCGAGCCAATATCAAACGAATTGGCCTGGCCAACAGCACTCCCGCCGGTTTCCATGTTGGCATTCGTATCAAACACCAATGCCCAGCTATTCTGGACTGCCGTCTTTGCAATTCCCTCACTACTCTTTTGAGTTGGGTTTTTGTCGACCCCCCAGACACCCAGTGTTTCCCCCTGAACGCCAAAGCGTCCAAACTTGGGACTCGCCGCAATGCCGTTAGGATCGTTCTGGAGAACAAAGGCCATGCCTTCGCCTCCACTAGTCCCCTTATCGCCAAAGTACATCCACAATGAAACTGTTTCGTCCTGAGTTAAATCAAAGTAATTATCATTCGTCGACCAAATTGAACCAAATTGATCAGCCCCATTGGTTAACTTTGCAGCCTGCGTGTTAGGAGCAGCCGGATTCGTTGTATCAACCACAGCAGCTGAGCTCGTACTAGCTGTTCCCAAGGCCATCACAGAATCGGTCTTGTTCAATAAGATACCCTGTGGTGCCGTTGCCAACGCATGTCCATAGTCACTATCGGCATGCGCGGGCATCGTTCCACCCAGAGTTACTGCTAGTAGAATCAAGCCGGCGCTCAACCACTGTTTGAGCAACGTTAACGCCTCCTTATTTCGTGTCATGTGTGTGTCGGTTGCGATAGATGAGGTAGCCAATAATGGCCAATAGAATGGCGATCAAGATCAGCAACAACAAGTACAGCAAGTAATTTGGCTGTGTTGGGGTCAACGCGTGTCGGTTAAGCCGTTTGATCGTCGGTCCGTTAATCGTAAAGTTGCGGACGAACCGCCACTGCTGATTTCCGGACTTGGCCGTCAAATACAACGTATAGTTGCCGGCGACTAACGCCTCGTTGCCCCACGGAATGCTAAAATTAAAATTACTGTTGGGCGCCATCCCCATTTGACCTTGTTTCTGGGATAGTAATGTCCGATTGTTGCCGACCTGCGTCACGCGTGCATTGACCGTCAGGTTTTGCAAAATCCCCGGTTGGAAATTCTGTAGATTTGCCGTCACGACATTTCGCGCGTTGATCTGTGAGGCGACGACTTGATTGAGTTTCAAATCGGGCTTCACGGTCGTCCCTTCCTGTAGAGACACGCCAATTGCGTAGGCAAAAGCGTTCTTGATCATGATCTGACCGTTAGATTTAGCATTATCTGGATTCAACTGCGCCACATAAATACCACCCAAAATAATGCCACGCACTTTTTGAGAAGGCATCGTGTAGCTCACCGTCACCCGCTTTTGCGCATTCGCTGGAATCGTCACCGTCTGGGCAGAATCCTTGCTGAAGACATCCGCGATACCGACCTGGAGTGATGAGTCCCGCTTAGGTTTCAGTTGACTATAATCAATAACACCATTGTTATTGGTCACAGCCTGGTTGACCGTGATCTGAAACTTTTGCGAACGATTACTCGTATTGGTCACCACGATCTGCAATTTCTGCGTCTGACCCGGTATTGCCCGGAGATCAAAGTACGAAATCTTTTGACTGATCTGGTTGTCCGGAAGCACCGGGTGGACGGTATAACCAACATTATTGTTGGGTGTACTGGCCGCCCGAACCGTTGGTAAACGCCAAACCATCGCCATTAACGCTAAAATCACGGCTAATAAGATCTGCCATCCTCGCCTCATCATTGACGCCCCCCTCATGACACAACACCACGCAAACAACGTTCACCAAATCGGCGAATCGCTTACTGTGGCGTATCGTTCAGCTGCCAAGTCATGGTTGAGCTGTAAATGCCGCCCATTTGCCCTGCTGGTACTGCTAACGTAATCTCAGCTAGGCCATATTCGGCATCCCAAATACCTAAACCACCCTTAGCCGCTGCATCAAAGACCAACGCGTTCGTACCGGTGCCATCGAGCTTAAAGGCTGTGGCACTAGGCTCCGTTGATGGATTACCCTGGTTACCTGCTGAAACATCGGGTTCACCCAGCGAAAGAACGGCCCCTTTCAGGGTATCGCCGGTTGCATCCGTAAACGCCGTATTCTTGACTTGAACATTCCACCCACTGCCTAAGCCTGGGTTAGAAACTTCAACAGGATTATCCGCCGTCGCTGCAGAATATACCATGTTAATCTTGCCGTTTGGGGTGGCATTAGCGCCAAAGCCAATGTTTGGTGCCGAGTCTAACGCAATTGCCGCATTAGGACTCGTATCAAACTCAGCCGAAGACTTCGTGGTCTGGGAGGTTGGCCCAACGCTACTACTGCTTGCACTGCTACTGGAAGACGAGGCATCGGTCGTTGCCGCAAAAGCGGGAACGGCACCAACCCCCAGTGCTAAGGCTGCAGCGCCACTTAGCAAGGCAGCCTTCATTAACTTTCGAGTCATGTTACTCAACTCCTCATATTTGCTAAATCCATACCTCCTGATTACCCGTTTTAGCAAACATGGATGGCTCCGGTAATGGCTAAGCCACCCGTTACGTTACAGACAGAATGATTCCGTGCTGGTCACTTTGTTCGCCAGCCGTCTAGCCAAAATCGTGTCCGCTTTATCTCACATGCTTGATTCACTAGCTGATGATACCTGGTGAAAAATAAAAAGGCCAGCTTTTCGCTGACCTTTCGTATCTAGTCATTTAGTGATGGTCGCCGTTCATCGTTGACGCTTTTAAATCATTTAGCCACTGCGTCGTCTCTTGATCCGTTCCCGGCGTAATCTGAAAGCCCAAGGGCCCAAACAAGGCCGCAATCGCCCCCCATTGAAGGCCGTCATCAGTCCTAAAACTGGCCGTGAGTTGATCGCGCTGCTTGACCGTAACCGGGATCGCACTGATCGTTAATAAGTTCACCGCCAATTGCTCAGCAATCACCTGTTCCCAACCGGTTGCCGTGAGTGGCGAGACCATCTGGCGTGGCGTTGCCAAAGGAAGGACGGGCCCTTCTCGCTGGATCAGACGTTGCCAGCGCATCGCTTGCCCGGCCAGGACGCTGTAAAACTGCCACGGGACCTGATTACCGATCCGCTGCAAGGTCGTCGTGGTGAGGGCCGTGATATCCCACTGAACCTGATTTTCTCCCTGTGCTAAGGCGGTTTGCAGCCATTCGCTAAAGAAGCGCTGCACCGTCGCATCTACTAGCGGTGGTAGCTTGCTGCCTTGAACCAGATGGTAACGGCCCAACAAAAAGTCCTCAACCTGCTCCCACGCAATGGTTCTACTAGTCTGCTGTTGTTTTCGACGACGAACTTGCCGCAATTGTTTGAGACGACTCGATTTACCATAATTTCCTGGACGACTCATGTTTGGCCTTCTTTCCCTCATTTTTTTGATGTAAAATCCGCCTGAATTTAGGTGTTTTAAGCCTTAAAAATAACGCAAAATCCGACGGCAATTCGTTAAAATCTGACAGTAGCTATTATACATGCTCGCCTAAAAATAGCCAGTCGATCGGCAACACGGAATGTGTCAGGCCGTTCAACTGGCTATCACTTACTTTAAATTTAAAAGCGCCAATCGCCTACAGTGTCTTTTCGTCCTTTTCACGCGGCTGGTACTTCTTGAAGTAGATGATGGTCATAACTGCTAAGAAGACCACCCCTACCAAGATGGAGACCCGCGTCTCTGGGTTCAGGAACATAAAGATTAAGGTAATCGCGAGAAAGACCAGCGTAATGTAGTTGGACCATGGCGCAAACGGCATCTTGAAAGGATGTTCGGCCATTTCGTGGGGATTCTGCTTACGGAACTCAATCTCGCTGATTAGAATCACAAACCAGGGAACCATTCCTGGCAACACACTGGAACTGTAAACCATGACGAAGATCTGACTGGCATCCTTAAAGAACATCGGCAAAACCACGTTCAAGACGACCCCAATTCCGATACCAATGGAAATGGCAATCACGGCATAAACGGGCACCCCATGACGGTTAAGCAGCGTGACCTTCCGTGGCAGTTGTTTCTTTTCCGCCAATGTAAAGGCCATCCGACTAGCACTATAAATCCCGGAGTTTGATCCGGAAAGCGCAGCGGTAATCACCACGAAGTTAATGATCGACGCTGCGGCCGTAATCCCAATCTTCGCAAAGGTTTGAACAAACGGAGAACCAATCTGGTTCAGTTGATCCCAAGGGTAGATGCTGACGATCACGAAGATGGCCCCCACATAGAAAATCAGGATCCGTGCAACGGTCGAACGAATCGCCGTAACCAGTGTGTGTTGGGGATTTTCGGCTTCACCGGCCGTAACCCCAATCAACTCAATTCCCTGATAGGAGGCCAGGACAATGGCCAAGGCAAAGATGAACCCTTTGGCCCCACCGGTAAAGAAGCCCCCGTGTGTCCACAGGTTACTGATTCCGACGGCCACCCCGTGATTCCCAAATCCAAAGAGAATCACGCCCAGGCCGGCAATAATCATCAGAACAATCGTGACCACCTTAATCAGGGCAAACCAGAACTCCAGCTCACCAAACATTTTGACCGAAATCAAGTTGGCAATACACAGGAAGGTAATCGCCACCAGACCGGGAATCCAGTCCGGTAGGTTGGGCCACCAGAAACGGAAATAACCACCTAATGCGATCATTTCACTCATCCCGACGACAATGAATTGAAAAATATTACTCCAAGCCGTCAAATAACCAAACACCGGATGCATGTATTCGGAGGCAAACGTGGAGAAGGACCCAGTTGTGGGGTGCACGTACAACATTTCCCCCAGGGCCCGCATGATTAAGTATAGGAAAATTCCAGAAATAATATAGGCAATGAGGACGGAAGGTCCCGTCCACTTGATTGTGGAACCAGACCCCATAAATAATCCAACGCCGATCGTACCGCCTAACGCAATCATCTGCATTTGGCGGGCACTTAGTCTTCTTTGCAATCTAATTCCTTCTTTCTATCCTTATGTAAGGATTATTTCGTCATTAAAAATGGATCATCTAAAACTCAACTGCTCTTCCATCAAACAATCACTCGCCACTCGCTTGCGTCTGTGAGGACCGTCTGCGGCCTCGCTAATCGTCATAAATATGAGCTGCTCTCAAGCTTAGATTAAAAGTGTATGAGAATATGCTACCTGGTTCTGCATCATTAAGCAACTGCTTTTTATCGCAATGTCAAATTATCTATGATTGCTATACACAATTATGCCGCAACACCGGCGTTTATTCAAACTTACTGTATAAAAAAAGAAGCCGTCACGAGTGCTAGACCGGTAACGGCTTCCACATAAATTTATTTTTAGTAACTTTGAGGACCCGTGACTGCTCGTTCGTTTAGTGAACGACCTTGATGATCTTCACGAAACACTTACCACGGTCAATATGACCGGATGATTGCTAAATCAGTTTTTCGTAAACGAAGCAGACGTCTGTCGGATGGTAGACACCATCAATTTGGCCAACCTTCTTGAAACCAAACTTTTCGATCAAGTGTTGCATTTTCAAGTTGTCCCGGTGAGTATCAATCCGAATACTTTCGGCTTCGGGATGGTGTTCATCGATGTAATCAAAGAGGTCACGGAATAATTGGGACGCATAACCATTGCCTTGGTGGTGGGAGAAAATGGCAACCCGGTGAACCGTTACGTACTTCTTAGCATCCGTCAGCCATTCACCCGTCATGGTATCGTAGGCGTGGTCTGGGGATTCGATGACGGCAGCAACTCCCAACGTTTCGTGGTCGTCACTGTTGTAAATTACGGCACGGCCATCTTCGATATCGCCTTCGATGACAGCGCGATTCGGGTAATTGTTTTGCCATTGATCGATTCCGGCATCGGCAAGTTGTTGCTTGCCGTCTTCAATAATGTCACAAACTAAGTCAATTTCTTCTGGTTTTGCTTTTCGTAAATACATACTCGTTTCACCTCGTTAAATTTTCCAGTTAGTCAAAACTCTTTAAAACACGTTGCGCCAGTTGGTCCACCCGCGCCCAATCAGCATCATCCGGATCTTGGTCGATCTTCACGGAATCTGCGACTTGGTCACCGTTGCTGGAATTTAACTGCATGGTTAAATAATCCACGGCGCGGCCAAAGTGAACGTGCTTCTTCGAGCTAGATCCCAAAACGGCAAACTTTGTCCGTCCCAGATCAACTTCTTTTAAGTCCTCAAAGAAGTCCTGGGCTTCATCGGGCAAATCACCATCATGGTAGGTATAACTCACGACAATCACCGCATCGGCCTGGGGCAACTCAAAGGCGTCCGCTTGCGAAATCTCCGTAACAACCGTTTGCGCCCTGGACGCTAATTGTGCCTGCAAGTGGCCAGCAATGGCCTGGTTGCGACCCGATAGACTGGCAAAAATGATTTGAATACTTGGTATCATCATTAGATAGGTTCTCCTTAACTTTAAACGTTAATTTATCGCCGAAGTGCAGGATCGACTGACTGGACAACTTCACAGCCACCGAGGACCACTCACGGCTCACAAACGACGGTCACGAAGTCACCCGTAATGGTCGTTATAGACTGCAGAATATTATAGACCTTTTCGGGGCTATTCCCTAGCAAAAAGACGCGACTCTCAGGGATTTTTAATTGACTTCGCTTACATAAGGATAGTCGTGAAAAGGCATTATAACGTGCTTATACCTCATTTTTAACCCCCGTTAATGGCCTAACCCTCACATCGTTACTTCACAATTCTAGTCGTAATTATCCGACAGTTCATCCCAGTCAAACTCGGCCGGCACCCCCGGAACCGCAAAGCCACTCAACTGCCGAAAAGCCTGACGATAGGCCTGATAACCCGGCATGGCCGTGGTAAACCGAGCTGGTGTCAACTCGGGCAAAATCTGTGCCACGGCTGCTTGCATCGTTGTGGACAGCTCCAGCGCATCTGGCCGCAACCGCCCCTCATCATCCATCTGCCGCTGGTCCCCATACACCATTTCTCGAAACAGCCGATCCTGATGTGCCACCGTGGTTTCGTGGGTGCCACTCGCTTGTTCCGCCTGCAATAGCGCCATGACGTACCGTGAAAATCCCGGAATGACGGCCGAAGCCTTGGTCACGGCGGAACGGTTCACGCTAATCAACGCCTCGCCGCCCGTTGGTGCCAGCAATTGTTGAAGACGACGGGCACTAGCCTCCGCCGCACGCTTTGCTCGGCCCAGCGTGCCATCGTGATAAATCGCCGCCGTTGCCGTGGGGCCTTCGTAGGAGAACAAGATGGTCTTACAGTTTGGTGCCAGAACACCCGCATCTCGCAACGTATGGACCCAAAGTTCCCAGTCCTCACCGCCCATTACGTGCGTGGTGGCCGCAATCTCGGCAGCCGAAGCCGGTGCCACCGTCTGTTCCACTAGCCGCTCCTGTTCTAAGTTAAGGGAAAAATCCGTCACCGAATGACCAATCGGCTTAATCACCGATCGCCAAGTTTCATCAGCATTATTTGGATTAACCCGTTTAGGGGCAGCAATCGAGTAGACCAACAGATCAATCGGTTCGGTCAGTTCCTGCCGCACGTAGTCAATCACGAGCTGTTTGGTACTCGATAGAAAGGCATTGGCATTGAAATTCTGGGCGACCAATCCGGCTTTCTCGGCGGCGCGCTTGAAGTACACCTGGTTCCACCACCCGGCGGCGCCCAAAAAGTCAGCCTGGGGTGGCCGCGCATAGCCCACCGAAATCGTGGTCGCACCCTGACCAAAGGCCGCCGTCAAGCGACTGCCCAAGCCATAGCTCGCCGATCCGCCCAGAATTAGGGCACACTTCGCCCCAGCATACGTTCCCCGCGAACGGACCGTTGCAATCTGTTGTGACATCATCTGTTCCAAGCCATGGGGATTGACCGAACGCGCCACGTTTCCTGTGATTTTTTCCGCTAATTGCATACGTTTCACCGTGCTTTCCACTTTTTCTCTAATTTAGCACTTTTACTCTGGAAGCGATACCTTCATTTAACCAGCGCTGTTTCCAATCAAACGGCGCATCAATACGACTAAAACAATAGTTGTGCGACCCAACTAATTTGGTTATGATGGATGAGTTGTGTCAACGATTTCGGTTTAATAAGGAGAAATTTAATCATGTTTAACAGCAAACTCGCAAAGTCACTATTGGTCTTAGTGGCCGTTATCATCGTAGCGATCGCCGTTCCCACTGCGCTTGGCGCAAACAACGCCCAAGCATCTGGTGACTACACGTTCAATGGTAAAACTTACCCCACGAAAGTCGCTATGAACAAAGCCACCAAGAACTGGCAAAATCGCCAACTCTCGCGTACCCAAAAACAACTGGTCAAGGCTGCTAACGCCGAGGCCACGACCTCGACCCGCCTGAGTCACAGTTTCAGTAACTAACGCCTTACTCAAAAACACCGCGAGATGAACTCGCGGTGTTTTTATAAACATATTAATATTTTCGGTTATTTTTGGAAGCGATGCCTTCATTTTCCCAGCAGCGTTTCATCCCCAAGTCCCCGGTAAACCGGCATCAATTACTAGTTGCACCGCGCAACTAACTTAAGGTATGATGGTTGAGCTGCACTTCTCAGTTCGGCATAAACTGGCATAAGCAAAGGGGAATTTTCACAATGTTCAAGAGTAAACTCGCAAAATCCATAATCGCTTTAATCGCAGTCGTAATCGTCGCTGTCGCTATTCCGGTCGCCTTGGGTGGCAATAACGTACAGGCTTCTGGCGATTACACGTTCAACGGCAAGACTTACAAGTCCGAAGACGCCAAGAACGCCGCCGTTCGCAAGTGGAACGACAGCCGCCTTTCAGACACGCAAAAGAAGCTGGTCCAAGCGGCCAACGATGAAGCAGCTGCCTCAACTGGCTTTACGAGCAGCATTTACCACACACGTTAATTAGCAGAATTGATTAGGAAAGAGTGGGACAGGAGGCGCCTTCTGTTCCACGTTTCAGCACCATAATGGCCCAAAATAAAATCAGTTGTTTCAGAAGGCTATACTTCTGAAACAACTGATTTTTGAGTTATGTCTCGAACTCTCATTATTTGGTCATTTAATCGATTTTTGTGAGCAACCCGTATTATTTGGTAAATTCCGATTCCGCTAACAGTTGTCGTACCTCGTCCGTCGTGTGGGTCTCCATCATGGCGTTTCGTAGGCTGGCCGCATTCGGTTCACTCCGCACGTAGATCTTGAAGAACCGTTTCAATGAAGCAAAACGCGAGGTATCGAAGCGTTTCTCAAAGTCATCGTAGAGATCCAACTGATAGTTCAGCAGGCTCAGCAGTTCCTTAACGTCGTGGTATTGCGGCGTCTTTTCAAAGGCAAACGGGCTGGTGAAGATCCCCCGACCAATCATGATGCCATCCACCCCGGGATGGGCTTGGGCCAAGGCCACGCCCTCTTGATAATTTTCAATATCCCCGTTGAGTTGAATCAACGTATCCGGTGCCACTTCATCACGTAGCTTCACGATGTCATCGATTAGCTCAAAGTGCGCGGGTACCCGGCTCATTTCCTTCTTCGTCCGTAAATGGATTGTCAGCAACGGAATGTCCTGTTGCAGCAAGAACGTTAACCAATCGCGCCATTCATCCAACCGGCTGTACCCCAGCCGTGTCTTCACGCTGACGGGCAATCCCGCCGTCTTGGCGCCGGCAATCACGGCCGCCGCACTTTCAAAGTTGCGGATCAGATCACTACCACCATGATTCTTAATCACCGTGGCGTCTGGGCAACCCATGTTAATGTCAATGGCCTCATAACCGCGTTCCTTCACATTAACCGCCGCGCGGGCAAAGGCATCCCCATCGTTCCCCCATAACTGGGCAACGGGCATATGGGCCTCTTCAGGCGCCACGTAGAGCCGGCCTTGAACCGTGAACTTGGCCTTGGGATGAGTAATACTGATGGCATTCGTGAATTCCGTAAAGAAGACATCAGGCGCAGCAGCCCGAGCAACCACCCGCCGAAAAATCGCGTTGGTCACGGCCTCCATGGGGGCCAAGCTGAAGAAGGGCCGACCCTCGGCCTTCGCATGGGCGGCAATATTTTGCCAGTAAGATGATGAATCAGACACGATAAAATCTCCTCTAGTACTTGTATTTGATGTTTAATCCGGTATAAAGCAGTCATTACATTCTACCACGTTTCACGATAGAAGCCAGCAAAAAAGAGTTGCACACAAGGTACAACTCTCCTGAACTAATGACTATCGGCAACGCGAATGTCCCCATCACTCGTACTTAATTGATACTGCGTGGCGGCATCTCGCCGTAACCAGTACCCGTTCTTACGATTCTTCCCCTGAACCGTGATGTCACTCATATCGGCATCTTCCGTCGTTACCTTAGCGCCGGCCGACTTGCCAATATAGGCACGAATATCGCCATCGGCAGTCGTTGCCTTGAGTTGCTTGGTCAACGTATTTTCCTGTAACGTGAGATCGCCATCGTTTGAACGGATCTTACCGCCCCCTAGGTGATTATCCGATAACCGAATGCCCCCATCGCCCGTTATAAACTGATTATCAGTCGCGGCAAGGTGACTGTTGGACACACCAATGTCCCCATCATCTGTGTTGATACTCAACTTATTAGCCTTAATCTGACTGGCCCAGATATCCCCATCACTGGACTGAATCGCCAGGTCCTTTTGAATCTTTAAGTCCACTAAGCTCACGTCATCGGCATTGGCAACCGTCATTTGCTTCGCACGAAGGCCGCGCAGGGCGACGCTACCACTGCCCTTCTTGACCACGACACTGTCCAACTGCTTGGTCCGTGGTACCGTAACCAGGACACCCCCGTTCGTCGTTGTGTGTTCAGAGAGGCCAAAGACCGTCACATCCAGTTTATTGGCCGAGTGCCCACCCTTGATGGTCAGGGCACCATGGGTCACCTGAGCCTGTGGCAACTGGCGATTACCATCAATATAGCTCACCGTCACCCGACTCGTATCACCCGCTTTAATGGTCACGGGCGCCTGTGAATCAATGACGATCCGCCGATAATCTTTGGGCTGATAACTGCGTTTGACCCGCTGAACCGTCTTAAATGCCCGCGACTCGCGACTCCAAACGACGGATTTGTCACCGTGATTCATCCAACCAACCCCGAATAAAACGGCCCCCAAAATCATGAGGGTTAACCCAATCTTGACACTGCGTTTCATAGCTTCCGCCCCCGTTCTGCCCGGCTACGTGGAATGAAACGGCGATAGATTTCCTGCGCCAACCACGATAATCCCCAGACAACTTTACTCCCAATCCATTTCAAAATTAACCAGGCAATCAGGCTGGCCCCTAAGGCAAACAGCCCCATCCCGAGATAAAACAGGCCCGTCCACGGCATCTGCCAAATCACAAAGAGACCCGCGACACACCCCGCAACGCCAATGGCAATGACACTCAAGAACACCGCGAATGCCGCCACAACTAGGCTCCCCAGCACCGCAACCATGGCGAATAGCAGCGCGGCCACGACGATTAAAATCGGAATCGTCACGGGCGTCGACAGCAAGGCCAAGACAATCAGCCAAACCGTCCGCACATTACTCTTGGTGGCCTGGACGGTCGACCGTGAGGCCTGCTGCGACTCCTGATTATTCTGCTCGCTCACCCGAATCGAATAGTCAGCCAAAATCTTGCGTGCCAAAGACCGCGGTGTCCCCAATTCATCGACAGCCTGCTGATAGGTCTCTAATCCGGCATCCATTAAGTATTCGCGGTAATATTCCACCACATCCTGCTGTTCGGCCGTGGTGAGCTGCCCAATCAGCCGTTCCAATTCCTTAATATAATCATTCATGCGTGTTTCCCTCCAATAACTGCGCAATTGCCTGGCTGAAATCCTGCCAGTCCCCCTGAATCTCCTTAAGCCGGTCGCGGCCACTATCCGTCAGACGATAGTAACGGCGATTGCGGCCCTGAAAAGGTTCGTCATAGGTGTCCAGCCAGCCATTTTTCTTCAGCCGCCGCAAAACGGGATACAACGTTGATTCCGAGATTGGCAGTAACTCCCGCACTTCCTGCGTCAGGGTGTAGCCGTAGTGATCCTGCTGCGTCAACAATCCCAGCACACTGCCGTCAAGAAGTTCTGTCGGTACCTGAATGGCCATAAGCTTTCCTCCTCACAATATTATACGTGATATAATATGAATTCATCAATAGTATACCCAAGGCCCGCTAACCTGTCAATATTTCTCGCAGCACTTTTTATAAATCCCACACCTTCTCACAAGACTAGTCTGCGGCCGCCAAGTGACAGTAACTATTAATTAATTGTGCCGTATTATCAATATCTTAATGGACAGATCCATTGACACCGGCGGCAATTCTCGCCATACTAGCCCCAACAATAGAGAAGGAGCGGATCACTATGGCAAACCATCAAGCACTGTTGATCATCGATTACACCAATGACTTTGTCGCCACCCAGGGCGCGTTAACCTGCGGCGAACCTGGCCAAAAATTAGCTCCCGCCATCACAACGCTGGCCGACCAGTTCCACCAAGCGGACGACTGGGTGCTGTTTCCCACGGACGTACACACGCCAAACGACCCCTATCACCCAGAAACCAAGCTCTTTCCGCCCCACAACGTTCGCGATACCTGGGGACGGGAACTCTTTGGCCCCGTAAAAGACTGGTACGACGATCACGCCACTGATGACAAGGTCTGGCTGTTTGATAAAACACGCTATAGCGCATTTGCCGGAACCGACCTCGATCTGCGGCTACGCGAGCGCCACGTTGACACCCTTCACTTAGCGGGTGTCTGTACTGATATCTGCGTCCTTCACACGGCGATTGCCGCCTACAATTTGGGCTATCATTTAGTCATTCACCGCAATGCTGTGGCCAGCTTCAACCCAACGGGCCACGAGTGGGCGCTGGGCCACTTTGAGACGGCGCTGGGGGCAACGGTGGTGGATTAAAGTGAATTATTCAGAGCACACTTCCTTAATAGTATAAGATAAAGTTCTTACGATGAACTATTGCTACGATAAACAATATTGGTGTACAATTTGAGTTATCCATTCATACTCTTTAATTCGCGTAGAACTTGTCAAAAAGACGGTATTCACCGCGTAACTAGTGGATACCGTCTTTTATTCTGTCAAGGAGGTGGCCTTTTGCCTGAAGTAGTCGCTCAAAAAAGCTTTACCGATAAGACCGGCTCATCCAGCCGCTACAGTATCGTTGCCGTAACGGAAACCAGCCTTGTCGCTAACGAATATATTACCAGCCAACACCATTATTGGATTCCTGCAACCGCTGAGATGACCAATCGTCAGGCCTACCTAGAGCCTTTAGACGATCCCACTTACAATATTCGCCAGGATTGGATGACTTACCGTCAGCAGTTCAATTTTCTCCAACCCACAGAAATCAAAGCGGCTCGAGAAAAGCTGGGGTTAACCCTTCGTGAGGCGGCTTTGGTCCTCGGTATGAGCTTCAGTACCCTCTCAAATATTGAGAATGGCCGAACTCTCCAATCTTTTGACCATGAGATAAAGTTACGCTATCTTACCCGGCCGACTTGGCTACGGACCTTGGTTCGTCACCACAGAGCCTTAATCCTGACCAGATCAACGCAACGCCATGTGGATGCCAAGCGACTCTTTGCTAAACTGCGTTAACTCAATACATAAATTCTAATAAGCGTGACGTTGGCATTCCCTCGACTTCTGGAGGTGAATGCCTTTTTGCTATAGTTGCAAACCGCCCGCTGTTCCTAATCCAAGATCACTCGGTTTGCCGAGCTTCATGTTCAAATTAAACAAGTGTTTCTTTTATTTGTGCATCATGATCACTACCCATCACCCGATCAGATGATCAATAGGCCCCTACCGTCTGCTGTCAATAATGATTTCTGATAAGTGTTTGTGTGTTTCCTTGCATAACACCATACAATCAGAAATAAAGTTTCTCCTGTTTAATGTTACTCACAAAAATGATTTTGATGTATAATCAGAACCGTACCTAACATACATATAGGAGGCAACACAATGGTTAACTCTAGTCTAAGTAAACGACTACTCCGCAATGGGGCAGCTTTACTCGCTATCATCACGCTTGGTAGTAGTGTCAACATTCCCTTAACGGCACCAGCCACGGTTACAGCTAACGCTTCTACGAAAGCGGTTCCAGAACAAACTAGTAAGTCCTGGAAATCCTACAAGCACCAAATCCACTTTGTTAAGAAGGGCTACAAGGTCTATCAAAACAAGTGGCACGCCGTTTCTTCATCCAACAAGCTTTTCCATAAAGCTTACAAGGCCAATGGTAAGTATAAGTTGAGTAATGGTCGGACTTATTATCGGTTGTACAATGCCAAGAAGAACTATCTTGGCTACGTCAATGCTAATGCCGTTGCAACCAGCACGACCAGTAAGGTCATGAAGGTTCCTTATGTCAGCCAATACAAGCCTGTCTTTGCACCATGGGGGTGCGCCGCTGCCTCAATGACCATGTTGTTGCGTTACCGCGGTAACAAGGTTGACTTACGCTATGCCCAAAATCATCTGCCAATGGTTCCAACCAAGGGTGGTCAAAAGGGTAACGTTTACACAGGTGTTGGTTTCGGTCACGTCATCACGGCCGCTGCCTTAACGAAGTACTCTCACCACTGGACAAAGCAAACCGCTAATATCTCTAAGTCTAGTGCCAACACCATTAAGATGTACGTTCAGGGTGGTTACCCCGTCTTATTCTATGGTTACTCTTCTTACCAAAAGAATGGCGACAAAAAGCGGAACCACTGCAAGGTCATCGTTGGTTACAAGAATGGTAAATTTAAGGTCAACGATCCTCTCTACTACAGCTCAACGGCCAAGGCCGGTACCGGTGGTAAGAACATGAAGTACGATCATGGTGCTATCAGCTGGGAAACTATGGCTAACTTTAAGAAGGAATATGGCAAACAAGCCATTACCATCTACTAATACGCCAGCGATTTGCGTTGATCATCACTAAAACAGGTTCATTCGGTCCTCATCGACTGAATGAACCTGTTTTTTAGTTTCTTTCAATAGTATAGGCAATCGCCACTTTTCGTCGCATGATCTCTATCTCAAGTTCTCTTTTGATCGAAGCCACCAAAAAGATGAGACTGAAACGGCCATTTTTTCGTTAGTATAAGTAGGATGCCTAATCCTGTGGCGCTGTCTTTCCCAAAACCTCGACACAATAGTTTGTCTGACCACACACGGGACAGGTCAACTTACGCGTCTTGGGGGTGTGGCCGGCCCAGAAGGCCTGCTTGAAGCTGGGCCGAAACTGGCTAGAGCAAGCCGGACAGATGTAATCCACCGCCTTGAAATAATGTCTGACCGTCACCGCAGCAAAGATGATTGCGACCACCATCGCCGCCCCGAAAACCCACCAGTTACCCACAACAATACTGTAAATCAGGGCAACCAACTCAATGACATCCATCAGTAGTCCCCAGACCACCATGTTCACATGAATCCGCCGTAATCCTTTTTTGTTGTCCATAATCCGTTCCATGTCTTCGATAGATTGAATGGGGACTGTCGCAAAATCGGCGAGACTGTCACGTACCTGCACCACTGTCTTTAACTTAGCGGCATTGGCCACCTGTTCCGCTCGTAACCGTTGTTCTTGCTGATCAAGTAACAAGGCCAAGACTCGCGTGGATTGGGCGCTGTCCAAGATTTCCTGAATCGCAGCCAGCGACAGATCCATCCCCTTTAAAAGCAGGATGAGTTTCAGCCGTTGCAGATCCGCAACGGTATACAACCGACGGCCACCTTCGCTGACTTCGGTTGGTCGTAATAACCCCCGCTTGTCATAATACTGTAGTGTCCGCACGGAGACGTGCGCTTGCTTTGCCAGTTCTCCCGTGGTTAGTTTTGACATGGAATTCACCTCCTACTCTGGTTATACCCGATGACGCAACGTCACGAGCAAGTGCTAATTTAATTTTGGGATAATTTCTGATTATTCCCTGGGAAATAAGACGGCTTAACACTGCCATGACGCGGTTCTTACTGTTTCCGTCAAAGTTAAAAGGAAACCGCCTAGCCGTCGATATTTCCCGGGTTATTTGTTCCAATTATACCGTATAGTACGTCCATCCGTCCTTCTGTGTCCTAAAAATCGCCACGTATAAACCCAAGCACGCCATTACAAGATGATCACACTTTCTTCCCCAAAGTATCATGCCTCCGTAACATGATTGTTTTATAGCAGTGCTATATTGGAGGTGTTACATATAGGGGTGCTAACTTTAGGGTTAGTGGCCCCTTTTTGGCATATTAGACTGAAGGAGATGTTGCATTTGCACATTAAACGCCCTCGACTGGCTGTACTCGCCGTCACTATTCTAACCCTGTTAACCCTCGGCTTAGCCGGTTGTTCCCTGCACCTGGCTAGTAGTTCAAGCTACCCGATCAAGGCGAACAAGGTGGCCTTAACCGATGCCCAGATCAAGAAGAACCTGGACACCAAGCTGATCACGACCCGTCAAGACACCCAGAAAGCGGCAACCGCTAAATACAAGGCTGCCGCCGAAAGTGACACTTACACGTTGACTCACCCCTACGTTAAGGTCAACCCCTATGGCACCTCCCCGCTTTCCGCTCTGGTGACCTTCAAATCCAGCACCGCCGAAAAGATTACCTACACCGTGGTTGGAAAAACGGATAAGACGTCCATCACCAACACGGTCAAGGGCGGCTACACCAAGAGTCATCAGGTTCCCATCGTCGGCCTGTACGCTGACACCAATAACACCGTCAAGATTACTGCCACGACTAAGAATGGGCAGACCCAGACCAAGACGTTGAAAATGCAGACCGGTGCCTTGCCGAAATACATCAAAAACGCCACGATCACGACTAAGAACGTGAATAAGTCTAAGATGAGTATCGGTAAGAATCAATTAACCGTCATCAACCGGACCACGAAACAGCCGTTTGCCATTGACGCTGACGGTGCCGTGCGGTGGTATGATACCAACTATTCACAGCACACCATCGAACAGTGGTCCAATGGGCACATCATGATTCTTTCCAAGAAGAACCAGAGTTCCGACGTCTACAATGACCTCATTGAAACGGATTATCTGGGCCGCGTTTATCGAGAATATGGTTTTGCCAATAAGACCAGCAGCACCGATGGCGGTGTCGAAACCACCGTCATCCATCACGACCTGGTCGAGCTACCCAATCACAACTTCCTCGCAACCGTGTCAGACGGTTCAAAATACAAGGAAGACACGTTGATTGAGGTTTCCCATAAGACGGGTAAAATCGTCAAGGTGATCGACCTCAAGAAGATCCTGCCCAAGTCCATGTGGGCCAAGTACAAGAAAGGTACCGATGGCAAGATTGACTGGCTGCACAACAATGCCGTCGACTACGATAAGAATGACCAGTCGATCGTCCTCTCCAGTCGAAATCAAGACCTCATCATGAAGCTGGATTACAAGATGGGGCATATCAAATGGCTCTACAGTGGTAAAAAGAAGTCTAGTTGGCCTAAGGCTTATCAAAAATACGTTTTGACCCCCACTAAGGGCACCATCACAACTGGTGGGCAGCACGGTCTCTACCTGTTGAACAACGGCGGCAATAACTCGGCCAACAGCGAAAACTTCATACTATATGACAACAACATTGACGTCACGAACGGCAATAAGCGCACCTCCGGCAAGTATTCGCAGGCCGTGGCTTACCACGTTGACGCCAAGAAGATGACCATCAAGTCGACCTGGTCTTATGGAAAGTCGCTAGGCGCCAGCAATTTCACCAGCGTGATTGGCTACGCCGAAAAGGAAAGCAATGGCAACGTCCTTATCGACTTTGGGTACAAGTCCGGTGGCCAACAGAGTAACATTATCGAGGTCACCCAAAGTGGCCAGCAGGTCTTCAACGCTACCATGAAGAACGCGTCATCCAAGGCCTACGCTTATCGTGCCTACCGGGTTCCCTTCTACAGCAGTGCCTACGTCTTTGACGCGACTAAATAAATAACGCCATAAAAAATGCGGTCCCAAGGGGATCGCATTTTTATAGGCCTTAACCTTTCTATTGGTCGCGACATTCTACCATGACGTCGTGCCGCCTTTTAGTCAAACGTCTTTAAAGAATCCGTGATTAACTGAATGAAGGCTGGACGGTCAACATCTAATAAGACATCGGTGTTCTTCGGCTTCCCGGTCAATTCGTAGTAATCACAGACCGTTTCGCCACGCACCAATTCACCTTGCGTTTCAACATCAACATTCATCAACTCGCTCTTAAACATTTCAGGATGCAGGAGCCAAGCAATCGTACAAGGATCATGCAGTGGCGCTCCCTTGAAGCCCCACTTAGGATTCTCATGATAGACCTCAAAGAAATTCAAGAGGCCTTCGAAGGCATGGGCAACGGGATTATCGATCTCGCCAATAGCCGCGATTTCTGGCTTGAGGATCTGTGCCTTGTGCGTCACATTCAGGGGCGCCATGGTAAGTGGAATCCCCGCATTCAGCACGATCTTAGCGGCTTCGGGATCAACGTAAATGTTGAACTCGACGGAAGGCGTCCAGTTGCCTAAGCCCATGGCGCCACCCATGAAGACAATCCGGTCGATCTTGTGCTTGAGCTCTGGGTAAACCCGCAGGAATAAGGCGATGTTGGTCATGGGACCTGTTACGACAAGCGTAACGGGATCCGTGCTTGCCCGTAAGGTCTTGGCAATCAACGCGATGGCCGTCATGTCCTGAACGGCAAAGTCGGGATCGGGTAAATCGGCACCATCCAGCCCAGACTTACCGTGCACGTTACCGGCCGTTTCCAGTGGCTTCATCAATGGCGTCCGATTGCCGCCGGCCACAGGAATTTCCTGGTGATGCATCAGTGTCAATAGGCGCATTGCGTTATTTAAGGTCTTCTCCGGCGTTTGATTCCCTGCGGATGAAGTCACCGCCAACAGGTCGATCTCGGGGCTTGCCAGGGCCAACATCATGGCCAGGGCGTCATCGTGCCCGGGGTCACAGTCCATAATTATCTTTTTCATGAGAAACAGCTCCTAATCATTAGTTTCGATCAATTTCCATTCTATGCTATGATGATTGCGCTTACAAGATACCGGATAATAAAAAAAGTTCCGTCGACTAATCGACGGAACCACGTAAACCTCTGATTGGGCTAGCTGGGTTCGAACCAGCGCATCACGGGATCAAAACCCGTTGCCTTACCACTTGGCTATAGCCCAATAAGTTGGTCAATACTGACCCCAACAGAGAATAATTTTATCATCTAACCCCCAAGGAATGCAACCCTTTTTTAGAGAATTTTTACCGATATCGCGGAAATAGTTGACGTCACCCCATTGTAACCGCTACGATAAACATAAAATATTTAATTTTCCGTCATAGAACAATTGTCAACTTGCATTTGCTTAGTTATTAAATTCTAAAGTATTAATAATACAAATATTAATCATAAAGAAGTGAACCCTAATGTCCGCCAATATCACCATTAAAGACGTCGCCAAACGCGCTGGTGTCTCAGAAGCCACCGTCTCGCGGGCCCTAAACGACAGCCCCCAGGTTAAGCGCGCCACGCGACAAAAAATCCAGGCTATCGCCCATTCCCTCGGCTACCGGCCCAACGGCCTTGCCCGAAGCATTCGGGTTCAGCAAAGTCACACCCTAGGCATGATTATTCCCGATATTCTCAACGGCTTTTTCACACAACTCAGTCGCGCTATTGAGGACGCCGCTAGCCAAGCAGGCTATGACGTCCTGATTGTCAATACTGATGAACACCTGCAAAAGGAAGCCAAGGGCATCAACTTGATGCTTGAAAAACAGGTTGATGGCCTCATCATTACCAGTGCTGGTGCCTCCACCGACTATCCCAAAATGCTGGGCAACACCCCGGCCGTTTTTGTCGACCGGATGCCCCCTGCTGACGTGGTCTCACAATATGACCGGGTCCTCGTCGACAACGTTCAGGGAACCCAGGATATCATCGGTTGCCTCATCGATCGTGGTGCACGACGCGTCGGTATTATTAATAGTGCCGTTTCAGCCACTGCTCAGGAACGGCTGAAGGGGTATCATCGGGCGTTGCGCGCCGCCGGACTGCCCACTGACCCGGCCACCGAGGCCACCGCGCGAGTCGACGGTAGTAACGTTCCCCAAATGGCTCGACAGCTCTTGGTTAATCAGAAGTGCGATGCCCTCTTTGCGGCAGACAATACCATCATGACCGGTGTTCTCAGTAAGCTTCCCGAGCTAAGTCTCTCTGATTTCCAGCTGGGGGCCTTTGACGACAATGACTGGTTTGATTTCTTACCACAGCCGATCGTGACGGCCAAGCAACCCATCGCTGAACTCGGTCGAATCGCGGTTGAACGTCTTTTGGCGCGAATCAACGACGGCCAATTACCGACTCAAGAGTTCCGACTCGCCGCTCAAATTATCCCACGACCAACCGCCACACATCCTTAATGCTCTGACAATCTGCCACGCACCTCGTCTCGATGACCATGCTATTTCTCATCTGGGTTAAGGTCGGCATTTGCTTATCAGATGCCAGATGCAAAAAAACCTCGTCGCAGCCGACGAGGTTTTTGTTATATTTTAATCAATCTAGAATCTGGCAAAATTCAATCGTCTCGTGATTCGGTCCCAGAATGTTAAAGAAGCGAATCCCCTTGCGCCAAAACGTGGGAATCGACTGAATCTCATCGTTGACCAACGTTAAGCCTTGTTGCTTGGCCGCGGCAAACGCCCGATCAACATCCGTCGTATTGAGAGAGATGTGGTTAATGGCCCCCGCCGTTGGATTGGTGGGATCACCTTCCCAGGTCTCAATGGTCAGATTCCCCAGGCGCATGAAGGCACACCGATTTTTTCCATTGTGGAACAGACCAGCCCGTTCAAACCCCAAAGATTGGTAAAAGGCCATCGTTTTATCTAAATCAATCGCCGGAATCCCAACGTGTTGGATTCCCGTAATGTAATCATTAATTGCCATGCTTGTGATCCTTTCTAATGTCTTAACCACGATCGTTACTTACCGACGTCCACCTGTTGGTGTTTGAGCTTCGGGAAGACCACGTGATCCGCAATCCCTGTAATGCCGCCTTGGGCGAGAAAGGCGAAGATCGTCCCCACCCCAAAGTTTACAAAGGTCTGTGTCATCACCACGGCGATAATGGCCATGATGGTTGGGGGAATGTAAGACGCCCACATGGCCCTAGCCGCGTTCCCCTTAAAGTACCGGAAACGCAGGATCTGCATGAGATCATCGGCCGGATGCAACACGAGATTGACCCGCTGATAGATGGAAATCGCGATCCCAATCAAGGCGACCCCCAAAAAGTTTAGGGCAACGTAGAGTGCCACCATCCCCGTGCTATGGGCAACGGGTAACCCCGAGAACACGGCATATTTACCGTTAAAGAAGTCCGCAAAGATTTGGATCAACGCGGAGAATGGCACCATGAACGCCATATTCCCCGCAATCCGTTTCCAATCCCAATGGTGAATTAACACCGCGTTGAGGGCCGCCGTTAGGAAACCCAGAATCAGAAACGCCCAGAATAAATTCCAATGCAGCGCCGTACCGAGGTTGGCCTCGGCTGCTGACCAGTAAGCCGCTCCCAAAAATGATGGGCGGATTTTGGCGCTCGTGACCAACGTTAGGACATTTCCCGCCGAATTGATCACAATGGATAGGGCGAAGAAGGCCAGCGATTGGGACATCGATAGCGTCCGTCCACTCCCGAGGTCTTTGCTCTGTACGCCGCCGTTAAAATGACTCACTGCTTCAGCTCTCATAATTACCCCTTACCTTTACTGGTTGCTGACTTTGACGACCGCCTTGCTGACACCCTTAACTTTACCGTTAAGCACGTCTTCTACTTGTTCCAAACTAACTTCATGACTAATCAAGGAGTCAACGTCTAGTTCGCCACTGGCCAATAAGGCAATGGCATCTTCGAAGGCGTATGGATTGATGAAGGCGCCTTGAATCTTCAACTGCTTTTGGTAAACTTCATACGTATTCATTGAGAAGGTTTGGTTAGGCTTCCCCACACCAAACATCAGGACTTGGGCACCCTTCTTGGTGGCCTCAACGGCTTGCTCCTGAGTCTCTGGTAACCCAACGGCTTCAATCACAACATCGTAGTCGGCAGGAATGCTGTCACGCTTGGTATTATACGTGTTGGTGACGCCAAACTTTTCCTTGTTAAAGGCTAATTTTTCATCAATAATCCCGGCAAAGTCGACTTGGTGAACACCGTAAGCTTGCAGTAACTGTACGAACAACTGGCCCATGAAGCCATCACCAATGACCAGTGCCTTTTGATAAGGCTTAACGTCGATCAGGCTCATACCGTGAACCGCGCAGGAGATTGGTTCCAGCGTTGCGGCATCCTTCAAGGAAACGCTTTCAGGAATCGGGTAGACGACGGATGAAGGCGCCGTAAAGGATTCTTCCAAACCACCGTTGCGCGTAACCCCAACGGCAGACAGGTTGTCACAGAGTTCTGGCCGATCCGTCCGGCAGTACTTGCATTGACCACAGTAGATATTCGGATCAACGGTGACCCGATCGCCAACCTTGACGTTGGTTACCTCGCTACCGATTTCTGCCACAATCCCTGAATTTTCATGACCCAAGACAATGGGTGGCACAGCGTTAGCAGAACCTGGTAGTCCGGCGTACAACGCCCGATCGGTCCCACAGATACCGGCGTAAGCGGTGTTGACGAGCACCTCGTTAGGCTTGACCTCTGGCTTGGCTAAATCCTGAATTTCCATCTTTTTTGTTCCAGTTAAGACTAAGGCTTTCATAATTGAAATCTCCCTTTCCTATTTTTTATATTCCTTAAGTGCAAGTGCAAAATCGCCCATCGTGGCCGAGCCATTATTCTTAACCGCTGGCATCACGATGTAATCTTCAAGCTTACCGACACTGACGTAGTTGTTGAGTAGCTTGGCAAACTCGGCGCGAACCTTTACTAAGAAGCCCTCGCTGACGACCCCACCACCGAAAACAATCTTGTCGGGGCGCAGCATCAGCGTTTCTTGCAGGGCCGCCTGGGCCACGTAATACGCCATAATATCCCAGACGTGATCCGTTAGTGGCACATCCTTACCGGGCTTCCCCAGCCGCGCATCAAACGTCGGTCCGCTGACGAGGCCTTCCAGACAATCGCCATGGAAGGGGCAGATCCCTGGAAAGTCCAAATCATCGGGGTGGCGCTTCAACCGGACGTGGCCCACTTCGGGGTGGCCCATTGACCCGATGAATTTACCATCAACGATTGCGCCAGCGCCCACGCCAGTGCCAATTGTGAAGTAGACGAGCGAGTTGATTTTTTCATTAAAGAGCGTGGACATCACGTATTCCCCGTAGGCCGACCCGTTCACATCAGTCGTCCAATACATCGGCACGTCCAAATCCTGCTTGAGCCTCCCCACAAAGTCCGTGTTGGCCCAGCCCTTCTTCGGCGTATCTGTAATATAGCCGTACTTCGGTGAGTTGTGCCGCAGTTCGATGGGACCAAACGACGAAATCGCAATGGCTTTCACGTCTGGAAATTTTTTGAAATAAGCGATGGTTTTACTTAACGTTTCTTCCGGGGTGGTCGTTGGAATGCGAATCTTATCCTGGACGCGATAGTCCTCATTTCCGATCGCACAAACGAATTTCGTTCCCCCGGCTTCAATACTGCCGAGTTGCATCATTACTACCTCCAAACATCGTGGGGCCTTGGCTCCACGACCCCTAATTTCTTTTGTGAATGACTAGCCGGCTAACCTTTAAAGCGCTTTCAGTATAACATCGAAATCCCCTCAAATACGGTTCGTCAGCCCCCATCTTTTTTCAGAAAACTGTAATTAAGCTCGTGACAGTCAAAATGTAATCGATTACATTTTTCGTACTTCAACCCCACATTTATTTCAAGGCGTTATTATAAGCACAATTTTACAAGAGGTTTGCAGTCGCAAATATTTCGTTGTAAGCGTTTTCTTGTGTAATAACCTCTATATACAAAAGGATCCGTGTCGCTGTCGACACGGATCCTTTCTCCCTTATTTTTAACACGCTAAGACGAATGAACTAGTCCAGAATTTGGCAAAACTCAATGGTTTCGTGGTTAGGTCCCAAAATGTTAAAGAACCGAATCCCCTTACGCCAGAACGTCGGAATCGACTGAATTTCATCGTTGACCAGGTTCAGGCCCTGCTTCTTAGCGGCCGCAAAGGCATGGTCAATATCCGTCGTATTCAAGGAAATGTGGTTAATTGCGCCCGCCGTTGGATTGGTGGGATCACCTTCCCAGGTCTCAATGGTCAGGTTGCCTAACCGCATGAAGGCACACCGATTATCCCCATTGGGAAATAACCCGGCCCGTTCAAAACCAATTGATTCGTAAAACGCGATCGTTTGGTCCAAGTCACTTGAAGGAATCCCGACGTGCTGAATGCCCGTCACAAAATCTTGTACTGCCATCTTTTATCTCGCTCCTTTTCTACGCGTCGGTCTATTTCCCGACATCGACTGCCTGGTGCTTCAGTTTGGGGAAGATCGTCTTATCGGCAATCCCCGTAATGCCCCCCTGTGCGAGGAAGGCAAAGATGGTGCCCAGACCAAAGTTAGCAAACGTTTGGGTGATTACAATCGCTATGATCGCCATGATGGTTGGTGGAATGTAGGATGCCCACATCGCTTTGGCCGCATTCCCCTTAAAGTACCGGAACCGGAGAATCTGCATCAAGTCATCGGCGGGATGTAGGACTAAATTGACCCGCTGATAGATGGAAATTGCTGTGGCAATGAACGCCACGCCCAAGAAGTTCAGCCCAATATAGAGAATGATCATCCCCATACTGTGCGCCTCCGGTAGGCCGCCAAATAGGGCGGGATACTTACCATCAAAGAAGTCTTCAAACACCTGAATCAGCGCGGAAAACGGCACCATAAAGATCATATTTCCGGCAATCCGTCTCCAATCCCAATGGTGAATCAACACGGCATTCAACACCGCCGTCAAGAACCCCATGACCAGAAAGGCCCAGAACAGGTTCCAGTGAAACGCCGTCCCCAAATTGGCTTCGGCCGCTGACCAGTAGGCCGCCCCCAGAAAGGACGGGTGAATCTTGGCACTGGTAACCAACGTGAGCACGTTGCCGGCTGAGTTGATCACCAATGATAAGGCAAAGTAGGCAATCGATTTAGACATCGAGATCGTCCGACCACTTTCAAGTTCCATGGACTCAGCCCCTTCGTTAACAGTTGCTGCTTCAACTTTCACAATAATCCCTTACCTTTACTAGTCGCTGACTTTAACAACAGCCTTGCTGACGCCTTCAACTTTACCGTTCAAGACATCTTCAACTTGTTCCAAACTGACCTCATGGCTGATCAGGGATTCGACATCCAATTGACCACTAGCCAACAAGGCAATGGCGTCTTCAAAGGCGTAGGGGTTGATGAAGGCCCCTTGGATCTTCAATTGCTTTTGGTAAACTTCGTAGGTGTTCATGGAGAAGGTTTGATCTGGCTTACCCACACCAAACATCAAGACCTGAGCCCCCTTCTTGGTGGCTTCAACGGCCTGTTCCTGCGTTTGTGGTAACCCAACAGCTTCAATCACAACGTCGTAGTCGGCAGGAATGCTTTCCCGCTTCGTGTTATAGGTGTTCGTCACGCCAAATTTTTCCTTGTTGAACGCTAACTTCTTATCGTTCAGACCGGCGAGATCCACTTGGTGAACCCCATAAGCCTGTAGTAACTGCACGAAGATTTGGCCCATGAAGCCATCACCGATGACCAGCGCTTTTTGATAGGGCGTCAGGTCCAATAATTTTACCCCGTGGACGGCGCAGGAGATGGGTTCGGTCGTCGCAGCGGCCTTTAGTGAGACGTTGTCTGGCAGTGGATAAACCACGGATGCGGGTGCCGTGAAGCTCTGTTCCAAGCCCCCGTCACGCGTCACCCCAACGGCGGACAGGTTATCACACAATTCTGGCCGATCCGTCCGGCAGTAGTCACATTCGCCACAGTAAATGTTAGGGTCAACCGTCACGTGATCGCCCACCTTGACGTTTGTCACGTTACGGCCAATGGCAGCCACGGTCCCGGAGTTTTCATGACCTAAGACAATGGGTGGCACGGCATCGGCTGAACCGGGTAGGCCGGCATACAGCGCCCGGTCGGTCCCACAGATACCCGCGTAGGCCGTGTTGACTAGGACCTCATCGGGTTTAACCTCTGGGGTTGGTAAATCTTGAATTTCCATCTTCTTGGTACCGGTTAAGACTAAAGCTTTCATAAGTTGTTTCTCCCTCTCTTACTTGTTATATTCTTTGAGTGCTAAGGCAAAATCACCTAGAGTTGCTGACCCATTCTCTTTGACTGAAGGCATGACGATGTAATCTTCAATATTGCCGACGTCAACGTAACCATTGAGCAGCTTGGCAAACTCGGCACGGACCTTGACCAGGAAGGCCTCACTGACGACCCCGCCACCGAAGACGATCTTATCGGGACGCAACATCAGCGTTTCCTGAAGCGCGGCCTGAGCCACGTAATACGCCATGATGTCCCAGACATGATCCGTCATCGGCACTTCATGACCGTGTTTGCCCAGACGTGCCTCAAACGTGGGACCACTGACAAGCCCTTCTAAACAATCGCCGTGGAAGGGACAGATGCCCTTGAAGTCCAGGTCATCGGGATGCCGCTTCAACCGGACGTGGCCCATCTCGGGGTGGCCCATGGTGCCGACAAATTTACCATCCACGATGGCGCCAGCCCCCACTCCAGTGCCAATTGTGAAGTAAACCAGCGAGTTGATTTTTTCATTGAACAACGTGGACACCACGTATTCCCCGTAGGCCGAGCCATTCACGTCGGTCGTCCAGGCCATGGGCACGTCTAGCTCCTGCTTCAGCCGGCCCAGAAAATCGGTATTGGACCAGTGTGGCTTGGGCGTGTCCGTCACGTATCCGTACTTGGGCGCGTTTCGCCGGAGTTCGATCGGCCCAAATGAGGAGATCCCAATGGCTTTCAAATCTGGATACTGTTTAAAGTAAGCAATACATTGACTTAACGTTTCTTCTGGTGTGGTAGTCGGAATGATAACCCGATTATCCGTTCGATAATCTTCGTTACCGATTGCACAAACAAACTTAGTTCCACCAGCTTCAATACTTCCGAGTTGCATAGTTGCTACCTCCATGTGTGACCGTGGGGTCGTGACCCACGGCGCGTTATGACTAGGTGATGAATGACCCGTACAGTCATTTTTAAATCGGTTTCAGTATAGCATCGCAATCCTTGATTTTAAGGGCTTTTTTAGCGTGGTCATTTTCAGAAAAGGCCGCTAAATCAAGGTATAAATGAAATGCAATCGATTCCGTTTTTTAGTGAAATAGGTCACTTATGGGCGTATTTATTGCCTTGTGTGAAACCTTTTACCTATTTTTTTCAAACGAGGAGTTGCCACTTTTTCCAATCCGTGCTAAGCTAGCACTACCGAATCAATCGCATATTCTGTTCTCTAGGGTTCCGCTGTTTCGACAGGGCTGGTCCGAGAGGGAACCTACGGGTGGACCCGTAGACACGGAAGGAAAAAAGCCTGGGAGATGTTGTCATGACGACAACATTTCTCAGGCTTTTTTTGGCACTTATAGGAGGAATTAATGATGTTAAAACACTGGTTACGCGTGGTTTATGGCGCTTTTTTTGAAGTTGGCTGGGTGGTCGGTTTTAAGCACGCCTCGACCATTTGGGAATGGGGGCTGACCGCCCTCGCCGTCTATCTGAGCTTTTATTTCTTGATCAAGGCGGGGGAAGTCCTGCCGGCCGGAACGGCCTACGCCGTCTTCGTGGGGCTCGGCACCCTCGGAACGACTGTGGTGGGCATTCTGGCATTTGGCGAACCCGTCAGTCTCGCTAAGGTCGCCCTGATTGGCCTTCTGCTCATCGGCATTGGCGGCCTGCAGACCGTCACCACGAAGGAGGGCAACTAAAATGGCTTGGCTTTATCTCATCATTGCCGGTCTCTGTGAGATGCTCGGCGTGACTTTTATGAACTGGGCGATTCACCGCCGGACCTGGCCCTTGTGGACTGCAATGATCGTCGGGTACGGACTGAGCTTTGGCTTCCTCGACCTCGCCCTGCAGACACTGCCCATGGGCACCGCCTATGCCGTGTGGACCGGGATCGGTGCCGCCGGTGGCGTGCTCACGGGAATGCTCTTCTTCGGCGAATCCAAAAATTGGCGCAAACTGCTGTGGGTGGGCGTTATTCTAGTTGCCGTCATGGGATTGAAGATCATCAGTTAGTGGCAAGACCAGGTTGTACCAGGTCTCACCGGCATGCGCGGAGGCCGAGACGCCTTCGTTAATGTACCCGTGACTTTCATAGAAAGGCACGAGCCGTTTCAAACACGTCAACGTGATGGCTTGCCGCTGTTGCATTTGAGCCACCTGCGCCAGGGCCGTCAGCAGTTTTCCCGCGATGCCGGCCCCGCGATGATCGGGACTGACCGCTAGACTAAGTACCGTCTGATAGGCATCGCCTGCCGTATTAGGCGTCGTCTTTTCAAACAGCGCATCGGTCAGGTAACGCTGGTCAAAGGCGGGTCCGACAATGTACCCGACCACGGTCGCTCCCTGCTTGGCCACTAGAAAGGTGTCCGGAATCTGCCGAATACGCTCCGCCATGCTGGCATCGGTGGCGGCTTCATCTGCTGAAAAGCCAGCATTTTCGATGGTCATGATCGCGGTTAGGTCCTGAGGTTGTGCTGAATTAATGGTGATTGTCATGTTAAAAAAAGCCTCCTGAATGGTAGTTAGGCTTAGTATAGGCTCGTGCTGAGGCAGAAGTACAGCCCCGTTTTCCCAAGGTCACCCTCTTATACTAGTTAGTCACCGTCAAACAAAAATACGCATCACAATCCACCAATGATTGTGATGCGTATTTTCTTCTATAACCTAGCTAGTCTCAAATCCCCCAACTAGCTAACCTTCACTAAAGAAATCAATTCACCGTTCACACTGACGCCGTACGTTGGAATGGGACCACTGATGACGGTCACGTCCAAATTGTCCGCCGTCAGGTCAATTTCCAGGACACTCTCCGCAATCTTCATCCGGTACGTCAAGCGGTCCAGCTCTGCTGGCAAGTGATTGGCAAAGTGAACCACCTCATCCTGGACGTAGAAGCCCGAGAAGCCAGCGACCAATGCCAACCAACTGCCCCCGAGGTTTGCCAAATGGAGTCCATCGGCCGTATTCTTCTGCAAGTCGACCAGGTCCATCCGCGCCGTATCCATGAAGTAGCGGTAGGCCTTCTCCGGATCACCCATCCGAGCTGCTAGAATGCTAAAGATTGACCGCGACAGGGAAGAGTCATGGGTCGTCACACCTTCATAGTAGCGATACTCGCGCTTCAACTGATCCACCGACAGATCCTCTGGGAAGAGGTAGTCCGCCAACAGCGTGTCGGCCTGCTTGGCCACCTGATAACGGTAGATCGTTAAGGGGTGGTAGTGCAGCAGCAGCGGGAAGTTCTCCGGGGTCGACTTTTCCGCTGGCCAGCGCGGCTTATCCAGGAAGCTATCGTCCTGTTCGTTGATTTCCAATTCATTGCTATATGGCAGGTACACGTGATCCGCCAGATTCTGGTAAACATCCAAATCAGACTCACTCAAGCCGAACTTCGACAGGAGTTGTGGTGAACGCTTCATCATCTGATGGGCCAGTTCCACCACTAAGCCAAAGTTATGCTTGGCTAACCGATTGGTGTAGTAATTATTGTTGACCAATGCCGTGTATTCATCAGGTCCCGTAACCGTGTGAAATTCGAACCGGCAGTCGGTGCCGACCTGCCGCCAGGACCCAAAGTTCTCCCAGAAACGCGCCGTCTCCAGCACCATCTCAAATCCACATTGAATAATAAAGTCCAAGTCGCGGGTAATCTCGAAGTACTTGCCGACCGCGTAAGCAATGTCCGCGTCAATGTGATATTGTGCCGTACCGGCTGGGAAATAGGCCGAGGCTTCTTCACCGTTGATCGTCCGCCAAGCAAACAGCGCGCCTTGATCAACGCCCAGTGCCCGCGCCCGTTCCCGTGCCTTGGGCAACGTTTGATAGCGGTACAGTAATAACTGCCGGGCCATCTGTTGATTGGTATACGTGAAGTATGGCAGCATATACATTTCGGTATCCCAGAAGTAGTGCCCTTCGTAGCCAGACCCACTGAGGCCCTTCGCTGCGATGTTGGTGCGTCCATCACGCCCCGCCGCCTGATTCAGCTGGAAGATGTTGTAGTGAATGGCCAGGTCTAGGTCATCATTGCCATCGACGCTGACTTCACTGCGATTCCAAACCCCTTGCCAAAAGTCGCGACTGTCATCCACCAAGGCCGCAATGGAGCTTGCCATAAACATGGCAGCCGGATCAATCGTATTGTGCTTGCCGACCTCACCCACGTACGCTTCATAATCCAGCGTATGGGCTTGCTCATCGCTCAGATCCACTGGTTGTTGTAGCAGTTGGCCATGCGCCACCAGGATTCCTAAATACATGGTTACGGCCTGCTTCGTCACCCGGGTCTTCACGTGATACCGTTGCAGGTCCTGCGTCACAAATTCCGTTTCACAGATGGGCAGTCCCGCCATCCGCGTCTTGCGTGGATCGGCCGAAGGAATGGCCTCAGCTTCCGCGGGAACGGCGATAGACTTACTTACCAGCAACCCCTTCGCATAGTTAGCGGCGGTAAAGGTATAGCTAATCCCCCAAAGGCTAGTCTGTCCCTGACCCATGACGGACGTCACCGCCATCGTCACCGTTTCTCCCTGATCCGTACTAATGACGTACTTTTCCTTCAGGGTTCCACTGCCAAGATCGAGATCGACGGCCGTCCGCTTACTGTGTGTGAACTGGTGACCATTACTGGTTGAAACGTGGACGTGACGTAGATCTGGTAAATTCAGAATGGTCTGGTGCTTCTGTGCGTAACCGATCCCCGCTTCGCCATAGGTAATGGGGGCGGTTTCATAGAAGCCGTTAATCAGTGTCCCCGTAATGGGGTTGCCGCTGATGGGGTCATTTGCCCGCACGCCGAAGTGCCCATTGCCTAGTGAGAACACCGTTTCCAAGTATTCCGGTTGTTCATCCGAAACATCGCGTAAAGTTAAATGATAGTCGCGTAAAGTCACAATAATCTCCCCCATTAATGTTTAGACTCAAATCAATTTTGCTGCCGAACGCAGAGCATCTTGCACGGCTGGCACGTTCCCGGTAAAGTTCAGGAAGGCGTGGCTGATCCCACCATAGCGAATGTAATTGGCATCCCCATTTGCGCGACCCGCCTGATCGATAAAGGCCTCACCTTGCAGCCGGAAGGGATCGTACTCCCCAACCAACAGCGTCGTCTTCTTAAACGTCTGCGGATCTGCCAGCAGCGGTGATAATAACGGTGCCGTCAAATCAACGGGTTGATCCGCCACGTAGTAACCGCTCATGATCTCATCGAGCTGCTCAAACAACTGGTAGCTTCTGTGTAGAGCATCCCGCTGTTCTGGGACAATGTCAATACTATTATCATCCCACAATTGACCGCCCAAATCAGACCCCTGAATCACGGTTGGATAGAACAGTAGATGTGAGTCGATGGTGCAAATCCCCATGGATTGACACAGTTGACTGACGCCCAATGCAATGGAACCACCGGCAGAATCGCCGCCCACTGAGATGTGATGATAATCTTGCGTCATCGCCGCCACAACCGCTAAGCCATCTAGAATGCCCGCGGGATAGGGTTGTTCTGGTGCCAAGGCATAGTCAACGTTGTAGACCACGCAATTAGCTTGTTCCGCCACATACTTCAGGGCCAGCAAGACATCTTCCGGTGTTCCGCCATAATAAGCGCCCCCATGGAAATAAATCAAGGCTTTATCCGCGGTTAGGTGATCCATCCGCGCAATCCGAATCACCCGCACCCGTCGATTCATGGCAACAATCTGCTGCATCTCAATCTTCATATCAACCGTCGTCAAGTCCTTTTGCCCCGAGGTCTCGGTTCCCTGTCGAAGACTAAACAGATCGGTCGGTAACTGGGGATCTTCTTCAATCTCGGCCACGGTCTCCCAAACTAACGGTTCATAAGTGTGGGCCGGGTCCCGTTCCTTGATCCACTTGGTGACGCCGTCAACCGTTTCCGTTGGTTTCATTTGTGCTAAGCGTTTTAGCTCGTCCGAATACCCCAAGGACTGCTTCGTTGTCGTATCATTCAGCATTTTAATTACCCCTCTCGTTAAACTACTGTTGTCGCCAAAAGCGATTAAGCTGCCATACCCCGTCGAGCCATTGCAGCTGACGGTCAAACCATCCCGCAACATCCGGTCGGATAAATCGCTCCCCAAAGGCCGGATCAGTCGGGTCAAAGCTCTGTGGAAATGCCGTCACGGCGCGGGCTAAACTCAGTCCATGCGGGCCGTGCGGATAGATCAGTGACTGGTTTAAAATTCCCTGTTGCTGGAGCGCCGTCACATAGCGTCGTGTATTATCGGCGGGAACCAGCTCATCGTCAGCCGTTGTCCAAATAAAGGTCGGCGGATTCTGCGGTGTGACCAAACGATCGGCCTCGTGATCGGGCCAGTCGCCAGTGATGGTTGCCCGTGCGGCTGTGGTCAGTGGCCACCCTAAACGCAACCCAATGACTGGGTAGCCCAGGGTCAGCGCGCTGACGCGGAGGGTAGCCGCCGTCACGCCCCGGTTACGCGCCAGTTGCGGCCATAGGTCCGCGTAGAGCGCGGCGAGATGGCCACCGGCTGAGAAACCAACCAGGAGAATGTGCTCGGGACTGATCGCATAGCGCGCGGCGTGTTGGCGAAATTCCTGAATCACGCCGGCTAACTGATACAGCGCACCCGGCAGAACCGGTGGCTGTTGGCGCAAGCGATACGCCACAACGGCTACCGCGAACCCCTGTGCCAAATATTGCAGGGCCATTATCTCATTTTCCCGGTCCGCATAGAATTCATAGCCGCCACCGGGTAGGAGAACCACCAACGGCCGCCGCTGTGGCTTGAAGTCAGCAATGGCGGCCGGTTGGTAGAAGGTTACGGTCACCGGATAATCCGATCCCCCGCAAGTAAATTTAAACATTTTCATTATCTAATTTTTTTGAAGACTCCTTAGCTGCCTTAGCGGACGTAATTTCGTCTTCATCCAATTTGTAGAAGAGGTACAGAATCCCCACAATCAGCAATGCGAGAATAATCGGTAACCAGACAAAGCTGGTGCTGATAGCCGTCAGGGCTTTGGCCCCCTGAATCTTGGCTGTGGCTTGGAATCCACCCCAGGAAAGTAACCAACCTGAGACTAAGCCACCGAAGCCCATCCCCAACTTTGCACCAACCATTGGCACTGAAGATAAGATCCCGGGTTCATCGATATGAAGCTCGGAACGTGAGTATTCAACCGTATCGGCAATCATGACGAAGGCGATGGAGAAGGCCGCCCCCATGGCAACTAATGCGATAACATTCCCGGCAAAGAGTAACGGAATACTCTTGAAGGACATGATGATTTCACCAATCCCAAACGTAACCATTGAGAGAATCATCACGTTCCGGTGCTTCATAATCTTGCTTAAGAATGGAACGGATAAGTTCCCGGCAACCGCCACAATCACCAAACCGTTAAACGCCCCAACTAAATCTGCGCGCCGGTAAACGTAAGTCAGGTAGTAGACGGCCGTTTGCATCCGAATAACCCAGAAAGTCTGTAACAGGATGAAACTGATACTCAAAGCCACCCACGGCTTGTTCTTTACGGCACCCTTCAGTGATTCCTTAACGGATAGGTGTCCCTTAATTTCTGGTGCATCTGCATCCTCGTCTACGATGTCGTCTTTTTCACGTAAGTTCGCAAATGAGCTGAGGAAGAGGACGATAATAGCGAAACCAATGAAAATCCCCCAAATCATCCAGCCTTTTTCTGCGTTCTTACCCCCTAATTTGGCAACCATTGGTAAGGAAATTGCCCCAATAACGGCCGTCCCAATGTTGGTCATCACCATCCGGGCACTGGCTAAGTTCGTCCGTTCGTCGGGGTCCTTAGTCAAGCTAGGCAGGATCGCCGTGATTGGCGTGTTCGCCCCGGAATAGACTAAGCTAAACAGCGTGTAAACCAGGGAAATCCAGGCTAACTGAAAGGCCCGATTGCCTCCAAATGACGGGTTGAAGAACAGCAGCATGGTCAAGATCCCTAATGGAATCCCGAACCATAAGAAGTATGGCCGTGCCTTCCCGTACTTAGAATGCGTGTGGTCAATTAAAAATCCATACACAACACCATCAAAGGCATCAATGATCCGAACGACAAAGAATAACGTCCCCACAAACGCTGGTGAAATACCAACCACTGTGGTGTAGTAGAACAGCAGGTAAAGCCCAACAATTTGCCAAATCAGGTTCCCCGCCATATCAGTTGCACCATAGAAGAATCGCTGTTTCCATAATTGTCCTTTACTCATGATGAAACCCTCCCCCATAGATTTGAGTGCTTAATCTGTAACCGCTTACATGTATAGCATACCGGTTCGGTTACATCCCGGTAATCCCACTTTTTGGCTAAGTACTTACCTTTTCTAACGTCCTCTCACACTTTTCTGGATTTGTTAGCCAAAATTGACAAACCAACCTTATTACCGTCCCCATCATAACCGATATGAGACCAATAGTTGTCGTTGAGGGACTTCATTAGTTTTCCATGCTAACTCACTGGCTCGTACCCGTTATCCGACTAGACCGGTTGGGGGGGCGGTAACGACCTTCTACTAATACTAACGAAATTTTGGCCAGATCAGTCTCATTTAATTTGCGAGCACCACTAAAAAAGCCACCACAGCCGACGATAAAGTCCGGTGTGGTGGCTTTTTTATGGGACGACCAGGTTCACAAAAATCTGACTAGTCCTCAGGCGTCAAATACTGGGTCAACCATGAGACGTAGTGTGCCTCACGTGCAATGGCGTGGTCCAGAATCAGGTAGTGCCCATAGGCCTGATCAATCGTACTCGTATCAGGGAAGACCGTGGCTTGTCGCTGCTGGAGATGCGCCAGCTGTGCTTGATGTAACCGGTACTGTTCCCGCAACATGGGTTGAATCCGGGGATCGTCCACGTCTTTAATAAAATACAGTTTGAGAATGAATTCATCTTTATTGGGCGTCAATTCCGGTGACGGTTGGCTGACCCAGGCCACCAATTTTTCACGGCCCGTGGGGGTCAACGTGTACTGCTTTTTCGCGAGCTTTTCGCCCGTTACGGTATCCTCATGGGTAATCTCGCCGGCCGCTTCCAACCGCTTCAACATGGGATAAATCTGGCTATGCTGTGCTTGCCAAAATTCACCAATCTCATTTTCGAAAGCCTTGGCCAGATCATAGCCAGTTTGCGGCTGTTGATTCAGTAGGCCCAAAATAATAAATTGCAGGCGGTTTCGCTGTCCGATAGTCGCCATCCCCTTTCATCTCGTCCGTTGTCCTTCTTCATTGAACCAGTTTCACCCCTAAACTTCAAGAAAAACTGTTGACAATGCTACTGATTCTGCTTAAACTAATCAAGTAAATTAAAACATGTAATTAATTACATGTTTGCAACGCAGAATAGAAGGAGCAAACAATATGACAAAAACTTTTAAAACACTAGCAGACTTTTTAGGCACTCATTTCATTTACACCTACGATAACGGTTGGGAATACGAATGGTACGCTAAGAACGATCACACCGTCGACTACCGCATCCACGGCGGCATGGTTGCTGGACGTTGGGTAACGGATCAGGAGGCCAACATTGTCATGCTGGTCCCTGGTATCTACAAGGTGGCCTGGACGGAACCCACGGGCACGGACGTCGCACTGGACTTTGTCCCCAATGAAGGCAAATTAAATGGGACCATCTTCTTCCCCAAGTGGGTCCAAGATCATCCCGAAATCACGGTAACCTACCAAAACGAACACATTGACGTGATGGAAGCGGCCCGAGAAAAGTACGCCACTTATCCCAAGCTCGTGGTCCCAGAATTTGCGAAGATCACCTACATGGGCGATGCTGGCCAAAACAACGAAGACGTCATCAGTGAAGCCCCTTATGAGGGAATGCCCGATGATATCCGCGCGGGCAAGTACTTCGATGACAACTATCACCGGATTGGCAAGTAACCGTAACACCTGATGTTGGCTATGGGAAATGCCGCCTTACCGTTCACCAAATTTGGACTGGAACGCTGTTGGAAGGACGGCCAAAGCCTGAGGAGCGGTCTTTGACCTCGCTTTGAGCCGAAAAAAAATCGTCTCAAAGTCGCCATGTTCCAAGCATTCTGCCTGGAACATCCAACGGCTGAGCCCAAATTTGGCTCGCTCACGGCTACACTGACGCACTATCAGCGTCTCGCTTAACCCGACTGTCCGTGCCGGATCGCCATCAATGATCTAACGTCACCGGAGGAGGCCAGAGATGGAGGTAGCTGTGACGACGGTGTTGACCGAGGTTCTCCACTCGGTCTACAGCGTGGGACGCGTTTGGAAACTGACGATCCTGGTCAGGTTTCAAACCGAGCCGGAGGACCGCTTCTCAGGCCGCAGGTGACAGTCACCACCATGCTGGGAAACCATTCCGGTATGAGGGTGGCTTTTATTTAGCCGCCGTTTTGTGCCATACTAGACCTTAATCCATCAGAAAGTAGGTCATCCACTCATGGCAAATTACATTCAAGAGATACGCAGTTTAGTTGGCCACCGGCCCATCATCCTCAATGCAGCGGGGGCGATCCTAGTCAACGATCGGCAAGAGGTCCTGCTTAACCTGCGGACCGATACTCACAACTGGAGTCTTCCCGGCGGCTACTTGGAATACGGCGAAACCTTTGACCAAGCCTGTGTGCGGGAATATAGGGAAGACGCCGGCCTCGATGTTGAAATCGTGCGGCCACTGGGACTCTTCGATCAGGGATTTACCACCTACCCCAATGGCGATAAAACGCAAGTGATCTCACGGCTCTATCTCGTCAAACCCGTCGGCGGCCACACGTTGCGTGAGGAGACCGACGAGACCCTCGATCTGAAATACTTTCCCTTCGACCAACTCCCGCCACTACTCAATCAACAGACGGCAGACATGCTGGCCGCGGGTCAAGCTTACTTTGCGACTCAATCTTAATTTCAAAAACGTGCTGCTAGGCTTTAAAAAACCAGCAACACGTTTTTTTACACGCTATTTCGTATCCCACCCTAGACTGATGAGAATCAGAAAGGCCCCAGTTCCCACCCCTAAAGCCCGACTGGCACCATTATCAAACGACCAAATACTGAGTTCGGCCAACAGGCACAGGACGCCGAGCCAAAACGAAAGGGTTCGGTAAAACTGGCGATTGAATTTAAAGTGCATGGTGTCCGCCCCCTCGGTTTACTTGCGAACTACGCTACCACAATTTCAGGCGTCCCACCGCCACAACCGACTGTTTAGTTCGGCCAGGTTCCCTACGCCTTCAGATTCAAGGTAAGTCATCGCCGATATTCCCTGTACGGCCACCTTTGGGGAAGATAAAAAAGGCGCCGGCAGCCCAGAAGTCGACGATACATTAAGGAACGATTCACCACACAAATCATAAAACAATGCTGTCAATTAATTCGTCAAAAGTTATTTCAGTGAACTTAATATTAGCGTATAATAAAAACATAACAAAAAATTAATAATACGGTAGTGTGTCTGGCCAAAATGCGCCCAAGCATTGGCTATTAAACCCAATACATAAGTTCAATCGACTTCAGCTCACGCGGGGCCGCAATAACCCGTGGCTGAGGTTTTTTAACATGCGCCTAAGCACTGCCCGTTAAGGAGTTGAGTTCCATGAAGAAGTGCCCCAACTGTCACCAGCCCGTCACGCCGGGAAGTACCTTCTGTGAGAATTGTGGGTTTGATTTACGACAAGCTCCGGTCAAACCCAAGCGGACACGTAGACAACATGTGTCTGACAAACCGGCTAAGCATCCGAAATGGCTCAATCGGATTGTGTGGACGATTCTAGCCGTTGCCGTGGTGGTCGTCGCCACCCTGGCCTATTCCTTTTACAACAAGCAAGCCGGTAAGGAACAGCAGGTCGCGAACATGGCCGATATGATTACCAACAACCAGAGCAACGACCTCGCCAAAGTGATGGTCAGTGATAATCCCAACCTAAAGATCACAGGGGACACCGTTCAACCCTTGCTGACCTACGCGCGGCACCACCAAGGTTACGCCAAGTCGCTGCAACGGGAACTCATGAACACCGGTGAAACCAGTGACCAGACCTTTAAGCTCGAGACGGACGGCCACACGATGCTGATCTTTCCCATTTATAAATTGCGGGTTCGCACCATGCATCCCGTTTTAACCACCAACGTGGCTAATGCGACGCTCGAAGCCAATGGTAGTCCCCTGGTCACGGCCAAGAATGACCATTTCACTTACACGGCCGGTCCCCTATTTCCCGGGCACTATACCTTTAAGCTCTCGGGCAGTCGCTCAAAGGCCACGGCCAGCGTCAATCTCATGAAGAATAATGACGTTCACAAGCAGGTCAGCCTCATCACCACCGACACCCCGACTGGGAAGGACGAAACCACGGATAGCCAGGACACCAGCAATGATGAACAGCCAACGGCCGATGATAAATCCACTACCAGTAGCGACCAGACGGGGAAGGACGCCAGTGATCTTTCGGATCGCGATCAGGAAGGGATCAACGCTGCCAGCGACGAGTATGACTTCGACGTTGACGACAATACCTACACCGTCTCCGTTCCCGCTGATAACATGCTCGAAATCAAGGCTTACGATAAGGATTCCGGTCAGCATGAGGGGACGTTCCGTTACGACCAGATTCACGACATCGTGAGTCAGTACAATCCCGACACCAATAAATTTGAAACCGACGATTAACCGAAAGGACGGTCTTTATTTCTATGAAACAGACTTACTACCGAATCTGCCCCAAGTGTGGCAACCAAAATGCAGCGGACGCTAACTTCTGTCTGAAGTGTGGCACCACGCTTTCCCCCGCCGACGAATACGCCCTGATTCCACATGCCGCCGATCAATCATTTCCCCTGTTCGACCTGGAGCTGACGCCGGATGAGGTGGCCCAGACCAAGAACTTTATCATTACTGCGGCAACCGACTTACCCGCCGGCTATCATAGTGCGGGCCTCATCTTTGCGGAGAGCGACGTGGCCCCACGCGCTGGCGAAAAGGCCGCTTGGGAAGATCTCATGAAACACCTGTACGCGCTCCTGCTGGCCAAGAACTACGACGGTGCCGCGCGCATCACCATTCAACCCCAACCCACAAATCCCAGTCAGCTTTGCCTGTATGGTGAAGCCTTGATTGTGGCGCACCAACACTAACTTTTGGAGGTAAAATTCATGCACTTAACACCCTTTGCTGCCCCGGCAGATAACCAACCCGGCGGCGGTCAAAACCATTTCTGTCCCAACTGTGGAAATCCCATCTCACCAGATGATATTTTCTGCCAAAATTGTGGCTACAACCTGCAGGCGGATAACGCGACTCAGCCCAACACTAACACAGTGCCTGATCAGCAGCCGCAACCGACACGCCAACAAGCGACCCAGCAACAGGCCCCTCAACAGCCAACGCGGCAACCACGACGGCCACGGCAACCCATGACCAAGGCGAAAAAGATTCAGTGGTGGAGCATTGGTGGCGTCGTCGTTTTACTGGTCATCTTCTTTGTTTGGGGGAACCAGCATTACTCCCGTGCAGCCACGCTTGACCGTGAAATTGCCAGCATCAAGTCCGGTAAAAACTTAACGGCCACCTTTACCAGTGGGAGCACCGATCTCAAGCTCAGCAAGAGTAAGCTTCTTCCCGTTAACCGCTACTACAGCGAACACGCCAAGGACCTGGCCACGTTAAAGTCCGAGCTCCAGACGGGCGGCTCCAGCAGCGATGGCAACTTTACATATAAACAAAACGGGCACCACTTACTCTTCTTCCCCAAGTACCAGATCAGTGTGAGCCCCGTCTACCCAACGATCACCACGAACCATACGGGCAACGTGATCAAACTGGATAACCAGAAAATTGCCACCGCAACCAGTGACGACTACACCAAGAAGTTGGACGCCATGGTTCCCGGCGAATACCACTTGCAATCAAGCGGAAAGGTCGGCAGTCACCACCTCACCAACAGTGGCGACTATCACATTACCAATAACAAGACGTATGACTTGGAATTGACGACCGTTTCCGTCACGTTCAACACGGTGCCCGCCTCCGCCATTTACCTGAATGGTAAGAAGATTGGGAATGCCGATGACAGTGGGATGTACGCGTTGAATGACGAACCCTGGTCATCTGACATGTCGGCCTATGCCCAGTATTCATCCAGCGCCGGTAAGGCAACGACGCCATCCGTTCACATCAGCAAGACCGACGACCAATCCGATGTTGATTTGGACTACAAGGGCATGATCGAAGAGAGCGATGCCGATGACTTCTTCGACAACCTCTTTACTGCCGTAGATAACCTTTCCAATCAGGGCGACATGGATGAGGCCACCGACGATGATGACGATGACATGGCCGACTTCTTTGCCAACGGTAGTAGCAACGCGCAATACTCAGAACTGAAGCAAATGGCCGAGGGCTACTACAAGGATGACGACTTGAACGGTATCGACATGAGCACCGACATCAAGAACGTCAAACCCGGTCCTAATGAAACCAGCTTAGTCACCTACACGGTTAAATATGACTTCGCACTGGACGATTACGATCACATTCAGACCTTCCAGTACACGGCCACGCTAAAGCCCGCTAACGATGACAATTCTTCACAAAGCTACGAAATCACTAAAATCTCTGGTAGCCAAAAGGTTAACGACTACCATGAAGACTCAGACGACTAAGGAGACTACTCATGGATAACACCAAAAAATTCTGTCCACACTGCGGTACCGAAATCAAAAACGACGCTAAGTTCTGTCCCAAATGTGGCTACGCCCTAGCGAGTGCCACCACCCCGGATGATCAACCGCGCGAACAGCCCCAACCACAGGCCCAACCCCAAGCGACCCAAACAACGGCTGGTACCAACGCTAACGCCAACGCCAGCGATTCCTTTGCCGACGTCAAGCGCTTCTCCGGCAACTTCTTCAGCTGGTGGTTGGCCACCATTCGCCACCCTAGTCAGGTTATCCCCAATGTCAACCGTTCCTTTGGGGCCATTGCCATCGCACTGGAAGCCTTGCTGACCGTGCTGACACTGGTTTCCCTTGGCAAGCGAATCGTCGCCCTATACAGCCGCGACGTCAGCCAGGCCGTGGCTAGCATGATCAACGTTAACGGTCTCTTATTCAAGGCCGGTTTAATTTTCTTCTTTCTCATTCTGTTAGGTGCCGCCATCTACGTTAGCCTCAGCTACGGTTTCCGCCGGCTGATCGATGACAACGCGCCCCTTAATTTCTGGGAATTTACGAACCAATTCGCCGGAATTACCAACTTGATCCTGATCTTTAACCTGATTACCTTCTTATTGAGTCTGATCACGACCGGTGCTAATTTCTCTAGCTACAGTCTGATGATTCTCTTCATGATTCCCACCAGTGTCATCCTGAGCGTGGGCTACATTTTCATTATTATCAAGGACGTTGACAACCCCCGGATTGATAAGTTCTACACCCTACTTTTGGCCGAAGCTGCGTTGACGGTTGCCTTCTTAATCTTCATTTACATCGCCGGAAACATCGTGGGTGGTTCCGTCATGAACTTCCTTCAGACTTACTATTCAAGTTTCATGAATTCCTTCTAGTCGACCCCAGCAAGTGGTATTCTAGATTTTAGGAATCTCTACTGAGGAGGCATCACGATGAGTTTAATTTTCATCAAACGGGCCACGCTACGTGACTTACCAGCAATCATGGCCATTATCAATCACGCCAAGACCCAATTAAAGGCCGCTGGGAGCCCACAATGGCAGGATGGCTATCCGGATGCCGCGGCCCTAAAACGGGACGTAGACGGCCAGCAATGCTGGTTATTAGTGGTCGATGGGCAAGTTGCCGGCACGGCCACGATGGTGATTGGGGACGACCCCAACTACCGCAATATCGAAGACGGGCAATGGTTGAACAACCAAGACCCTTACGCCACCATTCACCGCATTGCCATTGGCGCGGGCTTTGGTGGGCAACACCTGAGCCACTATTTCTTCTCCAATCTGATCAGTCAGGCCTACCATGAAGGTGTGCACAACTTTCGGATGGACACCCACGTCAAGAACCAACAGATGCAGGCGATTGCTCGAAGCTTCGGCTACAAGCACCGCGGCACGATCTACGTGGATGAACAGACCAGCGACGCTTCTCGCTTGGCCTTTGAACTGAACCTGGACTAAGATTGATTCATCAAAAAGCAACGGACCACCTCGCATTCACTGCACCAGGTGGTCCGTTGCTTTTTGGAATAAACCTGGTTATAACTTGCCGCCTTACCGTTCGCCAAATTTGGACTGGAACGCGGTGGGCAGGACGGGAGAAG
>NZ_AZFS01000061.1:124469-162792 GCF_001434395.1 Levilactobacillus hammesii DSM 16381
AAACGGTCTTCTCCCTCGCTTTGAGCCGAAAAAATCATCGTCTCAAAGTCGCCATTTTCCAAGTAACCCACTTGGAAAATCCCACGGCTGAGCCCAAATTTGGCTCACTCACGGCTCCACGGCATGTTGTCCATAACCTGGGATAAACGTTACCAGCTCAGCGATGTTCACACCAATGTCAGGGTTAAGAACTCCCTTAACCGGAGGAGGCCAGAGATGGAGGCAGCCGTGACAACGGTGTTAGCCGAGAATCGGCTTACAGCGTGGGACGCGTTTGGAGACTGTCGTTTTTTGACAGGCTTCAAACCGAGCCGGAGGACCGCTTCTCAGGCCGCAGGCGATCCCCACAGCGCCGGAATCTCTGGCAGCCGCAGGTGACTGCGATCGACTATTTTATCAGAAACATTTAGTGTTAGCTGGACATGTTTAGGCCTGAATGGCGTTGGCCGTTTGGCCCGTGGCGAAGAACTCTTGGAAGTTCTCGTAGCTGATGCGAATCATATCTTCCAGTGCCGGCTCCGTGTAAGACCCCACGTGCGGCGTAATCAGCACCTGTGGGTACGCCGCCAGTAATTGGCGCACTTCGGGATTCGGCAGGTCTTCAAGGCGCGGGAACTTCTTGCCCAGAATCGCGACCTCATCCAAGATGACATCGGCACCATACCCGCTGAGTTGGCCGGACTTTAACCCTGCTAGGACGGCGGGAACGCTCGCCAGTTCTCCCCTGGCCGTGTTAATTAAGACGGCACCGGGCTTCATTTGGGCGATAAAATCGGCATCGGCTAGGTTATCATTTTTGCCTGGGAAATAAGGCACGTGAATCGAGACAATATCGCTTTGGGCCAGTAGGGTTGGCAAATCAACCAGCTCGATTGCCGCCTTCGCTGCGGGCGATGGGTACGGATCATAGCCCAGCACGTGGGCGCCCAAACCCTGATACAGCTTGGCCTCCGTCAACCCAATCCGGCCGGCGCCCATGATTCCCACCGTGGCCGTATGAATTTCCTTGCTAAAGAGCGCCTTGCCAATCGTAAAGTCGGCCTGGCGCGTCTGATTAACCGCGAGATTGACGTGCCGAAACAGCGACATGCCTAGGGTAAACGCCAGCTCGGCCACCGCGTATGGCGAGTAGCCGGGCACCCGGGCCATGGCGATGTTAAGGTCAGCGGCCGCCTGCAAATCCATGTGGTTAAAACCCACCGAACGGGTGAAGACGGCCTTGATTCCCCAATCCGCAAATTTGGCCAAATTCTGGCGATCCACGACGCAGTTTCCCCGCACTAAAACGGCATCCGCATCGGCTGCCTCGGCCACGTTGTCGTGGGTCAAGAGGTCACGAACGAACTTCAGGTCGAAGCCAGCGGTATTTAAGCGATTGAAGTAGGGTTCCTCTAATTCACGGACACCGTAAGCTGTAATTTTTAACATTTAAAACACTCCTTTTCAATGGAAAATCCCCAGTCCGTTGATGACCTCCATAATTGCAATCCAGATGGGCATCATCACAACGGCGGCAATGGTTGAGATCAACGAGGCATTCGACGATAATAGGGCTTTGCGGTCAAAGCTAATGGCATAGGCCGAAACGACCGCGGCCGTTGGCGTCGCCATCATCACCACGATGGTGGCCACCGCGACATAGCTCAGTGAGAGAATGCCCGTTAGATTTAAGAGATATAGGATAATGAGGTTGAGCAGTGGCACGATAATGACCTTGTTAAACGCATAGTACCACGGTGTCTTATCCGCGGCCGCTTCCTTGATGGAAATCGATCCCAGCGTGGCCCCAATCGCTAACCAGGCCAGTGGCGAGGCGATATTTGCCAGATACGTCAACGGCTTAAAGAGCCAAAGCGCGGTCTGGTCGATCCGGTAGAAGGCCACGTGAACCATCGCCGTTCCCTGAACGCCATTGACCACGGCCGGAACGGTCACCTGGGGGACTAGGTGTTGGCCCAGCCACATGAAGAGTCCCAAGAAAGTGGCGATGACGATGGGATTGAGGAACATCTTCTTCACGTTTTTCGCCGCCATTTTCAGGCCAGACATCTTGATGTAGGCATATGAATACAGGAAGATCCGGTAGCCGATGTTGAAGATGGAGCTGTACATGACCCCTTTGGCTCCGTAAACAGCACCAACGATGGGGATTCCAAAGAACGTCGTCGAGCCAAAGGTGGTCAGGATTGCCAGCACCTCGCGCTCGTCCTTCACGTAGCGCTGATACAGAAACGGCGTGACAAAAATCAAGAGCACGTAGATGATGATTCCCCAAACGAGGACGCCCATTCCCTGGTGAAACGCGGTGCTGTCCATGGGCTGCATGAAGGAATTAAACGCTAGTGCCGGAATCGCCACGGTCAGGGAGACGTTGGTTAAAACTTTACCAAAGTTCTCCCCAAAAGTCCCGTGACGCCGAAGAAAGAATCCGAGCAAAATAATAAAGATTGTCGACGTAATTGAACTAATAATGGCAGCGTTAGAAAACGTCGCTTCAACGGCTTTGAATACACTCATAACGGTTACCTCCAACGCATGAATTTAATGCCTTGGCCGTATTATTGTTCGCGCTGTCATTAAGTTATAGCTAAACCGGCTAGTTGGTTCGGTATCTTATGTCCGCTGTCACTAATCGGTTGAACCCGTTACGTCCTAAAATTGACAGTTACTAAACAGCTAGGCTACGCAACACTATAGTCCTAGCTGCCCGCCTTACCGTTCGCCAAATTTGGGCCGGAACACGGTGGGCAGGACGGTCCGAGCCATAGAGCGGTCTCGAACCTCGTTTTGAGCCGAAAAGTTCGCGTCTTAAAGACGCCAGTTGCTAATCGGCTCTCGCCGCTAAGCAACTCCCACGGCTGAGCCCAAATTTGGCTTCACTCACGGCTACGATAACCGAAATAATTTAGTCCACTGTTGTAAGATCCTAAACAACACCCATAGTCACAGAAAAGATACCAGACGCTACAGCAACCGTACGTGTCATTTTTAAGTTGCCGACATAAAACATCGGTGAAATTTTCTGAACTTCAAGCGCCTTCATTCGAGCGATACCTTATTGCAGCCAGCCAATGCCAATCCGCGGTTATCACCCTAATTGCCGGCAAATGGATCCCCGTTATCCCCTCGGAAAGTGGTATTCTAGAAGGTAAAATTATTTCTAATTGGAGGCTGCTTATGAGCTTAGTTTATTTACGTCACGCAACGAAGGCGGACGTTCCCGCCATTATGGAAATTATCGCCGATGCCAAGGCCCTATTGAAGGCCGATGGCAGTCCGCAGTGGCAGGATGGTTATCCCGATGAGGCCGCAATTCGTCGAGACATTATGGCCCAGCAAAGTTGGATCTTAATGGTCGATAACCAGATTGCCGGAACCGCCGCACAGGTCATTGGCGATGATGCCAATTACCATGAAATTACGGGGACAGGTTGGCAAAATAATGACGATCCCTACGCCACTATCCACCGAATTGCCCTGAGCAAGGCCTTTGCCGGACAACACCTGAGCCACTACTTCTTCTCTGCGCTCATCAGCACGGCCTACCAGGATGGCATCCGTAATTTCCGCATTGATACCCATCAATTGAATCAGCGCATGCAGGCCATTGCGACCAGCCTGGGCTATCAATTTCGGGGGATCGTTCACGTTGCCGAACCCGGCGACAATGCCCGGCGAGCGTATGAATTGAATCTGACTGATTAAAGCGGTATCATAGTCAGTTAGCGGACGACACCCCAAATCTGGAGTGAACAATTACTAAAGTCCTGCACCATTATGGCTGTGAATTAATTGCGGAATGTTGTATAATGAGCGTTATTGTTTCACGCCCTTGCAGGCAAAGAAAGGGGATTTTCTTTTAAAATGTATCGATTCTTCGTCCAACCGCAAATCAATGCGGAAACGCAAAAGTTAGCCGGCTATGAACTGTTGTTACGGTCATCTTGCCATGATTATTGGGTAACGCCTACTGATTTTACTGCGGTACCAATGGACCAGCAGGTATTATTATCTTATCAAGAGATCACGAGCATTTTAAAAGATCACCGCGATAATCCCGAAATTTCATTGAACTTAAACCGTGCCCAATTTGTGGATCGTCGGACCATTGGTCACCTGATCCACCTCAAAAAGGCCGTTAAAAATCTGAATTTAATTGTTGAACTGACTGAAGCCCCCTCACTGGAGGAGCTTCACCGGTACGTCGCCCTCTATCGTTCTTTTGATATCAAACTTAGTCTGGACGATGTCGGGACAGATAATCCGTGGTCTCAAGCCACGCAGGATGTACTGCCGTTTATGGATAGCATCAAATTTGCCATGCAAAACTTCCGGCTACAGCATCGACAAAACGAAATGATGAAGAGCCTCAACTTCTGGCGCAAGATTGCTGACACCTATCAGCTAGGCTTCACCCTCGAAGGTATCGAAGACAAGGGTGATGTCGCACTGGCTCAGGAATATAACGTCAAGATGGCCCAAGGTTATTATTACAGTAAGCCCGTCCCTTATGCGGCGAGCTAAACCGTTTTAAATTATATTTACCTCTCATCCGCTATGATCCGCACGTCGTTAACGTATGGATCATTAAAAGACGGAACTAGCAGTGTGCTGGTTCCGTCTTTTTGTTGTGCAGTTTCGCAATCTTGCTCTTAACCTTACTGAATTGGCACTAATCTAAAGCATTGGCAGCCGTCCCTTCAAACGCAATGCTGCTCTTGACCTTACTGAATTGTCACTAATCTAAAGCGTCACCGATGCTGATCATAGGTGATCACCTGCTCTTGACCTTACTGAATTGTCACTAATCTAAAGCCATAGAAATGGTGAACAGGAATCTCCCCAAGCTCTTGACCTTACTGAATTGTCACTAATCTAAAGCAGTGATGGCGTACTTGGTTTTACCATCAAAGCTCTTGACCTTACTGAATTGTCACTAATCTAAAGCCTTTGGTGGACCCGCTGGGGCAGCTATCGGGCTCTTGACCTTACTGAATTGTCACTAATCTAAAGCTGTATTTCAAATATCCTCACTCCTTTCTAAGCTCTTGACCTTACTGAATTGTCACTAATCTAAAGCGCTAGTAGGTAGCAGCCTTGACCCGGCCGCGCTCTTGACCTTACTGAATTGTCACTAATCTAAAGCGAATGCTACGGCGGGTGGAAAAACATTGTGGCTCTTGACCTTACTGAATTGTCACTAATCTAAAGCAAACACCCTTAACACTTTCAGGTGTCATTTGCTCTTGACCTTACTGAATTGTCACTAATCTAAAGCGCGCCCATTGATTGTTACCCCCTGATCTTCGCTCTTGACCTTACTGAATTGTCACTAATCTAAAGCGATTATTAAACATCAAATCCTTGCTGTTTTGCTCTTGACCTTACTGAATTGTCACTAATCTAAAGCACGAAATACGGTACATCCCCAATTATCACGGCTCTTGACCTTACTGAATTGTCACTAATCTAAAGCCGATTAGCAAGACGTAAGGCTTCACGCTCAGCTCTTGACCTTACTGAATTGTCACTAATCTAAAGCAGTCATTTGTCTTCCCCCTCAATCTGGTACGCTCTTGACCTTACTGAATTGTCACTAATCTAAAGCCTGCCATAGAGCCGCCTCACCTTCCACGTGCTCTTGACCTTACTGAATTGTCACTAATCTAAAGCCAACATATTCTTTGAAGTAATCTCGGATAAGCTCTTGACCTTACTGAATTGTCACTAATCTAAAGCTATTGTGTCGGGATATGAGGAGCAGCCAATGCTCTTGACCTTACTGAATTGTCACTAATCTAAAGCGATAAGGATATGGTACACGACGACCAATCGGCTCTTGACCTTACTGAATTGTCACTAATCTAAAGCCACTGAGTTTCCCTGACTTCCAGAGGTCAAGCTCTTGACCTTACTGAATTGTCACTAATCTAAAGCGGAAGCCTTCAACATATAGCCTTCAAGCTGGCTCTTGACCTTACTGAATTGTCACTAATCTAAAGCGACGGCTTGGTGCTTTATCCTTAACTACAAGCTCTTGACCTTACTGAATTGTCACTAATCTAAAGCCCCGTTCTTTGTCTGACAACTCATCATCAAGCTCTTGACCTTACTGAATTGTCACTAATCTAAAGCCACGTTTGGCATCTAGGTATTATCGTATGGGCTCTTGACCTTACTGAATTGTCACTAATCTAAAGCATGACATGTATGTTAATCAAAAATTAGAAAGCTCTTGACCTTACTGAATTGTCACTAATCTAAAGCCTTTCATAGCGTCTAAAACGTCTGCCGCCGGCTCTTGACCTTACTGAATTGTCACTAATCTAAAGCTATCATATTGATTCAACATCAAAATATTATGCTCTTGACCTTACTGAATTGTCACTAATCTAAAGCCGATCCCAACGAATTGAAACAAGCCGTTTTGCTCTTGACCTTACTGAATTGTCACTAATCTAAAGCATTGCGCTTGAGCATAGGCGTAGACTCGTTGCTCTTGACCTTACTGAATTGTCACTAATCTAAAGCTATATCAAGGGACTTATGACCAACTAAAGGGCTCTTGACCTTACTGAATTGTCACTAATCTAAAGCCCGTTACTACATCGATGTTAAAGATTTAGTGCTCTTGACCTTACTGAATTGTCACTAATCTAAAGCGAAACAACTGATGATGTTCCGCCTTTATCAGCTCTTGACCTTACTGAATTGTCACTAATCTAAAGCGCTCTTGTCGCTGTTGCTCCAAATCATCGGGCTCTTGACCTTACTGAATTGTCACTAATCTAAAGCACGCTACGTATGGGCTTAAGCAAGCTCTTAGCTCTTGACCTTACTGAATTGTCACTAATCTAAAGCAAGCCGCAAATCAGCCGCGGCCAAAATCACGCTCTTGACCTTACTGAATTGTCACTAATCTAAAGCCCGCGCGGGAAAGAATATCAATCAGTGGTAGCTCTTGACCTTACTGAATTGTCACTAATCTAAAGCTACAGCTGAAGTCCAACTAGGTACCGAAAGGCTCTTGACCTTACTGAATTGTCACTAATCTAAAGCTGGCTTTAAGAGCAACAATGTCCCGGACTGGCTCTTGACCTTACTGAATTGTCACTAATCTAAAGCAATTTCTTTTGTGTATTCTTCTCGAACTTTGCTCTTGACCTTACTGAATTGTCACTAATCTAAAGCACTTCACAATCTAAATCTGTCTAAATCGCGCTCTTGACCTTACTGAATTGTCACTAATCTAAAGCTGTGGGGATAGGCTTTTTTGAGTTGCTAATGCTCTTGACCTTACTGAATTGTCACTAATCTAAAGCAACTGTATTATCAATGCTTGCTGGTAGTGCGCTCTTGACCTTACTGAATTGTCACTAATCTAAAGCTGAAATTGTTGTAGGCTTCTTCTGAAATAAGCTCTTGACCTTACTGAATTGTCACTAATCTAAAGCTGCTTAACAGGTATTTATATGAAATTATCTGCTCTTGACCTTACTGAATTGTCACTAATCTAAAGCTTCAATTCTAACCAGGAGTATCAAATGCCTGCTCTTGACCTTACTGAATTGTCACTAATCTAAAGCTCATAGCTAGGTGATTTTAAGTCGCTCATTGCTCTTGACCTTACTGAATTGTCACTAATCTAAAGCCAACGTACAACTATTGTACAACCATGATTTGCTCTTGACCTTACTGAATTGTCACTAATCTAAAGCAGGGGACTGACTAGCAAAACCAGGAATCGTGCTCTTGACCTTACTGAATTGTCACTAATCTAAAGCCGTCATTTTCACATTAATATCTCATCGGTTAGGAACTACCAGAGAACAAAGTCACTATCAATGTAGTGATAGTCACAATCAGTGAAATATTCTTTTCGTTGGCTAGATGAAAATTCAATTAGAAGCAGTGGCAAATCAGTGTTAGCCATAAATCTCACCAACGATTGAAGTTGGCTGACCTGGAGATAATGGCTAACATTAGTCAAAACGAGCATACGTTTATCATTTAACTCGATAAGCACCTTAATTAGTGATTCAATTATAGCATAGGCATTATCTACAGGACCTGTCGTAACTTGAATGCCACTGAATTTGACTAACTTGGCTAACTCTGGTATTTCTGGCATTTCCAAAGGTACATCCATCAAGTAGCTATCTTCCAATAGCTTCGATAACAGTTCTCGCAAACCATCGGATAGCGCAACAACTTGATCATCCGCAAGCAGTTTAATTAGCTGCGTTTGTAACTTGCGTTGAAATAGACTATTTAAGTCCACTGTTAACATAGGATCCCCATACCATTGCGCCCCATTTTTCACAGTAACCGAATCAAAGCTATCATCACTCAGCTTCACCGTATCCAGTTTATCTTGAAAGCCTAATGAAAGGTCTTGATAGATACGCTGAACAGCAGTATCAACAACTGTAACTTTACTGGAGCGAACAGCAAATGGTGGAAAACTATAATACGCAAAGTTCATATCATAATCGTCCTTTCGGCAGAATTTAAAATATCGTGACTTGGTTCACCCGAAATAAAATGCATTGCCTGATACTGTTTTTCCGTTAACATAACCGCTTGTACTAAACCGTCCTTCGGGGCAATCGCCCCAACCCGTTTTTCAATGGCTTTGGCGTTCTTCGAATCAGGACACACTCGCACATAAACTGAAAATTGCATCATCAGAAATCCTTCAGAAATTAACGCTTTACGAAACTTACGATAATTTCGACGATTCTCACTACTAGTCATCGGTAGATCAAACATAATCATTAATCGCATTATCCGATACCTCATGCGGAACCACTACTCCAATCTTAACTTGATCCGTTTCATCACTCAGATACTTTAAGCAATTAACAACATGCTTCTCCACGACATTTTCTAATGTTTCTGTTTTATCTTCGTAGACCATCTTTAACTCAAGTAAACGAACCAAACCAAATTTGATATCTGGCGTCAAATCTAAGATCTTATGTTGAGCTACCCAATAATCAATAATCGGTCGGAAGGGTTCCATCAGATCCGACCCTAAGTTAAAAGCATTGCCAGCATTATCATGATGAATCCCAAAACAAGTTAAGTACCCGCGAGCTACAATTGCACGATCAACTAACGATAATAAAATTGAATATCCATAATTTAAGGCTGCATTTACTGGGACAAAATCTGACCGCGAAAAGTCATCCCCAAATAAGAGAGGAAAATACTGTCGCGCTACAACTGCCTCTCGGTTAGTCTCATCATTCAACTCAAGTTTATCCATCTCATCGTTCAGACTGCTCACATCAGCATTCAGCATATCCGCCACTGCAATCTGATTGTTCAACTTAGCAGCCACAATCCGTGTCCAAAGATTAGCCACTCTAGTTGAATTCCAATTAACTTGTGCTGTGACCAATGCCGCCGTCCGTGCATTCGGATAGCATCCTGTGGTTTCACAGATTGGCTGACCATCACGACCAGTAAAAATAATCTTGGCATGAACCTCAGACAGAGCGGCTATTGCAGACGTTGTGACAACTGCCTGAAGCGTCTGAACTAGCAAAATATCGACGTCCCTAACTGGCACATGAAATCTATCCGTATCGGTCTGAATATCTAGATTTCCAGCTGTTAGTGAAACTTTTGCATGATGACTGATCATAATCGTTCGCCAACCCATAATACTTCCTCCTTGCGTTAATAACTGCGACATGGTATTCTGTTCTTGTCAAGTTGACCGCTTGATCTTACTGAATTGTCACTAAGAGTTAAAGTCAGACAAGGTGGTTTACCACCAAGTTTTATCTTATGAGCCCGTTATCGAGCCATACATATCTTGTTAGAGTCCTTTGCTGAATGCGTCAGCGAAGGACTCTTTTTTATTTCTTTACTCGGTAGTTATCTTCACCTCCCGTTTAAACAAGCCTGTCGGCGATTCATAAATCAGCTTAGCATTCTCAGTTAATTTAATGCCGCCTGGAACTTGTAGCTTTCCAAAAGGCGTTTTTACGCCTAGTTCTTTCAAATCCCCAGGCGTCGCGTTGGCATGCAATCCAACCATTATCTGTTGTAAAATGCCCCGCTTGCCAGCTATCTCTAGTTTCCCAGCATCTGAATAACGATTAACAATTGGTAATTGTTCGAAATGGGATCGACTGTCTACAAGTAGTTCCCTAAATTTATTCCGATCGTATAACGGGAAAAACTTCATAACTTGCTGACAAATGTGAGAATAGACTTCTACGAGCTTCTTCTCTTCATCCACTCCTGTCTCTTTTGAAATTAATACCTTTTGATCAGCAAGCGTTAAAATCAATTGCTGTAAATTTCGATAATAGGTATTAGTCCCTAAAGCAAACCTATGTGACTGTCCTGAAATCTCATCTATCACGGGCTGTAACAGGGGAATATGTGGAATAACTACGTCAAAGTCCGAAACAATTTTTCCTTTACCTTTAGTAAAGTCCGGTGTAAAGAACTGCTTTAACGCTAACCTTTCAGCATATTCTCCCTGCTTCTTAGCTTGCTTCAGCTGATCGAGAATCCTAATTGGAACTCCCATAACTCTGTACGAAGGTTCCTTGCCATTAACTCTGACAATTGCTAAATAAGCTATTGCTTGGCTAGAATGTCCGCCATAAATTTCTGTCGGTCGATTACTTTTAGTAGGAAGTAGCTTCATCTTACCGCCAACATTGCCATTATCCTTTTTTGCCTTATAGATGGTTTGATTGAACAAGGCCCCATGATCTTCCTTAACTTCATGTGTCACCAGCAAATGTTTCAAGCTCAAAAGATGTTTCATGTAAGAAACATCTTTCTCACGATTCCACACAATTTCGCCGGTCTCCTCGGCAACTATCTTCTCTTGTTTTCCGGAAACCAAGTCATGAATGAAATTAAAACGGCGTAAGTCCAATTGTGGCGCTACCTGATATTGACCGTAAACAAAGAAACGTTCCAACTTGGGATAACGTTTTAGTAAGTAGGTTCCAATTCGAACTGCCAAAAAGGCATCAAAAGCATGATGATAGTCATTCAACTCCCGAACTTTCGGCAAGTCCAGCTCCATTCGTAGCTGGTGAGAAAGTCCCGCCTTAACTGAAATAATCTTAGTTTTGTCTGAATCATATTCATTACTCAATACATCCGTGACTAATTTGATGACTTGGCGGGTTTCGACCAGCTGTCTTCTGATAAATCCGGTAGCATATTTATTAATTTCATCAGGCCGCATTAATAAATGTTTCAGCTTCCGCGCACTAATTAGCCCTGCTGACCGCCATAGTTCCCATGTTCCTTGCATTTTTCTGGCATAAAGCTCTGAGGCAAAATGATCATTTTTTTTAAGATTCTCTACCTTGCTAACCAACACACGATTATCTAACGAATCATCCTTAACTAACGACTGCGGTAAAATGTGATCAATATCGTAGGTCGATAATTTATCAATATTCAGTTTTTCTCCTGTATACATATCCTGACCATTTTGTAGGAAATACAACATGAGTCGGTCCGTGAATCGTGCCTTGTTGTCAGTCTCATCATTCAACTCCTGAGCTACTGTTTCATTGACAATTTCTTTAGCTTGATCAGCAAATAAATCTGCCAATTGTTTCTGACGTTGCCGCGTTCGCTGAGGATTCTGCTCTGCTCCTCGCGCCGCTTCAATAAAGATTCGACTAGGCGCCTGACCGTGATGGGCTTTTTGAATATCACGAACAACTGCTAAGATTTGACGCAAAGCTTTTTTGTTTTGTGGTGATGTGTACATTTCGTTGATTGTTTCAAATATATCTTGTTGTTTCAGCCCCTTGGCATTCGTCTTTTCAATCTTCTCTGCATAATCTGGCTCATGTACAATTTGCATGAAATTATGTTGCGTATTCCATAGCTGGTCCATAATTGATAAACCTTGCGTATCCTTAATATTCAATAATAGTTTGGCTGACAAACGTCCCCAGCCACGATAACGCTTAGTACTGAGGCGATCACGTTGCGTATCTGTCAGCCAATCGATCTCTTGTAGTTTCGCTTTGAAGATATCGGCATCTTCAAAAATCGTTGACCAATTAATTATCCTTTCGATATCCGCCTGACGTTGCGGTTGATCAATCGCTACTGGTAAGATTTTCTTAAAGTCACGATATGTGGTTAACGCACTATTAAAACGTTTAGGATCAGCTAGCCCTTCCACCTTGATCGCACCAGTGACCTCACTGTGACATTCTAAACTCTTAATTAAGGATTTTACGTTGACTGTTCCATGACCTTTGAAGACATCGTTATAGGTTCGCTGCTTCTGCTCACGAGTCAGCAATTCGCCATTGATTCGGATATTATTCAATTCATTGAGAACCATGAACTTCTGATAAGTCAGACTCTGTAGTGGTAACACGTCCTCCCCAATCAGATAAGTATCCGTGGTTTTCATCCGTTGAATAAAGTTTGTTGCTGAAGCGGTCCGGTCAACTTTATCATCAAAGTTCCAGGGCGTAATATCACCACTGTCTTTACGAACCATCCATGCAAATTGTCCTGCTGCCGTCTTTTTCTGCTGGTCTGCCGTGATCATAGGGCCAACATAATAGGGGACCCGGAAACTCACTAGCTCATCAATTTTATATGGCTGTGACCCATGATGAGATACCACCGGATTATCTTCTCCTAAAAATTGATAATATTTCTTTTGATTATCAATAATCGAGTCTAGCTCTTGTTGATGAATTTGGTAGGGAATAACACCATTTTCTTTTGTTCGCTGTTTAGGCATAAAATGCTCCAACGCGATCTCATGATTGATTTTTTTAGCGAGTTCTGACGTGTCGCCTTTCAGGATTCGATTCAGTTCCTTATAAAAGTCATCAGCAATTTCAGGCTTTCCTTTGGCATCTCCCTCGATGTAGTGGTCATAAGCTAGCCGGACAGCCTTCCTTTTATTAGCATCTGTTTGCTGTTCTGCATAATCCTTTAACCACCGTAAATGTTCCTTATGTTGATCATATCGATATATCATACTCTGTGAGAAGTACTGTCCGCTGGGCATAATTTCAGTCAGTTGAATTGCTGCTTGTAAATCAACTAACTTTTCAATTAATTCCAGACTCCGGTCATCAAATGCCGTTTCTAAATCTGCCCGATGATCTTCAATGTCCTCTAAACTAAACGTCCAAGTTTTTTGATCCGCTTTTGCAACGTCAACTCCTGTAAGTAGATACAGTTTCGTTTTCAAGCCTAAAATTGCTTTAGTAAATTCAGTTAGATACGGCTTCCAGTCCTTATGATTATCTGTCGCCGCCATTAACAGCTTAACCGACTCTCGCTGACGATCGGCTCGAGTGCGCGTTGTATCTAATACCAGTTTCGTAATTTCTTCCAAGTTGTCCGTAGGCAACTGTGGTGCCACCTCATCAAAGATAAGATGCCATAGTCCGTTAACCTCTTTAAACCGTTGTGAAAAATCTAATTCACTTGGCTTAAAACTTTTGGGGTTTCCAGAACGCAGAAAATTCCCACGGTACTTAACAATGTGATGTACAGCTAAGTAAATTTCTCTTAAATCAAATTTGCGATGCTCCGTCATCAGCGCCCATCGCAAATGATAGATGGTTGGATACTTTGAATAAAACTCTTGATCAGTTTTATCATTAAACAATTGATAAGTTGTCTCAAATCGATCATCCTTAGGCGAAATACTCGATGCCTTCTGACGCGCAAAGAAGTTAGGATCGATGGATGAAATTGGCTCATCAAAAATTTCACGTAATAACCGTAAACGCCAACGGCGGCGGCTCAAACGTCTACGTGTCGTTCTAAAGCTTCGACGATCCGCGGCGGGCTGTCCTTCTTCGAATAGACGGACTCCCAATCCGGTTTGTCCCTTCACTCGGGCAATATAACCATCCATGTCTGCATTAGCCCAACCCAAAGAGCTGGTCCCAATATCTAATCCAATCGCATATGGTTCCTGATTCATGGCGATAACGCCTCCTATTTTTCTATGAAACACTTCTACACCCACTAGAAAGTCTTCCAGCAGATACCCTCATTTTATGCTGACTTATCTTCAATGTCTACACATCTTAAAGTAGTTAATTATTTATATGACATATTAAAAAAGACATATTCAGGCACCCCATTTCACTCTACATAGATATTCAATGAATTAATGTGAAATTCATGATAAAAATAATTATATTTAATCAGCATTTCTCAGTTTTCTTCTATATACCCCAAACAAATAGCGCCACGAAGCCTTTTAATTTTCAAAATTTTTCCTGTTGACATCTCATCTCCTAGCGACTAATATTAGAGCCAAGTTAAAAATACATGAACGCATCACCAGGAAGAGTAGTCGTTCCCGCTAAGTCTAGAGACCACCGGTAGCTGAAAAGGTGGCTTACAACGGAACCGCGAAGATGAGCCTGGTAGCTAACAATTGGTGAAAGCTGATTGTTCGATTTGAAGCCCGTTACCGCTTCCGACTTTTGGCAACAGAAGTTACGGAGATGGTGGGTGTGAGCCCCCCATAAAACAAGGTGGCACCGCGAGTGAAATCGTCCTTATGTAGATTTACATAAGGACGATTTTTATTTTAGGAGATGTTTTGGGATGAAGAAAAAGGGTACGATTTTGACGGTAGCAGCACTCAGCCTCTTGACGTTAGCAGGTTGTGGGAACCAGTCCAGTAGCGGTAATTCTAGCAACAAGTATGCGGCAAAGCAGGAATTGAATTGGACCGAGTCCTCCGAGCTGGCCTCCTCCGACCTCGCCAAGGCGACCGATACGCTGAGCTTTACCGTTTTGCAGAACACGCAAGAGGGCCTCTATCGTTTAAACAGCAAGGGCACCCCCGCCAACGCTTTAGCCACCAGCACCAAGGTCACCAACGGCGGCAAGACCTACACGTTTAACCTACGCAAAGACGCCAAGTGGTCGAACGGCCAGCCCGTCACAGCCAAGGACTTTGTCTACTCCTGGCAACGGACATTGAATCCCAAGACCGCCTCGCAAGACGCCTTTTACCTCTATCAGGTTAAGAACGCCGAAGCTGTCAACAAGGGTAAGCAACCCCTGAGCGCCCTGGGAATCAAGGCCGATGGCAACTACAAGTTGACCGTCCAACTGACCAAACCCGTTTCCTACTTCAAGAAGTTATTGGCTTGGCCCCTCTTCTACCCACTGAACCAAAAAGCCGTGGATCAATACGGTAAGAAGTACGGCACGAGTTCCGCAACGACGGTCTACAACGGTCCCTTCCGTTTAACCAAATGGAGTGGTACCAGCAAGACCTGGACGCTGGCTAAGAACAAGACCTACTGGGACAAGAAGGCCGTGCACCTGACCAAGATCAACGAGCAGGTCACCGAATCCACCACGACCAGCTACAACCTTTACAATGCCAAGAAGACCGATGAAACCTTACTCAGCGGTCAACAAATCAAGAACAACAAGAACAGTAAGGACTTCGTCAAACGCCTCCCAACCGGGTCACAACGACTCGACCTCAACCAAAAGAAAGTGGCAGCCTTCAAGAACGCTGACGTGCGTAAAGCCCTTTCCTTAGCCATCGACCGGACGCAATTGGTCAACGACGTGCTGCAAGACGGGTCCATCGCCTCTAAGGGCTTCGTCCCTGCCGGCATGGGCAACAACCCCAAGACCGGTGAAGCCTTCAACCAGGAGGCCTACGTCAAATCCGGTGTTTCCTACGATCTGAAGCAAGCCAAGACCTTGTTGGCTAAAGGGCTGAAGCAGACCGGCGACAAGCAACTCAACGTCTCCCTGTCTGTCTCCGATACCGACACCAGCAAGCAGACCGCTGAATTCGTTCAAAGCTCCCTGGAAAAGCTGCCTAACGTCAAGGTGACGATCAAGACGGTCCCTTACGTCCAACTGATTACCCAACAGAATAACGGTAACTATGAGTTAACCCTCGCCGGCTGGCAATCCGTCTTCGCCGACCCAATCAACTTCTTGGATGTCTTTGAATCCGACTCCAGCTACAACACGACTGGTTGGAAGAGTACGCAATTCGACAAACTCCTCGATGAAGCCGAAAACCAAGATGGGAACAAACCAACCACGCGGTGGGCTAAGCTCGTCAAGGCTGAAAAGGTCTTGATTAACGACCAAGGGACAATTCCATTGTATCAAGCTGCCAAGTCACAACTGTTACGGAGCAACGTCAAGGGCATCGTCTACAACGGCGCCGGTGTCCCTTACGACTTCAAGACGACTTACATCGCGCAATAAGCTAACGATTTGCCAAACGATGATGGCGATTCAATATAACACGACTATATAGAAGGAACAGGTCCCAACCAGCGTTTGAAGTGCGCGCGGTTGGGGCCTGTTTTGGAATCTCAGTGTAGTGGTTAACTAGCGTCTATGAGGTGTTTTCAACTTTTGATCAACGATAATAATCGTCGAGCTCAACCCGGATTCAGTTTACAGGTGATTTCACTAGTGAAAGTGTTCAAAAGATGCTAAAATGTCACCAATACATCAACGAATGGAGGAATTATCGTGATCAATCCAGATGCTAGAAATAAAGATCGCTTAACGATCCGTGTCGACCATGAGCGCAAGCAACATGCCACAGCAATCGCTGAGTCCATGGGCACCGACTTACCTAACCTCGTCAATATGTTTTTAGCCCAGTTAATCACCGAAAATGGGATGCCCTTCAAACCGACCAATGACAAGGTGATGACCGAATTGGATGAGGCCCTCGCTGACGTGAAAGCTGGTCGAGTCAAGACCTTCACCAGCGCCGATGACCTGTTTAACCACATCCACCAATTGGAAAATACTGCAGATGATCAAGACCTATAAAACCACCGCACGTTTTGATCGTTCGCTTAAGAAACTGGCCAGAAAACATTATGATTTAAAGCGGCTGGATACCGCCCTCAAGCTGATCTTAGCCGAGGACCACGAGACCCTGAAGCACCGTTTTGATTGGCACATGCTCAGCGGTAACCTCACTGGCATTAACGAAATCCATCTTGATAAAGACTGGTTACTGCTTTACAAGATTACCAATGAACATGAACTGACCTTACTATTGCTTAACACCGGCGGTCACGATATCTTGTAGCGCTCACGTCACTAAGACTTTAGGCCATTATTTTAGCAAGCCTACACCATTAAGTTTCAAAACCAGCCACTTTTAAGGTAGATCTTTAAAACAGGCCCCAACCCGCGTTTGAAATGCGCGCAGTTGGGGCCTGTTTTGAGTCTTATTTAAATATCGAAACCACCGTCACCCCACGTATGACTGCGGAGTGGGGTCCGAAAAGCATAGACGTTGTCGCCATCAACCCGTAACTTCAACGCCAACCGTTTTTGATTTTTCAGAACTTTGACCTTCACCGCCTTACGACTAATGGTCCCCATCGAGGTGCTTTCATCTTCCATAATGCGTGAATGTACCCGGTAAACGCCCTTTGATTTCTTGGTAAACGTTGCTGGAATTGCCGCGGTACCCAGCCATTTCATCGGCTTGAGCGTCTTCTTTTTACTGGTATATTCCCGCGCCGTAATTTTCTTATTGGTTATCGACAACTTCACCACAGCATAGTAGTTGCCCTTATCGTCAAATTTCCCCGCGTACCCGTACCAAGTTCCCTTCAGACTGCTGGGTAACTTCGCCGTCTTACTGGCGGCTTGGGCGGACGTGGTGGTCCCACCCACTAGCAACAGGCCCAAACTGGCAATCCCTAAAAGTAAGCTTTTATATCCCATTTTCATTTGTGATTTCCTCCTAAGATCTTTTTGACTTAAAGTATGTCACCGTTCCATACATGACTTAATAACGGCTGACGAAAAGCATATGATACACCGTCACCATCTGCCAGCTTCAAAGCCTGTCGCTTCTGTCCCAAGGCTTTCACATTTACTCGGCGCGTTCTGATCGTCATCAACGTCCCACCATCTAATTGACGCGGTTTCACACGATAAACGCCCTTAGATTTTTGTGTATAGTGTACTGCCGTCACATTACTTCCCTGCCATCTCAAGGCGTGCAATGACTGCTTTCGTGTCTCATACATCGTTATGGTTAACCGATCCTTTTTGAAAGTTAGACGATCAATCTCATAAATTTTGTGACCCTGTACATTTCTTTTGCCCACATAACCGTACCAAGTCCCTTTAATGCTGGTTGGTAGTTTCACTGTCTTGCTGGCAGCCTGTGCCGAAGTCCAGCTGCCAATGAAAAGCATCCCCAGACTAACCAAACCTATAACCAAGCCCTTAAAAATCACGTTCATCCCATTCTCCTCCTTGTAAAACAGCACCTCATTTCAGTCATGGTTTCAAAGTCGTTTCATGCCAGTTGTGGCTCCGCAACGCCTGGCGAAAAACATAGTGGACTGACCCTTGTCCCCGAAGTTTAAGCGCCGTGCGGTTCTGACCTAAAACCTTGACCCGGACTACCTTCCGGCTAAGGATAAACGATCCCACATCTGCCGTTCGTGGCTGAAGCTTATAGACGCCCTTGGCTTTCTTCACATAGGTCACGGGCAGTAAAATACTTTGCTGCCAAGACAATGATTTCAATGACTTTTGGGATGTATAGTAAATGCCAATCGCCATAGTATTAGCTGTCAAAACAACCTTATCAACTTGATAATATCGTTGTTTATGAAACTCACCCGATCCAGCGTACCCGTACCAGGTTCCCTTCAGACTGCTGGGTAACTTCACCGTCTTACTGGCGGCTTGGGCAGATATCATGTTATTACCTGCTAACAACAAGCCCAAGAAAGCCAGCACAGCCACCAGCGTGCGTTTTAAAATAGTCACGTCTAACTCCCCCTATTCATCCGTTGGAATGTAATCCTCAAAGTCCCAGCCCCAAGCATACGCCCGCTGCGGTTGCCGAAAGGCGTAGACACTATCCGCATCTCCCCACCAATGGAGAGCCTGCGTATTCTTACCGTTGCGTTTAACCGTCTTCAATTGTAGCCGGTCCAAATCGTCCTGGTAGGCCTGTGAGCTCAGGACATAGTAAGTCTGATGATGCTTATTGGTTCGCCGTTGATAGGTCGCCAATGACTTCTCGCCCCACTGCCACTTTAACTGGCTCAGATTAGCCTGCGTGGTCTGCAGGAAGTTATAGTCCATCCGCTTGCTGGTCAATCGCAGTTTGATCGCGTAATAGGTCTTCACGTGTCCCACCTTTTCCGAACCCACGTAGCCGTACCAATCGCCCCGGTAACTCTTGGGTAAGGTCTTGGCCTGCGCAACCAAGCTCCCCGTAAAGAAGGTCGCCACGAGACCGGCCGTTCCTAACCATAGCGTTTGTTTCATGTTCATGATCACACCGCCTTCCGCTTAGTCATACAACTCCAAGCTGTCCTCGTAGCCAATCCCCCACGGGTGACTGCGGACGGGCTGCCGAAATAAGTAGAGGTTCTCGTAACCCGCGTTCACAATGAGGGCTTGCCGGCTCGCACCAGTCCCGGTTACCGTACCCAGCCGGATCTTGGCTACCGCATCGTCCTCATAGATCGGCAGGTAAATCTTATAAATTGGTCGATTCTTCTGGTCCTTCTTTGACCGATATGTCGCCAGCGCCGAAGCCCCCCAGGCCCACTTGCGGTTCTTAAAGTGGGCGTTGGTCGTGGTTTGGTAGTCGAACGAAATCCGCTTCGCCTTGACCGTCAGCTGACTGAAGTAGTAGTGCCGAACATGGTGAATCTTTTCGCTACTAATGTACCCGTACCAGGTGCCCTGGTATTGGCTAGGCAAGGCGTCCGCTTGGGCTGAGACTGTTAACCAGCCCCCACTCAGCAGCACCCCCGCAAGACCGACGAGTACGCCCCTAATCTTCATGCGCTTCCCCTACTTTCCGGAATAATTATCAGTTCAATTAACTATCTTAAATATAGTTCAACCCGGTTAATTAGACAAGCTGTTTCTGATTTTAACGTTTTACCGACGACTTAGCAGACGGGCATTATTCATTTTGTATTTATCCACAGTTTAAAAAATGTCCCTTATAGCAAAAAAATACCAGCCCGCACCTCATCCAAGTGCGTAACTGGTACCCCATTCTCTGATTTAGTTATTCGTATAATCCCAGAAATGCAATTTCATCCCCGTCAGTCCCAGCACCGTATGACTGGTCAGCGCGGCCCCACCCAGTAGGGTCGCCAGCTGAATGTTGGGAATCAGCTTCACGGGAATTTCATAGCCCGACAGCCGCTGGAAGTAGTTACGCACCTGTGGCAGGGCACTAGGCATCTGATGCAGCAACGGCGAGTTCAGGTAGAAGACGTCGGGATCCAGCATCCCCACCACGTTGTTGAGAATCCCAGCAATACCGTTGGCAAATTGCGACAGGACCGTGATAACCTCGGCGTTGTGGTCGGCATAGAGCTTGGAAATCTCATCCAACGACATGGTGTCCTTGCCCAGCAGGTCACTGATCTGGTGAATCACGGCGTACTCGGAGTAGACGTCCTGATAAGTCACCTGACTGCGACTGTTATTGATGGAAAACGCCGGCATCACAATGTTGTGGCCGAGATTGCCGACCCGCCCCTGGGAGCCGCGGTAGAGTTTATTTCCTAAAATAAATCCGGCCGCAATCCCCTGGTGAATGCTCAGCGTCACCGTATTCTCCAAGCCCAATTCTTCCACAAAATCGCGGGAATAGATGGCGGAGAGGTTGGCTTCATTTTCCAATAGGATGGGCACCTGGTATTTGGCGAAATAGGCCTGCAGATCGAGATCCCCCAGATCCAGGAAGGACTCCTGAACCTGCGTGCCATCGGTGATGCCGTGAATGGCAAAGCAGATCCCCAGCAGGCCACGCGTGGTGCCCGTAATGGCCGTAAAGTGTCCAATCAGTTCGTCCAAGGCCGCCGGCAAATCCGTTATCTCGGCGGTCAAGCGCTGCTGGAATTGCAGCGTCTCCCCGTCCAGGTAACAGGCCAGTGCCCGAATCACTTGCGAATCCAGTTCGACCGTCAGGGTATAGCCGTAGCGCCGATTGATCTCAATCAGCGTGGGCTTACGGCCCCCATTGGACGATGCCGAGCCGGACCCAATCTCGGACACAACCCCCTGGTCCTGCATTTCGCTACAGAGCAGTGAAACCGTCGCTTTGTTCAAACCCAGATCCCGAGCAATCGCCGACCGCGATGTTGCGCGATGGTTAAAAATATACGCGACAATTCTTTGATAATTATAATCATGTGAATTACTCCGACTCGCTGATTCCGCCACAACGTCCACTCCCGCCTATTTCATTTCACAAACTCACGTGTGTACCAAAAGTTTAACACACTATGCCATCACAACTAAGCTTTTCGTTGCGTAACTAACACCCTAACTGAATTTTTAAGCCTAACACGGGATTCCCCCTGCGGCGGCTAAAGATTCCGACAACGTTGTGAAAAATTTCCGCCTTACCGTTCGCCAAATTTAGGCTGGAACGCGGTGGGGAGGACGGCCGGAGCCACAGAGCGGTATCCGACCTCGCTTTGAACCGCTGAGGAACACGTTTCAAAGTCGCCATTTACCAAGTTAGACCACTTGGTAAATCCCACGGCTGAGCCTAAATTTGGGTCACTCACGGCTCCAATGGTTAGATACCAGCGTCCCACATCAGGTGGCGATCGACCATTTTGCTCATCGAAGTCACTCAATATGACTAGATCTGATCCCTCTAGCCGGAGGAGGCCAGAGGTGGAAGCAGCTGTGTCGACGGTGTTGGCTGGCGTTCTTTGCCAACCTACAGCGTGGGACGTGTTGGGAGACCGATGCACTTTCGGGCTCCCAACCGAGCCGGAGGACCGCTTCTCAGGCCGCAGGCGGTCCCCACAGCAGCCGGAACCTCTGGCAGCCGTAGGCATAGTCACAGAACATTTTCTGTTAAAAAATGGTCTAACCCATTGGTGCGATTAGACCATTTCTCGCCACCTACCGTGTCACGTCGTACGTGAAATCGGTAAAGGTTGCTTGCGTACTGTTGCGTTTGTACATATCAATTACATCTAAGCCAATGAAGTTCCCCGTGTAACCACCGGATAGGAAACTCACATCCATGGCCCCCAACGATGTCTGCTTGACACCATCGTTGACGATGAACTCGGCCTGCGACTCGTTGATCTGAATACTAAAGTTATAGGTGCCATCGCCACTGACCGGAATCTTGGCAATCTGCTCAAACTCACCGGCAATCGCGCGGTGAAGAATCACGCACGGCTTGTCATTTTCATCCAAGGTCACCATCAATAACACGTAATTATCCAAGTCCAAATACAGGGTCATCCCCGCCATTTGGAGGTAACTTTCGGGCGTGTATTGCATCTGGACGGCAGCCCGACAGTAGAAATCAACCTGCCGTGTCGCCACCAGGTGTTGGTCAAAGGCCGACTGCGGTGACTGGCCCCCGGCGATGGTCAGGCCCTTCTTGCTGGGTCGTAGCCACGTCTTGTTCGGGAACTGACGCAGCGTATTCCAGTATTCCGTATTCAGGCTAGTACCCGTGAAGGCATCACTGAAGCTGTGGCTTTGGATCGGGGTGCTCTCGACGCCAGCTGGTGCCGGCGCTTCCAAGCTGGGGTGATTGCCCCCGTTGGCCAACCGCAGCCAACCATCGTCCGTCCAGACCACCTTTTGAATGGCCGTTTCCCGGCCTAATACGGGGTCATCTCCCTTGAGTGGTCGCGTACACAGGTGCGCCATGTACCACTCGTGATTAGGCGTCTCAGTAATGCTGGCATGGCCCGCACACTGTAGCGGCAAGATTGGATCGTTGGCCGAGGTCAGCATTGGATTCTGCGGGTCAACCTCGTAGGGTCCCCAAATATTGCGGCTGCGCGCCACCGTTTCTTGATGTCCGGCTTCGGTCCCACCCTCGGCACACAACAGGTAGTAATACCCATCGTGTTTGTAGATCTGGGGCGCTTCGGTCTTGCGTGCGGCGGTTCCCTTGAAGATGACGCGCGGCTTGCCCTGAAGTTCCAGGGTCTCGGCGTCAATCTTCTGGGCCACGATGCCGGCAGACTTGTTGTGCGTTGACAGCCGGTAGTCCCAGATTTCGTTCAGGAAGTAGGCCTGACCATCGTCGTCAAAGAAGATCGACGGATCAAAGCCGGAACTGTTGATGTAGACGGGTTCGCTCCACGGGCCGTGAATGTCGTCGGCCGTCACAATGTAGTTGTCGGCGTCCTTGTAAGGCACCTTCGTGGCATTGACGTTGGTATAAACAATGTAGTATTTGCCGTTATGGTAGCTGGCAAATGGCCCCCAGATGGAGCACCCGGTCGGATTACCTTGCAGGTTAATGTTGTTATCCGGTTGAAGCACCGAGGTCTCATAGGCCCAGTTGACCAGATTGGTCGAGGAGTAAACCCGGATTCCGGGCAGCCACTCAAAGGTCGAGACCACGATGTAGTATTTATCTTTGACACGAAAGAGGACGGGATCGGGATTGAACCCGGTCAGAACTGGATTTTGAATATTTCTCATAGCACAACGACTCCTATTTTTCGTTTTCAGCGGCTTCTTCAGCTAATTCCTTGGCGTTCCGTTCCTTTAATTCGGCAGAAATCCGTTTGTACGTTTCCTTATCCAAATTGTAGAACTTCATGGAGAAAATAGCGATGAAGTAAATGATGATTGGGACAACCGTCGTCGCAATGACAATCCCGTGAAGGGCGCCAGCGGTCTGGTGTTGGGCCACGGCCACGTACCCCGTTGCGGAAAGAACCAGGCCAGGAATCATCCCACCTAAGGCGTTCCCACACTTGAACACGAAACCAATAATGGCGTAGATGACACCACCCATTCGTTTGTTCGTCTTGTATTCCCCATATTCAACCGTTTCGGGAATCAGGGCCCACATGTAGGCGGAAATCATCCCGTTACCAACTGAAGCAATCCCCCGAGAAATGAAGATCCAGACGATCCATTCGGGCTTGGCGAAGAACAGACCAACCATCCCTAAGATATCGGCGGCCACGGAAACGATGATCAATTGGAACTTGGTCATGTGGTTGGCTAACCAAGGAATTGCGGGAATGAAAGCCAGGGCTGGTAACGTCCCGGCTAAGGAGTACCACTTCACCAAATCGGCCCGGCCGACGTAGTAGGTCACGTAGTAAATCCCCGTGGAACTGACGATGGACTTAACCCCGTAGATGACAAAGAAGAAGATGCAGAGAACCACTAAAGGACGATTATGTAATAACTGTTCGAAGACATCTTTGACTTTAATCTTCGTATGTGAAGCCGGGACCTTAACCCGTTCGTTCGTGGAGAAGAAACAACCCCAGAGTAACAGGCCACCCATGACCCCCATGATGACCATGGTCAACTGCCAACCTTTAGCAGCGCCCATGCTCTTCGTGAAGATATCGGCCAGAAATGGCACGAAGAAGGCTACGATGACTTGACCCACGTTGGCTAAGAAGGTCCGGTACGTCGTCAGACTCACGGATTCTTGTTGGTCGTTGGTCATAGCGGACGTTAAGCTCCCGTAAGGCACGTTAACGAAGGTGTAGCAGATCGATAACAGAATGTAAGTGACGTAGGCGTAAGCTAACTTGCCGACCCCACCAAAACTCGGTACCGTGAAACAGAGAACGGCTAAAATGGCAAAGGGAATCGCGCCATATAGCAGGAATGGCCGGTACTTCCCCCAGCGGGTATTCGACTTATCCACGAAGAACCCAATGATTGGATCACTAAACGCATCGATAAAACGAACGACCAAGAACAACAGCGAAGCGGCAGCGGCACCCAAACCGAAGACATTGGTATAGAAGAACAAGAGATAACTGGACAAGCTGGCATAGATCAAATTACAAGCAAAGTCCCCAAGTCCAAAACCAACCTTTTCACCCACGCCGATTTGACCAATTGGTCTTATGGCGCGTTTTGGCTGACTATTTTCCATAAATGAGGCATCTCCTTCAAACATAAATTTAAAAAAATAAACTAATCACCCTGAAGTATATCAGGAAGCGATTACATTTCAAGAGGACGAAGGGATCCTTATTATCGGTTTCAGTAGGATTAATTATTTATGAAAGCGACATTCATTGGCGTTTATTTTTAATTCCAATGTGAGCGACTGGTTTTAAAAAATATTTTAATGAAAGCAGCCAAAAGAGCAACGCCTCACGTTAATTTAAGAAAATAAACTAATGGGAGGCTATAAACCATCGCTCACAACTTATCAGTCGATACCCCTTGAGCTATCAGGGTTTCATTCGGATTCTCGATTCCTGACTTCATGAAAACCTGACCACTTTTTCCCACGAGTTTAGGGCAAGTCAGCCGCTGACCCCCGCCTTTTCACCGTTTCACGTTCGCTCACCTGCTGACAGGGACAAAAATGGCCGCCCCGTGTTTCAAATCGGGGAGCGGCCATTCGCTTTTCAAGTTTGTTTAATTTTTTAGACATAACCCAATAGGCTATAGCGGAAACAGTGGCAGCTCTGCCAGAAATGCAATGTCCGGCCGGTCTACCGCGTCGCCTTCCGCTAGGATTGCCATCTGACCAACCACCGTGGCACCCGCTTTTTCAATCAACGCCTTAGCCGCACGCAACGATCCGCCACTGCTGATGACGTCGTCGACGATAACGACCTTCTTGGCCACCAATCGATCCGCGTCGGCGCCATCGAGCACCAACTGTTGCGGCGCACTGGTGGTGATGGCTTTGACCGGAATCGTCAGGGGCGCCATCATGTAGTCCTTCATGCTCTTACGTAAAACCACGAACTGCGGATGGTTCGTCACCCGACTGAGTTCTTGGGCCAACGGAATGCCTTTGCTTTCCAGCGTCACAAAATAATCGAACTCGGCTGGTAGTCTTTTGGCCAGGGCTTGCGCCGCATAGTCCGTCAGTTCAGCATCGCCCAGCAACACGAAGGAGGCAATCGCCAAGTCCTCGCTAATTGGTAAAATCGGTAAGTGGCGCGTCAACGGCCCCACCTTAAGTTCATAAGTTTTCACGAATTAGACCCCCAATCCCAAGAGTGGCAAACCAAACTTCAAGATGGCCCCTGCAAGCAAACCGGCAAACGGATCGGCCACCGCCGTAATAACTAACGTGATCGCCGCGATCGTGGCGGTTGGGCCTTGGAGGGCCAGCCCCGCATTAACCGGGAAGATCACCACCGCACCCAGAATAAAGAGGAACCCGGCAATGGACGCGCTCGGCACATACTTCCCCAACTTGGGTAACCAACCCACTGCCAGGATGCCGGCCATGATTAACATCATCATGATTCCGGCTACCACTGGTTCCGGTGCGCTTGCCGTCGCCGAAATGATCGCTTCAACCGGTGCACCACCCAATAAACTGGTCCCCATGTCCGCAATCGACTGCGTAATCGTCAGCAAGTTGAGATCAACCGGATTGGGCTTCTGCCCCGTCATCTGGCCCGTAATCAAGCCGTATGAAATGTTGGCCCCGATATTCAGGCAGGCCAGACTCAGCGCACCACGAACCACACGAACGTTCACGGTTGGCTTGGTGAAAATAAAGCGCCGTGCGGTGACGTGTTCCGGCAGTTCCGCGCGGTAGTGTTGCACAAAGACCGCCGCTAGACTGGAGCCCACCACCGAAACCACAATGGTCCACACCAAGTCCTTGGTGATCAGGTAGGTGACCGCGGCAAGCGCGACCGACAGCCATCCCGTAAGTTGCTCGTCTTTGGCCATACTCAGGGCAATCTTGGCCAGCATGATGCCGACACCGGCCATCATCCCGGCCATAATGCCATTACCCAAGACGTCAACGATCTTGGTCAGCGTCCCGGTGACCCCAATCAGCAGCATCACGATCGAGCCACCTAAAATAATCGAGGTCCGTTCGCGTAGATTGTGGCCTAGCTTTCCCGTTAAGGCCAGCGACTCCGCCTGAAACGACAACGGGGCAACGGCCCCAAAGGCCCCGTTCACCGCCGATGCAAAAATAAACGAAAACATTGTTGGAAAAATTGCAAAACCGAGCGACATCGCCATAATTCCTTGTGGAATGCCGTTTAAGACTACCCCGATGGCCGCTAACAAATCGGCTATCCAGTGCATAATCATTTCCTCCCCATTAGAAACGGTTTATTCGTATTTCTTCTTCATCATACGGTATGGGATGACTTAAGTCCATCTTTATTTCTATATTCACGAATATTCTATATAAATATCGTCATTAAATTCGTATATAGTTCCATCGTCTGATTACTCAACCACTGATCTATCATCGGCCGCAACCATCCCCAGGCCCGCTGCGAAGCCTAAATGCTTGCGGTTTGGGTTGCTTTCCCGTATGATAATGAACAATTGCTTCGAGTTACTCGAAGGTGAGTTCCGCAAGGAGGAAAAGTCAATGTCGTATACCATTCATGAAGTCGCCGAAAAAATGGGCATCTCTACTTATAGCATTCGCTATTACCACGAGCACGGGATGTTGCCATTTGTCCAGCGCGATGAGAATAACAATCGGGTCTTTGAGGACAGTGACCTTGAGTGGCTGAACATCATCGTTTGCCTACGTGCAACGGGCATGTCGGTCGCCCGCATCAAACACTACCTCGCCCTCGCACAGGATGGTGACGAAACCGTTCCCGAACGCTACGAAATGATGAAGGAACAACAGGCCCAAACGTTACAGGAGATTAAGGATCTTCAGCAACACCTGGCCACCATCAATTTCAAAGTCGATCACTACGCCGCTTTGATGGAGAATCATGAACCCGATAGTTTTATCCCGTCCGATCTTCAACGAAAAACGGCGGTCAGTCACTAAAGGTAAACTGCATTCAAGTCCACAACGTGCTGTGGACTTTTTTTCTTGATAAAGCAGGTCCGTGTTCAGCATACATTATTAATAATAATCATTAGCCAGTTAACATTAATAATGAATAAATTAATAATTCGAGTGACTATCCTCAAACTCAAAAAACTATTAGGTATGACAAAGGCCCCGGAACGCACGCGTTCTGAGGCCTTTTCTATGTCGCTTTTCATTGGTGCCGGGACATCACTCAAAAACCATTTTTTTGCCATTATGGTGCCGAAACGTGGGACAGAGGGCAGATCCCTGCGCTTAACCCCATTAAGGTAACAATCCAAGCCCAGGATTCTTACCTTAATGACGTTAATGCTCAGGATCTAAGCGCCCTCTGTCCCACTCTTTTCCTACATCTTCTTTTCAAAACCTTCCATTGGGGCCGCCTGATTCTGATAATCAGCCGCGGTCTCCGGATCGGTCGTAAAGTGCATCACGCTGTAGAAGGCACCCTTCAGGTAGTCTTGCATAGCTCGTGGAATCTGCAATTCCGTCATTTCACTCGGTGAGAGTTGGTAACGAATGCTGGCTTCATCCCCATCAATCACCTTTTCCATCCATTGAGGTTCGCGAATCATCTCACGCCCCATAGCGACAAAATCAGCACCCATGGCCAAAACGCCATCGGCATCCGCCGGCGTTTCCACGGAACCCACACCAATCAGCGGCTTGCGTCCGGCTAACTGGGCCACCAGCTTCGTCATGATCGGCTCATGGTCCGCCTTGTCATTCAAGGACGTCCGCTGAGCAGACCCCATCGAGGTGTGGACGTAATCCACCACGGAATCTCCCAGCATATCGACGAAGGCTAACGTATCGGCCAACCGAATCCCTGGCGTCTCAATTTCTTCCGGTGAAATACGGTAACCCAGCAAGAAGGGGCGATCGGCATACTGGTCAATGGCTGCGTGGACACTGGCAATCACGGCCTTAGCAAAGGCCATTCGGTCATCGCGATCGCCGCCCCACTGATCGTCACGCCGATTTGAGTTCGGGGAAAAGAACTGCTGCAACAGGTAGGTGTTAGCGCCGTGAAGCTCAACCCCATCAAAACCGGCGGCAATGGCCCGCCGCGTTGCGTCACCAAACGCCACGATGATCTCATCGATTTCGGCAGCGGTTAGTTCACGTGGTGTCTGCGAATCAGCGGGAAATACGGCCTTAACGGCACTGGCACTGACCGGTTGGTTGCCACGCAGAATCTTATCATTAGACTTCCGGCCAGCATGGAAAATCTGAAGCACGGCCTTGGTGCCGTTGCGTTTCATGGCATGAGCTAACTCGCTCAGCCCCGCAATATCACTGTCATTGGCAATCGACACTTCGCCTTCAAATCCCTTGCCACTGGCAATCACGTTGGCGACTTCGCCCACAATCATGCCCAGACCACCGGAACGAGCGCCATAATAGGCAATCTCATCGTTTGTGACATGACCATCGTAGAAGCTAGACATGGTCGTCGTAGGGGACATGACCACGCGGTTCTTCAGCGTCATGCCATTTTCAAAAGTATAGGGTGCCATAAATTTATGTGTCATCAGTATTTCCACCTTCCTGAATTTGCGAACACGTTTGAATTGCACTTAAAATGGGCCGGAGCGTTTCTCCCGCGGCGGTCAACGACCAGCGCCATTGTTTCATGTGAAACATCACGAGTTGGTGACGTTGGAGCTGCAACAGTCCCAGCCAACAACGACCATGGTGGTGCAGCGGTATCTGCCGCAACAGTTGGCCCGGCGTCTGCGCCTGTTCCGCTAACAGCAACAGTAACTGCCACTGTATCGGTTGGGTCACCATCGCTCGCGTTGCTTGTAGTCCTCGACATGTTGGTTCCATCGGCCACCTCCTCAACATCACTTAGCTTACGAGCATGCGACCAATAAAAAAAGAAGGCACTTTAAAGTACCTTCCATTAATTCTCTAAAATATGAGTGAAACCCGCATGATCATTGCGAATCTCCATGTCGGGTAACTGGGTTGCCCGTTGTTCGCCCCACAGAGACATCTGAATCAGGATTTGGCCCAGTGAACGTCCCAGATCGGTCAGTTCATAGACCACCTTGAACGGGGCTCGTTCGCCATACACGCGCCGCGTAATAATGGCATCCGCTTCCAGCTCACGCAACTGTTGCGTGAGCACTTTTTGTGAAATAGTCGGTAATGCCTGACGCAGGTCACACGTTCGCTGCGGCCGATTGCCCAGATGGCACAGCAATTGCGGCTTCCACTTACCACTAATGACCCCCAACGTGGCTTCAACACCATTGTTATACAACTTCTTCACGTGATGACCTCCCAGCATTTTTTCTTAGTTTACCGCAAAAGTATCGTTTTGGGGAGTAGGCACCTTTTGGTAACCATGACATTGACGCCATTGTTTTTCATCAAAACCGTATGTTCCTCTGTAAAACGTGTATAATAAATGCAATTTATCCCCTAGGAGGTCTGCTTATGCTCAAACCACCAGCCCTGAAGCCCGGCGACCGGGTCGCCATCGTGAGTCTCTCCAGTGGCGTCCTCGGCGAGTCCTTTGCCGCGCACGAACTGAAACGTGGTCAACAACGACTCCGTGAACTCGGCCTGATTCCAGTCACCATGCCCCATGCCTGCCAGGGCCTGTCCTACTTAGAGGCTCATCCCGAAGCCCGGGCAGCCGATTTGAAGACGGCCTTCACCGATCCCACCATTAAGGGCATCTTCTGCGCGATTGGCGGCATTGACACTTATCGGTTAGCGCCCTATCTCCTGGGCGATCCCGAATTTATCACGGCCGTTCATGCTCAGCCAAAACTGTTCACGGGTTTCTCCGACACTACTGTTGATCACTTGATGCTCTATAAATTAGGACTCACGACCTATTACGGTCCCAACCTATTAAACGACTTGGCCGAACTGGGTCCCACCCTCCTGCCCTATACGCAGCAAACCCTTGAACACTACCTGCAGAACCCCGCCACCACGCCCATTATCAGCAGTCCCATCTGGTACGAGGAACGCACGGATTTTTCACCCGCGGCACTGGATACGCTACGTATCAGTCATCCGGAGACGCGGGGCTACGAGGTTCTTCGGGGAACTGGGCAGGTAACGGGCCACTTACTCGGTGGGTGCATCGACAGTCTCAACAGCCTCTTAACCGATCCCCACTATCCCGACGAACCCGAGATTGCCCAGAAATACGGCCTGCTTCCAGCACCGGCAACGTGGCAAGATAAGATTCTCTTCTTGGAAACCAGCGAAGAACAACCCACGCCAGCGGCCTACCTCACCATGCTCCAAAATCTCCAGTCGGCGGGAATTTTGGGCAACGTTCGCGCGATCATTGCCGGTAAACCACAGAATGAGCGTTACTATGAGGACTACTGTCGGGCCCTGTTGACGGCAACCGCGGATGATCACACCCCTATCATGGCCAACCTCAACTTCGGCCACGCCTACCCTCGCACGGCCTTGCCTTACGGTTTATCGGCCGAAGTGGACTTTGACGACAAGACCCTCACCGTCACGGAACCCTTCTTCGCTGGCGAGGTGACAGCTTGACCGATACCTATCCTAAGGTAGATACCGCTCAGCCGAACCAATAGATTAATAGCTAAAGTATTATTAATAATAAAATTAATTATCAATCGATAGCAACTCTAAAAAGGCACATGATCACTGCGATCACGTGCCTTTTCACTAACCTTATTCAACTGACGTTGCGGGGATTGCCACCACGTCGGTATCCACAATACCAAATTTCAGCCGCATAGCCGCTTCAATCTCTTCCCCCAGACGATAACTGTCCTGAACCCGCATCTGCGGATCCACCGCAATCACCAGCTCCAGGGTGACCACGTTGCCGTTATAGTGGGCCTTCAGTTCCATCACCTGTTTGACGGCTGGAAATGCGGCCGCTGCTTGGCGAAACTCTTCCTCAACCTGGGGATCGAAGTAATCCGCCAGGTTCAGACTGCTCTCCCGGAAGATCTTGACGCCGGCACTTAGAATAAAGATCCCGACTAAGATACTGGCAACACCATCTAGCCAGCTCAGCTTGAAGAGCAATGCGCCACCGATAGCGACCATGGTTCCCAGGCTGGTCACGGCATCACTCAAACTATCCTGGGCGGCGGCCGTCAACGCGGCATTCTGCAGCTCCCGACCGGCGCGCCGGTTCAACCACCAGACCCCCAGCATGATGACCGTGGCGATGGCCGCCCCGACCAGCGTGATGGGCTGGGGTACTTCCTGTGTATCCGTATGTAACAGGCTCTTAATGCCCGAGTAGATGACGCTGGCGGCAATAGCAATCATCACGATCCCCGTAATCAGGGTAAACACGGTCTCGTAATGAAACCGCGTCAGTTGTAGTCGCTGACCACTGTTCGCCAAATCCTCCGGCAGCGGTTGTCCCATCAGATCATCATCGTGAATGTCCCGCGCGATGTAAATCCCAATCATCAATAAAACCGACGAGATAATCCCCGACAAGTTATTCAGGGCATCCGCACGTAACGTTTGGGAGTGCCCCACAATCGCGAGATAAAATTCAATCACCGAGATCGCCAGGTACGCCACCACATTGAGTGAGAGGTGCCGTTGCGCGCCCTTCAATTTCGCCAGCTCGGCACGTTGACGGGCTTGCCATTCAGCCTGCTCACGACGCCGGTGAGCATCTACATCCTTCATATTGATTCCTTCTCACATCACAAGATACTTTCATTATACCCACTTTCGTGAAAGAAACGTGGCGAAGCCCGCCTTTAGCCTCCGAAAACAAGGACGATGACGTCAGCCAAACGTGTTGACTAGTCAACTTGTTAGACTTTTCATTAACCAAAAAGCCGGTCATTTCGGCGATTTTATTTTTTTATTTTAATCAGAGGAATCCCTTAACCACAGTGTTTCAGTGGGGATTAATCGCGCCTAAACAGACGAAATATGCGAAACCGGTTGCAAACTGTAATCAGCTAAGTTATAATTACTTTGTGAAATTGGTACTAAGGATTTTCAAAACTTCTGAAAGAGGGAAAATTGAATTATGGCTGAACGTAGTTATGACTTTCTTATGCCCAGTGTCAACTTTTTTGGCCCTGGCGTAATTAGCAAGATTGGTGAACGTGCAAAGATGTTGGGGATGAAGAAGCCCGTCATCGTGACTGGTAAGATTCTCGAAAGCATGGAAAATGGTGCCGTTCAACAAACCATTGCTTCTCTTGAAGCTGCAGGGGTAGACTACGTGGTTTACGACAACGTTGAACCTAACCCTAAGATCCGGAATATCAAAGAAGTTAAGAAATTATACGAAGACTCAAACGCTGACTCCATCATCACCATTGGTGGGGGCTCTGCCCATGATACTGGTAAGGGTGCCGGTGACATCTTGACTAACGGTGATGACATCACGAAGTTAGCCGGGATCGAAACGCTCGACCATGCTTTACCACCACTGATTGCCGTTAACACGACTGCCGGGACTGGTTCCGAATTAACCCGTCACGCCGTAATTACGAACGAAGAAACGCACTTGAAGTTCGTCGTTGTTTCATGGCGGAACATCCCATTGGTTTCCTTCAACGACCCAACTCTGATGCTCGACATTCCTAAGAACCTGACTGCCGCAACTGGGATGGACGCTTTCGTCCAAGCCATCGAACCATACGTGTCCGTTGACCACAACCCAATCACCGACTCACAATGTATCGAAGCCATCAAGTTAATCGAAGGCTCCTTACGTGAAGCCGTTGCCAACGGTCACAACCTCGATGCTCGGACCAAGATGGTCGAAGCTGAAATGTTAGCCGGGATGGCCTTCAACAACGCCAACTTAGGTTACGTTCACGCCATGGCTCACCAACTCGGTGGCCAATACGACGCCCCTCATGGTGTCTGCTGTGCATTGCTGTTGCCTTACGTTGAACAATACAACATCATCGCCTGCCCAGAACGTTTCGCCCAATTAGCCGAAATCATGGGTGAAGACACGACTGGTTTGTCCACGCGTGATGCCGCTGAATTGTCCATCAAGGCCATGAAGCAAATGTCACAAGATGTTGGTATCCCAGCTTCCATCAAGGAAATCGGTGCTAAGCCAGAAGACTTCGAACTGATGGCCGAAAACGCCTTGAAGGATGGGAACGCCTTCTCTAACCCTCGTAAGGGAACTAAGGAAGACATCATCAAGATCTTCCAAGCTGCCTACGACGCTAAATAAACACTGATCAGTTGCTGCGCCGAAGCCGCCACTTCAGCGGGTAACTGCTTAAAATATTTCAGTTAACGTGTCATTAAAGCCACCTTGTGAGGTGGCTTTTTTTGTTCCATAATGGAAGCGTTATTTCATAAAAGAGGAGCACAATGATAATGATAAAATTTTTAACCTTCGATTGTTATGGCACCCTGCTCAACGAGGATGGGACTTACGACGCGGTGGCCCAAGCGGCCAGTCAAATTGGCGTCGACCCAGAGCTAGCGCGCCAACGCTTCAGGACCTATCAGGCCGATCGCAACCATATGCATCCCTACCTGGACTACGATCTGCTTACCCGCAACAACCTGATTCACTTGGACTATCAGTTTGGCCTGCGCCATCAATTCGAGCGGTACTTCCCAGAAGTGCTGATCGCGCACCGCAGTCTCAAGCCCTTCCCCGAGGTGATTGCCACCCTGAAGACGCTGCAACAACGCGGCTACCACCTGATCATGATGTCCAATTCCAGTTGGGACATCATCCCCGCCAACGCCGCGGCTTTAGAGGTACCCTTTGATATCTGGACGGCCGAGGACGTGCATGCCTACAAGCCGGACCACGCCTTCTTCAAGGCTGTCGAAGAACACTACGGCCTGACACCTGAGAATCACTGGCACATTGCGGAGGGGTACCCGAGCGATATCGTGCCGGCCAACGATCTCGGCTGGCCATCCATCTGGATCAACCGCATCAGCGCCGCACCCACGGCCGCTGCCCGGCCAACCCACGAAGCCACGACGCTGGACCAAGTCTTACAGTGGTTAAAATAGGCCCATTCGCCACTCTTCCGAATCATCTGAAGGGGTCGCGTACTTCTGAAAATAACGAAAATTGCCACCTAATTTAACTCTATTTCGATTAGAAAAGGCCCGCATAATCGGGCCTTTTTTGCGTACTATAACTTTTCAGAGGGCTACCATTTGTACCTAGCCCGATTGACGCGCACCTTTTCCCCGCTCAGCTGTCCTTAAGCCGGGGCGACCCGATACCGCAGTACCGTCTTCGCCTTCTCCGGTGCCGTGCGCCGGGCATCGGTCAGGTAGATCTCGCGGTGCCAGTAGTCACCCATGGTGGGAATAACCTTCAGGTGTTCTGCCGCCAAGACCGTTTGCAGTTGGGCAAAGGTGGCCGGCTCGTCATCAAAAGGCCCGTGATGCATAGTCTGGAGAACTTGGCCCTCTTCAAAGGTTTCCCATTTGAGCGCCGCAAACCAGGGATTCTGTTTTTTCGCCATGACCCGCGCCAGACTTTCTTGAAAGTCCTGTTCCGTCAAGCGATCGGGCTGACGCATCATGATCTTGTAACGCAACGCTGACTTGTTTAAGTCCGCGCCCTTAGAACCATCATCGGTGGTCCAAACGCCTTCCAGTGGGTACACCGTGTATTCGTAGGGGGTGCCCAGTTCGCCCCGCTTCAATGCCATCCGTAGATCATAGGCCACGGGGTACAACGCCCCCACCTGTTCGCTAAACTGAGACTGGTTGGGATCACCCGTGCCCGCCAGTGTGATAAAGTTCAGTGCCGGCAACGTTAGCCGCGTCGGTTGCTTGGGTAAATACCAAGCCTTCTCTGCTTTTCGCCATTCATGTTTCACGTGAAACAACCTCCTGATTTACACAAAAAGAGCGGGATCACAGTCGTCTCGCTCAATGTTTACTTATTTTTCAACCAATGGAACCAGCATCTTGCCGTGAACCCCATTGCCGTCGGTCCCCGTCAAACATGACGTGTTGGGTCCACCCACGTAGGCGTAATCGGCCAGTTGGGGGAGTATCTCACCGAAAGCGGCTCCTTCCAACGTGTTGTAGAGCCCCATCTGGTCAGGCGCCGCGGCGGTAATCACCAGGTACTTACCGGCCGGAAAGGCAATCAACCGTTGATCGGCACCAGCCGCCGTGTCAGCCGCAACCTCGCGACCGGCATAGTAGTGGAATTCACCATTGATGGCTTCATTAACGGCAAAAGGATAGTCGTTGAGCCCCGCCAGATGGTCGAGAGCATGTGCACTATTGACCTTTTGCCAGAAGGCCGTCTTCTGTTGGCCCATTTCAGGGAATCCGCCAGTCAGAACCGTTCCAATGCCTAAAACCGTAAACGCTGCTTTCGTTTCAATCGTGTAATCTGCCATGTTGTTGTGGCCTCCTTAAGATGATAAACTCAGTATACGGTCTAATAGTTTCAAAAACTGACACTGTTAGGAGAAGGATTTTATGAACAGAACCGATCGAATCAATACCATGATGCGCTACATCAACAATCGCCAGTACTTCACGATTCGCGAGCTGACGACCCAGTTTCACATCTCCAGAAGCACGGCCATCCGCGACCTCAATACGATTCAAGAACTGGGCATGCCCCTCACGGCCAGCGTCGGTCGTGACGGCGGGTACGCGGTCTTACAGAATCAGCTCCTGCCCGCGGTTCAATTCAACAGCGAGGAACTCAAGGCCCTCTTCGTCAGCTTCTTAGCCACACTGAATACGCAGCTGCCCTACTTGCAAAATCGCAACACGCTGACCGAAAAATTAGTCGCGATTGCCTCACAAACCCAGCAGGATGACCTCCTCACGCTACAGGAACTGTTGGTCTTTGACCACACCAATCCCCGTAACCCCAAGTTAACGGAACTGACCGATTACGCGCCGCCGTTTCTAAAACCCTTACTCAACGCCTGCCTGACCTCCCGCCAACTCATTTTGACCACGGCCAAGCAGAATCAGACCGTGTGGGTGCGCCACGTCTTCAGTCGGCAAAACCAATGGTACGTGGACGCCTGGGATTTACAGCGACAACGTTTTACCCAGATTGCCGTCGCGCAGCTCACCCAGATCACGCCCGTCGCTAAGGAACAGGTCCTTCAACCGGCAGAGATTGAAGCCGCCATCAAACGCGCACAGCCCCAGCCCAACGTCAGCCTGACGCTCGATGCTAGCGCGATTAAGCAATTCCACCAACATCCTCACCCCACGGCGGCCCTCCAGTATCAGGATGCCTTTCAGCAAACTGCCGTACTAGACTGTTACCTCGATCCCACCGTGACCCAACAGCTGATTGATTTCAGCCGGTGGACCCTATACTTAGGCGCCGGTGCTCGGATAACCCGAGCGCCAGCGCCCCTCATTACTTATTTAAAAGAAAGTATCCACCGCTTACTCGCACAATTACCGCAGTAAGTAGCCGCCGTCAACGGGCAACATCACACCAGTCACGTAGTCGGAAGCGTGACTAGCCAGAAAGATCATGGGCCCCATCAAATCGGTAGGAACACCCCATTTGCCACTAGGAATGTGCGCCGCAATTTCTGGTCCCCGGACGGGATCTTCCTGCAACGCCTTAGTCATATCGGTACTAATATAACCAGGTGCCAACCCATTGACCTGCACGTTATCCTTGGCCAGGGCATCGGCGTAAGCCCGCGTCAATCCTAAGACAGCGTGCTTGCTAGCGGTGTAAGGGAAGATGTACTTACCGGCCCGGTATGACAACATGGACCCGATATTAATAATCTTGCCGTGCTTTTGCTTCGTCAGCACCTTAGCTGCGGCGTGTGCCAAGTAATAGGTGGCATTCAGGTTGATATCAATCACCTTTTGCCAATCCTCGTCCTTGTAATCGAGAACGTCATTTCTGATGATGACCCCGGCATTGTTGACCAGGATATCAAAGTGGTCGAACGCCTTCAGCGTGGCGTCAATAATCTTATCGGCAGCGCCCGGTGCCGTGACGTCTTGCTGGAAGAAACTCACATGCTGGCCATTCTTTTCAACGACCTGGCGAATCTCTTCCCAACCATTTTGTGTCCGACTGACGACCATGACGTCGGCGCCATAGAGGGACAAGGCGGTCGTATAGAACTTACCTAAGCCCCGGGCACCCCCAGTTACAATGGCCACTTGGCCCTTAAGCGAAAAACTTTCACGATTAAAATCTGACATCTATTCCACTCCTTAGTAATGCGCTTTCATTTCAATTCTAGCACCGTTTTCAAAAAACGAGAAAGAATTGATTAAACCCCTTATAAAGTGGCGATTCGGCCACACCCGTTCCCGCCAAAACGCCCCTGTCTGTCCCGTGAGGATTTCCGGGATATCACGCAAAAATCAGTTTTTTCAGGCGTATACTTCTGAAAAAGCTGATTTTTAGTGTTGACCATTATGGTGTTGAAACGTAGGACAGAAGGCAGATCCCTGCGCTTAACCCCATTAAGGTAACAATCCAAACCCGGGATTCTTACCTTAATGACGTTAATGCTCAGGATCTAAGCGCCCTCTGTCCCACTC
>NZ_AZFS01000061.1:162802-226676 GCF_001434395.1 Levilactobacillus hammesii DSM 16381
TACCTAGGCTTTCTTCTCTTGATGCCGCAATTCCAATTCGATTTCTTCCAGTGACTTGCCCCGCGTTTCGGGAACCAGGTAGTGGACAAAGAACATGGAGAGCACGGCAAATACCGCGAACACGGCGAATGGTCCACCAACATTATTGTTGAAGTACGTCAGCATGACCAAGAAGAATTGGGAAACCAGGAAGTTCCCAATCCAGTTTGCCGCTGACCCAATAGAAGACCCAATCCCCCGCACACTCAGTGGGAAGATTTCACCAATCGTGACCCAGGCAATTGGCCCCCAGGAAATGGCGAACCCGAAGATGTAGATGGCAATTAAGATCATCGTTGGAATGGCCGTGGTATGAATATCCATGGTAAAGTTCATGACCGCTAGGATTCCCAGCGAAACCGCCATGACGACCGACCCAAACATCAAGAAGGTCTTCCGGTTGAATTTATCCATAATGAAGGTTGCCAGAACCGTGACCAAGAAGTTCACGACCCCAATCCCCACGGAGATCCAGATGGCACTGCCTTCTGCGAAACCAAAGCCCTTAATAAAGACTTGAGGTAAGAAGTAAATCACGGAGTTAATCCCGACCAATTGCTGCAGCAACATGATTCCCACCGCAACAATCACCGCGGGCCGCGCAACCGTAAAGAGTTCCTTCAGGCCACCCTTAGGCTGTTGTGCGATGACCTTGATATCGGCTAATTCCTTTTCCGGACTATCATTCGTATTCTTCCGCAACATTTTCAAAACACTCAGTGCTTGGTCATTATGACCCTGTTCGGCCAAAAACCGTGGTGATTCTGGGAGTAACAGGCCCCCGATTAGCAGTAAGGCCGCTGGAATCAAGGCTGACCCCAGCATCCACCGCCAGTCACGAATACCCAACAGGTTGTGATGCAAGAAGCCCAGGTTAGAGACGTAGGCCAACAGAATCCCCAAGGTAATCATCAGTTGGAACAAGGTCCCCAACGACCCCCGCCGTTCCGCGGGTGCCAGTTCGGCCAAGTAGGCTGGCGTCAACGCTGACGCCGACCCAACGGCCAAGCCCAAGATGATCCGAGCAACCACCATGGACCAGAAACCGACCGCCACCATGGATAGTGAGGACCCGAGTAGGAATAGGATGGCCGCCAAGATCAGCAGGCGTTTCCGCCCATACTTGTCAGCCAATGGCCCCACACCCAAGGCCCCGACCGATGAACCGATCAAGACGGATGAGGTGATGAACCCTGTCTGGGCGATATCCAGACTAAAGTTACTTTCAATCAGAGGCGATGCCCCAGAAATAATACCCGTATCGAATCCAAATAGTAGTCCCCCAAGTGCACCAAACGTAAAAATAAAGAAAGTGCTTAAGTGTCGATTCATTTTGTCTTCACCCTCCGACGTAAATATAAGAACGTCTATATAAATAATTTTGTAACCGCTTCCTTAATCAGTGTACGCGTCCGTTTGCTGATACGCAATTGTCTAGACCAAAAAAGTTGCAAAAAATAGTATTTTTCGCGTTTCCATAATTAAAAGGCAGCGACAAATCCCGTTGTTGTTGGGTTTGTCGCTGCTTCGGTGTATTCATTTGATTTGAAAATTTTCAAATTAAAATTTTTCCACTCTATGAGCCTGTAAAAAAGTTAATCAACGCCACATCAATACGATCTAAGCCACCGTCATCTTGCCATCCATAATGGCATAGGTACGGTCCGCATAATCCCGCAGTCGCAAGTCATGGGTCACGACCACGATGGCCTTGTTGTGGGCCTTGGCCAGGTCATGGAGCAACTGTCCCACGACCTTGACTCGTTCACTGTCTAACGCCGCCGTCGGTTCATCGGCTAGAATGATATCGGGATTCTGATAAAGCGCCCGCGCGATGGCGACCCGCTGCGATTGCCCACCGGACAATTCCGCTGGATATTGGTTGACCAGCTGACGGATGCCCAGCTGCGCTAACAGGTGATCCAACGCGGCTGTATCGAGATTTCCCTGTGGCTTCACGCGATCGACCAGTTTAAATTGATCCTCGACCGTGAGATAGGGCACCAGGTTGTAGGCCTGCAGGATAAAGCCAATATGATTGAGGCGCAATGCATCCCGCGCCTTACCGGATAGCTGATTGAGTCCGTTTCCCTGAACGATCACATCGCCCGCACTCGGCGTCTGAATTCCCCCCGCAATCGTCAGAAAGGTACTCTTGCCAGACCCGGACGGCCCAATCACCAGGCTAACCTCTCCTGCCGCAGCGGTGAAATTAACATCCGTCAGGACCGTCACTTCATTACTAGCGTGCCCAAACGTCTTGGTCACGTGTTTCACTTCAAGAACTGCCATACGCTAACCTCCTATGACGCTGACCGGATCAACGTTCAAAATGACTTTGACTGGAATCAAGGCCCCCACGAGACCCGTTAACAAAATACCGCCGGTCACGCCGGCCAGTAATGGGATGTTGAAGCCCATGGGTACCCCTGCCGGTAAGGCTAAGACGGTTGCTAACGTCAAGGCGGCCCCCAGAACCAAACCGCCCACGACCAATAGCATCGCCTGGCTGAGCGTGGTCGTGACCAGTACCTTAGCCGGGATCCCTTGCGCCCGTAACACCGCATAATTCGGTAACTTTTGCAGCGTTAAAATGTACAGGAAGACGGCAATCACGACCATAGCAATAATCATTAGGAAGCCAATCATAAAGGTAAAGGTTGTGTTCTGAGCCGAATAACCGGGTAACTTATTAATGAATTGTCCCATCGTCAGGGTGCTCAGCCCCGCGACCTTGGGCTGGAAGCTAGCCCGTTCGGTCACGATCCCGTTGGCCTGAAAGTCACTGGTCACGTGGCTTAGCGTGCGCCAGGTTCCCAACGTCCCGTAAATGACAGGAGCCACACTAAGCTTGGCGTTATGCGTAAAACCAACGATTTTATACGTCGTGTCCGTCGAATTTAACGTGACCCGATCCCCTAGGTGGTAGCCATTAGTCTTGAAGCTGTCATCGACCATAATCTGCCGATTGGTGACCGGTTTGTGGCCACTGGTGACCTTGACCCGCCGGTAAATAAATTGTTGCTGGCTGATACCCAGAAACTGCGCGGATAATTTGGCTTGGCCCTTCGCTTTGGCGACGACCCCCGCTTGGCCGAGATAAGCCTCGTGCTGGGTTAGCTTGGCCTTGTCTGTGGTCTTTTTCGTCAACAACGACTGAGAAAGGCTGTCGTTGGCATCCGAATTCAACACGATCTTGCTGGCCTGCCAGGATGAAATGGCCTGGGTATTTTGCTGGGCGAGCCCGTATGCCAGACCGCTGAGGACAAATACCAGGTAGCTGACCAGGACGATCATCCCCACAATCAAACCGTAACGCAGCTTCTCGTGACGGATCTCCTTTAGCGCTAGAAACATGGTCACGCCTCCTTCGGTTGTAACAGGGTCAGTGCCGTCCATAACCGCTCACGGGCCACAGCTTCACTGGCGGGCTGCAATAAAATTTCCTTGATAGCCGCGTGGCTCAACACCATCGCCGCCCAAGCAATGGCGGGTAACTGCGCAGACACCGGTGTCACTGGCAGCAGGCTTTCATTCTCGGCGTAGTGCCGGCGGATAAAGGCGTAGTATTGGCTATCATTGACCTGGTCGACAAAGTCCACGACGCCTCGGTAAATCCGTTTGGCGTCAAACACCTGCCGCTCATCCCCACCGGCATCCCGGTGAATCTGACTCAACGCCACCTGATAAAGGTACTGATAGGCATCCGTCAAATCCGCAAAGTACTTGTAAAAGGCGCCCCGGGCAATCCCGGCACTGGTCACGATCCGGGCCACTTGAGCCTCGGCCAGGCCGTGATCGGAGAATTCTGTCAATAAGGCCGCCGTGATGCGGTCTTTTTTAGCTGTTGGTAAATGATCAAACGTCGTTGAAGGCAAGGGAAAAACTCCTCTCTCTAATCGAAAGTGACATCGTGTCACTTTCGGTACTATAGCACGATGGTGACACCGTGTCAACTTCATTGGTACCTCCCTCACCTTCATTCGACCAACCCTACCTAACCGCAGTCTAATCAAAAGGCACCCTACCCGATTCTTTCAGGTAAGGTGCCTAGACCTTCATCTTTCGTGTTGCCAGGGGTTAGTCTTCAACCGCCAGCTTTTCCGGCTCGCCAATCACCCAATGTCCCAGCAAGGCGACGACCAGGAAGGCCGCGGCGACACCGCAGACACCGAGCCAACCGGCGTGGGTCCACGCCCAGGTGGCGGCCAACGTGCCGATCGATCCCCCTAAGAAGTAGCTGAACATAAAGACCGAGTTGTTGCGGCTACTTAATTGGCGATTCAAGGATTGGACAATTGCCTGATTGGAAACCTGACTGAACTGCGTCCCCAAGTCCAGCAGAATGATCCCCAGAATCAGACCGATCATCCAGTGCCCCACGACCCAGAAAATCACGAAGGCGATCCCGGAAAGGGCCATCGATAGCGTAATCGTAAGCCGGGGCGAACGCCGGTCAACCAAGTTACCAATCATGGGTGCGGCCAGTACCCCCGCGATTCCCAAGAGCCCCAGCAAGCCGGCTACGTTACTGCCTAAATGGTAGGTCGCGGCCAAATAAAAGGCCAGGGTCGACCAAAGCACGTTAGACATGCCGAAGAGGCAGAAACCGTTGATGGCTGCCCCGCGCAGTGCCCGTTGACTCGTAAACAATTTGGGCAGCATGCCAATCACCGACCAATAGCGCAGGTTCTGGTGTCCCCGCGCATCCCGGGGCAACTGGACGTGCACGATGGCTAAGAAGATCAGGTCGATCCCCGCCGCCAGCAGATAAATGTACTGCCACGGCATGATGCTCCCCAGCAGGCCACTAAACGACCGGGAGAGTAGGATCCCCGTTAACAAACCACTGAGCACAATTCCCAGTACCCGACCACGTTGCAACGCCGGCGCCAGATATCCCGCATAGGGAATAATGATCTGTGGCGCGACCGACGTGATTCCAACGAGCGCCGTGGCGACCGCAAAGACACCGGCATTGGGTGCCCAAAAGGCCAACAATAAGGAAAAAATCGATAGGGTCATCATGAATTGAATCAAATGATAGCGATCAAAAATATCGCCCAACGGCACGATGAGGAGCAGGCCAAACGCGTATCCCAACTGCGTGACCATGGCCAGTGTCCCCACTGCTGCCTTGGAAATGTCAAAATCGGTCGCAATCAAGTTCTCAATGGGCTGAATAAAGTTCAGGTTGGCCACGATCACCCCGGTGACCACCGCCATGAGTAGGATTGTCCGTCTCGACAGTGTTACTTCTTGTGTCTTCACTTTAAAAACCTCCTCACAGTAGTTTAAGCTACTTTCATGAAAAAGGAAAATAAACCTGACAAATTGCGAAAGCACCACACAATTTTCATGAATTTGAGTAACCCCACTCCCCCACTCTTTATTAATTTCACATATAAAAACAACCTTCCAGGCCAAAAAAATAGCGTCAATCCACTCCCGTTTTCAGGATGAACTGACGCTTGTAAACTATTTCTTGGTTACATATTTATTTAGGATCCAGGCCGTGTGGCCACTAGCATCTTTAATTTGATAGTACGTGTAGGTCTTATGTTTGATTTTAACCTTTTCGGACTTGACCAAGCGCCACTTCTTCGCGGTCTTAGGCGTCTTTCCCTTGGCATGCTTGAGCTTGGCATCCTTGAACCATGGTTTGTGTGCTTTCACCCGGTAAACCCGCTTGGTATGCAACTTCTTGGTTTTGAGAATCTTGACCTGTTTGGCCTTCTTCTTGGGCTTGGTTACCTGGTCGCCGTCCCCGTTTGTCACCACTTCCGGCTTAGTCTCGGGTTGTGGCTTAGGTGTTTCTGGTTGACTGGGGAGGGTCGGCGTGGGGTTCGGTTGGGCGGGCTCGCTGGGTGCTGGGTAGGGCGTTTGTTTCCCATCCGTTGAGACTAAGTACTTGGCCCGTAGCTTGGCTTGGACCGTGGGCGAGATCGCCAGTGCCGTATCGATGTAGTTCTGGAGTGAGCCATAGTTCTTTTCAATGTCCCGGTAGTATTGGCTGATCCACTCGATCTTAACGGTTCTGCCCGTGTATTGCGACAGCATGAAGTCATTGACAATGGTCTGCTTGTCCATACCCAGAATTGCCATGATCAGAACCGTCGCGATCCCCGTGCGATCCTTACCGGAGGAACAGTGGTACAGGGTGGAGCCGCCGTTATTTACGGCCAGCATGTTTAAAAACTGCCGGTAACCCGTAATCGCAGGGTAGCCGAAGGTCAACCGCTGATTGTAGAAATCACCGTCACCCCCACCATCCGTGTAAGCGTGCGGCCCTAGAATTGAAATATAGGTTTCCTTGGCGCCCGGAATCGCAACGTCCGGTGCGGACTTCACCTGCCCTGGTGTTCGTAAGTCGACGACTGATTTCACGCGGTACTTATCCGTGAATGTCTTAACGTCATCTGAGTCCAGCTTGTTTAAATTATCCGACCGTAGGAGTTGATAGTGACGAATCTGCCACTTACCATCGGCAGTCTGGTACCCACCGAGATCACGTGTATTCTTGGTGTTGTGCAAAACGACCAGCGTTTTAGCTAGGTCCTCTTTTTTGGACCCATCTACCAGAAGTGTCGTGGCTTTCCCCGTATCAGCCGACTTCACCTGCCCGGCGACTGGTGGCTGTGCTGTCGTAGCGGCTATTCCAGGCGTAACTCCCACACCCGCCAAGGCTATCGCGGCGCCGAATAAGCTCAATGATTTAATCATTAGATGCTTCAATTCATAACCCTCCTACTCTCTCAAGTGCCAACATCATTTACAGGGATTAGGATAGCAGCGCCACGTTTATTTTATGCAAATATTCTGTATAAAATTTGTAAATAGAAATTTATATCAAAAACTAATTACGATTTTCTCAGTTTCGGAATCCTTAAAAGCCATCGTGCCTCTGCCTTTCAGACGCATCACAGGATCAGCGCATCCGGACTAGATCCACGTAGATCGCCGCGAGGCCAGCAGATACAAATATTCCTTTACTAAAAAGCTGATTGCGAAAAATCATCAGATTTCCCGCAATCAGCTTTCATTTTACAGAGCTACTCTTAGTCTGTTTTCAGTATTTATTTTTACTTTTCATTTCTCAAACACCATAATTACGATAGCACCAACTAATGTCCCACCTAGAATCCAAGCAATAGTCATTAAATTAAAACTAAATACTGACGGCCACATAATCGGTAATAGGAAGAATCCGATAAGAAAAACCAAGTAAAAAACAAAATACCGTTTTAATCTACTCTTTATTATTGCCACCCCCACTTCGTCATGCCGTGAACACTGAAGTTGTAAGCTACCCAAATTTCACCTTTATCACGCTACCGGCTAATACGCCAACAGCAACCGTAACTGCTAAGACAGTTCCGATAGTCCCCTTCTAATTATGTTACCAGTAAATAAGACTATGTTATATCAATAATTAAAAATATTTTTCCTGCCAGATTTCCTTAAAACATTTCTCGACTTAGTTTATCAAGATCTGACAGTGAATTCTCTGTCCTTATTTCTTTCATTGCGGTCGTAATTCAATGGAATTTTCAACTATTTTCAAAATAATCCTTACGAAATGAAAATAAACATGGTATGCTAACAGCTCGTGGGAAATACAAACGAGGAGTTACACCATGCCTAGAAACTTTAAAGAAGAACTTTTATTCACCGCCGTCATGGCCGGACTGATGGTCCTGGTCATGGCCGGCTACAACATCGCCTTAGCTGACGGCTTCTCCCATCACTTCATCCGTGAAGTCTTGACGGGCTATCCGTTAGCCCTTCTGGTCGCCGCCATCTGCGACCTGGGGATCATTGGCCCCAGCGTCAAAGGCATCTTTTTCAAATTCATTTTGAATGACTACATGAAGAAAAAACAAATCCGGATCGCCCTGACCATCTCTTGCATGATGGTTGTGGGCATGGTTACCCTGATGTCCCTGTTCGGGATGATCGTGACCCAGAACTTTGGCGGGAACTTCTTCCTGACCTACCTGCACACCTGGATCTTCAACCTATTCATGGCCTTACCATTGCAACTCATCGTGGTCGGCCCCATCGCTCGGGCTATCCTGGGTGCCGTCCAAAAGAAGACGACCCCTGCTACCGAGAACTTGGAACCAGAATCACTTAACGATTAACCTAACTAAACGTCGCCGCTACCATTCAGTAGTCGCGGCGTTTTTTATTTTTCCATAGTCCCACGCCTGTGGAAAACCAATCGGCCTGTCCCGGAATCATTCTCGGGACAGGCCGATTTTGGCGTTGCCTACTTATTTTCTCGCGCCTGCTGGATCATCTGCCGCACCCAGCGCTGCGAGTAGTCATATTTCCGGGTGAGGGCCGGCATATTATGCCCGTTGTATTCCGTCACAATCCGCGCGGCCACCTTGTGCCGATTGTAGAGCCGCATGGGAAACGAGATCTGTTGTCCCCGATACAATTCAAAAATCTTCAACATCAGCTCCTCACCAACCACCTCATACAACTGCGCGTATGAATCCTGCAGCAAATCTGCCTGTACCTTCATCAAAAACCGTCTCCTTTTTGCTAACGTTTCCCCTTTATTAGGGTAGCAAACGTGCCTTACCGGGGAAAATGGGCTTGGCCGGTAACTTCCCCGGCAATCTGCTGGGCACTATGCAGAGAATTTTGCCAAAATCCGGCGAATGGTGCGGCTAGAATAGTTGTGTTGTCGGGCCAATTGACTCACGCTAGTACCGGCTACCCATTCCCGTTGGATGGTTAGCGCCTCGCGCTGCGGGTCCCACAGACGTTTGGGAAAGTTCACCTGCGAACCGCCATAGTACGCGCACAAAGTCTTCGTGACTTCAGGCCCCACCACCTGTGCGAGCTCACGGTATAGTCCCTGCCAATTCTCAATTTCATCCAAGTTCATCGCCTCACTTGCTTACGAATTGACCCCAGTCTACAATGACAAGTAGACAGAATTCGTCTACTTACTAAAAAGGAGTCCTTCCCGTGAATGCCGCCTATCGCCAACTCACCATCTTTCAAGCCCTCATGACGGGGCACCTGGTCAAAAAAACCGAGCTCGCCAACCAATTCCACGTCAGTCCCCGCGTGATTCAGCGCGACTTCAGTCAGATTCGTCAATTCATCACGGAACAACATCTCCTCTATCAACTGAGCTATCGCCGGCAACTTGGTGGCTATCAACTCATCACCACCCAGGATTCCGTCTCCAAACAAACGATCCTGATTCTCATCAAGATTGCCCTAGCCAGCCGCGCACTGACGCGACCGGAAATGACGCAAACCATCAACGGTCTACTGGCGCTCATCTCACCTGAGGATCAGGCCGAAATTCAACCCATCATCAAAAATGAACGGTTCTACTATCAACCCGTTCATCACGGACGGTCCTTACGCCAGATGGTCTGGCAACTTAGCCGTTATATCACGCAAAAACAAAGCATCACGATTACCTACACGCGTCAGCGCGGGGAATTTGTGACCCGCACGATTCTCCCGGAAGCCATTATCTTTTCCGAATACTACTTCTACGTGATTGCCTACAATCCCCGCTACCACCAGAATCTCTTCTACCGTGTCGACCGTATTCGCGACCTCAAGACAACGCAGCAGGTCATCACGCGTACGCGGGCCGAACGCGTTGAAGAGGGTGCCATGCGTCAGTTCCTACAGTACATGCAGCCGGGAAAGAAGATTACCCTGCAATTCAAATTTTGGGGAATTCCCGAGGCGGCCCTTGATCGGTTCCCAACGGCTAAAATCACCACCCGCTATCCCGATGAGCAGGCCGTGCTGATAACCACATCCACCTTCGATACCGGCGCCAAGATGTGGCTGCTGAGCCAGGGCGCCAACGTTCAGGTCGTGGCGCCCCATGACTTTGCCACTGAGATTCAACAGGAACTTACCCGGATGTTGGCGCGCTATCAATCGTGACGGTTCCTTGTCAGTCAATCCACACCCCCAAACGACCGCTAACCCCACCACCACGCGAAAAAAGCTTGTCCCGAAACATCTCGGAACAAGCTTTTTGATACCCTGACACACAGCGTCCGCATCCTCTAAAAGGACCCAATGACCACGTTAAAATCCAATGGCTGACGCCTACGCCATTCATCATCAACCCAATGACGCGAAGGTGCGGGTCGCTACTTCTCGGTAATTTGCAACCGAGGCCACTTCAGCTGCCACTGCTTTTCGGCCATGCGTTGCCGGAACAGATCCAGGTGCGCGTCGTCCTGCTGGTAAAATGGCACCGGCCGACAGCGAAAGTTCACCAAATCATCAACGCCATGTGGCGCGATCAGTTTTAGCTCATTCGCCTCCAGATAGGCCCCCACACAGGTTGGCACCTCGATGAACCGACCGATCGCATCGCTAACGGAAGTAAGCGCGGGGTCATCCTTAAAGTTATAGTGGGCCATGTAAACCTCATTTTTAACCTGCCATTGATACTGCGGCGCAATGGCGGTGAGCCGTGCATAGATTTCCAAATCATCACTGGCCGGTCGAGGGGGATCGAAGAAAACAACGTCAACGTCGCTACCCAAACGAACAGGCTGCCCGCTCAGAACTTGCCAAACCGTGTTACGAATGCTCCCAGCGGCCAATGCCCCTTGCGGCAAATGTTGGTCACGGATCAGTTTTAGGATCGTCATGAGTTCCGGTGTGTCACGAATAATCTGAAGGACCTGAGATTCCGCAGTCATCATGGGTGAAACCTCCTCAATTGTTGCTTGACTTCACACCATTATACCCGAAAAACCGACACCGGTTAGGCCTAATCGTTATCTGCTGATTTTCCCGTTTTCTCGGCTTCCTCACGGTGTTTTTGAATAATCTGCCGAATCCACCGTTGTGAGTAATCATACTCCTTGGTTAACTGTGCCAAGTTATGGCCGTCATATTCATTAACGATCTGTTCAGCCACCTTATCGCGGTTATAGAGGCGCATCGGAAATGAGATCTGCCTTCCGCGATACATCTCATAAACTTTTTCCGTTAAGTCCTCTCCCAATAACTCATAGAGTTGGGCATACGACTCTTGCAATAAATCTACACGCATTGTCATGGCTAGTTCCTCCTCATTTAATGGTTTTTGCCATTAATAGCGTAGCAAACGTGTAAGGCGAGTAAAAATGTGAACTACCTTCAAAGTATAAGGCGGATTACGTTGTATTATGCGTTTAATTTTGATCTAGATTGGGGCGCTTTTTAAAATAATTTTAGACCAGTCTACCCTAATTCACGCTTTAAGCGTATGATTAAACAGGTTAACAAATGGTTGGAAGATATGGGCTCAGGCGCGTCGTTCTACTTAGTCAGTAAGTGATTTTCTTACTGGCTTAGTAGAAAACCAAGCTTGTAGACTCGCGACTTTCGAGGCTTCAAGTTGTGTTCGCACCGTTCCAGTCCCATATCTGCCGGCCGGTAAGGCGAAGGGACCACCAGGTTGCCTAGTAGTCCCACTGCTGTTGCTAGAATAGACATGGCCGGTACTTTGGCATTTTCAACCTTTAGTACGTTAACTAGAATACATAAGGAGTCGATCAGGAATGAAACACAACTGGAAATTGGGATTTGTTGCCGGTATCATGCTACTGTTACCACTAGCACTGGCCACCACAACGTTCACCACGGTCAATGCCGCTAGCAAGACCACAACGTCTAAGACGGCCAAGAAGGCTAAGGCCAAGCCAAAAGCTAAGAAGCACTATTTAATTGTGATGGGTCACGGGGCCGGCGATCCTGGCGCCCGGGGCAATGGTACGACGGAAGCGACCTTCTTGCGGAAACACATGCTGCCTCAGCTGCGGAAATACGCCAAGGAAGTCAAGGGCAGTACCATTACCTTCTACAACCCTAAGAAGAACTTGGTCAGTGATACCCTTTACCATCACAAGGGCTCTTACAAGCTCAACAAAAAGACGACGGTGATCATGTTCCATCTTGATGCCCCTGCTGGTCACGGTGGTCACGTCATTATTCACAAGAAGCACCCCACGAAACGTGACCGGCGTCTCGCTAAGGTTATCAAAAAATATGTTGGTTTAAACAAGGCCTACAACGGTTACAGTTACCGGACCAATCTGCGGAACTGCAACGTCCTTCGCCGTCGTGGAATCGACTACAGCCTGGTCGAATCCGGCTTCATCACTAACAAGAACGACGTCAAGCACCTGAAGAAGAACATGGCCAAGATTGCCAAGGCCGACATCGAAGCCATCACTAACGAAAACATTAAGTAACATCATATCCGACAATCAATAACACCTAAATTAGATTTAACCCCAATAAGACCCGCGCGCAAATGCGTTCGGGTCTTATTTGTCGTCCGCTTAATTTGGTTATTCAACAAATGTTCACCCTCGCAGGATCTTTCTTTGCCGATCTCTCCCTAAGCTGGTATGGTAACTTTAGGCGGGTGGATTGTCTCGACAGTCAGCCCGTCACTATCGACGACCGGAGGCAAAATTTATGACAAAAACTGTAATTGTCCTGGGAGCCGGTTCCGGCTTTGGTCTCGCCATCGCGCGGGCCTTTAGCCAGGCCGGCGCCCACCCCGTTTTAGTTGCGCGCAATCCGCAACGCTTGCAGACCCTAACGGAACAACTTCACATGGAAGGCTTAGCGGCCGACTGGATTGCCGCGGACGCGACCGATCCGGAACAGACGGCTAGTATGTTTCAGCAAGTCACCCGCCAATTTGGACGTCCCCAAACACTCATCTACAATGTCGCCAACACCACGCTAGACGGCCCCCTCACGACACCGACACCTCAGATTCAGCAACGCCTGAATACGAACGTAATTGGTGCCATCACCACCAGTCGTCAATTTCTCGATTTAGCACCCACTGACCTTCCCCGCAACATTCTCTTTACCGGAGGCGGGGCCGCCCATCACCCCGACAAAACAACCACTACACTGTCACTGACCAAGGCCGCCCTCCGCAGCTATACACTATCCCTGGCCGATGCCTTTCACGGAACCAACACGTACGTCGGTCTCATCACAATTCAAGGAATCGCCGGCACCAGTGAGGCCATGCGCCCGGCCAATGTTGCGCAGGTCTATGTGAAGGCGGTCAATACGCGCAGCACCGCAGAAATCTTCTATCCTGGCACAACCGCAAACTCCCCCTCAGAATTCGATCAGCTGCGTAAACTCTCGGCTAATCCGGATCAGCTCCATGATTTTCTCGCCAGTCATCCCAGCGCTGCCACCTTTATTCAGAATCATCCTGAGTTTTTAGACGCCAGCGACCCCTCCCATTAACCCGCCAGTTAAGAAAGTTTGTTGCAAATCTTTAGAAAATCGCGCAGCGTTAGTCGCCCTTGGCGTCTCGCGATTTTGATAGGGTGATAAATGGTGATTTTCTTGTGAATTGGTTTGCAATCTGACAAAAAACGGACTATAACAATGTTGAGTAATCAAATAACTACGCGTGTTTAGTTTTGATTATGTTTTGCTCACTCTGTAACAATCTGTGACGTTTTTTCGTTTACTACCCAGATATGTTCGATGTTATCGTAGTGGTTCATGAAGATAATTGGGAAAGGAAGTATTTCGCATTATGACACAGAACTCCGTCGCATTAAAACATTATCAAATGTACATTAACGGTGAATTTAGGGACTCTACCTCAGGCAACCTGATCACCGTCATCAACCCAGCTACCGGTGAACCCATCTCCACCGTTCCAAGTGCAACCCTCGATGAAACCCGGGAAGCCATTGATGCCGCCTATGAAGCTCAGAAATCCTGGAAGAAAGTTCCAGCCGCAACTCGGGGCCAATATCTCCACGATGTTGCCACTGAAATTCGCAAGGATTCTGCGCATTTGATTTCAATGTTGCAAGAAGAACAAGGTAAGATTAAATCATTGGCAACAACCGAAATTCTCTTCTCTGCGGACTATTTCGACTACATGGCCAGTGCTTCACGGACTTACGAAGGTGAAATTTTACAATCCGACAACGCTAACGAAAGCATTATGATCGACAAACAACCCATTGGTGTCGCTGCCGGAATCTTACCTTGGAACTTCCCATTCTTCCTGATTGCACGGAAGATGGGGCCAGCTTTGGTTACCGGGAACACGATCGTTATGAAGCCAAGTACCGATACCCCTAACTTAGGCTTGGAATTCGCCAATATTTGTGAAAAAGTAGGCATTCCTAAGGGTGTTGTTAACATTATTACCGGTCCTGGTGCCGTCATTGGGGACGAACTTTCCAAGAACAAGAAGATCGGCATTATCAGTTTGACCGGTTCCGTCAACTCCGGGAAGCGGGTCATGGCAGCGGCTGCAACCCACATGGCCAAGGTTTCTCTGGAACTTGGTGGGAAAGCACCAGCCATTGTCTGCAAGGATGCCGACATTGATTTGGCCGTTCAATCCATCATTGACTCTCGTGTCGACAACAACGGGCAACTTTGCAACAACTGTGAACGGGTTTACGTCCAAGAAGACATTGCCGATGAATTCACGAAGAAATTGGCCACGAAGATGGGCGAAGTTACCGTTGGCGATCCTATGAAGCACGAAGACATTGGCATGGGGCCACTGATTAACCAAGCTGCTTTGGACAAGGTATCTGGCATGGTTGACCGTGCTGTCAAGGCCGGCGGCAAGCTGGAAACTGGTGGCCACGTGGTTAAGATTGCCAAGGGCTTCTTCTTCGAACCAACCGTTATCAGCAACGTCAAGCAAGACTCCGAAATTGTCCAAGATGAAATCTTTGGCCCAGTTCTCCCTGTCTTAACCTTTAAGACGTTGGATGACGCCATTGATATGGCCAACGACAGTGACTTTGGATTGACCTCATCCATCTTTACTGAAAACCTTGATAATGCTATGCGGGCTTCTAAGGAACTCGAAGATGGTGAAACCTACATCAACCGGTTCAACTTTGAAGCCATGAATGGCTCTCACTCCGGCTGGAAGGAATCCGGTATCGGTGGTGATGATGGGAAGCACGGGATTGAAGAATTCCTGAACACCCACGTTATCTACCTGCAAGGCCATCCTGAAAAGGCAAATGGCTAAGTCATAGTCGCGAAAAAAGATAATTCATTTAAGAATTATCTTTTTTCCTGTGAATGTGAATTTAAAAACGGAAAATTCTATCGTGAATAAATCTAATTCTGGATTCTTGAAAGCTGGTCACGACAGGGGTTCCGTTGACATAGGTGGCTGATAATCTTTCTGTAAGCGTTTACATTGGCCGCTATGTGTGTGATAATTAACATGTGTAATGACATAAAATTTAAAACCGAGGTGCCAATTATTATGAAGATTAAAGCTGCAGTTGTTGATAAGCAAAGTGCTGATTTTGAAATTCGTGATGACGTTGAACTGGCCGAAATGGGTCCCGACGATCTTCAGGTCCACATGGTAGCGAGTGGGATCTGTCACTCTGACGAAGCGCTCCGTACCGGGGTTGCCGTCATTGACTACCCTATCGTGTTAGGTCACGAAGGCTCTGGGATTGTCGAAAAAGTTGGGCCAGAAGTTACCCAATTCAAGCCCGGTGATCACGTCGTTCTGAGTTTCTACGGCTGTGGGAACTGCAAGAGCTGTTTAAAGGGGATTCCAACCCAATGTGAAAACTACGCAGCTAACAACCTGTCCGGGGTTCGTCCTGACGGGACGGCGCACTTCACCGAAAATGGCCACAAGGTTGCCGACATGTTTGACCAAAGCTCCTTCACTTCCACCACGGTGGTTCGTGAACGGAACGCCGTTAAAGTCGACAAGGACTTGGATTTGCGGGGCTTAGGTCCTCTGGGCTGTGGCTACGTCACGGGTTCTGGGACTGTGCTCAACACCTTGAAGCCAAAACCTGGTGACACCATCGCCGTCTTTGGGACCGGTGCCGTTGGGTTGGCTGCCATGATGGCCGGCCGGATTTCCGGATGCACTAAGGTTATTGCGATCGACATCGTCGACTCTCGTTTGAAGTTGGCTAAGGAACTCGGTGCCACGGATACCATTAACAGTAAGAACGTTGACGACGTGGTCAAGGCTGTCCAAGACTTAACTGGCGGCTATGGGGTTAACTACGCGGTTGATACGACCGGGGTTGCCAGCGTTATCTCCAGTTCCATCAATGCCTTGGCACAAGGTGGGACTTCAGCTGCTATCGCCGTCACCAACCACCACATCGACTTGGATACCTGGAATGACCTCTGTGTCAACGACAAGAGTGTTATCGGGGTCAACATGGGTGATTCCATTCCTCAAGTTGATATTCCACGGTTGATTGAATTTAGTAAATTAGGGATGTTCGACTATCAAAAGACTGAAAAGTTCTACAAGTTCAGTCAAATCAACGAAGCCAATGCTGATTCCGTTTCTGGGAAGACCATCAAGCCAGTCTTGGTCATTGATGAAGACTACGTTCCTGGGAAATAAAGCGTGACTCGTGTCTAACTAAAACCGGAAGATCTGTGCTGAGACGCAGGTCTTCCGGTTTTTGCGTTGTCTCTTGTGTATGTTACTTAAAAATGACCGCGCTCCGGATTTCAGGGATTCCGCCTGCCTTTCACCCGGTATGCCTAATGTTCACACCGGTCGCTAGCACAACCCCATTCATCGGCTCAGCTGTATGTCCCCACATTGAAATCCACCCTCATCCATCGTAAACTAGACCTATATCTAAAGGAGGATCTTCGCCATGGTCACGCGACAAACTATTTTTGATTATATTGAAGATAATTACGGCGTCAAACCCGAATATACCTTCAAGAGTTACCCTAAGTACGCCGCCCTCAAGAACTTACAGGGCAAGTGGTTCGGACTCGTCATGAATGTTCCTCGTGAAAAGCTCGGGCTATCCGGTACCGCCGAAGTCGATGTGCTCGACGTTAAAATCGACCCCGAACTGGGCAGTATTTTACGCGAGCAACCCGCCTACCTTGCGGGCTATCACATGAACAAGGACCACTGGCTGACGATTCTGCTCGACCAAGTCGATGACCAAACCGCTTTGCAGCTATTAGATGGCAGTTACCAATTAGTTACTAAAAAAGGCAGTCGTCTAAGCTAATTATTAATAATTAATTCAAGGCTGCGATTCTATCACTGCCAATTAAGCTTCACGAAACTGGCAAAAAAATTTTAAGCACTGGGTTGACACTCACTCTTTCGCGGGGTACACTAGCCTCAATTCAATAAATCGTCCGAAACAAACCATTGAAGTGGAGATCAAGATTATCGTGCACGTCAAGAGAGCCGTCGTTGCTGAGAGTACGGCCGAACGCAGATAGTTAAATGGACCACCGAGGGCTTCCCCGAAACATTTGGATTACGGGAAGACGTGCGACATACGTCAGTTGTCAGGGAAATGTTAGTTTCCTGTGGAGAGGGATGGGGTCCGTCTATTTGACGACGACCCATCTAATTAAGGTGGCACCGCGGTTAAAACCGTCCTTAACACATTGGCTGTTGAGGACGGTTTTTTGCATACATTTAAGTTAACCGAGGAGGAACACCACATGATCAAACGATGGCAAAGCTCACTGTTATTTCTAACCCAGACACTTACAAAATTTGGAGGAATACATCATGAGTTTATTAGATCACAAGAAAGCTTTACTATTATGCGCCGGAATCGTTGTTATCGGCGGCGGCATCTTCGCCGTTACCGCCCACTCGAAATCCACTAAGACCGCTGCGGCCCAACACCTGAACCTGTACCAGACCGCCACCATTTCCAGCCTGGACGTTTCCAAGATCACCGACAACATCTCCGGTAACGCCCTAAGCCAAGTTGGTGAAGGCCTCTACCGCCTGGACGCCAACAGTCAGGCGAAGAACGCCCTGGCCACCAAGACGACCGTTTCTGATGGCGGTCATCAATACACCATCAACCTGCGTCACGATGGCAAATGGAGCAATGGTGAGCCGGTAACTGCTCAGGACTTCGTTTACTCCTGGGAACGGACGCTGAACCCGAAGTCCAAGTCCGAGTTCACCTACAAGTTCGCCAACATTAAGAATGCCACTGCCATTGCCGCCGGTAAGAAGTCACCATCGACTCTCGGCGTCAAGGCCGTTGGCAAGTACCAGCTCAAGGTGACGTTAAGCCAACCCGCTTCTTACTTCAAGAAGATGATGGCCGACACCACTTACTACCCCCTGAATGAAAAAGCCGTGAACAAATACGGTAGCAAATACGGGTCATCTGCCAAGACGACCGTCTACAACGGGCCATTTACCCTGACCAACTGGAGTGGAACCAGCGATAACTGGACGTTAAAGAAGAACGCCAACTACGCTGAAAAGAAGAACGTCAAGCTCCAATCCATCAGCTACAAGGTTATCAAGGACAGCACGACGGCTTACAACCTGTATCAATCTAAGAAGCTCGACCAGGTTACCCTGAGCGGCGAACAAACCACCCAGAACAAGAACAACCCCGACCTCAAATCATTGGCCGCCGGTCGAATCGGCTTCATCCAATACAACGAACACAACAAGGTCGCTGCCAACCAAGACCTGCGTACGGCCATTTCACTGGCCATCAACCGCCAGCAGTTAGCAAGTAAGGTTCTGAAGAACGGGTCACTCCCCGCCAAGACCTTCGGCGTCAAAGACATGATGAAGAACCCTAAGACGGGGGCCGACTTCACCGCCGATGCCTACACCAAGGGCACCGTGGATACTGATCCCGCCCAAGCTAAGACGCTGTATCAACGTACCTTGAAGCAACTCGGCCAAAAGTCCGTCACGTTAACCATCACCTGTGGCAATGACGATGCCAGCCAAAATATCGCTGAATTTGTTCAAAGCGCCATCACCAGCAAGCTTGGCGCTAAAGTTGAGGTCCGTGCAATGCCTTTCCCATCCATGCTCAGCAACGTTTCCAAGGGGAACTTCCAGCTGAACCTGACGAGCTGGGGCATGGACTTCGCCGACCCAATTCAATCCCTACAAATCCTGCAATCTACCAGCAACTCTAACATGGGTCACTACAACAGCAAGACTTACGATGCCGCTTTAAAGGCTGCTGAGGGAACGGACGCCTTAAACAAGACGGCCCGTTACCAAGATCTGGTTAAGGCCGCACAAACGGCCCTCAAGGATCAAGCCGTTACGCCATTGTATGAAGGCCGCACGAGCACCCTGGTTAATCCCAAGGTCAAAGGGGTTGTCTACAACAAGTTTAACGGGAGTGCGGATTACCAGAATGCCTATGTTGCCAACTAACTTCTAAATTCACGAGGGTGGGCCGTTGCAGTGACGTTTAAAAACGGTATAATTAAATTAGCAACTTAATTACGCGTTTTCATAACTCGGGTTGACCGCTGAAAGCTTTGATGACGGTACCGCCTTAGGGTTAAAACGTCATAGAAAGGTCTCAGAAGTTATGGACAGTCAATCAGACAAAACACCATTACGGCATGACCATTACCCGACCACTGCGGCTGAGTACGAGGCAGAACTGACCGAAACGGAAGCCGAATTTGAAGAACAACTGGAAGAAGTCGAAGATAAGGTTCACGGTCAGGTTCAGCGTTACCTGTTATTCGGGGCGCTAACCGTCGTTGTTAACATCGCCCTCTTCTATTTCCTAGCACACACGTTGGGCATTGAATATCAACTGGCCAACTTCATTGATTGGTTGCTGGTCGTTCAAGGGTCCTTCTGGTTAGACCGGACGTTTGTGTTCAAGCACAAGTCCAAGACGCCTTTCCGGGAAATGGGAACCTTCTACAGCACACGGGTAGCAACCTACCTGATTGAATTCGTCATGTTGTGGCTTGGAATTTCTGTTATGGGCGCCAACGGGACTATCACCAAGATTATTGGTCACGCGGTCGCCGTCACGGTTAACTACTTCCTGTCGATGAAGGTTGTTTTCAAACACAAACCAGCTAAGGAAGAAACGAAGTAAGTTAAAAATTAAGCGGTCATCTCGTTGAGACGGCCGCTTTTTCATTTCAAATGAAGGTTGGAACTGCTCATGTCACTCTCACTGCTTCTCACCAGCATCGGTATCTTCTTCGTCACGGACACCGATGACCTGGTGGTGCTCCTCCTCTTGTGGTTGGCGGCACACGGCCAGCGGCAACGACGCACGATTATCCTCGGCCAATACTTGGGAATCATCACCTTAATCCTCGCCTCCTGGCTGATCAGCCGGGGCATGTTGCACTTCAACGTGGCTCACTGGACGCACTGGCTGGGATTGGTGCCCTTTATTCTGGGGATCACCGGCCTCATCAATTGGTGGCCGGCCCGACATAGTCAAACCCCACCGCCACGGCTGGCCCAAACCGTCAGTCTGCCGCTCGTCTGGTCGCTGACCATTGGCAACGGTGGCGATAATCTCAGTATTTATATTCCCTTTTTCACCCGGCTGACGGTTTCCGAATTCGGTGGCGTCTTCCTGGTCTTTCTGGTCATGGTGGGCCTGTGGCTCGGTATCAGTCACCGCCTAGCTCGTTCCACTACTGCCACCAAGTTTTTCGCGCGATTCGGCGCCTGGTTATCGCCCGTCCTCTTCATCCTGGTCGGACTGCTGATTCTCTTTTAAATGTTTCACATGAAACAAAACGGTTCGTCACATCCCCAGTAAGTGGGTGTGACGAACCGTTATTTTTATCAGCTAAAGATTGAAAGATGACATCCCCACCATGTCCCGGTATTGGTAGGCATTTGTGTCATTAAATTCGACTAAATTTGACGCACTCCGGCTCTGATTGTGTTTTACCACGAAAATAGCTGTAAGTGACGACTGCCTGACCTTTCGAGGTTCAACTAATCACGACCGTTACAGTCATTAACCACAGTCAACTGAGAATACCGCGTAAGCCGTGAGGTCGGCAGATATGGGCTCAGGCGCACCGTCCCAGACCATATCTGCCGACCGGTAAGGCGAAGGGACCACTAGGTTGCCCAATTTTAGGTCGACTGTTTTTACCAGAATAATTGTCCGGCCTGCCAAAGGAGATATCCCCCGTAGACCATGACCACGATTCCGGAAAGAATGTTGACCCACAGCATCAGCTTTTGTGGCAGGCGTTCCTTCAATAGGCCCAGGATCAGTGTGATCCCGGCGAACCAGATGGCCGTGGCGGTAATGACCCCCGTAATGAAGGGGAAAACTTCCCCATCGGCCAACGTGCTCCGCAACGCCCCAAACATCAGGCTGGTATCAATGATCGCCTGTGGGTTAGCCCAGGTCACGACCCAGGCATTGACCAGTGATTTTCCCATGGGCATGGTCTGACTGGAACTCGCCAGCCGAAAGCTACTGGCCGACCGCAGAATACCAAATCCAATCCACAGAACCAAGATTCCCCCCAGCAACATGATCACGAGCTTGACCGTCTCGTGGGCGCCAATCAGCGCCCCCATTCCGAAGAAGGCCGCCAACGTCAGCGCCGTATCGGCAAACCAGACCATCACCGCCACGATACCAGCCCGTGGCAGGCGTTGATTAATCGCATTGTTAAAAACAAATAAATTTTGCATCCCGATTGACGAGACCAGCGCGATGCTTAGTAACAGCCCGCGGAAAAACATCGACATAAGACTCTATCCTCTCATTTTGCACTATTTAACGATGATACACCACCTGAATAAAAAAAGCAGCCCCGGATGAGCTGCCGCTGCCACTAATTTTCGAAAATTGCGGGTTTAAAACCTTAAAATTGCGCGGTTCAAAGGAAGTCATGACCCACGAATCCCGTCTTATCCGCCGCTGTAATTGGCCGGATAACTTGGCAAGGATTTCCCGCGGCAATCACATTGGCGGGAATGCTGTGGGTCACTACACTATTGGCGCCAATGATGGTTCCGTCCCCAATCGTGACGCCGGGCATCACGGCCACATTAGCCGCTAACCAGCAGCGGTTGCCAATCGTAATGGGTTTGGCAATACAGCCACCCGTCTGCCGTTCGATCGGATCAAACAGGTGATTACTGGTATACAGCCCCACTCGCGGCCCAAATAGTACGCCATCACCGATCGTAATCCGACCGCCATCAAGCATCACCACGTCATAATTCGCGTAGAAGTCACGGCCAACGTGGATATTGGCCCCAAACTCACAACGGAAATTGGGATTAACCACGGGATTTGCGCCAGTACTGCCCACGAGAGCCGTAAACAGCCGCGCCCGTTCGGCTGGGTCATCGCTTGCATTCAATGCATTGGTCTTAGCGGTCGCGCGGTCCCGTGCCGCAATCAACAGCGGATCGAGGTCATCGTACGGTTGTTGCGTGGCCATATAAGCAAATTTTTCGGATAAGTTCATGAGTCACCCTCCTTTAAAGATCATCATACAAGTTCTGAAAAGCAGTATCAACTCGTCGCAGCACCGGGTATAATGGAGCCAAGACAAACTATGGGAGGCACCACATGAGTCGTAACCATATCATCTATCAAGCTAACATCACTGACAAGGGCGAACCGCAGATTACCTTTACCCCGGATACGCCAAACTACGCAGACGTTGACACCTTCCGCGACCTCTTGATGTTGACATTACAGGCAACACAAGACGTCTTGCATCTGTCGGATGCCGATTTTGAAGCCATGGTAAACGATGCATTGGCAGAAGCCCAGGCGCGACGCCAAGAACATCTGCTTAAACCAACGGACACCGTCAAACTGATCACGAAGGACCTCGACTCTAATCAACGTGAAGAGTTTCTCGTGGCGGTACGTGATCTTCAAGACATCACCAATGACGATGATGTTCTGACGATTACAACCCGTGATTTTTCATTTTCCTTCATTGATAATGACACCTACAAACAAATCAAGAAAAACATTCCCGCCGATGCCGTCGATCAGATTCCAACGGCATTAGGTATCGATCACATTCTCTACGCCTATCGCGCCAATCAAGAAGGCGTTGGCCAACTGATTCAGTACGCTCAGGCCAATGACTGCTACACCGATATTACGAGCGAAGACGACGAGGACGTTCCCGACACGCCAGAAGAATTTGAAAAATTTATGGAACAGGAATTTGGCGATCTCCGAGCAACCGATGACGGTTCAGACAATATTATTCCTTTCCCTAAACGCTAATTGCACTGCCAGTGGCCTTAATGGTCGCTGGCAGTTTTTTTGGCCAAATATCGTCATTCCGCCAATGTCCCTCGCAGGACCGCCAAGACCTGTTTCTGCGCTGGCGTCAAGACGTGGGAGGCGCGGTAAGCGATGCTGGAAATGAATTCGGGTTGTTCGTCATCCAACAGTTCCAGTCGAACCACGTCGCGACGCTGCTGATCGACCAATCCCGTAAGATAGGTCACGCCCACGTTTTCCGCCACCAAGTTCATGATGATGTGGGTATCGCGGGCTCTGAACACCACGTCCGGTCGAAAGTGATTTCGCCGGGCCAGCTGGTTAAACGCCGCATCGTGGATAAAACTATTGTTGAAGAGCACGAATCTTTCCCGCCGTAATTCACTGAAGTAAATCCGTTTGCGCGCTGCGAGGGGGTGCTGCCGTGACACAAAAATATTGAAGGGCTTGCGGTCAAATTCCTCGGCCACGATGGATTTGTACGACAGGGGTTCGGTCGACCCCAGTAAGGCCAGATCCACCTGGCCGTCCCGCAAGGCGTTGCGCAGCCAGACCGATCCCCCCTCTAACGTCTCGATGTTTTCCAGCATCCCCCGTTCCTGCAAATGCGCCGCCACCCGGGGGAAATAGTGATTCTCAATGATGGGCGGCAATCCCAGTACGGTCCGCTGCTGAGTTAGCCGCGTGATTTCTTGGTGAGCGAGATCAAGCCTCTTTAAAATGGCCGTCGCATGAATCGCCAGTTGTTGGCCACTGGCCGTCACGGCGAGGTCCCGATGCACCCGGTCACGTAAAAATAGCTTCGTCCCAAACTCGGTCTCCAGGCGTTTAATAGCGGTGGTGATGGTTGGCTGGGTGACGCCAAACTCGGCGGCCACCTGCGAAAAGTTTTTCAATTTAATTAAGCGATCAAAATAAGCCAAATCTTTGGTGTTCATTTCGGAATCCCCTTTTAACAGACTTAATAGGCCTATTATAAATTATTTTTATAATGACTGCCAGATTTGACTATAGTTTTCCTGACCGACTATAGTATGGCTTGTAAAGTTGATAACGAATTGGAGGAACTTAATTTATGAAATCTACAGCTTCCATCTTAAATAACCCATTTTTAAACAAAGGCACCGCGTTCACTCAGGCTGAACGCCAAGCACTCGGCCTAGTCGGCACGCTACCTAGCCACGTCCAAACGTTGGACGAACAGGCCACCCAGGCTTACGCCCAATTCCAAAGCAAGCCCAACAACCTGGAAAAGCGGCTCTTCTTGATGACCTTATTCAATGAAAACCGGACGCTTTTCTTCCGTTTAATGGACGATCACGTGGTGGAATTCATGCCAATCGTCTACGACCCCACGGTTGCCGACTCTATTGAAGAATACAGTCACCTCTTCACGGATCCTCAAAATGCCGCCTTCATCTCCGTTGATGACCCCGACAACATCGAGGCTTCCCTGAAGAACGCCGCTGACGGCCGCGATATTCGGCTGGTGGTTGTCACCGACGCCGAAGGTATTCTCGGCATGGGCGACTGGGGCGTTAACGGTGTGGACATCGCCGTGGGTAAGCTGATGGTTTACACCGCCGCAGCCGGAATCGATCCCGCCCAAGTCCTTCCCGTCAGCATCGATGCCGGGACTAACAACGAAAAATTATTGGCCGATCCCCTATACCTTGGGAATCACCACAAGCGGGTCTACGGTGACCAGTACTATGACGTCATCGACCGCTTCGTTACCGCAGAACAGAAGCTATTTCCAGAATCACTCCTGCACTGGGAAGACTTCGGGCGCTCCAACGCTCAGGTCATCCTCGACAAGTACAAGGACAAAATTGCCACATTTAACGATGATATTCAGGGGACTGGGATGGTCGTTCTGGCCGGGATTCTCGGCGCCCTGAACATCTCCAAGGAAGACATCAAGGACCAAAAGTTCGTGACGTTCGGTGCTGGAACTGCCGGCATGGGAATCGCCAACCAGATTCTCGACGAATTGAAGCGCGCCGGCCTCTCCGAAGACGAAGCACGCAAGCACTTCTACGCGGTCGATAAGCAAGGTCTGTTATTCAATGACACCCCTGATTTGACCGCCGCACAGAAGCCCTTTACGCGTGACCGGGCCGAATTTGACAACGCCGACGACTTAACGAGCCTGGCAGCGGTTGTTAAGACCGTTCACCCAACCGTTCTGATCGGAACCTCTACGCAACCGGGAACCTTCACCGAAGCCATCGTCAAGGACATGGCTGCCCACACGGAACGGCCAATCATCTTCCCTCTGTCCAACCCAACCAAGCTGGCCGAAGCAACTGCGGCTGACCTGATCAAATGGACGGACGGTAAGGCACTGATTGCCACCGGGATTCCTGCCAGCGACGTGGCTTACAAGGGCACGACCTACCACATTGGCCAAGGCAACAACGCCTTGATGTACCCTGGTTTAGGCTTCGGTCTGATCGCCGCTAAGGCCAAGGTCCTGAACGGCGAAACGCTCTCCGCCGCTTGCCATGCCCTGGGTGGTATCGTGGACACCACGCAACCCGGCGCTGCCGTCTTGCCACCCGTTTCTCAATTGACCGAGTTCTCACAAAAATTGGCTGAAATCGTGGCCCAAAGCGTGCTCGATCAGAAGCTCAACAAGGAACCCGTTGCCGACGCTAAGCAAGCCGTAGCCGACATGAAGTGGGTTCCCGAATACCAAAACATCGACTAGTTTTCGAAAAAATTTACAGTGATTATTGCGCCAGCAGGAGTTGGCTCAGCTTACCTCCTGCTGGCGCAATGCGTTAATAAGCCTTGTGCATGATTAAATTGTGTCACCACCATTAATGTGAAAACCAATAAATACCTTACAGCACTAAGCATAAGTAGCTGATTGAAAATTATTTGAAAGAAGGTCGTCACTCGTGGCTGTTTTATGGAATTCAATTCAAAGTGTCCTCGTCGTCGTTTTAATCATGATCCTCGGTTTTGTCCTCCGGCGACAAGGCTGGTTCGACGATAAATTCGGCGGAACCATTTCCAAATTCATTAAGAACATTGCCCTGCCAGCCTCCATCTTCGTCTCCGTGTTGAGTCGTTTAACCCGTGGCCAGCTGGTCTCCTTCTCGGGGTATCTGGTCTACGCCTTTCTCGCGGTCATCATTGGCTACGTGATTGCGTTTGGCCTGGTTCGACTGATGCACGTGCGTCCTGGTCGTAAGGGGATCTTCATCAACGCCGTCGTCAACGCCAACACCATCTTCATTGGGCTTCCCTTGAACATTGCCCTGTTTGGCGATAAGAGCATGACCTACTTTCTGGTCTACTATATCGTCAACACCGTTTCCACGTGGGCCTTTGGGGTCTTCCTGATCTCAAATGATGATCCCACTAAGCCGAAGGAAAAGCATCACAACCACATCGACTGGAAAAAGGTCATCCCCATGCCACTCGTGGGGTTCCTGGTGGCACTGGTCTTCCTGCTGCTCAACATCCCCGTCCTCAAGATCAGCTTCGTTAATTCCACGCTGACTTACGTGGGGAACCTGGTCACGCCGCTGTCCCTGATCTACATTGGGATCGTGCTGGCGGACGCCGGCTTAAAGAGTATTCACTTCGACCGTGATACGGTTGTCGCCCTGCTGGGTCGGTTCGTCCTGTCCCCCATTTTGATGGTGGGCGTGCTCTTAGCTGCCGGTCACCTCGGCGCCAGCTTCCCAACTCTGGCTTCGCAAACGTTGATTGTGCAATCCGCAACGCCAATGTTAGCGGTCCTGCCGATCCTGGCCAATGAGGCCCACGGTGACGTGGAATACGCCACCAACGTGGTCACGACCAGTACGGTCCTGTTCATTATCGTGGTGCCAGTGCTGATGTCGTTGATTCAATTTATCTAGTATCACGCAAGATTTCCCCTTTCCTTTTTCTCTAATATCCGGTATACTAGCGTCAATTAAACTTCCGAAAGCGGGAATTCCCCGTCATGTTACTAGTTAGAACACTTCTACTAGGCTGGAATAGCCTAAGGAGTGTTCTATTTTTATGCAAAAAAACATCAAGATTACCCTAATTCTCATCACCGCCATGAACCTGCGACTAGCAGTCACGGCTGTTACCCCACTATTTTCGGCCATTCAGCGTACCTTACGCGTTGACAGTACACTGACCGCGTTACTGGTCACACTTCCCCTGCTGTGCTTCGCCGGTGGTGCCATCGTGGCTCCACGTCTGATTAACCGATTCGGCATCCGTCCTCTAATCTTCTTCACCAACGGCGTCCTTCTATTAGCCAACCTCCTTCGTCCCCTCACCACCGGTACCTTGCTGATGGGAACCTTACTGATTGGGCTCGCCGTTGCCCTGCTAAACGTTCTGGTACCGACCATGGTAGCCCAAGTCACAACAACGGGGGCCGCTGCCCGCCTGACCAGCTACTACGCGGTAACGATGAATGTCGTGGCGGCTATCGGTACGGCGGGGGCCATTCCTCTGGCGCATCTGTGGGGCTGGCAGGCCGTCTTGATGGGATTTGCTCTGCCAGCCGCCGCGACACTGATTGTGGCAATCCGATTACCACGGCATAGTTTCCAGCAAGCAGTGACCACTTCTGCAACTCAGCTTAGTCTAGGGGAAACACTGCGCCATGATCCACACGCCTGGAAACTAACCCTCTTCATGGGTCTCCAGTCCCTGATCTTCTATAGCTTAACCACTTGGCTGCCCACGATCTTTCAAACTCTTGGTGCTTCGGCAGCCCTGGCTGGCACGCTACTCGCCGTCTTTCAAGTGGTGGGAATTCCAGCCGCGCTGGTCCTAAACGCTATCACCAACCTGCGTCGCCTATTAGTTCTGCTAGTCATAGGCTATCTAGGGGGTATGGCCGCGCTCCTGTGGTCCGGTATCGGCTGGTGGCTGGCGGCCGGCTTGCTAGGCTTCACCTGCTCCCTGATTTTTTCCTTGGCACTGACCCTTATCGCGACCAGTAGCCAGCACGTCGGCGTCATTGCCAATCGTTCGGCCATCGCCCAGTCGCTGGGCTATCTGCTGGCAGCCATTGGGCCGGTAGTCTTTGGCCGAATCCACGACAGCCTTGGGAGCTGGCACCCTGTTTTGCTGATCCTTCTAGGACTCATGCTAGCCACCATTATCAGTGGATTATGGGTGGCACAGCTCCCAGAAAAATAAGGTTAAAAATAGCGGCCACCCATCAAGGTGCGCCGCCATTTTTTGGCCTAATATTGTTTCACATGAAACATTTTAAACGATGCTTTCATCATGCTCACTTCCGATTGATTCCCAGACTATCACGTGACCCCAAAGTCTCATCGTGCGCCAGCCGCATCACCAGATCGGCGATACTCTTCCGCGAAACATCATGACCGCCAAAGGGCTCGCCCTTCTTGGTCACCTGATAGTCCGTGTCATTGCCATTATCGAACCAACCGGGCCGGATGACCGTATAGTTTAAATCAGAGGCTTCCACGATATCGGCAGCGTCTCGGTAGCCTTGCAGCATCGGATTACCGGCCAAGTTGCCGCCCGCACCCACGCTAGCTGGAATTTCATTGTAGATTCCCATTGAGGCAATGAATAAGAGACGCTTGACGCCGGCCACGTCCATGGCCGTTACCAGGCTCTGGGCCATGCCCGCCAATTGACCGCTCAAGGCCGCAAAGACCACGTTCTGTCCCTGCAAAGCCGTCGCCAATGCAGCAGCATCGGTGACACTACCGGCAACGGCACGCTCCCGCTGAGAGAGTTGGCCCAATCGGCCCGTGTTTCGGGCCATTAAAAGGAGAAATAAGAAAAAAGTTCTCGGCGGAAGTAGTTTCCTGTTGGCTCACGTTTCAACGAGATCGGTTCGGCGTCAAAAAAGGCCTGGGCTGTTGTCCCAGGCCCTTGTGCAATATCACCTAGCCAAACGTAAACCCGCTACCATGGCCGCCATAATTTGTAAATTTACCGTTATGTTCATTAATGCCCCAAACGATGTATACCCGATTACCGACCCGCTTCAGCTTCTCCTTCATAAAGGAGATATCATCTTTCCCATTGATATAGTAAGCGTAATGAATATTCGCCGGATCCTTATGATGTTTCAACTTCTGCAGCTTAGCCGTGTATTTCTTATTAAGCTTATTAATTTTAGTGGTCAGCGTCTTGGCCTGTCGCGTCGTATAAACCCGACCTTTTTCACGCGCCACCGTCTTCTTCAACTGCTTGAGTACCTTAATCTTGTGTTGAAGAACCGCTTTCCAGGCCTTTGACAACCCCTTGGCATTCAAGGTAACAGACTTCAAAGTCTGCTTGTCTTTCTTGACCGCCGTGGCTCTTTCCGTTTGCGTCAGCTGTTTGTCGATCGACTTAGCCAAAGCCGGTGTTGCGGATAATCCCAAACCCAAAGCCATCATAAAAGTGACTAAACATAATCCAATAACACGGTGCCAGTTTCCGGACTCTACGCGTTGCATAAAAACTCCTCCTTGCGCTGATCGCCAACGTTAACCTTGCGTCAATTCATCTAAAATATTATCCATCTTTTATCAGAATTATAATAACCAGTCAAACACTTTGATCCTGCTTAAATCTTGTTGTAACGCTGTTTTAATCGATACCATCTTATTGACTATCAAAACTATACCATCCCCCGGAACCCGTGACAAGCATCCAAACCGCGCCCAGACTGTTACGACGCATTTTCCTTCATTGGTCTAATTTCCCCTAGGTTTATCAATCAAGCGTGCCCCTTGCCTAAATTCAATTGGTTCGAATTTACCTATGATTATCTTTGTGGTCACGTTCACCCGCGTACGCGTATTAACCCCAAAATAGGGTGACCAACGCCTGACGTTAGCCACCCCACCTTGAGTCTCATCTTAAACTAAAAAAGCCGAGCGATTCTGAAGATAACTCATTTCGTCAAAAATACTGCTGCCAATAGAGCTGTTCCATCAAAAAGAACGGCTGGGGAATCCGCGGACAGTGCTGACTCAGCACATGACCACCAATCACCGCCAGCAATAACATTAACACTAAGAATACCGATTTCATGTCGTCTACCACCCATTCCAGCAAAAACTGAGTTAGAAATTTTCGACGAATTTCTAACTCAGTCACTGATGATTTCTGTTGCTGATTATAGCATCTCAAACTGGTTTTCTCGCGACAGTTGCTTTCCTAGTCACACCCGTTAATTTTGGACACTCGCCGCAATCTCAAAATGAAAGTCGTGGTCCACGTCCCCCGCAATGTGATACTGCGGTTCAACGTCTGCACCCCAACTGTCGATACCACCGACACCCCGCACGGCGCCATAGATCGTGAGCACCGTGCGCCGCGGCGTTGGCAATTCTTCTTGGTGCGTGGCATTTTCCAATTCACTGGGCGTGTACGGCAGGCAACTGAAGGCCAGCGGTGCATCCTGCCGTTTGACCGTTAACTGGAAAGGCTCATGATCGGGGTCGGCGTTGTTTAACGTCCGTTCCCGCGTCACGGTCACCCAGTCCGTCGCCATGTGCATCCCGCACTCCTGCGGAACCAGGTATGGTGTCACGGGCAACCCAGCGACGTGATACGTTCCCGGTTGACCACCCGCCATGCGGTCCGGATAGGTCTCCCCCGAGAGCCCCTGATAGTCGAAGCCACTGGCCGGCGTGGGCATGATGAAGCGTAATCCCAGTGCCGGGAGCTCCGGCAAACCAGCTACCCCGTGGTAATGGACGGCCACGGTTAGTCCGCCATCCGCGTTCACATCATAGGTGACATCAACCGTTGTCGCGGGAACGGTCGGCGTCGTGTAGGTAAAGGTGATCCCCACCGTCGTTGCCGTCTCATGATCGGTATACCGGTTGTTTTCCGGGGCGATTGGCAGCGGAATCGACTGACCATCCACCCGCACAGCAACCGCCGTGCAGTGTGTAAACAGGTCGGCACCCAACCACATGGCAGACTGCCGGGAGAACCCATTTCCCCGGTCATTATCCGTGGTGGCCCGCCAGAAGGCTGGCACCGGCGTCCGGTAGAGCCACTCCTTACCATAGCGCACCAGGGATTCTAGGCCACCCCGGTCGTAGGCAAAAATATAGCGGAAGTGAGGGCCACTCACCCCCAACGTCACATCACCAAAGATTAGATTTAATTTAGTTGTGTTGGCCATAGTAATAGCGCACCTCCTGTAAAGCTGGCTTAGGTGTCCGGTCTGCAAAGAGCAGCCCATCTCCAGAAAATTCATAATCGGCGTGGCGGTCATCAAAGTCCCCACCGTAATGCAGGACGGACTTTCCGGTAACTGGATCCTTAACCCAGAGTGCCTGGTCAATGAAGTCCCAGATAAAGCCACCCTGATACATCGGGTAACGGTCAATCAACTGTGCGTAGCTGGCCATGCCACCCAGGGAATTCCCCATATCATGCATATACTCACAGTCCAAGAACGGTTTGGCCGGACGCTCCTGTAAATATTTTTCGATCTCACGGGGCGGATTGTACATCCGGCTTTCCACATCAGAAATCCGATCGGCGTAGGCCCGGTTCTGAAAGACCCCTTCATAGTGGGTTAACCGGGTTGGGTCAGCTTGGTGGTAGTAGGCATCCATAGCGGCCAGGTCTTCACCCGCGTAAGATTCATTTCCCAACGACCAGAATAAAATGGCCGGGTGATTTTTAAACATCTCATAGTTACTCTTGGCGCGATCGAGCACCGCCAGCTGCCACTGCGGTAAGCTCCCGGGAACGTTATAGGACGGCTCCACGACCCCCATCTTCTGCCAGGTGCCGTGGGTTTCCAGGTTATTCTCCGCCATCATGTAGATGCCGTTGCGGTCACACAGGTCATACCAGACCGGCTGATCCGGGTAGTGACAGGTCCGCACGGCGTTGATGTTATTCTCGCGAAAAGTCTGTAGGTCACTGGTCATGTCGGCCATCGTGACCGCCCGACCGCGATGCGCATCCCACTCATGACGGTTAACGCCATTTATAATCAGGCGTTCGCCATTGAGGGTCATCACTTTATCCTTGAGTTCAAAGCGACGGAAGCCCACCGGATAAGGCACGACTTCGACCACAGCACCGGTTGCATCGGTCAACGTCACCAACAGCCGGTAGAGATAAGGATCGTGATGGTTCCAGAGGTGAACATGTGGTAGAGTCGTATCCAACTTCACCGTCTCAGCTAACGCGTGTTCCGCGGTCCACACGGGTTGACCCGTCGCATCCTGTAAGGTCAGCTGAACCGCACCAACTAGCTGTTCGGCCGCTGACAACTGTAGCGCCAAGGTCAGTTGGCCCGTCGTCAATGCCGGATCTACCCCGGCCCGAATCGTCAGATCCTCCAAGTGAAGCGCTGGCTTAGCGACCAACCGGACACTCCGGAAGATCCCCGAGAAACGAAACATGTCCTGGTCCTCGAGAAAGGCCGCCGTACTGTGTTTAAAGACTTCCACCGCCAGCAGATTCTCCCCAGGTTGCAGGTAACGGGTCAGATCGAACTCAGAGCGACTAAAGCTGTCCTCGGCATAACCGACGAACTGGCCGTTCAGCCACAGGAACATGGCCTGCTCAACGCCATCAAATTCGATGCTAACCCGCCGATGTTGCAAACCCGGTTGCAGGGTGAAGCGTTTGACGTAAGCGCCCACGGTGTTCTCGGGATCGGTACTGAACATCCCGCGTTCCGGCTGATCGGCACCTTGACTGTAAGCGGGGCGGCGATAGTGCTTCCCCTCCCAGGGATAGGCCGTGTTGATATACTGAATCTGACCATATCCGGCCAGCTCGATGTGCCCTGGCACAGTCAATTGGTCAAAGTCCGAGCGATCATAATCTGGTTGATAGAAGCCCACTGGCCGGTGCTGGGGATCGCGGGCAAATTGAAAGCCCCAGGGACCATCCAAGCTCTGAACGAACTGACTTTGCTGCTGGTCAGCCTCGGCTTCAGTCGCATAAGCCCGATGGTCACTGTGTGCGGGCGCCTGATTGATGCGAAATGTTTGCGGATCATCAAGCCACGTCAAATCTGCTTTCATCTGATTACATCCTTTCTAAAACGGTTACAATACGTTCATTATACAACGTTAATCGCCTAGAATGACGAATCGATGAGGCCTTTATTTGGAAAATGCCAGTCCGTCTACGACGCGTACGCTCCAAAATTTCCCGGGTTATTTTTCTGAACTTAAAAAACGATAACGTCCCAGATGCTTTTACAATGCACGCTTCCCCCAAATAACGCTTTGCTGAATTTCAAAAAAGGCCAGCATCTATACTGACCTTTCAGACTATCCCTGTGTTCGTAAGCCATCGCCAAAACCAATCAAGACATCCGCCATCTGTGGCAACAGCAACAAGGCCAAAATCACGATTGCCAAACCAATCACCACTCGTGTCAACGGCGCGCTCCGCTGCCGTTGCTGGCGATAAATGAGTCCCATCAGTACCAGAACGCCCACGAGAACCGGCGTCTGCACCCAATCCGTCATAGTCGCCACCGACACGCCCAGGCTCAACATCCCAATAGCTAGTGGAATGGCGATCCCCAGTCCACAAACAGCGATAAGACCCAGTGGCGCGGTTACCGGCCGCTTCAAAGTTTTCACTAACCGGTCATCTCCCCGGATCAACTCATCAATCGTGACGTTGAAAGTATCACTAAGCAACAGCACATTGGCGAAACTTGGGAGCGTGGTTCCCTGTTCCCAAGTCGAAATGGACTGACGGGAAATCTTTAGTCGCTCCGCTAGCACCTGTTGCGACCATCCCCGTGACTCACGTTGGATTTTAATCTGTTCACCAATTGTCAACACAATCCCCTCCTCTGAAACTAAATTCAGTCTACACAACTTGGCCGATAAATACCCGCATGGTTTGCTTGCTCTGGAAAATTCCGAAATATATAACCCGGGTTAACCGCCGAAATTCGCGGCACAAAAGAACATTTGTTCGTTTATTTTTCTGAAAGTTTCCGGTATACTGAACGTATCTCAATTTTCGTAGGAGGCTAGGTCACCGCATGCACAAGTTCTTTAAATTCAGTGTCGGGCTGTTAGCCTTTTTGGCAGCATTAGTTGTCGGCACCCGGCCAATCAGTGCCCAAACCGAAAAGCCCAGTGCACTGGTTAAGGTCGGTAACTTTACGGCCAGCACTGACTTTCTCAATCTCAGTCAATACTTTGAATTAACCCGGACCATTAAGGTGAAGGTCAATTTCGTGCCAACACACAAGGTTGGTCACGCCATCAGCCGCGACCTCACCCTGCCAGTCGGCACGGTGGTGGCCGGTAATCTCACGAGCACCAAATCGGGCGACTTTCTGGTCCCCACCCTGCAACTCTATTTGGCCCGCCTAAGCTATCCGCTGATTCAACAGAGTGCACCGGTCGGTTACACCATCGACCCGGGTGCCGGTGCCTACGATCCACAGGCGACGTTGAAGGCCACGGATAAGCTTACCGCCTTCAAGCGCATCTCGGCCCCAAAATTCATGCCAGCCTACAGCCACGGCGATTTGTATCTAGGTGGGGCCAAGGCCGCCCTGAGTGCCGAGGAGACGACCACGGCCAGCATTCGCGTCACACCGGATGGCTACGTGGAATACATGACCTACGATGACAAGGCTAACGCGGGATTGGGCTTCATGCAAAAGCCCACCGGAATGGCTAAGATCACCAAAACTAGCTTTCACGATCCTTACCGGGTGCTGTATTTCAGCCACAGTCTGACGGGACTTAAGACCAAACGCGTGAGTCACAGTGGCCCCTATCAGTACAGTCTCACCCTTAAAAACTTACATGATCCCCAACACAACGCCGGTAACGAGGACAACGGAATTGCCGGTACCTTTGATAGTCTGTACCGAATCAGTGGTCGGACATACTTTACGTTCATTGGCTATGATGGGGTTAGCGGTTAACTAAAAAAACGGATGACGTGATTGCGCCATCCGTTTTTTAAACCGCAAATTTCTGTGCAAAGACCGATTCAGTAGATCGTCATTTACCTACTGGCAGACTTATAGGCAATCTTCTTTCAGCCAAGCCGCGATTAACCGCTCATACACCGCAATCAGCTGCTCTTGCTCAACAAAGACACCAAACAAGTGAATAGAATCTAATTCTTGCTGAAAGATCGGTGTTTGTACCGTTAGCTGCCGTGTTCGTTTGACGTTGACCTTTCCCATCATCGTTAACCATCTCGCAACATTCGCCGGTGATTGAATCGCTGTGAATGTCGCTACCGGTGTCCGCCGAAGCTTGCGAAAAAGGTTGTCCGCCATCTGAATACCGCGGCTATCCAGATCGCCGATGTAAGTAAACGCCATGCCACGGGCTTCCAGGCGTTGGATAAGCCTTACATACGCCGTATTAAAATCATTTCCCGACTGATTAATCAGTGGCCAATCCGGATGCAACTTTGCTAACCAAATGAAGACACCATTGTTCTCCACAATCACCGCCCGTTGAGTCGCTAACGGATAGTCTCCCAATGCCGAGATTTGCCATGGATTCAGCGTCAACGGTTGTGGTAAGTCCGTTCGAAAAACATTCGTGCAGGTAAAAGCCATACCGATCATTTTTGCCGACAATTCATTCACCGGCTGACCGTTAAAACAGTTTTCCAACACCCATTGATAATAGTCGTACACTGCCGGATTTTCATGCGCATCATTCAGGCTGTGTGCCGTCAACCCCAGATCAACCGCCTGTTGCCCCCGTGGTGGCAGCAATTCTCCCTTCGCAATTTTAGCAAAAAGGGCATCTAGTTTGGCCGCCTCTGCCGGCGCCTTCCGTGACATCGCTTCCTCATAGGCCTTACGATACGGACTCATGGACGGCCTCCCAAGTCAACGCTTTATGGACCTGATTCAAATGGAATCGCTGGTCATTATCAGCTTTGGGGGCAATCACCTCGTAGGCGATGTTATCCACACCATCGGCTAAAATTTTATTCTGGGCGCCACCGGGCATCGTTGCAATAAAGTTGAAACCAAAACGGGCAATCGTCTTCGCAAACGATTTGGCCGTTTCCGGATCCAACTTATCCGCAAACTCATCGAACATGACGAGGTAAGGGGCATCGGTCAAACTGGCCTGTCGCAGAACCATCTTAGGAACCAACAACAACGGCAGCACCATCGCTTGCGCCTTTTCAGCCCCCGATCCACCGGACTGAACAAATTTATCATCAACCTCTTCATAATGATTCTCATCGCTCTGCCGGCGTTTGATCAAGACCTTGAAATCCGACCACTGCCGCGTATCCAACATTTCCTGCGCCTTGTGCATGAAGGCTTCATCATCGTCAGCGACCGACAAGTCATTGGCCAGCTTCCGCAAACGATCCGAAATTTCGGCTTCCAGATTTGGCCGTTGCGTCAATTGTGGATTTCGTGCCTCCGCAATCACCTGAGCCGTCACATTGGCCGGCGTTAAGGCAACCTTCAACTTAATACTCTGCTCGCGGCTGACACCTTCACTCAGCATCTGATTGTAACTATCGATTAAGTTATATTGTGTCATAATGGTACTGATAGCCGATGCCAAGTAATACTGCTGAGCCGCATCATTTCCGGATTGAAGCACCGACAACGCTTGTTCCACGTGAGACTCATCCGATTTCATCAAAATAATCGCATCATTGATGCCAAAAGCGACCACATTCAATTCATTTTTTATCACAGACCGTTGCTGACGCATCGCACTGGCTTCCGCCGTATGTCCCCGTTCCTCGAATACGGTGTCCAACGCATTACGATCGATGCCATCCTGATTATTATGGTGAATTAATTTACTAATCTGACTGGATAAATCTTCAAAATGACTGTTCCGAACCTCACTGGCATGCCCCTGAACAAACGCTAAAACGTCTTCTGCCGTCGCTAAGTTGACCTGCTCGGGCCGGTATGGCGATAGCGTCTGTAAGGCCGCTTCAATGCGCTGACGTAATTCGGCTAGCGCCTGTTGCTGTTGTGTCATGTCAGCGGTCAACGTCTTGATTTCCCCCTGAGCGGTCGCTTGTTGACCACTAAAGTCTTGTTGTTGGTCGCGTAAACGATGTTGTTCCATCTCCACCTGCTTGATCTTGTCGTTAATCGTCAAATCGACTACCAAGGCATCTCGCCGCTGTGTCACGGTGGCGATCTCTGCCGTAACCAGGTCTTCATCGAAGCCCGATTCCATCGACCCTTGGACATCCTGAATTCGGCCAATCAAGTCGGACTGCTTCTCAGCTAATCGCTGGCTTTTCTGCTCGCTAACCGTCAATTTTGCCAAGATATCGGCCAGCGCCTGTTGCTTGTCAGAAAGCTCCGCCAGCTTCGTAGGCGTTGCTAAGTTTGCTTTCAAATCAGAATGTGCCTTCAGTAATTCTTGTTGATGGTCCACCAACCGCTGGAACTCGGCATTCATTTTAGCCGCTCCGGCTTCATGAACCTCCTGGTTATCCTGATGCAAGTCCTTCCGCACGCGAGACTGCAAGGCACCACTAGCATGTTGATCGATTCGACTGTCTAATTCGCCCTGCATGTCCGTCACAATTTGAACATCTTGGCTCACGTGCTGCTTCGCCCGTTCGTCGTCTTGATAGCGTTGGCACAACCGCTGTTGCTCACGTACGTAGCTTGCCAATCGTTTAGCCAATACGGCAGGATCAACTTCACTTACGACTTGCATGAGCTCGGTTAAGCCAGTGGCCCGCGTTGCCAAATCCGTTAACAGTGGTCGTAACTGAGACTCATGCAGATTCTTTTGCTGGGTCGTCAGTTCCGCCAGTTGTTCCGCAATCGCTGTCGCCTGATCCTCTAGCTCCGCCAATCGCTGCTTTTGCTGGCGATATTGCTTTAACCGCCGTTCCAAATCAACCAGCCGCTGTTCGTACTGTTTGCGTTGTTCCGCAATCGTCGCCTGATTGGCTTTTTCTTGCCGCAACTTTTTCAGAGTCAGCGTGGATTGTTCTAAGTTAGTCTGCAAAAGCGCCAACTTCTTCTCAAATTTAACGATCCGTTGCTTGGCCTGCACACACTTCTCTTGCTTCATCTCATAGTCATGCTGTGTTTGGCTATACGCCTGCAACATGCGTTCATCGATCCGATTTAAGTTTCGCCAAAAAATCTCTTTTTTCATTTTTTGTAAACGATCCTGAGCTCGCCGAATTCGCTGCAAACTGCCGTTGGTCCGATTAACCTCACGTTGTGCCGAAGCCACGTCATTGATGATTTGCGCATCAATTCCCTCCTGCGCATTCTTTAAGGCCTCACGAATCGGCGTGAAGCGGGCATTACCAGCCGTTAAAATTGGTGACGCCAATAACCGGTAAACAGCAGCCAATTTGGTCAGCTCCGTACCGCTACTGAAACCGTAAACTTTGGTCGCCACGTAGGTGTGATACTCCTCGACCGTTTTAAAGACATGAAACTGCTTGCCTAGATCTTCGTTAGCCGCGACAAAGTCTGCATATTCTAGGCTTGCGCCCGCCTCATCAGTCGTGACCACATCAACTGGCGTCGTCACATCAGTGGTTAACACCACGAACCACCACGTTGGCTGGCGTTTCTCACTCACATTACGGTGTGCCCCGATCCCTAGGATGGCTTGTCGCTGAGCGGATTGCAGCCGCAGATAACTGTAGCCGGTGCGCACCTTCATTGCACCTGGCCCCCACCCCAACAACATGCTGTTAAATGTCCGCATATCGCGAGAACTGTTCCGTGGCCCCGTCGTACGGTCAACCCGATCCGTTCCCCTCGCCGGATTAAATGACGGCGTGGCGATTGAACCATCGATAAGCATTGGGAAGAAGCAGTTCGCTAAGGTCGTCTTCCCAGCGGCGTTTTCACCGATGAGGGTCAGGTTCCCATTAACCGCCGCTGGCATGTCTAACGTCTGGTACTTGTTGAAATTTCTTAGGTGAAAACTCACCGGTGATAAATGTTCTTGTAACTGCATATTAAGCGTCCCCTTCGTCTGCCGTGTGCATCGCGAATCGGTGTACCAACGGCGTCGCCATCACATAACCATCCTGAACGCGCGCCAACGCATTATCGCGGAGGGCTTCCTTGACCAAACTAATATTGATAGGATACCCCGGTAAAACCTGTTCTGAGACCTGGTGAATCCGCGTTGATAATTGCTCTTCTGGAATACCAACGCCTAGTGAACGCGCGACGCCAACGGCAATGACAAACGGCTTAGCGGTACTAGGCGTCCGCCGCTCATCCAGTAGCAAGGCATAGTCATCGCCACACTCCAATACGAACCGATTTGTCTGGCGCCACTGATCGGCAATAATGATCTTATTGGCAATTAAGTCCGGCCATAGTCGCGACGAAGCGGATAAGAAGCGTTGATTGAGTAACGCCCGATTGACCCGCTGCGTGGCCGTTAACTCTGGTAACTGATGGGCCACTTGCAACTGATCCACCAAACACTGCGCAATAAAATTAAAATCTGGACTGACATCCCAATACTCCTCAACCTCCTGGGCCTGATCGTCTTGTTCCGTTTCAGGCTCGTCTTCAGTAAAAAGACCCAGTTGCTGCACAAACAGGTCAATAATCTGCCGACGAATTTCTTTTTCGTCCAGGTTGACGACCTCACTGTGCACCTGTCGAACCACCGTTCTGACATCCACCACCCGGTCCAACTGCGTGTTCTGGAGTTCTGGTAAATTAATAATCGCCGAAAATTGCAAGAACAAGTTAGCCACACAAAACAGCCCCAGGATATTCCGATATCAAGATGGTGCCTAGGCCAAGCGCTGAGCCGAGCCGGCGGCGATGGCGAAGCGTTCGGCCGGTGTGTCGTAGTCTAGTAGACGACGAGGTGAACCGTTTAGCTTGGCTTGGATAGTGGCGATCCTAGCGGGGCTCACCGTATCCAGTGACAAACCTTTAGGTAAATCACGTCGTATCATGCGATTGTGGACTTCATTCGTGCCCCGTTCACATGATGTGTACGGATGGGCAAAATAGACAGGTGCCGTGTCGGCCATGACGGCCGCTAGGGTCGAGAATTCTGGACCGTTATCGGCGGTAATTGAACGAATCAGGTGACCATATTGACGTTTGATATCTTGCATGGCATAAGCGACCGAATCCGCATCACGGCCGTCAATTAATCGCAAAATGGCAGTTCGGGTTTGACGTTCGATCAAGTTCAACACGACGCTCTCATGCCCATTACGCTTACCAACGATCGTATCAATTTCGAAGTGACCGAATTCCGAGCGATCATTGGCCGCCTGCGACCGTTCTTCGATCCCGGGGCCGAGCCGCTTTTTGTTTTTAGGAATGTAATGGTGAGCGATGCGGCGCTGGGTCTTCTCCGTTAAATCGATATTGCGAATCTCTAAAAGTTGGGCATCAATATAGTGGTAAAGGGTCGACGTCGAGACCATCTCTTCCGCAAGAAATTTACAGTCGTGTTTGGCCCGACCAACCGCCTCATCCGGTGACCAGTCATCGGCCTTAAAGTGCTCTACAAAGTAGTTTAAGAAGGCTTGGCATTGGTCAAATTTGGAGGAACGGTGGCACCTTAAGCGATTCATCAGATAACGCGTGTGAGCGGCGTCTGGTAGGTATTTTGAAAAGGGCCGAAGCTTCCCGTTGACGCGCTTAACCTGACGCGTCTGGCCCCGTCTAAGCTCGTTATTGATTGTTTGTGGACAAACACCGATCGACTTAGCGATAGCGCGGTTAGAGGCACCAGCAGCGTGTAAAGCGGCAATGATTCCACGTTCAATTTCGGTCAAATGGTGACCCTTGCGACGAGATATGGTAAGCTGTTCTTGCATCAAGACGAAAACCTCTTTCATTGTTTGTGTAGGAACTTCAATGATACCGGATTTTTTCGTCTTGGTGTTTTTATTTTGTGTTAAAAGCAGTGGCTAACTTGATTTTAAAACTCGCCCGGTTATTTTGATCGGTAAAGTCGCTATTGCTATAGCTGGCCTCACTCTTTTTGTTGGCTAACGACTCATTCGTCGCCTTCAATTTGGCAAACTCAGCGTCGAAATCGATGTAGGTCTGGCCATTTTTGTCTTGGTAGACTTCATTGGCGACCAAGTGATCGATGTAAACGCCATTGACCGTTGGCCGGTTAGGGTTGCTGATATCCACGTTGAGGCCTTCACCGAAGATGACCTTGTTGTCACGCGTTGCCCCCGAAGAAACAAAGGAGCTGTTCGCCAATTTGGTGAAGTTCTGTATGTAAGAAATATCTTTATCGAGAAGTTCTTCGACGATGTTGGTCCCAAAGTTAACGTTCCCCGTCAGATTTTGTACGGCCAAGTTCCCATTGGTGTGGGCGTTCAGCTCCGCTTCACGCGCAAAGATATGGAAGACGGAGGAAACCCCTAGCAGGTTATCGAGGTCAGGAAAATCATCGTAAACACTCCCACCATCCTGAACGGTGGCTTCCGCTAGCGGCTGAACCGCCGTGGTTACCTTGGGCAGTTTGCGCTGTGCATTGGCTAAAGCACTGGCAATTTTGGCTTTGGTGTTCTGGACTGACTTGTGCGCTAAACTTTCCCTGAGTAAAGCTGCACGAGAATTGACGTGACTCAGCTTCTTAGTCTTCTTGTTAGTAGGCGCCTTCACCTTTTTTTGAAGCGTTTTCTTGCTCAACTGATTACCTGATGATTCATTACTGGTGACCGTATCCTTGTTAACTGACGTCACAGCCGTGGCCTTGGAATCTTTCGTCACTTGACCGCCGTTACCAACATTTTGCGGCGCCTGGTTACTATTGCTGTCGACGCTACTCGTGATTTTACTATTGGATTGGCTATCACTGCTACTGTTGGCACTGCTCGTACTATCGTTGCCAACATCGCCACTGCTGCTAACACTCTTCCCCGAAACTAATGAAGACGTCGCTGAGCTACTGTTACTGCTCTCAGCCGCCGCACTGGCAGTTACCGTGGTGCCACCCCCAATGGCAAGCACAATCGCACAGGCGAAGACCCACTTGCGACCATCTTTATACATCTTGAAATGTGTCCGCTTCATTTCCATCTTATTGTTTCCCTACCTTTCATCCAAAGTACACCTCCATTTTCGTCCTCTCACGTCAAACATTCAACGTCATTTTGAAATTATTTTTTAGTTTAACAAATTAACCTGTATGCCATTTATCCAAATAACCTTTCTGTCTAATTGTAAATCGCCCCCCTAATCGCCCGTGAGTTGCGGAGCGAAAAATAATTGAGACTGAAACTCAACTTTTTTCGTTAGTATTAGTAAGGAGGGACGAAAAAAACGGCACCGACCGTTGGCTGTCAGTGCCGCTTACTTAAGACGATGCTCACAATTATTGATGCCGTTTAAAGATAAATCCAGTCAACGCACCACCAATGAGTAGTGCCAGTCCGGCCCATGGTGAAACGGTCTCCCCATCCGTCTGTGGTAAAGTTGTGGCCGTTTGCTTTGCCGCGTGCCGCGTGGTGTTCTGCTTCGTTGTTGTCGTTGTGGCTGCTAAGCTGATAGGACTGGTTTTAGCTGGTGCCGTCTTGTCAGCCTTCGCTGTCACAGTTTTTGCTGTTACCGTCTTCTCTGGCACAGCCTGATCTGCGGCTCCGCTGGTCACCGGCTCGCCCTCATCATCAACAACGGGGGCTGTCGGCGCAATCTCATCACCATCGCCACCTGACGTTACGGCTTGATAGGTAAAGGTCACCGTTTGCCCGTCAGCGGTGTACGTACCCGTTGCCACACCATTGCCGACCAATTTATAGCCAGCCAGGGTTGGGGCCGTGATCGTAAAGCGGTCGCCCACGTGACCCGATTGCTGACTCTGGCTGATGACTTTCCCGTCCTGATCGACGTTAACCACGTTTACCAGCCCAGTCGTGACGCCCGGGTCAGGCGTTCCAGGATTACCGGGATCAACCGGCACTTCGTTTTCAATCTTAAAGGTAATATAGGCACTATACCCCCACAGCGCGCCGTAGCTCTGGTTAATCACGTGGATGGTGTAAGTGCCATCCGGAACATCCTGTTTAGCCGTAAAGTTCAACGCGACCTGATGACCCGAAACCCGCTGAACGCTGAACCAATCCGTAGCGTCCTCGGCCGTTGCCGCCCAAGCTGCAATATCTGAGGTTGGTAAGTTGGGATCAAGGTCCCCGTAAGCAATCGTCACGCCATTGGTCAATGCCGCCGTCCAGGTACCTTCGTTGTCATCAATTTGTCCGGTGTTCATGTCCTGGAAGCCCGTAACGACGCCGGTAACGGGATCAAAGGTCCGCTGATCCGCACTGAGTTTGTATGTGTGCCCAATTAAGCGTTGGTAAACCCCATAGTTTACGGTCGGCTGACCATCCTGGTCCAGCACCTGAATGACCCCATTACTCAGATGGTTAAACATATAGGTGAGCTCTCCACGATAGCCACTCAGATCAGGCAAGGACCCCGTTAGCTGGTTGTAAGAAACGTCCAGTGTGGTCATTGCTGGCCAGGTGCCAACATTGGGAAAGCCCCCACTTAGCTGATTGTGGCTGACGTCTACGGACCAGAGATTTGGTAACATGCTCAGATCCGGAATCTGCCCCGTCAATTGATTATTCGGCAGATAAATCATGGTTAACTTCGTGTACTTACTGAGATCCGGAATACTCCCGGTCAGATAGCTATTGCCAAATTTCAGGAAACTCAGATTTAAGTTCTGACTCAGGTAGGTATTCATAATCCTGGTCAGGTCATGATTGGCCCCGTCGTCAGCTAAATATAAACTGATATGACTCAGCTGCGGGACGACCGTAAAGTCAATCAACGCCGACACGGGGATCGACATGCGCGTGAAATTTAGACTGTGCAAATTCTTAAAATAGGCCAATCCCGTAAAGTCAGTAACTATCGGCGCACCAATCGTATCATCAAGAGACGTCAGCTTATCAACATATTGGTAAAGATTACTTTCCGTAACGACATACATTGGCGCACCATTATAGCTTGACGCTTCACGATTAAGTTGTTTTATAATCGCATCCCGTAGCGCCGCATCCGGAATCCACACGCTAGCATCAACCCCATCGATGGGTGAAGGTGCAGCGGGAGCGGCCAGCGCAACGGCTGGCGCTTGCATTCTTTCAGCAGTCACATCATTGGCATCCACACCGGACCCATCGTTCGTATCCTCTGGTGGCATCTGGCCATCTGGCTGATTGCCTTCTGACTGTTCCACCCCATCAGCTGCTGGCTCGTTCACTTTCTGATTTGCCTCAGGATCGACATCGGGTGTGTCGGGTGTGTCGGGTGTGTCGGGTGCATCCGTTGTCTTGGTCTCTTCTGGTTGGGTGTCTTCTGGATCAACCGGATCCGCAGTCACCGGCTTATCCGGGGTAGACGTCTTTTCTGTCTGCTCTGGATTGTCCGCTAAATCTTCCTTTGCTGCTGGCTCAACCGTCACCGGTGTCTTCAGTGTCACCTGCTGGGCCGGTTCAGTTACTTGCTCGGTCTTCGCTGCGGTGGCATCCGGGCTACTAGTACTATCGGCCCGGGCCGTTTCGGTGGCCCCCATCAAACCCACGCCTAAGGTTACGGCCGTAATACTGGCAACAACCCAGTGTTTCCCTGCCTTATAGCTCTTATAGTGAACCTTAGCCTCACTAGTCATTTTATTCATGAGATTTTCCTCCTCAACCTTTACGCGGCAGTCCATTAAGTAATTGGTAGCTCTTTAGGTTACACATTATGAGATGTGGATAAATCATTATGATTATATTGTAACCGATTTCACAGCCGCTTAATAGGTCGCTTCCTGACCAGTTTTCGTTTTAATTAGTTGATTTGGAGAACTAATAGCCCCGCTTTCCTCAACGAAATCTCTGTACCTATACCGTCAAGAGGCTTTCCGCAAGGGCATAATGTTTTATCGGAGACAAGTTTAATGCCAATAACCATTGTTAGGTAATCGTATTATCATCCTCTTATCGGACAATTATCAAAAAATGTTACTTTTCTGACCTAACATTAGGATAACCACTCACACTATCCCTGACAAAAGGAACGTGGGCCCAACTATTGGCCGCAAAAAAAGGCGCTGAGAGTTTTGTCCCAGGCCCTTCAAAACACGCTATTCATCAGCAAACCGCCACACTTTCACGGACGTTTTTCCTTAATCCCCAGTAACCCCAACAGCGTCAGCAGTATTCCCAGTCCCCAGAATGAGGATGACTGCCGTCCTTCACGTGGTGACCACATAGCGGCTTTCATACCGCTCACCATCGTAGAATCACCGACCACGCCCTTGATTGATTTTTGCGGTGTAACCGTTGTCATTTCTGTCGTTGTCTCATCTAGCAGCATCTCACTCTCGACGGCCAAGCGTTGCGCTGAATCAAACTGCACGGCGGTAACTTCCGTACGGCGAGAGGCCCGCGCATTCACACTGCCGATCGTCAAAATCAAGGCACCACCCGCAGTCGCCAACAACATTCCCAATAGAACTTTTTGAGCCATCACATGCCCAATCCCCGTCACGTCTCGTTTAACCATCCAAATTCTCCCCCGAATCAAAATCATTTAAAGTTGGGTGCATGTGTCTCCTGATTACTGGACATCGCACCAACGCAATCAGTATAGCGACTCCAATCGTTCTGGCGGCAGAATCGTTAAAAATTAACGCCAATCATCCCCACCGTGACTTTTCATAAACCAACGTCTTATCTTCTCAATTAGACTCTTCTACAGGCAGTCAAAAAGCGGCGATTCGCAGGGAATCGTCGCTTCAGCTAAGTATGAATTTTCTAATTTATCCCCATACGCTGCTAACCGGCGCTATCTGACATTTTCGCAGCCCTTTACTTAATCCAAGCCTGCAATCCCGCTGCCAACAAGCCACCCAGCAAAGGTCCAAACATGGGCACCCACGCGTAGCTCCATTCGGCGGAACCACCGTTAGGGACGGGAAGGATCGTGTACGCCAGCCGTGGGCTCCAATCCCGCGCTGGATTAATCGCAAATCCAGTGGTACTCCCCAAACACATCCCAATCGTCATAATGAGAATCCCCACCATGAAGGGTTTTAACCCCTGCGTAAAGTCTCCCATATTCAACAGGATAAAGATGAAAGCCCACGTCGCAACGACTTCAGAAACGAAATTAAAGAACGGATTCTTGATCGCTGGTCGCGTGGCAAAAATCCCCACGCTGTTGCCAGCAGCCTCATCGGGTGTCGCTTTAAAGTGCGGATAAAACTGGAAAATGGCAATGGCTGCCCCCACGAAGGCGCCTAAGAATTGGCCCGCCAAGTAGGGCATGACCTGCGCCCAGGGAAAGAAACCAAAGGCGGCAAAGCCAATCGTCACGGCTGGATTCAGATGACCATCTGAGCCTAACATCCCGGCAACATAGACCCCCATGGTCACAGCCATCCCCCAAGCGATGCTGACAAACGCCCAGTTACTCCCAGTCGCATACGTCTTTTTCAAGTTGATTCCGGCCCCGGTCCCGGTTCCCAAGAGGATCAAAATCAGGGTTCCGAAGAACTCGCCAATAAAACCATTCATAAAGTGACACCCACCTTGTTATATTTTTCGGTGCAATTTTAAAACTATTCATAGTCTACCATACCTACCAGCTAAAGAAACGCTTGATTTTACGCCATCTTCGTCACCATTATTATCGTTATATTTTCATCCAACCCTTGTAATATTACAGCAGTTAGTCAAAGCGTAATCGCAATAATATTCTCACGTAACTCTCCTGTAAAACTAATGGGCTATCTTAGGAGATGGACTTAAGCGCTAACAAATTTTTACATAACAAGGATGGCTATTAATCATGACGATGAAGAAAATTGGACTAGCGGTAGCATTTGCCGCCGCAATCGTTCCCGCAATTAATCTAGGCACCACCACGGCTCACGCCAACAGCACCAACACTATTGTCAGCACCAGCAACATGACGGACACGTCTTACGTTCGTAAGAGCGCCACGGGCTGGACCTACAACTTGGGTGGTACCGCCACGAACATGACCTTTGGGAAAAAGACCCACTACCTCAAAAATTACCCCAATACAACCTGGCACGCGACTAAAAAACGCTACATCATCAAAAAGAACGGCGTCAAGTACCTTTACTACTACGTCACTAACGGCCGCAAAACGGCCTCTGGTTGGATCTGGCACGGTTACTTGCAAGCCAAGAACTACGCCCACACCACGACGACCAACAACGTCACGACCGGTAACGGCTCCTACGCCGCTGTTTTGAAGGAAGCCAAGGCCCAATTGGGTAAGCCTTATGTTTACGGTGGTAACGGGGCTAGCTCATTCGACTGTTCTGGTTTTACCAAGTACGTGTTCAGTAAGGCCATCGGGCAAACGCTGCCACGGACCGCGCAGGAACAATACAACACTTACACCCACGTCAGTGCCAAGAATGCTAAGGCCGGTGACCTGATCTTCTTCGGTACCAGCGCAAGCAACATCACCCACTGTGGGATCTACCTGGGCAACAACCAGATGATTGACGCACAATTACGTGGCGTGGTCACCGAGGCCACCAACGTCTCCTGGTGGCACACGGTCGGCTACTCCCGTCCCGCAACATTAAGCTAAGTAAAAGTACGGCACAAGTCGCGATGATTATCGCGGCTTTTTCTATGAGATGACTTTGAAAAACGGAGGTCACGACGCAAAAAAAAGGTTGCTGCTCACAATGAGCCGCAACCTTTTACATCTTCATTACTATGCTGGTGAAACATCCAGGTTCTTGTTGCCACCGTTCAGGATCTTGAAGAAACTAGCCAGTTCCTTCTTCCGGTAAGCAGCGGGCACGAACTCGCGGATGGTCTCCAAATCAAAGCCAGTCGCTAACTTGTTACGATCAACCACGATCGGGTTCTTTAAGATTCCGGGGTTCTTTTGTAACAGGTCAACCAGCTCATTCATCCCCATATCTTGGACTGAATCTGGTAAAGCCTTGTAAGCCTTAGAACGGGTAGAGATCAAATCGTCAGTCCCGTCTTCAGTCAGGGATAACATGTATAAAATTTCGTCACGTGTTAATGGTTGTTTTTTGATGTCACGAGCAGTAAAGATGGCGTCGTGGTTAGCAAGCCACTTCATAGCCTTCGTTACCGCAGTAGTCTTAGCATGAAAGTACATTTTAATCATAGAATCGCCCTCCAATTGTCTTCTCTTCGATGAGGTACTTGATTTAGCACTCTTTTGTTGGAGTGCTAATTTATATTTCTTATTGTACACCACAATGAGAAATGATGAAACCCATTACGCTCAGCTCAGTCCACCTTTTAAGACTTTCGCAAGATTCTCGCCAACGGGTGATTTAACAACAATCCCAGTCTGCCGGGCTTAAACCAAGCTTAACAGTTGAATCTACCTTTCTAGGACCGAAATATGAAATTTTTATGAATTTGTTAGGGCTTACATTTTTAGCACGCTCATGAAAGCCTAACCCCACCTAAAGGCCAGATTTCTTAAAGGTTGGAAACAGTTTACCATTTTTCATGGCTGGTTGTCTTTGATTTAAATCAATCCTAAAAAAAACATCAGCTGACCAAATTGATCAGCTGATGCTTTCTAATGATAGAAATTCACTAAACGCTTATGAATCCAAATCGAATGCCAGGGCCCGTGTCCACAGACCATTACTCATTTGATAATAGGTCGACACGTTACCATTGGAATCCGTCCGCTTAACGCGGTGTGTGATGGTCATTCGCCGAGCGGAAATGTCAGCCGTGGTCCCCTTTTGCTTCGCCAATAATGGATCGTTGTATGGCTGCGTGTAAACAGGGTAGACCTTCATCAAGGTCAGCGTCCGATCATAAGATTCGCTCTTGAACGTATCAAACTTCAAAGCGCCTTGTCGAATCCAATACTTCTTAGCGGTCGTACTCTTGCTAAACCGAATACGATACCACTTACCCGTATCAGCCGTTGCTCGCATATCGACATAGACCCGTTTGTTTTTGATACTCTTCCAATCGAACTTCAAGACGTTCCAGTTCTTATGACCGCGAATGTGGTTGTAGACCGCATACGTCTTGTACTTCGCCGCTAGCTGAGCGTGTTGCGTTGCCAAACCAGAGTAGTACTTTTCAGACTTGTTCGTCTGCTTGCGCTTCTTCAGCTTCTGCGACGTTGCGTTGCTTACCGACGTCGATGTAATTGGCTGATGTGCTGTCACGGGTGCTTTTTGTGGCTTAGCCTTTTTAATCGTGTTATTCGCAATATCAATCGTGTCACCAGTCAGTGCAAAGTTACTCTTCACAAAGGAAGCGCCCTTCTTTTGTGTCGTCACCTTGTTGCCGGTAATGGAAACGTCCGTCATTGGATTGTCCGCATCGGAACTATCCAAGAAGACGTACTGCTTCGTTGGATTAACATTGGTAAACGTATTGTCTTCAATATTTAAGTTGGTCATGTTGTAGTTGGACTCTGCATTGTAAAGATAGATGTAGTTCCCAGAACCTAACACGTGTTGATTAATAAACTTGTTTCCCGTAATCCACAGGTTAGAGATTCCCTTGAAATGAATCGTGGCCACGCCATCATCCATCAAAGGCTTAGGATCAACGACCGTATTATTCGTAAAGTAGACATTGTGGATAATGCCAGCCTTACCATGCCCATAAACCGCATGTTCCCCAATTGGGTTCGGTGCATAGGATTGTACCTGACCTGACTTCTTGGAAACAGGCAAGAATTGGTTATTTGTCACTTTAACATTGTAAGTTGGGAGGTTATCGTACTGGTCACCAGGGTTTTTGTAAGACATCGCCTTGGCATTGGAGTAGTCAACTTGTATCGCTTCCTTAAAGTCCTGTGACCCATTGAACCCCGTGAAGACGGAGTTGGATACCGTAATATCATGACTCCCATCCAAATCAATGTAATGGCCAGTTGGTGATTCGGCGTTATCGAAGACACACTTATCAAATGTGACATTCGTCGCATGGTGGACACTTTGGGTGAAGACACTCTGTCCCAATGAGGTATTATCCCCTTGGAACGTGGCGCCTTCCCACTTAACGTTGCTGATCCCACCATCGTAGCCAGCTTCAGGACTCGGATAGACGAAGTTTACCCGGTTGCCAGAAGTGATCCGGAAGACGGCACCCTTGTCGAACTTAAACGTAATATTTGAATGCAACTTAATGTTGCCGGCATCAAACACGTAGGTTCCCTTAGGCACGTGAACCGTGAGATCATCGCTGTCCCACTTGTCCAACATGTCCTGCAGTGCCTCATTGTTAACGGTCTTAGCATCTCCGGCCATGCCCTGGTGCTTGGCATTAATCGTCGTTGCCGCTTGGGCCACGATGGTATTAGCCGGCTGTGGCGTGCCTGGCAAACCGTTCAGTCCCAGGACAGTCGCCCCCATTGCGACCGTCGCCAACAAACCGAGTTTTACCCTCAAATTCAAAAAATCCCCTCCAGTTTAAAATTCTTCCAACAGTTCCATTATAAGCTAAGACACTAAAGCGTTGGGTCATCTTAACCTAATTGTCACACGAATGAAAGATTCTAGTCGCAAAGGGGAATTTCTTTTCAATTGTAAATTAAGTTTAAATCCTTACATTAATTTGGCAATGTCGTTGTGCAAACCGTCCAGGCGTTCAACCACTTGGCCGCGAACAGACGTGTAAACTTTGACACCATCTGGCGTTAACTTCAGGTTGTGTTGCCGACGATCAACTGTTGAAGCGATACTTTCAATTAAACCAGCCCGTAATAGCCGTGAGATTTGGCCAGAGATCATCGACTTAGAAACGCCGATTTGACCGGCAAACTTAGTGGGCGTGAATTCCTCGCGCTGAGTCGTGATAGCATGTAACAAGTTGAATTGTTCCAGAGAAATCGTGATCTCCTCCGTTTTAATCGTTGTTACTGGCCGCATAATCTTTTGGAGTTGGGAAAACCATTCCAAGGATTGGTTCAAATCGTTAGTTTGCGTCATTTTTTGCTTTCTTCCTTTCCAGTTGAACTATAAAGGTAAGCGCAACAAAAACATGTTACTATTCTTACCCGCTAACCATTCATTATAGCCCTCATTTTCAGCCTTTATGTTACCGATTCATTAATAGTTTATAGCATTACGAATGAAAAAACTAGTGATACGCAATCATTTTGTCATATTTCTTCCAGATTAGAACATTGAATTCAGAAACAGAAGCCCGTATGATTAAAGTTAATAAAAAATAAACGATTAAGGAGCTTGGTATGACACAAATTAAAATGATTGCCACCGACGTCGATGGCACGTTCTTAAATCAGGATCGTCGCTACAATCAAGCACGTTTTGCGCAACAATTACAACAGCTTCAAGAAGCGGGGATCCGGTTCGTCGTGGCTAGTGGCAACCACTTGGGCCACCTTCACCGCGTCTTCGCGCCAACCCCAGCCGTTCAAACCTTTGTAGCCGAAAATGGTGGGTTGGTTGTGGACCACGGCGAGACCCTCTTCGAAGATATTATTCCGACACCGACTGTCCATCAAATTGTGGCGGACATTTTGGCAGATCCGGCTTTGCGGCCCCAAGTTCTCCGCCTCTCCGGTGCTCATGGCACCTACATCAATCGCCGTGATCATCCCAGTGATGAAGCCGCACAACGTTACTTTTTCAACAACATTGTCCTCGTGGACGATCTGACTCAGGTCGAAGACACCATTTACAAGATCAATGGCGAATGGGCCAACGAGACCATCCAGCAACTCGCCGCCCAACTGAACCAACGATTTCCCGACCAAATCAACGCGATGGCGAGTGGTTTTGGCAGTATTGACATTGTCGCCGCCCACATGAACAAAGCCATTGGGATCACCCGACTCGCGCAGTCTTGGGGTATCGCACCGGAAGAGATCGCCGCTTTCGGTGACAACGACAACGATCGTGACATGCTGGCCCACGTGGGTTTAGGGGTGGCCATGAAGAACGGCACAGAAACCGTGAAGGCGGTCGCGAACCTCATTACCCCTACGGATAACAATCACGACGGCGTACTCGACGTCATCGATCATATTTTAGCAGGTGAAGTTTAAAGCTAGCTAAATTTTCAGCCGTTAACCGAGTTTGGGTTGGCGGCTTTTTGATTATCACCCCAGATAGTTTTACCGATGAACCGCCACATTCTCGGCGAGGCGTGCAATTGACCATGACTCGTCCGTGGCACGTGTATTTCCCGATACACCACTGAGCTAGCCGCGAGAACTGGCCGCAGCGCGCGAACCTGTTGCACCGGAACAGAACCATCCGTCTGACGGCCTGTTAGCGTGCCATAGACGTTAATGACCGTTTCCCGACCATTCGCCCGCAAATGATGTCCCGCGGCTCTCAGTCGCTGATAAGCCACATCAGCGGGGCCACCTGTGACACTCTCGTCCACTGGTGCACCCAGCAAGAGTAAACGTCGCAATTGGGGTAAATCTGTGGCCTGGCCATGAAGCAACCAGCTGTGAATCGCCGCACTGCCACCCCAAGAGTGGGCAACCGCGTTGTAGGCGGTCACCCCGTAGCGTTGCTTGAGGACACGCAAAATTTGGGTGATCCACCCAATCTGGGGCTGATAATCCCGCGTTAGGCTGTGGTCAAACAGCACCTGAATTAACGGATTCGTTGCCAGGCCATCCCAATGCCCCACAAAATGGGGATTTCCACGCCAGTCAACGCGCACCGTCAAAACCTTATGACCGTACCCCTGCTGAGCCAGCCACCGCAATAACCGATTATAGGTCCAGGCGTGGCCACCCCATCCCGGAATAAAGAGGGTTGGTGTCCGGTCATAACGGACATCCGACCGCCGTACGGTTAAGGGTTGCGGTGCAACCGCCAAGCGACTGACCCACCGGTAACTTAACCAACTTCCGATGACGACCGTGGGCAGCCAATGCCATTTAAGAGTCAATACAATCCCCCCTAAACTAATCTATTATGCCAGTTCCTTTGATTGTGTACAAGTGAAAATTTGTTCAGTCCACATTTGTTATGATGACTTCAAACATTTCAAAATTTATCCGCACAAAGAATGATAGCACTAAAACATCGCCATTCCGGGATTCTATCCTGCCTAAAAAACTTTTGTCCCCCGTTTATTGATTTTCGTCCCAACTATATTTGACAATTGTACGGATAAAAATATAGAATAGAGCCAGAAATGAAAACGCTTTAATCTATAGAAATCGAGGACTTGCTCATGAAAACTGCTACGACGAAATGGGATACTTATCAGAATCAGGCTGTCACCGAATATACGATTGAAAACAAGAACGGTGTAAAGCTCGGCATTCTTAGCTGGGGCGCAACCCTACATACCTTGTCCGTACCAAGTGACAAGGGTGACAAGAACTTGGTGTTATCTTACCATACAATGGCGGATTACCTGTCCAATCCGTTCTACGTCTGCATGGGAATTGGCCGGATCGGTGGCCGTCTTGGCGGCGGTACCTTTGAGATGGGCGGCAAGACTTACACCGTCGACACCAACGAAGGTAAGGACACCACCTTACACGGTGGCCCTCACGGCTTTAACACGGTCAACTGGGACGGCGAAATCGACGACTCCGATGCTAATGAAGCCAAGATCATTCTGAGCCACACCTTCAAATCCAGTGATGACTCCTTCCCTGGCGATATGACCGCTAAGATGATCTATTCACTGGACAACAACGACCGGGTTAACTTGAAGTTCGAAGCCAACTCTACGGCATTGACTCTCTTCAACCCAACGTTACACGTCTACTTCAACTTAAGCGATGACCAACTCATCTCTGGTCAAACCTTGCAAATCAACGCTAAGGAACACTTGGAAGTCACCAGCGAAAAGATCCCAACCGGGAACTTCATTCAAAACGCGGGCACCCCATTCGACTTTGCCAAGGGACAAAACTTGGGCGAAGCCATCCGCGGCATGCAAGGGACTACTGAAAAAGGCTTTGACGACTTGTTCCACGTTGAACCAGCCGCAGACAACAAGATTGCTGAACTCAGCGATCCGCAATCTAACCGGTCCGTGACGATCAAGTCCAGCCGGAATGGTCTGGTCGTCTTCACCGCCAACTCCTTCACGTCTGACATGAAGTTAGCGACTGGCGCCGGCCAACCTTACATGGGGGTTGCCTTGGAAGCTCAAACCTTATCCGACACGCCACACCATCCAAACTTTGGGGACGTCTCCGTTCCTGCTGGCAAGACGCAAACTTACGAAATTGCCTACGAAGTTAAATACTAGATCGGTAGAAGGCGTGTAAAAATAGCCAGCCATTTAAAAGATGACAACTATTCTTTGAGACACGTTTAAACCATACAGATTCAGTCATGTAAAAGGGGGCGAGATGTGATCTCAGCCCCCTTTTACGTTCTCACAGGGCCTCAATAACGGATGCGAAGTCAAATCGTTGACAGCCTTCAGCGAGAAATGGTATGCTTGTAAAACGTAATCATTACTATATAGATAAAAGGAGAATCACTTATTCATGGCTAAAAAGTCAAAAATTGCTAAAGCAAAACGGATTGAAGCCACGGTCGCCAAGTATGCCGACCGGCGCGCTGAACTAAAGAAAGCTGGCGATTACGCCGCTCTCGCCCTGTTACCACGAGACGCTTCCCCTGTACGGATTCACCACAGAGACCACCTCGATGGCCGGCCACATGCCTACATGCGAAAATTCGGCATGTCCCGTCTTAACTTCCGCCAATTGGCTCATGAAGGTAAGATTCCGGGGGTTCGGAAGGCTAGCTGGTAGAGCGTGGAACAAGCCGCTTAGATTCTGAGCATTAACGTCATTAAGTGCCCGCTCGGTGGAACCGAGCCGGTGCTTAATGGGGTTAAGCGCAGGAATCTGGCTTGTGTAACGCGTTTCAGAAGCTGCATGTTTCCGAAGTGTCATCGCGAGAACCAATCTAACGCTTTGAGAATTCAGAACCATTAAAAATGCTATGCCGAGCAGGAGTCACTTATTTTTCTAAGCGGAGGAATCTGCCTTGCGTAACGCGTTTCAGAGGCTGCAAGTTTTCGAAGCATCACAGCGAAGAACCGTCCGATGATTCGAGAAAGTCCATTAAACAGTGACCGAACCCGAGCCGGTGCTTAATGGGGTTAAGCGCAGGAATCTTCCCTGTGCAACGCGTTTTGATCCCCACCAGCATCCCTAACTGTAAATTAATTTCAACCCACATCAAACTCTGTCCGCGGCTCGGTTTGACGTGGGTTTTTCTATAGCCTAAACTGAGAACATCATTATACACAACGAAGGAGTTTTTAGCATGACAGAAGTCTTAACCGTCATTCGTGAATTTGACGTATTTGGTAATAGTGGTCAGACCCCCTATGGCATTGACACCCCTAAGATCAACGCCCAGTTTGTGGGAATTAGCCCCGCAATGGCCTTTGATACCAACAACCAACCCAAGTTAGCCCGGCAAAACGAACGGCAACTGCGAACCATCGAGGACAACTTACGCCATGACTTCCACGATAAGATGGCGGCTCTAACCGGCAATGATTTGGGCCAAAATCTCCAAGCGATCCAGGACCTGGTCACCACTTTCAAAGCGCGGCTTGAACAGGACTTGCTGGTTAAGGATCAGCTTGAATTGGAGAACCTAACCCTGAGTGGCGAGTGGCTCACCTATTGGCAAGACGATGCGCCCCTCGCCAAAGCCAAGGCGCAACAACAGGAGAATTTACCGCAAGACTTTTAAACGCAAAAACACCCTTTCCGCGGCACTCACAGGTACCGTGGAAAGGGTGTTTTTAATTGAATCGTTTTTAAATCACATGAGGGTTTGTCTCAAAGTTGCCAGGTACCATTCTCGAGACGCTAGCGACCGGGCAGAGTCACCAGTAGTTAATCTCGATAAGACACGCAGACTACTTCACGTCCACTGGCTTGCCAGCAACGTCGATCGTCAATGGATCACCACTCATCAGCTTAAAGTGGGTCCCATCACCATCAACCGTTACTTCAATCAGGCTGCCACGGAAGACTTGACGGAAGGAATAACTCGTCCAGGTCTTTGGCAGGAATGGCGCGTAGTGTAACTGACCATCACGCACCCGCATGCCTGCAAACCCTTGAACGACGGCAATCCAGCCACCGGTCATGGCCGTGATGTGCAAACCATCCGTCGTGTCATTGTTGTAGTTATCCAAGTCTAACCGGGCCGTCCGTGAGTAAAGTTCAACGGCCTTTTCTTCGTAACCCAGATCGGCAGCCAAGACCGCATGAATGGCTGGTGACAAGCTGGATTCGTGAACCGTCAATGGTTCATAGAAGTCAAAGTTAGCTTTCTTCTGTTCTGGTGTAAAGTCATCGATGAAGTCCCAGATTCCTTGCAGGACATCCCCTTGCTTGATGTAAGGCGACCGCAAGATCTTATCCCAAGACCAGTGTTGGTTGATTGGCCGTTGGTCGGCTGGGATGGCACTGACGGGTTCAATGTCCTTATCCAAGAAGCCATCGTGCTGAACGAAGATGTTCAAGTCCTTGTCGTAAGGCAAGTACATCCGGTCCACAATATCCTGCCACTTAGCCTTTTCGGCATCGGTGACACCCAGCTTATTTGCCGTATCAGCATCGACCTTACCTAAAACTTCCAGTGTGTACTTCAACGTCCACTGTGCCAGGAGGTTGGTATCCCAGTTGTTATCAACGTTGTTTTCATACTCATCGGCACCGGTAACCCCGTGAATCATGTACTGATTATTCCGCTTGCTGAAGTGCACCCGGTCGGCCCAGAAACGTGAAATTTCGGAAAGGACCTTGGCCCCTTCGTGCAAGACGTAAGAGGTGTCGCCCGTGTAACGGGTGTAGTTGTAAATGGCAAAGGCAATATCACCATTCCGGTGAATTTCTTCAAAGGTGATTTCCCATTCGTTATGGCATTCGATCCCGTCGAACGTCACCATTGGGAACAAGGCACCTTTCAGCCCTTGTTCCTGCGCATTCACGTAGGCACCATCCAGTTGCTTGTAACGGTACATCAAGAGGTTGCGGGTGACTTCAGGGTTCGTGATCCCCAAGTAAACGGGCACCGCAAAGGCTTCGGTATCCCAGTAAGTGGCACCACCGTACTTTTCACCGGTGAAGCCCTTAGGTCCAATATTCAGACGGGCATCCTCCCCATAATACGTGGAGAAGAGTTGGAACAGGTTGAAACGAATCCCTTGTTGTGACTCGTCATCGCCAGCGATTTGGACGTCGGATTTTTCCCAACGGTCCGCCCAGATCTTGGTGTGAGCGGCCAGTAAGTCGGCATAACTTTCTTGAGCGACCTTATCACTTAGCTCGTGCATGGCTTGGGTTAATTTTTCTTGCGTATCGTAGTCTCTGGAGGTGACCACGATCACGCGCTTCTCTAATTCTGCTGAGGCTTCGGGAGCCAGACTACCCGTGTAGGCAGTCATGACGGCCTTGTCGTTCGGTTGGGTAACGGCAACATTGTTTAGGTCCGTGACCATCCGCATTTCCATGCCAGATGTGAACTGTGGCGTGCCAAATGGGTTCGGCGTCGTCTTGGCAATGATGCTCCCCCGATTGGTCTGTTGGTCCGTGGCGAGGACATCCCAGAACCGTTCGTCATAGTTGGCCTCTTCGTTCATGACATCAGCATCGATGCCTGGTTTCAGGGTCACGTCAACCTTGCTGGTTCCCAGGTTCTTGACGGTGACCTTTTGGACGGAGAGTTCTTGTTGGCTGACACTTAAGAAACGTTCAAAAGTCAAGGCAACCCGCGTGTCACCACGTTCCACAGTAAAGGAACGGGTTAAGACGGACCGGTGCATATCCAGGTCGAGGGTAAAGTCACTGATCTTGTCCTTGGCCAGGTCAACCGCCGTCCCATCGATTTCAATAGGAAGTTTAATAAAATTGACGGCATTAACCACTTTACCAAAGTACTTCGGGTAACCATTCTTCCACCAGCCGACCCGCGTCTTATCTGGATACCAGACGCCGCCCAAGTAAATTCCTTGGAGGGAGTCGCCACTGTAACCTTCTTCGAAGTCACCCCGCATCCCCATGTAACCATTGGCCATACTGGTCATGGATTCTTGAAGACGTTTGTCTTTGGGGTCAAAGGTATGGGTGATTACGTTCCAAGGTTTTACCTCAAAAATTCGTTTCATGGTGTCATTTCTCCTTTTTGTTTTAATTGATTTTCGTGTGTTCAAAGAAAAGCAGTCTATTTTTTCACTCTAATGACGATCATCGCTCATTGGCAAAGCTTTCGCCAGTAACATGACGTACCTTGTTGGCAAAAAGTCCTAGATTATCATGAGCTTTCGCCGTTTAACATTCAGTTCTAACCGGCGTAGGCGGCCAAATTTCACCACATGGTTAAGCGCGGTAAGTTTCTTTGATCATACCGACGGATAAAGCACCAATGGCCATGATGATCCCAGCTAACAGGAACATGTTGGCTTGCGCACCACCCAATAATGGGAACAGGGCGAAGCTGGCTAAGGATGCCACGATCTGTGGTAAACAGATTGAACCGTTAAACAGACCCAAGTAAGTCCCCATGTGGGCACCGGACAAGGCGTTGGTAACCATGGTCAATGGGTAAGTGTTCATAGCTGCCCAAGCAATCCCCACAAGGATGAAGGAAGCAATTAACGTGTATTGGTTGTGAACGAAGAAGACGGAAATAAATCCGATGGCCCCTAAGCCTAAGCTCCCAGCATAACCCAATTTGTGAATGCTGTTTGGCAACTTGGCTAAGACGTATGACCAAACCACAGCGGCAATGGATTGTACGGCGGCTAAGACCCCGTACCAGTTACCAGCGGCTTGATAGCCAGCTGAGGCAGCGTTGGTCGTGTGCCAAACGTTAGAAGCAATGGCACCAGCGGAGTAAGTCCAGAGGTATTGGAAAGCAACCCAGCAGAAGAATTGAACTAAGGTAACAGTCCAGAAGACCTTTGGTGCGGACTTCAATAACGTCCACCAGTTACCACCCTTGGCATTGTCTTCCTTGGAAATCCCATGGTACTTGGCATAAGTATCTGGATCGTATTCCTTAACCCGGAAGATCGTAAACAGACTCGTGACCACTAACAGAACCGCCCCAACGTAGAAGGCAACCTTAACCGTTGCAGGCACTACCCCTTTGGCGGCCGTGTTGGCAATCCCAATAGCGGCGAACAAGAAAGGCAAGATAGCGGCTAAAACGGCACCCGTGTTGGATAAGAAACTTTGAATCCCGTAAGCGTAACTCTTTTGATCATCATTGACCATGTCCCCAACCATCATCTTGAAGGGTTGCATGGCAATGTTAGAAGACAAATCTAGAAAGGCAACCGTCAGTGCCCCGAAGAGTAAGGCAGCCAGTGAAGCGTAGCCGAAGCCCATACTCCCTGAGTTAGGCAACAGACACATGACAATCACGGCAACAATCGTCCCCAACAGTAAGTATGGTAACCGTCGTCCACCTAATTTAGGTGCCCAAGTTCTATCTGAATAGTAACCGACAATCGGTTGCACAATCAAACCAGCTAGTGGTGGTAAAATGAAGAACCACCCTAAACTGTTGGGATCGGCCCCAATCGTTTGGAATATCCGACTCATTTGCGAACTCTGTAACGTAAAGGCCGTTTGTACCCCTAGGAAACCAAAGTTGATCATCCAAATGGTACTGGCCGGCAGTGTCGGTAGCCCGTTCTTTTTCTGGGCCGCTTCGGCTGAAAGTGATTCATCTGCCATAATCCAAAACCTCCTCAGGCTTGTGTTGCTTAGATAATTGCTAATTGATAACTTGCTTCGTGAAGTTATTATGGCACCGCTTACATAAAAATGCAACCGTTTGCGCAAAAGTTTTTTCGTGCACTATTTCACACCTGACAGTCAAAAAAGGCCCGGCTATGGGATTTAGCTTCCACTCGCCGGACCGCAATTTTTTATTTAATTTCGTAAGGAATTCTGATTTGTTTTCTTGGCGTCGCCGTTTTATCCTGCCGATCACCAAACAACAAACTAACCGTTGCCGATCCCATCTTCTCGGGAAATAGATTGACCGAATGCAAGTCAGCATCCGTCAAACCAGTAGGCAATGAATGGTTGTAGCTGACCACGGGAAAATGACTGACCGCATACCGTTCACGCACGAGCCGATAAAACTCGATCGCGTTAAAGTCATCGGTAGCCATGATGCCATCAATTTCGGGATGGTGTTCGATGAAGGATCGCACGTATTCCAGATCATGTAATTTGCAGGTCAACGGTTCCACATTAAACTGGGCAGCCACCCGTTCATACCCTTGTCGCCGCTGCCGTTCATAGCCCCACTCGTGACCGGACTCAACGAATACGGGATGCTTCACCGCTAATTGGTCTAGTAAGAAACTAGCGCCACCAATCCCAGCCTCCAGATTATCGTTATCCACGAAATAGTCATCGTTGCCGTCAATCGGTTCCCCGATCGTGACAAAGTGCAGCTGCTTTTCCCGCAAAAATGCGGCGATGGGATCATCTTGGTGCACGTACAGGAGAACAAACCGTTTGATCTTCCCCTGAGCCACCATTGCTTTCACGTTCTCCAGCAATTCCGCAGCCGTCTTACTAATGGCCACAGACAGGACATACTGGCGCTTCATCAGCTCGGTATTAATCCCCCGCAAGAGGTCAATATAAAAGGGGTTGTCGGTCGAATTACGATCGGACGTGGGGAAAACCACGCCCACCGCATTCGCCTCGCCAGCCGTTAAATTTTTCGCGTTATAGTTGGGGCGGTAGCCCTCTGCAGCGGCCAACGCTTGGATACGCTTCCGCGTGGCAACGCTGATACGTGGATTATTATTCAATGCCCGGGAGGCCGTGGAAACCGAAACGCCCGCCTTGGCAGCAATATCACGGATTGTTAACATCTCTTCAAAAGCTCCTTATGCGCTTAACAGCAGTGTCCTTATGCTTCAAATCTTACCATACCCGCGCACCGATTAAAACAGTTCCAGCCGTAAATCACGTTCAATTGGTCTACATTTAGCCAGAATTCCAAGCGATTCACCGCTAAAAAACCACAGACTGGCACACCATTGCGATCATAGCCCGGGCTATTTTACTGATTTTTCGAAACTGGTCTAGGTCACAGAACCGGGCTTACCGACTGTTACCATCACAAAAAGGTCCCGACAGTCGAGACCTTCACGGTTAACGTTTTAAATTTAAAATGGGATAAGGTCGGCCATCCGTATCCGTCTCAAAGCGGGAAACCAGGTGGAATCCCTGGCGGCGATAAAAGGCCAGCGCGCCAGGATTCTGGGCATTGACCGTCACCGTTTGAAGGTTGTCCTCCGCAATCAGCGTTTGCACAATGGTCTGTCCGTACCCCCGCCGAAAATAGGCTGGGTCCAAAAAGAGCATCACCAAATCGGTAGCCGCTGTGCCGGAGAAACCAACCGTCGTCGTGCCCAGCTGCCATTTAACGAGCGTAACCTGAGCAAAATACTGGGGTAACGCGCGCTGAATGGCCTCACGATCCGCCGGTTGTAAGAACTGGTGAGTTGCCGCTACCGAACGTGCCCAAATCGCAATGAGCTCGGGGTAATCGGCGGGCGTTGCGCGTTGTGGCGTTAACATGATTTTTTCCTCCCGTTACGTTTAAGCCAACGTTCTATTTCTTCTCGTGACGACCACCTAATCCGGTGAGCGGATTCAAAGGCAGGGTTGTCACAAACTGGCTACCCTGTGGCTGATTAGCCTTGACCGTAATGGTGCCGTGATGCAGATTCACAATCCAATGGGCAATCGACAGGCCCAGTCCATTTCCCCCGGTCTGACGGCTGCGAGAGCTATCGACCCGGTAGAACCGATCAAAGATCCGCTTACGATCCGCATCATTGACGCCGATGCCTTGATCGGCCACAATCAGTTGCCACTTCCGGCCAACGACCTTAGCCGACAGCGTAATCGTACTGCCCTGCGGCGAGTACTTCAACGCATTGTCGATTAAAATATTCATCAGTTGGTGGATCAAGTTTTGATCCAAGGTCGCCCGAAATTCGGTAACGGGCGCCAGCTCCAACCGTTTCCCCTGACTGGCCGCAATCTCGGTGTACGGTTCGACCGTTCGTTGGAGAAACGCCGCCACGTGGGTGGATTCAAAGTTGGTCTGTAACGTGTTGGAGTCGGACCGCGCCAATGCCAGTAGATCCTGCGTCAGCTTTTGCAACCGCTGGCTTTCACTGTTGGCAATGGCGATGTTTTCCGCCTGATCGATGATCTTGTCATTGGGCTTCGTCAGTAAGAGCTCCAATTTATTTTGAATAATGGTCAACGGCGTCCGCAGTTCGTGGGCCGCATTCCCCACGAACTCCGTCTGTCGGCCCCACGACTTGAGAATGGGGCGCATGGTTAGCCGTGACATCCAGATACTCATCAGAATGGACAGTAACCAAAAGATCCCCATCGTGATCAGCAAGACCCGGGTAAAATTGCTCATGGCCGCCTTTTGCGGATCGATATTTTCCATAATCAGCAAGTATTTTCCCGCGACCATCTTATCCGGATTCTTCTGGGGAACCTTGACCAGCAACGTCCGGAAATTATACTTACCACCGATCTGAATCGTGTGCAGTTGCCCCACCTGTGACGTGTCGAGGGTAATCCCCTTCAATGTATCGTAACGTGACCCCAGCTGGGCGTGATTCGTAATCTTGCCGGCTCGATTAAAGATCAACGTTGTCGTCATAAATGGATGAATGGCCCGACCGTTCTGCACCCGACCACCGGGTTGTTTGCCCTGATTGACGGGTTTCTTCGCCAACGGAGCGCCGTTCAGTCGCGAGGAACGTTCAACGCGCAGGGCCTGATCCGTACTGGTCAGCATGGCATTTCGGAACAACACGAAAACAATGACCCCTAATGACACGAAGATCACCGTGAAGCCGATAAAATTGCTGATAAACAAGCGCCATTGCTGCGCTTGGTTAACCTTATTGCTCATCAGGTGCCTCCACAATGTAGCCTGCGTTACGAATGGTCCGTAACGACAGATCACTGCCAGCGTTCTTGAGCTCCTTTCGCAGGTTACTCATGTAGACTTCGACCACGGACAGACTCGTCTCGGAATCGAAACCCCATAGCCGGTTGAAAATTTGTTCTTTCGTAATAATTGTCCCAGGATTGGCGACCAAGTAGGCCAAGAGATCAAACTCTCGCCCCTTCAACGTCAATGGGTCTCCCTTAAAGGTCGCTAAATGCTTGCTGGTGTTAATTTCCAGCTGGCCCAAACTGATCACATCGGAGCTATTCAGATGCCCCGTTCGCTTCAATAAGGCCTTCATTCGCGCCAATAGTTCCTCACGGTGGAAGGGCTTGGTGACATAATCATCGGCCCCATCGTTGAACCCACGCAGTTTATCGGCAATCGTGTCCTTGGCTGTCAGAATCAGGACTGGCGTTTTAATGTCCTTGTTGCGAATGTGCAGCAGCAAGTCCAGTCCACTTTCGCCGGGTAACATCAGGTCCAGGATAATCGCGTCAAAGACCCCCTGACTCGCCAAAAATTCACCCTGTTCACCATCGAAAGCCGTGGTGGTCTCACAGATGGGTTTGATTAATTCAACAATGTCCGCGGATAATTCACGTTCATCTTCCACGACCAATACTTTAGCAGTCGTACGCAATGGCCATTCCTCCTTTGATTTCTTCAGAAAAAAATTAACTTGATTAAAAACTATTTATTTAGCAAGCGTTAGCTTCATCTAAGAACAGCGTAGCATGAATTACGCCGCAATCATCAGCCCAACGCCTGATTTAGCAGAACCTTAACTAGCCCCTAAGCTTTTCCTTCACCTGCGGCTGCCAGAGATTCCGGCTGCTGTGGGGACCGCCTGCGGCCTGA
>NZ_AZFS01000061.1:226768-263133 GCF_001434395.1 Levilactobacillus hammesii DSM 16381
CGGAAGTTGCTAGCCACGCTACTACCGGCGACATCGCTGAAATGCCAGCGTTGAGTGCCTATGATTGGCAACATTCTACGTAGCCGTGAGTGAGTCAGATTTGGGTAACGGTCAGGCAGCGGCTTTAACCTCCGTTGTCTTGTCACAAGATTAAAAGCTGAAGTTGAAGCACAGTCTGCCAATTTTGGCTAGACCTACAGTCTACTTGATTAACGATAACGCAACCTTAAGTTATTTTCCTTACCAAAGTCTAAGTTTATTCGAAGTTTGGCGCGTTCTTTACCGCAGCGCGCTTTATTTAAGGTAAACTTTTATCCAAGTACAGAGAATGTTATCCTATTAGGGTCAGACATTTTGATTGTCATCAACGGAGGGGTTTTCATGGAGCAACAGCACAACACCTTGGCGAAATTAAGGGTAAGTCGCTGGGTGTATTTGGGGGCATTTTTGATTCCGCTGGTCATCATGTGCGTGGTCTTCTGGCAACTGAAGGTCACGCCCTTTGGCAAGCATAGTCTGTTAATCAGCGACACGGGGGCACAGTACATTCCGATCCTGGAATACCTGCGATCCACCGTTTTGCACGGACAGTTTCACCTGTTTTCGTTCGCATTGGGGACGGGCAGCAGTATAGTGCCATTATTGACTTACTACGTCATCAGCCCGTTTAATTTTTTGATTTTTCTATTTCCAGCGGCGCAGTTACCGACTGCGGTGGCCTGGATCGTCATCTTAAAAATCGGGACAATTGGCCTGACGATGGCTATTTTTCTACGTCATGCCTTTCTGCGGAGTGGCTGGTCACTCCTGCTATTCTCGACGGCCTTTAGCCTGTGTGGCTTTGTGGCGATGTATTTTTACGACATCATGTGGCTCGACGCCCTGATCTGGCTGCCCATCGTGGCCCTGGGGTTACACCGCATCGTCAGTTCGAATCACTTTGGCTTGTACACCGTGAGTCTCACCATCACCATCTTTTCCAACTATTACCTGGGCTACATGACCTGCCTGTTCTCGGTCTTATACTTCATTTATCTGATTGTGGAACACCAACCGGTCCCCACCCCGTTCAAGGAAACTTGGCGGATGCATTGGCCGGCCATTCGGCAGTTTGTTTTCGGTTCACTGCTGGCGGGACTCATGTCGATGGTGGTATTGATTCCGACGGCGATGGGCATGATGTTAACGGGAAAGAGTAACTTCTTTGTCGAAAATTATCTGCCGACACCGCTGTTCGGACCGGAAGTCCTCGCACAGTTCGGCGTTGGCACCGGTGATTTTCACAATCACCTGTACCACGCGCCCAGTCTGTTCATGGGAACGCTCATGTTCCTATTACTGATCGTCTACTTTGTATCGCCTAAGATCAAGGCGGTCGAGAAGACCCGAACCATGTGGTTACTCATTGCCATGGGCCTGAGCCTATTCGTGACGGTTTTCAACACAATCTGGCACATGTTCCAGCAACCGGCCGGCTTTCCTTTCAGAAACGTCTACTTTTTCACCTTCTTGGCCTTAATTACGGCCTACCGCGCCTGGCAAACGCATCCCGATCAAACCATGAATGATCCCCAGAAGATCCTCGCTTTGCTGTGGGGAGCTGGGCTATTAACGATTGGTTTTACCTCGGCACAGTTTGTCCCGAAGTTGTGGGATCAATTCATGCCAAGTTACAACAACAGCTTGTACCTGCATAGTCAGCCCAATTTTCATCTACTCTGGTTGGCACTAGGTCTCCTGCTACTGAACACCATGCTGGTCTTCATCACAGAATGGCGACCGATCCGGATTAGCTTAATGATTCTGATCATCTCCGGTGAGTTGGGTAGCAACCTTTACCTGGCCTCGCAAGGTATGGATTTTGGCTCAGAAACCAAATTCGAAAAGTATTTCAAACGTGACTCATCCCTGTTAGACCGAATAAACGCGTCATCTACGAAGTCTAACCTCCACCGGGTCGATTACCTGCACTCGACCATCAGCAACGCTTACACGGGACCGTATAACCACTACAACGATCCCCTGATGTTGGACTACGCGGGCCTTAGCTCTTACTCCTCAACTCTGGACGAGCAGTCACGCGTCTTCCAGCACGATTTGGGCTATTTCAGTCAAAACGTCCGGCGGATTAGCGCGCAGGGCTACACGCACCTGACGGACACGCTGTTCAGTGTGAAGTACCGGTTAAATGCCGACAATCCACATCCCGTTACCAAGTTGAACTCCTACGCTGGTTTCGGTTTCGCCGTGCCGACTAAGCTCGCCGATGTGCAATTGCGCGATCAAACGGCCCTGTTCAATCAACAGATGATTCTGGAGGCACTGGGGGCACAACCGGATACCTTGGTTCGCGCCACCACGATGGATATTTCGACCCACAAGGCCAGCGTAGCGGAAGCCAACCGTGCAGCAGCGAAGAATGACCGCAAGTCTGGTCACCGCTATGTCCAGACCTTCAAGTTGCGGGTGAACGCGACCGGTCTTCTACACGGTTACTCGCCTGCTGCCAACGTCATTTACTCGAGTCTCCTAGTTAATGGCAAGAAGGCCAAGCCACTTATTAACGCCGATGGCAGTCGCTACGTCTTCAAACTGGGCCAGCATCAAAAGGGCGAAGTCGTCACGGTGAGTTACGTGACCACCCGGCCTGAAGCGGGTTACAGCAACGAATTCGTTTCACTGGATCAGGCGAAATACGTGAAGTTGGCGAAGAGTCTGGCCCAGCAACGCTTTAAGCTCAGTCGCAAGAGCGGGGTCACCTGGCTTTCTGGTAACGTTCAGGGCTCCGCGCAACGGCGGCTCCTGTACGTCTCCATCCCGGACACACCGGGGTGGCACGCCACGGTCAACGGTAAACCCGTCAAGATTCGTTCGGCGATGCACGCTCAATCCATTATTCCCGTCGTTAAGAACTATCGCGGCATGATTGGCGTTCCGATTCACGTTGGCAAGAACCACGTCGTCTTAACCTACACGACACCGGGATTGAAGGTTGGCGCCCTGCTGAGCGCACTAGGTGCAGCGATCTTCGCCTTCCTGGTGATTGCGGGCGAATGGGTCCGGCCCTTGAAACGCCGGCGGCAACAAAAAATAAGCAAATGATCCCTTAACTTGAGAAGGTTAGTCCCTGCGTGGGCTGACCTTCTTTTTTGTCCCTCTATAAATACTAACGAATTTTTTTAGGATTCAGTCTCACTTTTTTAGACTGACTGCAAGTTCAAGACCGTCTAACCAGGATTCTAATCACTCATCGGTGGGCGCCTGAGTGGCGTTCCTCTGACCTTCGCTGATTACTAAAAAGGATCGGGGGACAGCACAAAAATCAGCGGCTTAGAAGGCTAGTCCTTCTGAAACCGCTGATTTTATGCTTGCCATTATGGTGTCAAAACGTGGGACAGTAGGAATTTTGTGGCGCTTAACTCGAGAACAGAAATGATACTCCCTGTTCTCACATTAACGCTTGCAAATAACATCGCTAATCCTATATAGCCGAAACGTGGGACAGAAGGCAGATCCCTGCGCTTAACCCCATTAAGAGAACAATCCAAGCCCGGGATTTTTCTCTTAATGACGTTAATGCTCAGGAATAGTCGCTCAATTTTATATAGCCGAAACGTGCGCCAAGGGGCAGTCAGCTCCGCTTAACGCCATTAAGGTAATAATCCAAACCCGGGATTTTTACCTTAATAACGTTAATGCTCACTGACTAACCGCCCCTTGGCGCACTCTTTTACCTATTCCACCGGCCGCACCTTCGACCGATCGATCTCACCCCGGTGGGCCCGATTCATGGTGACCCGCAAGAGGAATGGTGCCAGCAACGTGGCCACAATAATTGCCGCCACAATCGCCGAGTAACGCACCGGCGACATTAACTTGGCAGTGTATCCAATCTGGGCGATGATCAAGGCCATTTCGCCGCGGGAAACCATCCCGGCTCCCACCGCTGTGGCGCTATCTAACGAGAAGCCGGCCATTTTGGCCCCGGCCCCGGCACCAATCAACTTGGTGAGCACCGCCACGATCGTCAGGACAACGATGAAGCCCAGCTGCTTACCCAGACCGTTAAAGTCCATATTCAACCCGATGCTGACAAAGAATACCGGGATAAACAGGGCGTAGCCAATCGGCTCAATGTGCCGGTCGACCGTCGATTTGGCACTGGTTTGTGAGATGGCAATTCCGGCAAAGAACGCCCCCACCACGTCACTCAGGCCCACCAATTCGGCCACGTAGGCCATCCCAAAACACAGTATGATGGCCATCAGCGTCTGGCCCATGGGAATCAGCAACCGGTCGCCGATCTTCGCCATGTACGGTGCCACCCACCGAACCACGAAGTAGATCGCCGCAAAGTAAACGATTTGTTCAAGCGTCGTCAGCAAGAGACCGCCAGACGCCGCGGCACTGTCGCCCACGGCCGTTCCGGTCGTCGAAACCAGGACGCTCAGGATCACCACCGCCAGAACGTCATCGACCACGGCGGCACCAAGAATCGTGGTCCCCTCCCGGCTATTTAGCGCGTTCATTTCCTTCAAGACTTCTACCGAGATTGAAACGGAGGTCGCCGCAAAGATGACACTGATAAAGAGACTCTCGACCATTCCCAGGTTGTAGAGCATCCCCACCAGGTACGTCCCGATGACGGGAATCAGCACCCCCATCAGGGCCACCAGAACACTGGGTTTCAGGTAGCGTTTCAGTAGCTTTAAATCGCTCTCCAATCCGGCGATAAACATCAGGATGATCACGCCCAATTCGGCGTAGCTTTCGAGAACGTGCGTCAGACTGATCCAGCCCAACATGGCCGGGCCGATAATCACCCCGACTAGGAGTTGCCCAATCACGGCGGGAATCCCAATCCGTGTGCTGTAGTGTCCCACAATCGTTGTTGCTAATAGGATTAACGTTAAATTTCTTAATAATTCCACGAGTAGCCTCCTTGATTTGACAAAAGTTATTTCCCCATTTTTAAAGGTTAATGTCCACGGTTCTTCCCCTGGGTAGTCAAAAAGCGACTGCCCGAAAACGGTTCCCCCAACCCAAGGGGAACACCATTCTTGAAAGCAGTCGCTTCAACCATCTCTAATTTTATTAGTTTATATTATACAGAAAAGTTCCCGTCACCGCAACTCACCCGCATTAGACCGGGTATTTCAGCCCCGCAACAAAATTATAGCTACCCGCCATCCCCGAATCGTGTTAAACTAATAACGATTGTGAGGTGACGCGTGTGAAGTGGTTAGAAGCTAACTTAGTCGTACTTTTTTGGGCCGTTATCTTCGGTGAAGTCATTGGTTATATTGTTGGTGCCTTGAAGCAAGTAACTTACGATTATACTACAATTGGTGTTACTATGGCAGTGGTAGCTGTTATCGCCGTCAACGGGATTATGTTACTCGGACGGAGCGACGTCAAATCTTCTGAAGATAACTAAGCGTTCACAACGAGCATGACCGAAACAACCGACCTTGGCGGATTTGCCAGGGTTTTTTTAATGCGTACGGTAGCCTGATCCTTAAAACTGAAGCCCTAATCAAAAACAGACATCGACGACCAATTCTTTCCGGCCGCTGATGTCTGTCTTATTTTCTAGGTTATAAACCCTGAGCGTCCTCCGCCCGAATCTGATTCTTAATCGCATTCATATCCTGATCCAACTGGTGAACCAGCTTGGCCTTTGCAATCAGCTCTTGGCGTAATTCTTCTTGGTGTTGAACGTTTTTCTTATAATTCAACTCGTGTTCCAGTGAGGCCCAGAAGTTCATGGCGATCGTCCTAATCTGGACTTCGACCTTGACGGGTTCCACGCCCGCATCCAAATAGACGGGGACCGATAAGATCAGGTGCAGGCTTCGATAGCCGTTGGGTTTGGGATGCGTAATGTAATCCTTTCGCCGCAGAATCTGAATGTCCGGTTGCTTTTCCAGCCGGCTCTCCATGGCCAAGATGTCATCTTCAAACCGCACAATCACCCGGATACCCGCAATATCGTGCATTTCATCCGGCAACGTCTTGAGATCAAAGTTAAAGTGCTTGCGTTGCACCTTTTCCAAAATACTTTCTGGAGATTTAATCCGTGATTGCAGACTATCAACCAACGTGTGCCCGTGGAGAATCTGATACTCCTGATCCAAATACTCAATTTTCGTCCGAACCACTTTGACGGCACTATTGTAATCCAACATCAACCGGCGAAAAGTATCGACCGTAGCCAGCGACGTGGGATCGTCGATAAATTGTGCGGGTAAATTCTCGTTAGCCATAATAATCCTTCCTAGTTACGCGTTTTTTTGCCGAAACTGCCGAATTTCAGGAACGACCCACCATAACAGCAGAAAGTTCAGCAATAAGGTAATGGCGGTAAATGTAAATACACCATTATAGTTGAAGATATTTGCAACAAAGCCACCCAGCAGTGAGCCTAACATGCTGCCTAGTGCCTGGAATGACTGATTCCAGCTAAAGACGGTCCCGGTCAGCTCCTGGGGCGAATTCTTAGTTAACATCGTTTGGACCGCCGGGAACAACGCCCCGTCGGATACCCCAATCATAAACCGTAGAATTCCCAGAAGCCAGACGCTGGTGACGAATCCTTGTGGAAAATACATCAGGACGGCAAAGATGTAGCCAAAGACCAAGACCCGACTGGTCCCGCGCCGATCGCCATACTCACCCAATTTGGGGGCAGCCATCAGAGTCGAGACCCCGGGGAGAGCCGCGATAATCCCCGCCACCAACGTAATGGGACCCGTATTGCTCATCAACTGCTTGACGTACAAACTGATAATCGGCGTGATCGAGTTGTTCCCCATTTGAATAATCATGGTCGAGACCAGCAGGACCAGAATCAGCTTGGGCCGTTTGACCCGCCGTAACCAACTGCCGGACTGCTCACGTTGGTCACGCGTGATCGGCGTGAAGTGTTCGTGAACCAGCGTGGCACTGAGGAAAAACACAATAATCAGAAAAATCCCAGTCAGGATGAAGGTCCACCGAATCGAGAAGACTTCCGCCAAGATCCCACCCAAGACTGGTCCGATCAGGTTTCCGCTCACGTAGCCAGTCGTTAAGATGCCCAGCGCATTGCCACTCTTCTCGCGAGGCGTCTCCGCGGCAATCAGCGCGGTCGCATTGGGAATGTACCCCGCAAAGAACCCCTGCAGGAATCTTAGGGCGATGAGTTGCCATACATTACTAACAAACCCCATGAGGCCGATCACAATCGCCATCCCAAATGACGATCGCAGCAGCATAATCTTGCGCCCCTTGGTATCCGCCAACTTTCCCCACAGCGGTGAGACCAGCGCAATCACAAAGAAGGTGACGGCATACGTCACCCCACTGTAGATGGTCAGTTGGCCCTTGGTAAACGTTCCTAAATCATCAACGTACAACGACAAAAAGGGCATGACTTCGCTAAAACCCATTCCCGCAATAAAAGTTCCTAACCATAATACGGCTAAATTCCGTCGCCATTGTTCAGATTTTCGTGTGCCCACGCCATCATCGCCTCTTAATCTCTCTAAAATCACATTAATTACTAGTGTAGCATAATTACCGGTATGAAGCCGATAACATGCCTCTCAAAAGTTTTTGTAAATTTTTTTAATAAAAGGGTTGGAATTTTGATGGTTTTGTTTCATAATAGGGGACAAGCATGTGACGTTGTTCACTTATACTTTTGTTGATGGTGCTAAACACACCGCTCACTTGAATTTCTTTGTGGCTTCATTTGAGACGCAACACACACATGACGCAGATCACAAAATTTTTGGAGGTAATACAAATGGCACATCGTTTAGATGGAAAAGTTGCAATCGTTACTGGTGGTACTCTCGGAATTGGGTTGGCCGTTGCTGACAAATTCGTTGAAGAAGGCGCCAAGGTTATGATCACTGGACGTCACAGTGACGTTGGTGAAAAAGCTGCCAAGAGTATTGGCGGCCCAGATGTTATTCAATTCTACCAACACGATGCTACTGATGAAGACGGTTGGGTTAAGTTATTTGACGCTACCGAAAAAGCCTTTGGCCCCGTTACCACGATCGTTAACAACGCCGGTATGGCCGTTAACAAGAGTGTTGAAAACACGACGACTGAAGAATGGAAGAAGCAATTAGCCGTTAACTTGGATGGTGTCTTCTACGGTACCCGTCTTGGTATCCAACGGATGAAGAACAAGAACCTCGGCGCTTCAATCATCAACATTTCTTCTATCGAAGGTCTTGTTGGTGACCCTAACTTGGGTGCTTACAACGCTTCTAAGGGTGCCGTTCGGATCATGTCCAAGTCAGCTGCCGTTGACTCCGCCTTGAAGGACTACGACGTTCGTGTGAACACGGTTCACCCAGGTTACATCAAGACGCCATTAGTTGATGATCTTCCTGGTGCAGAAGCTGCTATGTCTGACCGGACTAAGACACCAATGGGCCACATTGGTGAACCTAACGATATTGCCTGGATCTGTGTCTACTTAGGTTCTGACGAATCCAAGTTCGCTACTGGTGCTGAATTCGTTGTTGATGGTGGTTACACCGCACAATAAATCTTTAAAACTTTACAAACAAAAACACCGACGCTTGTTGTCGGTGTTTTTTTCGTCTCTGCTTATTTTCCCGCTAAACCAACTAAAGATTGCAAGATGAAATGCCTGCCGCGTCCTAGTGTTGGTAAGTATTCGTACCATTCAATTCGTCTAAATTGGTCGCACTACGGCTGCCAGGGATTCCGCCTGCTGTGGGGACGCTTCAGCCTGGAGAAACATCAGTCTTCTCGCTCGATTTGGAGCCACGAAAATCACGTATCTCCAAAGTCGCCCGTGCTGTAAGCTGGCTGAAAAATCGCCAGCTAACACCACCTTCACGGCCGGCTCCATCCCTGGCCTCCTCCGGCTCTGATTGCGTTTTACATGACGATAGTTGTAAGTTACGACTACCTGACATTTAGGAGTCCAACTGATAACGACTGTTATAGTGATTCTCAGAGTCGTCCGAGAGCACCATGTAAGCCGAGAGGTCGGCAGATATGGGCTCAGGCGCGTCGTTCTACTTAGTCAGTAAGCGATCTTCTTACTGGCTTAGTAGAAAACCAAGCTTGTAGACTCGTGATTTTCGAGGCTTCAAGTTGCGTTCGCACCGTTCCAGTCCCATATCTGCCGACCGGTAAGGCGAAGGAACCACTATGTTGCCTAATTTCAGGCCTATTGTTGATGCCAAAATAGGTATAACTAGTACCTTGAAACTTTCATCATTTTCCCGTTAAACCAATCAGAAGCGCAATCATCAGAATGATCAGCACCGCCGTGGTAATCGCCACGTAGAGGTGGTCGCGTTCCTTATAGAACGCGTAGATGGAGACCACAACCCGCAGAACCGGCGTCAAAATTAGGCAGTACGTCCCTAACATCATGATGGCATAGGCCTTCAGTTGCCAAGTTCCCAGGAGGATGGCCCCCATGGTCAAGGGCACGGTATCACCAGCGTAACCAGAGTTACCGGTCGCTAGAAATATAACGAGTCCAATGCCCATGACGATGGCCGAGAAGACCACCCCTACCTGCAAAATACGACCAATGATGGTCTCAACCTGAGCCATTTCCGTTGCCGTTGCATTTGTTTTTTCTGGCATTAGAAGTGAACCCCCAATCCCTTTAATAACATTTCAATCCCGATGTACAAAATAATGGGAATAAAGACCATTCGAATCCACCGCGCGGGTAAGACCTGCATGATCCGTGACCCCAGCACGGCGCCGCCCAGGATTCCCAGAGCCATCGGTACGGCAATCCCTGGTAGGATCGACCCATTGAAGAAATATACCGTCGCACTAGCGGCCGCCGTCACCCCCATCATCAGGTTCGAGGTCGAGCTGGATGGCTTGAGGGGCATCTTCATGAAGGTGTCCATGGCCATCACCTTAAAGGCGCCTGACCCAATGCCTAACAGACCACTTGCCACCCCGGCACCGAACATGACGGAAAAACCAGCCGGGACATTTTCAACCTGGTAGTCGATGTTCTTCATCTCAGCCTTGTCGTAGTAAGTCCCGTTGAGCTTAAGCTTACTGGCAATCTTATCGGGTTCAACGCGTTGTAAGACTTCCTGGCCGCGCCGGAGTTTACGATACATATTCCACCCAGAAAAGACCAGTAGGCACCCAAAGAGTAAGTACAGGTATTTCGGGTCCAGAACCCCGGTTAATAACGCACCGACAATCGCGCCGATGGTCGTCGCAATCTCCAGAAACATGGCGACCCGCAAGTTCAGGACGTTATCTCGCAAATAAGCAATCGTCGAGCCTGAACTAGTCGCAATGACGGCAATGATGCTGGCGCCAATGGCGTATTTAATATTTAACCCCATCCCCAGGGTCAGGATTGGCGTAATAATCATCCCACCACCGATACCCAAAATGGCCCCGGCAATTCCGGCAAAGATGCCCACACCAATCATGATTAAAGCTGTCTGAATCATTGACTTATTTCCTCCTCATGACACAATCTACGCTCTTGATTATCAGCTTTTCCCGCGTTGGGGGCAAGCTGAACCGGAACAAATCATGGGATTGCATGTTCAATATTGTTCAAGTAAAAATACCTATGTTCCAACTGTTTCATAACGTCTTATCTAGAGTTAATGATTTGTCATACAAAGTTAAACTTTCACCTCATACGAACATCTCGCTCACTTAAAAGTGGTTTAGCGCCTGGTAAACGGCACTTTAAACCGGTTACAAGACAAAACGATTCTCCCATACTTAAAAAATATGGGAGAATCGTCAAATTTGTATTTATCATATAGCTAATAACTATCGATGAACCGCTGCAACAAGGGACTGGGCTTAATTGTCGCCGGCCAGACCAGCTTTAAGGTGGTGCGCCAGGGCTGATAGTGAATCGGCCGAATCGCCGTGGTGGCGCCGCTAATCTCTTCCGCAACCGTTTGGGGAACCACCGCCACCCCCATTCGTGCATCGGCCCACTGGACCGCGGTTCGTGCATCGTCACAGGTGCAGGCAATGAAGGGCTGGATGCCCTGTTCATCGAAGGTAGTCTGAAAAATCTGCTCAAAACGCCGGTAGATAATCAAGGGCACATCTGCGAGATCCGCCACCTGCAAGGTCGCCCCCGCAAAGTGATCATACTTCTGTGGAACCACCGCCACCATATTCTCCGTCGCCAATACCTTACTGGCCAATCCCGGCGCAGTGAATGGCGTCCGCACAATAGCGATATCGATCAAATGCTTTTCTAAGCGATCAAGCAGCCCATACGTATTATCCTCAAACAGTCGAATTTGAACCTTGGGATAGTGGCGCGTCAACGTTCGCAGCTTGGCATTGGGGGTTGCCCCCATTGAAGAGGAGACCACGCCCACCGACAGTACACCGGCTAACCCTTGTCCTAGTGAGCGCACCTGACTATCGGCCCGTTCACGGAGATCAATCAGTTGCCGCGCATAGTCTCGCAACAACTGCCCCGCTGGCGTTAAGGTGACGCCACTGGCAGCCCGGTTAAGGAGCGGAACGCCCAACTCATTTTCCAACTGCTTAATTTGATAACTCAACGGCGGTTGGGCCATGTGCAAGTGATGCGCAGCTGCCGTAATCTGACCAGCATCCGCCACCGCTAGAAAATATTCCAATTGCCGAAAATTCATGCGCAACGCCCTCCCACATTTCCTTTTCGTTCAATTATACCAGAACTTAAGGAAGGCCCGTTTCAGTAACATCGTTGCTCTGTGAGCGTTTCGTCATTGGCAACCGGTCTTTACTTGGTAACACTTCTTTCAGGAGATATTGCCGAATTAACAAGATAATTTGCTTATTCTGTGGCAGATCCGAATGGGTAGTGTCATCCCCCGTCACGGTAATCTGGGTGTAGTGTGCCACTTGATTTTGGAAGACATACTTCCCCTGATTAACACTGTTTGCCGGTACCGTCCCATCGCTGGAATAGTTCTCGGTCCCCGCCACCGAATAGACGGTGAGCTTCTTCGGTAACTTTCCTCGTGCTTTGATGAGTTCCTTTAAAATTGCCGTCTGTTTCGTCGTGCTGTCCGACTCCATATTGTACGGCGTGGCAATCGTCATTAACCGTTCCGGCGTCACATTTTGAGTCTGCGCCAGGTATTTTTCCAAGAAGACGCTCAGAATCAAGCCGCCATTGGAGTGACCCAGCATGGAGAAATGGTTGAAGTGGTACGTCTTCACCAGATCCTTAAAGGCTAGATTCAGCCACTGGGCCTGCTTATTAATGTTCGTATAGCCGTCCCGATTATTCTCAAAGGCAATCACAATAAACGGTTGGTTATCTCCTCGTTTAATCGAGCCCGTATAGGTAATCTGGCCACTCTCCGCAACTTTCAATTTCAAAACACTATGGGGCGTCTTGGTTTCCTTCCGCAGCTGCGTAATCAGGGTATCGAACCGATTTTGACTGGCACTCGAACCCGGAACCATAATCGTGGGATTCAGTGGCGTTTTATAGTTTGACTTGTATTGGGTAATCCGCTGCTTCAACCACAGCTGACTGGGCACAAAAACAACCAGCACAGCTAAAAGAACCAGTAACCACCGCCACCAGCTATGCCGCATGATCGTCATCCCCTTCATCGTTGAGTAGCCGTACAAATGGCAGGTAAATCAGGACCGACACACTCAGGCAAACGAGACTCAATAGTAAGGCCCGCCAATCGCCCCCCGTTCCCAAGTACCCCACGAGTGGCCCGGGTGTCGTTCGGGGCACCGGATAAACGATCGGTGGTACCAACCGCCAGGCAATCGCGGCCCACGCTAACAACATGCTGACCGCAGGCGCCAACACAAAGGGAATCAGTAGAATCGGATTAAACAGAACGGGTAACCCCAGTAGTGTGGGTTCATTCAAATTCAATAGGTTGGGCAAAAACGTCTGATTCGCCACACGCCGGTAACTCGCCTGCCGAGACCCGATCCAAATCGCAATGAGTAGCGCCAGGGTCATCCCTGCCCCACCAAAATTGGCGTAGGCATCCCCCAGCGTATGTAAGGTTACCGGATGCGGCGCCCCCCAGCCAGAACCATGCTGGACGGCGTAGGCCAGATTCTGTAACGAGGTAACGGAGCTATTGCCCGCCACACTGATCGGACCAATCAGGCCCAGCCACCACAGGCCGTTGCTAATGGCCGTGACGGCAATGATCCACCAGCCATCATGCCCAACATTTGTGCTTAACGTCTGTAGTGCTAAATAAACGAGATTGTTGATACCCCCGTCAACCAGCCAGCTCACACCGTACCCCGTTGCGACCGTCAAGCTTAGGATAACGACCAACGACCAAGCGATTCGTCCCGTCCATGACAATTGCTTTTTACGGTGATGTAACCACCACGTCGTCAGGCCTTGCATCAAATGGCTGGCGAGCCAGCCAACGCCCAGACCCACTAAAATTGCCAGAAAGATCCCCTGCGGACCCAGGTTAACTTCTAAGAATTGGGAACCCTCGTTACCATGTCCGCCCTGACCCAACGTGTCATAGTTCACATTGAGCGTCAAAAAAGCGAGTGCACTCATCATGCCGACCGCCAAGGGTTCCGCATGATAGGTGCGTGCCAAATAATGCCCCGTAGTAAAAGCCACCATCACAGCCACCAAGCCGTTGACGACAATACTAACGGCCTGCAATCCCTGTTGCCAGAATTCAATGCCGGGCAACCAACGACCTATATGGTAGATTTGAAAGAAAAAGCCACTCTTAGATAGAAATCCTTGACCCACCACATCAACTAACGCCATCACTAAAATAAACGGGTAGGCTACGCGCAGTGCCTCCCGAATGGCGCGCATGGCTCGCCATTGGCTCAGGCGTTGATTGGTGCGCCAAAGCCCCCGTAATAGTCTAACCATCCTCACGCCCCCACTTCATCAACCTTGTTTATTTCATTATACGGGGTTTCACTGAAAGCGGGGACTTAACGCCTTACAAATTAACTAATATTGAATGATTTTGTTAATTTTCAGAAAATAACGGCTGTCGATGGTCATTCTGGTCTCACCATTGTATCTGTTTTCAGCCTGTGCTAAGCTTATTCACGCAAGCGTGTCCATCATTTTCATAGCAGCACTTTACCTGGTTTAGATGTTCCAATTTATTAAGAAATATCGGAAAAAGCAATTCTTTCTTGTATGCGTTTTCAAAAAGTGCTAGTATGTTGTGGTAAACAACCAACCAACTAAACTCGGTTGGCAAATACTATCACATGAGGTGAGAAATATGGATTCTGCATCTAAAGCGTTAGAACAAACTGACGTTAAGCTGCCATGGCGTGAGAAATTCGGTTGGGCAACCGGTGATTTCGCGCAAAACTTGATTTATACCACTATTTCAACGTATCTGCTATTTTTCTACACGAACGTTTACGGTTTACCCGCTGCTGACGCCGCAACCATGTTCCTGGTTGTTCGGTTGATCGATGCCATCAATGACCCTATCGTGGGGACCATCGTTGATAAGCACACGTCTCGTTGGGGCAAGTACCGGGGCTGGTTACTCTACATGTCAGTCCCTCTGGCTGTCCTAGCTATCCTTTGTTTCCACGTGCCAAATGTCGGCGCCATGGGCAAATTGGTTTACGCCTACGTCACCTACGTTGGTCTGTCCGTCATCTACACGACCGTCAACATTCCTTACGGTTCCTTAAACGCCGCTATGACGCGGAACAACAAGGAATTAGTTTCCATGAGTTCCGTTCGGATGCTCTTGGCTAACTTAGGGTCACTGGCCGTTAGCTTCGGTGTGCCAATCTTCGTTAAGATGATTTCCGGTGGCCACTATTCCGGGGTTGAATCACAAACGGGTTGGTTCTGGACTATGGTTATCTACGGGATCGCCGGTGCTGCTATCTTAATCTTCTGTTTCAGCCAATCCGTTGAACGGATCAAGATGGCGCCAGAACAAGAATCCAATGTTAAAGTCTCCGACTTGTATCACCAATTGGTCATCAACGGCCCACTCCGGACGCTGGCCATCTTCTTCATCATCACCTTTGGCTTGATGTCCGTGGTTAACTCCGTTGGGGCTTACTACATGACTTACAACGCCGGTAACGCTGGCATGATGCAATGGTACAACTTATTGGGAACTCTACCTGCCTTCATCGTGGTGCCAATTACACCATGGTTGAACCGGAAGATCGGGACCCAATGGTTAATGCAAGGGAGTCTTGGTTTAGCCGTCATTGGTTTCTTGATTATGTATGCGGTTCCAGCTACCGACTTGACCTGGACCTTCATTGGCCGGACGATTGAAGCCTCTGGTATTATCCTCTCCACTGGATTCCAGTGGGCTCTGGTTCCCCAAGCAATCACTTACGGGGAATGGAAGTCTGGTAAACGTGAAAACGGGATTATCAACGCCGTTATCGGATTCTTCTTCAAGTTTGGGATGGCCCTTGGTGGGGTTGTGCCGGGCTACGTCTTAGCTGCTTACGGTTTCGTGGCTAATCATCAACAAACCGCACGGAGCTTGGCTGGTATCCGGATGACCACGACGATCATTCCAATCATCGTGACCGTCCTGGCTATGATTGTCTTCGCCTTCTACCGTTTGACCGATGAAAAGGTTGAAAAGATGAACGAAGAAATTGCTGCACGTCACGCTGCTGAAAAGACTGCTCAAGACTAAAAATACGAGTGTTAAAAATTGGTATCCGGCTTGTTTGGGCTTGGTACCAATTTTAAAAAGTTTAACAAAAATAAGAATAGGAAGTGGCTACTTTGAAGTTTACTAATGGTTATTGGTTAACTCGTAAAGAGTACGACGTTAACTCACCGGCTGAAGCATTCGAAGCTGAAAAGGATGGCAAGACCTTAAATGTCTACGCCCCTTACAAGCGTATCAACACACGAGGGGACGAATTAAACCTTGGGATGAGCACAATCAAGCTCACCTCCCCGGTTGAAAATGTGATTGGTGTCAAGCTAACGCATTTCGATCAAGATACCAAAGGCCCTTCATATGAACTCAACGACTTAGACCCTGACGTCAACATTGACGTGACGGATAAAAAGGCATCATTGACTAGTGGCGACTTAACCGTCTCCTTACCACTTCGGCAACAATTCGACATGGAATTTACGGCTAACGGCAAAGTCATTACGGCTTCCCGGAACAAGGCTCAAGGTGAAATCTTGAACCATGACACCAACGTGCACTACATGCGCGAACAACTCTCTGTCGGCGTCGAAGACAAAATTTATGGTCTAGGCGAACGGTTTGGTAACTTCATTAAGAACGGTCAAGAAGTGAAGATTACGAACCAAGATGGTGGGACTGCCTCTGAACAATCCTACAAGAACATCCCCTTCTATCTGACGGATGCCGGCTACGGGGTCTTCGTTGACGAACCCCAAACGGTTGATTTTGAAGTTACCTCCGAAAACGTTGACCGGGTTCAATTCAGTTCAGAAGGCGAATCCTTACAATACTACGTCATCTATGGCCCAACACCACAGGAAATCTTGCACCGTTACACCGAGTTAACGGGTAACATGCAATTACCACCGGCATGGTCATTTGGTCTCTGGCTGACGACTTCCTTCACGACGGACTACAGTGAAGCCACCGTATTGAAGTTCATCGATGGCATGAAGGATCACAACATTCCATTGGATGTCTTTCACTTTGATTGCTTCTGGCAAAAGGGCTTTGAATGGTCCAACATGGAATGGGACCGCGATGAATTCCCTGACCCAGAGGGCTTAATCAAGAAGATCCATGACCGTGGAATCAAGGTCTGTGTTTGGATCAACCCTTACATCGCCCAAAAGGGTAAGATGTTCGAGGAAGGCAAGAAGAACGGTTACTTCATCAAGCGTGAAAATGGCAATATTTGGCAATGGGATCTCTGGCAAGCCGGCAATGCCTTTGTTGACTTCACCAACCCGGACGCCGTTAAGTGGTACAAGAGCAAGTTAAAGGCCCTGCTTGACATGGGTGTCGACTGCTTTAAGACTGACTTCGGTGAACGAATTCCCGTTGACGATGCGGTCTTCTTTGACGGCTCCGATCCAAAACGCGAACACAACTACTACACGTTGCAATACAACAAGGCCGTCTTCGATACCATCGAAGAAAACAAGGGTAAGGGCGAGGCCGTTGTCTTCGCCCGTTCCGCTACCGTTGGCTCCCAGAAGTACCCCGTACACTGGGGTGGTGACGCCTTATCTAACTTCAAGAACATGGCCGACACCTTGCATGGTGGGCTGTCCTTCCTGAGTTCTGGATTTGCCTTTTGGAGTCATGATATTGGTGGGTTCGAAGATGGTCCCGACACGCCAACGCCAGATCTGTACAAGCGCTGGACCCAATTTGGTCTGTTGTCTTCCCACAGTCGTTACCATGGGAGCAATGTTTACCGGGTGCCATGGAACTTCGATGATGAAGCCGTTGAAAACACGCGGAAGTTCGTCAACTTAAAGCTTTCCTTGATGCCTTACCTCTACACGCAAGCTGCCCACGATACCGCCTATGGTAACCCCTTGATGCGGCCAATGTGGTTCAACTTCACGTCAGATCGGACTGCGCACACGTTGGATAACCAATACATGTTTGGGACCCAACTGTTAGTCGCCCCCGTCTTCAATCCTGAAGGTCACGTCAACTTCTACCTACCAGCCGGCAAGTGGACCAGCATCATCAATGATGACGAAACCTATGACGTTACCGATGGCAAGTGGATCAGCAAGGATTACGGCGAATTGGATCTGCCTGTATTGGCCCGCGACAACACGATCCTTTTGCGGAATCCTAAGGCCGTTCACGCTGACTATGACTTTACGAAGGACCTAGACATCAACTTGTACGACATGCATGAGGGTGTCACGTCCGTTGCTGTCGTCAATCAAAAGGGGCAGGATGCTGGTAAGGTTACGGTCGACCGGTCTGGTAACCAATTAAAGGTCACCACTTCTGGTCTGACTGGCTCCGCCACCATCTACGTTCATGAAAATGGCCAAGTTACTAAGGCAGCGCTCGATGGCAGTAACGCCACGATTACGCTCTAATACGGTCGTTGTTTCAACAATTTAACTTGCATTTCACGAAGCACGATTGCCAGCTCTGTTGGTGACCGTGCTTTTTGAGTTACACGCGTGTCGCCTGTTGAACCGCCCGCCAAACCGTACTGGTACTAACCCCAAACTGTTGGGCGATCTCCCGGTAGGTCCGCCCCGCGGACCGTAACTGACAAAAGGTCGTCGCGGTCGGCACCAACTGCTGGGACGTTGAAACCGCCGGTATGACGGCAGGCGATGTCCCGCATGTGGCCGGCCGGGGTTGTGCCAAAATCACGGGCTGGGTTTCCTGGATCTTCGCCAACGCATTCACCACGCAATGCGTCGTCTGCGCGTCCCATAACGCATTGTGTTGGTGCGGATTGAAGATATTCAATAGCCCAGCCACCCCGTTTAACGGTAAAAAGTGATGGGCATCCTTCTTCGCATGATTACTGCGATTAATCACCAAGTTGGTGTACGCACTTCCATCAAAGACGACCAAGGACTTTCCCAGCAGCATTTGCTCGGCCACCGAAAATTCGGCGAAATGCGTCGCCAACGCGTGACGCAATAACCGCAGATCATTGCTCTGATCCCAAAATACAAGCGGTAACTGACGGGCAATCACTTTGTGGATAAAGTCCTTCAAAACGCGCACTGGGCTGGCCTGTGTCTCATATTCAGCCAGCGTTAACTGCGTTTCTTTTAGCCCACGCAGCTTGATCTCTGCCGAAAAGTTAGCGTTATCCAAATACCGATTAAAAAACAGATCCATCGCTTGATTACCTGCAAACCCCAACACCGCCAGCTGAAAGATCCCCGCTTTCTCCCCTAGAACGGACACCCGGCGTTGAACCAACGTATCACCCTGACGTTGCGAGCCAAACAGGATTCCAAACTCACAATCGATCACCGCATAGCGCTCTGGAATAGCCGTTAAAGTTGTCACCTTAGGAAAAACGGCCGCCAAATGCTGTCGAAACTGATCCGTCACCGGTGTTGCCGTGGTCGTAGGTAAGACGTAACCATAGCGTTTCAACAGTGTGCCCACACTCCCATCATCGGCATCCGTGCCGTAATTCACAATTTTCTTCGCCCCCAGTGTCAGGCAATGGCCCGAAGTTGATTTGATTACAAACCGCTGATGTGGATCGATTGTAATCTGCGTAATCTCACCCCAACTCGCAAAATTTTTGGCAACCATCAACTGCCCCGAACGGTCGACCTGACAGATGGGATAATCGACGATATAAACAAAGTGATTTTCACGTGGTAACCGATCCAGCGCCCGCCTTTCTGCAAACACCACTCTCGCCGTTGCCCTCAACTCCTCTCCGTAATTTCCAAGTATGCCTAGCTTACCGGATAATTTTTCAGAAAGCCACTAAAATGCTTAATAAAGTTAATTATAAAATAAGTTACATAAATAGAGACGACCAGACGGTGCTAACTGACCGTCTTGGTCGTCTCCAACTTAATATTACCGCAGCTTTTACGTCAACGATGTGTATTCAAATAGGTAACCGTATCCCGTCCCAACCGATTCATCGCGCGGTATTGCTGGTATTGGTTGCCCTGCTGCGCCATCACACCAATCGTATACGTCCCCTGCTTAGTCTTAAAAAGACTGGCATCGTTCTGAACGCCCTTAGCAGGAAACTCACCGGTCTTGTTGTATACCGCAGCATGCTTAACCTGTTTGGGCAGCTTTGAATGGTTCTTGCAATGATGTAGTAGCGTCATCATTTTTTGATCGTATGTCTTACCTAACAATTGGTTACGACTCGTCAGCGTTAAAAATCGAGTCAGGTCATTAACCGACGTGTAATTGTCATGTCCCTGCTGTAGCGCCCGTGTATCCAACATGTAGCGTCGCAAATGTGACTGTTTAAAACCGTACTGCCGCATGACCTGATTGACGCGTTTAAAACCACCCAGCCGCTGAATCAGCCGATTAGTGGCCGCGTTATCCGAATTGTGAATCATCCGTGCCAGGTCTCGCTTCACCGTCCGCGTCAATTTCAGATGGTGGGTCTTAACCCGCTGAAAGACGGTTAACATGACATAGACCTTGATCGTACTGGCTGACCGTTGGCCCCGAACCTTGTGATTGCCCGTGGTCACCGCCAGTGGCTGGTCCCCAAGACGCGTGACTTTAACGGACCACCGGCCATGCACGGGCTTCATGTCACGCTTGATAAGTCGCTTAATTGCTGCTTGTTCATGACTCACGGTCATCGCTTCAGCCGTAGTCGCTGGGATGAGAAGTCCCCAGCCAACGACTAGTGTCACTAGTAATTTTATGTATCGCATAATTCTCCTCCGTTAAATAACCATCCAATTAATTATCTTATATTTTACGCGCAAAGCGGCAAAAGCAGTAGACCTAAAAAAAACGTCTAGCCTCATCCCCGCCAAAGGCCAGTAGATGATGCTAGACGATTTAATTACCAACGCAATGAATCACCAACGAAGACTTCTGGCTGATGATTGCTCAAGAGATAGGCCTTTCCGTGGTCGCCAAAGCTCAAGCCCTCAAATTCACGTTTGGAAGCGAAATGGGTCCATTTCACATCTTGACTAGTCAAATGCCCTCTGCCTGCTAACTTTGCGACTGGTAGACTGGCGATGGACTCATCCGCAACCAAATAAATTCGGTTGTTATTGGGATTAAACGCCATACTCTGAACACAGGTACCGGGACCGTGCGCCAACACCTGGCTGGTTAACCGAAAGTCCACATGATGCCGACTGATCTTCCCTTGATAGATGTACACGCCGCCGGTATCGGGACGCGTCCAGAAGTAAGCCCGCCCCTGGCGATCAAAGGCCAACACGTGCCCACCAGGCACAGCAAAGTCCCCCGCTCGCAAGCGGAAACGAATCCGATGAATGGGCTGCAACGTCGCCGGACTCAGCTGCTGCAAATAGCCGTATTGATTGACCGGCACCCGTGGCGCGGATTCCCGATCACACCACATGTAGAGCTGATGCGTCTTCCAATCGAAGGCCAACGACTGCCCATGACCGGTCACGAAGGCCGGTCCCACCTTGATTGCCGTGCGGATTTGTCTTTCCTTAGCTGACCGATTGGCTGCCGGCGTATACACGCCCTGAATCTGGCGTGGTGTTGCCTGAAGACTGGCTAAGCGATTCATATTGAACCGCACGATACGTCCCCGGTTGTGCCAAGCGGTAGGACAGTACACCACATAGAGATAGCGTCCAACGACCACCATACTCTGGGGATCACCCCAAGCCTCGTGGTGGTATCCCGGAATCGGGAGCAGGTATTTCGTGGTGAAGGTCACCGCCGCTCCTCGATCACTCGTAATCGTGTTTACCCCGTGCGGATGGACCGCCTGTGCATAGTGATCTGGTACCGTGACAAAGTGAACCTGCGCATCGTCTAGCGTTCGTCGCGCCACTGGTGCTGCCAAGGCCGCAGACTTTTGATCGACCGTCGTCATGGCATGTGCCGCGTGGGTTCCTGCCAGGCCCAGACTAAGTCCAACAACTAATGCTCCCCATAAATGAATGCTTCGCATAACCCATCATCCCCCAATGTTTTCAGCCAGTATAAGACGCTGATGGGAAAACGGGGCACGAGAGTATTTTTATTTGTCACTCAACTTACTAAGGCTGACTACCAGTTTGTTCGATTACTCGTCAGGACCTCCGGATTATGATTACTCAGAAGATAGGCCCGACCATTGCGGGCGAAGGTTAGTCCCTCAAGCTCCCGCTGTGGCGAAAACCGATTCCATTTCACATTGCTTGAGGTCAGATGCCCCTGACCATTCAGCTTTTTGGCTGGCAGGTTGGCAATCGACCCATCGGCCACCAGATAGAGCTTACCCGTCCGTGAATTGTACGCCATGCTCTGAACCCGTGTCCCCGGTCCATTTCGCAGGACTTGATGGGTCAGGCGAAACTTGACGTGCTTGGTTGAAATACGGCCCTTATAGATGTAAACCCGGTGTGTGCTCGGCCGTGTCCAGAAGTAGGCGTTGCCATACTTATCAAACGTCAAGACGTGCCCGCCTGGGACCGCAAACTTGCCCTGCTTTAATCGAAAACGGATTTTATGCGTGGGCTTCAACTGCCGATTACTGATTTGAGAAATATAGCCATACTGATTCGCTGGCACTCGTGGTGCAGACTCTCGATCGCACCACATATACAGGTGATGGTCCTTCCAATTGTAGGCCAGCGACTGGCCATGGCCCGTAACAAAGGCGGGGCCGACCTTGATAGCCCGGCGGATTGTCCGCGAAGTTCGCCCATTAGAAGTGTACGCCCGTTGAAGTGCTTGAGCGGTCGCATGACTAGCCCCCAGTGCACGTAAGTCATACCGCACCAGTCGCCCGCGATTCTTCCAAGCCGTTGGGCAATAAATCACATAGAGGTAACGGCCATCCGTGGTCAGGCTTTGCGGATTCCCCCAGGCTTGATGCCGATACCCTGGATACGGTAACAGATATTTCGTGGTGAAGTTCACCCGCGACCCCCGCGTACTGCGGATCTGATTGACACCATGGGGATTGCGCGCGTGCTGGTATCTTTTGGGCACCCCCATATAATGCACAGCGCGATCATTGATGGTCCGCAGCCGCCCAACACTCAGCGCCGATGATCGCTGGTGGACGATGCGCGTCGCTTGCGCTGAAATTCCTGACAACATGCCTAGAACTAGCCCCACCAGAATGGCCAATCCTACTTGTAACCTTTTCACAACCATTTTCCTTTCTAAATTAATTTAATTCTGATAACAATCATCAATACTATTAAGTGTAACGCACCTGTCCTTTTACAGCCACTAAGAGCCCCTCGTTCGGTTGGTCACCGTGATTGCGCGGTCTCGACCACCTTTTCTCAAGTGATCTGGAAATTAGTAGCACCGTCCCGGGGTCTTGGTGTACAGTAAGGGAGTACACATATTTTTAATAAGGGAGTTGGCACAATAATGGCAAAAGTTGAAAGTTTTACTCTAGATCACACCGCTGTTAAGGCACCTTACGTACGTTTGATTACGCGCGAAACTGGAACAAAGGGTGACGTTATCTCGAACTTTGATTTACGATTAGTTCAACCTAACACCAACGCAATTCCAACGGCCGGGCTACATACGATCGAACACTTATTAGCCGGTTACCTCCGCGACGAAATGAACGGCGTCATTGACTGCTCACCATTTGGCTGTCGGACCGGATTCCACCTGATTACTTGGGGTGAACAATCCACCGAAGAAGTTGCCAAGGCCTTGAAGGTGGCCCTTCACCGGATTGCCTTTGATACCGAATGGAAAGACGTCCAAGGCACTGACAAGTACAGCTGTGGAAATTACCGTGACCACAGTCTCTTCTCTGCTAAGGAATGGTGCAAGGATATTCTCGACAAGGGGATCTCTAAGGACCCATTCAAGCGCGAAGTCATCTAGTTAAACACACAGACGGAATGTCGTAAATAATCAAAAAGGTGGTCCCGGCGCATAGGCGTTGGGGACCACCTTTTTGAGTCGGCCCTTACCCAAGATTCTAAAGGTTTCGTTTCAATTCGGTTAAGATCACTAAGAAACCGTGAAAACTAAACGCCAGATGCCCCACCTTCACCCGGTATGGCTATACTAGGTTGCGGATTAAGTGATTCAGGGGAGGTCTTATCATGCAAAATACACCATTACCACCACGTCAACGTCAGTTTACCCACCGGCATCATCGTCTCCGCCACTGGCTGCTCGCCATCAGTAGCCTGTTGCTCATTGGCGGTGGCATTTACGGGTGGCACGCTTGGCAAGCCGCCCAGACGACCTTTTCGCACACTTATCGGGCCGACGGGCTCAAACCAAACGATCAGGCCCTCGCGAGTGGCAAGCCCTTCGCCATTCTTCTATTGGGCACGGATACCGGGGCACTGGGACGTCACGATGTGGGCCGTACCGACACCATGATTGTGGCAACCATCAACCCTAAGCAACAAACCGCCAAGCTCACCAGCATTCCCCGAGATACCTTGGTCAACATCTATGGGAGCCAACAGGATGAGGAAAAGATTAACGCCGCTTATCCCCTGTATGGCGCACAAACGACCGTTAAAACCGTGGAGCACCTGGTTAATATTCCAATTAGCTACTATGTTCTCCTCAACATGGGCGGCCTGAAAAAGATGATCAACGCGGTCGGCGGCGTTACCGTTAACCCGCTTCTGACCTTCCATTACGAGCAGGCCAACGTGGTCAAGGGCCATAAGATCCATCTCAATGGGGCCAGTGCACTGGCTTACTCACGAATGCGTGATCAGGATCCTCTGGGTGACTATGGCCGCCAGGCACGCCAACGCCAAATCATTAAGGCCTTAGTCCTCAAGGAGGCCAGCCTGAGCTCATTGACCCGGTACCGCTCTGTTCTGGACTCACTCAGTGACAACTTGCAGACCAACCTCACCTTCAACGACCTCATGTGGCTACGTGCCAAGGATGGCCATACCAGCCGCCACATCCAGTCGCAAACCCTGCAAGGTGAAAATGCCACGCTGAATGGTATCGACTATCAGATTGCCCCGCAGGCCGAAATCAACAAGGTGTCAGCCGATCTGCGGCAGGCATTGGGCTTAACGCCCCGCAATACTTTCCAATCAGACGCCCTAGAACCGGCTGGCTTTTAATCGCAGCCCATCACGCGTCTAAAAAAGTCTCGTTTCGCGGCACCTAATTTGCCGTGAAACGAGACTTTTTTTAATGACGCATAACTGTCGACCGCATTTACTCGGATTTTTTCTGCCGCGCCTGCCAGATGTGCCAGCCGATAATCAGGACGCTGACATCCCCTAACAACGTGCCCAACCCAATCAAGAAGTTGCCGGCCGATGTCACCATCAGACTGGACGTTAAGGGGAAACGTGCTAGCAGTGCAAGTACCGTGGTGATCCAGAGACTGCCGAGAATTGCGGGCAACCATGAATTCGGGTGTTGCCGGTTCTGCCACCAGGCCAAGCCAGTAATCACGAGCGCAAACACGATCAGCGTCACGCTGCCCCCTACCCGCGTCAGATAAATCAGACCACGGGCCGGAACTAGCCGGGCGGCAAGACTCATGGCTGCCAACAATCCCACCACGATCACGAGCCAGCCAATTAGCCGACCGCGAGCCGTAAACCGGTGGGTCAACCACAGCCCCAGTGCCATGGCCACGATAAACAACCCGTACTGAACGGTCACCAGCAATAACTGTAGGGGAACGGCGGGCAAGATGACACCCGGGAGAATCGTACCCAAAGTGAAAAATAACAACGGCACTAAGAGATCCCACGTTTGCCACCAGGGACGCGGCCGTTCCAGCTTACCCAAAGCTATGGCCACGGTCGCTGGACCCCCACCCAGATAGTCCTCAGCGCTTTGACCCGCCGCCTGGGCAGTCGTCACCTCATCGAGAAGCGCCCGCATTTCTCGTTGTAGGAAATTTTCATCCGCATACTTTGGCTGTTCCCGCATGCGTTCAACCAGTTCATCCCAATAGGCTTGGTTCTCTGGATTCAATTGATTACGCATGGCTGCATTCTGTTTAATAATCGTTGCAATTCGCGCCACGACCGCCACTCCCTTCACTAAAATCGTCTGTTTCCATGATAAAGAACTTCCTCACAAAACACCACTGATTTCTCGTTAGCGAAAATGAAGGCCCCACCAAAGGCCCCCAGCAGCCAGTAGCAGGCCGCCAACAACGCTGAGTAACAAGTACCCGATCACAGCGCCAAACCGCCGCTGATCGGCTAACATGACCACCTCGTGGCTAAAGGTCGAGAAGGTGGTGAAGCCGCCTAGAATTCCGGCTCCCAGCAAAACCGTCAGGGGGTGAGCCAATTGCCACCCGGTCAAGCCACCCAGCAATCCGCTACCCAGCCAATTAATCAGCAGCGTGGCTAACGGCCAGTGATTCCCGTACACCCGTTGTACCCAACGGGTCGTCTCATATCGGCCTAGAGCGCCAATCGCTGCGCCTAAGCCCGCAACCGCGGCCATCATGCTTCTTCCACCACGGGGAAGCTGAACCAACGGCGAGCGCTCCAAAAACCTAGCCAGCTTAAACCCAGACCGCCGATTAAGGTCGTTGCCAGATATGCCCCGGCCAGTAGCCAGTCTTGCTGCGTCAATAGCCGCACGGTATCCAAACTAAACGTTGAAAACGTCGTGAACGCTCCCAAACCGCCGACACCCAGGCCCACCGTTAACGCGTTAGGCCACTTATCCGTCACCGTCTCGGCGTGGGATAACCAGGCCAGCAAGCCACTGCCCAGTAAGTTGACCACGATGGTCGCCCAGGGAAAGCCTGCGGTAACGGGCAGGACGGCCCCAATTAGGTACCGACTGCCACCCCCGATAAATGCGCACACGACAATTGCCACAATCTTCGCCACGACTGAACCCACCTCTCACAAAATATTCTCCAATTATACCAAAAAAAGCCGCCAACTTTGGCGACTTTCAGAGACTAATGCGTCTTCACGACCAAATCCAAAGCATCTTGGAGTTCAACCTGCTGGGTTTCGGTCAACTGGTCTTCGGCGACACACTGCTTCACGTTCTCAGCGACGACGACCCCCATCATCCGTTCAACACCGGATCGGACGGCCGCCAATTGTGTCAGGATATCCTTGCATTCTCGGCCCTCATCAACCATCTTGAGGATCCCCTGAAGTTGCCCGTCCGCGCGTCGTAACCGATTTTTTAATTGATTCGACGTTGTTTGGACCATTAGGCGGTCACCTCAGTTAGCTTCTCGTCAATGTACTTTTTCAAAGCAGACTTCGGATGGAAACCGACTACTTTTTCCGTTGGCATCCCGTTCTTAAAGATCACCAGTGAGGGAATACTCATGATGCCTAATGACTGGGCCAGATCCTGGTTCTGATCAACATCCAATGACGCGAACTTAACCTGATCGCCGTAGTCCTTATCAAGCTCCTCTAAGACCGGTGTCTGCATCTTACATGGCCCACACCAATCGGCCCAAAAATCAACCACCGTAACGGCTGTGTCGTCACCAATATGTTCAAAATCCTTACTCGTAATTGCTTGCATGCGTCAAATCCCCTTTTCGTTTTTAATCAGTAGCACCAGTATACCCCCATAGGTATTTTTTGGCTAGTTTTTTGCCTTTACACACGCTTATGAGACACAAAGGGCTCGAGACCTTCGTCCCGAGCCACATGCTAGACACATTCTAAACTTAAACGTTTTCTGGATCGGCATCCATGCCAGCCGTCAACCGTGGATGATTGTTACCACGCTTGGTTTCCTTCTCAACAGCCATCTGGGCAACCAGATTCAAGTAGTTGAAAGGCGCATCAAAGTTAGGATTAAACAGCATATCCACGAAGGCTAAGTCATCAATCGTGTTGCGGTTTTGAATCGCAATTGAGATGGCATTAGCCGACTGGGCAACTTCGTGTTGACTCAGCAACTGAGCCCCCAGAATCCGCCGATTTTGCCGGTTGTAAACCAGGTTGATGGTCAAATCATCCGTCGATGGCATATAATCTGGCCGCCAAGTCCCTTGGTAAGTAACTTGATCCGCATCAAGACCGGACTTCAGCGCATGATCAATGGTTAATCCCGTTGAAGCCAATGTCCGACCAAAGATTTGCATCGCTGAAGTGGCTTGTGTTCCCATGTATTTCTGGATGTTCCCAAAAATGTTAATTCCGGCAAGCATCCCTTGACGAACGGCATTGGTTGCCAGTGGCGTATAAGCTGGCTTACCGGTTGGGTTAAAGTTAACGACACTCGCATCCCCACAGGCAAAGATGTCTGGGTTAGAGGATTGCACGTAATCATTAATGATGATGGCGCCGTGCCGATCCATTTCAACCTGACCCCGTAATAATTCCGTGTTGGGAACAAAACCGGTACATACAACGGCCAAGTCAGCGGTAAAGTTGCCGTTCGTGGTTTCAATGACTAATTGGCCATCTTCATCCCCCGTAAAGGAGGTCACCCGCCGATTCAACATGACCTTAACCCCGTTATCTTCCAATAAGCTAACGATGTGGTCAGAAAGTTCCTTGTCAACGTAATGGTTTAAAATAATATCCCGTGACTGCAGTAACTGTACATCGTGACCCGTCCGCGCATAACTTTCAGCAAGTTCCGTGCCGATATAACCAGCACCTACAATGGCAATTCGTTTGTTGCCCTTGGCAGCCTTATCGATGGCGACCGCTTGCTCGTAGTTCTTGCACATCATAACTTTTTCTTCATCAATACCAAATATTGGTGGCACGGTCACAGTGGACCCGGTTGCCATAATCAATTTGTCATAGGTGTCCGTAGACAGATCCCCAGTATCCATGTCTATAACTTCCAATGACTTATTTTCTGAATCAATTTTAATCACATTGTGTCGCGTCAAAACTTTTGCACCAGCTTCAGCCAATGCTTCAGGTGAAGAATAGAACATATCCTCTAGATGCTTCACTTGACCATCCAAGAACAACGAAATTCCGCAAGAAAGAAACGAAACATTCGTGTGCCGTTCGTAAATGGTTACGTCCGTATCGGGATGATCCCGTAAAATTTGGAGCGCTGCATTTGTGCCAGCGTGTGTACTACCAACAATGATGACTTTCATGTTTACCCTCCTACATGAAAAACGATTCTACCGGTAGTCTACTAGAAAGTTAGCGAAAGATAAACGACTTCGCCTCGAAAAATATTAAAATACTAGTAAAACTCTCACACTTTGTAGACAATGACGGGAGAATGTGCGTTATGCACTAAGTATAGTCCATAATTATATCTGATTTAACCATAAGTTATACGAATCGTAAGCGCTGCCTTTCAAAGTTCTGTAAGGTTAATCCCTATACCCTCTATTTTAACAGCTTGTTCGGCTTTTAGTTACCGTCGATACCGTAATTTATCTTCTCCCTTTTTAAATTGGGCGATTTAAATCGTTTACACGCCATTTTTCGACCCGTGTTGCAGGCCTGATCACGCTATAAGTGGTGCTTTCTCTCGCCTGCCATCCTGTCCTCACTTTTTGCCAAATCCTCGTCCCTATACGCTCAAATTTAGTCATTTATGACCACTTAACTGGAACAGTCACATTTCGCTTGCGAAGTGGCAGGGAGGCGATTATGATACTTATAGTTAGTTCGTGATACGTTCTGACCTTAAGCACTGTGATAGATGATAGGAATCACTGTCTATAGATGCACTCCCCCCAAAACAAGTGATTTATTAACAGATTCCTAATAAGGTCCCGAGTAATCCGCATGTTACTCGGGGCTTTTTCTATACACTCAAAAAGCGCGCCGGCCCCTAGCCAACGCGCTTTTCCTTGATGTATTGAATGGCGCGTTGCCCCAAAAACGGTACCGCCAACAGGGCAATAAACAGCCACGTAAAATTATTTCTAATAAAGGGCGTATTCCCAAAGAAATAGCCCACGGCGCAGCAACTCCCCACCCATAACAAGCTCCCTAACAGGTTGTAGAGGCGAAATTGCCGCCAGGTCATATCAACCGTACCGGCCATGATGGGGACGAACAACCCCACGAAGGGGATAAAACGGCCAACTAACATGGTTTGATCCTGATTGCGATTGAAGGCAGCCGTTGCCTCAGCCACCTTCTGTCCCGGCAATCGCTTGATCAGCTTGTCCTGATAGTTGTGCCACCGTAGCGTCGTAAAGTACTTGATCGCCGAGCCTAGTGTCGCGGCCATGGTAAACATCAGGACCAACAACCAGATGTTGAGCTGCGAACGGGGATTAGCTGAGATTGAACCCACCATAAACAGCAGGGATTGCCCCGGAATAAAGGAAAAGATCAACATTCCAGACTCTAAGAATATGAGGAAGAAAAGTACCGGGTAGATGCCGGTTCCCAGTTGATTAGTCAGTGGTACCAAGACATTAAGCGGATGCCAAATCATGTCCCAAATCTCGAGTAAAAACGTCATACGGAAGCTCCCTTTTTCAGTTAGATTCAGTGCGAACTGAATTCTCTTATTGGTTTTATTCTACCAGTCCTTCACGCACCGAACCATGAAATTCTAGCACGTGGGACCAAATTACCGGTAAATTAGCATCCCCTAACTGGGGCAACCGCGACCACAAATCAAGGTAGCGACGTCGCTTTCAAGTCCCAAATAAACTTGTTTTTGGCAATTAGCTAGCGCGGCAATTAAAGTCTACCCTATCTGCAAGCCTTGCTACCGCTGGATTTAATGAGCTGAGCATTGTGAACGGTTAACGGGTGATAAGTCAGTTTCCTAGGCGAAAATGCCACCCGATAGGCCACGGTTTTAGTCATTTTGCGAAACTGGTGCCGGTCACCCCGCTTGCCATTTCCACCAAGAACCAAACCTGCTCAACTTGCCTGAAGTGTCGCTACCAACTGTCGTTACCGGATCATCCCCTCATTATACGGGGGCCGGCAGAAAACCAGGCTATTTTCACCGGCAGAAAAGCGACCACCTGCAGAAAATAGGGGCCGCCAAACGTTGCCGTTATCACCTTTTCGTTAGAGAAATGGTCATCTGCTTTAATAACTATTTCACTTATACGATTTTTCAGTTGCTGATCAGTAAGCCCCAAAAAGTGTTGCCGCGCAAGGGATAACCCTGTTATTAGTAAATTTGTGGAACCAATCAATTGCACCCAGCGAGCCAAGGCGTTACACTACAAGCAAGTTAGTAACCACGGATGTTACTAGCTGGGTTGTATCAAATTCTTATTACTCTTTTTACGGGCAGCAAGTAGCACTCCCCCAAAGTATCTATATCCTGCTCGTATCCCCCCTCAAGCCGCGATAGCCTTGTTATCGTGGCTTTTTTGTGTCGCAAGCTACCGCATTACTGGTCATACAGTGTTAGTCCAACACCTGAACCCCGACACCAATCAACCCGGGCCCCGTGTGAACGCCCAGTGCGGGGGAGACGTCACCCGCATACCAGTGTAAAACGTTAGGATGGGCTGCCTTTAGCTTCGCCAGTACCGTCGCCCGCAGTTCGGGGTTAACGCCATCACACACCGCCACATTGACGCGTTGCGCATCGCCAATGGCCGCATCGACCAACGCCAACAACTTCGTAATCGTCCGCTTCTCCCCACGCACTTTAGCGATGGGGTAGTAAATGCCTTCCTCGTCACAGGAGATAATTGGTTTGACGTTCAGCAACGTCCCGGCCATGCCAGCAACCTTGCCAATCCGTCCTCCCGCTTGCAGGTATTTTAGGGATGGCACGTAGAAGAAGACCTTCGTCTGGGCCGTAACCCGTTCAACTTCGTCAACAATCTCTTGAAAAGAGTGCCCCGCCGAACGCAGGGAAGCCGCATAAATGGCCGCAAAGCCACTGCCAATCCCGACACTCCTGGTGTTGACCACGTGAACCGTCAAATCCGTGTCAGCGGCCAGCAGTTGGGTCTCCTGATAGGTTCCGGATAGGCCTGCCGAAATGCAAACGGCAATGACGTGAGTATAACCCGACGCTTGAATCCGCTCCAACGCTTCCATAATGTGTTTTCCCGTTGGACTGGCCGTGGTTGCCTTCTCCGTGGCTTGACGCCGATAAAACTCAGTTGGGGTAATCGTGACCCGATCCTCGTAAGCCCGATCCCGAAAAATGACGTTCATGGGCATCAGTGCCATGTCAGCGGCCTGCAGAACATCCGCTGGAACGTCAGAACATGAGTCCACTAAAATTGCAATCTTTTCTTGTGGCATAGGTGTTACCTCGTTTCTCCTAGTATCGTTCTGGGATAATAGTCGTTATTATAACGCAACTATCTAGTTTTGAAAACTAGATCATCTGCTGTTAGTTCCATATGTACCCTTACTAAGCGGAAAAATTTGCCGTTCATGATCTCGCGTGGCGTGGCTTTCACCACACCTGCCACTTTAGCAAAAAAAAATTTACGACGCGCCAAATTAAGTTTTATCTAATTTCGACATTAGTTCCTAACGCCTACGCTAAGTTTCCCCCGCGTATCATCTTTTGTTGTACATTATTGCACACAGTCAATCACCGCAACCATGAAACCGGCACCACACATTTCGCGGACTTCATTACACCCGCCAAATCATCGAATTGACAACCCACAAGAAAAAGCCGCTTCCTTATATAAATATTTTTTTGGAGACCCAAAACTTCACCCCAACAAGGTTGACATTGCGGCCAAATAGCCTATACTTACGTTTGGAAATGAAGTAAGTGATCGACATCAGTTTTCCGATTTTGCTCTTATTTGCACCATCTATTACTGGTTCCGACCACGCACTTACCAGGAAAGACAGAAGTCAATCGACTACCTGAATTTCTAAGCCAATAGAAAAGAGGGATTTTATGAATAATCATGAAACCGACCCAAAGTCCAAGCACCATATGATCGAGTCCACTGGCAATGACCAGAAGAGTCTCGACGAAGTCAATGGTACCGTTGAAGTGCCGCAAAACGCGGGCTTCTGGAGAACCCTGATGGCCTATACCGGCCCTGGCGCCTTAATCGCCGTGGGGTATATGGACCCCGGGAACTGGATCACGTCAATCGCCGGTGGTGCGCAATACAAATACGCGTTACTGACCGTTGTTCTACTTTCCAGTTTGGTTGCCATGCTGTTGCAGGCCATGTCGGCACGGTTGGGGATTGTTACGGGTAAGGATCTCGCGCAATTGACGCGAGAACGTACCGGTAAGAAGACCGGACTGTTTCTCTGGATTGTCACTGAATTAGCTATTATGGCTACGGATGTCGCCGAAATCATCGGGTCCGCGATTGCCCTAAAATTATTATTTGGTTTCCCTTTAATCGTCGGGTTAATTATCACGGCCGCCGACGTCCTGATCTTACTGGTCTTGATGAAGTTGGGCTTCCGTAAGATTGAAGCCATTGTGGCCACGCTGGTTGCGGTTATCCTCTTCGTCTTCTTATACGAAGTGATCTTAGCCAAGCCAGAAGTCACGCAGATGCTGGAAGGTTACCTGCCATCTAGTGCCATCGTCACGAACCATGGGATGCTTTACCTGACCTTAGGAATTGTCGGTGCAACGGTGATGCCCCATGATTTGTACTTGGGGTCATCAATTTCTCAAACCCGGAACTTCGACCGGAGCGACCGCAAGAGTGTGGCTAAAGCGATCAAGTTCACCACGATTGATTCCAACATTCAATTAACGATCGCCTTTGTCGTTAACAGTTTGCTCTTAATCTTAGGAGCCGCCCTGTTCTTTGGGACAAACAGTGAACTCGGCCGCTTCGTTGACCTGTTCAACGCCCTGAGTGATAACCAAATTGTTGGGGCGATTGCCAGTCCACTGTTGAGTATGTTGTTCGCTTTAGCCCTGTTAGCTTCCGGGCAAAGTTCAACGATTACCGGGACCTTGGCTGGTCAAATCATCATGGAAGGGTTCATTAACCTGAAGATGCCACTCTGGGCACAACGGTTACTGACCCGGCTCCTCTCCGTGACGCCAGTTATCATCTTCGCCGTCATTTACCACGGTAATGAAGCGAAAATTGAAGAGTTACTGACCTCGTCACAGGTGTTCCTGAGTATCGCGTTACCATTTGCGATGATTCCACTGGTCTTGTTCACCAGTAATAAGGAACTGATGGGCGAGTTCGTTAACCGGACGTGGTCCAAGGTTCTCGGTTGGATCATCGCCGTCGTCCTCATCATTTTAAACGTTTATCTGATTCTAAATACCCTAGGCATTACCGTCTAGAACTGACACTCGACTTGCAAAGGTCGGGTGTTTTTTTGACTTCCTTTCCGTGGGCGGGTATAACTAAATCTATATCGGGCGGTGTTGGCCAACGGTCCAGTCCCCGCCAAAGAATCGAGGTGCCCACCATGAAACCCCATTTTCTAACCACCCTCACCACCCACTTGATGACCCCCGTCGTGGCTGACGCGCCAGCTTTGTTCGCGCTCATCGACCAAGACCGCGTTGCCCTTTCACGCTGGATGCCTCGTACCGCCAGCATCCAGTCCGTTGAAGACGAGGCCGCCTTCCTTTTGAAATCCTTAGAACGAATCGCGGCCAATCAGTTCTGGCTCGCCGTCATCTGGGTGGGACCTCGTCCCGCGGGAACCATTGACCTACATGCGTTCAAGGACGGTCACGCCGAGATCGGCTACTGGTTGGGCCGGGACTTTCGCGGCAAGGGGATCATGACCCACGTCCTGGGGATCGTTGAGGACGTTGCTTTCAGCCAGCTTAATCTCAATAAACTAGAGCTCGTGATTGCAACGTCCAACACTGCCAGTCAGGCAGTCGCACAACGACGCGGCTTTCATCAAGACGGCATTCTTCGTGAACACCTGCTGACCGCAGCGGGCAACTATGACGATGCGATCGTTTACTCAAAACTAAAGCGTGATCTTCATTAGTAACGCTAGCTTTCCATCACAAAATACTTAACGAGGTTCTGCCCATGACAACATACAATGTTTCTCCGACGATCCAATTAAAATCACCACGGCTCAGCGATGCGCCGGCACTGTTTGACTGCGTCGCGGCCGATCGCGCGTTTCTTGCCCAATGGCTCCCTTGGGCAGCAACCACCCAAACAGTAGCGGATGAAACCGCCTTTCTCAAATACTGCCAAACGCGCATCGCCGACCATCAACTCTGGCTCGCCGTCATTTGGGTGGCTGATCACCCGGTTGGCATGATCGACCTTCATGATTTTCAGGATCAGCATGCATCTGTCGGTTGCTGGCTTGATCACGCGCAACGTGGTCAAGGGATTATGACGCAATGTCTGGCCGTGGTTGAATCGATTGCGTTTAAGACCCTCAACCTACATAGCATCCTCCTACTCGCAGATCCTGAAAATCACGCCAGTCGTGCGGTCGCGGAACACCGTCGTTTCCACCGTGACGGTACCCTTCGTGACTATATTCCGACTGCCCTGGGCGATTACCATGATGCTGTGATCTATTCCAAACTCAGCCGTGAACTCGGCACCTCAGAAGGTACTGAGCCAAAATCTCCCCTTCCTTAAACGTCAAATTTATGTCGTCCAAATCACACCCATAGAAAGCAAAAAAAGTGTCTGGGAAATGATCCCAGGCACTTTCGTCTTGTTTTAGAGTTAGGTTAGGCCCGTTGCCCACCATCGACCGTGAATTCTGCCCCATTAGCGAAGGTAGATTCATCACTGCCCAAGTAGACACAAACTTCACCGATATCTTGTGGCTTACCTAAATGCCCCACTGGAACCGTCTTAACGATTTGTTCCCGAGCGGCATCTGGAATGATGGCCGTGTCAATCCAGCCAGGGTGGACGGAGTTAACGCGAATATCCACACCCCGTTGTGCTAAGTTCAAGGCGGTCGCATGGGTTAACATCCGGCTCCCACCCTTACTTGCGGAGTATGCTGGCGCCATTGGCAATCCAATCAAGCCCGCCACGGAGGAAACGTTGATGATGGAACCCTTGGCATTGTTGGTCTTTTGCATAGCCTTAATCCCGGCTTTTTCACCTAAGAAGTTGGCCGTCAAGTTGATATCGATCACCTTTTGCCAATCTTCTAGTGAAAGATCTTCAATAGCTGTGTTAACGCCACCAATACCGGCGTTATTAACTAAAATATCTAACTTGCCAAACTTTTCAATTGTGGCATCCACCACTTTTTGCCAGTCGGCTTCTTTGGCAACATCTTGTTGAACGAAAAGACTGACATCGTCCCCGAATTTTTCAACGGCGGCATGACCGCCATCCACGTTATGGTTAGCCGTAATCACAACTTTGGCTCCTTCACGCACGTAGCATTCAGCGATACCTAATCCGATACCAGCAACCCCGCCGGTAATAATGGCAACTTTACCCTTCAAACGATCTGTCATCTTAAAATCATCCTTTCGTTATTTCCTATTGTTCAGAATATCACATTATGCCTTTAGAGGAAAATGTTTTGTCTGAATCATTGTGGATTTTCACCATTTTCTACTAAATCCACCGATACACACGGCCGCAAACCAACGATGGCAAACCGCAATGTCTGCTCTAGCAACAACAGTTGGTATACGACTAGGCAACATAGTGGTCCCTTCGCCTTACCGGTCGGCAGATATGGACTGGAACGGTGCGGGCACAACTTGAAGCCTCGAAGACCACGAGTCTACAAGCTTGGCCTTCTTCTAAGCTGGAAGGACCCCCAGCTAAGAAGAACGACGCGCCTGAGCCCATATCTGCCGACCTCCCGGCTTATACAGTGTTTTTAGACGACTTTGAGAATAACTGTAACAGTCGTTATCAGTTGGACTCCCAAATGTCGGTAGTTATCACTCACAGCCATTTTCGTGATAAAACACAATCAG
>NZ_AZFS01000061.1:263143-320012 GCF_001434395.1 Levilactobacillus hammesii DSM 16381
GGCCGTGAAAGTGCTGTTAGCTGGCGATTTTTTCAGCCAGTTTACAGCACGGGCGACTTTGGAGACAGGTGCTCTTCGTGGCTCCAAATCGAGCGAGAAGACTGGTGTTCTTCCAGGCTGAAGCGTCCCCACAGCAGGCGGAATCCCTGGCAGCCGGAGTGCGCCCAATTTAGATAAATTTAATGGCGCGAATGCTGACCAACGCTAGGATGAGGCAGATATTTCATCTTTCAATCTTTAGCTGCAGATCAAAAAAGACCCGGATCGATTCTCCGGGTCTCGTTAGGCTTTATTTAAAATTTATGAGGCAATACTAGCCCACCAAACTCATTGTCGTTTGGCCGGTCACGCTTAACCACCAGTTCCTGATTAACGAAGCTAGAGATCCCCGTTTGGCCAAGTTCACGACCAAAGCCAGATTTCTTGACCCCACCGAATTCGAGTTCAGGTAAGGAACTGAAGAAGGTGTTCACGAAGACCATCCCAGTTTCAATTCGTGACGCCAACTCTGCACCGTATTCAGCACTGCCCGCAAAGACGATCCCACCCAATCCGTAATCGGAATCGTTGGCTAAGGCAATGGCCTCTTCGTCATCCTTGACCTTGTAAACCTGAGCGACTGGCCCAAACATTTCCTTACCGTAAGCCGGATTGTCTTTGGTAATGTCGGTCAAAATCGTTGGCATAAAGAACTGACCATCGCTGTCAATTGGTTCGTGCACATAGTAGGCCGTGGCACCACCGGCCAGTGCCGTGTCGACTTGCTCTTGCAAATGTTCCTTCGCCTTCTTGGAGTTCACCGGTGCCAAGGTGGTCTCAGGGTCCATTGGATCACCCATCTTAACGGAGGAGAACGCCGCTTTTAAGGATTCCAAGAATTCATCATAATGATTTTCAGTCACGATAAACCGCTTGGAAGACGTGCAGACTTGCCCAGCATTGTAGAGTCGTGCCCGTGGTGCAACGGCCTTGACGTCATCCATATTGGCATCATGTGCCACGATAAAGGCATCTGTCCCACCTAATTCCATGGTGTTCTTCTTAAGGTATTTACCAGCCACTTCAGCGACGGCAACACCACCGCGTTCAGAACCGGTCAGGGCCACACCTTGAACCCGCTTATCGGCAACCACCTGGGAGACCTGATCGTAGGATAAGAACAGATTCGTTAGGGAGCCAGCTGGTGCCCCAGCACGGCGGACGGCATCCTCAAAGGCTAAAGCTGAGGCTGGCGTGATGGCCGCATGCTTGAAGACGATGGGGTCACCCACGGCAAAGTTAGGCGCAAAGATCCGCATCATTTGGTAATAAGGGAAGTTCCACGGTTCAACGGCCATTAATACCCCAAGTGGGTGGTTTTCCAGCTGTGCTTCACCGGCAATCGTTTCGATTGCACGCGGTTTAAGTAAGTCTTCGGCATGATCCGCATAGTAATCCGCAATCTCGGCACATAAGAGCACCTCACCCTGTGCTTCAACAAACAATTTCCCCATATCTACCGTTAAAACCTTAGCGAGACTATCCGTTTCGTCCTTGAAGATCTGTGCCAGTTTCCGTAAAACCGGAATCCGGGTTGCGACTGGATCGTTCCGCCACTTTTTGTAGAGTGCTTGTGCCTGAGCTAAACTCGTTTCAACATACTCTGGCGTTGCGTCCTCGTAGGTTTTTACAACTTCATTGGTATAGGGATTCGTCGTTTGATAAGCCATAATTGTCTCCTCCTTACGGGATTGTTCACATTCACAATGTAACCCTTTACATTCCGTACTATACGCTGTCAAAGCTATAAATACCAGCATTTAGATTGTGATTATTTGTACAGATTTAGTTTGTGAATTCACGTATTAATTTTGTCACTTCACAATTGACAGTTTAAAAATTGGTCTACCTGTATCGTAAAGAAAGACAAACAAAAAAACGGCTGAAACAGGCTGGCCGAATCCAGTCCTGTTCATCCGTTCTCGTTGACACTTTAGCTTAACTTCCAACGGTCCAAAATCCCGTTGAACAGACGGTTAGCCGTCGTCATTTGATCTAAAACCGTCCGGGGGGTCGCGGTAAAGTTATCGTTCGCCCACTTATTAATAATTCCCAACGCGCCAGCAGCAATAAACTCAGCTGACGTGTCGATCACGTCTTCCTTTAAGTAACGGTACTCGGGCATTGCGTGGAGCAAAATTGACAATCGTGAAGCCACAAATTCGTTCATTGATTGACGCCAAACGCCATCATCATAAGGATAAGCGTTCAGGAAAATCTTGGAATTCTCAGCAATCCGTTCCAACAATTGGATCGTTGCTGGTCGCCAGTTCTCCAAGGTCAGAGCAATCGGTTGTTCGTGACGTGGTGCTTCAACGATAAAATGTTGATAGACAAAGGTTAACAACTCATATTTATCGGCAAAGTAGTAATAAAACGTCTTCCGGTGAACTTCCGCTTCATCCGCGATCTCACGGACCGTAATCTTATCAAACGTATTGTGGTTCAACAACGAAGCCAAGGCCTCCGCAATTCGCTCCTTAGTTTCCGATGCAGCCATCGTGATACCTCCAATCATTCACACACCATTTTATTTTATGTTTTGTGTGGTCCTAGCAATTCCCCCGAATGCTAGTAACCTTAACTAACACCCCAAGCTGACTAAAATTATACGCGTCTTCCGGTGAGAAAAAACCCTTTTCGCGAAAAAAGTCAGGTACTTGCTGAGTAGTTACACCTATCAACAGTGCTACTGATTTAGCTTTTGAACAGCCTTGATTATAGCATATCTACCGGTACATTGTACGATACTTTTGTGCACAATAGTTAGGAAATCCGAAACTTTTTTCAAAAATGCCTAATTTTTTTCGAGAACTACGCGGTCACTCACCTCCGAAAGACGTCCTTCCAACCGCAGAAGTGCTTTCTTTCGCGTCAGTCCCCCCGCGTAGCCAACTAGGTCACCCGTTTGACCAATCACACGGTGACACGGAATCACCAGACTGATCGGATTATGGCCAACCGCATTCCCCATCGCACGAGCGCCCGGGTTGTGACCAATGATGGGGGTCACTAAAGTTGCCAGTTCACCATAGGTCCGAACTTCACCGTACGGAATGGTTCGTAGTACCGACCAAACCGCCTCTCGGAGTGGCGTTCCCGTTGGTCGAACCGGAAAATCAACTGTTGGTTGACGGCCTGCAAAGTAGGCCGTTAGCCACGCCGCCAGTTGCTCAAAGACTGGCAATTCACCGGTCGGCGTTGCATCCGGCAAGGTACTGCCGTAGTATTGCTGATCGGTGAACCACAGGCCCGTCAACGCCGTTCCGTCACTAGCAGCTGTAATCGTTCCCAATGGCGTCACGAATTGCTTTTGTCGCATCATTTATCACCCTTTTCGCTTCATTTTAGCATTAAAAAAGCGGGTAGGCTAATATTGCCTACTCGCTTTTTCAAAGTTGTCCGATTTTTAGTGGTACAGGTCGAACCGTCCCTTGCTGAAGACGGTACTCAGGCGGGCACTCTCCAGAATTGAACGGTCGGTAATGACTTTCTTTAAGGCTGAAGCTGGGTAGCCCTTTACCTTCCGTTTGTTACTAAAGATTTCACCAATCCCATCGCGATCACTTAAGGAAGCCACGGTTCCGACTGACTTGTAGACAAATGGCCGCGTTTCGTGGCCCCGCAGTTGCAGACCAATGTTCTTAGCCGCTTGTGCACCGGCCGCCAACGCAATCTGTGCGGTCGTTGGGTAAGGTCGATTGCTCTCGGGATCCATGACCGCAGCCACATCCCCAACAACGTAGACTTCCGGATGACCTTCCAGAGACAGATCATCTTTGACCACAACCCGATTCCGCCGTTGTTCGAAGCCAGAGTCAGCAATCACGTGGGAGCCACTAACCCCAACGGTCCACACAATCGTGTTTGCTGGCTGTTCATGTTGCTCGTCGTTACTGTCCGAGTAAACCACGACCCCCGGTTTGATTTCTTGAATGTTTGAACCTAGCCGCATTTCAACATCGTGCTTGGCCATAAAGCGCATGGCATATTCAGCCAAGGACTTGTCAAACATTGGCAGGATGGCTGGCGACCGTTCCAGGCAAATTAATTTGATAGCCGGTGTATTGTAACGGGTCTGAAGTTTAGGCAAAGATTGCGTTAACTCGCCTAAGAGTTCAATCCCGGTGAATCCAGCACCACAGACGGCCACGACTAAATCATTCGGGTCTTGCGTCTGCGCGTAATCCTTAATCCGACCTTCAATGTGGCGATAAACCGCCTCTGAAGTCTTCAAATCATCCATCGGCAGGGCATTTTCTTTAGCGCCCTTCAATCCGAACGTTTCGGTCTGGAAGCCCAGTGCCAGAATAAGGTAATCATAAGTGATGGGCTCATGATCCTTCAAGGTGACCTGCTTTTGATCAACATCAACGTTGGTCACAGCATCCTGAATGAAGGTCACACGATTGCCAATCACGTCATTGATTTCGTAGGTAATTCGATCAGGCGCAATGGTCCCCGCCGCTACCTCGTGAAGATTCGTCTTTTCTGCGTGGGTTCCTGACTTATCCACTAAAATAATCTCGTCTTCACTGGGTACCTCACGTTGTAAAAACTTAATTGCCCGCATGCCGGCATAACCGCCGCCTAGAACTAAAATCGTTGCCATTGTAAACGACCCCTTTTCTGCTTGTAGTTCCCCAACTCATGATTAGCTTGTTAACACTACTGTTAATTAAAACGGTTACATTTTTAACCAACATCCACTCCCCCCGGAGGAATCGGTGGGTCTGCTAACCATTAGGGATGATTTACTTCTATTATACGAGTTATCAGGCGAAAAGCTATTGATAACGGTTAGCAATTTTATTCACAAGTCTCTCTGTGGTTGGGCAACTGCTAGCGCCTGCGTTCATGACTTCAATCACGGGCGAACCGTTTTTACAATCCACGAGTCGCTTTAGCTGAAATTTCCGGGTAAAACCTTTAAGGTGGAAGTTAGTTAAGTGAACGAGACTTAGGAGGTTTTCTCATGACGACATTAATTATTGGTGCACACGGCCACGTTGGCCAACACATCGTGAAACAATTAGCAGCCACGGGCGAAAAGGTCTACGCCGGCATTCGCTCGGCAACACAGTCGGACACCATTACCGCACTCGGAGGTCAGCCCCGAATCGTTGACCTAATGGGGACGCCCGAGGCCATGGTGCCCGCCATGGCAGGCGTGGACACGGTAGTCTTCTCCGCCGGCTCTGGTGGTAGCACCGGCGATGATATGACCCTGAATATCGACCTGGATGGTGCCATCAAGTCCATGATTGCCACCGAACAGGCTGGTATCAAGAAGTTCATTATCGTCAGTGCCCTAGGGACCGATGACCGTGCCTTCTGGGAGAAATCCGGCATCCGGCCTTACTACGTCGCGAAATACTACGCCGATCAATGGTTACAACACCGGACCAACCTGGACTATACCATCGTCCGGCCGGGTATCTTAACCAACGATGCCCCAACCGGTAAGATTACGTTAGATCCAGACAACAGCGACATCAAATCCATTAGCCGTGAAGACGTTGCCGCCACCGTGGTTGCCGTGGTACAGCATCCCCTTCCCAAGCAAACCATTGCGCTGGTGACGGGTGATACGGCCATTACCGATGCCATTAACGCCTAATCACACAACGACCACGCTCAAGTTAATCTGGCGTGGCCGTTTTTTTATGCTCTCTAACCCAAAAACCGGTAACGCTCACTGACGTCACCGGGGTTCAGGCTTCTATTCTGTTGGCTATCCCTTAAATTGGTGGCCTGTAACGTTTACTTTAATTGATCATCGCTGTGTTTTTGATCAAGGTTTAGAGCGCTGGCGTCCACAGCCGTCTGAACTTGACTAGAAATCTTCTTCGTCGTTACCGGCTTCAAATGAATTTTAGTGATCTGAAGTTCGGTGTTCGGCCGAGATTTTAACTGCACCGTCGTCTGAACGACGGGGGTTGCGGGCGTTGTCACCGTGGCGGCAGATGCACCAGCGGAAGTTGCCAACAGGGTTGTTAGGGTCATGGCACCCAGCATTACTTTAGTCATCATCGTTTTAATTTTAGTCATTTTAACCACTCCTCAGTTAGTTGTTTTGGCTGATCGCTTTCGATGTCTTAGTTATACCATCTGACGAGGCCCTGAATCTTTAAGCTTGATTAAGATTAAAATATGAATTTCTTATTTTAGCGCTGGATTCATGTGGTATTATGCCTATAACCACGTCATACCAAGGAGTATCTCGATATCATGAAAAATACAATTCTATTAGTTGAAGACGAAGAGGGCCTGGCCAGCTACGTTGCCAAGGAACTCACCTTTGAAGACTTTGACGTCTTAACGGCGGCGGATGGTGAGGCGGCCTGGGAGACTTATCAGGCCAGAAAAGATGACTTACTCCTCGTTCTTCTCGACTGGATGCTACCCAAAATGGATGGCATGCAGGTTCTCCGCCGGATTCGCAAACACGACGACCTGCCCGTCATTATGATGACGGCTCGCGATTACCTTGGCGATAAGGTCACCGGTCTTGATACGGGAGCCGACGATTACATCACGAAACCATTTGAGATAGAAGAACTCCTCGCGCGCATCCGCGTGATTCAACGACGGACGGCCCACCAGAGTGGTCTCGACCAGACCTACCATCTGCAAGACCTCACATTGGTCACCAAAACCCGTCAGGTTGACCGTGCCGGCGAAACCATCCAGCTCACCCAACGCGAATACGACCTGCTCCTATTTCTCATGCGGCATCCTGGCCAGGTCTTCACCCGTGACGAACTGCTCGACAACGTCTGGGGCGTCGATTTCTTAGGCCAACAGAATGTGGTCGACGTCTATATCGGCTACCTACGTAACAAAATCGACGTGCCCAACGCCCCGCATCTGTTCCACACGATTCGAGGCGTTGGCTACAGTCTTAAAGAGGATGATGACGATGTCCACTAAACAACCCCGGACTTACGCGGATATCATCCGCCGTTCCTTCACTAGCCTGTTGCTGACCATCGGGATTATTATCGTCCTGACCGTCAGTATCACCTTGGTGGTGGACCAACTGCTCCGTGCACAGAACCAAGCCGAACAACTCAGTGCCAGCCTGGAAACCTCGCAGGTCACCAACTTTCAGGATTGGCTGGCGATCAATCGCTCGAGCGGGCTAAATTCCCACAACACGTTTGTCTTTATTCGCAATGCCAACGGTTCAACGACCTCGCTATTGCCCCACGGCGCTTCTTTAGCCGCGGCCGATACGTGGTCGGTCCCCTTCACTCATTTAACCTACATCAAGGGCTGGGGACTCTTTTTTGCTGAAGCCTTGAAAACGGGCGGGCGAACCTACCACCTTTACATTGGCATGCACGTGCTAGTCGGTAACCTCCACGTCCTCATTTCGGTGCTAATCATTGCGATCGGAATCAGCCTGCTAATTGGTCTCTGGTTCGTTCGGCGCCTAGCCAAACGGATCAGCGCCCCCACGATCCAACTCGCCACGGCCGCGCAACAGGCCGCAGCCAATCCTGAGATGACCCAAACCGAGTTGCCCCAACCCACAGAACCCGTTGAGGTGGCCCAGTTAGCTAAGGACTTCAACCAACTCCTGGCCTCCCAGAATGGCCGCCTGCAACGCGAGCGCCAATTTATTTCCGATGCCTCTCATGAGTTGCGCACCCCCATTGCCACGATTCGGGGAAATCTCAAGCTCATTAAACGCCGCGGTGATCAGCATCCCGAGATCATTCCAGAATCATTGGGATTTATCGATCAAGAGTCCCTACGGATGCAACATCTGATTGAAAATTTACTCCATTTATCCCGTGCCGATCGGGCCGAAGTTGTGCGACAACCCATCGCACTTTCCACGCTGGCGCAGGGGGTTGTCAGTCATTACCAACCGCTCATTTCGCAACCCTTAACCTTCATGGGCTCGGATGAAACCGCCATGGCCCTGGGGGATACCGACATGCTCCACCAGATTCTGACGGCCCTTCTGGACAATGCCCACAAGTATTCTCCAGCCGACCAACCGATTACGGTTCAGGTCGCCACCCATGCGGACACCGTGACTCTAACGGTCGCTGATCTGGGCGATGGCATTCCAGCAGCCGACCGTGCCCACATCTTCGAACGCTTTTATCGCGTGGACGCCTCACGTTCTAGCAAGATTGAAGGCAGCGGTCTGGGCCTCGCCATCGTGGCCCAACTGGTTCAACTCAACCAGGGAACCATTACGGTGGCTGACAATGTTCCCCGCGGCACCCGTTTTACGGTAACGCTACAGGCCGCTAAAAAAAACTAAGAAATTCTCAGACAATCCTTAACTAAAATCAAGGACGTTCGTGACTTTTTTCGGTTATACTGGGTTCATAAATTGAAAGGAAGCGGACGATTATGCTGATTGATGACAACCCAAAAATTAAGTCGATTACTCCCGCCCAGATTACGAAGGTCTTTTACCCTTACGTCATCGCCAAAACGGAAGCCGGAAGTTACGTCAACATTAACTTAAGCGACCAGGAGCGCAAGGATCCCCTGTTCTGGGAGTCCATTACCAATATTGCCAAGGCCAAACTCTGGGTCCCAATTGGTGAAAGATTCCACCAACTGCTGGCCTACGACTGGACGTACTCGGCGGCTTACTAGTCACCGATTTCACCCCTAAAATTAAAACACAACCGATGACGCGGCGTTTAAAGCCTTCAGCGAGAGGATAACGCACACCACCTGGTTTCAACGACACAGTGGTAACCTTGATCATGCTGCCGCCTTACCGTTCGCCAAATTTGGACCGGAACGCGGTGGGCAGGACGGCCAAAGCCTGTGGAGCGGTCTTTGACCTCGCTCTGAGCCGGAAAACCACCGTCTCAGAGTCGCCATTTTTCAAGTGGAACACTTGAAAAATCCCACGGCTGGGTCCAAATTTGGCTCACTCACGGCTACTTAAATGACCGACCATTATGGTTGGCAAAACCCAGTTGCCTTGGCGATGTCTGGATAAATTTAATTGCCAGGAACCAGCGTAACCGGAGACGGCCAGAGATGGCGGTAGCTGTGGCGACGGTGTTGACCAAGGGCTTTACTCGGTCTACAGCGTGGGACGTGGTTGGAGACCGGTGAACCTTACCGGGCTTCAATCCGATTCTCAGGCCGCAAGTGAAGCGATCACGGCCACAGCGCCAAAGATTAATTTGTAATTTCGTTCTCCTCAGTTTTACCCAATTTCATTAAAAATAGTCCTGAACCCCAGCAGTTGCTGTGATTCAGGACTATTTTTGTGATACCATTTTCAGTTTCCGGCCATCGCCCCGTTTACCGGGGCATGGGCTTGCGGAGAATCTCAGCCTTTTTGCGCAGTTGTGCCCGCGTCTGGCTCACGAGAATATCAGTTGGGTGGGCGATGCGACCGTCCAGAGAACCCCCAAAACTCGCGACACAGAAGCTAACAAATCCCCAAGCCGATGGTGACCAGTACCCAAAGTAAGGAGCCACAGCCACCATAACCACGAAGAAACCAATACTGAGTAAACCACTAAATCCCTGTCGACCAAACCGATTGAAATAGGGATATTGCCGAGTAAATAGGTAATCGACAATTAGAATCGCTGCCATGGTCCCCAGTGCAAAGTGCTTGACCGTCAGTCGATCGATAAAAATTACGGGACTCATCATCAGCATCAGCGTCATTAGAAACCAAAATGAATGAAAACCATACCGCCAGTCATACCGCATTCCGGTCGCCTCTCTTTCAATCAACAATCGCATCTTCATTGATAGAAGTTTAGCATGGGGTTCCTAAAAATAGGTTAACTCGCGGCTGCTATGGTAAAGCCAACGGCAATACTAACGCGAAGCAGTTGGCTGTGAGACCTTGAACGCTCGAAGCATACAGAGCAAGGCCAGGCCCCCCGTTACGACCAGGACCAGTAAGGCCCACTGGGAACCCACGGCCGTTTTAACCACGGTGCTCCCCTGTCCACTGGCTTGACTGGTTGAAATAATCATGGAGACCACCGCGGTTCCCATGGCGCCAGCAAACTGCTGCATGGCATTCATCAGGGCGTTGCCATCGGCCTTTAGTTCCGGCTGTAATTGTTTCAGGCCAGCCGTCATGACGTTGCCAAATGCTACACCAATCCCGACCATGTAAACCACATAAAGACCCAGAATTGCCAATACCGACAGATGCCGTGCCGCAACCGTCATCACAATCAGACTGAGTGTCACGGTGCTTAAGCCCAAGATAATTGGCCGCTTGGCGCCAAACCGATCGAGGATCTGACCCCCAATCGGCGAGAAGGCCGCTCCGATAACGGCTCCTGGCAAAACCACTAGCCCGGCAACAAACGCCGTTCTTTCATCTACTAATTGAAGATAATTAGGTAGGATAAAGGAAAGTCCCAGAGCCGTCGTTTGGATGAGGAAGAACGCTGCCAAATGCCAAGCAAACGCCTTATTTTTCACCGTATCGAGCTTGATCAACGGGTGTTCGACCCGATTAGACCGGAAGACAAACCCGATCAAACCGGCAATGCCGACGACCCAGGCGCCCAGCACAGACCAACTGAATAGCGGCTGACTTCCGAGCGAACTAAACCCATAGATGAGGCCCGCAAAGGTTGCCACGACCGTCAACATACTTAGTACGTCGAAACGCTCGTGAACAATGGGTGAAACCTGTTGAATGGTCTTTAACCCCACGAAAAATGAAACAATCAGAAATGGCAGTAAAATCCAGAAAATATACCGCCAGTTCAAACTCGTGACAAGAATTCCGCCGTAAGTTGGGCCAATGGCGGGGCCAACCGCCGTAATCAGGGTCCCCACTCCGGTCATCATCCCGATCCGACTCAACGGCACCTGTTCCAAAATAATGTTAAACATCAGAGGCAACGCAATCCCCGTTCCCAAGGCTTGGACGGCCCGGCCGATGAGTAACCAAATAAAGGCCGGCGCTAGGGCATCAATCAAGAGTCCCGCAATGAAAAGCAGGTTAGCCGTCACAAAGAGCTGTTTCATCTTAAACCGGCGTTTCAAATAAGATGAAACTGGCACGATACAGGCGACAATTAGAAGATACAACGTCGTCATCCACTGGACCGTTCCAGTCGTCACCCCAAACTGTTTCATCAACGTAGGGAACGTAATATTCATTGCTGTTTCAATGATCACACCACTCAGCGACATTAAACCAGTCGCCAGCACAGCACCCACAACACGTGGTTCAATTTTTTCTGTTGCCATTTATGCATTCTCCTCTTTCGTCTTACCCCATTGGGCAACGCTCTGTAGGGCTAGTTGAAACGCAACCGCCTCTTCGGGGGTGAGATCCACGACCATCCGCTCATCCTGCTGTTTCAAATATGCCGTCACGATGGGAACTAATTCTTGTCCCTGCGACGTCAATTGTAACTGTCGCTTGCGACTATCACTGGCCGCCACCACCCGGGTTACCAACTCCCGTTCCACCATCCGTTTAATCAACATGGAAGCGGTGGAACGCTGAACGTGAAATTCTCGTTCCACATCCACTTGGAAAGTCGCAACGTTCCCGCGCCGGCCCAAATAATCAACCACGGACATCTGCATCCCCGTCAGCCCATACGGCTGGGCAAAGGCATTCATTTCAAGGTTCATTTGATGTTCCGCATCGCGTAACCACGCGCCTAATCTTCTATCAGACAATGACCCACGTCCCTTCTTTGTTAGTCAGCTAACAATTTTAGACCGATTCTGTCCAAAATTCAAGAGGAAACTTCTCCGCCCCACTTTGGTGCCTAAAAAGGGAGCGTTCCAAACACACGTGCTTGGAATGCTCCCTATCGATCATCAATTAAAATTAAAGATTGTCACCCTTAGCTCGCAACAACTCACCTAAGGCAGGTTGTGCCTTAACATCAATGTGATTCTCCTTGGCGTAAGCGTCTACCGTTTCTTGACCGTAGAGCTTGGCATCCAATGGCATGAAGGCCGTGCCAATTGGATCATCATCCTTGATGACGGCATTGACGACGATTGGCTTCTTATTGCCCTTGGCCTGAAGATCCTTAATCTGATCAAAGACCTTTTCAACCTCGGCATTGTTGGTTACGGTAAACCCAATGCCGCCTAAACCTTCGGCAACCTTAGCCCAATCAGCATCGGTCAGGTCAACCCCATACAAGTGTTGTTTCGTATCAACCTGTTCTCTGTAAATGAACCCGAAACGACGGTTACTGAAGACCACGTTGATGACTGGTAATTCATAACGGGCTTCCGTAATAATATCTGGGGCAACCATGGCAAAGCCACCATCACCGGAGAATGACCAGGCTTGCCCTTCTGGAACGCTTAAGGCGCCGGCCATTCCGGCTGGTAAGCCGTAGCCCATCGTGGCAAATAACCCGGACAAAACGAACCGTTGTTGCTTGTCCATTGGCAATCCCCGAACAGACCATTCGGAAACGTTCCCGGTATCGACCCCATACGTATCCTTTGGGCCCACCATTGCGGCAACCTTCTTGGTCACGGCCTCGGGTGCCAGGCCGTGGCTATCATCATCGGCCAGTTGAGATAACCACTTGTTCCAGTTTTGTTTGTTTACGCGGTTGGCTTTAATCCAATCCGTTTCAGGTAACGTTTCACCCGTGGCAATCATGGCCTGGAGGTAACTCTTGGCGTCACTGATGACCGCGTAGTCAACGGGAACCATCTTACCAATATCAAAGGAATTATCGTTAACTTGGATAATCTTGATGTTCTTAGGCCAGAACTGAGCGAATGGAAATTCGGAACCCAGGAACAGAATCAAATCGGTGTGTTGTAAGGCCTCAAAGCCTGACTTAGAGCCTAACCGACCGAACGTCCCAATGGCATTAGGATGATCCGTTGGAATCACACCGGTTGCCGGTACCGTATTGATCACAGGAATATTGAATTGTTCACTGAACTTAACCAATTCATCCCGGGCACCCAACAAGCCGCGACCAGCGTAGATCAAAGGGTGCTTGGCCGCCTTCAAGAGTTCCAAGGTTGCCGTAACGGCCTTAGGATCAATCGTTTGGGTAAACGTGTCGGACACTGTATTCGGCGTCTTGACCGGTTCATAATCGATTTCAGTTGCGGAGAGATCTTCTGGAATGATGACGACGGCAGGACCCTTTTGCCGGTAAGCTTCACGAATAGCCTGGTTCACCATGTAAGGCAGTTGTTCAGCCGTGGTGGCCGTACGATTGTAAACCGCCACGTCGCTAAACATAGGCGTTTCATCCATTTCCTGGAAGTAGTTCGTGTTCATCGTCGCCGTGGGTACTTGGCCCACTAAGGCTAACATTGGCACGTGGTCCATCTTGGCATCATACAGGCCGTTAAACAGATGCGTTGCACCAGGACCAGCGGAACCAAAGGCGACCCCCACTTTGCCCGTGTACTTGGCATCAGCCGCAGCGGCTAAGGCCCCAACTTCTTCGTGACGCACCTGAATATATTGAACCTTATCCTTCTCAAGGTACAACCCTTCTACGGTGTGGTTGATTGAACCCCCAGGAATCCCATAGAGGTGATCAACGCCCCATGCTTCCAAAACTTTTACCAACGCTTGACCCGCAATCATCTTTGTCATTTAAATCGCACTCCTTAGATATGGGTGTCGCCTAAAAAAGCACCTCGAAATCATTGATTAGTCACATCATAGTCCGTTTTGAAAGCGAATACCAGTATTTCTACTTACTTTTTGTTAGTGAAAATAATCACTTAGTAAGTTAGCCTGCCTAATCCCCATAAATACCGCGGTTTCGGTAAATAAAGCGCCTTCACAAAATGATAAATTAATGAGATGCCACGCCACCTAACAAGCCGCAACGCTGGGATCATTCCCAAAAGTATGGCCAGAGGTGATTCGTCAATGCACCTTAACGTCTATAGCCGGCACGAGCTGCTTGCTGGCCCACGTTTTGGCACCGTAATGGCCAAGAAAAATGACTACTTCAGAATTTATCCTTCTGAAATAGTCATTTTTTGAGTGATGTCCGGACTCTTTACCGAGCCTATGCTTATTTACCCAGATTTTACCAAAAATGTCGATGTTTCAACATCAATGCCACCCAAACCATCACGCCTAGCGTAATGGCCACAGTGATTAGCCAGGAAACCCCGCCATAGTTGGTGAGGGGTAATTTCACGTTCATCCCATAGAACCCCGTTACAATAGTAGGAATGGTTAAAACTAGTGACCAAATCGTTAAGAACTTCATCGTGTCGTTTAGGTTATTATTCAAAACGTTATTGAACGTCCGCGAAATTCGGTCTACAACATCCGCTTCGATTGCCGTCATTTCGGAGGTCTGTCGTGCTTCAATCACGGCATCGTCTAGACGCTCCTGATTGCTGTCCGATAACTGCCGGCCAAACGGCGTATTGCTCAGATTCACGGCCATCATGGCATTGTTCCGCGTCGCACTCACGAAGTAAGCCAGGCTTTGTTGCAAGTTAGACAGCGCAATCAAATCTTTATTGTCCGGTGACTTATTTAGTTGCTTGTCCAAGCGATTCTGTTCCGCATTAATCTTACGAATCGGCCCAATGAACTGGTCGAACAGGATAAACATGCCGACCAACAGAAGCTCGTTGGTATCGTAGATCTGGTTGATTTTTAGCCGTTCACTCAACAGGGTGTTGACCCAATGGGTATTCTTAGTCGTAATGGAAAAGACCGCGTTGCCCTTCAAAAGGAACGTCACGGGACGGGTAATATACCGCTGGGATACCTGATCGACCACAACTGGCACGTGCAAAACGAATAATTGGGAATTTAAAAATTCATCACGGTCATAGTGGGAACGTTCATTTTCATCGGTAATATACGTCAGGATTTCATCGGTGAGGCCATATTTGACCTGCAACTCATCGCGATCGGACGCCTCTTCAACCATGGTCATTACCCATACCAGGTCTTGGTCTTTCGCCCCGAGCTTTTTTTCTACTATCATGGTCTCTACTCCCTCACTAAAACAATGCCTTTAGTGTACCACGTCCCCCATGACTGCGCCCAAAAAAATCACGGATTGTTTTTTCAATCCTATTCTGATGGGCCAAGTAAAAACTAAATTCACCACACACGGTCGGTCTACATCATAAAAGCCGCCGTTCCAGACCCCACGCCTGAAACAGCGGCTCCAATCACTAAACCGAATTTATTAGTTGGTACTTTCACTCAAACTTGCCGCGTAGGCCGTTTCCTGCTTAATCACCCGCGCCCGTTCTTTCTGGTTGTACCAAGGCGAAATGGTGAAGGCCAGCACGTCGTTAATCAAATAGACGGAACTATTGATAAACATGGCCAAGGTCGCAGAACCTTGCCGGAACGAGATAAACCACAGCACCATTTGAGCGAGGCCGGAAGCGATCCACCAAATGTATTGATTGTTGAACCGCATAAAGCAAATCACACCCGCCGTCAAACTGATTGCAAAGCTAATCGCGTCGACCCATGGCCGCGGATCATCCGTGAAGGCACCGATACCCCAACCGGAGATCAGGTAAACGGCAACCGTCGCAAACAGGGCAATTGCCCAGCTCTTGCCCGTAAACTTACGGATCTTAGACGCCATATTGACGTTCCAGCTTGCACTCAGCAGAACGGGAATATCCAACGTCAAGACATAGGCCAGCTGTTCAAAAATACTCAGATAGTTTTTGGCAGCAAAACCGGTCACAATGAAACAAAACGCCGACAAGACACCCAGAAAGCCATTAACAGACTTGGCGGCATTGATGGCCAGGACACACAGCACACCTAGCGTGGTTCCAATAAACGTCAACACTGTCAGCAACGTTATTTTCTGGCCAACTAGGGTCATCACTTGGCATCCCAGACTGAAAAAGAAGAGATAATAATTCTGTTGGGGCCACCCCTTAAGTTGGTGAGATAAAAACTGAATATAATGCTTCATGCTAATGCGCTCCCTCATGTTTTATTAACCACATATAGTATTTCTCTCGCCGGCGAGGTGGCTTTTTAGCACAATATATTGTGGTGCTCGTTTTGAACAACAGGTTTGATTATAGCACGCAATTTCATCTCTGGAATGAAAAAATTCAGATTTGTTTCACTTACATTTCCACGTAAGAAAACGATTACACGCCTGTCCCGTCTTCTGTGAAACAAAAAACTGTAACACCCGTGAATTGCACACTTTGTTTTATTTGAGGGGAAAAAGGCCAAATAAAAAAGACCAGTCGTGAACGACTGATCTGGTTAGCTATCGCTTAAAACAATCATGCTTCTGGTGATTCCGGTGTTAGTTTCGCCGTTGCGGTGGCTAACATCTGGGTTAACTCCCCCACCGTCAGCTGACTGCCGTCATCCATAATGGTGGCCTCACTCATGACCTTAGCAGACTTCACAAGCAGATCATGGCAGGCACGTTCTAGGTCCTCCCCAGTCGTCGTTAATGACAGTGGACGAACCCGGCGATCAGATGTCTGATAGCTCTGTAGAACATAGCCTCGGCGAATTAACTGCGAGATCCCCCGCGAAACTGCAGCCCGAGAAATTCCTCTACTGTCGGCAACGGTAGCTGATGTCAGCTTACCTGGATTTTCTAAAATATGGTGCAGAATTGCATATTGGTCCACCGAAATCCCCATGGCTCGTTGGAACCGCGTTGCCGATTTTTCCAATTCTCGCTTCAATTCCATGTAAGATTCGAAAAAACTTTCCGCATGTACGACCTTACTCTTTGCCATAGTATTCATCATATCCTTATCTTTACTTACTAACCGCTAAGATAATTAACACGATTAGCAATATGCAAAATGGTTGACCCCATAGAAATATCTATACATTTAATAATAAAGAACAATCTAGCGAAATGCAATAGAATTTCACTAATTTGTCAAAAAGTTTATGGTTTAAACTACTCCTCGCATCATTTCGACCCACAATTAATCAACAAATGTGATATACATTCGAGTGTATAAAAAAGGCGGCCGCGTTTTCACCCGGATCCGCCCCGCTTTCAAATTTATTCTAATTTCCGTAAATGATACAGCCGTGCTTCCCAAGGCTGTATCTGCGTATCATCCGAAGCGGAATCAATCCGCATATTAGTCACGATCATTTCGCTCGGATTCAAATCAAACTCCTGGGTTGTCGCAGTTTCATTGCTCATGTTCACGACAATTAACCAATTATCACCATTATAGGTTCGGCGATAAACATACAGCTGGTCATCCTTTGTGTCGATCAGTTCATAGCGCCCCTTCTGTAACGTGGGCACTGTTTTTTTCAATTGAATCAGTTGCCGATAGAACGTGAAAACTGAATACGGATCGTGACTCTCACGTTCCACATTAACCCGTTCTGCGAGTTGTGTCGGTGTGATCCACGGTTGTTGGTCTGAAAAACCACCATAAGCCTCGCCGTTCCAAGGAAACGGGGTTCTCGCGTTATCGCGACTCTTGGCCGCCAGCTGTTTCAAAATCTTGCTTTCAGCCACACCCTGTGCCCGCTGCTGACGGTAGTATAGCCGACTATCTAAGTCACGATAGTCTGCAATACTGTCAAATTGCGCGTTGGGTAATCCCAGCTCTTGACCTTGATAGATGAAGGGGGTGCCCTTCATTAACAAGTACCACAACCCCAACGCTTTGGCCGAGCGGCGGCGATAATCAACGGGATTCCCATAATACGAAACAGCTCGGGGAAGATCATGATTTTCAATGAACAGTGCGTTCCAGCCCTTGTCCGCCATTGCCAACTGCCATTTCGACAAGTTTTCACGTAAAGCGGCTACCGGTAGTTTAGGCTCTGCATCCTCCCAGTAATGCACGTGGTCAAACTCCAATAGCAAATCGAAGTAACCCGTATCGGGATCCAGCCATCGTTGTGCCGTCGCCATATCAATGCCGCCGGCTTCACCAATGGCCAACAAATGATTGCGTTGCAAGACTGGTTTCAGGGCCGCCAAATAAGGTGTTACTCCAGCGAAGTCCTGGTAATAGCCCGTTCGCGGTTGCGCAACGTCCGCGAAGTCTGCCCGTTTTTTCAGGTGCGTCACGCCATCTAGACGAAAACCATCAACGCCCCGATCGGCCCACCACTGGATGATGGCTGCCATCTCTTGCTGAACAGCCGGATTCTCCCAGTTTAAGTCCGGTTGTTTTCGCGCAAACGTGTGCAGATAGGCTGCCTGACTGGCCTCGTGGTACGTCCAAGCCGAGCCACCAAAGACGGACTCCCAATTGTTGGGCGCCACATCTGGGGTGGTTGGCCGCCAGATATAGTAATCGTGATAGGGACCGGTTGGATCAGCGAGTGCCCGCTGGAACCAAGGATGCTCGCTCGACGTGTGATTCAACGCCAGGTCAATAACCACCTTGATATCCGCCGCATGCAACGCCGCGACCAACTGATCAAAATCCGCCAAGGTGCCAAATTGTGGCGCCACACCGCGATATTGGGTCACATCATAGCCGTTGTCCACACCGCCCGAGGGATAAAATGAGGCGATCCAGACGAAATCGACCCGCAAGGTTTTAAGGTAGTCGATCCGCTGCTGAATACCGGCAAGATCTCCAATACCATCATGATTTGTATCTAAAAAGCTTTGCGGATAGATCTGATATCCGACTGCTCGTTGCCACCACTGTGCGTCGCCCATGACTTTCTTCCTTCCATAACTCAACTTGCGCAACCGATTGCGATTGATAAGAACCAGCCTTGCATTCGCTTTCATTGTAACAATAATTATCCGGTTTGTCGGCTCCTTTTGCAAGTTTTATGCCTGATTCACCAAAGGCTAAAAATTCCAGTGTACCTCTAACAACAGTTGGCCTAAAACTGGGCAACCTGGTGGTCCCTTCGCCTTACCGGTCGGCAGATATGGACTGGAACGGGGCGGGCACAACTTGAAGCCTCGAAAGAACCGAGTCTACAAGCTTGGCCTTCTTCTAAGCTGGAATACCACCAGCTAAGAAGAACGACGCGCCTGAGCCCATATCTGCCGACCTCTCGGCTTACACGGCGTTCTTAGACGACTGCGGTAATAACAACAGCCGTCGTTATGGATTGGAACAAAAAATACTAGTTGCCAACGTTTTTTAACTATTTTCGTGATAAAACACACTCAGAGCCGGAGGCGGCCAGGGATGGAGCCAGCCGTGAAAGTGGTGTTAGCTGGCGATTTTTTCAGCCAGCTTACAGCACGGGCGACTTTGGAGACACGTGGCTTTCGTGGCTCCAAAGCGAGTGAGAAGACTGGTGTTCTCCCAGGCTGAAACGTCCCCACAGCAGGTGGAATCCCTGGCAGCCGTAGTGCGTCCAACTTAGCCAAATTTAATGGCTCGAATACTGACTAATACTGAACAAGACCAGTATTTCATCTTTCAACCTTTAGTTAATTCACAAAAAGCCCGTCAGCCCCATACCGCGGTGGCCAGCGAACTTCATTTTACTCACAAAATTCAATTCAATTAAACCAATTGATTAGTCAATCTTTCGCTTAGGATTCAGTAAGTTCATGGGATCAAACAGCGTCTTAATCTGGTGTTGAAGCTGATCGACCGTTTCACCCAATTCGGGGTTGTTCCATTGATTTTTCAGCATCCCCACGGCGTGTTCTCCCGAAATGGTGCCCCCGAGTTCCAACGTCTTCCAGAACGTCTGCCGCAAGGCCTCAATAATCACTTCCGGCACTTCGTCAACAGCCTTATCCCAAACAAAAGTTGGATGGACATTCCCATCACCGGCATGGCCCGCCGTATAGATGGTAATCCCCAGCTTTTTACCCAATTCCTGCAGATAATCCATCATGGGGGCGAGCTGAGACAGTGGCATCGCCATGTCTTCCATCAGATGATTGCGTCCCGCAAAAACGGCTGGGAGCATATCACGCCGCAGTTGTTCCAGATCGGCCTGTTCTTTTTCATCCGTGGTCACCGTCACGTTTTGTCCGTGATACTGATCAAGCAAGTCCCGGACAACCTGAACATTTTCGGGACTGCCACCCTCGAGCCGAAAGATCAGCATAGCGCCACTGTTATCAGCATAGTGGGTCTTCTCATATTTATCCAACGCCACTACAGTATTGCCATCTAACGCTTCCAACATGGTCGGATAAACCCCGGACATGCGAATCGCCGTCACGCCCTGTGCCAAGGCTGACATGTCCTCAAAGAACGCCACGCCCATCACGGATTGTCCCAACGGAATTGGCATTAATTTTACCGTGACTTCGTAAATGATTCCCAAAGTCCCCTCAGAACCAACGAAGAGCTGGGTCAAGTCGTAGCCAAAGGCCTGCTTGAGTGTGCGACCGCCCAGCTTGACCACACGGCCATCCGCCAAAACCGCCTTTAAACCCAAGACGTTGTCCTTAGTGGCGCCATAGCGCACCGTGCTCATCCCACCAGCGTTGGTCGACACGTTACCGCCGATTGAAGAGAACGGCTTCGAACCAGGATCTGGTGCGTAAAACAAGCCCTGTTTCCGCGCTTCCTTATCCAAATCACCATTGACCACGCCGGGCTGAACAACGGCCACGGAATCCTCTTTACTGATTTCTAGGATCTGGTTCATTTGCCGCGTCGACAGAATAATGGCACCGGTGATGCCGTCGGAACCAATGACCGTACTGCTAAAAGTCGTCTGCGGAATCACGGCAATATGAAATTTCCGCGCCGTCCGTAAGACCCCTTGAATATCCGCCACACTCGCAACCGACACAAAAGCACGCGCTAAGCCCGTTTCACCGCCAGTCGCATTGGGATTAAAGGATTGCTTCCGCAACGTCTCCTCGTCCGTCGCAACCGTCCCATCTTTCACCTGCGCCTTCAAGTAAGCCACAATATCACTGTCAGAATAGGCACTGAACACTGTCATCACAAAGACCTCTTTTTATTTGAAATAATTCATAGGTCATTCTAACAGAAGATTTGCAAAATTACTTCATTATCGATTTATTTTTGTTGCAATTACAACTAAAATGCCGTATACTCAATCGTATTCAGAAATGAGGCGATCTTTTGGCAGAAATTCTACGGCCAATCGGGGCTATCGCACGGGCCCTCGACGGTATTAGTAATATCGAATTCAAGGAACTGGAACTAAGTCGCGGTCAATATCTCTATTTAGTGCGAATTGCCGAACAACCCGGCATTATTTTAGAAAGGCTGGCGGCCATCCTCAAGGTCGACAAGACCACGGCCGCTCGGGCCATTCAGAAGCTGGAACGAAACGGCATCGTGGAACGACGCCCCAGTCCGACCGACAAGAAACAAAAACAGATTTTTATGACGGCCAAGGGCCAAGCCCTCTATCCCATCATTCACCGTGAAAATACGTACTCTAACCAGGTCGCCCTTCAAGGTTTCACCCCCGCCGAGCGCGATCAGCTCGCCGACTACTTAAATCGCGTTGAGACCAATATTGCCGCAGACTGGACGGCCGTGAAACACGGTCACCACCGCAACTACTGAAAGGAACTCCCCCTATGAAAAATATGAAAATTATTCCCGTAACCGTCGCTGACCTGGAACAACTCCATGAGGTCAGCGTTGAAACCTTCACGGCCACCTTTGGCGCTGTGAATACACCAGAAAACTTAAAAGCCTACTTGGAACACGACCTCAGCCGTGACCAACTTCGCCGTGAACTCGCTGATCCCCACGCCGGCTTTTTCTTCATTCAAAAAGAGGGTCAGCTCGCCGGTTACGGCAAGCTGCTCTACCACGCCGATGATCTAGAGATCCAACGCGTTTATGTCCGTGAAAACTTTCAACACCACGGTCTCGGCCGCGACTTTTTGGAATTTGCGGAACAGACTGCCCGGGATAAACACCTTCCCAAAGTCATCCTCGGCGTGTGGGAACACAACGACAATGCCCGGGCGTTTTACCAAGTCATGGGTTACCACCGGTATGGCGCCCATACCTTTGATCTGGGCAACGACCACCAGACCGATTTTTTGATGGCTAAAACCCTGTAAAGACGGGCTAAATGCCCTTGAAAACGACCCAACCCAAAATTTCAAAACGTCACTCAAAAATCGACTTTTTCAGAACTTAACCGTTTCTGAAAAAGTCGATTCTTTTGCCATTATGATGTCGAAACCTAGGCCATCAAGCAGTCGCCGTCCGATGGCCCACACTCAACTTCTAAGCCAGCTGGACAAACTGCTTATTCTCCAAGCGATACTGATGATCACACTGAGCGGCCACGTCTGGCTCATGGGTCACAATGATGACACACTTCTTCTGCTCGTGCGCGATCCGCTGAAATTGCGCAATCACTGCCTGGGTGTTGTCCTCATCCAAATTTCCAGTGGGTTCGTCCGCGACAACTAGCCGCGCGTCACAGCACATGGTGCGGGCGATTGCCACCCGCTGTTGCTGGCCACCGGAGAGCTGCTGCACGTTTCGGGTGATCAGGTCATCACCAATTCCCAGATCGTTTAAGATCCGTTGCGCATACCCCTTATCTCCGGCATGACTCGCACCGGTGATGGCCATGGCCGTCAGAAGGTTATTCAACGGTGACATGTAGGTAAACAGATTGTACGCTTGAAAGACGATAGCCACATCGTGTCGTCGGAAATTGGTTAAGCCAATCTTCTTGAGCGAGCGATCATCAAGGAAAATATCCCCTTCACGCGGTTTATCCAGCCCAGCAATCAGGGATAAAAACGTGGTCTTCCCGGTACCACTGTGCCCGAGAATCGCGTAGGATTGGCCCGTTTCAAATTCCAGATTAATATTTTGAAATAGGGGTTGGTCCTTATCCTGGTACCAATAGCCCAAATCTTCAGTTCTTAACATTAGCGTTCCTCCTTAGGAAATCAGTACCTTCTTTGGCTCCAGTCGCAAGATTCCACCAGACGCAATCATGATCGACAAGAACGTAATGGCTAAACCAAATCCACCGAGCTCCGCTAAATCCACGGCGCTGACGCTGATTTCCAAGTTCGGATTTTGAGTCTTAGCACGGTTAGTGGTTGTGGAACCCGGACCCCCGGCACCACCACGCATGCCACTGCCACCACTACCGCCTGGTTGACCGCTACCCCCGGGCTGTCCGGTGGAACCACTGCTGGTCGTTTGGGTCGTTGTACTCTGTGAGACCAGCTGAGAACCCAACTGGTTGCCCACAAATTTGCCTCCCACACCGGCAATCGCCAAGGCAATCACGATCACCATCAGCATTTCCGTAAAGAATTGGGCCACGATCTTCCAGCGCGCTTCCCCTAGGGAAAGGAGAACCCCGATTTCGAAGCGTCGTTCGCGAATCATCAAGATCACAATCAACGCCAGAATAATCGTGCCGGCAATGGCGACTAACCAGACAATCTTATTGGCAAAGCCTTCCACATTGTTCATTGACGACTTAATGGATTGATAGCTCGCATCATCGGTACTCAGGGCATACTTGCTGCTGATCAACTGGTTACCCGCCTTCTTCGTGGCACTGACCTGAGCGGGATTTTTCACGTTAAACGTAACGGAATCCGCCGTTCCGGCATACTTACTCCCCTTAATGGTGTTGGCAAGTGTATATGAGGCATAGATGGTGTTGGCCGGATCTGTACTCATCGGGCCAGCACTCGCAGCGCTGGTTGAGCTCGCCTTGTAAATCCCCACCACTTTAACCTTGACGGTGCTCTTAGAACCGGTCGTTTCCTTAACGGTCATGGTGTCACCCACCGTTAAGTTGTTTTGACTCGCTAAATCCTTCTCGATCACCACGTGGTTAGTGCCTTTATCGGCTGCGGTAATACCGCGACCCTTGGTCAGCTTACTCTGACTATTGGCAAAGGCTGTGGTCAGCGCGGTCGACGTCACCCCATCAATCTGGGTGTCACCGGACGAACTACCAGTAGCTTTCATCCCACCTGGACCCCCGCTATTGCCGCCCATCCCGGTACTGGTTGAGACGGTATCATAGGACTTAGCATTCGCCGTGGTACTACTGATGACGTTGTAACTCTTGATGTTACTAAGCTTAGCGATCTTCGTGGCATCACTCAACTTAACCGGTGTGAGCGTCAGCTTCGGTCGACTAGACTTCGATGAACTACTAGAACTGCTACTCTGCATCTTCTTAAAGGCCGCTTGTCGGTTGGCCGACAGGGTCATCGTGGCCCCCGCATCGTTTTTAGCGGTCTCCATTGCCTTAACCGCCGCACTTCTAATCAATAGACCCGCTAACACAAACATTAAAATGGCGGACGAGACCAAAATCAGCAAGACTGACCGGCCCTTCTTCGCCCACACGTTTAACCAGGCTCGTTTGAAAAAATTCATTCGAGTCGCCTCCATTCCTAACATGTTCTCGATTATGGCAAACCGGGCTTATCGAAAACCTAAAGTCAGGGATTTCACGCAGGTGACTGATACGACATTTCCAATTAAAAACGGCGGCATCCCGCAGGACACCACCGTTTCAGCGTGTTTCATGATTCATGATGCTGTTAATAAATCGTTAAGGCTCACCCAGCTTATCCTCGGGTGGAAAGACGTCGGGATAGAGCGCCGAATATTCCTGATACCACTGAAAGGCCGTGGTCACCAGCACCTTCAGCACCGCAAATCCGGGAACCCCGAAGATCACACCCATTAGTCCAAACATTTTTCCGGCTGCTAACAGCACAAAAACGATGGTGATGGGGTGCATCGCCAGACTGTTTCCCATGATGAGGGGCGACAAAACCTGGGTCTCCAAGACCCATTCGATGAGATAAACAATCACGACACCCAATAACATCGACGGACTGGTGATGGCCCCAATTATTAACGCCGGAATCAGCGCAATGGCCGACCCGAAGTAAGGAATCAGGTTCAGTGGTCCCGCCAACAGCCCAATCAAGAGCGCATAGCGAAGACCAATAATGGAATACCCCGTGGTAAAGATGATAAGCACGCACAAAGCCACCGTGAGTTGACCCCGCACGTAAGAACTCACCTTGACGTTCATCTGATCGAGCATCACCATGAACCGTTCCCGGTAAGCCGTGGGAACGACCTGACTGACGTAGTGGGGAAACCGGGTCCCATCCTTAAGCATAAAGAACAGAACCAGGGGCGCTGTGATAATTGTGATGACCCAGTCACTCACCGTCGTCACCACATTACCAATTGACGTGAGCGTGCCCGTCAAGAGGTTGAGCCCACGCTTAGAGAAGTAGGTGGTCACCCGCTGATTAACATCGTTCAGGTTACTATTGGAGATCCAGTGGTGCTGCTGATTGAGATGATTCAATTTTGCCAGCATGTCATTGGCAAATTGGGGCAGCGTACTGACAGCACCCGCCGCTTGCTTGGCCAGAAACGGAATCAGATTGAGGAAAATCAGGACGATGACGCCAACCGCAATCAACATGGCAATCGTAATGGCCAGCCCTTGCCGTAGGTGCAACCGCCGCTCCATTAGGTGTACGAACGGATCGAGGACGTAAAACAGGATCCCCGCCACCACGATGGCTGGCATGGTGATGCTGGCAAACTTCCAGATAGGGTCCAGCAACCCCGCATTCTGAACAATTTCATTGACCACTAATAATAAGAGAAAAATATTCAATAGCAAAATCGTAATATGATTATTTAAAAACCGCTGGTAGAACCAAGAAAATCCTGACTCTGGCTGGCGCAAATTCTTCAATCCGACCCCTCCCTGTTTTGGCTTCTCTCCTAGTGTACGGCGGAACGGCGCCGTTGACTAGTCTGGAAGCTTGAGTTGTCCCTAAAATTTTGAGTTGTCGGCAGATATGGGCTCAGGCGCGTCGTTCTATTTAGGCAATAGGCGAACGCCTTACCGGCAAGGGACCACTAGCTTGCGCCGTTTTAATGCCACCGTTTTTTTTCTAGAACAGGCATCACCACTTTCAAACCTAAGTTGCGGCAACAAAAGCGGGTTCACCCGACAGCGTGCCGGATGAACCCGTTTGATTTTCAAGCTATTTTTACAACCATCTGGTCATACCCGTTTTATTTTGCCTCCTGAGCAAGCTTAACGGTACCATCAGCGGTCTGACCACTGACCGTGTAGAGTTGCTTGCCGTTTTGCCAGGTCACCGAATTGGCTTCACCGGTCTGTGCGTCACTGTAGACCGTAATGGCCCCAGTATCCGCATCTTTTGGCAGACTCGTTGCGGAAACCTGTTGATTGACTTGCTTGGCAAACTGCGTGGGGGTGCCCGTGACATTCGCGTTGCTTGCGACTGCGGTCACCGACCAATCTCCCTGGTTCCAGTGAACGTAGGTGTGCCCCATGACACCCTGTACGACGGCCGTGGTGGACTTATTCAGCTTCACCGTTGTGCCTTGGGTGTTGCGCCCAACGTAATCCACTTGGTCCTCAGCACGATTGCTGGACCCATACGTCTTCTTCTGGAGCGTGGCCGATTGGTCCCCCGTCTCCTTGTCCGTGTACTTAACCGTGTAATTCTGTTTGGTCCCACTGGTCTGATCGGCCGTCAACTGCGTACTATCGGCCTTAACCGAACGTGGTGCCACTGTCTGGCTGACCGTGCTGACATCGTTGGCCGCGTGCATTTGTAGCACGGTACCGGACCCCAGCGTTAACACCGCCAAAGCGACGGTCACCGTTGTGATGATCTTTGTCTTTTTTTGCATATTTACGCCACTTCTTTCTCAGTCTATTCCGTCACGTAGCTCTTTAAGGCCGTGACGTATCTGCCATTGCTCAGGACAAAATAACGTGATCCCGTGGACCGCTTCTTGACGGCAGTCACCTTCAGCTTCGTCCCCTTCTTCACCGCCGTAGAACGACTTGATTTAGCAAATGAAGACTTCTTGTATTCATAAATTTTCTTCTTAGTCGTGATCGTCTTCGCCGAGTTCAGGGCTTCGTAGTAAGCTGGCGTCATAAACTGCACGTTAGCGGACACGTAGCCCAACTTGGTCTTAACCCGATACGATTTACCACTCGGTGCCTTGACCAGTTTACCAGCCACAGTATCACCAGAAACGTAGTAGCCACCCGTCTTCTTGGTCAGACCGGCGTCCGAATAAAGATTCAGCTTGTGTTTCAACGTATACGACCCGTGTTGCCCGACAAAGTAGCCTGTCCCATCTTGAGCCAGGACCCATTCACCCAAATCGCTGATGTAGAGTGCCTGCTTGGATCTCGACTGTGTCAGACTTTTAACTTTAGAAATCTTATAAAACTTCTGACGGTCAGCCGTGGCAATTTTAGTTCCGTCCGCATATTTGGATGCATTATTATGTAAATAAATATGCTGCCCCACCTTGTAACTACTGTAGGCGTAGTTCACACTTGCTAACGCCGTTGCGACACTATCCGTCCACCAGCTAATCGGGTGCACAGACGTCACGGCCTTACTGTTATCCGTATATTCATTCAGTGCGGCGAGATAATTATTATCAGTGTACTGCCACAGTGCATACGAGATCGTTGGCGTCGATGAATAATTCGCGATCCACTGCGCATCAAAGCTCGTCCGCGCCGTGCTGGCATACGTCGTTGCGAATGATTGGTAAGAGTAAAAGACCAGATTCTTACCGGTTAATGACCGCATTTCATCGTACCACGCCTTAACGGCGGCGTTTGTGGTACCAGAGGTCACATCATCTTCTTCGAAGTCCAACGCGTAAAAGGCAGCGTTCTTATTCGACCGATTATAAAAATCCTTAGCTTCCTGCTTGGCACTGGCCGCACTGGTAAACCGGGCGTAATCGTACTCCCCAAATGGAATCCCATACTTCACATAAAGTGCGGTATTATTCGTCGCATAAAGATCTTGGTAAGAAGACCCATACTGCCGCCGGTTGATCACAAATGACACTTGGCTCTTGAGATTTGACACTTGACTGGCGGTTAACTTCCCCTGCCATTCGGAGATATCCGGAATGGCTAATGTACTGGCATTGGCAACGGTTTGACCGCCCCAGGCGAGTCCCACCAGGGCACTCGCAGTGACCACCGCTTGCGTTAACCGTTTAACCCAACGATACTTGTTCGACATAACTTGGCACTTCCCTACTTAAAATTGGTGTGCCCTACTCCTAACAACGGCTCAACATCCCCGCCGTTTTAACTCCCCATTTTTAGGTATCACTCACCACCTCATCCTTAGGTCCTCTTTAACAGTACCTGAGTTAAATGTGCATTTGATAACAAAGGGATTGCAGTTCAGTTACGGGGTTTTACAATTATATTTATTACATAAACGCCGTTAAATCAACGATAGTCAGCATTGATTGACTGCCGAAAAATTAGTAGGGTCAACTGAAATGTTGCTGGTTAAGCTTCACAAGCCGCGTCGACGAAGTCGTGACCGCTTGAAGGGGTGAGGCACCCCTTATTCAGCTTGAATGTTCGCTTTTATAAGTTTAGTAATAACTAAACCGAACGCGCTGTTTTCACGTTTTTAAAGCAGAATTGTTTTATTTAATAGGCATACAAATGTCCAATCGTTATTTTTAGTCCCAGAATAGCGTTAGTCTCTCATTCTCTTTATATACGAATAATTATATTTTGTTCCCGTTGAATGTTCATCAGCAGCCGTGTATGATAGAGATACTTTAGAATAACCTTAGGAGGTCACGCCCATGCGCCGTGCATTGCTTAGTGTTTCTGATAAAACTGGCATCGTTGAATTTGCTCAAACCCTAATTGCCCACGATTTTGAAGTTGTCTCAACGGGTGGTACTCAAGCGGCGTTAAACGCTGCTGGTATCGCCGTCACGCCCATTGAAGACGTGACTCATTTTCCCGAAATGCTGGATGGTCGTGTGAAGACGCTGAACCCCCGCGTTTTCGGCGGCATCCTAGCACGCCGTGAAGACCCACAACATGTCCAGACACTAGCGGACCATGCCATAGCGCCCATCGATCTGGTCTGTGTCAACCTCTATCCCTTCGCACAAACGATCAGTGATCCCGGTGTCACCCTCGCCGAAGCCGTCGAACAGATTGATATTGGGGGACCCTCACTGATCCGGGCAGCCGCTAAAAACTACCGCGACGTATTAGTCGTCTGTGACGCAGCCGACTACGATCAGGTCAGCCTCGCTCTGGAAACCCATGCCGATGATCTGCGTTTCCGCAAACACCTAGCGGCCAAGGTGTTCCATCACACCGCTCATTACGATGCCGTCATCGCCGATTACCTAACCGATGAGGCTAAACCCGAGACGTTAACGCTCACCTACCAGCGACAACAAGCTCTTCGTTACGGAGAAAATCCGCAACAAACCGCGACCTTCTACGCAGACTGCCAACCGGTACCTTTCTCTATCGCAGCGGCCAAACAATTACACGGTAAGCCCCTGTCGTTTAATAACATTAAGGATGCGGATGCCGCTCTGGGACTGATCCGGGAGTTTGCCGATCCAACGGTCGTGGCCCTAAAGCACATGAATCCCTGTGGTATTGGTTCTGCAACGACATTAGAGGCCGCCTGGGACAAGTGCTACGCGGCGGATACCATGTCCATTTTCGGAGGGATTATCGTTCTCAACCGGACCGTTGACTTAGCAACGGCTCTGAAGATGCACAAGCTGTTCCTGGAAATCATCATTGCCCCCGCCTTTGCGGACGACGCCTATGATGTTCTCGCTAAAAAGAAGAATCTCCGACTGATGACCGTTGACTTTACCACTGCACAAGCTCCCGAAGCTGATGAGCTTATTTCCGTTCGGGGAGGCCTGCTGCGTCAAGAACGCGATAACGTCCGTGACGATCCCGCCAACTTCCAAACGGTTAGCACCGTTCAACCCACCAGTGAACAACTCGATGCCATTGCGTTTGGTCTCAAAGCCATTAAATTCGTCAAAAGTAACGCCATTGTGGTCAACACACCGGACCAAACGCTGGGCATTGGGCCTGGCCAAATGAACCGCATCGATGCCCTTAAGATTGCCGTCAATAAGGCCCACGACAAGCCGAACTTCGAGCAAGCGGTCTTGGTATCCGATGCCTTCTTCCCCATGGACGACTGTGTGGCTTACGCCGCCGAACACGGCATCCGCGTGATTGCTGAGCCAGGGGGCAGCATTCGCGACAAAGATTCCATTGCCATGGCCGATAAACTAGGCGTTGCCCTAATCTTCACGGGCAATCGTCATTTCCGTCACTAGTCATCACCTAATCGAGGGGCTGACACAGGTCTGCCGTTACCTGTGTCAGCCCCTTTTTCGGTTCGTTTAATTGGTCACTTGCTTAAGTTATCCGTTAAGTTGGTTAAAAGTGGCTTAAGTTAAGAGTCAAGACCACTGGTTTAGACAGCCACGGTTTATAATCAGAATCGAACGCAACTATCATTCTTTGGGGGGAATTGATCATGATAAATAAGGGGACAACACCACGCTTGACACTGGTCGTTCCTTGTTACAATGAGGAGCCCATGCTTCCTACCAGTGCTCAGGTACTTCGCGACATTATGCAAAAACTAATTACACACCGGCAGATTACCGCTGACAGCAAGATTCTATTCGTTGACGATGGCAGTAAGGATCAAACTTGGGGCTTGATCACTCAGCTACGTCAGGAAGACAAGCTATTTACCGGATTAAAGTTCAGCCGCAACTACGGTCAGGAAGCCGCATTAATGGCGGGCATGCAGGTCGCTCACCGCTACGCTGACCTGATCATCACGATTGATGCCGATCTTCAGGATGATCCGCAGCTGATTTTTGGGATGGTTAAGCAGGCACAAGCTGGCATCGATATTGTCTATGGCGTTCGTAACGACCGCTCTACTGATACGTGGTTCAAGCGGACCACTGCGCAAAGCTTTTACTGGGTCATGCGTAAAATGGGGGTCGACTTGGTCCCCAATCATTCTGATTTTCGCCTCATGAGCCGGCGCGCCGTTACCGCCCTCATGCAGTATCGTGAGACCAGTCCATTCATCCGGGGTATCATCCCCCAACTCGGTTTTCCGAGCAAACAACTCTATTACAAGCGTCAACCCCGTCAGGCTGGGGCTTCAAAATACCCGTTACGCAAGATGATTCGCTTTGCACTCGACGGCTTGCTGTCCTTTTCCATCGCTCCGATTCGTGCTGTCCTGTATGCAGGCATCGTGATCTGCGGGGGTGCCTTAGCCATGTTGCTTTGGATTCTCATTCAACACGTTCGTGGCGCCGTCGTTACCGGTTGGAGTTCAATCATGCTTTCCCTTTGGTTCCTGGGTGGCTTTCAACTTGTGGCCATTAGTATCATTGGCGAATACGTGGGGCGGACCTTCACGGAAGCAAAACGCCGCCCGCGTTTCATCATCCAAACGGACACCTACACACCCGCATTCTCAAACACCAAACCCGCTGTGGCCGAATTTCACTTTGACCAGCAATCCATTAGATAAGGAGGTCAACTCATGTCGATTCGAAAACGCCTTGCCATGGTTCTCTGTGGCCTCATTAGCTTAACATTTCTGGTAGCCGGTCTATTTGCGGGCCTGGTGCCCGTTACCTTTCGGATCGACCACGACTGGCTATCCCCCTTGCTGATCATTTTGGGGACCGGTGTTTACTTGGGCGGAATTGGCCTGGCCTTTCGGTGGTTCCACCGACTGACCGCTTCACAACATCGCTATCTCACATTTGGCCTCTGGACGCTGCTCCTACTCGTTCAGCTCGTCGTTGCCGTGAACTGGGTCGCCGCACCGCGGGCCGATCTTTACTTCGTTCACCAACAGGCCCTCCATCTCATACAAGGTCATCACCATTGGTTGCCCTACTTTTACACGTATCCGAATAATGTCAGTTTTACCATTCTACTCAGTGGCTTGATTGCCGCTGGTCAGCACATCATGGGGACGCAAACGGGCGTCTGGCTGAATCTCCTGCAATTTGCCTGGCTGGACTGCGGCCTACTGGCGGCCTGGTGGGGCCTACATCGGAAAAATCCGGCCCGGGGACATCTTTTCTTAAGCCTGGCGCTCGTGACCGTGCCATTCTATGCTTACGCCCTAAATACGTACAGTGACACCTACGTACTGCCAGCCGGTCTATTCACGGTCGTTTTGGTACGGGGACTTTTGCACGCCACCACTTGGCGGCAAACGGTCCCCCGTGCACTCGGCCTGGCCCTTCTATTAACGGGGACCTACCTACTGAAGGCAAATTTTATCGTGCTCATAATTGCGGTCATCCTGATCCTCTGGTTATTGCCCAACGCAACGGCTCATCCGTTCATCACGCGTGGCTGGGTGACTCTCCTCATTCTGGCGCTGCTCGCGGGGGGCACCCTCGCCAACCAAGCCACTGAACGAGCTGCCGGCTATCAACCGCGGGCCAGTCAAACACTTCCGGCACTCAGCTGGATCGCCATGAGTTGGAATCCGGCCAATCATGGGGAATATAACCGAACCGACGCTACGCAGATCATCAAGCAGCCCACGGCCGCGGCCAAGCAGCAGCGGGCCAAAGCCAACTTTCAGCGCTACCTCCATCAGATGGGGCCAGTGGGCATTCTGCATCACCTTTACCGCAAGGCCCGGCTGTTTTTAGCAACGGGGACCTTTGATAGTTTTCAGATCTCGCCGGCCTTTGACCGTGCGCCTAACTGGTACCGGCAACATCGCAACACCCTGGACTGGCTCCTCGCCAACTGGTGTCAGATTAATTATTTAGCGCTACTCATCGTGAACTGCGGTTGGGGAATGCAACAGATTCGCCGGCGTAAACTCAGTGTGACCTACCTCCTCGGCGGAACTTTCATCATTGGCTTAATCTGCTTTCACGTGATCTTCTGGGAAACGGAGGAACGCTATGCCCTGCCCCTGCTTCCCTTGCTGATCGCCGGCACGGCCGCCGGCTACCGTCAACCGCTAAATTTGTTACGCTGGTCGCAACGCTCACGTTGGCTCCCATTAGGGCTGGCCGCAATTTTCACGGCCGCCTTGGGAATCGGTGCCTGGCAAAACTATTCCCTCATAACACATCCCAGCGATCATCCCGTCAGTGTCCTCAGTCAGAATGAAGGCCGCTACTACCAGAATCACAAGTTAAAGCTCGCCAACCAGCAAGCCTTAACTCAGCCCTTCACCACGACATTGCCGTTCGATCACCTGCTGATTAACAATGGTGAAACGTTCACTGGCCGGATGGTCCTACGGAATGCCAATGGAAAAGCCGTCTGGCGATCCCGGGGCAGTCAGATTGTGTTAGATCAACGACTTCCCCTGCTTCCGGCCGGTCAATACGCCCTCACCATCACGGCAACGCGCACGCGACCGCAAAAGCTTGTCACGGCGCCGGCCAACTATGATTTACTCCCGCAAGCCATCACCGCGCACCCGCATCAGTACCTGCGCTTCTTCGTCAACCAACACAGCTACGGCCCCATGCTGACACCTAGCAAGTTGTGGCTCATTGTTGGCGCTATCTGGCTGGGCGGTCTTCTGATCATCGACCGTTTTTACTGGTATCGGCGGCAAATTTGAAAGAATTTCATCAAATAACTTGCCTTCGAGTCGCTCTAAGGTACTAGAATGGAAACATAGGCGAATTTAGCCCAATTTCATTGACCTAAACGCAACAAAGGAGCCGAAAATTTGAAAGAAATTAACCAACAAACTTTAACCGGGGAACGTGCCCTCTTCCAAGGCCACGATCTCCACATTACAAACAGCACCTTCGTCGATGGCGAATCACCGCTCAAACACGGTCAAAACCTCGTCATTGATCACACCATTTTTAAATGGAAATATCCGCTGTGGTATGCCAATCACGCCACACTGGACTACACAACTTGGCAACCAGACGCCCACGCCGGTATCTGGTACACGCGTGATTTAACGCTACGGCACAGCATGGTTCGTGCCACCAAGACTTTCCGTCACGCACAGAACATTCACTTGGATGACGTCACTTTTGCCAACGCCGGTGAAACCCTGTGGTGGTGCAAGGACATCACGCTCGATAACGTTACTGCTACGGGCGATTATTTCGGCATGAACAGCGAAAATGTCGTGGCCAATAACCTGAAGATCAACGGAAATTACGCCTTTGACGGCAGTAAGAATGTTGAAGTCCACAACTCCACGTTTATCACCCACGATGCCTTCTGGAACTGCGACAACGTGACCATCTACGATTCCACCATCATCGGCGAATACCTGTCTTGGAATACCAAGAACATTACCTTCGTCAACTGTTGGTTGGAAAGCGATCAGGGACTCTGTTACGTTGACCACCTGACCATGAAGAACTGTTCCTTAATCAACACCGACCTTTCCTTTGAGTACTGCTCTGACATTGACGCGACGATCACCACCGCCATCGATAGCGTGAAGAACCCAATTAATGGTAAAATTACAGCGCCATCTATCGGCAAAATCATCTTTGACGATCCAGCCATTGATGCGCGTCAGACTATCATTACAACTACTCAGGAGGCTTCGGCATAATGCGTTATAATTTTTCAGAAATGACCGACCGTCGCAACACGAACTCCGTCAAATGGGACGTTGCCGCCAACGAATTGCCTATGTGGGTGGCGGACATGGATTTTCGAACCGCCCCCGGTATCGTTACGGCCATCAAGCGTAAAGCTGATACGGGAATCTTTGGTTACGAAGAAGTACCTACCGCTTACTTTGAGGCCGTACAGCACTGGTACGCAACCGAACACAGTTGGGCACCCAATACCGATTGGATGCGCTTTGTAACTGGTGTTGTGCCAGCTATCTCGTCAGCCGTGCGGCGCGTGAGTCATATTGGAGACAACGTGCTGGTTCAAGCGCCGGTTTACAATATTTTCTATAATTCCATCGTCAATAACGGGCGCCACGTCCTCTCCAGCGACCTGCAGTACCACGATGGGCAATACAGTATTGACTGGGATGACCTGACCGCCAAGATGGCCGATCCCCTGACAACCATGATGATTCTCTGCAATCCCCACAATCCCGTGGGTAAGATCTGGACGGCCGACGAGCTCAAGCGTATCGGCCAACTCGCTGCCGAGAACCACGTGGTCGTCTTCGCTGACGAAATTCACGGCGACATCACCGAGACGGGTTACGGTTACACGCCGTTTGCCGCCGCGGATGAGGTGTGTGCGACTAACAGCATCACCGCAGTTTCTCCCAGCAAGACCTTCAACGTAGCCGCTTTACATGCCGCCACGCTGATCATCCCCAATGAAAATCTGCGGAACAGCGTTGATCGGGGCATTAATACCGACGAATTGGCTGAACCGAACGCCTTCGCCATTGACGGCAGTATTGCCGCCTACACCACCGGCGCCGAATGGGTCCATGAGTTGAACGCTCAAATCACGGCTAATAAGCAAACGCTGACTCAATTCATTCAAAAGAAGTTGCCGCAACTCCGCGTCATCACGGGTCACGCAACTTACTTAGTATGGATTGACTGTGCTGAGGTCACCACCGATACCACGACCCTATGCGCCTTTATCCGTAAGAACACCGGCTTATTTATCTCGGCCGGTTCCGTCTACGGTGGCGATGGCCATGATTTCGTCCGGATTAACGTCGCCTGCCCGGCTGAACGTCTACAGGACGGTCTAGATCGCCTGGTAGCTGGCGTTAAGGACTTTCAAAAAGCTTAATCTCAACGGGTCTGACACCATTGTCAGGCCCGTTTTATTGTCCACATAACTTTTGTCACATTCACAAGCACCCACATCAAATTTTCTCGTCACACTTGCTATACTAAGCTTAACCAGTTTTAAGCCACACGATGAGGAGGAGCTTACCATGACCATGATTAACCCTGATGCCGCTCAAGATGTTTACCGCGATGCCGGTGATAATATCCAATTCACGACCTACCTAATTGACCAAACTGACATTTCCAAAGATCGTGAGGCGTTGGCCGAATTTGCTGACCGTCTCGCCGCCATTCAACGTAGTATGGCCATCCGCTACCCCGATGCACAGTTGCGGGTTGCTTTTGGTTTTGGAGCCACGGCTTGGCGTCTCCTATTTCCAACGGCCAGCCAACCCAAGGAACTCGTTGACTTCACGCCGATTAAGGGGCCACGGTACACTGCCCCAGCAACACCAGGTGATCTCTTCCTGCACGTGCGCGCTAAGGATCGCGCGGTGGTCTACGAGGTCATGGAACAGGCGCGTGAATTCCTGCGTGACTGGACCACGGTCGTTGATGAAACGCAGGGATTCCGTTACTTTGAGGGACGCGCCATCATCGGCTTCATCGATGGTACTGAAAATCCCGCTGGTGGTGACGCCACGCAGTACGCCTTGATTGGCGATGAGGATCCCGAATTCATCAATGGCTCCTACGCCTTCGCCCAAAAATACACCCACAATATGGATGCCTGGAATGCCTTGCAGACCGAGATGCAGGAACAAGCCATCGGTCGTCACAAATTTTCCGATCGCGAACTGGAAGATGATGAAAAATTGCCGAATGCCCACAACGTAGCTTCCCAAGATAACGAGAATGGCATCGAACATAAGATTGTCCGGATGAACGTGCCTTTCGCGACGCCAGGCCAAGGCCTTGCGGGCACCTACTTTATCGGCTACGCGCGGCACTTCACCGTGACCCAGCGCATGCTTGAAAACATGTTCACGCAAAGCGACCGGCTGCTCGACTTCAGCACCCCCGTCACGGGCAACGTGTTCTTCATTCCATCCCGGCTCATGCTAGCGCGCATTGCCGAGGGCGAGCTCTTTCCCGTTGAATAAGCGGACCGGCTTATCCCCGTCACTTTGAAGCGACCAGGTTACTCGCACACGCAACCACTAACCATTGCATTTAACCAACATTCGCCCCGCCCTCATAGGACCGGCGAATGTTTTTTTGCGTTGCATCGTCTAGGTCTCCCATCGCTTGGCAGCCGTCACCCCCATCAATCGCCACGCACCGGTTTAACCGCTAACAAATCGAAAGAAATATTTTAGAATCGCGGCTCAGGTAAGCTATCAAACCATTGCGAGCGCATACAAATATGTTGTCTACGTTGACCTTTCGCGGTTAAGAGGGTATGTTAGTGGGGTTGTCATCAAGAATTTAATGTCGATTGGTTTGCGTTACCCGGGGTAATCTCACCAATCAATCTAGACCCTAAGGAGTTGACTCATTTTGGACGAAGCTGAAAGAGAACGGGGACCGTGGCGTCGAAATCTCCGAGTTCTCTGGTTCTGCACGTTCGTTGCCGGCATGGCATTTAGTGAAATCATGCCGTTTTTATCGTTGTACATCAGTACTTTGGGTGACTATACCAAATCACAAGTCACCATGTATAGTGGTCTGGTTTACGCCGCTGATTTCTTCGTCAGCGCCATCGCTTCCCCACTGTGGGGCATGGTCGCCGATCGCAAGGGCCGTAAACTCATGTTACTTCGGTCGTCACTAGGAATGGCCGTGGCCATGGGCCTCATGGGCTTTGCCACCAGCGTCTGGCAGTTGGTCGCTTTGCGTGCCCTGCAAGGGGTCTTCGCGGGTTTTATTTCCAACGCACAAGCCCTCGTGGCCTCACAAACCCCACGGAAGCACTCCGGGGCCTCGCTGAGTACGTTAATGACCGGGGTAACGAGCGGGATGCTCCTGGGCCCCGTGATCGGTGGGGTATTGGCCCAGGTCTTTTCCATCCGACTGACCTTCTTCATCACCGCCGCACTCCTGCTGCTAACCTTCTTCCTGAGCTGGATCTTCGTTGAAGAGCAGTTCAAGCCAGTCGTTCACCAGCCAAATGAAAAGCGCAGCCACAATCCGTTGGCGGCCTTTCCCAATCCCAAACTGATCCTCGTCTTACTGTCTTCAACCTTGATTGTTCAGTTCGGGAATATTTCGATTTCTCCTATTATTAGTCTGTACGTGAAAGAACTCATGCACAACGTGGGACCGATTACCGTGGTCGCCGGGATTATTGCGGCCCTCCCTGGGGTCTCCAACATCATTGCCGCCCCACGACTCGGCCGTTACGGCGATCACCACGGCTCCGGGAAGGTCTTGCTCTTTGGCTACATCTTCGCGACGGCCATGTACATTCCCCAAGGCTTCGTGACCAGCGTCTGGATGCTGGGAATCTTGCGGTTCATGATCGGCATTTCCGACGGTGCCCTCTTCCCCGAGATTCAAACATTGCTGACCAAGAACTCGCCAGTCGAGCTCACCTCGACCGTCTTCAGTTGGAACCAATCCTTCCAATCGATTGGAAACATGCTGGGCTCCTTACTCGGTGGCTGGATTGCCGGGGTCTTCAACTACAACGCCGTCTTCATCTCCACGGCCCTGTTGATGTTACTCAACCTGGGATTAGTTTGGTGGCTCGTGCCTGAAATTCGCAAACCTCAGATTCAGGTTGCCAACGACTAATTTCTAAAAAAAACAACCTTCGACTCACAGCGCTAGGGCCCATTCCTTAACGCATGCGAGCGCAAAAAAATTGCTGATCATCATTGACGTTTCGCGGTTTGCGCGGTATGTTTATGACAATATCAGCAATTTTTTTGTCTTAAGGAGTTGACCCATCGTGGATGAAGCCGAGGAGGATCATGATCTCTGGCGGCGGAACCTCCACATTCTGTGGTTCTGTTCGTTTATCGTCGGCATGGCGTTTAGTGAAATCATGCCCTTTCTATCGTTATACGTGAGCGGTCTTGGCCATTACACCAAGGCTCAGGTCACGATGTATAGTGGCTTGGTCTACGCCGCCGACTTTTTCGTCGGGGCCATCGCCGCGCCACTCTGGGGGATGGTCGCCGATCGCAAGGGTCGTAAACTCATGCTGCTGCGAACTTCGCTGGGCATCGCCGTGGCCATGGGGTTGATGGGACTCGCCACCAACGTCTGGCAGCTGGTCGCCCTGCGTTCCCTGCAAGGGGTCTTCGCTGGCTACATCCCCAACGCGCAGGCCTTAATCGCCGCCCAGACGCCGCGAAAATACTCTGGCGCAGCGTTAGGCACGCTGACCACGGGCGGAACCAGTGGCAATCTGCTGGGGCCCATCATTGGCGGGGTGCTGGCTCAGATCTTTTCCATTCGGATGACCTTCTTCGTCACGGCCACGCTTCTCCTGATTACCTTTATCCTCAGCTGGGTGTTGGTCAAAGAAAACTTCAAGCCAGCGCCACGTCCCGCCAAGAATGCGAAACGGCAAAATCGGTTGGTCGCGGTCCCCAACCTCAAGCTCATTGTCATCTTGCTCTGTTCAACCATGTTCGTTCAGTTTGGTAATACCTCCATCTCGCCCATTATCAGTCTCTACGTCAAGGAACTCATGCACAACGTGGGTCCCATCACCGTAGTTGCGGGAATCTTGGCGGCGTTACCGGGAATTTCTAACATCATTGCCGCACCCCGACTCGGCCGCTACGGCGATCATCACGGTTCGGGCCGGGTCCTTCTCTTCGGCTACATTTTTGCCACCGTCATGTACTTCCCACAAGGCTTCGTCACCAGTGTTTGGATGCTGGGAATTCTGCGCTTCATGATTGGGATCTCCGATGGGGCACTGTTCCCCGAGATTCAGACCCTCCTCACGAAAAATACGCCTGTGACGCTGACCTCGACCGTCTTCAGCTGGAATCAATCGTTTCAGTCGATTGGAAACATGCTGGGGGCTCTCCTGGGTGGTTGGCTCGCCGGAATCTTCAATTACAACGCCGTCTTCTTCTCGACGGCTTTCCTGATGCTGATTAACCTGGCCCTTCTCTGGTGGTTCGCGCCAGAGATCCGCCACCGCCAACCGGCAACGCCGACAAATTAAACCATAAAACAAGCCCCCGCTCGCATCCGAACGGGGGCTTGTTGAACTATCTTGAAATGAGACACTACCGACCACCCCCGCCTTACCGTTCGCCAAATTTGGGCCGGAACGCGGTGGGCAGGACGGTCCGAGCCAAAGAGCGGTCTCGAACCTCGCTTTGAACCGATAGCCCACGTTTCAAAGTCGCCATTTTCCAAGCCGACCGCTTGGAAAATCCCACGGCTGAGCCCAAATTTGACTCACTCACGGCTAATCTGGATATTGGCAGTGACCTCGCTATCTTAACGATGGGTTCTTCTATTTGGCTGATTAACAGCTATTGTAACCGGAGGAGGCCAGAGATGGAGGCAGCCGTGACAACGGTGTTAGCCGATGTTTTTCGGCTTACACCGTGGGACGCGTTTGGAGACCGGTGATTTTTGCTGGGCTTCAAACCGAGCCGGAGGACCGCTTCTCAGGCCGCAGGCGGTCCCCACAGCAGCCGGAATCTCTGGCAGCCGCAGGTGGACTGATGACACCAGCTTTGTTGGCGAACGGTAAGGCGGATGGACCCGCTACCCCACAAACCGGGCATCGAATAGTGGATCGGCTTCAACCGGTGCGGGTGCCACGCCCATCAGCATGTCCAGGCTGCCAAATCCTTCGACCAGATCTGCCGGCATCCCCGCCGTCAGTAGTAATTGTCGCGCCGTCCGCACCTCGCCCGGGAGGTCTTCCATATCATCCGTACGATTAACCAAAATTTGGGGAACTGCCACGGCTTGGGCCGCTGTGACCACCGTTTTTACCGTCTCGACCAGGTGAATCGTTGGGGCCAAGGCCACCACCAGGTCCTGATCCAACATGGCCGCGCTCAGGTCACCTTCATCCAAGGTTTCTCCCGTGAAGTCCGTAATCCCCGCTGGCAGGGTCACTTCACTAGGGGTATAAACCGTTAAGCTAAGTTTCGTATTCTCGCTGAGTTGGCGGACAAACGCCTGACTGGCAATGTCTAAGGGCCCAGCAATCAAGATTCGTTTCACGTTCGTAACTCCCTTTCGTTTAACTGATAAATAAGATTATAAGGGGTTCTAGTAGGTCGAAGGCAACCCCTATTTGTAAAAAAATGATGAGTCATTTATGGCCAGGCTCACACTTTCAATAAGCCGTTTCTTATTAAAAGGCCCTTTAGGTATGTTATGATTAAATTGGTGGAAGGCCGAAAAAAAGGCAAAGTGCTCTACTTCAGGGGGTTCACGTCCCTGAAAGCTGTTCCATACCCGAGCATTATCAACACCGGCAATTGTTTTCTTTTGGAAAACGCCCAAGACTCGTGTACAATGGCTATATTCATAAGTGCCCAACTAACCAAATACGACCGGATTCCAAGTTGCTTCACCTCGCGTGTGCCACTTTGACATGCCGATCGTTCTTTTATATTTCTGGCGTTTTTCCAGAAGTGTGACATCACTACACAGGAGGTCAATCTATGCTACTTTCAATGGAACATCTACGTAAGGAATATCCCAATGGCAAAATTGCCGTTGACGACTTCAACTTACAAGTCGACCGTGGGGAATTCATTTCCTTCATCGGGACGTCTGGTTCAGGGAAGACCACGACCATGCGGATGATCAATCGCATGTTGAACCAGACTTCCGGAACCATCAAGATTGATGGCAAGGATATTTCTAAGATGGATCCCGTCAAGCTACGGCGTTCAATCGGCTACGTGATTCAAAACATCGGGCTGATGCCGCACATGACGATTCAAGAAAACATCGAAATTGTCCCGAAGCTCCTCGGCTGGTCCAAAGAGAAACGCGCCGAACAAGCGAAAAAAATGATCAATTTGGCACAATTGCCAGAAGAAATGTTGCAACGCTACCCCGGAGAGCTCTCCGGTGGGCAGCAACAACGGATTGGGGTCGTTCGGGCCCTAGCCGCCGACCAACAGATTATCCTGATGGACGAACCTTTTGGTGCCTTGGACCCCATTACGCGGGAATCCTTGCAGGACCTGGTCAAGCATCTTCAAGAAGACCTGGGTAAGACCTTTATCTTCGTGACCCATGATATGGACGAAGCCCTTCACCTGTCGACACGAGTGGTCATCATGAGCCACGGTAAACAGGTGCAGGTTGACACGCCCGAAAATATCCTGCGGCACCCGGCCAACGAATTCGTCACCAATCTTATCGGTGAAGAACGGCTGATCAGAGCACAACCTAACATTCTCTCCGTTAGTCAGATCATGTTGAAGAACCCGGCCGCCATCACGCCTGACAAGACGCTGGATGACGCCATTGACCTCATGCATGAACGGCGTGTTGATACGCTTTTGGTTACCGATGCAGAGGGTGTGCTACAAGGCTACGTTGACCTGGACGACATTAACCGGATCACCGACGCCACGACGCCTGTCAGTCGCTTTACCAATCACGAGGTCTTTTACGTACAGGCCAGCGCCCTCATCGGGGACACCGTTGACCGAATTCTGAAACAGGGGGTTAAAAACGTTCCCGTTGTCGACGCCAAGAAACACCTCGTGGGGATCGTGACGAGAACGGCATTGGTTGATATTGTTTACGATGCTCTTCGTGGCGCACCAGCTGACAATGAAGAACCGGCTTCACCAATCAACGCCGACATTCACGCTGCCGCAACGCATGAAGGAGGCGAATCATCACAATGATTCACTTCTTACAAGTCTACGGGATGCAACTGATCGATAAGACCGGCCAACATCTCTATATTTCTGCGGCTGCCCTCTTTCTCGGGATTATCGTGGCGGTGCCCTTGGGCATTCTCCTCACGCGGATGAAGCATGGGGCTAACGCGGTCATCACCCTGGCCGGGGTGCTCCAAACCATCCCCGCCATGGCGCTGTTGGCCATGATGATTCCCATCTTCGGGATCGGCTCCACCCCCGCTATTGTCGCCCTGTTTATCTACTCCTTACTCCCCATTTTGCGCAACACCTATTTGGGGATGGAGGGCGTCTCGCCCACCGTACGTGACGCGGCTAAGGGGATGGGGATGACCTGGTGGCAATCGATGATTCGCGCCGAGATTCCGCTAGCCGCCCCCGTGATTATGTCCGGGATTCGGCTGTCTGCGACCTACGTCATTGCGTGGGCGACCCTGGCATCCTACATTGGTGCCGGTGGTCTAGGTGACTTTATCTTTAACGGCCTGAACCTCTACCGCTCCGATTTAATCCTGGGTGGCTCGATTCCCGTTATCTTATTGGCCCTGTTCGTGGACTATTTGTTAGGTAAATTAGAAAACACCGTGACACCACGGCAATTACGATAGGAGGTCCGTCATGCGAAAACATTTACGTCAATGGCTAGCCGGACTTCTGTTAGTCATCGTACTCTTACCCATTGGTGGTTGTAGCCTACCTGGTCTGAGTGGCTCCGGTAACAATACCGTCCGCATCGCCTCGCAGAACACAACCGAGCAACAGATCATGGCCTACATGATTCAAGGCATGATCGGCCACTACACCAAACTCGATTCAACCATCGTCAATAACCTTGGTTCTGGGAATGTGAGTTTCAATGCGCTTAAGAACGACAACGCTGATATTTCTTCCATTCGTTTCAACGGGACCGACTTGACCACCATTCTGAACGAAAAATTCGAACGGGACCCATCCAAGGTCAATTCAATCGTGACCCAGCAATTTGAAAGTCGTTACCACATGACTTACTTCAAATCTTACGGGTTCGCCGATACCTACGCCTGGATGGTCAAGAAGAGTTACGCCAAGAAACACCACTTGAAGACCGTCAGTGACCTACAGAAGCTCGCGCCTAATATGCGGGTTGGGATTGACCAAATCTGGCAGAACCGTCAGGGTGACGGTTACCCCGCCTTTCAAAAGGATTACGGCTTTAGCTTCGGCACCGTCTACCCGATGCAAGTCGGCTTACTCTACGATGCCCTGTCGGCTGGTAAAATGGATGCCATTCTGGGTTATTCCACCGATGGCCGGGTCGGCAGTTACGACCTGACGATCCTGAAGGATGACCGCAACTTCTTCCCACCATACGATGGGAGTCCGGTCGCCACCGATGCGATCCTCAAGAAGCATCCTGAGTTAAAACCCGTGCTGAACCGCTTGGTCGGCAAGATTTCACTAAAGACCATGCAGGACTTAAACTACAAGGTTGATGACCAACTGGAAGAACCACAAACCGTGGCCACTGATTTCTTGAAACAACACCACTACTTTGAAGGGGGGAACTAGGCATGAAAGACATGGGCTTATTCAGTCAGTTAGTTTACTATTTCTCGCATAACGGGATGTACGTCCTCAGTCAATTCAACCAAACGTTCCTCGTTTCCATCTACGGGGTGCTGTTTGGGGCCATTGTGGGAATTCCCATTGGGATCTGGATCTCACAAAACCGGAAGCTATCCCCCATTATCATTGGGATTGCCAACGTCATTCAGACCATTCCTTCCCTGGCCATGCTCTCCATCCTGATGCTAGGCTTGGGGCTGGGACAAAATACGGTCATCGCCACCGTCTTCCTCTACTCGCTACTGCCAATCGTGAAGAACACCTACACGGGCATGCTGAGTGTCGATCAAGACGTGTTGGATGCTGGTAAGGGGATGGGGATGACCCGTTTTCAAATCATGAAGACGATTCGAATCCCGCTGTCCCTATCCGTGATCATTGCCGGAATTCGTAACGCCCTGGTTCTCGGAATTGGGATTACCGTGATCGGGTCCTTCATTGGTTCCGGTGGTCTGGGGGACATCATTGTCCGCGGGACCAACGCCACTAACGGGGGCGCCATTATCCTGGCAGGGGCACTGCCAACTGCGCTGATGGCGATCATTACCGACCTGGTACTCTCCTTCATCGAAAAGCGGCTGACGCCGAAGACTTCTTCGGAAAACTAGGCTGAACACTACACGCCGGCGGATAAGAGATGTTGAACATTAAATTAGTCATCAACCGTCACCTGCGGCTGCCAGAAATTCCGGCTGCTGTGGGGACCGCCTATGGCCTAAGAAGCGGTCCTCCGGCTCGGTTTGAAGCCCGGCACAAATCGCCGGTCTCCAAACACGTCCCACGCTGTAAGCCGATTCTCGGCTAACACCGTTGTCACGGCTGCCTGCATCTCTGGCCTCCTCCGGTTAAGCTGGTGATTAAACTTAACACTAGTGAAACCATCGCTGGCATAACCAAGTTCTGTGTAGCCGTGAGTGAGCCAAATTTGGACTCAGCCGTGGGATTTTCCAAGTGTTCTGCTTGGAAAATGGCGACTTTGAGACGTGAATTTTTCGGCTCAAAGCGAGGCCTGAGACCGCCCTTTGGCTCAGGCCGTCCTGCCCACCGCGTTCCAGTTCAAATTTGGCAAACGGTAAGGCGGCATTCCAAAGCTATGTTGCCTGTACGCTAAGCTTCAACTAAATTGCATGTCATCATGGGGTTGGCGGTCACCGCCAACCCCATTTGTTTATCCTGCCGCCAAGGGGGACTAGCCGTTCATTCTGACAGCTTAGGATCTGCCCGTCAGAAAACACGCCATCCGACCATTCTGTAAATCTTTGTTATACTTGAACAAACTGTAAACGAAAGAGGGATTCTATCCCGTGAGACGATTTAAACAAGGTGCCATTGATTTTTCCGTCGGCACCCTTAATTTCCTAGCGAACATTGGCATCATGCTGCCCTACGTGTTGATTCTAGCCAAGTGGCAACAGACGCAAAGCGAGACGTATCTGATTGCCCTGGTAGCTTTTTACATTTCCCGTGCCGCCAGTATCTTTTACACCAAACGACTCAATCTCAAATCCAGCACCTACCTCATGCTCAGTCTGACGCTGGGTGCGGCCGGTAGCCTGATCTTTGCGGCTACTGCCCAACTGGGCTGGCTCATCGCGGGGAGTCTCCTGTGGGGCTATAGTGCCGCCACCATTTGGCCGTATTTTTTGACGGTCAAACTCCATCTGACCCACACCGCGAACTTTAAGATGAAGCGACTTTACTGGCTCATCTTCGCCGGACTGGCTCTAATTGTCGGCGCCGATGTGCTGGCCAAGTTCAACTACAACCTCACCTTTACCTTGCTGGGACTCCTCTATCTCGCGGCGCTTCCCGGTGGTCTACTCTTGGACAACTTCACCAGTGACTTCTACCGGGCAAGCCCCCACCAAATTCACGGGCTCTCACAGACCTGGCGCTGGGTACTGTCGCTGATCTTCTTCGGGGTCATTGCCGTACTGACAACCTTGCGCAAGGCGTCCGTCACCCTTCCCAGTTGGCTAACCCTAACTATCATTGGGGTGGCTCTGCTGATCTTGGTCATTGAGTTGATTGCCGATTGGCACGTTCTGCCGAGCTACAAGATGCGGCTCTTAAACCGGGGCTTTCTGGTGAGTCTGGTGCTCCTATTTAACGGATTCTTTGCCTACTTTTATCTAGGAAATGCGGGGATGTATGCCGTATTTGCCGTCTACATGTTGGGGTTTGAAACGGGCTACACGGTCTTCAATCTTTTAGGCCGGCACAATGCCCACCGTGCCCGAAAATACAGCCTGATCAGCCTGATGGTGGGTCAGATTCTCCTCCTGATTCCTGGGGTGGGCAGCTATCTATTGGGATTGTTGCTGATTACGCTCTACGTAGGCTACGACAACCCGACCATCAACGAGACCCTCTACCGTCTCGACAGCATTGACGCTGACAGTGCCATCATCCACAAATACCGGTTCTCAACCTATGGCGGTCTCCTGTGCCAGCTGGTCATGTTCGGCCTGCTGGTCGGCGTAAGCGCGGTCACCCACCTGTCAATTCTGTCGTTCTTCAAACCCAGCAGTGGCGTCAACTTCAACCTCTACTTTTACGGGCTGAGCTGGCCACTGGTACTGATCTCTCTGCTCATTTCATTGGGAAACCTACATTCTCTACCAAGCGAAAAACAAGCGATCCAGTCTGAATAGGACTGGATTTTTTGTCGCTCGTTTACAATTTAATTTATAGTGCAAACTAATTTACTTGGACCGGCGCGTTTGTTATAGTTTAGCTATCTGCTAAACCCACGGAGGAGAGTCTACTAACCATGAAAAGCAAGCTGGTTTCAGTCCACACGACCATTCAACGCCTTCCCTTATATCAGTGGCTAGGCCTCTTCATCAGCTTTAAGGTGGTCTGGTGGTTTCAAGGTCTCTTAGACCTAGAGGAACTCGGCTGGTTGAGCGCCTTCATTCAATTCTTGTTGGGAATTGTTTTATTTGTGGGGGTCACCGGACTGGCCAACTCCGAACGCACCCGGCGTTAACCCTGAATCCGGCTTGGCTTAATTACTGGTAACACAAAAACCAGATCCCCCGATGATTCAACATCGTCCGAGGATCTGGTTCGCGCTTCTATTCGCTGGTTATTGTGAGTTTAGTTGGGAATCGTTTCAACCCATTTTTTCAAGATCAAGATATTCAAGATGGCTTCGACCGCCGCAACCACGAGCACCCCGACAATATTAATCAAGAGCTGCGTCGTCCCACCACCAGCAATCAGCTGACCAACGTTGTTGAATTCATGGAACAGGAATGCGGTGATCCGAACGACTAGGAAAATGACGACCACGTACAGAATGAAATTAATCAATCGCCGACTGGTATTTGGTAAGAAATTATTCGTGGCGCTAATCACCAAGTGGACCAGTGACACCGTGGTCCAGCACAGAATCACGAACGCAAGTCCCAGAATCACGAACCCCACGACTCCCTTGATAGCCTGGCCAGTCGTGATACTTGGTTCACCAAAAAACTTCATCAAATAGCGATTGTCGATAGCCTCCGCTACGGCGTACATCACCAGCTGAATCACGCCAAAGTAGATAAACATGATCAGTGATGCGGCCAAATCCGTCAAGTACAGCTTGGTTTCACCCAACGGCAATAGGCGGTAAGTATCGCGGGTATAGACCCGCTCCGTCTGGATGGCTAAGAGGATAAAGGCGAGGATAAACGCCAAGATGGACCAAGCAACCGTCGTCCAAAAGATATCGCCCGCTTGGATGCCATCCGTGGCAAACGCCCACATCATCGTTGCGATGACCAACGCAAAATCACCCACAATCAGCCAATTCATGATGCGAAAGCGGCCACGGCTCATGACCTTAAACAAAGCACCAAAACTAGTCATGCTGAACACTCCCCTCATACAAGCTCTCATAGTAGGCCTCAATCCCCATGCCGAACTCTTCACGCACGGCATCACTTTCCTTGTGGGCATACACGGTCTGGTCCTTAACCACCACAATTTCATCCAGGATCGGTGCGATCTCGGAAACGTAGTGGTCACTGATGACCATCGTGGCATCATCCGGCTTCCACTTGATAATACTGCTGATAATTCGTTTGCGACTCATACTGTCAATGCCGCTGAAGGGTTCATCGAGCAGGTACAGGTTGACCTGACGCGCCAGGGTGAGCGCGATGATGACCTTTTCCTTCATTCCCTTAGACAGTGCGGCCAGCTTCAAGCTGGTGTCAATCTGCAGGAAAGTCACCAGCTCCTCAAACCGAGCCCCGTCAAAGTCCGGGTACACCGTCCGGTAAAAGTCGGCCACCCGATCAACACGCGTGTTCGCCGTAAAACCACGCAACTGCTCAGTGAAGCTGACATGGCTGCGATGGTGAGCGGCTTGCGTGTCCCCACACACCGCAATCGTGCCCGTCCCCTTGGCACTACCCGTAATCAACCGCATCAGCGTTGTCTTCCCGGCCCCGTTCTCCCCGAGGAGACCGACGATCTTGCCGGCTTCGAGGGTCAGGTCAACGTCATGGAGAATCGTTTTAAAGTTGTGTTTATAACCCAGTTGATCGATTGCTAAAACATTAGTCATCCTGTTGCCCCCTTTGTGCGATATATTGTTTTAGACTCGCCATAATTTCTTCATCTGTTAAGTTCAGGGCATGTAACTGCTCATAAGCCTGTTCCACCTGTGTCATGACTAATTGCTCCTTTAGCTGTGTAATCCGCGACGCCTCCAAGGTGACGAAGTTCCCCTTGCCACGTTGTGAGGTCACGATTCCGGCCGTCATCATTTCTCCGAGGGCACGCTGAACGGTGTTGACGTTGACCGTCAAGTCCACCGCCAACTGGCGCACAGCCGGTAATTTTGCCCCTGGTGCGAGTTGACCGGTTATCATTTCCTGATAAAGAACGTTTTTGATCTGTATGTAAATGGGAACCTTATCATCAAATTGCACGTTCAGGCTTCCTCTCTAGTGTCTTATTTTACTATTACACTATAACATCCGTGAGACCTTTTTTCAACCACCTGGCCTAAATCGCGCCTACTTTTGCCCACAGATTCACGTGCCAGGACGACCTAAAAAAGCCCGCAAAGGTCATTTTGCGGGTCGGACGTTACTCTAATGTAAAGTGATTCGACGACCATCAATCTCCAATAGGCCATCGGTAGCCAGTTGCTTGAGTTGCCGACTCAGCGTCTCCGGCGTGATCCCCAAAAAGCTGGCGAGTTCCTTCTTCTTTTCGGGCAATGTGAACTGCGTGGCTTGCTTCTCTTGCCCCACCTGCTGGAGATAGGCCAAGACACGGTTTTTAGACTTCAGATTACCCGTCAACGCACTGACGGATTCCAACGCGGTCAGCCGGTCTCCCAAAATGTTGAGCAGATTAAAGGCCACGGTTGGCACGCGATGCAAGAGCGCCTGAAAGTCGGCACGACCAATCGAGCAGATTTTGGTGTCTTCAACGGCTTCGGCATAGTTAAAATGGTCTCGCTGACTGAACAACGCGGCCTCACTGTCAATAGCGCCCCCTCGCAACATGTAGAGGACCTTCTCCTTGCCATTCTCATTGAGCTGATACACCTTCACGCGGCCCTCATCAATGATCAGCATGCGATCGAGGGGCTGCGTTGGGTCGTAGAGCACACTGCCCCGCTTAAATTCCTGCTGGTGCACCGAAATCTTCGCCAATTCCGCAATATCAGCGTCGGTCAGGCCTTTAAAAATTGGCGCTTTCTGAACACATTTAAATGGGTCGTGAGTCATCTTTTTCTCCCTTTCTTGATAATTATCAAGTTTTTATTTTGTCCTTCATTATACACTAGATCTATCAATTCAAGGAGGTCATTTGACCATGAAAACTTATCAAGCAACCATCGTGCCACTCAACGAACAAGCGATTGGAACCGCGGCCCACGGAACGGCTCGTTTTACCATCAACGGCGACCAGCTAACCATTAATATTGAAATGTTCGATACGCCAGCTAACCTGCAACATTGGGAACATTTCCACGGTTTTCAAGACGGTCAACCCGCTGAAATCGCGACGATGGCCCAGGACGTTAACCACGACGGTTTTGTTGACCTCCCCGAGACCGGTGCCGTTTCTGGCACGACGATGGTGCCCTTCGATGCCGCACCGCATGAGATGAACGTCCCCAACGACAACTACCCCGTGGCCGATGCGAACGGGTACTTTGCCTACACCAAGGTCGTGCCACTAGCCGCCTTGGAGGCCAAGTTCAAGGAAACCTTCAACGATAGTGACTTGGCGCTCGATAAGCGGGTCATCTACATTCATGGCGTGACTGATGACGTTGACCTACCTGACACGGTGGCCGGTGCGGTCGGTCATTACTCAACCCACGTGACGTTGCCGATTGCTGTTGGCAAGATTGTGGCCCTATGATGCGACATCTCATCCGGCGGGTTCTTGCGGTGCTGTTTTACCTGGTAGTGCTACTGCTGGTGATCTTTCACCAAAATATGCTGGCCATGTACGGCATGGCGGTGGGCATGCTGCTAGAAGCACTCGTCATGCTACGGGCCAAAGGGTAAAGTCATTGAAGAATTGGTTATAAATGCTACCTGATGATAACGGGACTACCTTTGTGGGTGGTCCTGTTTATTTTGGCAAAATGATCGACAAAAAACGACGCTACCTACCGGCAACGTCGTTACGTGTTAAGTCTCAAATTTATCGATTCTCACGGAGCAACCGTGCTTGCCACCGAACAACGGCCAGCAAGACCATCGCAATCAACAGGAACAAGCCAAAGACGCTGGCTAAAAAGACCTGTGATTCACCCGTTTGGGGTAACCGACCCGCAACAAGATCCGCTGTCCCAGAATGGACAACGCTCGCTACGGCACCGGCGGGCTTATTGGCCGTCGAGTGGTGACTGGTAACACTAGTGGTCGGATTATGCCCGTTGGGGATGTCACCATTGATATCGGCGCCATCACCACCATTGATGACAGTACCACCATCACCATTGGGATCAATCGTATCACCATCGTCACCGGTATCAACAGCGGGATTGCCACCGCCGCCACCGCCAGATGGATTGTTATTCACAATCGTAATTCCCACCTGCGTGCCCGTGGAATCACCACTATCGGTAGACTCAGCAAATGCCGTGGTTCCAAACCCTAGTCCTAGAGCCACCGCCACCACTGCCACAAGTCGCCTAATGATCTTCTTCATGACCGCCGCCTCCTTTCGAGACTGCCTTTACTTCTCTTCCTCTTCTTCGTTCTTACGTCGCTTACGCCGAATCAGGTAAATAATCAACAGAATCAGGAGAATCAGGATCAACATACCCAGAGCACCCAGTGCCACTAACAGCCAAATATTAACACCCGTGTTATCGACGGAGTTCTTGTTATAGTTGTTAGCCTGTGCTTGCGTAATCGTAAAGTCGCGGTCAAAGACCCATTCATGATCGGTGTTCTTCACAACCATGTGTAAATGATAATGCCCCGCCTTTAACGCTGTCTTCCCATATAGCATTGGATAACTATACGTGGTGTTAGGCGCCATCTGGACATTCTCTTGTTTGGCCTTTTGAACAACTCCTCCACCGTCACGATTGGTGATTGTGGTCGTCGTTTTCAAGTTAGGGATAATCACCGACGTTGTATTACGGATATCCGCAATCACACCACGATGATAATTACTTAATCCCGCTCCAACCTTTCCTAAACTCATTGACGGATTGGGAACTTTCCCCATTGTGTACTTCATTCCGATGACGTAGGAATACTGACTCTTTAGATTACCGGCACCTTTGACATTACCCGTAACCTTACTATCCGTCCGCTGGAAATACCACCCACCGAGGATAACGCCGTTAAAGCTAGTCTTCGGAATCTTAACCTCTGCGGTGACTAACCGGGAACTTCCTGCAGGAATGGTGATTGTTTTCTTCCCTTGAATTTTGGTAATGTCGCTCATCTTATAGCGCAACGATGAATCATACGATTTCGCAGAATTAACATAGTCGATAGTTCCAGCCGCACTCGTCCAGGCTGTATGAATCGCCGTTTTTACGTTAATTTCTTCATTCGTCACATTATAAACTCGAACCTGTAACTTCTGCGTTTGATTCGAATTCATCCTTAAATCAAAGAATGAGTTTTGTTTATTTATTTGATTGCTCGGCAATTTGGCCGATACATTATAACCAACATTATTTGCAGCCGCATGAGCCGTGACCCCTGTTGAAAACATTCCCACAAAAGCCAAACTAATGGCGGCTAGTATGACTAACCAACCCCGTCTAAGTCCTTGCATCCTTACACCCCTGCCTTACCCTAGTTAATGCATCTTCTGTAATATCTTTATAATACTACATTCATAAGCAAAAAGGTGTTCATTCGCACAGAATGGACACCTTTAATCGCATTTTGATTATTACTTGCCTGGGGTGTCACTCAAGGTCCAGTTCAATTGGCCAGTGTAAGTACCAGTTGCAACGTTGGTAGGAACATTCAAAGTAACATTGGCAGGATCCAATTGCATAGTCGTTGCACCGGCACCAAAGCCAGTCTTAGCTGAGTAGATTGTGCCTGGCGTACCATCAGTTGCTAATGCACCAGTATCTGCTTTGTCAATCGTAGTTCCATCAGCAACGGCAGAGTTCTTAACAGTTGCCTTGCTACCATCAAGATCAAGCGTTGCACCCTTAAGTACACCAACCTTAGAATCGGTTAAAGCTGAACTGTTAACCGTAACCGTCCAACCAGCGTTAGACCCACGAGTATCAGAAACTTCAGTTAACAGGTTAGCGTTACTTGCAAAGGCTCCGTTAGTAACCTTAACAACATTGGTTGTCCCGTCAGCATTTTTACTACCGTTATTAATACTCTGCGTAGTGCCAGAAGTCTGTGCCTTGATTGGCGCATCAGCGGAACCAAAATCAATGGAATTAGAAACAAACAGGAAAGTTAAGTCACCGCTTGGCGTAGTCCCACCGTTTGGATCCTTTGGATCAGTTGTATTGTCTGGATCAACTGGCTTAGTTGGGTCAGTTGGATCAACTGGTGTAGTCGTTGTGTCAGGCTTAGCAAAGTGAACAGTACTGTTCGTTGTCCCGCTAAGACCAGTGCCAGTATCCGTTGTTGCCGCGTTAGCTGTAACTGGTGCAATAGCCCCTAATAATAATGCACTTGCTAATAAAATACTGCTTAATGTCTTCTTCATAATATAAGCACCCCTCAATGTTTGTTTTATCCCTCAAAGTCTCACACATCGATATTTAATAATCCTGATTGCCCCGTAACTACTAGTCATCGCAAAGATTGGCTTCGCTTAGTTAATGGGGGATCATTTCGCAACCGATCTCCTAGTTGATGGTTACGCTTTACTAAATATGTAACAAGTTCATTATAGCGTGAGAAGGTCTGCCTGTAAATAGTTTTTTTATTTAAAAATGAAACTTTTTTAGAAAATAATCATTTCTGCTATAAAAACTGTTATATCAAGGCATCTGAGCCCATTGAAGTTTGTTAACAAAACTAATTCCGTCCGTTATTTTTCAGCGTTTTATTGAATGTGGTCAAAAATTAGTCAGGTGATAACGGATGACGCCCCCCTCTCATCAAACCATCGAACTATTTCGCCAATAAAAAAAGCGGCCCAGACCTTGTCCGGACCGCCTACTCTAATTCTCTTCAGTTAACAGTTGCGCCACAAGTCGCTGTGTGGCGGCAGTTCGTCCCGCTTGTCGATCCTGTTCCAACAGGTAATACCGGTGCAGCGCAGATAACGTCACGGCCTCATCCGCGGCCGGCAGGGCATATAACCGATGATAGGCCGCTGCCACCGCCGTAAACTCATTTTCCCCATCAATGAGCCGGCGTAGTTGCGCTGGCGTGACGTGGTTTTTCCGGGCGGGGACCCAGCCGGCCGTGGGTTGCCGCTCTAAACGTTGTTGCAAAGCCCGTCTTAATCTCGCTGGCCAATCCGTCGGTAGCGATTGACCCTGTTCTAATCGTGTTTTCAAGGTTAGAAGCTGGGGATATACTGCAGCCGGTACTTGCCGGCCTTCCCAACAACGTTGCAGGTCCCCCAAACGTGCCTGTCGCTGAGCAACCGGCAGATCAAAACCGATGACCGCGTTAAACACGTCATCATCCCAATCCCGTTGGCGTTGGGCGGCCAACCGGCGACTGATACGATTCAGATCAGCCACCAGGTAGCGCGGTACAATCTGCAACCGAGCCGCCTTAATTTGACCGGTTCGCGCAAACTCGGTTGCCATCACACCTAATTGGTAAGAATTCACCAATTTCCGCAACGCCACTGGCATCGGAATCGCTGCTAACTCCTGCTTAAACACCGCCAGCGTTAAATGCTGCGTCAACAGGCCCGCTACCGCTGTCAGATAAGTTTGATAGTCCGCAGAGGCGCGTAGTGTCCGTTCCGCCGCCGTTTGCGCCGAATTTGCTGCCTCCCAGGCGGCCTGTTCTTCCTTGGCGGCTAAATCCTGGGCCGCACGCTGCTTCACCTGCACCCGCTGCCGTTGAACCTGTTCGGCCTGCTGATCCGCCGATTGTAGCTGATCGTATTCCGTCAAATACGGGGCTAATTGCGCGTCTGGCAGCGTCTGTGTCCGATGCCGTAAATAACCTGTGACCGTGGCTTGCGTGCCGTTGTGCACCCAACGTTGCCGTCTCCGGTGGGTTTGTGGCAAATGCGGCAGTGCATCTTTGGTCCACAGAATTTCTGGCACCACCGGATATTGCGCCGTCAGCGTGTCATACTGGGCGACCGCGTGGAAATTATCCTCGGTCGTAATGGCCATCAGATACTGCATTTCATCACTCATAAACTTCTTAACACACTCGGACCCCACCAGGATCTCGTGGCCGGTCGCCCGCAACACCACGTGGTATTCGTAGCGCACCGGCTTATGACACAGCGCACAGTGGTGCCAGTCCATGCGGCGATCACTGGCATTGATAGCGTAGGGCAATCGGGCCAACAATTTCCAAGCCAGACTCCCCGTCACCAGCCAATCCACGCGCTGCTCCTGAATCGTCTCCCTGGCCGAGCGAGTCAAAAAGTCACTGGTGTCTTTAACCGTCGGATGGTCACGCAGCACCGGTAAGACCCGGGTCAGCGCTGGTAGTTCTAGGGCTGGTTGCGTCAGTTGTAGGAACCGGTTCTGCGCCGGCGTGAGAAGGGTGGTTGCCATCAAAAATCGTCCTTTCCGAGTTCAAAAGTCATTCTGTAAGCATACCACAACTCGCCATTTAGGGGAACGTACGTTTAATAACTCATCAAAAAAAGAAGCGTCCCTAAGGACACTCCCAACCCCAACTAGCCTAAGAAATAGTTGCTCGCATTCAGCGTGTACTTAACCTTCTTATCATTTAGGTAAACCGTTGCGTAATTGAAAACAAAGAAGAAGCCTCATTCTATGACGTTCTCTGACAGAAATCACGCCTTATAAATTTTTAAATATGGACCATCATGACGGCCCCACCGATCAGAATCGCCAGCCCAATTGCCTTGGGAATCAGCTGTTTGAGATTGGCTTCCTTTAAGATCACCACGCTCAGTAGGGTTGCGACTACGACGTTTAACTGGGTCAGAACAAAGCCATTCACCAACCCGTTGAGGTTCAGCGACATCAGATAGGTTCCCGCCGCCACGGCAAAGATAAAGCCCGAGGTAATATTGCGCAGCCCCCACGGATCCTGTCCCGGAATTCGTTTCCGCCCAACCAGGTAAATCGTCAGGGCACCGGCCATCATCCCCAAGGTCTGTGGCAAGAAGCCCGTCAAGCCCTTGCCCACCGCATAGTGAGGGAATCCGGAATAGCCCCAGTAACCCACACAGGTCACCACCAGCAGCGCATAAGCACCGAGATCCTTACGGGAAACGTGAATGACACCGTTGCTAATCATCACCCCGGCGAGAATGATCATCAGCGCAATCACGCCCAACGCGCTATCGTGCCAACCCACCCATTCGCCAAAGACCCAGCCACCAATCAGGGAGTTCCCAATAATCTGCAGAGCCGTCGAGAACGGAACGGCGTTGTTGACCCCTAAGGCACCATATCCCCAGTACTGGCCACCTTGCCCAATACTCCAGCAGACCCCTGAACAAAAATAGAGGAGAAAATCAGTCACGTTGAGATCATAGTGAAAAATCAATTGGAGCACAATGGCACTGATCACGCCCCCCACACTGGTTCCCAACAGCTGTTCCGTCCAGTTGCCCCCGGTCCGTCCCTGCATCCAAATGGGCAGAATCCCCCAAAAGAGTGCTGGCAAGAGACCAATTACGATATTCATTCCGTTCGCCTCGTTTCCGCCTTCAATAGGTTTAATCGTACGCCTTTAATGAAAGCGCTGTCAATAACGTTTATTCTGCTTTTGTCCCATGCATGCCACACCAAAAAACGGCACCGCTGTCACCCTAAAGGGTAATAACGATGCCGACTTGATTTGATTTCAATATTGATGATACTTGGCCGCCTTGCCGTTCGCCAAATTTGGACTAGAACGCGGTGGGCAGGACGGCTCGAGCCACAGAGCGGTCTCGGGCCTTGCTTTGAACCGATAACCCGCGTTTCAAAGACACCATTTTCCAAGTAGACCACTTGGAAAATCCCACGGCTGAGCCCAAATTTGGCTCACTCACGGCTTCACAGAATGTCACCCATAACCTGGGATGAACATTGCCAGTCCACTGATGTGAGTATCACCGTTATGGTTCAGAATTAGCTTAACCGGAGGAGGCCAGAGATGGAGGCAGCCGTGACAACGGTGTTAGCCGATTCTTCGGCTTACAGCGTGGGACGTGTTTGGAGACCGGCGAACTCTGCCGGGCTTCAAACCGAGCCGGAGGACCGTACTTCAGGCCGCAGGCGGTCCCCACAGCAGCCGGAATCTCTGGCA
>NZ_AZFS01000062.1 GCF_001434395.1 Levilactobacillus hammesii DSM 16381
GGTGTTTTTATTTTGTGTTAAAAGCAGTGGCTAACTTGATTTTAAAACTCGCCAAATTAATAATCGCCTTCAATGTGGCCAGTAAAACGTGGACGGTGTCTGGAGCCAACCATTTTTCTCCCGGCAAAAAGACGAGATTTTCTTGAAAGTTGCTGGGCCCAACCCCCACTAAGTTACTGAGAAATGCGTTCAACCGCTGTTGCGTAGCTGGTCGCTTTAGGGCATTGATGGCATCGGCGGTCGCCTGAGTCGTGTGATCCGTAATCGTACTAGTAAAGATACCATGATCAAATAATTCATTAACAATCAACTGTTCGGTCCCGTGTAAATCACTCATCATTTTCTCTACTCCTCAAACCAGAACTCGAAGCCACTTGGTAACGTGACACCGTAACGTTCGTCCGCACAATGCAGCGTGATCGGACCGGGGGTCAGTGCCTTCACCAGCCGTAGTGGCCGCCCAAACAGGGCAAAACTCGAATAATAATCATACCCCGTCGCGCCATAAAGACGCACCAACTCATCACGCGCTTGAATCGTGGTTAATTCTAAGTCATGATCCACCACACCGTGAACCGCGTCTCGCATAACTAACTGCTTGAACTCAGTGAGTCCCGATTGATTGTCGCTAGCGACGCTTGCTTCGACAGCCACGGTTGGATTATCCGCTGCCGTTAGCTTGACCTGGGACTGATTGGTTGCCGTATAAACAACGGGTCCCATCGTACTAGCTGCTAAAAAGTCGGCCGAGTCATCGCTAACCCGATCTTGTGGCAAATGTTGAGGAATCGCGGCCGGCACCGCGACCGTTTGATAGTGCGTTAACAGGTGGTCAATTTTTTTCGTCAGTTCCTTAATATCCACCGATTGGCTCTGGACGTGGTCATATTCTTGGCTCAACAGTCGGATAGCGTTGAGAATCGTTTGAAATAGCAGATAGACCGTGTCTAGGCTGTTGTCGATCGCACTTGCACTGGGATCGAAGCTCGCTGCCAAGCGATTCAGTTGCCGGTGAACATAGCCCAGGGACTTGTTGAACCGCAATAGCATCTTCGCTTTATCGCCAACAGCGTGAGCCGTGTCCAAGTCATCATCGCCTTGCTGACTGTGGGCGACGCGTTCGCTGAACGTGGTCGATGTGGCCAAGGCCTGGAGCTGTGGTCCCTGTCCTAACAACTGCGTAAAGGCCGGGATAGCCTTATCTTTCAGCATCGCTTGGAGTTGGGCAGCCGCAGCTCCCCCATGATTAAATGCTAGGTCATTGGCCAACTCACCGAGGTCATCATCGAGCTTATGCATGCCCTTCATGACATCATTGTAGGCCGAAACCATATTTTGAAAGTCATTATACAATTGCGTGCTCTCGGCGTTTAGTTCCGGTGCCGATAGCACTTTAATCAAGCGGCAATATTCATTGATACGCGTAATATTAGCCGTCACCGTGTTGTCGGCATCGACCACCTTCTGCATCACCGTGAGATACTCCATCCCACTACTCGTAATCTTATAAACATAGGATTGCTGTGTATGGTAACGGCCACTCTTCATCTGCACTCGAACCTTGCGCGGCGAAACTTCGATTAATTTCGCCTGATCTCCGAGCACCTCCAAGATGCGTTTTAACACGTCATCCTTAAGGGGTTTCTCATCCGTATCGAGATATTCACTGTTGTACTTTTGTGCCAAATACCCCAGCGTAATCGGAACACCACCGGTCATACTGTCATGGTAGAGAATCGTTAAAATGGACCAGCCGGCGAGTCGATGGTCGCGGCTGAGGCCCAGATTGCTTGCAAGCAATAAATCTTTAAGTGGTTTATCTAATGTAACCGCGATGGTCGAGACCTCCTATAGTTAGACTGCCCTAAGTATACGGGACGGGGATACTAGCGTCTACTAAACAGATGTTCGGCGATGAAACCAGTCGATGGTCATCGGACAATTCGCCCCCCATTTAACATTAACTTACTTGATTTTCACGTGCTCAGCAACCGATTCGCACGGCCCTTCTATCCACCAAAAGGTGTCGCACCAACATCACTTTTGGTTGCTCACAAGAAAGGTGCTATACTCAACCCAACACCACAAGGGAGGCCTACACCATCAGAGGCAAAACGCTCAAACTAATTCTGGCCATTATCATCCTCGGGGCCACGGCCAGCATCTATTTTGCCCATTGGGCGACCCGGGCAGAAGCCACGCCACCAACTACCTTAACTAGCCAATTAACCAACCTGCCTACAAAAAGGACGTAACGGCCGATGCTTGCCGATACGTCCTTTGCTTTAGCTAATCCTGAATGTCGAGGCCCAACGCCGCCGCAAACGTGACGGCCTGCAGTGGATCAATCTTGCAGCCCCGAACGAGTCCCGGCGTAAAGACGATCGCCTCGATATTACTGGTGCGCAAATCGACTAATTTTAACGGACTCTCCGTGAAGTCCGCGCGCATCAGCTCACAACGGTTAAACACCAACTGCCGTTTGACCGTCATCATCTGGAAACTGGCTTCCCGCAACCGCGTATCGGTGAACGTCACACCCGTCAGCACAGCTTCCGCAAAATTGGCATAATCTGCTTGCGAATCGGCAACGGTCACGTCTTTCAATCGCGCGGCTGTGAAGTCACTCCCTAGTAGCTGACACCCGGTAAACGTGCAGCGGTAGAGGTAGCTCTCCTGAAACTGGCAGTTGAGGAACTGACTGCCCCGAAAGGCACAGTCGAGCCACTCGCTATTTTTGAAATCCGTCTGTTGGAACGTGCACTTCTCAAAGCCAACCGCTTCCACGCGAATGTCCTGGTTAGAATAGGTCAGCTCGCAGTTGACGTACTGATTGCCCGCCGTAATCGCATCTAATGATAGGGTTTTGCCCGTTATCGTTGCCATCTCATCGTCTCCCTTAGTTCGGTACACCTAGGATACCATGAAAAAAGTCCCGTTTCGGCTGTTCACCGAAGCGAGACTCATTTTGTTTCACATGAAACATTAGCGCAATTGATTTTGGTGCCGCATTCCCCATACATTTGGCAGGATGACCGCACCAATGATCACCAGCACCCCCACGATCTGGAGCCAGTCCACGCGTTCGCCCAGAACCAGAAAGGCAATGGTAATCGAGGCCGGCAATTCCAGAGACGACAAGATTGGACCGATGCCCAGGTCCAGGTACTGCATGAAGATGGAGTAGACCACCAGCGGAAAGACCATGGAGAACACCGCAATCCAGAACGCCCATTTCAGCGTATCAAACGTCACAGGTGCCGAGATAATCTGGGGACCCCAGACCACCGAGATCAGGAGAAAGGCGCCGAGGCACAGGAGCCAAGTTTTACTCATTGGATCCAAATTATTCCCCAACATCGCCGTGAATTGAATCGTGCAAGCGTAGGCACACGCCGCCAGGAAGGCCAGGAACAGGCCCCACAGCGATAAAGGCTGCGTAATTGGAAAGAGCCCCGCCGCCAAGACCGTCCCAATCAAGACCAACACGATGCTCAGGACCTGCAACCGACTGGGCCACCGTTTATGTAAGAGGCTGCCCAATAAGACTGACAACCATACGGCCTGCATCAGCATGACCGCCGCGGCCGCAACCGGAATTAACTTCAACGATTGAATGTAGAAGGTATTGGTAAAACCAGAGGCCGTCCCCGCTGCCATGACGGCCAGCAATTGCTTCCAACTGGTATGCTGATACCGTAGCCACCGTCGCCGGGCGATATGGACCACACCCAGGATCACAACGGCGCTGAGAAATGACCAGAACAACAGTGGCCCATTGACCACGCCCTCACTCCGGGCAATCTTCATCAACGTGGCGGGTACCCCAAAACTGATCGCACCCAATGCCACAAAGAATGGTGCTATTTTTCGCAAAAACTTTCACCCCATTTAATAAATTTCACCCTTTTATTATACGCCTCTCACTGCTTCCGTGCCGATCCACCCCGTGATCTGCTCAGCGCAGGCCAAATTGACTAATCCTAACCGTGTTAACGTTCCCCTTCTAAAGATGCCAGCCATACCGGCCAATGCCTAGATAAGGCGGGCTGCTCTCAAACGACCGGCTAACCCCGCCTGCTCAAGCTCTGGTTAATCTACTAGCGCCCTATGTTCCACGTGAAACATAGCGTGCTTCAGCCGGACTCATCGGAATTTAGCCGTTCGCTGCTAGCATTTCCCGCCCACCTACGGTATAACTGATATAGCGCTTCCATACTTCGTTAACTGGCCCGAGCGCGCACTCTCTCGAAAGCAGGTGATCTCTTTGCGTCTAGAAACGCGGTACCTCGAAGCGATTGGCGCCCCCGCTGTGATTTTTAGCACCGCCCAAGCTCAGCCGGAGGTTATTTTTAAACAGGGAAAGATCCTAACCACGGCCTACACCGCCATTTTCCATGCCATTCCAGATCACGAAGCGGCTGTCACTGTCTTCCAGCACAGTCAAAATTTATTTTCAGTCTGCTTGATGACACGCGACCAGTGCGACATCTTGGGTCCCATCCTGCTGACGGATGCCACCAGCCAGGCGCCCGAGCGACCCCAGGCCCGTACGATCTACCTGCCGCAGGTGTTGAGCACCTATGCAATTTCGCGGGAGCAGTGCATCAATCAAATCCTGGCACTGGCCCAGATCATCCACCTTCCCTTGGCGGAAGAGGCGGTGGCGACGGCCTTTGACCAAGCTGTGCCGTCCAATCAGTTCAATGACAAACTCATCCTGGTCAACTTTGAAGATGAGGGCGCCCACGTCAGCTACGCCTACGAAAAGGCCCTCAAGACCGCCGTTGAGCTGGGAAAGCCCTCGATGGTTCACGATGCCTTTGTTGGCCTGGTCAACTCCGGGCGCATTGGCATTCTCTCTGATGGCAGTAACCTCCGTAACATTAAGAATTGGGGCATTATCAGCACCTCAGTTACCCTGCGTGCCGCCATCCATGCCGGAATGGACTTCGATCAGGCTTATTCCCTCAACGATCACTACGTCCGCACCCTGGAAACCCTGACCAGCTACGATGAGGTCATGAGCGCCATTGAAACCATGGTCAAGGACATGGCACAACGGGTCCACCAGCTAAGGGCCGTCCACCTTTCAGCGCCCGTCCGCCGTGCCTATCAGATTATTCTGAACAGTCCCGAGGCCAATGTCACCGTCACCCAGCTGGCCAATCAGCTGGGCCGCTCGCCCCACTACCTGTCCTCCCTGTTTCACGCCGAAATTGGGCTCCCGATCTCTCGCTTTAAAATTCTCGTCAAAATCAACCGTGCGATCGAGATCCTGCAAACCACCAACCTGCCGCTCTCGGAAATTGCGGCCATCTTAAACTTCGCCGATCAAGCCCACCTCACCCGTGAGTTCAAACGCTTCGTCGGGGTCCCACCCAACAAAGCTCGCAAGAATCCCCACTTAACGGAAGACTGGCATCTGTATAACTTTACAAATATCAATATCGGTTAATTATTAATAATAAGGAGATGGACGTCTAATGATTACTAAATTAACCACGCTAACCGCCACGCAACGAGACCGGCTCATGACCATCTGGCTTCAAGGAAATCTGGAAGCCCACCCCTTTGTCGCCGCTAGTTACTGGCAAGACATGGCTCCCCTAGTCGCCCAGCAACTAAGCGCCGCGACCCTCTACGTCGCCACCGCCGACGCCCAAATCGTTGGGTTTGCCGGTCTCACGAGCCATTACATTGCCGGCATATTCGTTGCCCACGATTACCGCAGTCGCGGCATTGGTCACGCGCTACTCACCCAGCTGCAAACAGACTATTCGACCCTGACCCTAAGCGTTTACCCGCAAAATCAAGGGGCCGTTAGCTTTTATCAACACCACGGGTTTACCGCTGGAACCAGCGCTATAGATCCCGAGACTGGTGTGCGCGACCAGGAGATGCTTTGGCAACGTAAACGCTAAAGTGTAAGAACCGAAAATAAGCTTAATCCTAACCCTATATAAAAGAAGCAATCAGTGCCGGAACTGATTGCTTCTTTTATATACACTAATCGTTTGATAATTTTGGCGACATAACAATGGCGAGGCGTGATCGCATCCACCAATCCGGCATCCCCGGCGGCAGTGTCGCCATGAGTCGGCCAATAACCTCGTCAATTGGCAAATTCACCTGTGCATACGGCAGGAACCAGCCATCCAATAACTCAGCCGGCACATTCATGGGACGCCCATTTAAGGATACTCGGAGCGCGGTATTTTCCAACACAAGTGATTGCCAGCCAAAGCTAACCGCCTGACGCTCCGCCTGCGTCACCGCATTCTCTGGCAACTGCCAGGCCAACACTTGCCGGACATCCAATTCACCCAGTCCGGTGAATTGATGATACGCAGGCAGTGGCGTTGTGACGGCGAAGGCCAAGGGTACCTTAACTTGCGTGACCACCAGATCAGTCGTCTTAAGCCGATCGCAGAGCCACATAAATCCCAGCTGATCTTCCGCCGTCTCGCTACACCAGATTCGCAATGGCTCTCGGCGGGTAACCGCTGTTTGTAATTGGGTTAATTGCCGTTGCACATCTTCAAAAAGCTGCTGTGCAGACTGGTCTGAATACCGAGATTTAAGCATCCAGAAGACATTATTCTCATCCGTCAGCCGCATCATATCACCAATCTGAAGCTCCAACTGTAGGGCTAGTGCCGGCCGCTTCTGTGTAAAACGTAAGTTCTCCGCAAAGGTCGTGCTAAACGTGACGTCCATGGGTCCCTCCTCGTTACTCTTTTTCTAGCAATTCAGGCATTGTTAGCGCCATTATATAGGATCGTCATGCATTATCGTATCGCCAACGACAAAAACGAGAAAACCTTTAGAAAAAAACACCTTCTCATGATTATATTTATTAAAAAAGCGACCAGTCCTGCGCTAGACTGGCCGCTTTATTCATTTATTCATTAACTCGGCTGATACATCTTCGCCACTTCTTTGGCCGTGGGATAGGACTTCTGGGTGCCCCGGCGCGTGACCGTGATGGCCGCGTATTCATTGGCATGGCGTAAGGCCTGTGGAATCGTTTCGCCCTGGGCAAAGTAATGTGAGAACGACCCAATGAAGGAGTCGCCCGCCCCGGTGGTATCGACAGCGTCAACCTTGACGGCATCGATCAGCTGACTGGTAGACGCGCTGACCCACAGCACACCGCGTGACCCAATCGTAACCAAGACATTCTTGACCCCCATATCGACCAGCCGTTGTGCCGCCCGCGATATTTCATCCATGGACGTTGTCGGTAAGCCCGTCAGCGTGGCCAGTTCCGTCTCGTTAGGCGAGAAGAAATCCACCCGGCGAACGTGTTCCATGTCCAAGTGACGGTTAGCTGGCGCTGGATTTAAGAGAATCGGCACGCCGTATTGGTTCGCCAAATCAATGGCATGATAGTTGGTCTCCAACGGAATCTCTTGCTGCAAAACAATCAGCTTCGTATTTTGAATCAAGTCGAGATGTGTATCCAAAACGGCCGGCGTGAGTTCACTGTTGGCGCCCTTGACGATGAGGATACGGTTGTCCGCGCTGGGATCGACGAAGATGGGCGCAGCGCCGCTATTCTTACGGCCAATGCCGACACCCGTCACATCAATGTTGGCGGCCTTGAAGTTCGCCAGCTGTTGCTCGCCAAAACTGTCCTCGCCAACCATCGAGATCAAGCTAACCTGCGAGCCCAATCGCGCGGCGGCTACGGCTTGGTTGGCCCCTTTGCCACCGAATCCCATCGAGAATTCATCGGCCTCGACGGTTTCACCCGCCACGGGCATGCGTTTGATATACGTCATGAGATCAATCATGTTTGATCCAATTACTAACACGTCACTTTTTTTCATACCTGGACACCTCTTTACTTTCTAAATTAACACAGATTGCCTTTCGTGTAAACGCTTACAAATAGATTCACAAAGGCGTAAGGAGTGTGAATAAATGCCCAAATTGACCGTGCCTTCTTCGTGTGACCTACTGAAAGGGGGTGTGCTCAGTCTTTACTGGCCGTTCAGTTGCCTAGACCGATTGACTAACTTTTCAATTATCAGTATGATTGGATAAGTTGTGCAATTTTAATAGAATAGAAGGCCGTTTAATGTCAAAGGAAATTAAGCAATCGTTGTTCATCATGGTATTTGGCACTTTTTTCGGCATCCTATGTTCCACCCTGATGAACGTGGCGTTGCCAACGTTCATGACCGTCTTTCACGTCAATTCATCCACCGTGCAATGGATCAGCAACGGCTACATGCTGGTCAGCGCGATGATGATTCCCGTGAGTGCTTACCTGATTAAAAGATTTACGTTTCGCAGACTCTTCATTTTATTCTCCGTCATCTTCCTGGTGGGCACTCTGCTGGGGAGCGTGGCGCAAAGCTTCTGGATCCTGATTCTCGGCCGGATGATTCAAGCGACTGGTTCGGGCGTCATGATGCCCTTGGTCAACATTCTGGCCATTCGCTACGCCGCCCCGACCAAGAAGGGCGCCGTGATGGGAATCGTGGGACTCGCTTTCAACTTTTCTCCCATTATCGGACCGACCCTGTCCGGGGTTATCCTGACCTACCTGTCGTGGCGTTACCTCTTCATTCTGGTTCTGCCTTTCATTCTGCTGGACCTTGTCCTGGCCTACCGTTTTCTTCCCAGTGTCCCGACTAATGAATCGCCTACCCTGGATCGGTGGGGCCTCTTCCTGGTCAGTTTCGGGGCATTGGGTCTCCTGTGGAGCTTCTCAAATGTCGGCCAGTACGCGCTGACCTCCCCATTTGTCGTAGTGCCCTTCATTTTAGGGGTCATCCTCACAACGATCTTCATTCGGCAACAACTACATAGCCCGAACCCCTTGATCAATCCCCAAATCTTCAAGAGCGGGCAGTTCACCACCGCCACCAGCCTCAACGCGCTGATCGTGGCCACGATGTATGGGAACACCATTCTGTTGCCCCTATTGATCCAGTCCATTATGCACCAGAGCCCCATTATCTCCGGGATTGCACTCCTACCCGGGGCATGTCTGACTGGAATCATGTCGCCCATCAGTGGCCGGCTGTACGACCGCTATCCGGTTCGTCGAATTGTGACGACGGGACTCCTGATTGACTGTTTTGGAACCATCATGCAGGCCTTCATCGACGTTAATGCCTCGGTGGTCATGCTGACGATCGGTCAGACCATCCGCCAACTGGGTCTCGTGTTAATCCTGATCCCGATTCAAACCCACGCCTTGACCCATTTGCCCAATCGCTTAGTGGCCGATGGCGTGGCCACGTTTAACACCCTCCGGCAGATCTCCGGATCGTTCGGAACCGCAATCATTATTGCGACGATTAACCTGGCAACCAAATTTTTCACCGCCCAACCCAACGCCCCACAGATGGGAATCCAGGCGGGCTTCACCATGTGCCTGTTCTTCCTGATCATCGCACTCGGCGTGTCGGTCAAGCTGATGACGCTCCGCGACGTCGAATAAGGTTGACTTCCCACGGCGCTCGTGCGATACTATCCCATGGTGCCAAACCACGGTGAGGGTACGCGATCGGTGCGCAAGCATTCAGAAGGTCGCCGCACCTCACCACAGCAGTCCCGAGTAGAACGCGGGGCTGCTTTTTTGTATAGAGAGTGGAGCAAGGCGCCTAGGTTCTGAGCATTAACGTCATTAAGTGCCCGCTCGGTGGAACCGAGCCGGTGCTTAATGGGGTTAAGCGCAGGAACCTGCCTTGCGGAACTCGTTTCAGAAGCCGCAAGTTTCTGTTACATACCGGCGAGAGCAAATCCAATGCTCCAAACCAACATAAACACTAACGCCCATTCCGGACAGGAGTCCCTTATTTGTCTAAGCGGAAGAATCTGGCTTGTGGAACGCGTTTCAGAAGCCGCAAGTCTCCGAAGTATTCCGGCGAGAGCAAATCCAATGCTCCAAACCAACATAAACACTAACGCCCATTCCGGGCAGGAGTCCCTTATTTGTCTAAGCGGAAGAATCTGGCTTGTGGAACGCGTTTCAGAAGCCGCAAGTCTCCGTTACATATTGGCGAGAGAAAGTTCAATGCCCCAAACCAGCATAAGCATTAACAACCGAGCCGGTGCTTATTGGGGTTAAGCGCAGGAGCCTGCCTTGCGGAACTCGTTTCAGAAGCCGCAAGTCTCCGTTACATACCGGCGAGAGTAAGCCTAACGCCCTAAACCAGCATAACTTCTAACAACCGAGCCGGTGCTTATTGGGGGTTCAACGCAGAAGCCTACCGCTCATTCCCCGGCTTATAATCCGCCCAATCCGGCCGCGGCGCCCCTGTTTCTTCAGCCTGTTTAATGGCCGAATAAAACGCCACTTTCTGCGTAATGTGGCGGTGATAGCGTTCCAATTTGGCCAATTGTTGGGCCACGCTAACCTCGTGGGCCTCCAAAACCGCCAAGATTTTATCCAGATCGGCCCCCGTTTCCTGGTAGCTCAGTAAGGTCTGGAGCTCACTCATACTCATCCCGGAATTTTTAAAACAGACGATACTATTTAATTTTTCAAGATTCGCTTCATTATATACACGATGATTTCCCCGCTGTTGTACCCCGGGAATTAAGCCCAGGCGCTCGTAGTACCGCAACGTCGATGGCGCCAAGTGGTACTGCTGGGAGACTTCTGAAATCGTTAATTCTGTCATGCCTGATCAGTCCTATCTTTCGGAATAAAAAACTTTACTTGAAGTACGCTTCAAGTGCTATGCTTAAAATAATCAGAAGGGAAGGTTAACCACTATGGAATTTAGAAAGTTGGGAAAAACTGGGTTTAACATCAGCGAAGTGTCCCTCGGCACTTGGCAATTAGGAGGCAAATGGGGCGCACCCTTTGACGAAAAAGATGCTCTCGACACCTTGGAAGCAGCCTACGATCGCGGCGTCAACTTCTTTGACACCGCCGATGGCTATCAAGATGGCCTGAGCGAAAAGGTCGTTGGCCAATTCATCAAGCGCCACCCCGACGTCCACTACTCGACCAAGGTGGGACGCAAGGAAATGCCACTGACTGAAGCGCACTTCAGCCCCAAGGCCATCAGAAGATACGTTGACGAATCCCTGCAAAACATGCAGGTTGATTCCCTTGATCAGGTTCTCCTCCACTGTCCCCCAATGAGCATCTACTACCAACCCGAAACGTTTAAGACCTTAGATGATCTTAAAAAGGAAGGCAAGATTGCCAATTACGGGGTCAGTGTGGAACGGGTGGAAGAGGCCATCAAGTCCCTGGACTATGACATTTCCAGTGTTGAAATCATCTTCAACATGTTCCGCTTACGCCCGGCCAAGCTCTTCTTCGACCTGGCTAAGAAAGCCAATGTCGGGATCTTGGCCCGGGTACCCCTGGCTAGTGGCTTGTTAACCGGGAAATTCACGGCCGACACCCACTTCGATCCCGCAGACCACCGGATGAACAACCGGGATGGCCAACATTTCAGCAAGGGTGAAACCTTCTCTGGCGTGGATTACTTGACCGGGGTTAAGGCAGCGCAAGAATTGAAGGAGCGGTTGGGCACCGACAACTTAGCCGATACCGCCTTACGCTACATCCTGATGTTTGACGCCGTTTCCGCCGTCATTCCAGGTGCCAGCAACCCCACCCAAATCGAACGTAACACCCATGCCGCTGAACTGAAACCTCTGACGGCTGACCAAATGGCCATCGTCACGGACGTTTACGACAAATACATTAAAGATCCTATCGAATACATGTGGTAAGATTTCGAGCAGCTGGCAAACGCCGGCTGCTTTTTTTTGGTTTTTATGTTTCACATGAAACATTGCCTAAACCAGGTAGTCGGCCGAATGGCGTTCCCGCTGTTGGGTCTTGCGAAAGGCCGTTGGCGTCATCCCCGCCCACTTCTTGAATTGCTTGCTAAAGCTGGCCTGACTGCTAAATTTCATTTGTAAGGCAATGTCTTCGATGGAGTTTTCACCAATCTCTAGTAACACCTTGGCCCGGCTGAATTGCCGCTCATTGGCGTACTCACTGGGCGTGATGCCGTAGACCCGCTTAAAGATGCGATGCCCATAGGTCGTGCTCACGTTGAGATCGGCACAAACCGCCTGAAAGGTACGCCGCGCTAAATCATCCCTGAAGAGGCCACTGGCCAGCTTCTGGGCCAAGACCACCTCGCGCTCCGGATATTCCTGAGTCATCGTCACCACCGGCTGCGCCTTAGACAACGCGATCATAAATTCCAGAAAGAAGATTTCTAGCCGAAACTTCCGGGCTGTCCCCTGCGCATTGCTTTCCTCCAGCACAACCAACGACTGAATCAGGCGATGCGCCGCCTGACTAACCGCGGACTGTTCGGGTGCCACCACGTTACCGAGATTCTTGATGATCTGGGTCTTGAGCTCTAGGTTGCCCACGTTGAAATGGAAACAGAAGAACTGCAACCGATCCCCACTAAAGTTAAAGCTCTCATGGGGCGTTTCCGGTGTGATAATGATTGCTTCACCGGCCTTAATCACCTGGCGGCGAGGCCCCATAAACATGGTCACACTGCCCTGGGTCACGGCAATCAGCTCAAACAATTGGTGCTGTTCCTTGGGGTAATGCCAACTGGGAAAGTTCCGTTGGAAATGCCCGGCATAGAGATAAATATTGGATTCAATGGTCTGAAACAAATACTGTTGCGCCACTTCAGTCAGCTCCTTTCCTTTAAATGACTACCTCCAGCCTAGCATGTTGTTCGCCCCAGAACAATTGATTTCGGTTTCCATTTGGACAAATTCAAGGTAGTATTAGCCATGGACGATTTTACTGTAAGCGGTTACGATTAAAGAGTACACGGGCTTAAATCTTAGACTTTTTGCCCCATTTCATCTTCATTTCGCAACGATTAAGTCTAATTGGAGGCAGTTTAGTTATGAGAAAATTTAAAAATGAATTTTGGACCACAACTTCAGGTGATCTGACCCAACGGCGTACGCCACTGGCCACCCCAGATTATCAAAGTGATATTGCGGATGCCAAGAAGATCATCATCGATCCCACCGACAAGCATCAGGACTGGAAGGGTGCTGGGGCTGCAATTACCGACTCTGCCGCACACCTGCTGTGGCAGGTCATGGACGCCAAGCAACGTCACGACCTGTTGACCGAACTCTTTGATCCCACACAGGGGGGCTTCTCCAGCGTCCGGGTGCCACTGGGCTCCTGTGACTTCCAAAGCCAGGACTTCTACACCTACGATGACATGCCTTATGGCGAACACGACAACAAGCTGGAACACTTCTCCATTGGGGAAGGCGAACCCGGTGCTGCCAACGCCACCAAAGACTTGAAGAACATCGTTCCCGTCCTGCAGGAAATCTTGGAAATCAACCCAGCCTTGAAGATCATTGCCTCCCCTTGGTCCGGTCCAGCCTGGATGAAGAACACGGGTCACCTGACACACGGTGGTCACCTGCGTTTCGGCGAATTCACCGGCAACGGCTACACCGAAGAGAACCGTTTCGAATACATTTACGCGCAATACTTCATTCGCTACATTGAAGAATATCGGAAACTGGGCATTCCCATCTACGGTTTGACCATTCAAAATGAACCCTCTAACGCGGCCCACTGGCCAGCCATGATCTGGACGGTTCCCGAACTGGCTAGCTTCGGCTACAAATACCTGCGACCAGCCTTGAACCGGTCCTTCCCAGACACCAAGCTGTACCTGTTGGATGACAGCTTCCACGCCTTAACGAAGCCTATCGAAGAGGAAGTCACCCCCGCTGAGGCCGCAGCCTTTGACGGCCTGGCCGTCCACACCTACTCCGGTCCCTTTGAGAATCTCTACAATGCCAACCGGACCTACCCGAACTGGGATGTGGTCATGACCGAACGCCGGTGCATGATGACGGACGATCCCCAGGAATCCGCCCACATTATGTTTGGGATTATCGGCAACTGGCTGGTTCACAACGGCTTGAGCATGATTACGTTGTGGAACCTGGCCTTGGACGAACGGGGCTTACCAAACGCTGCCGATTCCACCGGCCGCGAAGGGGTTGTCACCATTGACCACACCACCGGGAAGGTTCAACGGAACCTGGAATACTTCATGCTTAGAAACTTCGGGCAAGACGTCCCAACTGGTTCTAAGGTGATCGGTTCAACCAACTACACCAAGGACGGCTACACGGGCAGTCTTGGCTCCGTCGCCTTCTTAGGCACGAATGGCGACATTGTGGCTCACCTTTACAACCCAACGGATACGCCAATTAAAGCGGCCGTCACGGTTGATGGCGATGGCAACAACTGGCAAGTCGTCTCCGTTCCCGCCTACGGGACGGTAACGCTGCACAAATCCAACGACGCGATCAACACGTCCACCATCCCCACCGATGATGAATTTGCACTGAACCCAACGCCAGCTAACCACGATGACGTGGCACCTGGTCAGAGTGAAGGCAGTCAACTGGTCCGTTAAACGTGAACTGACTATTCAAGAGTTCGGGAGAAATTCCGGACTCTTTTTTGACGCACTTTCCCTTAGCGGACGCACCAATTATGCTATGATTAAGGCCTAATTCTGCGTGAAAGAAGGCCTCCCCGCCCCATGAAAATAATCATTGCCCCCGCTAAGAAGATGATCGTCGACACCGACACCTTCGCGGCCGACGACCGTCCGCAATACTTGGATCGAACCCAACGCATCCTCCAACAGTTGCGTCAACTGAGCTATGCCGAAGCCAAGGCCCTGTGGCACTGTAGCGACAAGCTGGCACAATCCAACTACGATTGGCTGCAAAAACTCGACTTGACCCGTCAACTAACCCCGGCCTTGCTGGCCTTCAGTGGGATTCAGTACCAGTACATGGCCCCGGATCTGTTCACCGCGCCCGCCCTCGATTACGTGCGAGCAAACCTGCGCATCCTTTCCGGCTTTTACGGCATCCTGCGGCCCTTTGATGGTGTCGTCCCCTATCGCCTGGAAATGCAGTCACGCTTACAGTTGGACGGCACCCGCAACCTCTATGACTTCTGGGGGCCGCGGCTCTATCAGGCCCTAACGCCCGTGCCGGAACCCATCATCAATCTGGCCTCGCAGGAGTACGCCAAGACCATCATCCCCTACCTGGCCCCGAGTCAGCCACTGGTCACCGTCGTTTTTGGTAGCCTGGTGGACGGCCGCGTGAAGACCAAGGCCACCCTGGCCAAGATGGCTCGCGGTGAGATGGTGCGTTTCTTGGCGGAACATCAGGCCCAAAACATCCGCGACGTGACGGCCTTCGATCATCCCGACTGGATCTACTCGGCGGAACGCTCAACTTCAGATAAGCTGGTCTTTATTTACCAAAAATGACACCAATTAGGTGTCATTTTTTTAACCACGAAAATCCGCCAAAAAGCCCTGTAGCCCCCGCATGTTCAACGCGAGTAACCGTTCCTTGAACTCCGGCAGTGAGATCGCCAGTTGGCCGGTAATGTAGAGCCGAAACAACGTCAGTGTACTGTCAATCAGGAAATTTACGCCGATCTGGGCGTCCATGGCACTCAACTGATAGTCCGCTTGAAAGCTCGCCGTCAACCCGGCCGCCACGCGCCGTTTAACCCGCCGCGACAGGAAGCTGTAGTCATCCGACGTCAGAATAAAGGTGTAGAATTTCGGTGCTTTTTCGAAAAAGTCGTCCAACCGTTCGAACCACACGCCCGAGTTATTTAACGGATCATGATCCATTGGCGCCTGCAACAACAGGCCCAACAGCTGGTCAGCAATCTCAGCCGTAAAGGTATCCGCCAAATCATCGATCGACTCAAAATGCAGGTAAAAGGTCTTGCGGTTGATATTCGCCTCGGCGGTTAGCTGTTGCACCGTAATCTCCCGAAACCGATATTGTTGGGCCAGCTTACGAAAGGCCTCTCGTAGTGCTTGGTTAGTTCTGGCAACGCGTCTATCTGTCATCCAATCCCTCCAGTTACGCCTCAGATGGGGTAAAAGTGCGGCATAATCCTCAGACTGCGCCCTTCTGTTGTGGACGCTCCCCTGCAATGCGCTTATGCTTTGGCCACACATGAGGTTTATTTTGACTTCAGGATACCATAACCGAGGGGGAGTCGCCGATGATTCGAGCCGAATGGCGTTATTTAATCAAACACAAATTACTCTTAATCGTGCTGGCGGTGGTGATGCTGATTCCATCCATCTACGCCGTCACTTTTCTAAAATCCATGTGGGACCCTTACGGAAAGTTGGGTGACTTACCGATTGCCGTGGTCAATCAGGACCAACCCGTCCATTATCAGGGGAAGTCGCTCGCCGCGGGACAAAATCTCACCCAGAACCTCAAATCGTCCACCGCGATGAAATTCACCCCCGTTGCAACCGAAGCCACGGCTAAACAGGGACTGCGCGATGGCAAGTACTACATGGTGATTACGATTCCGCGGACTTTCTCACACAACGCGACCACCCTCATGAACCAGCATCCGCAACAGATGGTACTTCACTACGAGACCAGTGCGGGACACAGCTTTATCGCGGCCAAACTGACTGCCAGTGCTGCCAAATCCGCCGCCCAGTCCGTCAGCGATACGGTCACGAAGAGTTACGCCAAAACCATGTTTGCCACTGTCAAAAAGCTCGGAAATGGTCTCACGCAAGCCGGCAAGGGCAGCCACAAATTAGCCGCCGGCGGGCAACAACTCACCCAAGCAGACCAAAAGATCGCGACTGGTCTGGATACTCTGGCCACGAGCACCGTTAAGTTGACCGATGGCGAGCATACTATCACCAGCAAGCTCACCCAATACGTCAACGGCGTCCAGAAAGCGGCAGCTGGCAGCCAGCAACTGAGCACGGGCTTGGACCAACTGCTCAGCAAATCATCTCAGCTCACGACGGGCGTCCAGAAGTTGGCCTCTGGCAGTCAACGCGTTAGTGAAGGGGTCGCCGCTTATACGCAGGGTACCGACAAATTAAATACCGCGGCCACGCAACTAGCCAGTGGGAGTCGCACGGCCCAAACGGGGACGCAACAATACGTCAGCGGCGTCACCACGACCAATGCCGGTGCCCAACAGCTCAGCGGCAACCTAACCACTCTAGCTACCAGCACCCAACAACTGGGGACCAGCACGACTGCCCTCACCGATGGCGGCCAGCAGCTCGCGACCAGTTACGCCAAATTAGCCACGGGGAGCGCCGCACTAACCAGTGGCCTGCAGAAGATACAGGCGGGGTTACAAACCTCGCAAGACCAGCAGGCAACCCTCAAGCAGGCCGTTGCCAAGCTGGCCGGCAGCGATCAGAGCACCACCGCCGTCAAGAGTGACGCCAGCAAACTGCAGGCCGCGCTCAGTGACCTCAGTAGCGCTAGCACACAACAATCGGCGGCCCTGCAAAGCAAGCTGGCCGCCACGGCGGATGCCCAGGGGCTGACGGCGGCACAAAAATCAGCCATGCTCAAGGCCGCGAGCGACAGCACCAGTAACAGCAGTGCCCTCAGTGACGCCCAAGATGCGGCCAAGCAACTCAACAGCGACCTCAGCAAGCTTAACGATGTCGGTTCAGCCGCGGCCGACCTGCAAAGTGGTTTGACCAAGGCAGCCAGTGCTCAGGACGATCTCACCACCGGCATAACCACGCTGGCTAATAGCTCGGCCACATTGACCAGTGGCCTGCAACGGGCTAACCAGTCTTTGACCCAACTCACCGATGGCCTGACAACCCTCAACAACAAGGTTCCTCATCTGACAGCGGGAACCTCACAACTCGCTTCAGGCGCTACCAAATTAGCCGCTGGCACCGGTCAGTTGGCGGCTAAGGGCGATCAACTGGCAAGGGGAACGGCACAGTTAGCGACAGGGAATGCCCAACTCGCTGCGGGAACACACCAACTGACCGCTAAAAATACGAGTCTGACCGATGGTGCCAACAGTCTTGCCACGGGGCTAACCACCCTCAATCAGCAGACACCACAACTCAGCCAGGGGGTTGGCCAACTCGCCGATGGGGCTGATACCTTAACCAGCGGCCTGAATACGCTGGCCAGCAGCGGGCCGCAGCTCACCGGTGCTCTACAAACGGCCGCCAACGGCACGCAACGGGTCACCGCGGGCGCTCAACAACTCGCGACTGGCGCCGGTCAAGCCACAACCGGTGCGGCTAAGGTCCAGTCTGGCAACACGAAACTCGCAACCTCGCTGAACAGCGCCGGCAAAAAGGCCACGGTTCACCCATCACAACTGACCTACCGGCAATTTGCCCAGCCCACAACGACCACGCACAGCGATCCGGATGACGCCCCGGACAACGGGACGGGGATGGCACCCTACATGATGTCGGTCTCCCTGTTTGTCGGAGCCTTAGCGTTCAATCTGATGTTTGACATGTACACGCCCCGCAAATACCCGCGGAGTGGCTGGAGCTGGTGGTTAGGAAAGACTTCCATCATGACCGCCTTTGTCCTGGGTGAGGCCCTCTTCATGACGGGACTGCTGGTCGCCATCGACGGCTTGTCCCCGATCCACCCTTGGGCAACCTTTATGATGCTGCTGATCACCGGGGGTGCCTCCATGAGCATCATCTACTGGCTCAACCTCGTCTTGGGGAGACCGGGGGCCTTCTTCAGCATGGTTCTGTTGGTCTTGCAACTCGGCGGTTCGGCCGGCACGTACCCGTTACAGCTGACCAACGGCTTCTTCCAGGCGATCCATCCCTGGTTACCGATGACGTACTCGGTCAATGGCCTGCGAGAAACGCTGATGATTGGCAACTCGGCCATCCGCGATATGGCGGTACTCGTGACCATAATGATCATCTTTTCTAGCTTGAGTATCCTCTTCTACACCCGCCGACACGGCCGCATCAGCGAGATCGATATTCCAGAAATCTAACTACACAACCATCACCAATTTTGTTGAAGGGCCTCCCGAAATCATCTTCGGGAGGCCCTTCTTGCGTCCCGGCGAAGGTTTGCCCCCTATACCTTTACTAACGAAGAAAAGTCGGATTGTGTCGCACGTTTCGCGTAATCCTTAGCAAATCTTTAGAATCGAACGCGATGTTTCACATGAAACAATGCACCAAAACAGCGGCGCATCTCGCGAATACGCCGCTGTTCATTCTAAGTTGATTTTCTGCTAAGCCATTACTGCTACGCCCGTCCGCTTAACCGGCACGGTATTGGTCAGGTTATCCATGACGGGACACGTGTTCTCGGCAAACGTCATAAAATCATGACACTTCTGCTTAGACTCATCCGTATCGAAATGAACGGCCACCCCGATGCGTGCCATCCCCGGCCGTTGGGCATCCGCTGGCTTAATGCCCTCCAGCGTATAGTAAAAGTCACGGTAGGTGAAGTCCTGTTGCTGGTTAAAGGAGGCCATCACAATGGCCTCACAAGCCCCCAAGGCCTGCAAAATGGCCTCGTGGGAACTCGGCGCCGTCGGTGAATCCGGCGCTAGCTTAACCTTGAAGTCCCGCACAGCTGCCTGGTATTCATTAGGCTTAGCCGTACTGGTTACCTGCACTTTAAACGTCTCCATTGCCATGTTGAAGGCCTCCTTTAAACGATTTCGACTTGGTCTAAGACGACGGTTACGCCATGACTCAGCATGTCCTCAATCGGACAGTTTGCCGCAACCAAGTCGGCGAATTTCCCACAATCTGCTTGGGATTCTTGGGTTTTGAATTGCAACTGGTAACGGATTTCCTGAAAGCCATTCCGAATATCCGGATCACCCATAAAACCAGCTGCATCCAAATCACCCTCGAGACTAACGATCATTTGCTCATAATTGAACTTATTTTTCGGCGCTAATTCCGCCGCCGTCTCCTGTAGAGAGGTGCCCAGCGAACTCAAAACCAGCTCAACTGGATTCATCCCCGTGTTCGTCCCACCCAAGCTCTCCGGCTCGTCAATGGTGGTATGTATGCCACGAGAATGGACGTCAACTTGTAGACTAGACGGTGTCTTTCTAGCGGTTGCCTGATATCTTTCCATTGGTGTAACCCCCTAGTTTGAATTGATGAAGCGCTTACAACCCCTATTATAATGAATAACTGAGCAAAGTCAATAGTTAGCTAACTATCTATTTTTAAGAGAAATCATGGTATAATACAGTATCAACTTTTTCGAGGGTGGTGACTTTGAATGGCAACATCGCAATTCGACTTAGATAGCTGTATCATGTGCATTACATCGCGCAGTAGCAAACTGTTCGCCAGCAAATTTAACGATGCCATGGCGCCCATGGGGATTAACCGCAGTTCCTGGATGGCCCTCTACTACATCGACCAGCAGCAACAGATCCGGCAGCGCGACCTCGCCGAGTTGGTCGGCGTGACGGGACCCAGTATGGTCAAGATCGTCAATCAGCTAAGCGCGGCCAAACTGATTACCGTGGCCGTCAGTGCCAAAGACCACCGCGCCCGACTGCTCACACTCACGCCAGCTGGCATCCAGCTACTGAACGAGAGTATTCCGTTGGCTGAGGATTTTCGCAAGCGGGTCACCGCAGGCATTCCGCAAGCTGACCTCGATACGCTCGATCGGGTCATGGAACAGATGATGGCCAATGCCAACGAACTTTAAGCCTAAACATAAACGCTCGTCACACCCTTAATCGGGAGTGGCGAGCGTTTTAATCTGAATTTATTTGCCCTTAATCAGGTCTTGCCCTAACGGCTTAGATCAGCGGATAAAATCAGCCAAAAGCGTGCCCCCGCCCAGTCCCAGGTCGGTAACAACGCCATCAATCATCAGTCGTTTTGGGCCAGCCAAGTGGTCAAGCGTGCCAGGTAGGCCGGTGTTTCCTCGATAAATGCCATGTGCCGGCTGTGAGCAAATAACGTCCACTCGGCGTGTGGCAGGTGATCAACCATGGTTTTGGCGACCAGCGGCGTGCACAGATCGTTAACGCCACTCGTCACCAGCGTGGGAACGGTCAGCCGCGTCAGCTTTTCCGTGTACTCGTAGCCCTTGAGATTGCCGCTGGGAAAATACTCGTTGGGCCCCCAGGCGGTGGTGTAGGCCGCCGTGCCACTGCGTTTGGGCCGGCGCAAAAACTCGGGTGACGCTGCCGTGATGGGCCCTGCAGCGTGGCGCGTCATGAAGTGCTGATTGGCTGCCAGGTAGGCCGGTTGCGTGAAGTCGCCCGTCGTTTCCGCCTGAGCGATGGCGGCTTGGTCGGCTGGCGCCATGAACCCGATCATTCGGTGTTGTTCCTGCGCCCAGAGCTTGGCCGAGGACAACGTGCTGGCCAACGTCAGGCTCTGAATCCCTTGGGACTGGTGGTCACACAGATAAATGATGGCCAGCATGCCGCCCCAGGATTGGCCGAGTAAGTGGACGTGCTTCAGGCCCAAGTAATCCCGTAACGCTTGGAGCTCCGCCACCCAGGTTGCCGCTTGCCACAGGCTGGTATCCGCTGGCATATCGGATTTGCCACAGCCCAATTGATCGTACATCACAACCGTTCGCCCCGTCTGCGCCGTTAACTCGTCAAACGCCTCAAAGTAATTGTGGGTCGAACCCGGACCGCCGTGAAGCAGAAGCAGCGGCGTTTGGCCATTGTTCAGATCGCCCACGACCCGGTAGTACGTGTGATAATTTTGAAATGGCATGAAGCCTTCTGTGATTTGCATAAACGTCCCTCGATTTCGTCGTTGAGTTCCTCTATCCGTATAAATTCTGATTATCAGCCATCATGACCGAAGAGAGGCAGACCTTTACGCTGTCCCTTACGCTAAGGTATTTCGCTGATAGCCTAAAAACTTATGTATTGTCTCTAGTGATAGTCGCTCTACACGTCTTGTGCCTTTCTTAGGTCAGGACTCCCCCACTTGACCATACTTAAAACTCATACAGCTGTGACTGTATAAAATCAACCAACTATTTTGAATCGTTAAGACGTTAACCGCGGCCAACCCCCTAAAGCCACGCAAAATAACTCAGCAATATCTTGAAGACGATGTATGACATCGCAATACCTACAATGACGGCAACACAACCAAACTGGTCCCCGTCAAACGCTGGCTTATTATTCATTTACTCCACTCCCGTTAGTTGATCTACCCCTCTTGGTAGTTGACGCTAGATTTGAAGTTACGTCAGTAATCATAGCATAAATTTTCGGCCTAACGTCTTCGGGTCTCACATCCGCGCAATCAAAAAGGGCCTGAGACCAATGTCTCAAACCCATAGTCGTTAATCCCGGTCATCTTCAATGACCGCCTCTTTTGTTTTAGACTTTACTTTATCCGGGAAGAGCCGCATCATGACTTGGTTAAAGAAGTCCGAAGCGTACCCGATCACAAAGATTCCCAGCAACATGGAGCCGTAGAGCTGGCCCACGAAGAGCGGCCAGTTGTGCACCGAGATGTTGGTAATAATCAGCATCGTCGTTCCCCAGGCGATCAACCAGGCCGGTACGACCGTAAACTTCATGATGGTGCCCTGCAAGAAGAGTACCAGGAAGGTCATCAGACCAAACATCACAGCACTGGGCCAGAGCGGTGCGATGCCGGGCACCTGCAGGAGGCGAAAGGCAATCAAGCCCCATACGATTCCCAGGGCAAAGCTAACCAGGATGTTCCAGAGCTTATCCTTAGGGAACCCCGCCCCAAAGAAGTACGACACGGCAACGAAGGCGGCGGACCCCATCCAGAGGGACAGGCCACCCATAATCAGGCTGTAAACCAGGGTGAACAGCCCCACGCCAATCGCATCGAACCAGACTTGTTTTCGAATTTTCATGAGCTACCCCTTTTACGTTAAAACGTTTGCATAATTTGTGTAATTGTCAGTTTACAGGATTAGCGGTAGGAGGGCAAGGAAAATAGGTAAAACGTTGTAACTTTTCTTCCCAACTCGTGTGAACAAGCCACGATTTAGCCGTCACCACCGCCTTTCAAGGACATTCATTTACATTAATTATTAATTATTATCTGATATATTAATAATTAAAAAGTCCCCACCGAAGTGCGGACTTTCCACAATACCACTCAATTTCGCTGATGCCGATCATGGCGCCGCTCGCGGCGATCCTGGCGTCGTTCCCGTGAGCGCTGCTGATTAACCGCATTGGCTCGCATTTCTGCAGGATACTGACGGCTGGCTAACCACCAGACACAGCCCCGCTGGACCAGTAACGTCACGCCTAGGTAGAGCAGGAGCGTGACCGAACTTCCCGTCCATAATCGGTCGACGCCCAAGTGGCCGCCGATCCCCACGACCCACCAGACCAGCGTCAGCCAATTACCCTGACGCATCACGAGGCCCGCATCATTGACCCAAAAGCGGTAAGTCCAGGCTCGTAGCGCTGCGAAGGCCACCGCACTCACCAGGCTCAGGGTCCCGAAAAGGACGGCTTGTTGGGGCGCGATCTGTAGATGTTGTTTCGTAAATGCATCCCCGACCGAGGCGCCCCCTAGTAGAATAATTAAGATAAAGACTTCCAGTTTAAATCGAATGACCCGCGGCTCTAATTGCCGCCTGATGACGACAAAGAGCAGCCAAGCTCCTAAAACTAAATTGGTTAAATCTAAGTTTTGCATCATGATCTCCTTTAGTCTTACTTGACGGTCTCACCGTCTAAAATGATGTGCCCTGATATTATACTGCACCACTCGCAAAATAAAAGAAGTAATAACACTAACCCCACACGGTTAATTAACTTATCATGACTCACCAATATTCCTCGATTACGACAATCATGACTTCTCAAGCTGCTACTTTTCTGATACACACTTCAATTCTGATCTCAAAAAGGGCCAGGATATTCCCAGCCCATTTCTAAATTCTATTCACCTAACACACTGAGCCTACGCCGTAATGTAATCCAGCATCTGAAATATCGCATGCTGATTCTCTACGGGCACCGGTGTCGCCAAAATATCCGCCGCCGTTTGTCTCAGGACAGAGCCCTGAATATAGGGAAAATCATTGACCACCATTTCCCGCACATTATCCGGCTCCGGCTCAAGGTGGAACTGCAAGCCTATAACCCGCCGATTCAGAATAAAGCCCTGATTAGCCACGTCCTCATTGGAAAATAACAGTTGCGCGCCGTCTGGAATTGCAAACATCTCCTCGTGCCAATGCAAAACGGTCAACTGCGAGGGCAAATCCGGAATAACTGCGCTCTGGCGGTAGACCGGCCCCCAACCAACTTCCTTAACAGGCGCCTTGCTGACAGGGTATCCCAACGTTTTGGTAATCTGCTGTGCACCGTAACAGACCCCAAATAAGGGAACGTTACGCGCCAGTAGCGTCTGAATCAAGACACGTTCTTGCCGAATCCAGGGCATATCGTCGTTGGGACTCATCGGTCCACCTAAAATAACTAACAGATCAGTCTCATCTGCTGTTGGCAAATGCCCGAACTGGTAAGGGTGATAGATATACATGGCATGCCCGCGTTGTCGAGCCCAAGTAGCAATCGCACCGGGTCCCTCGTTAGGCGTGTGTTGCAAAACATTTATGCGCATGATAATCCTTTCTATCGACGGCAATGTTGGCATGGGTATCGCCTGCAAATCCCCAAGATGGCGTTATTATACCATATTTCACTTACACTTCAGCGTGAAGGTCCACCTGGGCTGCCGCCACCGGTTGGGTGTTCACCAGCAATTCAATACGATGCTGACCAGGGTAAAGCTTACGGGTCGTGAGCTGTTGCCATTTGATCTTGACCGTTCCCTGTAGCGTTTGCCCCGGCTTAATCTGAGCTCGCTTGATGAAAAAGTCTTTAACGCCGGCCGCCTGATGCAATCGAACGTAGTGGACGCGATAGCCCAGGTATACCGGTAACTCGGTTGCTGCTGATGACTGCACCGCATAGGTTAAGGCGGTCCGGCCACCAATCGTCACGGCTTGCTGCGCTGGTGCTAGGTCTACAGTCATTGACTGGCCAGCCGTCAACGCATAGCCCTGTAGAGCCAAGGCTTCTGGCTGGCCCTGTTTAAAGAGGGTTCGTAGCCCCCGAGTGAGAATCCAATCCGTTTGCGACCGCTGTCCCCAATGACGCTGTGCAAAGGCAATCACGACGGCGGGATTGTCCTTACTGATGTCATTGAGGTTATTGGCAACGGACTTTTGGACGTAGTCGCTCTCATCCGCAATTAGGTTTTCCAGGATCGCCATCACCGGGGCCGGGTCAGCCATGAATTGTGGCAACCGCATCCCCCAAGGCAGCCGGGGCCGGATTCCCTCACTCGCCAACCGCCGCACGGCAGCATCCGAACTATGCGACCATGCGGTCATCCGTTGGCAAGTCCGTTGCGGTTCCTTGAGCAGGAACGGTCTAATGGCAAACTCGCTACTGGAGTATCGCGTCAGTTCAGCCAGCAAGTCCATGGCCGTTTGCCAGTGGTTCAAGCCATACTGGGCCACATAATTAGGCAGACAGATGCCAGACAGACCCGTGAAGTCCGGTGCAATCTGCCGCAGGATCGGCGCCGCTTCTTCAAAATCGGTCGGCAACTGCTGATGGAGCGCCACGGTGATCCGATTGCGGCGTTCCATCAGTTTGAGGTCAGCCCAATCCGTCGTGAGACACGCCGCTTGAAAGCGAGCAACGCTAAAAGCCGGCAGTGCGCGGTGAACCTGCGTGCCTAATTTGGTGATAAATGTTTCTGAGTAGATATCTTTTAAGTCAGCCAATCCTCATCACTCCTCGTTCTGCATCATGATCATACCTTTTTCAAACACAGGGCACTAGACCTATTCTAAAGATGTTTCACATGAAACATCTCGACCACTCAAAAAATGGGCCCAACAAGGTGTCAGGCCCACTTCATGATTCTTAAGTTTATTCGGGTTGATCAGCCGAAATGGAGAGATCCCGTTCCGCCTTGAATTCACCCAGAGATTTCTCATACTTGGCGATGGCCATGTCCGAAGCAAACTTGCCGAGGGGTAAGTGTAGGGGCAGATCAGCCGCGTGGTTGGTGACTTGGTCGTAGATAATCGCTGCGGCCTTGTCGGGATCGCCGGCTTCATGGTGCGCACCGGTCTTACTTCCTTCAATACTGTCCGCGAACTGCTGGTAAGCCGCAATCTTAGGCATTGCCTTTTGAGACGAACGCCCCGCCCAATCGGTTCGGAAGCCACTTGGTTCGATCAACATGAACTTAATCCCCTGATCGGCCACTTCCTGCGCCAGGGAATCCGTGATTCCTTCAACGGCGTGCTTGGTACCGTGGTAGAACGATAAGGTTGGGAAGGAAGCCAGCCCAGCAATGGAGGAGAAGTTCACAATGATCCCGGACTTTTGGGCCCGCATCGTAGGCAGGACAGCCCGAGTCATGTCAACCAAGCCCCAGACGTTCACGTCAAACATGTAGCGAACGGCGTCCCGATCACTTTCCTCAAAGGTCCCGAAGTAACCCAAGCCGGCGTTGTTAATCAAGACATCGAGGCCGCCAAATTTATCGTTAACGGCCTTCACCGTTGCCGCAATCTCATCTTGCTTGGTCACGTCTAACGTCTGCTTTAAAATTTGGCCGTGATCATACTGGTCCAGGTAGGCCAATTGGTCGGTGTGCCGGGCCGTTGCCACCAGGTTCACATCATCCTTTTGCGCCAAGTAAATGGCCAAGGATTTCCCAAAACCCGTTGAAGTTCCCGTAATTACCCATGTTTTTGTCAAATCAATCACGCTCCTAAATTTTGAATGACCCCAGCATACTACCTAGAGTCGGGTTGAGGTCAAGCAAAAAGGTTGCGCAACATCATTTAAATCTGCTCGACTGCGACGGCACCGGTCCCAATCCTAATTAGCTTAGCGAATCGCGTACTTCCAAGAATGATAGTACGTGTAGATCCCGGCGGAGGACATGTACTTCACAGTCTTGCCTTTGATCTTCTTGGTGCCCGTGTAGAAGAAGTTAAAGTCATCCTCGTAGGCCGCGTAGAAGCCAAACATCTTTTTATGGCTCACCGTCTGCCGGTAAACGTAAAGCTTCTTCCCGGTCAGGGTCTGTTGATGCTGCCACTTGCCCTTCTTGTGTTGCCGGTAATACCACTTGACCTGGTGCTTCTTCACGATGATCTTGTTGGCCCCGATATTACTGTCCCAGTTGTACCAGGTTCCCCGCGACCGCACCGGCGTGGTGTGCGTGTATTTTATGCCATGCAAGGTCTTCGGCGATCTTGCTGCGGCGGGTTGCGTGGTGCCGACGATGCCACCCGTTACCCCCACAATCATCAGTGCACCGAGCCAAATAAACTTCTTAAACATAACATCCCTACTTCCCGTATTTATGTACTTTGAGGCAGGCTCTCGTTGAACCGCCACCTCATTTTTGAATTATACACACCGCCGATGACACATTATGTCGTTCCATCAAAAAACGACGTGATTTTGGTCAATAAAATCACGCCGCGGTTCCTTATTTATTTAGTTGTAGTGCGGTGCTAATAATCCCAAGACTAGTTCGTCTTAAAACTCAAAATCTGATCGGCGTAGGCCGTGATGTCATGCTGAGGGTTCTCCTGGTCAATGGTTTGACGCCATTCAGGATCAATAGCGGCCACGCCATTCTTAGCCCCGCAGATTGCCGTTGCCATCGCACCAATCGTATCGGTATCGCCACCAAGGTTGGCACAGAGTAGCGCGCAGGTCTTAACATCCTGGGCATAGTAGGCAATCGCTAAAGCGGCTGGAATACTTTCCGAAATCATAGTCCCGGTCCCCACGACCTCATAGATAGCCTGACTGAATTTCACTTCATCATCGCTAAATTCATGAGCTAAACGGACACCCAGTAACAGGCGATCGTGCGTCTTAGCCGCCCAAGTTGGCTGGCCCAGGTGGTAGCCCAGGTCGTTGGCATTGAGCGCGTAGGTAATGATGTCATCCCAGTCATAGTCCGCCATTGCGGCCGTTACCGCCCCGGCAATCATGCTGGCCCCACTCACGGCAACATCGCTGGAATGGGTGATTCGGCTGACCTCATAGACCATCTGAACCAACTCATTGATCTGATCAGGGGTAAATAACGTCCCAATTGGCGCAATCCGCATCCCGGCACCATTGGTCAGGGCCGTTGCCGTCACTGGCGCGGGGTCTTGCCCTGCCTTGATCGCCTTCAATGCGGCCTTACTGCTGGGTCCCAGAATATTGTTATCCCAAGCGCCCACGGCATCGGCCCAGGCCATTACGTGCTTAACCAGATTTTTTTGATCCGGTTGCCAGTCGGTCTCAATCAGGGAGTCCAAAATGGCTAAGGCCTGATTGGTATCGTCCGTGTACTGCCCCTTGGTGAAGTTCAGGGCAATATCGTTGTTCTGTGGCCCATCCAAGAATTTGGTGATTAAACCGCCAAATTGTTGGCGAATCTTTTCAACCGGCCACAGCTCGGAGGGCATCCCCATGGCGTCCCCGATGGCTTGTCCGTAAAGCGTTCCTAATACTTTATCTCGATTTCTTTTCATCAAATGACTTTCCTTTCTCTTAAACCCCAACGACAAATTTAAAATTAGATTGGCTACTGTAGATGACCTTAATGGTTTCAACCAGGTCATTTTCACTGGTCCTGACTTGGCCGGTCACCTGTAATAATGGCTGTTGCGCCTCCACCTCTAACAAGGTTGCTTGTTCGGCAGTCGGCATGATTGGTGAGACCAATAGGTTAGCCGTTGCCGGGTAAACGTTGAATTTCTTTCTTAAGGTCTGATACAAAGACTGTTGGGCAAAATCAACCTGGTCCAGCCCCGGAAAAGCCGTGAGATCCAGGTGAGACTCATCTAGAGTCAGCTGAATCGTGTTGCCCCCGGTGTTAATTCCCCGCAACCGTTGTAGGACCAGCTCTTGGTCGTCAACAATCTCTTTTTTCAAAACCTTCGTGACGGGTTCCGCGCCCATCTGTAAGGCGTAGTCGGAAAATCCCTTAAAATTAAACATATCAATCTTGGGATTCTTCTGCTTAACAAAGCTGCCTTTACCCTGAACCCGATCAATCATCTGTAAGTCTTCCAAATCCTTTAACGCTTTTTGAATGGTTGAGCGTGTTACGCCGTACTGTTCCGCATAGTCGGCTTCAGAGGGGAGCTGATCGCCGGTCTTCATGCCCTTTAAAATAGCGCTCTGAATATCGGCAACGATTTGTGCCCGTACGCTTTGATTACGTTTTCGTTTAATAATGGCCATCTTGATCATTCCTTAAATTCGATTACTTGAGTACTCAAGTACATCATAACCGCTTATCCAAAAATGTCAAGCGCTTACAATCGCATTATTCCAGCACTTAGTCGCCGAATTTCGCTGACCAAAAAGCCAGCTACGCGTGAACACACGTAACTGGCTAGCTTCACAATTTTAGTTTAAAAACGATGATTATAGTTTTGCCAAATCATCAGCCGTATACACATAATCCACGTGCGCCATCCCGGGAACGTCATCCCAATGGACGGGGTAGCCGGCACCGTGGGCACAGAAGACGGACCCCGGCGTATTCTCCAGGTCGCCAACGGGGTCATAGTCCTGCGCCGCTATGACCTCCGCTGCATTGTGACACGGCCGATAACCGTCAATCAAGCATTCCAATTGTCCCTGACCGTGCGTGTAGGCGTTGACCTCTTGAATGTAGCCCTGCATCTCAGCCACCGGCGCCGTTCCCGTCAGAACGGTCATACCGGCTTCACCCGCGGTTGTGGTCGAATCCGGCGTATCGAACTGCCCATGCATACGCTGCACATCGGTCATGGCCCGACCAACCTGCTCCTGACCGACCACTAGTCGGAACCGATACCACGGCTCCAGCAACTGCGTGTGGTCCTGCGTTTTAGCCATCATCAAACCTTGGCGAACCGCCCGCCAGGTGGCTTCCCGGAAGTCCCCACCGACCGAATGAACAATGCTGGCGCGACCACTAATCAGGGTAATTTTAACGTCCGTCAGGGGGGACCCCGTCAAGACGCCGAGGTGTTCCTTAGCCCGCAGACTGGTCAAGACCTGATGCTGCCAGTTTTTGCCTAATACTTCTAAATCACAGTCCGCGGCAAACGTAACGCCACTGCCCCGCGGTGCCGGTTCCATGAGTAAATGAACCTCGGCATAGTGGCGCAACGGTTCAAAGTGGCCCACACCTTCCACGGCCTGCGTCAGCGTTTCCTTATAGAGAATGCTTCCAGCACCAAAGTCCACATCCAAGTTAAACCGCTCGCGCAAAATTTGTTGTAGGATTTCCAGCTGAACGGCGCCCATGATCTGAACGCGAATCTCCTGGAGTTGGCTCGACCACACCACGTGCAGCTGCGGATCTTCATCCTCTAACTGCCGTAAAATGGTCAGGCAATTGTGAAGATCATTGCCTTTAGGGTCTAGTGTGTAGTTCAAAACCGGCTGAATTTCCGGCGAGCGACCGGCCGCCTGCGCCCCCAGTCCCTGACCGGGGTGCGTCCCCGTTAGATTGGGAATCGCGCAGACCATGCCAGCAGAAACGGTCGGTTGAATGGTAAATTTGGCGCCGTTGTAGACCCGGATCTGATTGACCTTCTGCTCGTCTAGGATCTCAGCTTTGTTGGCCAAAACGCCCCCGGTTAGCCGCAACCAGGTGAGCCGCTCGCCCTTGTCGTCGTGAGAAATTTTGAAAACCTTGGCCCCAAATTCTGCTGGGTATTCCGGCGCCTGCGTCCACTGATCCATCCCCGCCAAGAGGCTATCCACCCCATCCAATTTCAAAGCCGCCCCAAAGTAGCAGGGAAAGACTTCCCGACGCTGAATCATGCGACGGACGGTCTCATCCGCCACGGTGCCGGTGTCCAGGAAACCTTCAAGAACCGCGTCGTCTTGCATGGCCAAGTCTTCGTAGGATGCGGCGGGAATGGCCCCATCGGCCGTGGCATCGTCATTGAAGGCAATGCACCCCGCGGAGAAGACCTGCTGGAGCTGTGCCAGAACCCGCTCACGGTCGGCAGTGTCCGCGTCCATTTTATTCACAAAAATAAAAGTGGGCACCCGATAGTGGTCCAGTAGGCGCCAAAGAGTCCGGGTGTAGCCCTGAATGCCATCGGTGGCCGAAACCACCAGGACAGCGTAGTCCAAGACGCTGAGCACCTGCTCCGTTTGGGAAGCAAAGTCCACGTGTCCCGGGGTGTCCAGCAAGGTCAAATCCAGGTTGCCGTGCTGCAGGCTGGCCTGATGTGAAAAGATCGTAATGCCACGTTGTTTTTCCAAGTCATCGGGATCGAGAAAGGCATCGCCGTTATCGACGCGCCCCAACTGTCGCAACGCGCCGGACCGGTAGAGCAACGCTTCAGAAAGCGTCGTTTTACCGGCATCAACGTGGGCGACGATCCCCGCTACGATGTGTTTCATGGTTGATTTACTCCTTTGATTTCTTTAGTTTAAATTCACTAACACCTTGGCTCAACAAGCATCATAAACGCTTGGAACCAGTCATTCCTAACCATTATACTATCCCAGCCGCCATTAGCGAAGCGTCGGGATTACAGCGTCTAAAAAGTCGGTAACCACATGCAAGTGATCACCGACTTTTGGTTAATTTTTAACATCTTAGATTCGCTTCGTTCCCCGACTCAACCCCAACGCCAGTGCAACATAGCCGCACGCCACTACCGCCAGAATCAGGAACATCCCCCGGTAAGCCACGGCCTCCACGACCCAGCCGAGAACGACGGCGCCAAGTCCCATCCCCAAGTCATAGGCGTTCAAAAACATTCCGGTTGCCGTGTCACGATTGTGAATGGACGTCACTTTAAAGAGCCACGCCTGCAGGGTCGGGTAAATGGCCCCATCGGCCACACCGTAGAACACGCCCGCCAGCAACAATAGCCAGTTCCGATCGATCAGTGCAATCAGCACCATTCCCAGCGTCAACAGCACCGTGCTCAGTAAAAGGATCAGGCGCGGTCCACGATGATCAAACATCCGGCCCACGATCGGCCGAATCACGACCCCCGCCACCGCCGCGATGAAGAAGAAGCCCGAGATCGTTGTTAAATGCTGAATCTCCGCGTAAATTGGCGTAAACGTCATGACGCCACTCATCAAGACCCCCAGAATAAAGACCAGGCCGCACTGTGGTAAGAATTGTCGGTCAAATACCGGCGCCGTGGCCTTAGCTCTAGCCGCTGGTGCCGTTGGTTTGGTCGTCCCCATAATGGCCAACATAGCCGCAAACAAGACCCCGATGCAGGTCAGAAAAAACGCCGTAAACCCATAGTGATGAACGACTGCCAACGCCAATAAGGGCGCTAAGGAGGCCGTCACCATCGTCCCGATTCCGAAGTAGCCCATACCCTCGCCGATCTTCTGGTGTGGCAACTCATCGGCCGCCGATGTGGCAAAGTAGGTTGTGGTAATCCCATGTCCCAAGCCGTTAAACAACCGCAAGAGCACCAGCAAACCAAAACTACTCAGTAACGGATATCCCACCGCAGCCAACAGATACAGTAGAATCCCCACCACCAACAAAAGCCGTTTGCTAAAGTGCGCCGAAAACCAGGGCACAAACAGCCGCGTGACTAGGGCGGCAAACATAATCGCCCCCACGAAAACCCCGATCTGCGCGGGCGTTAACCCCAGCTGCTTACCATATAGTGGCAACACCGGCACCTGCATGTTGTAAACCATGAATAGCAAGGCATTCCCGATCAAAATCAGGATGAAATTTCGACTCCAATATGATTCTTCCATTTTCCCAATCCTCCCGTGAAGACAAAAAAAGGCCAGATAAGATTAATGACACATCTTATCTGGCCGCAACCCTCCGATGCTCCGCTGAGCACCTTATCTAACTAATTAGTCTTCCGATATCGTATTAAGTTAAGTAAAAGTGTAGCGCATTGGGGCCCGTTTGTGCAAGGGGCAGTGTGTCTTTTCAGCCACATTGTTTCACATGAAACAATGACTAAGGCGCCGAGACAACTGTCCACAAGATCTGACTCGTATACCTTCCGGGCGTGAAGCCACCATCAGCTACCTTAACCGCCAGATTCTGACCTTGATTCCCGCCAATGGCAAATGCGATCGTTCCCGCCGGAATCGTAGTCACCTCTTGGGGCACGCTTGATAGCGGCCGCAACGGTGCTCCCTTGCCTGAATCGTAGCCTAGACTGGCATTCAAATGCGTCAGGCCACTGCTAAACGGTGCCGTTTGACTGAGGTCGATCTTGGTGTCCTCCTTTTTACGACAATAATCCGTCACGTCCAAGAGGTCCCCTCCGCCGGCAACCTTGCCCGGAAATACCTTGCCGAGGTCTTCCATCGCAATCCTACCAAAATCAACGTCGTTGGCAGCCAGATGCAAGTTACCATCTGTGAAGTTCAATCCAACCTTGTTGCCACTGTATGTCCCTAGGTCTTTGTTGCGCTTGGTATCAGCATAGCCCATCAATTGCACACTCGTCGTGTAGGATAAGCCCTGCGTCTTATGGGTCATAAATTCAATCGAAAATTTGTGCTGTTTATGACCAACAAAGCTTTGCCCACTTGCAACAATGATCGTATCTGATTCATCTGACACTGGGTAGTAATACGCCTTCTGGCCATCGACCGTGATAACCGTATTCGTCACATCACTCGGCAATTTAACCATGTAGTCACCCTCAACTAAGGTTGACGCCAAATTTGTATCTGTAACCGTACTGTCGATCCGGCAAACATCGCCATCAACCACATTGGCCAATTGTGTTGGCGTATTTCCGGAGGCATTCGTCAGGTTTTCAATGGTATTGTCAATCTTAACCATCGGCGTTCGATTGGGGATTACCGTTAATCTTGCGCGGTTGGTCGTGATCGTTTGGTCTGAAGCACCTTTCATTTTAACCGTCACCACGGCATAGTACTGCGCTTGGTCATCTGCTTGCTGAGTGGCTGCGAGTGTATAGCTCAGCTGATTCCCCTGACTAATGACCTTGTCACCATGACCATCAACACGATGCCACGTAACCGAATTAGGGGCTTGATCGAAATTTCCGCGAACTTGGAAGGTTGCCGACTGACCCTCGTTAACGGTTTGATCATCGATCCCCCCGCCAATTTCAATCGCCACCTTCTGAGAAACCTTAGTGCCATCGTCATTTGTCATGGTTCCTGTGATAAAGACCGTCCCTTTATTACCGCTAGTATTCGCCGTTACCTCTCCCGTCGACTTAACCGTCGCAAGTTGCTCATCCGAACTTGACCAGCTTAGACTTCCCGTCGCATTGGCGGGTGTCGGCGTCGCGTGAACGTAGGTCTTCTGACCCTCCTGATTATTGTACAGATAATCGTTATCTGTCTTGACCGAAAGAGCCGTTGCCGGGACGGGAGCTGGCAAGGTGGTCAGCGCGGCCACGTGAGAATAATAGGTTGAGGGCCAAAAAAGCGGGACTCCCGCATAATACCGAAATCGCTGCTGATAATAGACCGTTCCCACGCTTTCTGGTGTGATCGTTAAATCAGCCTGATTAGCACCATCCACGTCCGTCCAAGTTTTTCCCTCATCCACTGTTTGCGCCCATTGAAAATGATCAGAAGCCATCGGGTTAAAGACATCCACAATCGAATGTGCCGTTGCCGTTGTCAACATTTTAGCGTGCTTGACGTAAGTGTAATTATCGTCTGGTTGCAGACTGAAACCTGTATTCTAAAGGTTGAAAGTTAAATTGTACAGTAAAGGCCCGGGAAACCGGGCCTTTACT
>NZ_AZFS01000011.1 GCF_001434395.1 Levilactobacillus hammesii DSM 16381
GATTTTTTTGAATTGCTTGATATACCTAAAAGTTATTGGAATAGTCCTTCAAATGTTGACAAAAAGGTTATTAAGCCAATTAGAGAAGAATTAACCCCGCTTTTTACAGGGCTAACGATTAGAAAAAAATATGGTAAAGGCAGAGGAAAACCAGTTATCGGTTATTCTTTTACTTGGAAACCTGAAAGAAAGGACGCAAATGATTTTTCTCAAGGCAAATTTCAAGATGAGCGTCAAAAACTCTTTAACATTCAGCACAATGATGAATTATCAGATAAAGAAAAGTGGCGTGCAATTGACAAAGTTAAATGCTTGCCTTTAGGAACAACTGAAAAACAGGTACTGGCTGAAAAACAAGCTGAACATGATCAAAAAATCAGAGATCAAGCAAGACAAGAAGCACTTGCTGAACTCCG
>NZ_AZFS01000063.1:0-895 GCF_001434395.1 Levilactobacillus hammesii DSM 16381
CGCGATGCGATTAGACAACCTACAATAGATTACCAACAACAGTTGACAAAGAGCCATAAAAAAACGACAAACGTCAATAACGTTTGTCGTACTTTTATGAAAACCGAACATGTTCTTTGTGATACCGGAGGTGGGGTTCGAACCCACACGACCTCAACGGTCACTGGATTTTGAGTCCAGCGCGTCTGCCAGTTCCGCCACTCCGGCAAAAAAATATTGATTGGATACACCCAAGTCAAAGGTGGTAATCGGATTCGAACCGACGATGAAGGTTTTGCAGACCTCTGCCTTACCACTTGGCTATACCACCATAATCGCCTATCCAATCTGACTGGACCAGCTGAAATAAATCAAGATGCCCCAATCTAGGGCGGTATGTGGGAATCGAACCCACGCGTGCCGGAACCACAATCCGGTGTGTTAACCCCTTCACCAATACCGCCATCACATTACAAACAGGGATAGTAGGAGTTGAACCCACATCGACGGTTTTGGAGACCGTTGTTCTACCATTGAACTATATCCCTATAATGATGGTGGGGAGTGGATTCGAACCACCGAACCCGAAGGAGCGGATTTACAGTCCGCCGCGTTTAGCCAGACTTCGCTACCCCACCATAAATGGCGCGGGACGGAATCGAACCGCCGACACATGGAGCTTCAATCCATTGCTCTACCAACTGAGCTACCGAGCCATACCATCATGTAATATGTTTGTTGTGTATTAAATTGTTAATAACATAACAACGGTCCGTACGAGACTCGAACTCGTGATCTCCTCCGTGACAGGGAGGCGTCCTAAACCAACTAGACCAACGGACCATAATGTATTATGTTATATGGAGGATACAGGGCTCGAACCTGTGACCCTCTGCTTGTAAGGCAGACGCTCTCC
>NZ_AZFS01000063.1:905-1146 GCF_001434395.1 Levilactobacillus hammesii DSM 16381
GACCCGTACGGGATTCGAACCCATGTTACCGCCGTGAAAGGGCGGTGTCTTAAACCACTTGACCAACGGGTCATACTTTATAAAACGGAGAGTGAGGGATTCGAACCCTCGAAACAGGTTAGTACCCGTTTACAGCATTTCCAATGCTGCTCCTTCAGCCACTCGGACAACTCTCCATTATTAAGCTCCGGCAGGCGGGCTCGAACCGTCGACAACCTGATTAACAGTCAGGTGCTCTACC
>NZ_AZFS01000012.1 GCF_001434395.1 Levilactobacillus hammesii DSM 16381
TGAATAAAGAACTGGTCTAGTAGAGCAGGTGTTGCACTTCAATTTTAAATCGAGGTAACAGAACTAATACATTCTGCAACAAAAAAATAAAGGCCATGATTAGTTTAAGTATAATCTAAAAGTAACTAAAAAGGGGATTAGACGTCTGATATGGGCGTAAATAATCAACGTGTAGCCGTTAACTGACCATAAAAAACACCCGATCGCGTAAATGATCGGGTGTTCGTTTCAGCTTAAATTATTTGGCGCCAACCTTTTCCTTACCAGCAACCTTTTGGTGTGCGGCAACAGCTAACTCTGGGAACCAGATGGCAATTTCATGGTGAGCGTTCTCACGGCTATCAGCGGTGTGCACGATATTTCTCAGAATGCCATCGGGATATTCATGAGCGTAATCCCCACGAATCGTCCCGGGTTGGGCATCGTTTGGCCGAGTCTTACCCGCTAAATTATGAACGGCTTTGACCACATCAGTCCCGGTTACAATGATGGCAACGAGGGGGCCTTCCTGCATGTAGGTCTCAATCTCTTTGAAGTAAGGCTTTTCAACTTGTTCCCTGTAGTGTCGCTTTAATTGGTCAGTTGATGCATTCAAAACCTTGAGAGCAGTAATTTGGTAGCGCTTACTTTCGAGACGTGAAATAATGTCTCCGATATGTCCTTCCGCAACACCATCCGGTTTAACTAATACTAAAGTTTTTTCTGAATTTGCCATGGTAGAGAACCTCCTTGAGTTTTTAAAGCGTCCAAGTTATAAGGGGTATAACTGGTTGTTAATTCAAATTGTAGACTAACCTTTCTGTAACGTCAATCGAATTGTGATAATTTTGTTAGCGTTTTCATTATTTTATTTTTGAGCATGAAAAAAGTCCGAGTTTGTCTCGGACTTAAGCGCAATTTATTCGGGATCACCCATAATCATCCATAAAATCAGGTAGACGATTAGTCCTGGAACCATCGGGGTGAGGGCCAGTAGGACAAAAATCACGCGGGCGATATTAGAATTCCAGTCGAAGTGTTCGGCAATTCCACCAATCACACCGGCAAATACACGATCATTGAGGGAGCGATGAATATTTTTCATGAGGGATTCCTCCTTAGCTTAAGATTGAAAATCAATTCGGTTAAAGAAGTCAACGTGAATGTCATCATCGGTAATTTCCAGCTTGGTGATACTTCCGTTAATTGTCGCGACACCTTCATCCAGTTCCGGAGCGTAACGGTCGATGATCGATCGAATGGTCATACCGTGGGAGACCACCAATACCTGGTCGCCATCCTTGGAGTTGGCCCGTAGCTTATCGAAGCCGCGATCGAGTCGTTCCCAGAACATGTCGTTGCTCTCGGCTTCACCGTAGAGATCGGCCTGATGGATCAAATCGCGAGCCTTTTCCAGCCCGTAAGTACCAAGTACCTTCGACTCCGAGGTCAAGCCGACCTGCGCCCCGACGAATTGCCACATTTGATTCAGGTCGTTGCCTTCAAAGTAACCATGACACTGTTCACGGAATTCAGGGTACTGATACGTGACGATGTTCATATTGTCCGGATTTTCCTTAAGGGCAATGTGGGCTGTTTCAATGGCCCGACCGGAATCGCTACTGTATGCCGCAACAAAGGGGATGTTAGCGAGTTGTTGGCCGGCCCGCTTCGCATCGGCACGTCCCTTGGCCGTCAGGGGAGAATCAATCCAGCCTTGAACCTTGTTATAGTGATTCAACATCGTTTGACCATGACGCACAAAATATGCCGTAATCTTCTTCATTTTCTCGAGGCCTCCGTTGATCAAGTAAGTGTTTACATGCTTAGTATATCAAGCTTGAAAAGGGAACGCGAAGATTTTGCCGCTAATTTCAAAAAAGTTCGTCTGTTCACTGGAATCCGACGAATAAGCATGCTAAGGTAAAAGCTATTAGGAGATGATGCGCATGAGTACTGAGAGCAGTTATCGTTATGCGGGTGAGCGTCCCATTGATTTGGCACAACTAGCCACCCGCGTGGAAAAGGGGCCAAATCAGGCAGTCATTAATAGTGCATTGGATGCCAATGTGGCCACCCTGAGTGATTTGCAGGCGCGCTTATATTCGCAGAAGCAGCATGGGGTCATTGTCATTTTGCAGGGGATGGATACCGCCGGCAAGGATGGCTTGATTCGTCACGTGTTTAGTGGCCTGAATCCGTCGGGGACCAGTGTGGTTAGTTTTAAGCAACCGACGCATCTGCAGTTAGATCATGACTTTCTATGGCGGATCAATCAAGCACTGCCACCACGGGGTGAGATTCGGATCTTCAATCGCTCTCAGTACGAGGATGTGCTGATCAGTCACGTTCATCCGGAAATGTTAACCACGCAGAATCTACCGGGAATTAATTCGGTTGAGGACGTGGACGACCAGTTCTGGGATCATCGTTACCATGATCTGAAAAACTACGAAAAATATCTGCGGCATCAGGGCTTTGAAGTCATCAAGTTCTTCTTGCATTTATCCAAAGATGAGCAGACCCATCGGTTCGAACGGCGGATTGAAGTCGCCAGCAAGAATTGGAAATTCGCGCCTAGTGACATGCAGGAGCGGGCTTTTTGGGACGACTATCAGGATGCTTATACCCGGATGTTAACGCAGACGGCAACGAAAAAGAGTCCGTGGTACTTAATCCCAGCAGATGATAAGGGTGTTGCACGATTGATTGTCTCCAACATTTTGATTGATCGTTTGCAGGCTCTGAACCCACAATATCCGAAGGTCAGTGCCGAGACGAAGGAAAAGTTGCGAGCCGTTCTTCAACAACTAAAGGATCACAAGCTTTAAAGGAAATTGCCATATGCAATAAGGCTGCTTTAAACGATTCACCCATGAAAAGAATGTGCCTAATTGTATAATACAAATGCTGGCTATTCGCTCAATTGTCGTTAGATACTAACGACTACGAACGGACAGTCAGTTTTATTATTTAATATTTAAGAGTTCGTAAGGTCTCAACGGTTGGATTAGTTTCAGACAAGTTGTGTAGTACAATTAATAGTGGAGACAGCGATCTAGTTAGATTTAAAAAATGGCTTGGTGGCAAAATAGTCATCAAGCACGTTAGACATAACCAAGTTATTTAGGAGGCATCATCTAATGAGCGTAAGCGTTGGAATTGATCGAATTGGGTTTTACACGCCAGGACTTTATCTGGATATGGCTGAGTTAGCCACTGCCCGGGGCGAAGACCCTAACAAATACTTAATCGGAATCGGCCAGTCGCAGCAGGCCGTGATCCCACCAACGCAGGACGTTGTCACCATGGCTGCCAATGCGGCGAGCCAAATTCTGACGGCAGAGACCAAGCAAGAGGTTGCCATGGTGTTGTTTGGGACGGAGTCAGGGATTGATAATTCCAAAGCCACGGCGGTTTACCTGGCTCACTTGTTGGATCTGCCCAGTAACACGCGGGCAATTGAGTTAAAACAGGCCTGTTACGGAGCTACGGCAGGCTTGCAGCTCGCCGCCGATTATGTCCGGGTTCATCCCACGGCTAAGGTGTTGGTTATTGGCGCCGACGTGGCACGGTATGGCCTACGAACGCCCGGCGAGGTAACACAGGGGGGCGGCGCCGTCGCCATGCTGGTAACGGCTGATCCCCAAATTTTGGCGTTGGCGCCCACTAGTAGTTATCATACGGAAGATGTCATGGACTTTTGGCGGCCCACTTACCGGACGGAAGCACTGGTTGATGGGAAATACTCGACCAATGTCTATCTAGACTTCTTTAAAACGGTGTGGGCGGATTATCAGCAGCAAACGCAGCAGACCATTGCCGATTTTGATGCCTTTGTCTTTCACTTGCCATTTACAAAAATGGGTCGCAAAGGGCTTCGTCAGATTTTACCCGAAGCTAGACCAGAACAACAGGTCACGCTCAAAGCGGCCTTTGAGGCGAGCCAGGAGGATAATCGGCACGTCGGTAATCTCTATACGGGATCCCTCTACCTCAGCTTCCTATCCTTACTGCGTCATGGGCAGATGAACGCGGGGCAGCGGATTGGGTTCTTCAGCTATGGTTCTGGTGCCGAGGGTGAGTTCTTCAGTGGCATTTTGCAAAACGACTTTCAAAAGGGCTTTGATGAGACGGCCTTGTCCACGCTGCTGGCAAATCGGCGGCGCGTCACCGTTTCAGAATACGAAGCCATCTATCGGGCTCAGCTGTCGAATGATGCGCGCGATGTTCAACTGGCCGTGGGTGAGGAATCAGCGCGGTATTACTTGGCGGGTCGACAGAATCAGCAACGTCAGTATCGAATAAAGTAGGCTTTTTGTAGATAGCCATTAAAAAACGCTCCTCATCGCAAGTGATGAGGAGCGTTTGTCGTTATTCAAATTGATTTTTGACGACGTAACCGTCCTTGAAGACCAAGACGGGTGACTGATGGCCGACCCGAACTTCCAAACTATAGCCCTTGCCCAGGGATTTCTCGAGGGACGCGCTCGTTTTCGTGAAGTTTTCGACGAAGCGTGGCCATTTGGCTTGCTTGGCCAGACTGGGTTTCTTGGTCAGCGCTTGGATCGTCTGCTTAAGGTCACTGTTCGTCACGGTTAGCGTGTAAGTCTTGCTAGAACGGTCAAAGGTGACCGTTCCCAGCTTAGTGAGTGCCTTGGCTAATTGTTGCTGAACACTTTTTTCATTATCAGCCTGGGTCACGCCACTGGAACTGGCGGAAAAGGCCTGGCCGGATTGTGAACTGATCTGTGACTGCTTAGCCGTATGTGCCGCCGGCGTGGCGGTCTGGTGCGACCAATACGGCAATTTCCAGATTGAAATGACCGTACCCAACAACGCTAAGCCTAATAGAAGACTCACGCCGACCTTTGAGCTCCCATTTTGTATGGCCATGACCAGTGAGAATGCGGCGATTATGGTAATCAGCCCACCCATAATGGCAAATCCAAGAATCATCATTATACTCAGCCCCCAATGTCTATTCTCTTCAGTATAGCATGAAATAATTATATCGTGAAAGGGTGTTCATTGCGGCAGTTAAACTCGAATAATATTAAGAAATTAATTGAATTACGGTTGCTTAGTGTTTTATAACCGAATATTAATCAAAATAGAGTCGATAAAAGTTAATGTTTCCGGTATAATAAAAACCACAAAAGAGAGAAATGAGGAGATTAGTGTGACCAACGTTTACTTAGCAGGACCCTTCTTTGATGATGAACAGATTGAACGAATTGAACGGGTGGAACGCGCTTTAGCCGCTAACCCCCGAGTGACCAACTTCTTCAGCCCTCGTAAGAATGAGATTCCAGGGTTAACCATGGGAACCCCCGAATGGGCCACCCAGACGTTCCAACTAGACGTGACGCAGATCGATAAGGCCGATGTGGTCGTGGGAATGGTCGACTTCGTGGATGATCAGGTTGACTCCGGCACGGCGTTTGAGATTGGCTACGCGTTCCATAGTAAGAAGCCGGTTGTGATCCTACACGAAAAGGACACCACCTTAAACCTGATGATTGCCCAAGGTTTACACGCCTATGTACAAGAGGCTGAAGCACTAGCCGCCTATGACTTCGCCACGTTGCCAGAGAGCCATTATCATGGTGAAGTGATCTAAGTCGTCATTGCGATAAAATTTAAAAAAACGGCCACTCGATTTGTGAGTTGTACTAGTCCCTGTCAAGTTGACAGGTAAAATAATATAATTTTTCGAGTTCTGT
>NZ_AZFS01000064.1:0-54331 GCF_001434395.1 Levilactobacillus hammesii DSM 16381
CGGAATATCCTGGGGCTGTTTTGTGTGGCTAACTTGTTCTTGCAATTTTCGGTTTTAAATCTTTCGAATAATGATATTTCAGGTGATCTTAGCCAATTCCCAGTTACAAAATGGTCGAAACTAAAACAACTTCAGCTGAAGGAGAATCAGTTGACGGGATCAATTCCTGAAAATTGGGCGGGATTGACGAATTTAAACATTTTGGAGCTTTCATCTAACCAGCTATCAGGAACATTGGACAATATTTCACAGCTGGCTGATTTAACGGAAATTTATCTCGATAAGGATGGGTTCACTGGAAATATACCAGCTGCCTGTTTTACTTCAAACTTGACTCATTTTGAAGCAAACGGTAACCAACTGAGTGGCAGTTTGCCAGCGACCCTCAGTAAAGCCACGAACCTGAAATGGCTGGATGTGGCGGCAAATCAACTTACCGGAAATTTACCGGATTTGAGCAACAATCAACAACTAACCACATTAGCCTATAGTAATAACCAGATTACCAGTGGTCGTGCAGCTGCTGGCTCTTCGGGGACGTACCAAGACTGGCGTATTAGCGCCCCAGATTGGCAAACGTCTCATGATGGTAAGACGATGACTTTAGATTTAAGTAAGTATTATGGTGGTGAGCAAGGGCAGAGCGGTTACAGCAACTTAGGCATCGAACCGGCCGGTGGACAAACAGGGGTCACTCTGGATAAGACGGACCCCGATCATCCTTTGCTAACCATAGATACGGCCAGCACCAATGTTACCAACGGGGACTTCTCGTTCTATCTGTTTGACCAAGCAGGCAGTCAGGCTGTATTTAAACAGAGTATGAATTATATGGCCCAAGTGGCGGTTCCCATCACGCTGGCAATTCCCAAGACATACGCTATTGACACGGGTACTGATGACAAGATTGATTTTGCTTCTAAGGTGGGTGCCGGTGACAAGATTGGTTTTGTTTCCCCTAAGGTGGGTGCCGGCGTTGTTCCAGCAACCAACTTTAAATTAGGTGTTAGTTCGACGAATGCGGTGGGGGACTCGTATCAGTTAACCGCCCAGACGACTGGTTTGACATCTGCTGGGCATACTCTACCGATATATTATAGTAACGGGCAACACAGCACCTTGTTAACCGATGTCGCCCAGTCCATTTATGATTATCAACCTACACTTGCAGACGATACCACAACGGTTGGCGATAGTAGTGATGCCACTAAGGGAAATCTAAGCACTGAGGTTGGTTCTACCGCGTACAAAGGGACCTACACTGGTGATGTCACCTACACGTTAGCCAGTGCCCCAGCGGATGATCCAACGACGGCGGCTAAGACTAGCGATGCGGGGCAAATCTCCCCGACTACGGTGAGTCAGATGAGTCCCACCCTTTCCGGTCTACCACTGGAACAAGAGGCGACGCGCGCCAAATTACAGGCAGATATGACCAAGTTTGTGCCTAAGCTGGCCGATACTGATGGTGTTCTTTATTCCGGCTACCTGGCCTCACAAGGCAAGACTGACAGTCCCTATCAAGAACTCACGGAGTCCAGTGGCCTATGGTTGCTGTCTTTGGCCATGGCAGGGGATGAGTCTGACTTTGACACAGCTCTCAGTGGGATCAAGGCCCGCTTCTACGACAGCGATACCCATACCTTTAACTGGCAAGCAAAAGGACAAGATCACACGGTCACTCAGGGCAGTGCCTCGATTGATGATTTGCGTATTATCCAGGCCTTGTTAGTCATGAATCGCAAGTCGCCAAATAACGACCGCACGGCTTTGATTAGCGAGCTGATTGATGGGTTCACGAAGTACGATATGAACGCCTACTATCAGATGATCGATGGCTATAGCACGAAGGACGGTCAGGAAAAACGGATTCGTTTGGATTACTTGGATCTGGCAACGTTAAAGACCATCTATGAGGCTAAAGGCTTGGGAACCACGACTGGCACTGCCGGTGGTACGGCTTACCAACAACAGTTGAAGCTGATCAAGGATAGTTATATCAGTGATCAGTTGCCAATGTTTAATACCTACTACAACTACAGTACGGGTAGCTACCAGGTCAGTGATGACAACGTTAGCGGACAGATCAACGTTACGGATGGCTTACTAACCATGTTGAATTTGGCTAAAGTTGGTGAGTTACCGCAGACCTCGTTGGACTGGATCACAGCCCACACCACTGCCGATGAAAAAATCTACAACGATTACAATCTGGATGGGTCGCCGGCGAGTCCGTATGACGCCGCCTCTAACTACGCTTATGTTGCACAGATTGCGGTGGCATTAGGCGATACTAAGCTGTATGGTCAGGCGTTAACTAAGCTTAACGCGATGACCTCAACCGACACGACGTCGCCCCTCTATGGTTCCGCGGAAGCCGGTGGCGAATCCTACGCCTTCAACGATTTAAACATGTTACTGGCCTACAATTCCGTCATTGCCGGCAGTTAAGTGGTACGTCTGGGTTAAGAAGTCTCGTTGATCCAACATCACTTAACCTGACAACAAAATAAATTTTTCCACATTTGGTGGCGTCCTTTACGAAGGGCGTCACCTTTTTTGCTGTTTTGGTTTAAAAGTGGGCAATTGATTTCCCATTACACGGGGATTTTAAACTAGCGGCGTTCTGCAGGACGAGTTACCGGCCATTGTTGGGGTACTTTTCATGGAAAAGGGCGAGGATAAGTGCAGTTACTAAAATATTCGCAAACAATTACAATTTAGCCTAAGGAGGTGGCGAGGGCAATGACAGAGCGTATCGAGCTGGATGCACTACACCAGTTTTACAAGAGTTTGAATAGTTTGGTGGGGACGGAGTCGATGCTCATTATTTATGAACATTACAAAGGCACCCAGCTGAACTTTCCAATTCATCTTTACGATCGAAAAGTGACCGCTCAGCGCGTCTTGCAGGAGTTCGACGGTCATAATCAGCACGAGTTGGCTCGGAAGTATGGGTACTCGCAGAAATGGATTCAAATGGTGATGCGGGAAGCACGAGAACACAAATAGGAGTGATGTTAAGATGGCAGATTCAAGAATCTTTAAACTGAGTGACGGCCTGGATCTCGAAAAGGTGGGTCAGGCGATTCAAAACTGGCTACGTGAAAAGAAACAACTGCACGCGGAAGGCATGCACACCAACGAGGGTTACCTTGTGCAAGCCAAGCAAGAGGATAGTTGGAAGACCATCGTAGGGATGGATTCCGCGATTCAAGTTCAGATCTTCAATGCCGGTGAAAATCAAATTATGGTGAACGTGGGCTCCGGAAAGTGGATTGACAAGGCCGGCGCAGCCACCATCGGGATGATTGCGTTTGCGCCCTTAGCCGTAACCGCGGCGATTGGTGCCTGGAACCAGAAGAAGTTACCGGATGAACTTTTCAGCTACGTTGAGCAGTTCATCATGAGCGGGGGAAAGTCCGTCACGGTGTCCATGGCGGCCAGTCAGAGTGTGCATGAGGGGGAAGTCATTTGCCCGAATTGTCACGCAGCCAATAAGGCCGATGCCAAGTTCTGTGTTTCCTGTGGGACGAAGCTAGGCAAGGAATGCCCGAACTGTCATGCGGCGGTGGGCTTGGACACCAAGTTCTGCCCGAACTGTGGTGCCGATTTGAATCCTAAGCCGGAAGAAAAGACCTGTCCCGACTGTCAGAGTGTCGTCGCGGCCGAGACTAAATTCTGCCCGAACTGTGGGCACAACTTTAACTAGCGGGGCCTAAACGTATGAAGATTTGTCCAAACTGTGGTCACGAGAACGACGAGAACGTTAAATTTTGTGAGAATTGTGGTGCCGAGCTGACGGCTGTAGCTGAGACGCCGACGCCGGATGCTGTGGATTCCGGTCAGCAAAAGCGATGTCCCCGTTGTCAGACGCCGAATTCCCAAGAGAGTCGCTTCTGTGAAAATTGCGGCTATGATTTTGCGACGCAGGGGACTGAGCAGACGACGATGCCTGATCAAGAGACAGCTGGGTCCGAACCAACAGCACCTGAGTCAACGACATCTGAACCCACGACGTCTGAGCCAACACCGAAACCGATGACCTCTGATGCAACTAACGAACAGGTCCGAACGACCACGCCGGTCACCTCGGGGAAGACGCCCACAACTGAGACAGCGCCCACTAAGGGTAAACAGCCTAAATGGCAGTGGTTAATCAGTGCGCTACTTTTAATCCTGTTAATTGGTGGGGGGATCTATTTCCTCCAGCGAGATACCAGCCATACTGCCAAGCCCACGGCAAGTCACACGGAACGGAAGACTCCCCGTCAGTCACAGACCAGCTCCAGCTCACGGCAGACCAGTCACGCCGCAACGACCAGTTTTGATCGCTCCGCAGTTGAAAGTGACATCACGACCGCATTCAAGTCACTTGACGGCACCAACTCGGCCTACGTTTCACCGGTCAACGGCCAGCAACAGGTTGTTGTCAACAATGGTGCGCAGAGTTCGGCTAGCAGCATCAAGGTGTTCATCCTGGTTACGGCTTACGCCATGGCAAAAGAAGGCGTCTTCAACCTCAACGCCACGCATACGCTAACCGCTAGCGAAAAGGTGGGCGGAACGGGTGTGATTCAAAACATGAGTGATGGTACCAAGCTGACTTACCGAGAGATTTTAAAGCACATGATTGATGACAGTGATAATACCGGCGCTAACATTATGATTGCCAAAATGGGTGGCTTTGGGTTAATCAACAATAAGATTAAGAACATGGGTGCCACGGATACTAAGCTACAGCGAAAGATGATGGATACCGACGCCATTGATCAAGGGCGCGATAATCTCACATCGGCACGAGATCTGGGGATGACCCTGAAGAAACTCTACAATCACCAGTTGGTGTCAAAATCCGCTGATGATGAAATGCTGGCTATTTTGGCGGACAATCAGAACCGGACCAAACTGCCCAAGCTGTTGCCCAGTTCGGCTAAAGTCTATAACAAAACGGGTGAGTACGCCGATTATGGTGTCCAAAACGACGCTGAGATTGTGGCCAATCGTCATGGGGCCTTCGTCGCAGTGGTCCTTTCCCAAGATGGTCATGAAGCCGATCAAGTGGCGGCAATGAATCAGTTGGGATTGAAGCTGTATCAGAATATTTTAGAGTAGTGAGGGGTTAAGATGAAATATTGTCCATATTGTGGGAATCAAGTCAAAGAGACCGCTAAATTTTGTCCCAGTTGCGGCCATGCGTTGCCGGGCAGCCAGGCGGCCTCCCAAGAAAGAACGCCGGTAACACCGGTAGCCAGTGAGTCTCATCAAGTGAAGGGGCTTTACGACACGGCGACGGCCAAACTGAATCAATATACCGGCGAAGAAGGAGCAGTTAAGGTTAACCTCTCGGATTTGTTCTCCGAGGTGTTTAAGCACCATACGAAGGATGAGGCCAACGCGATCTTTATTGCCGGGACAAAGACAACCACGCCGGCCTTAGCTGACGTGTCCGACGAGTGGGCCAAGCCGTGGTTGTTTTCACGAATCTTGGTGGGCTTCCTAGTGGCGTTCGTGGCGCTGCTCTATATGGCCGTTAACTTCAGAAACAGCAATGCCATTCCCGGGTTGATCCTGGTGGGGGCATTTGCGGTGCCATTCTCCGGCCTGGTCTTTTTCTTTGAGGCCGATGCCTTCAAGGATGTCAGTCTCTTTGAAGTCGTCAAAGTGTTCTTTATTGGAGGGATCTTCTCCCTCGTCGTGACGCTGTTCTTGTATCAATTCGTGACGTTTAGCGACAGTAATCAGATCTACGGCGTCATGACGCTGAAGGATTCCCTGTCCATTGGTGTTGTTGAAGAACTTGGAAAAGTGTTAATCGTGACTTATTTCATTAGTCAATTAAAGGTGCAACACATCTTGGATGGAATCCTGATTGGCGCGGCTGTGGGGGCTGGCTTCGCGGCGTTTGAAACGGCGGGGTATATTTACAGTGCCGGTAGTGAGCAACTGGTCGCCGTGGCCGTACTTCGTGGTTGGTCGGCAATTGGCGGTCACTTGGTCTGGGCGGCCATCTCCGGTGGGGCCCTGATGGTGGTTAAGCGCGCTCAACCCTTCAAGTTTAGCCAATTGCTGGATGCCCGCTTCTTGGTCTTCTTTGCGCTGAGCGTCTTGATGCACGCAACCTGGGACTGGGATATTGTTATTTTGGACAGCCCTTACCTGAAGCTCATCTTGTTAATTGTCGTGGCGTGGATTGTGGTCTTTGTGCTGATGAGTGCGGGGTTGAAGGAAATCTCACATTTGAAGCAACAGGCACAGTCGCAGGCTTGAACATAAGTCATCATGAATCCGTCAAAGGGGGCCGCTCTCGGCTGACTTTGACGGATTTTGTCGTTAAAAGTGCTCATCAGTTGACGCGCTATCCAGCTTTGACAGGGGGGACGCGCCTTTGCTAAACTACGGACAAGGTCGATAAGGCCAAATAAGATTTAGGAGAACTTGCCTATGCGTACGAACAGTGTGAGTGTGGCGTAATCGGGAGGTTTGGCCGATTAAGTAAGCTAACACCAACCTCCCAGACGGTGTCACTTGGACCTCGGAGGAAAAAAGATGATCTATTTGGAACAAACGGAAACGACAACGGGAAAGTCCCTCATCATTCGTCAGGAACAACCAGCCGATTGGTCTGAAGTTGAGCTGATGACGCGAGCTGCCTTTTGGAATTTATATGCACCGGGTTGTGTGGAACACTATCTGGCACACCAGTTGCGGCAGCACGCCGATTTTATTGCGTCCCTAGACCTCGTGGTGACGTTGGCCGATCAGATTGTGGGAAACATCATGTATACCCGCGCTAAATTAGTGGATGATCAGGGCCACGTGAAGCCCATCCTAACGTTTGGACCGCTAAGTGTGCGTCCCGGTTATCAGCGAAAGGGGTACGGCAAGCGGCTAATCACAACGTCATTTCAGATTGCGCAATCGCTCGGCTTTGACACGGTCGTGATCTTTGGAATGCCAGCGAACTATGTGGCGCGGGGGTTTCGATGCTGTGCGGACTGTCACGTGTCGCTGCCAGGCAACCAGTATCCGGCCGCTATGTTGGTGAAGACACTGGTTCCCAATGCGTTAGCGGGTCGACACTGGATCTACCAGGAAAGTAGCGCCATGGACGTGAGTCAGGCAGACGTGGACCGCTTCGATCGAACACTACCGCCGCTAGTCAAGGGCTGGCAGCCTAGCCAAGAGGAATTCAACATTATCAGTCGAGCCATGATTCAACCGCCGACTCGGTAAGGGGGTCATTCTAGGTGGTGAGTAGGTTAACTAGCAGATAACGAACAATAAGCAACTGGCCAGGATCGTTTTTGATTCGGGCCAGTTGCTTATTGTTCGTGTTAGGGAAACGTTGAATGGTTAGTTAGGCGTTGCGGACATCGCTAGGTCATCAAAGTGCTGATAGAACAAGTCCTTATCGACTTGAGTGACCAACGTAATGGGCCGCCCATCGGGTGTGATAAAGGTTCGACCGGCACCGTGTCCTTTGGAAATGACATCACTGGTGACTAATTCTGTCGTGACGATCTCAGGATACTTGCTGGTTATGGTGGTTAAGACGTCCCAGAGGTAATAGATAGAGTCGGCTTCGAATGCCATGACTAGGGAATACCCATAGCCGATCAAGTCCATAGCGGGATATTGTCGTAGATTGGCGAAGTGCTGCCGCAGTTCGGGTGTCAGGGGCAGTTGATCGGTACTTTCAAGCCCAATCATTACGATATCAATATCGGTATCCCAGACGGCCTTAACGGCTTGTGGGTCCCAAAAGGCGTTCCATTCCATGGTGCCATCCTGGTCGGGTTCACTAACATTTCCTTGGTTATTCATGGTGCCGCCCATCCAGAACAACTTTTCAATCTTCTGGGTGATGGTCGGATCGATGGCGAGTGCCCGAGCCAGATCGGTTAAGGGCCCAGTCATCACCAGTGTGGTTTTTCCGGGTGTCTGCTGGAGCTTTTCAATCATATCGATGTGCGCCGGCTGTTTGGCTTCGGGTGTCACAACCCGTCCAGATTCGTTGAGGACGGGGAAGTTATCGAAGGAGTAGGCTGACAATCGCCAGTTTTGTGGAAAGTGATGGACGGGACGCGAGTTAGATACGGCGACTTCTAAGGGATGCTGGGGGTTGCCAAAAAGGTCAATAATCTTGCGTGAGGCTGAGGCGGCCGGTTCAACGTATGAATCGGCCCCGACCACACCGACACCCGTGAGATTAATATCCGGCATCTGGAGAAGTAGCAGCAGGGAAACCAAGTCATCAACGTTACCATCGTGGTTGAAATAAATGTTTTGCAAGAATAGCACTCCTTCATACAATTATTATTTTCAAGAAGCATACCATGAAAGTATGGAAATTGATAGGATAAATGGCAATATGTCATCAAAATAAGACAATATTCAGTAAAACACGAACTATAAAACGTTTTACCCAATTTGTGATGAAAGGTGACGTGACGACAATGAGCAAATGACCAGGATCACTTGATTCTGGCCATTTGCTCATTGTGGGTTCTCTAGTGCACGGGAAGGTTACTTAGCGGAGGTTAAGTAGTTAGCCCGTAATTGCTTTAATTGGGTGTTGGTCAGACCAAGGCCCTTGTGTAAGAAGTTGTCCATATTGCCGTATTTCGTGTTAACGGCTTTGTACATCGTGTTCAGGTAAGCCATCTTAACGCCGTTTTGTGCTTTGAAATTAGCAACTACGGTTGGCGTCAGCGTCTTGCCTTGCGCCTTCCAGCCAGCTTCCTGCTTCTTCAAGTTTTCCTTATTGGTTTGCGTCAGGTATGTATTGGATTTTAGATAATCCTTTGCAATGGCCTTCTTGTTGAAGTTGAGGGCGGAGAGCACCAGAACAGTTCCCATACCGGCACGGTCTTTACCAGCAGAACAGTGCCAGAGAACAGCCTTGTTCTTAGGGTTCTTCAGTAATTGATGGAACAAGGATTTGTAGGCTTTACGGCCTTGAGCGGTGGTGATGGCATCGTGGTAAGACTTTTCCATCATCTTGTCTGCGGCACCCTTCTTTGAGAAGTCAGGGAAGGCACCGAATGACTTGAAGACGTTGGCCTTGACCAGCTTAACGCCCTTCATCTTCACGTCAGGACTCTTCTTTTGTTCGATGACGGTCCGCAGATCGACGTCAGTAGCAACGTGATAGGTCTTAACTAATTTCTTCTGGTCAGACTTGGATAACGTTGAGAGACCATTAGAACGAATTAAACGGTGGGCTTTGATCTTCTGCCCCTTGCTGTTGACGTAGCCACCTAAGTCGCGGGCGTTGGATGCGCCTTGCAGCTTGATGTGGGTTGACGTTGACTTGGCCTTCTTAACCTTCTTGGCTTTTTTGGTCGTCTGTGTCGTTGTTTTGGCATTGGCCGTAATGGTGGCAAAGGGTTGTTGCCAACCTAACGTCGTGGTTAACAGCAGAGCGGTCACTAGGGTGCTAATTCGTTTATTCATATCGTTAACTCCTCCTCTTGGCTTGGTACAGCTCCTAGAATACGCACTGGATGTAAAGGGCGGATGTAGATTGTGTAAAGATATGGGACATGCGGGCATAAGCACGATTATAAAAAGGCGAGACAAGCCGGCTATTAGTGGGCTTAGATGAGGAGCTGGTTGGGGAAAATAATTGAAAAGAGTGGGTCAGGTGGGATCTGCCTTCTGTCCCGCTTTTCGGCTATATAAGGGCAAAATAAAACTGACACTTTCAGAAGCACGAGCATTCTGAAAGTGTCAGTTTTTGAGTGTTGGTCCACTCTTCAAATCATCTAACAGTTAGTCATCGAGATAATCCTTAACCTCAATCGATTCACCAACGTAGTAGGATTTGCCATTGACCTTGTAGGTGGTCCAGTTGGCCTCCTCAGTGTAGCCATCGGGGAAGAAGGTGGCGTGATGCTGCTTCGTATTGTGGACAATCTTCAACCGGTAGTGGCCCTTGCTGATCTTTCGATTTGGCATGCCCTTTAGCGGCTTGGCATAGTCTACGGTCGTTGTCTTACCCTTAACGGTGACCTTGCTGACTTTAACCGAAGCGGTTGGCTTCCAGACGTTCATGCCACCAACAGCCTTGTAGAGACCACTAGGCGACACCTTAGCGATATCAGCTGCGCTGTAGTACTGCAGGTAGTTATCCAGCGTCAGGTAAAAGGCAGGCGTTGTGACCAAGCTCTCCTCAATGGAAGAGGCCACCTTGAAGCCGGTTCCGGCTTGAAACAGGAGCGTTCTGTCGGGCGCCTTGAGTTTGACGGGTTTGAAGTTCGCCTTGGTAAAGGGAATGTTCATCGGGTGCATGTTATCCATCGTTTTGTACTTCAGCTTGTTGGCCCGGCTGTAGTGAACGGCGCCGGAGGTCAAGGCCACCGTTGGCACATATTTCCCCTTAACCGCGTTACGGCCAACACCCATGACCTGTAGCAGAGCGCCCTTTTTCTTTAAAAGCTTCTGGTAGTGATTCCCCGATTTTTGATAAATGCCCACGTCCATGTTCTTCTTCAGACGGACGTACTGCGTGTTGTCCGGTAGGTAGGGCGACGAACTCTTCGCCGCGGCCTGTGTGGTGCCAGCCAGGCTAAAGAGGCCCGCGGCAACCAATGTGGTTCCGATTAACCATCGTTTCATGAAAAAATCTCCCCTGGATTCAGCGTCACACTAAAAATGGTGATGCCGAAAAATTAAAAATGCCGCTGCTGTTGCCCGGTAATGGTGACAAGCAGTTAGCACTTTGCTTATATTTTACACCAATTAAGTATGTTGCGAATGCGTTGATTTTAAGCGGTGAAGCCTGCCGATACGGTTGGGTATAATGACCCGAAAAATATAGTGGATAATGAATCGTTTATACGAGAACAGGTCGCTAATAGAGTGGTTAATAAAACACTTTGTTATTGTACAGTAACTAGCTTGCTGCCCATAGTGACGGCACAATGGGAACCATGTGAGTTTCGCTTGTTTGCGCAATGTTGAGACGCTATCATCATGTAACGGAACGGGTGCATTTGTGGTGAAATTGTTACCTTGCTTAATTGAATATGATGGCATAGTATTACCGTATATAGGTAATTTCGTGATTAAAAGGCGTTCGCCAGTTGAGGAAGTTTGATGTTGTTTGAAGGGAGGAACATGAAACCTATGAAGTTGTGGAAGTTAATCATGGCCGGGGTGGTTGCACTAGGACTAGCTGGTGCAATCGAGACGATGCCAACGATTGCTGAGGCTAGCGATAACATTAGCATTGACGGTGATTTTTCAGATTGGAAAACGGCTGATTTAACAGAAGGGTATAACGGGTTTACAGCATTGGAGAGCCATGGCCAATACCTGGATGTTTATGTTCAAAAAAATGATGGTGGCATTCCCGAAAATGGCAATTATGATCTGGTCATTGCAGATAAGCATTATTTCCTGAAGCCCCAAAACTTAACCGCTAGTGTTAGCGCCGGAGAAAAGAAGGCCTTTAGCCTGGTCGCTGGCACTTGGAATGGTGGCGACCAGTACGGGACGGTCGGCACGGGTTACGTTGGCAACGTGGCATCGCATAACGTGGCGGAATTCCGGATTGATTTGACGAAGCTGAACCTCACCAAGACCGTTAACGGTAAGGTTGCGGCCATTAGTAACTCGGATATCGGAAATAACCCCTCGAGGATGGCCATTGACTGGACCGATTCCGGTCAGGATGGTTCCAGCGTGGCCGCCTCTGGCGGTGCGATCAACGGTAAAGCAGATCAGAGTTCTAAGGGAACGACGCCCACTGATAGCAATGCCGCTAACGATAATGACAATTTGAATATTAAGATTGATGGTAAGTTTGCTGATTGGAAAAATGTGACGCTGACGGAAGGCTACAACGGTTACACGGCCATGGTCAGCGACGGTAACGATGTTTACGTCTACGTTAAGATGAAGTATGGTTTGGTTCCCGGCTATGGTAATTACAATTTTGACATTGGGGGTAAGCGGTATAATGTCTGGTCAGATGATATGCCTGAGTCTAGTGTCAAGGCCGGAGAGTCTCAGGCAGTCAACTTCATAGGCGGTACGTACACTGACGGGCATCAGTACGGCACCGTTGGCAACGGCTATGTTTCCAGTGACAAGGATGGTCACAACATCGCCGAGTTCAAGGTTGATCTCCGTAAGTTTCACCTCTCCACTATGACTGGGCAGACCATCACCATGTATAATCCCAACATTGGGAATGAAAAGGTGACGGTTGCCGGTGGGTCAACGGGCCCTTACGTCATCTCCGGGATTGGCTTAGCGATCGCTGGTTTAGGCTACTGGCGCTTGAAAAAGTCGGGTAAGCTGAACCGGAAGGCCAAAAAATAAGCGTGTCAGTCTGATAGGAATGAAAAGGTTAGTCAATAGGGCGGGTGTTCATGAGAGTAAGTATTCTATTGGGAACGGTGGTGTGGCTATATGCACTGTCGGTGTTAAAGCGTGCTCGGCTGTCGGCCTACTTCTTTATTGTAGGGAGCGCCGGACTCTTCTTTATCCTGACGTCGATTAGTCACCCGTACTGGGTCTGGTTCTTTACGCATGCCGTGATTCACGGTGTGGCATTATTCAGTGATATTACCCACTGGAGTACCATCATGTATCATACGGGATTGGTCTACATCACAAATGTCGGCAATCCCGTGATTATGTCGATCGACTACGAGTGTTCGGGAATCATCGAAACCTGTGCGTTCGTCAGTCTGGTCGTCTTCTTTCCCACGTATCAGCGGAAGGAAAAGGTCTTCTATGCGTTATTTGGCCTGTTTTATATCTATGCGATTAACGTGTTACGACTCTGTGTGGTTGTGACCGTGGTGCACTTTGGCGGCGGGCAGTCGTTCTTCATGGCCCACTCGGTGATGGGGCGACTCATCTTTTACGTCTTGGTGATTGCGCTGTACTACAACGTCTTTACCTATTCGCAGTTGGCACGGGGCATTTATCGGGAGTTCGTCGATTGGAGGCAAGATAAGCTGTGATGTACTGGATTAACTTAGCACTGACCAGGATGGGCTTCTGGATTACGTGGGCCTTGATTCCGATCGTGGTTGAAATTATCCCAGCCCTTCTGTCTACCATCAAACTCATGCGGATGCACCGTCATCAGCCCAAGTTAACGCCGCCAGGGAAGTGGCCCTGGGTCACGGTGATCGTGCCAGTCTACAACTCGGAGGATACGTTGTTTGAGTGTATTCGCTCAATTAACAATCAAACCTATCCCAAGAGTGCCATGCAGGTGATCCTTGCAAATAATCAGAGTACGGACAATAGCTTTGGCGCCTATGCCAAGGCGCAAAACACCTTTCCCGAGCTGATCCTACGCTACGTCAATACGGACAAGGGGAAGGCGCGGGCCCTCAACACCGCCATTTATGAAAGTATTGGGATCTACGTCATTAACATTGATAGCGATGGCCTGTTAGAGGAAAATGCGGTCAAGAACATGGTCCTTCAATTTGAAAATGACCCCAGCGTGGCCGCGATGACGGGGGCTATCTTGCCCAAACGTGACATGGTCAGAGACGTTAAGGGCTGGTGGCACCGCATGCTTGCCAAAAATGAATACTACGAGTACGCACAGGCGTTTCTCTCCGGGCGGACGATTGAGGCCTCTCGTGACCAACTGTTCACCATGTCCGGGGCCTTCTCGGCATTTCGTCGGGAGGTCCTCATGGAGACCTTTCTCTACGATATCGATACCATTGGTGAGGATACCGATATGACCTTCCAGATTCGAACGCGGCTGGGGAAAAAGGTGATTATCTGTGCCGATGCGATCTTCTATGTCGAGCCGATTTCGGGTTTCTCCGAACTATATGCCCAACGACAGCGGTGGCAACGTGGGAAACTGGAAGTCACGGAAAGCTACATGCATCAGACGGCTAACCTGAAACGTTTCTTCAAGAACTTCCTGATTCGCCGGATGATTATCGATCATACCTTTACGTTTCCACGGATGATTTGGACGTTTGCCACCTTCGCACTGATTGCCTTTGGCTATTCGCCCTTTATCCTGCTGCTGTCTTACCTGTTGATCTATGCGTTGTATGTCTTGGTAGCGGTGGTGAACTTTGTCAGTGTGTACATCCTGATGCGACCCTATCCGGCGGAGCAAAGGTTCTATCGGCACCTCTGGTGGGTAACCTTAACGTTGCCGCTCTACATGTTTATGTGCTCCTGGATTCGGTTAGTGGGGATTATCAATGCGATGACGACCAAGGCTTCCTGGCATATGCGGGGCCTGTCGGAAGAATGGCACCGTATCACGGCAGTCCTGCGAGACGATGTCGAAACGGTTCGTGAGCAGCGGCGTCAGGATAAGAAGGGAAAATAAGCGATGCAAAAACAACGAAGTTATAAAATCAAATCATACGTTAATGCTAGTCACGCCGTTCGGTGGAAGTCCGGTACCGGGAAGAAACATAACCATACCTGGGAAATCGTGTGTGAATTGCACGTGTTTGAAGGGATGGTTTCCTTCTTTGATATTGAAAAATCTCTGAACACGGCGATCGATGAACTTTCTGGGAAGTACTTAAATGATCTTCCTGAGTTTAAGGTGATTAACCCAACTGTTGAAAATGTCACGGAGTACCTTTTTAATGAAATTGATGGCATTCTCCGGAAGAATAACGCGGTTCTTTTGCGGATCGAGGTCAGTGATTCGCCAACCCGGTCGTTCTGTATTGATATTACGGAACGCCAATTCCCAACGCAGGCGGAAGTGATGGCGGACCAGGCCAAGCAGGAAGACGATCATGCGTAGGTTCTACAATTTTAGTCAGTCGGTGATTAACTTCTTTTGGCACGTCTTGTTTTTCCTGACCCTCTTTTTTGCAGTGACATCGCCCAACATTATCCTGGGAGACAATGCCACGTTTGGAACCAGTACCACGATGGTAACGACGGGGCTCGTGATTGCCATTGTGGCGATCCTCGTGATGAACTATGCGTATCCGCGCGTACACGCGTGGCTGTACCGTGTCTTGATTACGCAACGGCTGCGGACGGGGACGATCCTCCTGCTGATGGTGTTGGCGGCGCAGATTGCCTTCGTCTTTTTTGTCCACCCCAACAGTGGTTTTGACTCGGGGATGTTATTGCATACGGCCACGGACCCGAGCGCCGTACGAGACCCGGATGCCACGGCTTATTTTAGTCTGAACGTGAATAACCTCCCGATCATGCTGTTTATGCATTGGTTATCGACCACCTTTCAGCAGACCACCTGGGAGTTTTTTGATTTTGTCACGCTATTTTTTGTGGATCTGTCGGTCATTTTTAATCTCTTGAGTGTACGGATTGTGCAGAAACGGGCGCTGGGAGCGGCAATGTACATTCAGGCCGCTTGGTTGGCGGTCTTTCCCAGCATCATTATGCCCTATACCGATGCTTGGGGGCTCCCTCTGGTCTCGTTTTATCTGCTGTGTTACTTTACCCTGCGCAAGACCACGATGCATCCATTGCTGCGATTGTCCGCGGCCAACGGGTTCGGTATCAGTGTGATGCTGACCTACTTCATGAAGCCGTCCTCGATCATTCCCGTCATTGCGATTGCTATTATCGAAGGACTGCTGGCGTTGGTTAACCACAAGAAATTACGGATGCAAGACGTGTTTGTGGCGTTGGCCATGCTTCTGTTTATCGGTGAAAGTGCCTTTTACACGTATCGTTACGTGAATACGCGCGTGGAGAATCAGACCTATATTCAGGTCGACAAGACCCGGGCCATCCCGGCCATTCATTTTATGGCGATGGGGGTCTACGGGCAAGGTGGTTATAGCTGGTGGCAAGCCGTTGAGATGACTTTTTTGCCGACTAAAAAGCAGAAGACGGACTACTCCGTCATGATGCTCAAGAAGCGTTTGAAGAAATTGGGGCCGACGGGGTATCTAAAATTTTTAGTCAAAAAGCAACGTAACAATACGGCGGATGGCACCTTTGGGTGGTTGAAGGAAGGTCATTTTTTCCTAGAGAACCAAAAACCCAACAATAAGGGAATTTCTAATAAACTGAAGAACTATATTTATTTGTACGGACGGCACATTGCGGACTTTCGGTTTGCGGCCCAGTTGTGGTGGATTAGCTTACTGACCATCATCGCACTGGGCTTTGGTCCGGAACGGCGGGTTATCCAAATTCTGCGGCTCTCGATGGTCGGGGGCTTTGTCTTCCTGCTGCTCTTTGAAGGGGGCCGTAGCCGTTACCTGATTCAGTATCTGCCGTGTCTACTCCTGTTGGCGACGCTGTCGGTTGAACGGGTCATTGCTAATGTGGGGCGACTTGCGGGTTGGTATGAAGAAAAAGTGGACGCTTCTATCCAAGCCGACGAGAAAAAGCAGTCGACGGATTAACCACCGGTTTGCCCGTTACGTGTTACCAAACTAGAATAAACTCCAGTAAAAGGGTTAGGCTATCAATGGCTTGACCCTTTTAGGCCTGCACACGCAGACCTCTCTGGTGTGAAACGGTCGCCTAAATTGATAGTGAATAGCCTCGCCCCTAAACGGTGTGCCCCCTTTAGAAAGTCTTAAAATATTACAGTCGAAATCCCATTGACACAATTCTGTAACATTACTATAATAATTGTAATCTTTGGAAAAGGGAGAGGGATACTATGAAAAAATCTTTAACTGTAATGACTGTTTTAGCATTAGTTGCACCAATGGCTTTGGCGGTACCAGCGTCAGCTAAGAGTACGACGGCTGCAACGACAACAGCTGCAAAGGCGACGAGCCATACTTACACGATTGTTTCTGCAAAGACCTTCAAGGCTGCTAAGGCTTACCACACGAAGGATGCTCGGCCAGTTGTCTACAAGGCCGCAGTTGCCGCAGACCGGCCAACCATGAAGCTAACAACTAAGGGGAAGTTGAAAGCAGGGACGACTTACAAGGTGACGAAACAAGCTAAGCTCAAGATCAGTGCTAAGAAGAACCAAACTTACAGCTACGTTAAGGGTCAAGGCTGGGTTGTTGCCAGCAAGTTAACGGCCGGCAAGTTTAAGGCTGCTGACGGTGTTAAGGCCAAGGCAACCAAGACCACGAAATACACGATCGTTTCTTCAGCCTTTTACAAGAAGGCAAAGACGGTCCACACCAAAGATGCTCGGCCAGTCGTTTACAAGGCAGCGATTGCTGCAGACCGGCCAACTATGACGTTGACGTCCAAGGGGAAGCTTAAGGCTGGCACGACGTACAAGGTAACGAAGCAAATCAAGGCTAAGAATTCAGCAAAGAAGACCAAGACCTTTAGTTACGTTAAGGGTCAAGGTTGGGTATTAAAGAGTAACTTAACGAGTGGTCAAGCCAAAGCCGCTGACTAGTTGGGGAACTGGTTTACAGGTTAAGATGGCCATTGAGAAGTAAGGGAAACGAAAGCTGCTATCATCCGAGAGGTGATGGCGCTTTTTTGTATAGAGTGTGAGTGAGGGCGGTTAGCCCCTGAGCATTAACGTCAATAAGTGCCCGCTCGGTGGAACCGAGCCGGTGCTTATTGACGTTAAGCGCAGGGGCCTGCCTAGTCTCACCCGCTTCGGTCATGTGAAAATGAAAAATGTTCCAGAGAAAGATCTTAAAGACGTGCCAATCCGGTCAGGTAAAGTTTGTGTATGGAAACGGTACAGGTTTGATATGAACGCTCGGAATACCTCAATTCTCTGTTAAACTGATCTAGACGAAGTCGTCTAGGTCGCTGGGACTGCCGCAGGACGGCGTGGGGAGTTCCAAATTTACGAGCTGATGTGCGACCATCATCTGTGACGAAAAGCGCCGAGTATGCTTAAATTGAAGATAACTGGCAACTAGCCAGCGCGTTTGATGGCGGAACTGGCGCAATCTTCAAAAATTGGCTGAAAGTCGGTGAATGATTTGACTGATGAAATTAACGTCCTGGTCACGTTGAATGCGGGGTATTTACCACCGCTAAAAGTGATGCTTTACTCGCTTCATGCGAACAATCCACAGGAACGGATTCACTTGTGGCTATTGCACGCTTCACTCACACCCACAGAGGTATCAGGGGTGGCCCAGTTGGCGTCAGTCTTTAACTGGCAATTTACGGATCAGCGCGTGGCCGCCGACTTTGCGGCGGGGGTACCCCTGATCAAGCGGTATCCTAAGGAAATGTATTTCCGGCTACTCAGTGGTGAAATTTTACCGAGAGATGTCAAACGGGTCATTTACCTAGATCCCGATTTGCTGGTGATTAACGCGCTTCGTCCGCTATGGGAGATAGACTTAAAGGGTCACATGTTGGCCGCTGCCGTCCATCGTGGTGTAACGAAGATGGTTGATGGTCTCAATATGATTCGGTTAGGGACAAAGACCAGCTACTTTAATTCGGGCGTCTTGGTCATTGATCTCGATCAAGCACGCACCAAGATTAAGTTGAACGATATTACGGCGGCGATTGAAAAGTATCGCAGTGAATTGATCTTGCCAGATCAGGATGTTTTAAACTTCCTGTACGGTGCCGATATTTTAGAAATTCCCGAGGAAGTTTGGAATTACGATACGCGGAAATACTTTACGTATCAGACGCGGAGCTTAAATCAGCATGAGATTCACTGGGTGATGGCGAATACCGTGATTTTGCACTATTGTGGCACGCCCAAGCCCTGGGACCCAAGCAGTGATAGCAAGTTCACAGGAATATTTTTGAATTATCAACAGCAACTACAGCGTCTGTTGACTGAGTTGGCAGCGCCGAAAGTGGTTGATTGAGACTAAAAGTTATTGGGTGCACGCACTTTTTAGTGTGGCCGTCAGCAATTACTGCACAACAATGAACCGCCTTCCCGGTATGCTTGTCGAGAAGGCGGTTCATTTCATGAGATGAGTGGCATAGGGGCCGGGTGTTACGATTAAGCCATTAAGAACGGGACATTACGACCGATTGAGGCCTTGATCACGGCCTGAGCGGTATCTAAGTCGGCCTGACTAATCAGGACCACGTCAGCATCGTCAGTAGACGAATGTAGCCTGATGGGCCGGTGTTGCGTGGCGACCTGGTGCATGAGTTGGTTGAGATCGGTTTGCGTGGTTTTGTCGTTATTTTGATTTTTCATAAGAGGTGCCTCCTGATAGTTAAGTTGTCGTTTTCGTTTGTATAGCGTAAGTGGTGCCGGACGACGAAAGTTACCGCCTGCCCTTAGTGTAGAGAATACGCGCTTTTTAGTGGTGATTCACTAGGGGTTTCCTGAGCTTTATCTGATAAACTCTCAGATAGCTGTGGGCGCCAGACGGGGAACGAGCGTCAATTATTAGAGAATAGTTAATAGTAAAAGTAAGTGTGTTATTGAAAATGTTTACATAATTCAGCACTTTTGCCATTCTGGTTATTTCCTTTGCCTAATAATGGGATTATTATGGCTTTATGATAATGTAAATAAGCTGGCCCGCGTGTTGTTCCATTAGCGGGCCTATTGTCGAATTGAAATGTAAACGGGCCCGACGCGTGAGTCGTTGGGTGCATCACGCAAACTTAAAGAAGAGGGTTTATTAATGACGTGGTCTCATTGGCAGGTGCCACCATTTACCACCAGTGTATTCTTTGTCCTGGGCGTACTCACGCTTTATTGGGTGACCTATAATTGGATTATTTCTTGGACGCACACGCACCGAATCAACGTTTCTGACAATGTCATTAACACCTGGTATGGCTTGCTCTATATGGTGGTCTTTGTTTTTAGCATGCAGTCGTTGATTGTCGGGCAGAGTGACGCCTGGCAGTTTATGAATTTTGAATTGATTGCCATTACATTCTGTGCCTATTTCCTAGAAATCCGGGTGCCGTACGTCCTCCTGGTTCCCATCATGTTGGTCTACATGGTCTTTGATGGCTCACTGGGGTACTGGCAGTCGTGGGCCCATGCCGTGACACTATTTGCGTTCTTTGTCGTGTTAAACATCGGTCATACCACCTTTCAGAAATTCAAGCATGCCTTCGTGCCGTACTTGTTGACAACAGTAGTTTTTGGGGGCTTGCTCTGGTTCTGGATGATGTTGAAGTTTAACTTCTCCTGGACGACGTTGTGGCAGGAATGGCTATATCTGGTCATCTTTGAAACGTTGCTTTATATTTATGTGTCGATGTTGTCACACGACACGGCGCTCAAACTACGACTGGCCAAGTTTGCCAGTCACGATGCGTTGACGAAGACGGGAAATTTTGCGGCTTATACGGAAGATATTGAATATTTATTTAAGCACTATGGTCAAACGGGTCGGGCGTTATCCATGATGATGTTTGACATCGATCACTTCAAGCACATCAACGACACCTATGGTCATGCGATTGGGGATGAAGTCCTCAGGGAGGTTTCAGCGACCGTACAGACGGTGCTGACCGCCAATGACCCGCGGGTGAAGTTCTATCGGACGGGTGGCGAGGAGTTCAATATTCTCTTTCCCGGATACGATGTTGATGCCACCAAAACCATCGTCGATCAGATTTTCACGGCGATTAATCACCTGGAGGTTCAGTCGGATGAGGGTGTGATCAAGTTGTCGGTTTCCGTGGGGGTTTCCGCAATTACCACGGATGATAAGGCCCCGATGGACTTTTACAATCGGGTTGACCGGAACCTATATCATTCCAAACGGCACGGGCGGATGCAGATTACCATCGCCTGATTATTGCTAAACTTATAGAAACAACTTCCCCAGATTTTTAGGTGGGGGAATCCTGACAAATTCTCAGAAAAAGTTTATTTGAAGCTACTTTTAGTTGTGGCCCTTCAGCAGCATAATGGGGTCATGGTTAATCAAGCCGGGTACTTCCCGACACCGGCCTGGTTGAACCACTCTTGAACTTGATGGCATGTTCTAACTCCCTTACTCTGCAAGAAGTTACTGTCTGTGAATGGCTGATTCTGCCGATGGAATCAGCCATTTTTTTGCGGTCTAGCGTTGATTCTGAGAATTTGTCAGATCATTCTCTTATTGACCTCGTATATAAAATGCCGGGAGTTCAGTATGCTGTAGGTATTAAATCGCGGGCTAACCGCTGTGGAAACGGGTGAGGAGAATGATGGTAATTCAACTGGGCATTCTACTAGTCTCAGGGTTGATTAGTCTTCTGGCAAAGTAACACTAGCTTGTGGGCAGAGGCGTTCATTGCCAAACCATCAGGCGTATTCAGTGGAAAATGGCTGAATCATTTGATAACTATTCATAAGAAAAGCGCCACACCGAAAATTTTCGGTGTGGCGCTTTAAAGTTAGCTCTTCTTCTATTCTGCGGCTAAGCGTTGCATTAAGGTGACGTCGTTTAGCAGGTCTTGGAGGGTGATTTTAGCCATCTTAGCCTCCGCTGCTGCTTGAATTTCATCGTAGTAGTGGCCGAGAACCTTGGGCACGGTCTTGCCGATAGGACACTTCTGAGACGTATGTGCGTCCACGTTCAGCAGGGGCGCCTGCCCAGGCAGGGTTGCGTAGATATCCCGTAGCGTAATGGCTGCGGGTTCCCGTGCCAGGGCCAGTTGGGTTGGCCCGTGAGTCGGCGCGAGGAGGTGACTACGTTTTAAGTTAGCCATGATCTTCCGAATGAGACTGGGGGATGTTTCTAAACTACTAGCCATTTCCTGACTGGTAATCTTCTTGCCTTTAAAGTACGCAATGTAGACTAAGACGTGAATGGTATCACTGAATTGGGTGTTCGCCATCCGGGGCCGCCTCCTTTTTTAATTCTGTATGTTATTTTATAACAGTTTTCGTAAAAAGTCAGCTAAAAGTTACTGGAATCTAAAAGTAATTTCTTCCGGAAATACAAATAGTTGACTTTCGGATAAAATGCGGTTATGATACAAACTGTACTTAAAAATAATACAAAAATTAATCAGGGGGTTTGCATTATGGCAGCAATTACAATTTTTGGTAAAGGTAACATGGGTCAAGCAATCGGTGACGTCTTCACGCAAGGCGGTAACCAAGTCAGCTACATTGATTCCAAGGACCCAGTTGAAAATCTGGGAGAGATTGTGGTGTTGGCCGTTCCTTACAACGCCGCTCTGAGCATTGCTAAGGCTAACCAAGCCGCTTTAGCAGGCAAGGTCGTTGTGGATATTACGAACCCACTGAACTTTGAAACTTGGGACGAATTGGTCGTTCCCGCTGACAGTTCAGCAGCTGCCCAGATTGCCGCTGCTTTACCTGACTCAAAGGTGCTGAAGGCCTTTAACACCACCTTCGCCGCAACTTTGCAGAGCCGTAAGGTGGGCGATCAACAGACGACCGTCATGGCTGCTGGTGATGACGCAGCTGCCAAGCAAGACTTGGCTGCGGCATTGACCAACAGTGGCGTTGCCTTCGTCGATGCAGGTTCCTTGAAGCGGGCCCGTGAACTGGAAAGCTTTGGTTTCTTACAAATGACCTTAGCTGCCGGCGAAAAGATTGGCTGGACCGGTGGCTTTGCGGTCGAAAAGTAGCGTTAAATAAACGTGCTAAAGAGTAACTGGGTCAGTGTTAAAATGTGATATTTGGGGAATAGTCTTAGGAATCGCTTGCGATTTCTGAGGCTATTTTTGATTGGGCCGCAAAAAAGCCAAGTTCGCGGACGGCGAGCTTGGCCTAATGGGTTATTTAAATGGGAAAAGTTAACCGATGACAACCAGTGACTTGATGGCTTTCCGGTCGGTCATGGCTTGGTAAGCATTGTCGATGTCATCCAACGTGAATTGTTGGTTGAAGACCTTGCCGGGGTGAATGTCGCCATCCAGCACGGCCTTTAATAAGACTTGCTTATCGTAGGTAGTGACGGAAGCGGGACCACCGGCAATGATGGTGTTGGTGTAGAAGGACGTGGTCATGTCCATCTTAGGTTCGTGAGGCAGACCAACCCGGCCCACGATAGCACCTGGACGGGCAACCTTCATGGCCGTGTCGTTGGACAATTCAGTCCCAACACATTCCAAGACAGCATCGGCACCGGCATCATTAGTCAGGGCCTTAACCTTGGCAACGGCTTCGTCCCCACGTTCAGAAACGATGTCCGTCGCGCCAAATTCGAGGGCTAACTTTTGCCGGTCGGCGTGACGGCTCATCGCAATGATCCGCTTAGCACCACGCATCTGAGCGGCAATCACACCACAGAGACCCACGGCACCGTCACCGACAACGACGACCGTATCGCCAGTCTTGACGTTGGCGACACGAGCGGCGTGGTAACCCGTTGCCATGACGTCAGCCAGACTCAGGAGGGAGTTCAGCATGGCATCGCTGTAATCTTCGGGTTGGCCAGGAATCTTGACCAAGGCCCATTCCCCGTGTTGGAAACGAATGTATTCGGACTGCACACCGTTACTGAAGTTATCAGTATGGTTCTGGCAAACACCGTCGAAGCCGGCACGACAAGCGGCACAGTGGCCACAGCCGTGAGTGAATGGAGCAATGACAAAGTCACCGGGCTTAACCGTGGTGATGTCAGACCCGACTTCTTCCACAATCCCGATGGCTTCGTGACCGGAATTTTCGGAGTGAGCAGCCTTGTCTTCTAACCCGCGGTAGGCCCACAGGTCGGACCCACAGACACAGGTCCGTACGACGTGAATGATAACATCGTCGCTGGCTTGAATCGTGGGTTTTTGAATATCTTCAACTTCAACTTTTCCAGGTTTCATAAAAATAGTAGATTTCATGTTTGGCCTCCTAGGCTTTGATACTGAAAATTTTAAGCGTTTACAGAGTGCATGTAAAGAATCATGACTTCAACCAGGGGACGCACAAGGCGCCCCCGCAGATCAGTGTAAGCCAGCGGGACAGGCTTGTCTAATACTTATGGACTATTGTTGGCGATGCCTGTTGGTTATAGCTGAGGAACGTTTTTTAGAGAGAAGAGCGGTGACCAGCGATAAACCTCATTAATTTCCCGCTAGATTTGCTATAATTAACGAGAATGGTTTACGGAACGGTGGAGGGAAACATGAAAAATAAGGACTTTAATTTAAAGATCCCGGCGGACATCAGTGAGCAGTTAAAGCTCGATGATGGCACGCCGGTTAAACTCGTGGTCAAGCGCGACCGCCTAGTCGTGGAATTTGCCGAATCACGGCGGCGGATCTTTCAGAATCGTATCATGTGGTGGCCAGTCATTGCCGCCTTTGTGGTCAGCATTGGGTATTACCTCTTTTGCCGGTGGCAGGGGGTCCGTCATCTCAAACTGTCGGGGGATGAGTCGCTAGCGACGGGACTGATTGTGACCGGCGTGGTGATGGGGACCCTGTTGTTTGCGATCTTTTTTATTCGCGATCGTAATAATCCCCAAAATCACTTCACCAAGAATATCTACTGGCGAAACTTTCCCGTGATTGTGCTGTCCTTTGCCCTGATCCTGGCCTTGGTACTGGTAGGGAGTATGTGGCTACTGGGGATGCTGTTTAACGGGGCCAGCTTTGATCGGATTACGGCCAGCATCATTATCTTTGTCTTTGGAGTCTTCGTGAATCTGGCCATGATTTACTTTGCACAGGCGGTGGATGCCGGGGTTTTATCAACTGTGCTTACCTTGGTGATTATCAGCGGGGTTGTGATCTCGATGGCCGTGAACAATGAGCGCTACTGGTGGCAACACAACCTGAGCTTCTTGGGGACGCGTAACGCCTCTAGTGGCTGGCAATTCAACGCGACGCTGATCTTCTCGGCGCTGCTGATGATCGCCTTGATTGACTACCTGTTCGTCAGCCTGCAGGAATATTACCCGGGGTCACGGCGGTTGATTGTGCTCCGCATTCTCTTGACGCTGACGGCCATTAATCTGGGGCTAGTGGGGGTCTTTCCGAACAACATCTCGTCGCATCTGCTCCACGACCAGGTCGCCAGCTTCTTGATTTATTGCGTGCTCGCACTGATTGTGGGCGTGCGCTGGTTGCTGCCACAGATCACGCAGGAATTCTTGTATCTCTCGTATGGGGTCGGGGTGGCCCTGATCGTTGCCGAAGTCCTCTTCCGGGGGATCGGTTACTTTTCCCTGACGGCCTTTGAAATGGTGGCCTTCGTGATGGCCTTCGGGTGGCTCCTGCTCCTGTTGGATCGGATTGAGTCACTGATCAACGTGGGGACCGAGAGTATCATTTCACTAGAAGAATAAACGAATTTGAAGTCGATGCCGAAACGGGATCGGCTTTTTGAGTCGGGTTAGTGAGTCACCACGGTGAGTCTTTGGGGCATGGCCCGCACTTTGGTGGCTGCGTGGTCGGCGTTGATCTGGTTGACGATTTCACGCAGGGTGGCTGTCTTCGTCTGGTCCTTACGGAAGGAGTGGACGATCATGCTGTCGTATAACACGTGCTGGCTGTCCGTTAGCCGGAACCAGTTGGGCGCCAGGTTCTTGGCGCTATCTTGAATGTGTTGGTCGGGCCAGACTAGGTATTTAGTGCCGCCATTTTTAGGATAGCTCTCGACTTGCCATCCCAGCTTAAAATCGGAGACTTCCTGCCAACGCTGAAGCTGGGAGTGCTTAATGGCAAAGTAAATGATGGCACTGTACGTGAGCTTACGGTTGTGCCGTAAGTCGCTGCGGGTTAGCTTGGGGGCGACTTTGCGGCTAGAGGCTGTTGGGGTCGCTGATGAGGGGTGTGGCTGTGACTGACGTGTCACGTGGGAGAGTGTCAGTCCACCCATGACCAACAAGAGGAGCAGACCGCCAATGGCGAGGCGTTTCTTCATTTGGAATCATTCTTTCTTAAAATAAATTAGAAAAAAGGCGGTTAAACCAATCTGGGTCTAACCGCCTTACTTAAATTGTGCTGTCTTCAAAACGCATCTGTTAAATTAAATGGCGTTTTAGTACCAGTGATGACTTTGCCAGAACCGCTTGGCTTTCGTCCATGAACCGTAACGATTGTTGACGTAACGGTTAGCCGTCTTTTCCTGGTTTGCAGGAGAGTAGTCACCGTGCAAGTAGGACTTCAAAAGTTGGTAACGACCGTAACAGTTTCCGTTACGAGCAGAGTAGTTGTAACTTGATTCGCGCTTGGCGATCCAGTTCTTAGCTGATTTTTGGGATTTTGACAGGCCGGCGTTAATCTTAGCAATCTTCTTGGCCTGACTAGCAGACACCCGAGAAGAAGCCTGAGCAGTCGTGGTTTGTTCAGGAACCAAGCTTGACGTTACATCGGTCACCATGCCGAAGGAAAAGCCAAACAAAAGTAAAAGTGATGCAAATTTAGTTGTAAGTTTTGATTTCGACATTTTTTTAATCTATCCAATCTGTTTTCTTAATACTTTACAGCATACCCGAGAAATATTGCAGTTTAGTTACTAAGCAGTTAAAAGGCCGTCACATTTGATTGCAGTTTGTTGCAAAATGAATTATCCAGCGCTTTCATGCGTATAACTGGCTACATAAACTGAGATTAGGATAGGAATGGTGTCGAAAATTAGGATAAGCTATTGATTAGTTAGATTAAAAATAGAATGAGGTGCTAGTTAGGCGTGGATGAGACCAAAGTAGGCGATCACAATGACCCCTAACCCGATGCGGTACCAACCGAAGCCTTTGAAATCATTATGGCGGATGTAATTTAACAGGAATTTAATCGCCAAGTAGGCAACGGCAAAGGAAACGACGGTCCCCGTCAGTAGCACGAGAGTTTGACTGCCGGTAAAGGTGTTGCCATGTAGAAAGTATTTCAGGAGTTTAAGCAGTGAGGCGCCAAACATGGTGGGAATCGCCAGGAAGAAGGAGAATTCGGTCGCCACGAAGCGTGAGGTCCCAATGAGAATCCCGCCGAGAATCGTGGCACCAGAGCGTGAGGTGCCGGGAACCATGGACAAAATCTGAAATAGCCCGATCAAAATGGCGATCTTGAAGGGGAGCTGATTGAGGTCGGTGAAACGGGCGGTCGTTCGCCGGTTGTAGGTTTCAATGACAATAAATAAGATTCCGTAGACGATGAGTGTGGTCGCGATGACCTGCCAACTGGTGAGGTGGGCCTCCATCCAGTCGTTTAGTGGCAGACCCACGATGACCGAGGGCAGAACGGCGAGGATTACCTTGAACCACAGTGTCCAGGTTTGATGACGTTCGAGCTGGTTTTTGTGAGGTGCCCAAGGGTTGAGTTTGCCAAAGTAGAGGACGACCACGGCGAGGATGGCGCCGAGCTGGATGACCACCATAAACATATTAATAAAGGCCGTTGACTCGTGGAGCTTGATAAATTCATCGGCTAAGTATAAGTGACCGGTAGAGCTAATGGGTAAGAATTCTGTAATCCCTTCGATGATGCCTAAAATGGCGGCTTTTATGATATCTAACACGTCAAGACTCCCTCTATTGTCGTGAATTAGTGGCTAAATGATGCGGTAATTTTAATCGTACAGAAGGGGTGTAAAGAGTCCATGTGGTTTGCGTAAAAACTCTGTAAAAGAGTACGAGTTGCCGTCACCTGCGGCTACCGGAATCTTTGGCCGCCTCCGGTTACCCAGCTACTTGCCCATTGTATGTCGCTAAGTATCGCGCAAATAACGGCGCTCTGCTATTTCTAATTAGGGTCGCCCAGACTGAGGTGGTGAATACCTGTGACATCAGGCATCGTGGTCATGTTCCAGTCTTGGACAATAGAAAAAAGCCGGGGCAATTGTCCCAGCTTCTCTAAGTTAAGCTTTAATTATTTTCCGATGCCAGCCCGGTTAGCGTTGCTAGTTTGCGATAAGCGAACACTGAACCCAAGAAGAAGCAGGCGGCCAGGGTAGCGGCAATCGGTAGGGTGTGGAACATGCTGGTGGGTAACACCAAGGCCAGCAATGGGAAGGCATAAGCTGCCGGCAGCTTGATTCGTAGCAGTTGCAAGAGAATAAAGACCAACGGCAGTGTGATGAGTGTGGCCAGTAGCCATGACGCCACCACGAGATGGACCAGGACACCCAGGGTTGCGGCGCCCCCCAGCGCGACGATGTGTTTGAGGGCCAGCTTGCCGCTGTAGCTAGTCATCTGCGAAACCTCGAAGAAGACCACCAGCACGGGCGGGATTCCCGCCATTTGCGGGTAGCCAGCGAGCCAGACCGCGCCAATCCAGATGGCAGCGGCCAGGACAAAGCCCAGCATGTGCTGATACCGCAGGGGTTTGCCAGCGGGTTGCCCCTTGTAGTGACCCTGCAGGAGAACGCCCACCATCAAGGTCAGCGTAAAGGCGAAGATCGCAAGGATAAAGGACCAGTGCGTCGCGTTGATGATGATGGGAAGCAGGCCCGTTGCAAATGAGGGGGCCAACGTTGAGCGTAGCACGTTTAAAAACAGGAGAATCAAGAGTAGCGTGATCCCGATCTTTTCAGGATAGATGATGGAAAATTGGTTGACGATAAAGCCAATCACCGCAGTTCCGGAGGGCGCCAGAAAGATCTTGATGGGTTGGCTGACCCAAGTGGGATTGTGATAGATCCACATCCCGGCAGTCAAAGCGCCAATCTCAGGTAGAATAATTTCGGCATCGTGCAGCCAAGTGGCGATGCCGACCATCGTGAGAACCAGGGCGAAGCCAATCAGATAGTCGCGGCCCTCTCTTTTTGTCAGAGACATTGGGAAACCTCCTTGGTGAATTCTTTGAATGACAATCGTGCGTGACACAGCAAAAATGATTGTAACATGTTTCATCAAATTATTCAGGTATGAAAATGGCTGAAAGTGCGATTGTCGCAGGAATTGGATGACTTAGCAGTTTGAAATCGCTTCAATAGCCGCTAGTCTAAAATCAACCGTGATCTGCCTGTTGAAGCACATCTCCAGTAAGGTATACTGAAAGAGATAACTAAAACGCACACAACCAAACCATCAGGAGGCAACATGATAGCTTTAAAATCGACACGCGAAATCGAAGGGATGCAGGCGGCTGGCGATATTCTCGCGGGGCTGTTTCACGCCTTGGAAGATTATCTGAAACCAGGAATCACGACCTGGGATATCGATCACTTTTCTTATCAATATATTATTGATCACGATGCGACACCGGGTGAATTGAACTTTGAGGGCTACAAGTTCTCGACCTGTGTCAGTGTCAACGATGTGATCTGTCATGGGTGTCCTAGTAAGGACGTGCTCATCAAGAACGGCGACCTGGTCAAGGTGGACACCGTGATTGACTACCACGGTTACTTGAGCGATGCTTGCCATGCGTTTGCTGTGGGTCAGCCTTCGGCGGAAGTCCAGAAACTCATGGACGTGACGTTAAAGGCACTTTACTTGGGCATCGATCAAGCCGTTGTTGGCAATCGAATTGGTGACATTGGGTTTGCCATTCAGGACTACGCAGAAAACCAGTTGGGTTACGGTGTGGTACGGGACTACATTGGTCACGGTATCGGCCCGACCATGCATGAGGATCCCGATGTTCCCCACTACGGAACGGCCGGTCACGGGACGCGGCTGAAGGCGGGGATGACCATCACCATTGAACCCATGATTAACGTGGGGGATTGGGGCTGTAGCGATCCGGCCGCTGATGGCTGGACGATCTCCACGATTGACGGCAGTCTGAGCTGCCAGTACGAACACACCATTGTGATTACGACTGATGGCCCCAAGATCCTGACGTCGTTTGATCATGAGCTGGATGCGAAGTACTTGTTAAAGTAAATCAGGGCGTGTAAACGGAGTGGGACAGAAGGCGCCTTCTGTCCCACGTTTCGGCACCATCATGGCAAAAAATAAATCGGTTATTTCAGAACTTAATCGTTTCTGAAATGACCGATTTTTGAGTTGTGTTTCAGACCCTTTAGGCTACTTATCGTAGATGTTCAGGATTTGAGCGTGAGTCCGGATGACTTTCATAAAGGCGGCGTCATCCAGAAAAGTTTTGGTACTGGTAATGTGTCGGCCCAGCAGACTAAACGTATGAAATTGAAGCGGATTAACGTACCCCTGAATCTGGGCGTTGTTTGAGATGGGCACAAAGAATGATTTTAGGTGATTACTGGTGGCGTGCGTAATGGGTGAGACGGCAACTTGACCAGTGATCTGTGAAAATCCCTTAGTACTGAGTACAACAGCAGGATGTCTACCTCGCAATTCATTGTGTTTGGATGGCTGAAAGTCTACCCACACAATCTCTTGTTGTTCAGGGAACGACGGTGACTTAGAATTCGTCATGTTGAACCTCGACTTGGGTAAAATCTTTGTCGGACAGTGCCCCCTGGTGGCGTTTAATGAATTCAGGATCAGTGAAAGGATTCTTTTCTTTTGGTAAGAATACAATTGCGCCATTTCGCCCGGAGTAGACATCGTACTCGGGATATTTTGCTGAGATCCCCTTGGGAACCGTTAGAACGGTTGAACTTCCAACGATTCTTGGCTTGACAGATTTCATTTAATCGCCTCCTGATATATACATATGATATATACGAGCTGGGATGATGTCAACGATTATGCTGGGCAAAAAACAGAGTGAGATTCGTTTCCTGTCACTCACGATATATCAAGGCAGCTTCAGAATTCATCGGTTCAATCAGTGTTCACCCTTGACAAGGCCCCCCTTTTCCCTTAGTCTAAAACAACATTAAACAGGAAGGGGTGACCAGCCCATGACGCTTAAGATGCTAATGGCGTGTGTCCCCGCAGACGGATACGGACGTTTTTCCTCAAAGTAAATTCTAAGGAGAAAAATGATGAAAAACGTCCGTCCATCAGCCCCATCCCTGGGACTGATGATCACACTCGTTGGTTTTCCACAGATTAGCGAGTCTATTTTTACCCCGGTATTGCCAGAGCTGCGCCGGGCCTTTAACGTGAGCGCGAGTCAGGTACAATTGACGATGAGCACCTATTTTGTCGCCTTTGCCATCGGGGTCCTCATGTGGGGCCAGTTGGCCGATAAATGGGGGCGACGACCGGCCATGTTAGCCGGCATTGCGGTCTACCTGTTGGGTAACCTGGGCCTTTATCTGACGGGAACCTTTACGGGTCTGCTAGGCTGGCGGTTGATTCAGGCATTGGGAGCCAGTGCGGGATCCGTCGTCACCCAGACGATGATGCGGGAAAGTTTTAGCGGCATTACCGGAGCCAAGGTCTTTGCTAAGACCAGTGCCGCCATGGCCCTGGCCCCAGCGCTGGGTCCCTTAATTGGGGGCGTCATGCAGACCTACTTTGGCTATCGCAGTGTCTTCGCAACGCTGGTAACCATGGCAGTGGCGGTCGGGTTGTATGCCCTGAGTCGGTTACCCGAGACCCAACGCCGGGATGTTCAGCCACCGCGGGTCCATCAGTGGCGGGTGGTGCGCCGCCTGCTGACCGATCCCGTAGTCTGGGGATACGGCCTGCTGATTGGGGGCATCAATGGGATTTTATTTAGCTATTACGCCGAGGCGCCCTTTATCTTCATGACGCACTTCGGCTATTCGGCCGTACAATACGGCTGGCTAGGATTGGTGCTAGCGAGTGCCAGCCTACTAGGTGCCTTACTGGTGAACCGCTGCTTGAACTTTTGGACGCCGGAACAGGTGGCCCTTCGCGGGTTGTTGTTCAGCGTGGTTGCCAGCGGGGGCCTCGTGGTGGCCGCTTATGGTCAACAGCCGATTTTGATGATTGGCGGGATCTTCCTCACATTCTTGGGCCTTAACGTGACGCTGCCTAACGCGCTCAACCGGGCGCTGGTCGGCTACGAGGCCGTCATGGGGAGTGCCAGTGGCTGGTTCAGCCTGGGCTACTACTTAGTGGTTAGCGCACTGACGTACGGCATGAGTTGGCTGCACAATGGCGCAATCCAGGCCTTGCCGTGGTATATGGCCGGCCTCAGTGGTGGCATGCTGCTGGTGTTTATCGGGCTGATTGGTAGCCGGATACGGGCAACTGTGACGGAATGAAAAAGTGAGGGAGTTTCCTTGTTCAGGAGATGTGTCGCTTCGATTCCGCCGTGTGCTGATCGTTCACACTCGCAGTGACACATTGAGTTAGAATTTCTGCAGATTAAAGGGGAAAACATTCAGACTTCAATTGAAGCCTAAGCATGGTATAATACCGCTAGGAGGTGCTGAAGATGACAGTTACATCATTGCGGTTCAAAGATGACCAATACCGAGAAGTTAAGGCATTGGCAGATTTCTATGGGGAGTCAGTCACGACGTTTATGCGTCAAACGATTTTGGAACGTTTGGAAGATGAGGCTGATTACCAAGACGCCGTTAGCAATCTCGGTGATCGTCATGATGCAGTGGTCTCTCGTGAAGAGATTAGGCACCGATTGGCGCTTGAATGAAGACGTATACTTGGGCATTTTCGGCTAAGGCAGATAAGGCGTTTCGTAAGCTTGATCGGCAAGTTCAATTGCGCCTTGTGAAGTGGTTAGATGAGCATATTCAGGGGGCGTCCAATCCACGTGTTTGGGGAAAAGCCCTGGAAGGTGATCTTGGGACCTTCTGGCGCTATCGGGTTGGCAGTTACCGAATTGTTGCGGATATTCAGGATGGCAATTTTGTTGTTTTAGTCGTTAAAACGGCCAAGAGGAATGACGTTTATAAATAATGAAAAGGACACGACAGACTTGCGCGATTTCAGCGTAGGCTTGTCGTGTCCTTTATGTTTAAGCGGCGTGGCGTTCTAGAAAGCCCGCCACACGCGTCTCGTACTGCTTGCGATCTGTGGCGTAGCTTTGTCCGTGAGCCGCGTGGGGGATGATACAGAACTCTTTGGCACCGTGATACTGCGTGTAAAGTTCATCGGCCATCTTGACCGGTGTGGTTTCATCGGCGGCACCGTGGATGAACAGGGTGGGGAGATGACTCTTCTTCAGGGCCTCAAGGGGACTGGCCTGATCGAGGCAGTAACCGGCCTGGATCTTCACGACCTTTGAGGCCACGTGAACCGTAATGGCGGGCAGATGGTACTCTTGATTCACCCGGTAGCGGAGTTCGTCGATGGCGGAGGTGTATGAGGAGTCCATGATGGCGGCCTTCACGTTACGCGGCAGGGTTAGTCCACAGGTCATGCCCACGATAGCGGCGCCCATGGCTGTGCCGAACAGGACGATCTCAGTATCTGTCCCCAGTTTGGCAATCGTGGCTTCAACCCAACAGCGGGCATCGATCCGTTCCAGATAGCCGTAACCGGTATAGTTGCCCTCGCTCTGCCCGGTAGCGCGGTTATCCGTCAGGACGACGTTGTAATTCAGACGGTGAAACAGCATGCCATAATCGGCCATGGACGCTTTATCCGCGCGGAAGTCGTGGAACAGCAGGGCGGTGTGCCGGCTGGGTTTAGCGGCTGGGATGTACCACGCACTCTGGCAGAGACCATCACAGGTGTCAAGGCACCAGGTTTCTCTGGGAAGCGCCATGAATGCCTGTTGATCGGCAGTTCGCGGCACCGTCGCCTTGGGAGCGGTGGTCGGTCGGGCCACATTTTCCTGGGCCAGACAGATACTGATGGAGAGCAGATCTAACACGAGTAAACCGGCGAAGCCAAAGACGATTGAAAGCATGAGTTTCTCCCTTCACGAGACAAAATATCTGCTTTAAAGATAGCTTGAATTTGGCTGAGAGTCAATAAAAATATACATAATGAGTTTAAAAAGTCTAAAACGTATAATTTGTGTGCAATCCAAAAATACGGTATGATTTGAAAAAAAGGAAGGACTGACGTGCGTGCGTGACAGAGAAGAACGAAAATTGCAAATGCTGATGGCGGTTCAGGAGACCGTCATTGTTCACGGCTTTGCGGGTATCAAGGTGGATGAACTGGCTAAAATCATGAACGTCAGTCGGGCTAAACTGTACCAATACTTTGGGTCGAAGGATGCCGTGATCACGGCAATGGTTCAACGTTATTTGGACTACGTTTCGGCGATGACGGTGCCCACTGAAATGCGTCAGCCAGAGGCGTATACGGCGGCCTTTCCCCAGATGTTTTCGGCCAACGTGGCGTATCTGGGAACCACGACGGCGGTCTTTTTGCGGGATCTCCAGCAGGACTATCCGCAACTTTATCAAAAGTTTATGCAGGCCCGCCACGCGTACGAACAACGCTTGTTGGCCTTTTATCGCGATGGCCAGGCCAGTGGCTTCTTTATGCCCGAACTGAAACCGCATTTGGCCGTTTTACAGGATAAACAGGTCATTCCGGCCATGCTGACGCGGGAGTTCTTGCTAAGCAGTGGGGATACCGTGAGCGACCTGATTAATGGCTACTTCGACCAGGTCGTGCGTGAGACGGTGGCTCCTGAGTATCGCGTGGCGGTTCATCAGGCATTGGCGCCCGGTCAATTCGATCGGATAATTGCGACTTATTCGCGAATCTTGATGGTATAGGAAAAATAGGTGGCCTGGGTCGCACGTTTCGACTAGGACTGTTCGGGAGTAAAATGATACCGATCATTTTGATGCGGTTTTGGGTAGGATTCCGCCTCTGGACATTTGCTATTGCGTCGTTGCTCGCGTAAAATCACTATCATTGATGAAATCGGGAAACGATAGGAAAGGAAGAGCGGATTGAAAGTCGTTAGACGGTTGCTGGTACTGTTAGCGCTGGTTGTGGCGGTCATGGCCGTCAAGGATGGCTGGGGCCCACTGGCCGGTGTATCGAAGCAGGTCACGGCCATGGGAAATGCCGTGGAACGGCAGGTTCATAGGCAGTTTCAACCGGATACGCCCTCGGATGCGGGCCAGGCCAGTCCCCAAAAGGTCACGGACCTTCGCGCGTCATCTAGTCGCCGGGCTGCACACAAGGCGAAGCCCCATACGCCGGTGGAACCCGTCGTGGCGGGGTTAAAGCTGAAGAAGACTTATCATTACCGCTTCACGGCAACGATGCCCCCAGCAGGGCGTCAAACGTTCAAGCGGGCAATCCGCATCTACAATCGAACCGGGATTGTCCATCTGGTTCCTGGCCTTGCAAAACACGGCAAGAACCGGATTACCTTTGGCACTTATCGCAAACAGGTGGGGCACAATCAGACCAGTGTGGAGCTCGGTCGTGGTGGGCCGGGCATTACGCAGACCGTCAGCATTCACGGGATCGTCGTGCACAACCACGCCAAAGCCAGCCTAAACACGGAATACGCGCTAGCCTATGGGGACTCCATTGCCGTGCATGAATTAGGGCACGCCCTAGGATTGGATCACAGCATGAATCGGCATTCGGTGATGTACCCGTTGGATCAGGGGAAGGTCAAGCTGTCCCATGCCGATATCCGCGGCTTGAAGCGGATCTATCGGTCATAAAACAACAGTGGGACTGCTAGGCAACTTGGTGGGTCCTTCGCCTTACCGGTCGGCAGATATGGGACTGGAACGGTGCGAACACAACTTGAAGCCTCGAAAATCACGAGTCTACAAGCTTGGTTTTCTACTAAGCCAGTAAGGAATTCACTTACTGACTAAGTAGAACGACGCGCCTGAGCCCATATCTGCCGACCTCACGGCTTACACGGCGATCTTAGGCGACTGAGTTAATGACTGCCATAGTCGTTATTAGTTGGACCGAAATTGCTAAATCCCACGTTTTCAACCGTTGTTGTGATAAAACACAACCAGAGCCGGAGGAGGTCAGGGATGGAGCCAGCCGTGAAAGTGGTGTTAACTGGCGTTTTCCAGCCAGTTTACAGCACGGGCGACTTTGGAGACAGGTGGTCTTCGTGGCTCCAAATCGAGCGAGAAGACCGGTGTTCTGCCGGTCTGAAGCGTCCCCACAGCAGGCGGAATCCCTGGCAGCCGGAGTGCGGCCAATTTAGTCGAATTTAATGGCGTGAATGTTTACCAGTACTGAGACGGAACAGGGATTTTATCGTTCAGATTTTAGGTTATAAACGTAAAGACACTAAGCGGCCAGGGCAAACGTCCTGACCGCTTAGTGTCTAGATAGTCTATTCTTGAATATGGGCTTTGACCAGCTCAAAGATTTCGAAGATATGTTCATCAGCGAGTGCGTATTTGATGAATTTACCCTCGCGATTGCCAATGACCAAGCCGGCCTGGCGCAAGGTCTTGAGTTGGTGGGAAATTGCCGATTGGGAGACATCCATCACCGCCGTAATTTCACTGACGGTGCGGCTATTTTGGTACAGCAAAGAGAGAATTTGATAGCGCGTCGCGTCGCCAAAGGTTTTGAAGAGGTCGACGCTTTTTTTGATTTCTTCGGTTGTAGGGAGCTGAGTCGTTTGTTTTTCCATATTTATCACCATGGGGTTCATTTTACCATAAAAGGGCTGGGCGAGTTTGTCCACTTTAGCAGTTGACACCAGTATGAGATATGTTATGATGAAGCCATACATATGAGCGAGTATTCATATAAGACTTAGGAGGCGAGTACGATGCGGGAATATCTGAAGCTAGCTGAGACCAAACGTGACTTAGCCATGATTTTAGGGAGTATTATCTTACTGATTATCGCAGGTTTTTCACCGTTATTGAAAGCGGTTACAATTGGACTATACCTGCTGGCCTATCTCTTGGTGGGTGGTCCGATTCTAGTTGAAGCTGTTCGTGATCTCTTTACTGGGAAACTCTTCGGTGAGGCTTTCCTGATGACGGTGGCTACGGTGGGTGCGCTGGCGATTCAACAGTATCCCGAAGCCGTCGCCGTGATGCTTTTCTACCGAATCGGTGAATTCTTCCAGGATTCAGCCGTTAGCAAGTCCAAACGGTCGATCACGGATCTCCTCAAGATTCGTCCGGACTATGCCAACCTGGTGGTCAATGGGCATACGCAACAGATTGCGCCGGACCAGGTTCAGGTGGGGGATACCCTGATTGTGCGACCGGGTGAAAAAGTACCAGCCGATGGGGTCGTCACCAGTGGCGAGACCTATTTGGATACCAAGGCCCTGACTGGCGAAACCAAACCGTCACTGGTTGCCGCGGGTGATCAAGCGTTGAGTGGAACCATTGTCAGTAACGGGGTTATCGAACTCCACGTTGAAAAAGCCTATGCTGACTCAACGGTGGCGAAGATCCTGGAATTGGTTCAGGACGCCACGACGAAGAAGACCAAGACGGAAAACTTTATTACGAAATTTGCGCGGGTGTACACCCCGGCGGTTGTGGGAATGGCGGCTTTACTGGCGATTGTGCCACCGTTGTTTTTCGGACTGCCGTTTAACGACTGGTTGTACCGGGCCCTCATCTTCCTGGTGATCTCTTGTCCGTGTGCCTTAGTGATCTCCGTGCCACTGAGTTACTTCGGTGGCATTGGCGCCGCTTCTCGCGCGGGCGTCTTGATTAAAGGCAGTAATTATTTGGAAGCCTTGAATCAGGTGAAAACGGTGGCCTTTGATAAGACGGGGACGTTGACCCGCGGTGAATTTGCGGTGGTTAACGTGGCTCCCGTGAGTCTCAGCAAGCCGGCACTGATTCGGTTGGCGGCGACTGCCGAAGTGGCGTCACCCCATCCGATTGCCAAGTCGATTGTGGCCATGGCTGGTATCCGCGCTGATGGTCAGCAGTCCGCCGAGGAATTGGTCGGTCTGGGCGTTAAAGCGACCAGTGCGGGGCAACCCCTATACGTGGGCAATGCCAAACTCATGCGGCAGGTTGGAATCACGAACGACTTGCCAGACAGTACCACGGGAACCATGGTCTACGTGGCATTAGCCGATCGGTACCAGGGGGCCATTGAAGTGGCCGATGCCATCAAAGACACCACCGTGCCGGCATTGGCGGCGCTGAAACAAAATGGTATTCGCCAGACGGTCATGTTGACGGGGGACAACCGTCAAGTGGGCCAGGCCGTGGGTGATCAGATCAAGATCGATGCGGTTAAGGCCGAACTCTTGCCCCAAGACAAAGTGGCTGAAATGGGAAAGTTGAAGGCTGAGTTGGGGCCTAAAGAAAAGCTGGCCTTTGTTGGTGATGGCCTCAATGACACACCAGTATTGGCGAGTGCCGATGTGGGCATTGCTATGGGCGCCTTGGGTTCCGATGCCGCCATCGAATCGGCCGATATCGTTTTGATGAACGATGATCCCTTGGCGATTCCACGGACGATTGCGATTGCCAAGCGCACGAAGCAGATTGTCTGGGAAAACATTGTCTTTGCGTTGGGGATTAAGATTCTCTTCTTGACGTTGGCGGCATTCGGCATTACCACCATGTGGTGGGCGGTGTTCTCAGACGTCGGTGTGACGCTGATCGCCGTGCTAAACACCTTGCGATTGTTACTCATTGGGCGCCAAGAGAAGCCCCAGAAAGTTCAGAAGACCTTGGCCAAAGTGAGTGGGTAAATTTTTAGAAATGCGTGCTTAAGTCCCGTAAAACCAGTTCGGTTGGTTTTACGGGATTTTTTTGCGTTTATAGCGTGGGTTACCAGTGTGCGTGAGGGGGATGCTGTTGGTTCACAACTGCTACAATGTAAAATGATTAAGTTCGTGTATCGTATATTTTTCTTGGCTTAATCAGGGCTATCTGGTATAGTGGTCCCTATAGAAACTGACATTATTTTAAGCAAATATAATAATATTCGTATTTAGGAGGAATCCACTGTGGATAAGTTCTTTAAGCTTAAGGAATCAGGAACCACCGTTGGTACCGAGATTGGCGCTGGGGTGACCACCTTCTTCGCCATGTCATATATTCTCTTTGTCAATCCGCAGATCTTGGGCCAGGCGGGAATGCCCCAACAGGCCGTTTTTCTAGCAACCATCATTGCTTCAGTCGCGGGAACGTTGGTCATGGGGTTATTTGCCAACGTGCCTTACGCCTTGGCTCCCGGAATGGGACTGAATGCCTTCTTCACGTACACCGTGGTCATGGGGCTAGGGTTCACTTGGCAACAGGCCCTCGCACTGGTATTCTTCTGCGGAATTATCAATATCATTATTACGGCCACCAAGATTCGGAAGATGTTAATTTCCGCGATTCCTGTAAACCTGCAGCTCGCCATTAGTGGTGGGATTGGGGCCTTCATTGCGTATGTGGGGCTGAAAAACGGGAACTTTCTGCAGTTTACCAGCGATACGAGCAGTTTACTGACGGTTAATGGCAAAGCGTTTAACGCCACGCAAGAGACCTTCAAACACGGGATCAGCTCCGTGGTGACGAACGGGAGCATTACTCCCGCACTGGCCGTCTTCAATTCACCATCACTGGTCCTAGCCGTTATTGGGTTGATTGTGACCGTTATCTTCAAGGTTCGTAAGGTGCCCGGTGCGTTGCTGATTGGGATCTTAACCACGACGGTCATTGGGATCCCCATGGGCGTGACGAATCTGCACCTCGCGAGTGGCTACTCGATTGGGTCTTCCTTTCATCAATTGGGCACGACCTTTCTGGCAGCTTTCTCGTCCGAGGGGATGGGGTCACTGTTTGCCGAACACAATCGCGTGATTCTGGTGCTGATGACGATTCTATCGTTTAGCTTGTCTGACACGTTTGACTCGCTGGGGACCTTCATTGGAACCGGCCGGCAGACGGGGATCTTCTCGGGTAAACGTGAACTGGAGCTGGAAGCACAACCGGGTTTTAAGTCAAAACTCGACAAGGCCCTCTTCGCCGATTCCATTGCGACCGGGGTGGGGTCCATCTTCGGAACGTCTAACCTGACAACCTACGTGGAAAGTTCCGCCGGTATTGGGGCAGGTGGGCGAACGGGATTAACCAGCGTCGTGGTCTCCGTTCTGTTCCTGCTGAGTTCACTTGCGTCACCGTTGCTGTCGATCATTCCGACGGCGGCCATTGCACCTTCGCTGATTCTGGTAGGGATCATGATGATGAGTGCCTTTAGCCAGATTCCGTGGCACGACCTTGGTGAGGCGATTCCCGCCTTTATGACGTCATTCATCATGGCGTTTGCCTACAACATTACCTACGGGATTGCCGCCGGATTCATTTTCTACTGCTTGGTCAAGACGGTGGAAGGCAAGGCCAAAGAGGTTCACGGGTTGATTTGGATTGTGTCGGCACTGTTCGTGATTAATTTTGCGGTGCTGGCGTTTGTCTAGTCAATAAGGTCGTCAGAAGCTTTGGGGTGGAAAAGCCAATCTGATGCTTTTTAATTTTCAAGTAACCAGTTGATTCTGGATGTCACTTTCTCGGTAAGCGGAATGCCAAGAGGGGTACCTGTGACTAACAGAGCGTTTCAGAAATTGTGTTAATATCGCGTTTGCGTGATTCTACGAGTCTACCGAGACTTAAACTCTGATAAAATCACAGATTAATCTTTTTTGTTGCCTCTGTCAGCGTCCACGATTTTTCAATATTATTGAGGTTAAATAAGAGACGACCGTGATTTTGTGCGGTTGATGGAGGACCTCATGGGATATTTCATTGATTTCGTGTTACACATTGATAGTCACCTCGTCAGCATTGTCAATACGTTCGGCAGTTCAACCTACCTCATCCTGTTCGCCATTATTTTTGTGGAAACCGGGGCGGTAATCCTACCGTTTCTGCCGGGCGATTCGTTACTCTTCGCAGCTGCGGCACTGGCCGCCAATCCGGCATATGGCCTGCACATCTGGTGGTTTATCCCACTGTTTCTAGTGGCGGCCATTGGCGGTGATTCGTTGAACTTTTACCTGGGGCGGCGAACCAGCGTGGCCTTAAATAAGCGCTCCTGGTTTGGCAGGTTGATCAATCAGGAACGTCTAGCGCAGTCGGAACGGTTCTTCCGTAAGCACGGGCCTCTCGCCATTTTCCTGGGTCGGTTTTTGCCAATTATTCGGACGTTTGTGCCCTTTGTTGCCGCCGGTTCGCACTTTGATTATCGCCGATTCCTGAAATACAACGTGAGTGCGGCCGTGGCGTGGGTGGCGATCTGCTGCGGTGGGGGTTACTTCTTCGGCAACATTGCCTTTGTGAAGGCGCACTTCTCGGCCGTCGTACTGGGGATCATCGTGGTATCCTTGATTCCGGCGGTAGTGGGATGGCTGAAGGTGGCCCTGCAGAAGAAGCGCGTTGACTAACCTGCGCGGCTCATAAAAATATTTGTAAGACGCGTGCCCAGTAAGGCTCCCGCAATTGTGTTACGCTGTGGGCAACTTGAACTGGGAGGGATCGCCCATGCACCAACAATATGAGACGTTAGCGTATTCAATGCCACTGAAGATCAAACGCCAGACGGGCAGTTTGATGACAAAGACCGTTAATCTTAAGGCGGACGTGAATCTGGAAACGGGTGAAGTGAAGCTGATGGTCGCGGCAGCGGACTTGCAAAAGCTCTGTAAGGATGCGAAAATTTCCGATCAGTAGGCCGGCATGTTTAGTAATCATGAGGGGCAACTGGGTATCGGATGGGTTAATGAAGGCCATCAGCTCAGCACGACCAACCTGCAAACGTGTCTCTTAAATTTTGATCAGTTAGTCAGAGGTGTGCTGCCAAAAGAGGCGTACACCTTTTTTTCGTGCAAAAGAGTGCGTGGCGAAGCTCTCTCGTCACACACTCTTTTAATTTAGTAAATATTGTAAAATTAGGTAATATTTTACTAAATTTAGCCTATACTTTACGAAATGAAAGCGTTATAATCCACTTGTAAGCGTTTTATTCTGAATGATTTCGTATTTTAAAGACGTCCCCGAATCATGATTTAGCGGGGACTAAAAATTACTCAGAAAAGAAAGCCCTTACAATTCTATACATACTTAGGAGTGAGCAGTCATGTCGAAAGATGATCGGACGGATAAGAAAGCCGTCAAGGCAGGTGTCGGGGTCGTTACCAACGCCAAAGTTAAAGACGAGGAACAACCGAAACTGCCTTGGATGGTTTCTTCCGCCATGTTTTTAGCGCCATTATGTTGGTACGGGCCGATTGGGTCTACTAGAAGTGTCTTAATCCCGCAATTATTCGCGCAATTGGACCCCGTACATAAAGTTTGGGCCGTTGGGATTCTTGCCACGGTCGCTTCCATCACTGGGGCCGTCGCCAACCTGTTATTCGGGGCCTTCTCTGATGTGACCCGGACGCGGTTCGGGAAACGGAAGCCTTACATTGTCATTGGGACGATCGCGATTGCAATTTCCCTGATTGTGATTGCCAATGTCAAATCGATTATGGCCATCATTCTGATTTGGATTATCGCGGCCGCGGCCGAAAACGCCATTGCGGCGGCGATATACCCGCAAATATCGGACCGGGTTGCCCCGAAATGGCGGGGAACCGTTTCGACCTTCTACGGGGTCGGCTTTACCATTGCCCAACAAGGGTTCGCGCTGTTAGCGGCTCAATTCCTGGGTAACGTTAAAATGGGGATTTACTTCATGGCCGGCAGTACGGTTATCTTGGCCATCATTCACTTACTCTTGATTCAAGAAAAGGGTAACCTGGATGAACCTAAAGTATCCTTGAACAAGGACACCTTAAAGAAGTACTTCTTCTTCCCAACGCATGATGCACGGGACTTCTACCTTGCCTTGACGGGTAAATTCTTCATGGTGGTTGGGTCAACGATTGTGACGACCTTCTTACTCTTCTTGTTCACCGACTACATTGGTCAAGGAACGAGTGAAGCTGGGAAATCAATTTCAATCTTCTCAACGATTATGTTAGTTATCGGTGTGATCTTCGCCTTAATTGGGGGACCATTGGCCGACAAGTTAAACCGGGTTAAAGCTCCTGTTGTGATTGCCACCTTTGCGTTAGGTTTCGCCGCCTTGTTCCCACTGTTCGTTCAGAAGCCATGGGCAATGTTCGTCTACGCCGTCATCGCCGCCTTCGGTAATGGGTTGTACAACTCCGTCGATGGCGCCTTGAACATGGACGTTTTGCCTTCCTCCGATACGGCCGGCAAAGACTTAGGGTTGATCAACTTGGCCAACACGTTGGGTCAAATGTTAGGGGCCATGGTCGCTTCTGCCATTGTTGCGGCCTTCGGTTACGGTGCCATCTTCATCTTTGCCATTGCCATGGAATTAATCGGTGGTATTGCGATCGCCATGATCAAACGTGTTCGGTAGATTTTACGACTTGCGATGAAAATTCACTGGCGAACGGTAAGGCGACGGTTTTCTTCAATGTTGCCCATACGTTACTGCTCTATAAGTGAAGTAATCATTGCTCTGATTGTACAAAGAAGACTCTATGTCAATAGCGGCGTAGGGCCTTTTTCGAAAAAAGGTAAAGGAGGACTTAACGTGAAACGGCAATTATTTAATGAACAAATCAAAGCCAATCCCCTCCGCAGTAAAGCGGATGTGAAGTCGGCATTGCTTGATATTTTGCGCCCAGCCATGGACGTCTTGCGTCAACAAAAGTTGCGCGGACGCTTTCGTATGAGCGATAGTGGTGCCGTCTATCTGGAGGATAAGACGGAAATCGAGGGTTTCATGCGCTTACTCTGGGGGCTCGGCCCGTTCTTCAGTAACGCGGAGAACATTAAGGCCTATCCCGACTGGTTTGAAATGACCACGCAGGGCATTCTCGCCGGCGTCGATCCCCAGTCAGACAGCTACTGGGGTGGCGATTTGGGCGACTACGACCAGCTCTTCGTCGAAATGGGGGCCCTGACCGCCTTCTTGTATGAAACTAAGCCCAACTTCTGGGATAGTCTGTCCACCACGCAACAGAAGCAGGTTGTGGACTGGATGGACCAGGTTAACGACAAGGTCGTGCCCAAGACCAACTGGCTCTTCTTCAAAGCCATGGTGAATAAATTTATCACCGACACGGGCTATGCCGATCATTCCCAGTTGGTGGCCGACGACTATGCTATCACCAACACGCATTACCTGGATCACGGCTGGTCTTACGACGGCTACAAGAATCAGATTGATAACTACATTCCGTTTGCTTACCAGTTCTTCACCTTACTGACGGTTGGGTTGACCGACTGGCAGGGGGATGAAGCCACGCTGTTGCGGGAGCGCGCTAAGGCGTTTGTACCTAGCTATGCCAACTGGTTTGCGGCCGATGGTGCGGCCCTGCCGTATGGTCGGAGCCTCGATTATCGCTTTGCCCAAGCGGCTTTCTGGGCCGTGGCGGCTTATGCGCACATTGACTTGCCAACGGGATACAGCCTCGGGGATGTGAAGCACTTGCTCTTGAACAACCTTCGCTGGTGGTTCCAACAAAATATCTTTACCACGGACGGCTTGATTCCCATCGGGTATGCCTATCCCAACATGGTCTTTGCGGAGGGCTACAATGGGCCCGCTTCGGCCTATTGGGCGCTGAAGACCTTCATTTTCTACGCCTTACCGGACGACGATCCCTTCTGGACAACGCCGGAAAGCGAAGACTTCAAGTTTGAATCCCTGAAAAAACAGCCGGAACCGCGGATGCTGGTTGCCCACAGTCAAACGGGGTTGGAGGTTCAGTCGTTTACGGCCGGCCAACACTCCCACGAACACGCGGCAGGGGCAGCCAAGTACGAAAAGTACGTGTACTCCTCAACCTTTGGCTTCAGTACGCCCAAGGGTTCTGTGCTCCTAAAACAGGGGGCCTTTGACAACACGCTGGCCGTTTCCGAGTCGGAGAACTTCTGGCGAACGGCCTTCAAGTACGCGGACTATCAAATTCATGATGACTACGTCTACTCTGACTGGCAACCCTGGAATGATGTCGAAATTAAAAACTACGTGATCCCAGCGATGCCGTGGCACGTGCGGATTCACCAGATTGACACGGCCCGGGAGCTGCACGTTGCCGAAGGGAGCTTTGCAGCCCCCGACAGTGGCGATCCGCGGGAACACGAGGTTGCCGTGAAGGCGAAGAACGCCGTCTTTTACCAGACGCGCGTGGGAATCACCGGGCTGGTTGGCCTGTCTGACAACTTAAAGGTCGACCTGTCCGTGCCAGAACCCAATACCAACATTTATTTCCCTAAGACCAAGATTCCACTACAAACGGGGATCCTGAAGCCGGGGAAACACACGCTGGTTTCGCTCTACCTCGGTGACCGCGAGTTAGAAAGTTTGGATGCCGATGGCCAGATTGTCGTGCCAACGGTGGCACTCGTGGGGAACCGTGTCGAAATAACCTTGAACGGGCAGACAACTAAAGTCACCCTGGATGAATTTTAAAGAAAAAGCTTGGAGGAATCAGACGTTATGGAAAAAGAATTACTCTACCCGTTGACCAATCAATGCCGGTTTGATCAAAAACTAGACGGTCTGTGGGATTTTGAATTTGACCGCGAGAGTCAGGGGGGTGCGCAACACTGGACCCAGCAACTGCCAGACCCGATTAAGATGCCCGTACCGGCTAGTTTCAATGACTTCTTTACGGACAAGGATTCACGTGAATTTACCGGGGACTTCTGGTATGCCAAGCGGGTATTTATCCCGGGATCACTGCGGGGCCAATTGATTGGCCTACGATTTGGCGCGGCAACGCACCGGGCAACGGTCTACGTGAACGGCCAGGAGATCCGCAGTCATGAGGGCGGTTTCCTACCGTTTCTTGCCGATATTACCAGTGCCGTGAAATTTGACGCCGAAAACGAAATCGTCTTGAAGATGAACAATGAGCTTCACCGGGATGCCTTGCCAGCCGGTGATACCGCGGTTCTCAAGAATGGTAAGAAGATGGCCAAGCCTTTCTTTGACTTTTACAACTATTCGGGCCTTAACCGTAGTGTTCACCTGATCGCAACGCCACAGAATCACGTGGTGGATTACACGGCGGTGTCCACGTTACAGGACGATGCCGCCACGGTGCATTACACCGTGACCACGAGTCAGGCGGCCGCCAGTGTCAGTGTGACATTGCGCGATGAAAAGGGGCAGGTTGTGGCAACGGGGAATGGCCGGACCGGTGACTTGGTCGTCCAGCACCCGCTGTTGTGGAACGTGCGTGACGCCCACCTTTACACGTTGACTATCCAATTAAAAGCCAATGACCAACTGATTGACGAGTACAGCGATGAAATTGGGATTCGGACGATTGCCATTGCAGGTCATCAGATCTTAGTGAACGGCCAACCCGTTTATTTGAAGGGATTCGGTCGCCACGAAGACAGCATTTATGCGGGCCGGGCCTTTGACCTCAACGTGGAAATGCGCGACTTTGAATTGATGAAATGGATGGGAGCCAATTCCTTCCGGACGTCACATTACCCCTATGACGAAGAGGTTTACCGGTTTGCCGATCGGGAAGGTTTCTTAATCATCGATGAGGTGCCCGCCGTTGGGTTTAAAATGGCCGCGGCCAGTTTCTTAGGGGGCCTCGACCAATCCTTCTTCGATGGCGATTGGACTGAAGAGCTCTACAAGAAGCACTTGGATCAGATTACCGATATGGTTCATCGAGATAAGAATCACCCGAGTGTGCTGGCGTGGAGCCTCCTCAACGAGCCCGATACGTCGAGCGAATCGGCCGTGCCATACTTTGAAAAACTCTTTGCGGATACCAAGGCCTTAGATCCCGATCAACGGCCGCGGACCTTTACCCTAAACGAAGACGATACCTTCGATACCTCTTACTGCAAGCAGTTCCCAGATTTCTACCTGTTGAACCGCTATCCAGGTTGGTACCACAAGTGGGGGTATGAGATCTCCGATGGGGAAGCGGGGCTTCGCGCGGAACTCGACAAGTGGGCGGCCTCGGATATTGATAAGCCGATCGTCTTCTCGGAGTACGGGGCCGACACCCAACCGGGCCTGCACAAGCTGCCATCCGTGATGTGGAGTGAGGAGTATCAGATTGAATTGCTCCAGATGTTCAATCGGGTCTTTGATTCCTACGACTTCATCCGCGGGGAACAGCCGTGGAATTTGGCCGATTTCCAAACGGTTGAAGGCAACATGCGGGTTAACGGCAACAAGAAGGGCCTGTTTACCCGTGATCGTCAACCGAAGGCAGCGGCATTCTACCTGCGTAAACGGTGGTTAGACATTGATCCTAACTTCAAAAACGAATGACGGTGGTCTTCCGCCTTTCGGTTGGCCCGTGATGGTTGACCCCCACAGTCGCCAGAACCTCTGGCAGTTGTAAGCGGAAGGTAAGCATGTAGTTGAAGCTGAGAAAGTCAAAACTAGGTTTGATGTGATCATTAGCGGTGTTGGTGCCGGATGAATTGGACCACTTAAATCGTTAAAACCCGCAGTCAAACCCAGCATGAGGAAGCCTGGGTTTGACTGCGGGTTTTATGATAACTAGAGACTGCTGTCGCGTTTAATAATTCGAGTACTAATCACGACTGATTCAGGGATCTTATTGGCATTTTTGATCTGTTCTTGGAGCAGATCGAAGGCGCGTTCGCCCATGATTTCCGTGTAAACGTGAACCGTGGTGAGTGCGGGATAAGCGTATTTAGCAATCGCCACGTCGTTAAAACTAATAATATTCACGCGATCGGGAACCTGGATATCGTGTTGCTTCAGGGCCTTGAGCGCACCGATAGCCATGGAATCACTCCCGATGATGAAGGCATGGGGGAGGTCATCTTTGAGCTCGGTGATGGCCCGTTCCATTAGGAGATAGCCGGAATCGGGGCCGTAACTGCCCGTGAAGAGGTAGTCCGGGTTAAACAATTTCTCACGTGTCATTCGCGTGCGATAAGTCGTGGCGCGAGGATCATACACGGCGTTGTGTTCGGTCAGAGTTTCCTCCTGGCCAGCAATCAAACCGATATCCTTAATCCCTTCAGCCAGATAATGATTAATAATCCAGTTGATGGGTGTTAAGAAGTCACTCTGAACGCTGTCGAAACCGTAGAGTAGGTAATTCTCACCGATGAAGACCAGTGGCTTATGGTAGTCGGCGAGTAGGTGAATTTCGGATTCATCGTACTTGCCCACGGCAATGATCCCGACGTAAGCGGTGAGGTCAATGTGCGCAATATTATTAAAGGAAATGGTATCCACGGAAACACCGCCACTGAGGGCCCGGGTCTCGATACCGTATTGAATTTGATAATAGTAGAGGTCGTTTAATTCTTCTTTATCGGAGTGCCACTGAACCACGGCGATTTTGGCACCGGATTGTTTGGCTTTCTTGGCTTTTTTCTTGTATTGTAATTTTTCGGCGACTTCTAGGACCTTCCGCCGAGTTTCTTCACTGACGGCGAGTGTGGCATCGTAATTTAAGATCCGTGAGACGGTCGAGGCCGACACACCAGCACTTTTGGCCACATCTTTGATGGTTGTCATCGGATGTCCTCCTGAATGAGATTTATTTACAGGCTGCGTATTCCATTGCATATAAGTATTATAGCTGTAAAAGTGAGCAAACGTTTACTAAAATTTGAGATTTCTTAGTTTCTTTATGCACATAAACCAATAATTAAAACTTTAGTTGCTTGGCAAACTTGAAGGTACTGGTGTCATCTGCCGGTATTGCAGGCAACGTTGCATCATGATACGAACTTACTATTCACCAAATTTGAGCTGGAACAGGTTTCGACTATATTCCCTGAGGGCGTCCAAGCTAGACTACTTGGAAAATGGCATAGCCGAACTCAAAATTAGCTCACTCACAGATCCACTGAAAGTTGCCCATAACCTGGGATGAACGTTGCCAGATCGGCGATGCTCACATCAATGTTAGAGTTAAGAACTCGCTTAACCGGAGGAGGCCAGAAGTGGAGGCAGCCGTGACAACGGTGTTAGCCGAGAAGCGGCTTACACCGTGGGACGTGTTTGGAGACTGACGGTTTTGGTCAGGCTTCAAACCGAGCCGGAAGACCGTTTCTCAGGCCGCAGGCGGTCCCCACAGCAGCCGGAACTTCTGGCAGCCGCAGGTGATCAGCCAGCTTCATATTTTTAAACTGTATTTTAATAGATCGGAGTGTGACGGAATTAATGAATACAACATTAGTGACTATTGATGGTGACCTGCTGGATACCACGGCCCATGATGCCAATACGTTCAAGGGGTTTGGTTACCTGAGCTGTAATAATTCATCACGGTTATTATTAGATTATAAAGCAGAACAACCCGCGAGTTATCGGCAGATTTTACAGATTCTGTTTGGTGGGCCCCATCCCTTAATGAACATGGTCAAGGTGGAATTGGGGGATGATGCCAATACGTCGTCCGGGACCGAACCGGCCACGAAGCGTTCGGCCGAGGAACCCGCCAACGTCTTGCGGGGCGCCGGTTACCAGTTGATTGCGGATGCCAAGCGATACCATCCCCAGTTGAAGACGAGCCTCCTGCGTTGGGGCGAACCCGGTTACCTGCGGCCGCTCTGGCAAGCCGTGAAGAGCGCTGATCCCGACCACAACGTCAGTGAGGATGCTTATGAGCCCATGTATCAACTCTACAAGCAGACTATCGTGGCGGCCTATCAACAGTTCGGTTACCTATTCGATTACGTCGATCCGGATCGAAATGAGACCAAACACCCCATGTACCGGTGGATCAAGTGGTTTGCGGACCGGCTCCACAATGATACGGACTTTCCTGACGGCTTCCCCGTGGCTCAGTATCAGCACATCAAGATCATTGCGGCCGATCAGAATTACGAGACGGCGTTTGGTGATGCCATGTTGACTGACCGGGAACTACTTCAGCGCGTGGCGGCAGTCGGTTATCACTATAATACCGATGATGGGCCGCATAAGCCATACAAACGCTTGGCCGATGAGCAGCACCACGAGGTTTGGTATAGCGAGGGCATTGCGCCAATGACCTTTGGCAAGTACCGAGTGCGGGCGAGTTCCGGCGATGGCATTGGGGGAAAGCAGAGTGGCTTGGACGTTGCCAACCGTCTGATTAAGAGCTACGTGAACTCCCGGCGGACCTTCTACATTTTCCAGCCGGCCGTTTCCGCCTACTATCCCGGGGTGAATTATAGTCACAAGGAATTGATTACGGCCAATCACCCGTGGTCCGGCTACTTTGAGGTGGATAACGTGGGCTTACAGGTGATGAAGCACTTCACGGACTTTGCTCAGGCGGGCTGGCAGGAAAGCCACCCCTGGCGCTACCTGCCGAGTGCCTGTGGTAGCCGCGTTGGCGGAACGGAGAATCTGACGGAAAATACGGCGGCTCCCAGCTATTTGACGCTGGTGGCCCCGGATAAGCAGGACTTCTCGACCGTCTTGGTGAACGACAGTGCCGAACCGCGGACGTACACGCTCCAGCTGCGCAACTTGCCGGCAGTTGGCAAACCGGTCACCGTTTGGGAGAGTCGCGGGCCAGCTACGGGTCAGGCGTACGATAGCGGGTTGAAACGCCAGCGGGAAACCCTAGTTGCCAAAGCGGGGCAGTTGCGGGTTCTGGTGCGGTCCCATTCCATCGTGACGGCAACCACACTAGCATTGGCTAATGACCCTACCGTTACCTATACGCGGCAGGTGGCCCCCGTGACCAATGACCTGTTGGACGTGGCGGAGAGTCAGGATATCTTCTATCAAGATGACTTCGGCTACGCGGCAAAATATCTAACGCAACGGGGCGGCACGCCAAGATACACCACGGATCAGGGCGGGGCCTTTGAGGTTGAGGTTCGTGAGGGCCAGGGGGTCTTGCGTCAGCAGATCACCGAGGCCGAACGGGCACTGGACTGGGAATACTCCTTTGCACCGAACCTGACGCTGGGGGATGACCGCTGGCACAACTACACCGTGGCGGTGACCGTGCGTTTTGACCAGCAGACGCAGCAGAACTCCCCGAGTGGCAATTACTTCGGGATTGGGCTCTACCAGGTCACGGACGTTAAAGGTCGCCTGGAGAGTGCCCCATACGTCTTCAAACTCGCCACGGACGGCAGCTGCCAGTTGCTCAAGGACGACCGGGTAGTGGGTTTGGCCTACGTGGATGGCTTGGACCTCGCCCAGCCACATCACCTGCGCTTCGGGGTGCGGGATAATCGGTTGACGGCGAGCGTTGATGGTCAGACCGTGTTGGCTTACGTGGATACCGACAATCCACACTATAGCGGCCGGGTTAAACTGGGAACCGGGTACTACCATACCGAAATTTCGCAGATTGTGATTGCCAAAAGCGCCGCGACCGATGACGTGCAGTATCAACGACGAGACGACTTAGACGAACGGCTCACGTATCGGGGGGATTGGCAACATGTCTGTGGGTTAGGCAATACGATTTGGAACCGCACGCTATCAACGGGGACTGCCGGGGAGAAGACGCAGGTCGCGTTTGACTTCACCGGTACCGGCTTTGCGTTGTACGGTAAACAGATGGTGACGAGTCGGTTGGCGGTCAGCGTGGATGGTCACGTATTGGCCCCCAACTTTGAACCGCAACGCGCCGCGGATAAGGCGGAGAATGCCATCTTCCTGGGATTGCCAGCGGTTAAGCATCACGTGACGATTACCGTGACGGCGGGGCGTTACACGCTGGATGCCGTTGGCTTCTACCGGTAATTCCTAACTGCGTGGTGTTTTGAGAAATGCGCGCCAAGAGAAAATTTGCAGCAATTCAAGAGTCTGGGACAAAACTTCCAGACTTTTTTTGCGCTCAAAACGTATATGGCTGAAACGTGGGACAGAAGGCAGATCCCTGCGCTTAACCCCATAAGGCGAATAATCCAAGCCCGGGATTTTCCGCCTTATGGGGTTAATGCTCAGGATCTAAGCGCCTCCTGTCCCACTCTTTGCACGACCGAAATATAATTAAAAAAATTTTCGATTTTGCAGCCAGACCGCGCCATAGCGACACCATGTGTCAGGGCCACATGCTACAGTTAGACCGTAAGCTAAAGTACCGTTGTTTGCCGCTCGAGGTTAACCGTAGGAGGTCTGACATGGAAGAAGAACAGGGCTTTGATTTGAATGATTTTCTCAAAAAGATGCAGTTGGAAAGTAGTGTGTCGGCGTACGATTATGGTACGCGCATGCCGCTAGTGTCTGAGGGGGTCGTCACGCTATTTTCCGGTGAACGCCGCCGCATGCGTGAACGCCAATCCCACTTTGAACTTTTCAGCAGTGATGGTCGTTACTACTTTGCCCACGATCTGGATCAGGGCCATCTCCAAAATGTGCTCGTTGATATTTTAAATACCGATACCCTCCCAGATCCCATTGAACCTTACAATCCCGACTTTAATTTTGTGATGCAACTGATTAAGTGGGTTGCTCCTATGGGATATTCTGTGGTCGGTGTTCATCAGGAGCCCTACGACGCCTGGGATGTACTCGCCGATGACGCGCTCCTTGGTGTGTTGTTTGAGGAACGCGAAGACGAGGGACCAGCACCCATGATTGTCGAGAGTGAGGGTGGTAGTAAGTTTATGGTCGACCAAAACGACGTGCCCTTCATGTACCGCACCAAGGTGGGCAGTAAGATTATGCTTGATCAAGAGGCCTATTACTCAGTTTTGGATCGGTCGGGTCAGGCCCTCTTTCGTGACTTGACCAAAAAAATGTTAATTCCTGTGTTGTGGAGTCTCTTACTGGGCGTGGACATTTTTGCCATCAAGGCCCTGTTCTGTTACCCGAACCTGTCCGCAGATCTGCTGGCTGAAGCCGATGTCACCCTTTATCGAAACTATTGCTCGGAACCACGAGTCGTTCAGAGCGCGGCTGATTTGCGGGACATCGAGCATCTGCCAGTCGTAAAAGATGAACCGCATCTGGATAGTAGCTACCGTTTTCACGGTTATGAGGGCCAGGGCACTTATGGCGGTCAAATCCCGAACGATGACATGCTGACGGTGATGAACTGGATGCGGCGTGACCAGCCCTTGGAATTTGCGGCCACCGATCGGCGTCTGACGGAATGGGTGTTGGCGTTGGCTAGCAGTCAGGGCCTGAGCATCGACCGTTATCTCCGCCGCCAAGTCAGCTTTGCTTTGGTGCATGATTTTGAGGTGGCTGATAGCAATATCGTGGGCGTCAATGCTCGCGAGCGGCTGCCCCGCCTTCGCTATCCCATCATCTCGGTCTTTGATGTGATTGACGATCAGGATGAAACCTTGGTGCAAACGGATTTGCCCTTCGATGAGTTGCTGACGTATCTGATACAGGCTGCGCCGGAAAAGGCAGTGGAGATGTTGAAGACGCAGCCGTAACGGAAAAGCGTGTGAATAAAGGTATTTCGACTAGGTCACCTATAAGTCAGTGAAAAATCGGTGATCCTAAGATTCAAAATAAAGAACTCGCTGACAGCCAATTCAGGACTGTCAGCGAGTTTTTGTCGATTTCTGATTTCTTTCTCAAAAAAGTGAGACTGAAATCGCCTTTTTCTCGTTAGTAATAAGTAGAGGCTGCGTGGGGCAGTTGTGGTTTATCCGATCCGCGTGCTGAAATTTTAAGGGAAGCGTGCTACACTCAAAGCAACTAAATGACCGAAAGGGTGACAACTATGCCACAAGCAGATGTCCTATTAGTGATCGATGTTCAAAACGGCTTGAATCAAGCAGCGGGGTACGCAGCGCTGGTTGACCGGATCAATGAGCGCCTAGATATTTACCATGATGAGGACCGGCCCGTGATCTTCATGCAGCATACGGACGATACGTTGCCGTATGGCAGTGATGCGTGGCGTTTAGATGCGCGCTTGCACCGGCAGACGGCGGATACGGTTTTTCTGAAATACCACTCGGATTCCTTTTACGAGACGGGCTTGGCGGAACGGTTACACCACATCCTGGCGGAAAGCGTGGAGATCTGTGGCTTGCGGACTGAATACTGCGTGGACACCGCTTTTCGGGTCGGCCATGATCGCGGGTTTGACATGATGACCATTTCTGGGATGAGCACGACCTTTGAAACCCCCGAACTCCCCGCCGCGGTGATTCGCCGTCACCACGAAGGCATCTGGGACGGTAGCTTTGCCACGGTTTATCCAGCAATGGATTAGACGCAATTCTAAATTAGTTGGTGTATAATTTGATTATGCACAACTGATTTAAACGGATTAATTGTTTTGCGAAGGATCGTTTCTAGAAAGGAAGTTGGCCCATGGCAACAATCTATAATTTTTCCGAAACTGAGATGAGCGGTCAGACGATTGATTTCAAGGATTATCGCGGCAAGGTGGTGCTCATTGTGAATACGGCGAGCAAATGTGGCCTAGCGCCGCAACTTGAGGGCATTGAAGCGTTGTATAAGCGGTATCATGATCAAGGCCTCGAAGTGCTGGGACTGCCATCCAATCAGTTTCACCAGGAACTCGATTCGGATGAAGCCACCAGTGACTTCTGTCAGATGCACTATGGCGTAACCTTTCCCATGACTAAGCAGGTGCGGGTCAACGGGGAGGACGAAGACCCCTTGTTTACTTACCTTAAGGCGACGGCGGGGCACGGTCGGATCAAATGGAACTTCACCAAATTCTTGATTGGTCGGGACGGCCAGCTAATTGATCGCTATGCGCCAATCACTAAGCCGGAGAGTCTGGAAGACACAATTGTCCAGGCTTTGCGGGTCACGGTGGGTTAGGGCATTGCCGAATTGAACCCATGCTAAAAAGGCGTTGGTTACCAGAGAGTTTCTGGCAACCAACGCCTTTCAAGACTTAACGTTATTGTGCATTGTTGGGCAACGGTGGTGGTAGCTGGCCGCCTTGCCGTTCCGCCTGCGGCTGCCAGAGATTCCGGCTGCTGTGGGGACCGCCTGCGGCCTGAGAAGCG
>NZ_AZFS01000064.1:54391-119609 GCF_001434395.1 Levilactobacillus hammesii DSM 16381
TGTCCCACGCTGTAAGCCGATACTCGGCTAACACCGTTGTCACGGCTGCCTGCATCTCTGGCCTCCTCCGGCTACTCCACCGTTACGTTGTATTGGATGTTACTGATATTTCAGCATAAACGTCACGGATGATCATCTATGTGAGCCGTGAGTGAGCCAAATTTGGGCTCAGCCGTGGGATTTTCCAAGTGGTCTACTTGGAAAATGGTGACTTTGAAACGTGGGTTAGCGGTTCAAAGCAAGGTCCGAGACCGCTCTGTGGCTCGGGCCGTCCTGCCCACCGCGTTCCGGCCCAAATTTGGCGAACGGTAAGGCGGAATCAGAGACCCTCCTTAGGCCATCCGTGTAGTAGAGGCGGGCGTGGTCGTGAGCTTGGTTTTGTTTAAGAGCAGTGAGCTGGCCACGACAGAGAGGGAACTGAACGCCATGCCGAGTCCGGCAAGTTCTGGGCTTAACATCAAGCCGATTCCAGCGAAAATACCAGCAGCGACGGGAATTCCCAGTGTGTTGTAGATGAACGCCCAGAAGAGATTCAATTTGATCCGGTTGAAAGTCTTTTGGCTGAGTTCTAGGGCCCGAACCACATCGAGCAGGTCGTTTTTGACGAGGACGATCCCACCAGATTCAATGGCGATGTCCGTTCCCGAACCCATGGCGATGCCGACGTCCGCGGTAGTCAGGGCGGGGGCGTCGTTAATCCCATCGCCGGCAAAGGCCACGGGACCATCGGCCTGAAGCCGTTTCACGGCAGCGGCCTTATCTGCCGGCAAGACGTCCGCAATGACGGCGTCGATCCCCACTTGATCGGCAATCGCTTGAGCGACGCGTTGATTATCCCCGGTCAGCATGACCGTCCGCAAACCGCGGTCCTTCAAGGCCGCAATGGCCTCGGCGGAACTGGGTTTAGGGGCATCCTGAATGGCAATCAGACCGATGACGTGATTGTCGCGACCGACGATGACCACGGTCTTAGCTTCGGCTTGGAGCCGATCCATTCGTTGTTGATCCTGGTCGGTGAGGTGGTAGTCTTCCAAGAGCTTGGCGTTGCCGATAAAGGCGCGTTGGCCGTCAACGGTGGCCTGAACGCCCTTACCCTGGATGGCCTGGAAATCGGCTGCGGCGGTTGGCGTTAAGTTCTCGGCCTTGGCTGCGTCTAGAATAGCGGCAGCCAGGGGGTGTTCGGAAGCCACTTCTAAGTTGGCCGCGAGTTGAAGCACGGTGGCGCGATCGCCCACCACGTCGGTGACTTGGGGATGGCCCTCAGTCAGGGTTCCCGTTTTGTCGAAGACCACCGTTTTAATCTTGTTCGCCATTTCTAGGACTTCCCCGTTCTTGATGAGGATACCCATCTTGGCGCTCCGGCCGGTTCCCACCATGAGTGCCGTGGGAGTTGCAATGCCGAGCGCACAGGGACAGGCAATGATGATGACGGAAACGGCAAATAGCATGGCGTTAACCAGGCTGGCACCCAGCAAGACGTACCAGACGGTGAAGGTCAGGATGGCCGCAATCAGGACGGCTGGGACGAAGATATCGGCGACCCGGTCGACGGTCTTTTGAATAGGGGCGTGGCTGGTCTGAGCCTTTTTGACCATGTCTACAATCTGGGCCAACAGCGTGTCGTTGCCGACCTTGCTGGCCTTGAACATGAAGGTCCCGGTGCCATTGATGGTGGCGCCAATGACGGCATCACCAGTCTTTTTGGTGACGGGGAGGCTTTCACCGGTCACCATGGATTCGTCGATGGTTGAGGTACCCTCGATGATGGTACCGTCAACGGCAATCTTCTGCCCAGGTTTAACCCGGATGAGGTCACCGACCATCACGTCGCTTAACGGAATCTGAACCAATTCACCGTGGCGCATGACGTCGGCTTCTTTGGCCTGCAGACCGATCAGCTTTTCCACGGCGCCAGAAGCGGAATGTTTCATCTTCTCCTCGAAGTATTGTCCCAATAGGATAAAGGTAATGACAAACGCGGCGCTTTCAAAGAAGACCGCTTTACCCGTCACCATGGCGTAGGTGCTGTAAAGGTAGGCCGTAGCCGTTCCGATGGCGACTAGTGTATCCATGTTGGCATGGTGGTGACGAAAGGCGGCCCAGGCGCTTTGAATGAAGGGCCATGCGGAGACGGCCATGACGCCGGTCGTGAGCAGAAACATGGTCCAGGCGCCACCCGGCAACATGAAGCCAAAGGGTTTGGCCAGCATTTCCACCAGCATGGGGAGCGAGAGAATTAAGGAGACGATAAACCGATTTTTGATGCTCATGGTGCCACCACGATCTTCCCGTGGGCCATGTTCATGCCGCAACTAAACGTGTGCTCACCAGCGGTGGTGGTGTCAATGGTCACAGCCTGCGGATCGCCCAGTGGTAGATCCGTGAAGACGTTGAAGTCGGGAATCTGAACCTGATCCAGACAGCCAGCGTCGCTGATGCGGTTGAAGGTAAGCGTTGCGGGAACGCCCTGTTTGAGGGTCACCGTGTTGGGGTGGTAGCCGCCGTCGACCATGATTTCAACGTGTTGCGTGTTTTCTACTTTTGCCATAGGATAACCTCCATTTTTTAATCAGTACCGATTATTTACTTGATGATGACCTTACCGTGAAACATGTTCATCCCGCAGGCGTAGTCGTACTCGCCGGATTTACTGGTATCGATGTCAATCGCGTGGTTCTCGTTCTTAGGTAAGAATTCGTTGATCCCGAAGTCGGGGAAGACCACTTGTTCCAAACAACTGGAGGGGTCCTTGCGATTGAAGGTGATCTGGGCGGGAACGCCCCGCTTTAACACGACGGTGCTGGGCGAGTAGCCGCCGTTCACGGCAACGTCCACGTCCTGCTTATCCGTCGTCACCATGTCGGCGGTGACGGCCGCAGTTGTGTGTTTGCCGAAGAACCACCAGACGATGAAGCTAATCGCGGCCGCAGCCACGAGGGTAACTATTAATTTAGCCATAGGAAGACACTCACTTTCTCTTTGTGTTTACAAATGTAGTCGATGTAAATAGCTTAAGACTATCGTTTACATTTGTCAACGTAAAATGCGCAGTGGGGGTCACCTTTTCTAATGAAGACACGTAAAAAGGCCGCCGTCACGGGGATAGTGACGACGACCTTTAAATGTCAATCATGGCAAAAAAACTAGGACCAGTAGCTAGACCTCTTGTACCAGGCCGTCAAAGAAACGCTTGAGTGACGTCTTACCGCGGGTGCTGCGTTCACCCTCCAGGTAGAGCATCTCACTGCGCACGTTTTTGTATTCGTACAGCGTATTGGCATATTCCACCACAATTTCGTCGCCCATATCGTCCAGGCATAAGTGGGCCAGGTTGGTCAGTCCCGTCTTAATCGCCCGGCGCACCCGTTGGAAGACAATCTTCTTTTCGCGGTCGTCAATGTGGTAGGCCACGTTGAAGTCGATCTCGCGGAAGCTCAGTTGTTGATCGAGCATAATCTGGGTGATGGCGAGGATGTCGGCCGATCCGGCTTCGGAGGTGATTCCCAGGAAACGCAGGATTGAGAGAATCTTGGCCTTTTCCGCCTGGTGGGGGTCAACGGCGGGCTTGGTAACCGTCACGCCGCCGACCAGGGATTGAATGTCGTTGAGTTTGGCGGCCATCTGAATATTCTGCGCCACCTTCTCCACCACCGTTTTGACCTCAATCAGGTTGATGGGTTTATCGATAAAGAATTCGATACCGGCCTGATAGGCCTCGGCGCGCAGGTCGGCGTCCTTGACCTGCGAGATCATGATGAACCGCAATTTGGGATGGAGGGCCTTTAGTTTTTTGACCAATTCGATGCCGGACATGCCCGGCATGAGGAGATCAACCAGGACAATGTCAACGTCAAGGAGCATGACGTCGGCGATGGCCTTGGGTGCGGCTGGCGCGGACCCCACAACGCTGTTCGTGGGGTCCTGTTCCAGGATTCGGCGGAGCATCATAGGAATGGCGGGGTCGTCGTCGACAATGTAGAAATTCATTGGGTGGCCTCCTGAGTTAAGCGTTGTTTGCTGAGGGTAATGTCAAAATTCGTGCCTTTGCCGGGGGTCGATTCAACCTGAATATCACCGTCAAACTGTTCCTGGACGATGATTTTAACGTGGGAAAGGCCGATGCCGCGGTAGACATTGCCGGTGGTCTCATCGAACTTCGTGCTAAATCCAGGCTGGAAGATCATGGCTTGCGTATCGGCATCCATACCACTGCCGTTGTCACTCACCGTGATGATCACGTTGGGACCGGCGTCGGCCACGGTGATGCGAATGTAGCCTTGGGCTTGATCCAACAGGGCATCGGCGCTGTTGAAGATGAGATTAGAGAGAATCGAAACCACGTAGTAGTGATTGGGAATGACCAGATCCACGTGACTATGGGTGTCGATGACGATGCCGCGCTGTTCTTCCTTCAGGGCTTCGCGGATGTAACGAGTGGTGACTTTGAGAATGTCTGCCAGTTGCATGGGGGTGGCCTGATCGTTGCCGAAATAACTGCCGAGACCACAGATCACGTTTTGATAGTCCTTCTTGATTTCGTGGACGTCGCGGGCGATGTTTAAGGCCATCTCCTGTTCTGCTGGCGTGGCGTTGGCGTCTTGGAGATGTTTGTTCAGCAGGTAGGCGTTTTTCATCACGTTCTCGATTTCCGTGATGTTCTTGCGCATGAAGTAGACCTCGCTTTTGACGACGGAGGCCACCCAGATGAAGTGGTAGTACTGCTGCTCGTGATCCTCGTCGCGGACAAGCAGGGTGAAGTGATGGTAGAGAAAGGCCAATCCGCAACTGATCAGACTACGCAGCAGGGCCGTCACGAAGAGTAGCTGAAATAGTCGGTAGTGGTAGTTGGTGAAGCCCGTCAAAATGCTGACTTCCAGGAGATTAGCCAGGTAGTCGCAGACGATGATGCTGAGCAGAAAGGAGCTGTTGTTGCGCTGGCCCTTTCGCCAGTAGATGATGTAGAAAAGCAGGCCGTAACACACGTAGAAGGCCATATCGGCAATGACATAGCGGACGTTATCGGTGCGGCTGACGTCATTGCTGATGAAGAGCAGAATTCCCCGAAAGATGGGCGAGGCCAGCGCAATGGCGAGGGTGATGTAGATTGGGTTCAGATCGGCATTGAAGTACAGAAAGATTGGCAGTAGCAGGACGGAGAGCGTCAGGATGAAGCCGGGCGTGTAGGCGGTGAAGTTGACCTGTGAGGCCAGAGCGATGCAGATGGCCGCAATCAGGATGCGGCGGTAGCGTTCGTGACTAATGAAGCGGGATTGTTTCAGCATGTGCGAAATAACTCCTATCTTATGTGTTAACGGACGTTGCAATATGTAGATGATAACAGGTGGTGTAACTGGGTCACCTGCGGCTGCCAGAGATTCCGGTTACATGGACTTCTAAAATTAAGAGGTCGCCCAATGTGCCCATTGCTTTAGCGGGCATTTGGCTTCGGTAGTGTTGACCATCAGGTTTACAGATGACGTTTTTAACGATTATCTACAATGCCAATAGTTACTGATGTTGTTATCTTGAGTCGTACCTCCCATGATTTTTTTAGGCGTGGAACATGGTTTTTAAACGCGTCACAGATTTGACCGTGACGCGTCTGGGAAAAACAGTAGCCAAGCGTTACAGGACGTAAAAGCTGATTAGACAAGGATCTTGAGCCCAACCGACAATCAGTCAGCGACCCCGCCAATATAATTTTTTAATTATTTGGGGCACACCTTGAAGCTCTGTGAAGTTTTACGAAACCGATTACATATACTGTCATTGTAAATAACAAAGGAGGAATTAACAATGTACAATTTGCGGAATCGGAGTTTTCTCACTTTACTGGACTACACCCCTAAGGAAATGGGCTTCTTGTTACAACTGGCTGAAGACTTAAAGAAAGCCAAGTATGCGGGCACGGAACAGCAAAAATTAAAGGGTAAAAACATCGCCCTGATTTTTGAAAAGAACTCAACGCGGACCCGTTGTGCATTCGAAGTGGGGGCCTACGATCAAGGGGCCCACGTGACCTACCTCGGACCTTCCGGCACACAAATGGGCAAGAAGGAATCGGCCAAGGATACGGCGCGGGTATTGGGTGGCATGTTTGACGGTATCGAATACCGGGGCTTCTCCCAACGGACCGTGGAAACCCTGGCGGAATACTCGGGCGTGCCCGTTTGGAATGGGCTGACCGACGAAGACCATCCGACGCAAGTGTTGGCAGACTTTTTAACGGCCAAGGAAATCCTCAAGAAACCCTATGACGAAATCCACTTTACATACGTGGGGGATGGTCGGAACAACGTGGCCAACGCCTTGATGATCGGCGCGGCCATCATGGGGATGACGTATCACCTGGTCTGCCCAAAGGAATTAAACCCAACGCCGGAACTGCTGGCTAAGGTGGATGCGATTGCTGAACAGACTGGCGCCACCATCTTCATTACCGATGACGTGGATGAAGGCGTCAAGGGGTCCGATGTGCTCTACACCGACGTTTGGGTATCCATGGGGGAACCCGATGACGTGTGGACGGAACGAATTCAACTACTCTCTCCGTACCGGATCACGGCCGAAATGATGGCGAAGACGGGCAATCCAAACTGTATCTTTGAGCACTGCCTGCCATCCTTCCATGACACGGCAACCAAGGTGGGTAAGGAAATCGAAGAGAAATTTGGCCTGACCGAAATGGAAGTTACCGATGAAGTCTTCGAGAGTGATGCGTCCGTGGTCTTCCAGGAAGCTGAAAACCGGATGCACACCATCAAGGCGGTCATGGTGGCGACCTTAGGCGAATAGCGGAGGACGAGCGAATGGCAAAAATTGTTGTGGCTCTGGGCGGAAACGCTCTAGGCAAATCACCAGAAGAACAGTTGGAACTCGTGAAACATACGGCCACTTCTTTGATCGGACTGGTTGAAGCCGGCCATAAGGTGGTCATCAGCCACGGTAACGGTCCGCAAGTCGGGGCCATTAACCTGGGGATGAATTACGCGGCGGAACACGGTCAGACAGCGGCCTTTCCATTTCCGGAGTGTGGGGCCATGAGCCAGGGCTACATCGGCTACCACCTCCAACAGAGCCTGCAAAACGAGCTCCATCGGCGCGGTATTACCAAGGATGTGGCTTCAGTTGTGACGCAGGTCGAGGTCGACGAGAGCGATGCGGCTTTCCAACATCCCACGAAGCCGGTCGGGGCGTTCTACAGTAAGGAAGATGCCGACCGTATCGTGGCGGAGAAGGGGTACACCTTTGTGGAGGATGCCGGGCGCGGCTATCGGCAGGTGGTGCCATCTCCACAGCCCAAGTCGATCATTGAACTGAAAAGTATCAACGATTTGATTGAAAATGACAATCTGGTCATCGCTGGCGGCGGTGGCGGGGTGCCCGTCGTCAAGACGCCAGCCGGCCTGAAAGGTGTGCCGGCCGTGATTGACAAAGACCGATCCAGCGCACTATTGGCGGCCAACATTGCGGCGGAGCAACTCATTATTCTGACGGCGGTTGACGCGGTGTACGCTAACTACGGCTCGCCGGATGAAGATGTGTTGCGTGAACTGACGGCCGATGAAGCGAAACGTTACATCGACGAGGGGCAATTTGCTCCCGGCAGTATGTTACCGAAGATCGAAGCCTGCTTAGACTTCGTGGCCTCGGGTGCTAACCGGACGGCATTGATCACCTCGCTAGACCGTCTCGACGACGCCTTAGCGGGTAAGGTCGGCACCTTGATTAAATAACGTTAAACCGGTTACGACAGACCGTGATCAGCGCTATGCCGTTGAAAATCTACTACCCAAGCCAGTGACATCAGATAAACGCGTACGCATAGGCTGGTCATACACATAGAGCGTGGTCCAAAGGATGTTGGCGTGACACCCGTTCTTGGGCCACGCTTTGTCATGGAAACTGACATGCTGGTCGCCTTACCGATTGGCGTATAGGGGCAGAAACGGTGTGGACACAACTTGAATCCTCGAGAAGCACGAGTCGTCAAGCTTGGTCGTGAGGTTCCCAGTACATGCGCGTCTGTCTTGGCGATTTAAAAAATGCTGCCAAGTTTCGCTGTGTCAGCCGTGAAGGTGGAAGAAATCAGCTCAGCCGTGGAAATTGTCTTAACGGCGGGGTAGGCCGTTTAGACAATTGGTGACTTTGAAACCCGATTTCGGGGGTTCAAAGCAAGCTGAGAGACCGCTTTTTGGCTCTCGGCGTCCGTCCACCGCGTTCCAGTTGATTTCTTCCACCTGGTAAGGCGCGGTTTAAAAACACATGTAACCGTTTAAAGCAGAAGTCAAATAAGAGTTAAGGGGTGGCAAAATGGATACACCAGCACAACAACCCAAGAAAAAGTTCAAACTGCGGATGCCCGGGGCGTTTGTGATCTTATTCATCTTAACGATCGTTGCGGTTATCGCAACGTGGTTGATTCCCGCGGGGTCCTATTCAAAATTGGCCTATGAGCCATCGAGTTCGGCACTGGTCATCACCAAGCCTTCGGGGAAGACGGAAAAGGTGGCCGCGACACAGGAACAGCTAGATAAGCTCGGCGTGAAGATTCAGATCAAAGAATTTACGTCCGGGGGCATCACCCAGGCCGTGTCGATTCCCAATACTTATCAACGCTTGAAGCAACATCCGGCCGGTCTAGGTGCCATCACCAGTAGCATGGTGCGGGGGACGATCGAAGCGGTGGACATCATGGTCTTCATCTTCGTGTTAGGGGGCCTCATCGGTGTGGTTAAAGCCAGCGGGGCGTTTGAAGCCGGCCTGCTGGCATTGACCAAGAAGACGAAGGGTCACGAGTTCATGCTGATCTTCATGGTGGCCGTTCTCATGATCTTAGGGGGAACGCTGTGTGGGATTGAAGAAGAGGCCGTGGCCTTCTACCCGATTCTGGTGCCGATCTTCATTGCGATGGGGTACGACTCCATCGTCTGTGTGGGGGCCATCTTCCTGGCGAGTTCTGTTGGGACGTCGTTTTCCACGATTAACCCGTTCTCCGTTGTCATCGCGTCAAACGCCGCCGGAATTAACTTTACCGAGGGGATTGTTTGGCGGATTGTCGGACTGATTGTGGCTTCCATCTTCGTGATTTGGTACCTGCATTGGTACAGCAAGAAGGTGAAGACCACACCGGCCTTCTCCTACACCTACGAGGACCGGACGTCCTTTAACAAGATGTGGTCAGTGGCTTCCGGCGACAGTGAAGAGGGCAGCGAATTTACCTTCCGGAAGAAATTGATTCTGATTCTATTCGTTGTGACCTTCCCCATCATGGTGTGGGGCGTCATGTCGCAGGGCTGGTGGTTCCCAACCATGGCCTCGTCCTTCCTGGCCTTTGCCATTATCATCATGTTCCTGACGGCGACTGGGAAATACGGTATTGGTGAAAAGGGCGTCGTGGATGCCTTTACCAATGGGGCCGCTAGTCTGGTGGGGGTTTCCCTGATCATCGGGCTCGCCCGGGGGATTAACCTGGTCATGAATGACGGCCTCATCTCCGACACGATTCTCCAGTACTCCTCAACGCTGGTTGCCCACGTGAGCGGGTCGGTCTTCATCCTGATTCTGATGCTGATCTTCTTTGTTCTGGGGTTCATCGTGCCTTCCTCATCGGGGTTGGCCGTGCTGGCAATGCCAATCTTTGCGCCGCTGGCCGATACGGTTGACATTCCCCGGTTCGCCGTGGTGACCGCTTACCAGTTCGGGCAGTACGCGATGCTCTTCCTGGCCCCAACTGGGTTGGTGATGGCCACCTTACAGATGCTGGACATGAAGTACTCGCACTGGTTCAAGTTCGTTTGGCCAGTCGTGGTGTTCGTGCTGGTCTTCGGTGGCGCCATCCTGGTGGCAGAAGTCTTGGTCAGTTGATTATCACATTTGGGTAAATAAAAATAGGCGTGGTCGGGTTACCACTAGTGGGTATCCGGTCACGTCTATTGGTGTCTGTGGCTTTTTCGGTGCGTGCTATAAGTGGCGCCAGTTGAGAGAACTCGGTATTTCAATGCCGAGATGAATCAACGTCTTGGACGCCTCCCCTAAGTTTTACCTTGGTTTGGCAGCGATACCGTACAGGATTTTTTAATGCGATTCTCTTGTCAGATGTCGTAAAGACTGACCTCGGATACTTTATTCCCAAATGAACGTCAAAATCATAGACGTTCATTCTTTTATAACTAATCATATATGTCATATTATTAATTATTTTGTAAGTGTTCTTTAGCCCTTTAGCCTATCACGTATGATATAGTCATTCAAGAGGTGAGAGGATGACATTGAAAGGCCTGAAGCTCCGGATTTATCCGAATCAAGCGCAACAGTTAAAAATTAAGATGAATTTTGGCTACAATCGTTTCGTTTGGAACCAAATGCTAAATATGTTGATCAAGCGTCATGAAAACAACCCGCAAGCACCGCTCCTGAACGTCTTTGCGCTTAACAGCTTATTGCCCACAATGAAGTTGGAACATTCCTGGCTAAAAGAGGCCGAAAGTACCAGTCTCCAATCGACTTGTCATGATTTGGTAGGTGCTTTTCAAAAGTTCTTTAAAGAGCCAGATACCGGATTTCCTAAATTCAAGTCGCGTAAATATCCCAAACAGAGTTACAATGTTAAGTTTTCAGGAGCCAGCTTAGCCATCAAGAACGAACATACTATTAGGATTCCCAAAATTGGATTGATGCCTTTTAAAACAGGCAGAGCAGTCACGGGGAAAATTAAAAACGCCACCATCCGCCTCTCAACAACTGGGAAATATTATGCGATGGTCTTGGTTGAAACCAACGTGAATCAGTTAGCTAAGACCGGTCAAGCCGTTGGTATTGATCTGGGGGTAGCTGATTTGATAATTACCAGTCGTGGTCGTAAATACTCGACAATTCGGTTCGATAAAATGTTGGCCAAAAAGAAATATTACTGGGAAAAACGTTTGGCCCGACGCGGACGGCAAGCCAAACGAGAAATGGCTTGGGACAAGCATAATCATGTTCCTGAACCCCGTGAACTGTCTGATTTTAAGAACTACCAGAAAGCTAAACTCATGGTCGCTAAATATAACGAGAGAATCGCTAATCAACGGCGAAACTATCTTCATAATTTAACTAAACAACTCGTTGAACAATATGATGTGATTAACATTGAGGATTTGAAAACCAAAAATCTACTCAAAAATCATCATCTTGCCCGCGCCATCGCCAACCAATCTTGGCGAGAGATTCGCCGACAGTTAAAATATAAGTGCGCCTGGTACGGTAAACAACTGGTCATTGTGAATCCGCGTAAAACTAGCCAACTTTGTTTCAACTGCGGCTATGATGACGGCAAACATCCATTAGCTATTCGTAAATGGACCTGTCCCAGGTGTGGTATGGTTCATGATCGAGATATTAACGCTGCTCGAAATATTTTAAAGGCAACCGCATAAACGCCAAGACCGAATTGGGCTGGAACGGCCCTTAGTCAATAGCCGTAACCGCTACCGAGCATTCAAGGAATGTAGGGCAAGTCCGCGGTGTTCCTAGAAGCTCGTTACTTTAGTGACGAGTAGTTCACGATGGCATTGGGGTTGAGCTGGAACACGCTGGCCAGGTTGAACGGGTGATTTTTCAAAATAACTTGAAGCCACATACGATCTATGAACCTCGAGAGACCAGCCGCCAGGCAGTCAAACAGCAACTCGTGCAGCAGTTGGAAACCGGCCAGTTGACACCGGCCAACGCTAACCTGTGGTTGCTCTTGCGGCAGCAGGCGGCACTCCCATATCTGTTTACGGATCAACGGTTGGCAACGTTGACCGCCGCCTTTACGCAGCAAACGGCGGACCCGTACACGGCAACAACGCAAGCCTTGGTCCAGGCGGCCGGTGAGATTATTCAGATGAAGAAGTTTGAGATGGACAGCTGGCTGAGTTGAAGCTAAGACGTTCAGCGAGCCAAAAGAGAACATAGCCCTCTTTTGGCTTTTCCGTTATGGTGACGAAACGTGGGACAGGAGGCAGCTAGCTAAGCGCCTTCTGTCCCATTCTTTTAATTCAGGATATTTGAAATAGTACGTCTTATTTCAATAAAACTGGGCGTCGGCAGCATGCCAATGTGTGTCGCGTGTCGTTGTTTAAAATCGTAAGTGAAAAGTTGAAGGGGATTGATGAAGCCGTCAATCTCTGCGTCTAAAATCGGAATGAGTAAGCCGCTGTTCTTTAAGGCATTGTTTGGCGCATGTGTGATTGGGCAGACGAGGACGAGGCCCGTCAGTTGGCTGTACCCTTGATTGCTTAGGACAACGGCGGGGCGGCATTTACGAATCTTATGACCAACTGAAGGATCAAAATCAAGCTAGATTAAATCTTGTTGATCAGGAATGTAAGGATTAGCTTTCTGGATTTTCTTTACCAATCAATGGTCCTCCAAAGGCTTCTTTTTGTTTGAGGTCGTGTGTCGCGATAAATTCCGGATCACGGAACGGATTCTTTTCCTTGGGAATGAAAGAAATAATGCCGTCGCGGCCCTGAAAGACGTCGAATTTTGTGGCACTCGGTTTAATACTATTGGGTACGGTTAGAGTATTAGAGTTTCCAACTTTACGTAATTTTACAGTCATAGGACGTGCTCCTTTCTGTATATACTGAGTATAACCTTGAAACCTGAAATGACGACGAATCCGTCTCAAAACAACAGATAATAGGCGCCACTCACCCCAATAAAAACGTAGATGTAGCGCTTCACTATGGCTAAATTCAGGTGATTCATCAGGCGCGCGGCAATGACGGTTCCCAGAATGGCGCCAACCATGCCGACCAGGATAAAGGGGATGACGGTGGTCGTGAGAATCCCATTCAGGACCCGTAGCGTGGTGATGTAGACAATATCAATCAGGAAAAAGGTTTGGATATTGGCAATGTACTCGCCGGTCGTGCTGGCCAGTGATAAGAAATACAGGGCCATCAGCGGGCCACCGATACCGAAGAGGCCGTTGAAGAAGCCCGAAATAATCATGAAGAGACCGGCAACCAGCCACGGATAGGGCTTGGTGCCGGCGTTTTTGTTTACAGAAAAATAGAGGGAGAGGACGATCAGCAGGCCACCTAGTAACATCCGTAGCAGGTGGACGTCTAAGACGCGCACCAGATGAACCGACCAGGCCGCCACACTGGCGTAGACCAGAAAGGGCACGATGATGCGTTTGAGGTGGATATCGTGGCGGTAACGGAGAACCAGCGTGAGAACGCTGGCCGCCATAATCAGGGAGGCCACCCCGGCACTCTCCGCGATGGGAAGGATGCTGGGGAGAAAGATCATCATCATAATGGCCGCGCCGAAGCCCGTCAGTCCCTGAACCAGGCCTGCGAGAAAGCCAAACAGAATGATTAAAAGCCAGGTCATGTTTAAAACTCCTTTAAATAGCATTAAAGCCAGTGTGGGCGCTTCGTGAGGAGATGTCAACGAGATAACTAAGATTGACCGCACTCCGGCTGCCAGGGATTCCGCCTGCTGTGGGGACGCTTCAGCCTGGAAGACCACCAGTCTCGCTCGCTTTGGCGCCACGAAGAACACGTGTCTCCAAAGTCGCCCGCATCGTTCCAGTCCATGTCTGTCGACCGGTAAGGCGAAAGGACTACCAGATTACCAGGCTTAGGTCAACGTTTGACGCGAGAACAGGCCGAGCAAGAATTCATTTGTCACGAGGAGAGACCGGGAGCTTGCCAAGAGGCCATCAAGATGTTATAGTGTAATAGTAAAATATAACACTAGGGAGGCGGAGTGCATGAACTTTGACGATAAAGTCCCAATTTACTATCAAATCGAAAATCACATTTATCATGAAATTATCACAGGAACGTTAAAACCAGGGGAAAAGTTACCATCCGTGCGGCAGCTGGCGGTAGATGTCACGGCTAACGTGAATACCGTTCAGCGTGCCTTAAGCGAGATGATTACGGCAGGCATCATCGAATCTAAACGAGGTAGGGGGAATTTTGTCACGATGGAAACAGCTAAGATTGAGCAACTCAAGGTACAGTTAGTAACGGCGCAACTGGCTCAAGTCTACGAGCAACTACACGCGTTGAATCTGAGCGATACGGAAATTCTCACGAGCTTACAACAGTACATCCAACAGAGGGGGCAAGCCAAATGACTGATAGCTTAAGTATGCAGAATGTGACCTATAAACGCGGGATGAAAACGATTCTTCACGACGTTGACCTCACCCTGGCACCCGGTAAGATTGTGGGTCTGTTAGGTGAAAACGGGGCTGGTAAGACCACCCTCATGCGGCTGATCACGGGGAGCGCCAAGGGTAAGGGCACCACGATGGTCAACGGGGCCGCAGCGGAGGCCGACCGAAAGCGCTACGTGAGTTTCTCTGAACAGCTCCGCGGATTTGCGGGGGGCACGAAGTTGGTTAAAATTGTCGCGTTTTACGAGACGGTTTACGGTGACTTTGAGGCTGATCGTTTCGCAGAGCTCGCTGATTTTCTCCAGATTGATACCAGTTTGAAGCTGGCGGCCCTTTCCAAGGGGATGAAGGAAAAGCTGGTGATTGCGTTAACCTTGGCACGGCGGACGACGCTATACCTGTTGGATGAACCCTTCAGTGGGATTGACAGCATGAGTCGTAAGAAGATCATCAATAGTATTATTCAGTGGAAGCCGGAGAACGCGACGATGGTTATCAGTGATCACTACGTTTCAGAGATCGCTCCTATTTTGGATGAAATTGTTGTGGTCAAGGACCAGACCATTTACACGCACCGCAAGGCCGATGAGGTTCGTGAAGAATTCAATATTGGCATTGAGGCGTACTACGAGAGCCTGTACGAGAGGGGAAACGACAATGACTAATTTTGGCAAACTATTTAAGGTGTTTAATCGCAGTAAGTTTTACGCGGTTAACCAGCTGATGCTGATTGAACTGGTGGCCATTGCGGTCAGTCTGGTCTGGACCCTGGTGTCGGGTAATATGTCCCAAATGAGTTTTCTAGGCGCTGTGAGTGGCTGGTCGGGCTTGGCCTACCTGGTGGGGTTTGTTCTGATCTCGCGGCAAGCCGAGCTGGCTTTCACCCACGACACGTACCGGTTGATCCCAGCGAAGGACCAGACCTTTTACGTGGCCAATCTGGTCTCGTCACTCGTGATGTTCCTGTACCTCATCTTGTTACAGGTGGGCTTGCACTTGATCGGGTTGGCAGTGGCCTGGACAAAGATTCGGGCGAAATTAGATACCATGATTATGCCGGGTGACTTGAACATCAACGGTCCCGAGATTGCCAAGGGGATCTTCCTCGTGACCTTGATCATGCTGGCGGTCTTCATTTTGGCGCTGACGACGGTCACCCTGGTTCACTTGACCGTGAGCGCCACGAATAACTTTCTACCCACAGCGGGGAAACGGGTCGTTGACGTAATTCTCTATATCGTCGTGATTGGCCTGATTATTCGAGTCGGGGCCTTCTTGATGGGCCAGCTGAACCAGGTCATGACGACCTTCAACGTGCAGGGAACGTCAAACATGGTCTTCCCACTATTGGGGATGTTGGTTCTGGCAGCGCTGGAATCCGTGCTGAATGTGTTCCTGATGAAGCGCTGGGTCGAGACGGTTGCTAACTAAGTCTTAACACAGGTAGCGAAAATGAATTGAATGAAAAGGCGCCGTGAAATCGAATGATTTCGCGGCGCCTTTTGGTGTTGTTTGGTAACTAGAAATTAAATATTCTGTAATTGCGCCTGAATCGCGGGGATCGCAGCGCCAATGGCCACGGCATGATCCACCACGTTTCCGCGTTGCAGGTAGCCCGCCGTCTCGGGAAAAACGGACAGTTGCTTGAGACGCTTCTTCAGAGCAGTCACGTTGGCCTCACTGAGGTACTTGGTCAATTCGCCGGCAATCACGATGGGTAGGTCGACGAACATATGCAGGTTGTAGATGGCCTCGGACAGGTAATTCAGGTACGTTTCAAAGCGCTCTTCGATCTGAGCGTCGTGCTGGTGGAGATCGGCGAAGAACGTGCCGAGGTCCTCGTTGGGCTGTAGGAGGGAACTGACCGAGCAGTAGGTTTCGATGCAACCACGCCGCCCGCAGTAGCAGATCGGACCATCCACGGAGTTCAACGTGATGTGTTCCATGGTGCCGCTGCGCCCGCTGGGACTCTTGAAGACCTTGCCATTAATGATAATAGCCGTCCCGATGTGTTCGCTGATGGACAGGAAGATCCCATCGGTTGGAGTATTGGCGTATTCCGCAACCGCTACGCAGTCGGCATCGTGGTAGAACGTGACGGGGAAGGGCAGATACTGGCCAAAGTTATCGGCCTTCATGCCCGTACAATCGAGAATCTTCCCATAGAGGATGGTGGTGCCGTCGTTTGAAATTAACCCCTGAATACCAATGCCGACACCGCTGATCTGGGTCAGACTAAAGCCCTTGGCTTGAAGAAAGGCAAGTAACTGCTGACTCAGGGCCTGTGCGTACTGGTCGTCGTTGGCAAAGGGGAGGTTGGTTGTGTGCAGCGCCAAAACCTCGTTGCGAAGGTTGAGGACGGTCATGGTGGCGTAGGTACGAAAAATTTCGACGCCCACACTGAGGCTGACGTTGGGATCAATGGCGTAGGCGGTAGCCCGCCGACCGATTAAGGATTTAAGCTGACCGTTCTTAATGATCAGGTGGCGCTCAGTGAGTTTTTGCAAATTGGAACTGACCGTGGGCAGACTCAGGCCCAGGGTGTCTGCGATGTCCTGCTTGGAAAGCTTCTCGCTATCGTAAAGCAGATGGTAAATGTCCGAATAGTTGGAATGCTGAATGGATTGCATATTACTTGTACTCATGGTGGGCCCCTTTCTGAATAAGACTGAATAGCTTTAGTTTAGCACATTTAAGATAAATAGAAAGTGACTTTCACTAATTCTGTAACCGCTGCCATTGCCGAGCGGGGTGTACTTTCGGATTTTAAGTGAAACGCACGAAGACCCCTAAAATGGCCCAATTTCTGAAAAATGGTCAAGTGAATTATTCACAAATCAAATTTAATTACAGGTCAAAATTGCCGATAAGCAACATCAAATGGGCAATCTTAAAATTTTAGAATATGTGAAATAGATATTTAAATCGCTAACCGGTTGTCAATGTAAGCGATTGCAATTATACTAGTGCAGTAAATTGATTTTGCTAAACGGGTTTATAAAATGGCTTGTACTAATTCTATGTGAGGTGTTGGAATTGAAGAAATATCTATCTTATGCGTTGGGAACGTTCGGTCACGACGCGTTCTATAACACATTGAGCATTTATTTTATGATGTTTTTGACCAGTCAATTGTTTACCAGCGGTGCGGATGAAAAAATGGTGGGGATTGTCACGACCCTGATTGTGGTCATTCGGGTCGGTGAAATTCTCTTTGATCCCATGATCGGGGGCGTGGTGGATAATACCAATACGCGCTGGGGCAAGTTCCGACCGTGGATCATGATTGGGTCGGTCGTGGCCTCACTGGGCCTGGTCTTTCTCTTCTCGGACTACTTCGGTCTGGCCTGGAATAACCCCACGATTTACCTGATCCTGATCGCGGCCACCTTCCTGGTGGTTGATGTCTTCTACTCGTTTAGTGATATTGCGCTGTGGTCTTTGCTACCAGCCGTGAGCCTGGACTCCAAGACGCGAACCAAGTTTGGGACGGCTTCCCGGATTGGTTCAACGCTGGGCGCTCAGATTGTGATTGTGATCATCACACCAGCCATTATGCTGTTCTCACACTGGATTTCTAAGGTGCCATTTGGTCAGCAAACGCGGGCCGGCTGGACCGGCTACGTCATTATTGTGGCGGTGCTGTGTACCGGTGGGGCGTTGATTACGTCCCTGAACTTGAAGGAGCAGCACAACGTGATCCGGGCCAACGTCAAGCACACCACGCTGTCTGACATCTTCCGGGCAATTGGTCGGAACCGGCAGCTTCTGTGGATTGCGGCGTCTTACTTCCTATTTGCCTTCAGTTACGTGGTCACCAACTCTCTCTTGATGTACTACTTCCGTTACCGTCTGGGCAACGCGGGTGCCTACACCTGGGTCGGGGTCATCACGTGTGTCTTAGGGGTTGTCTCAGTGGCACTGTATCCGGCTTTGGAAATGATGATTCGCCGGAAAGCTATCTACATTGGTGGGATTGCCTTCATGCTGATTGGCTATGTCCTGTTCTTATTGGCGGGGCAAAGCCTGCCGATGGTGCTGTTAGCTGTTTCATTTTACTTCTTCCCATACCCATTGATCTTCTTGGCAACATTGATGACAATCACGGACAGTGTTGAATACGGGCAACTGGTCAATGGTGTCCGGAATGAGTCCGTGACGTTGTCGATTCGGCCCCTGATTGATAAATTGGCCGGGGCCGCTTCCAATGGGATTGTCGGCATCGTGGCCGTCATGGTTGGGATGACCGGGAATGCCAAGCCTAGCGACATTTCAACGGCCGGGGTTTCCCAGTTCAATCTCTTTATGTTCTACATTCCGATTGTCTTGCTCGTGATTGCCGCCGTTATTTTCTGGGCAAAGGTCACCTTGACTGAGGAAAAACACGCCGAAATTGTCCGTGAATTGAAGAAACGGTTAAAGACACAATCGGCGCAAGGCTAGGTAACACAAGGGTTTAACCGCGACTTGGTCGTTATTTTTTAAAAGAAATATGAAAACGTTACCAAAAACTATTGACTTCTAGCTTTTGGGGGATTATGCTAAGTCGTGAATTAAAGAAAGTCATTTTACAAAATACATTTACTTTTTAGGAGGAATTATCATGGGTATTTTAGATAGAATGCGTTTGGACGGTAAGAAAGCTTACGTTACGGGTGGTGCCCAAGGTTTAGGTAAAGCCATGGCCACTGGATTAGCCGAAGCTGGTGCTGATGTCGCCATTGTTGATATCAACATCGCTAAGGCTCAAGAAACGGCCCGCGAAATTGCGAAGGCTACCGGTCAAAAGGCCATTGCCATTAAGACCGATGTCACCGATCCAGAACAAGTTCAAAACATGATTGACACGGTCGTTAAGGAATTGGGTGGTTTGGATGCAGCCTTCAACAACGCCGGCATGTGCTTGAACGTTCCCGCTGAAGAAATGACCTTTGAACAGTGGCAAAAGGTAGTTAACTTGAACTTAAATGCCGTGTTCCTTTGCTCCACTGCCGCTGGTCGTTACATGTTGAAGCAAGGCTCCGGTTCAATCGTCAACACCGCTTCCATGTCAGCCCACATCGTTAACCGGCCACAACCACAATGCTCCTACAACGCCACTAAGGCTGGGGTTATTCAATTATCCAAGTCCTTAGCGATTGAATGGGCTAAGAAGGGCGTTCGGGTTAACACCATGAGTCCTGGTTACATGGGGACCGACTTAACCTTGAACTCACCTGATTTGAAGCCATTAATCAAGACCTGGAACGACTGGGCACCACTTGGCCGCTTAGGTAAGCCAGAAGAATTACAAGGCATGGCCGTTTACTTAGCTAGCGATACCAGCAGCTTCTCAACCGGTTCCGATTACTTAGTTGATGGTGCCTTCACGGCATGGTAAACCGCTGCGTTTAATGCTTGATTAAAGAGGGGAATAACGATGAAATACTTGATTGGTACTGATATTGGGACTTCGGGAACGAAAAGTATCCTGATGGACACGAACGGCAAATTAATTGCGCAGGATCTGGAAGAATACGATGTCTTGACGCCCCGTCCTTTATGGGCAGAACAGTGGCCGGACGTCTGGCTGAAGGGTGTTAAGGATTCCATTCGCGCGGTGGTTAATGAAAGCGGTATCGCGCCGGCAGATATTAAGGGCATTGGCCTGAGTGGCCTTTACGGTGGCTCGGGTGTCCCAGTTGATAAGGATATGAATCCCGTTCGGCCCGACCTGATTTGGATGGATCGGCGGGCTGCCGGTGAAACGGAATGGGTCAAGGAACACATTGACCTAAAGCGGTTATCCGAGATTACCGGGAACGACGTGGTTGACCCTTACTACGGGTACACCAAGGTGCTGTGGATTAAGAACCATGAGCCCGAAAACTGGAAGAAGACGGCCATGTTCCTGCCACCTAACAACTACGCGATCTACAAGTTAACTGGTGCGGTCTCCATTGACTACTCTGCTGCCGGGAACATCGGTGGCTTCTACGATGTGAACACCGGAACCTGGTCCAAGGAAATGATGGATGCCATGGGTGTCCCAATGGATAAGATGCCACAGAAGTTCGTTGATGCAACCGAAATTGCGGGTCGGTTGACCGCGGACGTGGCGGCTGATCTGGGCCTTGATGCCGGTACACCAGTGATCGCTGGTGGGGTCGACGTTGGGGCTGCCAACATTGGGATGGGTGTCTTTGAACCCGGCCGGTATGTTGCCGCCATCGGCTCTTCCATGAATGCCGCTTTAGTCAGTGACAAACCAATCAAGGGCAAGGGTCTCATCGTTTGGCCTTATCCTTACAAGTCACGTGAGTTGGTCTACAACTTCAGTGGCTCGGCCACGGCCGGTGCCATTACCAAATGGTTCCGCGATAACTTTGGCGATGCCGAAGTTGCCGTACACAACCAAGGTGGTCCTAATGCCTACGTCACACTGGGCGAGGAAGCTAAGAATGTGCCGGCTGGTAGTCGCGGGTTGGTCGTTCTCCCTTACTTCATGGGTGAACGGGCACCAATCTGGAATTCCGATGCCAAGGGTATGATCTTCGGGCTGTCCCTGGTTCATACCAAGGCAGACTTGTTCCACGCCTTTCAAGAAGCGGTCTGCTACGCCCTGCGGCACAGTATGGAGAGTACGGGCCGCGACCTCGGCGATTACATTGTGATTGCCGGTGGGGTCACCAATTCACCGGATTGGGTTCAAATGTTTGCGGACGTTACGGGTTATGCCGTACGGACGCCAGTTGACGATGCCGAAGCCAACCTGGGTGACGTCATGCTAGCTGGTTTGGCAACGGACACGTTGACCGTGGACGCAGTTCAAAAATGGCAAGTGCTTGGCGACAAGGTGGAACCACGGGCCGAACAACACGAGACTTACAACAAGTATTACCAGCTTTACCGGAAACTCTACGATGATTTAGGCGACGATATGCACACCTTGTCATTGATTTCTGGGATTGAAGAATCTTAAAAAGTAGTTACTGAAGGTTCTGACGAGAGCAGGCCGAAGGTAACGAACAACTAATGAAGAGTTCGGGGAGTTTATCTCGGACTCTTCGTTAGGTTAGGGGGTGTCACACCATGTACCGCATGATTACCAGTGATTTAGATGAAACGTTGCTCCGCGCGGACGGCAGTATCTCCGCAGAAAATATCGCAGCCATTCGGCGAGCGACTCGGGAAGGCATTAAGTTTGTCCCCAACACCGGTCGGAGCTTTCTCAGTATCCAACCACTGTTGAAGCGATTGCATCTGTGGGAACATCCAAACCAGTACGTGATCTCGTACAATGGTGGTGCCGTGGTTGAGAACTGGGGGAATCAGGTGCTACTGAGTCAAACAATGCCTTATGCAGTAGCGGCGGCCGTGTTTGCGGTGCTTCAGCAATTTGACGTGGCCATTCACGTGTATACGTTAAAACACCTGACGATCTACCACCCACGGGCGGATGATCTGGCTTACCTGCAGACTCGTGGCGTTCAAGCGACTCGCATGCGTGGTGCGTTCTCGCAGTTTCAGTCACAAGCGATTATGAAAGTGATTGCGATGAATCCCAATGCCGAGGTTCGGCAGGCGGCTAAGCTCGCGGTGGAACAGCAAGTGCAGCAGCCCTTAAACTGCACCTTTTCGTCCGATCGCTACATGGAAGTTAATCCGGTGGGCGTCGACAAGGGCGTGGCAACACTGGCTCTGGGTGAACGACTGGGGATTTCAGCCGCCGAGATTATGGCAATTGGGGATAATGCCAACGATCTGCCGATGCTAACGCGTGTCGGCTGTCCAGTTGCGGTTCAAAACGCGATTCCGGCCGTCAAAGAGGTGGTCACCCACGTAACGATGGCCGACTTTGAGATGGGGGTCGGTGAAGCCATCGATCGGTGGGGGCTGAGTTAGCAAGACCGGTCTCTTGAAAATGAGAACGGATACAACTGAAAAAGCAGTCGGCGCCGCTCGCCCAAATCGGTGAGTTAGGTTAGTTCCGGGACTAACGTGGTTCCGGTTGACCGGACAGTGTGTCACGATTATGATCGCCCCGATTGAGACGTTGAATTGGCGCGATGCAGGCCATAAAGCAGGGGAGTGTGGCCACATTGGACTAGTCCAATAAGTTACAAATGAAAAAAAGTCATCACTTTTCCTTGTGAATGTTAAAACTTGTTTTCAAACTTACTTAACCAATCGATTCGAAATCCAAGTTCCCATTTGGAAAAATATTTTGTGATTTAATCGGGACTTGGAAGCACTTACTGCCGTGTGGCACAAAGAATTGTTGCTTGTGCACAAATGACGCTGAAAGCATTGTTTTGTGACCTAAAATGCTTTATAGTTAACTTGTGAACAGCTTATCAAAAAGGGGATGTGTTGAATGGCAATTACCATTTCGGTTTTAAAAGAAGCTACTGGTGAAAACCGGGTAGCATTGTCACCGGACGTCGTACGTAAGCTCGTCAAGAATGACTACCAGGTACTGATTGAACAAGGTGCTGGGGAACGGTCCTTCTATCGGGATGCAGTTTATACTGATGCCGGCGCCAAAGTCGTTGACCGCTCAGAGGCGATTACGCAGGCAACTGTTATCGCCACAATTGCGCAACCGGATGATGCCGCTATTGATCAGATGAAGGCGGGACAAACACTCATCGGGTTGTTAGCACCATTGACGGACACAGAATTTGTGAAGAAGTTGGCCGCTAAGAAGATCAACGCTCTGGCGTTTGAGCTCTTACCACGGACGGTTTCACGGGCACAAACAATGGATGTCTTGAGTTCTCAAGCCAGTGTTGCTGGTTACAAGGTTGGCCTGATGGCCGCGGATCATTTCTCACGGTATTTCCCAATGATGATCACCGCCGCCGGGACCGCCAAGCCAGCTAAAGTCTTGGTCTTAGGGACCGGGGTTGCCGGACTACAAGCCATTGGTACCGCCAAGCGGTTAGGGGCTATGGTTTCCGGTTATGATATTCGGCCAGCTTCCCGTGGTGAAGTAGAATCCTTAGGGGCAACGTTCCTAACGACTTCCGTTTCAGCCACTGGTGAAGGGGGCTACGCTCGGCAATTGACCGAGGAAGAAACCGCTCAGCAACAAGCAGAATTGGAAGGATTCATCGCCCAAAACAACGTGATCATTACGACCGCGCAAGTACCTGGTCGGCGGCCACCACTCCTGGTTACCCAAAAGTCCGTGGACGAAGCCAAGACAGGAACCTTATTTATGGATTTAGCCGCCAGTGACTTAGGCGGGAACGTGGCTGGGTCAAAGCCGGGTGAAACGGTGACGACACCAAATGGTGCTGAAATCGTGGGTGCCGGTGATATGGCCAGTCAATTACCAGCCTCCGCTTCGGATATGTACGCCAAGAACGTGCAGGCCGTTTTGAACGACCTCAACAAAGATGGCAAATTAGTCTTCGATATTGATGATGAAGTGGTCGGTGAATTACTGGCAACCTATGACGGTGAGATTATTAGTAACCGACTGCGGTCTGTCATGGAACTGCCGGAACGTCAACCAGCAGAACCGGAAGAACCTGAAACGCCGGCTGAAGACGACGCGAAAGGAGCTGATTAGTGATGAGTGAGGAACTATTTACGAATCTCGCAATCTTTGTCCTGAGTTTATTGGTTGGTTTTGAAGTTATGAGTAAAATCCCAGCCACACTGCAAACCCCTATGATGTCCGGGGCCAACGCCATTCATGGTGTTGTTGTCGTCGGGGCGTTCGTCATTGCAGCGGAAGCCAACAATTGGGTGTTCTACACGTTAGCGTTCTTTGGCGCTGTGTTTGCGGCGATCAACGTGGCGGGTGGTTATACCGTTACCGATCGGATGTTAGGGATGTTTGACCGTAAGCCAAAAGCAAAGTCAGAGGGGGATGATTCTAAATGAGTACCCTACAAACGATTGCCTCTTTAATTTACTTAATTTCCGCGGTGTGCTACGTCTTGGGTGTGCACATGATGCGTTCGCCAAAGACCGCTCGTAAAGGGAATGGACTCTCCGCCATCGGTATGTTTATGGCCGTTATTATGATTATTATCGAAGTCGTGGCCGATGGTAAGATTACTGCTACTGGTTGGATTGTCCTCATCGCCGGCTTAGCAGTCGGAATCGCATATGGGGTCGTCAAAGCACGTAAGGTGCCAATGACCGACGTCCCACAATTGGTCAGTCTGTTCAACGCCGTGGGTGGTGGTGCTGCCGCCGTTATCGGGATCTTCGATTACCTGTTGAAGGGTGACGGGGTCGCCTTAAGCCTCGCGTTCTCCATTCCTGTGTTCCTTGATGTGATCATTGGGGGGATTACCTTCTCCGGATCATTGATTGCGACTGGAAAATTGTCTGGGAAAGTACCTGGGAAACCGATTACCTTCCCTGGTGCCAAAATAGTTAACATTATCGTGGTCTTAGGGATGCTGGTCGCTGCCTGGTTCATGCTGGCAACGCCAACCAACATCTGGTTCGTGGTTCTAGGTCTGGTAATGGCCTTGATCTTCGGGCTACTGATGACCTTACCAATTGGTGGGGCCGACATGCCGGTTGTCGTTTCACTCTTGAACGCCTTCACCGGTTTGGCCGTTGCCTTTGCCGGGTTCGTTATCAATAACCAAGTCTTGATTATCGCCGGTGCCTTAGTTGGGGCTGCCGGGACGATCCTGACGCTGCAAATGGCCGAAGCCATGAACCGTTCCGTTGCCAATATCTTAGCCGGTGGCTTTGGGACTGGTGACAGTGACAGTGGTGGTGCTGGTCCAGATGTACCCGTTGATGTTAAGGAAACCTCTGCCGATGATATCGGGTTGCAACTGGCCTACGCTCAGAACGTCATGATCGTTCCTGGGTATGGGTTAGCCGCAGCGCAAGCGCAACATGAAGTTGCCGAATTGGCCACTGTTTTGACGGAAAAGGGCATCAACGTTAACTACGCCATTCACCCGGTTGCCGGGCGGATGCCAGGACACATGAACGTGCTGCTGGCCGATGTTAACGTGCCTTATGACCAGATGAAGCAGTTGGATGATGCCAACCCAATGTTTGAAAGTACCGATGTTTCCTTGGTTATCGGGGCGAACGATGTTACCAACCCACTGGCTCGTGAAAGTGGGAATGAAATTTCTGGGATGCCTATCCTGGATGTTGATAAATCGAAGTCCGTCGTCGTCATCAAGCGGTCAATGAGTACTGGGTACGCTGGTATCCAAAACCCACTGTTCTCGCTGGATAACACGCAGATGTTCTTCTCCGATGCTAAGGTTGGGCTGCAAGATATTGTGGCTGCAACGAAGCAGTACTTGGAAGACTAGTCTTAAAAAGATGTAACAGAAAGGTTCGCGAAACGTGCCACTTGGCGGGGCGTTAGCGAACCTTTTTTGGTGCCGGGAAACGATGATAACTGACAGGGAAGCTTGTGACTTTCCTAGGAGAATCCGGCATGATATCGAACTGTGAATGAGTCGTTAACCAGAAGTATACGGGAGTGAAATGAGCAAAGCAAGGACAACTGAAACAGTCCAGAATACGTCAAAAAGGTTCATGATCTGCGCCATGAGTGGCGTTGGTCATGAACCTTTTTGCGGATAATTGTTTGAGTGTCTTAGTCCTGCTTACGACGGAATCCGAGGAGACCGAGGAAGGCAAGCAGGCTCAGTCCCACCAGACTTGTCCAGGATGGGTGAGCATCGCTGGTTTGGGGGAGGGTCAGGGATGTTGCCGCGTTTGCCGCGCCATGATTGCCATTACGGTTCCCGTAACCGTTGCTGTCTCCATAGCCGTTGCTTTCAGATGAGAACCCGGTGGATGGGGCTTGTCCTTGTCCCCAAGCCGTGTCCCCGCCTTGGCGGTAGCGATAGCCGGTGGTTGTAGCCGTCTTTTTGAAGTGTTCCTTGGTGCTAATCGTTTTTACAATAACGTAACCAGGTTTTGCCGTACGACAGATTGGTGGCTGAACGTCAATGATAGCAGGCGTCACCTTGGCGGGCTTGGAGATCGTGGGTGTCGTTTTACCGGGGACGGTGGTGGGTTCAGTTGTTGTGGGCGTAGTGTCCGGCGTCGTGGTGCCCGAAGGCGTTGCCGCCGTGATGGTGACAATGGATGTGGCCGTCACAGCTTGCCCATTGGTGTCGGTATACGTGTAAGTGACGGTATAAATGCCAGGAACTTGCGGATTAACCCCGTTGCTGGCACTTACTGGGTCGGCGGCCGTCTTCTGGTAGGCGTACGTTACCTTGATCGTGCCATCGGCAAGGGCCTTAGCCAATGCCGTAGCGTCAGTCACGGGATCGGCGGCTGTGCCATCTGGTCGGGTGTCCGTGTAGCTGGTGAGGTTGGCTGCAGGATCCCAGGTCGTTGCGGTAGACGCTGATGATTTGAAAGTGGGGGTTACGGAGATTGAACTGTAGTTTGGTAAGACGGTGATGGTTGCTGGAACCACGGTTTGATTGCCCTGAGCATCCGTGTAGGCGTAGTAGACCGTGTAGGTGCCGGCCTTCGCTGTATTGACTAGGCTACTGGGATCACTAGTTGTGACGGGTGTGCCGTCCGCAGTGGTCATGGTAATGCCGTTCCCAACGGAAATGGTACCACCGTTTTCATCTGAGGCTTTGGTTAAATTGTCTTTGGGGGTCCAACGATTGGCAGCGCCAGCAACTAGGGTGGAGGGTTTAGTGGATAAGTCCGTCTGGAGAGCACTCACGTAAACCGTGTAGTTTTGACCCGTAGCGATAAAAGTAGTCGGATCATCGGAACTTTTCAGGTCAGCGATCGTAGGATTGTAAACGGCTGTGGTTGGGAGAGCAGAAAAAGTATCTGGATCTAGTGAGAAATGATAGCCAGTGCTTGTGTAGCCGGTATTTTTAGAGATTTCGGTAAGTGGGCTATAGGGGGTACCAGTGGCTCCACTAATTGTAAATTTAGTGGTCTTATTGGTATCCTTATTAATCACATTGTAGGTGTCTTTGGCCTGAACATTCACATAGGTCAATGTACTGGACCAATTGGTAAGGACATAGTTAGTTTTACCTTTAGGGATAGTTGCAGTTGCATAGCCAATTGTGCCGACAAGATAGTTGTCTGGGTAAGGGTTATCTGGATCTGAACTGAAGTCTTGCCAAGGAAGGGCGGCGTAATGAAACGGATCTGTTAAAGCGGTGTCTGATTGACCATAAAACAAAATATCGTTTTGTACGGCCAGGTTTAGTCGATCAGCGGTACTTAACGGTGTTATGGCTGTATTTTGACTGGTAGCGTTGCTGTCAAAGCTCTTAACCGTATCCGCATTAATGGTTACTGATTTTATCCCGGATCTTGCGGAAGGTGTGGTGATAAGTAAATGAAGTTTAGTACCATCGGGCTTACTTTGAGAAGCAATTACGGCACCGTCATTTGGTCGGAAATAAAAGACTTCACGACCGTCGTTAGTACTTGCAAGCTGGTAAACGTCTAAGCTTGTCAGATTGCTGATGTTTCCATCTGCATTTAAACCTATACAGAATTGTTTAGCTGATGTTTGAAGGTCAGATAGATTTGCGGTAACGCCGTTAGGCAGAATAATGTAAAATCCCCAGAGTTGTTGATCTCCAGTAACGGTGCGGATGGGGGATCTACCATCATAGTTGGTTGTACTGTAGGGTTGAACAGTGACACTGGCAGTTGCGCCATAGAGCGCATAACTGGTAGCACCATCAACGGTGACTCGGAAATTTCCAATGTTAGGCGTGTAGTTCAATGTAGGCGCTACTGGCGAAACTGTTGTGGTTGGTGTTGCGTCGGTTGTGACAGCGTTTGAAGCGTCAGCATCGAGCAGTAAATCTTCGGCTATAAATGGTTGTGACGCATTTTGAGCTTCTTTGACATCTGAGAGTAAAGACTCTGAGATGTTGGGCGTGTCAAGATTTCTAAGGGGTGAATCATCAGGCGCGTATTTTTCATCAAGGTTCAGGTCAGTATTATCCTTATCTTGACTGCCGATCACTTTTTGATTGTCTGGTTGGCTGTCGCTTTTTGAAGGGGCAGTGGAATTAGATGAAGTCAAAGCGTCGTTAGCATCACTGGAGCTGCCATCATGAGAATTAGCATCCTTAGAATTGTCATCATTAGAACTACCATCATTAAGGCCACTATCATTGGAGTTGGCAGCGTTGTCCTTATCCGAATCAGATGACGTGTTCCCATTTGGATTAGTCACGTTAGTAGCAGCGTCATTAGCGCCAGTGTTAGATGAATCGCTATCTTTGTTATTGAGTGAGGAAGGCGTCGTATTCCCTGAAGTCAACGTAGCGGAACTAGATGGCGCCGCCGGTTGATTGGATGACTCGGAAGCGGCTTCATTCGCGGACACAGTCGCCGCATGAACCGGCATCGTGCCAACCAAAGTCAATCCCGTTAACAAAGATACCGTGGTCAGTCCGCTCACGAGCCAGAGTTTCCCTGACTTGTAAAGCTTGAATCTGACCTTGGTGGTGCCGCTTAACCGTTGCTGATATTGTTTTCTAGACATCTCAATTCCCCCATTGCTCAATTTGCGAATGGCCACTGATTTGAAATTTTGTCGAATATCTATGTAAGTCGCTCTGAAAGATTGGCAAAACGCGTGGTCGTCTACTGCCCCTAGTGACAGTCTTTAACACCCTTCGTTACTTTTATAGTACCACTAAGTCTCTGGTAAATATATTAGTTAATTCAATAAAATAGTTTTATTAGAATTGATTTCGTGTATGAGCGTAACCAGTGACGGTATTAACCAAAATGAGCGCGTAAAAAAAGCCCCCATCAAATCCTAGATGAGGGCACCAGTTGATCCATAGGTTGCATCTGGAATGTACAGAGCAACTGGACAGGCGTGGCCTGCATTACCTAGTGTACGCGATATTTCAGAGAATAGCCAGTTAAATTTAGGATTGGCGGCAAATTCTTTTCGTGATAGGATGGGCGTAACCAAATAAATGAATGAGGTGACGGGCCATGCAAAAGATGCGAACGATGTTGTATGTGGATGATGTGGAACAGATTGTGGATTTCTGGCAGGAGAAACTAGCTGCTCAGGTGGTCGAGGTGAACGCGCTACCTGATGGTTCAGAAAATATTGTGGTCACGGTAGCGCCGAACGTGGAATTGTCCTTCTTTGCGAAGTCATTTATCCGGCAATATTCGCCAGAGGTGTTGGGGGATACGCCGTCCTTAATCTTCTATAGTGAAGACTTTGAAGCCCTGCATAAACGCCTCGCGACGGCCGGGGAAATCGTCGTTAATAACGGGACGCGGACGTTTAACTTCCGTGATCCTGAGGGAAATTACTTTGTGATTGGCGAAGCTAAATAACGTGATTGAACGGGTGATGCTGATTCGGCATCACCTTTTTTGTCGCGAAATCCCTTGGTATGCCTGGGATTAGCTGAGGTGTCGTAAAATAACGTTAGTTTTTAGTTAGTTTTAGTTTACAAAAGCTAACTATCATGCTAATATAATCAGCATCAAGAAAACGAGGAGGAAATTTAAATGACGGACAGTAGTCGTGATTTATTAAAGAGTTTTGGCAAACTGCTCCAGAACCGGGCCTTTCTAATGGCCGTGGGGCGGCAAGCGGGGATGGGTGGTCATGGCGATGGCGGCCCTCGAGGTGGCAATCGCGGTCAGGGAAAGCTAATGAAGGTGTTGGCTCAAACGCCCAATGGTTTAACCAACGCCGAAATTGCCGAAATCCTGGATATTCGGCCCAGTTCCGTAAGTGCCACGATCAGCCGGCTGGTTGATGCGGGTTTTGTGGAACGGATTCCCAGCACAACTGACAAGCGCGCCGTGATTGTACGATTAAGCGACAAGGGCCGGGAGCTCTTCGCCCAGTACGATGAACGCATTGACACGACCGCCGATGAGCTATTTGGCGGGCTAACCCCTGACGAACAGGCGCAACTCGATCACCTGTTGACTAAGCTCTCCCATCAGATTGGTGACTTGGACTGGGGCGACTTCATGGGACACATGCACGGTTGGCCTCACCCCGGGATGGGTGGCCGAGACATGGGGCAGCGTCCTCACTTTTAAATTTTAGAAATACCGGAGGCAAAGAGAGATGGAACGAAGAATTGCAGCGCCACGGACCGCCAAGCAACGGCCATCTGGCAAGTTTGATGTTAAAGGCTTTTTACACTTGATTCGACAGACTAAGCCGAAGTATTGGCAGCTCTGGATTGGCTTGTTTCTGGGATTAATTGCCACGGGAGCGCAATTGGCCGTTCCGAAGCTGGCTCAAGCGTTGATTAACGGCTTGGGCCACGCGATGAATCGCCCCTTATTGATTGGTGTCGTGATTTTATTTGTGGTGAGTGCGGTCGTGAGTGCCTTTTCCGGGGCGCTGCTGGGGTTCTTTGGTGAGAACGTCGTGGCGCGGTTACGGGAAACGCTCTGGCAGAAATTGGTGCGGCTCCGCGTCAGCTACTTTGATAACGTGAAGACCGGTGAAATGACGTCACGGTTGGTCAACGATACCATGCAGATCAAGAATCTACTGGCCAATTCATGTCCACAGATGGTCACGTCGTTACTACAACTGGTCGGGGCGCTGGTCATCATGCTACTGATGGACTGGCGAATGACGGCCATTATGTTTATCGCCGTGCCACTGGTGATGCTGGTCATGTTCCCCATCATGCGGCAGTCGAGCAAGATTGGGCACCAACGGCAAGACGCCATGGCAACGTTCAGCGGCGAAACGGACGAGACGCTGAGTGAGATTCGGTTGGTCAAGTCCTCTAACGCCGAAGGTTACGAAACGAAAACCGGAACGCAACAGATTCAAGACCTCTACCACATTGGGCTCCGGGAGGCCATTTACGATGCCATTGCGAGCCCGATCATGACGGCTAGTATGCTGGCAGTCTTCGTCGGCGTGTTGGCCTACGCGGCGGTCCGGGTATCCGAGGGCACGATGAACATGGGAACGCTGTTTTCCTTCATGATGTACCTGTTCCAAATCATTGGCCCCGCGGGGACTTTGGCGCGGTTCTTTACGGACCTGTCAAAGGCCAACGGTTCAACGGAACGGGTTCGGGACCTCTTAAATGAGCCAGAAGAAGCCTTAGACACTGGAATGGCGCAATCCGTTAGCCACGCAACGCTGGCTATGGAACACGTCGATTTTGCCTACGAGGACGATGGGCAACCCGTTTTACGTGATGTGAATTTCGAGGCGAAACCCAACACGGTGGTAGCCTTTGCCGGGCCTTCCGGTGGTGGGAAATCCACGATCTTTGGACTGATCGAACGGTACTATTCCCCTACACACGGTCGAGTGACGATTGGTGGGGCTGACGTTCAAGACTTCAATCTCAGTGATTGGCGGTCGCAAATCGGCTACGTGAGCCAGGATTCCGCTATTATGGCGGGGACGATTCGCCACAATCTGACTTATGGGGCGGATCGCACGTATACTGACGAAGAATTGTGGCACGTTCTACAGCTGGCTTCCGCCGATGGTTTTGTTCGGAAGATGGCGGATGGTCTCGACACCCAAGTGGGGGAGCGCGGAGTCAAAGTCAGTGGGGGCCAACGCCAACGGCTGGCGATTGCCCGCGCCTTCCTGCGGGACCCCAAGATCTTGCTACTGGATGAGGCCACGGCAAGCCTGGATTCCGAATCGGAAGCCATGGTGCAACAGGCTTTGAGTGAACTGATGAAGGGCCGGACCACATTAATCATTGCTCACCGGTTGAGCACGATTGTTGACGCCGACAATATCTACTTCATTGAGGATGGCCATGTCAGTGGTCACGGGACACACCATGAGCTGATGGACAGTCTGCCACTGTACCGGGATTACGTGAAGATTCAGTTCAAGGATTAGTCAGAGTGGATAAATAGCAAATGAAACGGCGTCTCCGAGTTAACGGAGACGCTGTTTTTGCGCGCATTAAAGTTATAAAAGGGGATCGAACCGCAATCGATTCGATCCCCCAATAAATGTGCGGCGGTTGTCGCTATTTTGCCAACTTAACCGCGTGTTGTGTGTAGGTTACGTGCCAGCCCTTAGGTAAGCCTTGGACGTGCTTGAACTTCCCAGTGTGCTTCTTGTAGGTGATCAGCTTGGCGCCTTTCTTTAAGTCACCCTTGGTTAATTTCAGCGTACCGTTTAGCTTAGCGGTCTTCTTGATGGTCAGGTGACCGGCACGGCTCAGGGTTAATTGAGCCTTCTTGCCTTGTTGGAACTGACCGCGGACGGTTACCTTAGTGGCTGCAAGTTTCAGGTTACCCTTGGTCAGGTTAACCGTTCCGGTCCCTAAAGCGGCGGTGTTCGCAACTTGTAAGGTCCCACCTTGCAGAACCGTGCCACCGGAGAAGGTATTGGCCCCGCTCAGGGTCAGTTGACCAGTCCCGGCCTTGGTCAATTTACCCGTCCCGCTGATAGCGTTCTTCCAGGTATCTTTGGCGTTGAAGGTGCCTTTCTTGGCATTCATGTTGACCTTGACGTTGTTTAAGAAGGCCCCGTAACCATTGGCGGCGGAGAAGAGATCTAAGCGACCCCAACCTTCGGCGTCATCCATCACGGGATAGCCTGAAGGCATGCCCGTGGTCAAAAGGACGGCGCGACGCTGGGTAGCATTGAGGTAAGGCAGACGGGTCTTCAACAAGACTTCGGCGCCCTTGGGAACGCGCATGGCTTGGTGCGTATCGCCAGATTGCTCAAAGCCGTAAGTCATCCGGTAACGGTAATCTTCGCGATTCTTTTCGTAATCTGAGAAGTCGTCAGAGGCATTGGTGTCCTTACTGCCAAGCAGTGCGACGGATTGTGCCGATTGGTAAGCATCCTTCATCAAAGTCTGGTTGTTTGAGTCGGAGAGCGTTGCGGCGGTAATTGCGGTTCCGACCAGACGTCCGCCCATCACTGCGAGTGGGGTATGACGACCGGCAATGACACGATCAAAACCAACTTCTGACCCACGTGTGGCGAGTTCTTGGAAACGTTGGGGGAAGGCATAAGCTAAAGAAAGGCTCGTTTCAAAGCCACCGGTCGTATGACCACTAGGGAAATCGTAAGAATCCTTAGCCGCGTCTGCCATAGAATTGACGAGTGCAGGCAGAGGTTTGACCGTATCGCTCACCCGATAAGGCCGCACAAAATCGAAGTAGTGTTTTACCGCGTTGGTTCCAGAAAAGGGTGAATCCTTGGTCAGGTTCATTAGTTGAACGACAGGACCTAGTTGCGATTCAGGTGAGGCCCAGGTCACTTTCTTTGATTTGTAATGATGTGGGAGAGGCTGATCGGGCATGCTTGAGATGGCCGTCTTAGCGTCGGCATTCTTAATGAATGCTGGTGCGTAGGGGCCAAGTGCACGAATGGTGGCATACTGCCGATTTTGTTGGTCGGTTAAAAAGGAGCGGGTTGAATCTGATGGTGTTCTATTCTGTGTGATTTCGGCGGTCTTTTGGAGATTCAAGTTGAGAATATCTTTATCTACAGCTTTGCCAGCTGACCAATAGTTAGAAAAGCCGTCAACGAGGCCGATAACCGGGTTGGTCGTAGGTGTTTTAAAATCATCGGTGTTGTGTTGATATGTATCGACAAAGTAACCATAGTTTGCCTTGTGTGGTTTCAATAGTGCGGCCACATCGGGCTTAGCCTTAGCGCTCGCAGTGGTAACGTTGGTGACCATGGGAAGGGTGACCGCGACCAGGGAGAGCATGGCTGCCGCACGTCGCGTCCAAATGTGTTGTCTAGTTTTCATGAAAATACCTACCTTTCAAAAGTGAGGGTTCGTTTTCATTTCTATTGCAAAACTAGCATAGCTAATTTGGACATCACTGTCAGCGGGCTTAATCAAACCCTTACAAGAAATATGCCAAATCGATACACGATGGCTGATTTAAAATAATGCTGTTATGAGCGCCCTTATAGTATTGCGCTTTCATGAGAATGGCAATAAAGCAGCTTAAGCCACAACTCAAAAATCGACTTTTCCAGAAGCTCAAAAGTTCTGAAAAAGTCGATTTTTCTGCCATCTTATTAGATCGCTAGCTGGTTTTCTAACGTCTCATTACCCCAATCTTCCAATTCTCGGAGAATCCGGTGGAACATCTCGCCGGTAGCAGTCAATCGGTAGCTGTAGTCGTCTTCGGGAAGCGTTTCGACGAGCCCCCACTCGATGAGGTGGTTCAGCCGAAGCAACAGGTTAAAGGTGGAGATGCCACGGACCGTGACCCGCAGATCCATAAAGTCCGTTGGTGCCGGTGCGAGTTGGTACAAGACTAAGGCGTACCACCGTTGATGGAGAATTTCCAGTCCCAGTTCACTGCCTAGATTTAATTGTGTGAGCGCCATGTCGCATTGATCCTTTCGTGATTAGAGTTGTAAGAAATTAAAGAGCCGATAGCTCAGGCGAAGGCCAAAAGTTTTGTCAGGATCCTCGAAGTTGATTTCGATTAGGTCCTGGATCTTCTGGAGGCGTTTCGTCAGGCTATTGCGGTGTAAATGAAGCTGATTGGCCGTGAGACTGATTTTGCAGTCGTTCTCCAGAAATTCGAAGAGCGTTTTAAACAGTTCGCTGTGGTGTTGCCGGTCGTATTTCTGGAGAAATAACAGCTGTGAACACATGGTATTCTTTAGGAGAGACGCGTTGTCCACTTGCGACAAAATCACGTAGATATTGTATTTTTGCGTCGAATTAACCACGGTCAACGTCCCCAACTGTTGGGCGAGCTTGGCCGCCTGGTCACAGATGTCCCGGAAAGCAGCCGTCTTGCTAACATCCTCATAGGCTTCCGAGATGAAAAAGTAGTGATTGAAGAGCGTCCCTAGACTTTTAAATTGCGGTCGGAGCCGGGATAAGTCCGCTTCGTTTACCAGAAAGATGAGCCGTTGTTGATCCTCGGTTAAGGGAAGGGGCGCGATCAGATCGCGCAGCTGCTGGATAAAGGCGGTCTGATTAGTGGCACCCGCCCGTGGTGTGGCCGTGACGCAGACAATTTTCTCATCAAGCAAGGGTTGCAACAGGGTGGTATCGGTCTGCTCGGGCTGGGTCAGAAGTTTTCCCAGGAGGCTGTTCACCTCGCTTTGATTGGGATTAAGGGCGTAGCGGTCAATGAAGCTATTGATGACGCGAATGGCCAATTGAATCTGATCGCGTGCAACGGGGTAACCCTTGGATTGTGAACTGAAGAGGTACCACGTGTTGAGAGCCATGGGATTGATAATCGTGCGAATAAATTCCTGTTGACCCTGCCGGTAGCGTGGCGCGTTAGTCGTGGGATCAAGCCAATCCATCGGAATCTGTGCGAGCGGGGACTGACCACTGCTGATGATGTGACCGGACTGGTCGGCTAAGATCAAGGCTTGGTCAAGGTAGGCCGCAATCAGGGCCGTTAGCTCGTCAATAGTGGTGCATTGAATGGATTTTAAGAGCAAATCATCCCGATTCATGAAGATCTTCCTCCTTGATGTGCATATTGCACACTGAATTTTGAAAACGGTGGGCAACATCCACCTTGTGGGTAATGGATGGCTAATGGTATAGTCATGTCACGTTGAAAGCATCATATCATTTAGTGGGCAAGTTGTCTATGAGGAGGTTACCATATGGATTTCAAGACAGTAATTGAACGTCGGCATTCCTACCGGCGTTTTACGGATCAGCAGATTGACCGAGCAACGCTAGAAGCGCTGGTTACTGATGCCAAGCAGGCGCCGTCCTGGGCCAATGCGCAACCGTGGCAGGTGGTAATCGCCACGGGCGAGACCCTCGCTCAGATCAAGGCGGGTCATCGTGATCGTAGCCGGCGTGGTGTTGCCGGCAACGCGGACTTAACGGTCGCACATCGGACGGCGTGGACCGCAGCGAGTCGGCAGAATATGGCGACATGGAACCGCGAGATGAGCCAGCATTTGTTAGCGAATGATGCGCAGGCCAGCTACGGGCAAACGCAGGATGATCTGTTCAATGCCGCGGCACTGGTCTACCTGGTCCTACGCGAACCGGTTAATGAATGGGCCGTGTTTGATCTGGGGGCTTTCTCACAAACCCTGATGTTGAGTGCCAGCAATCATGGGATTCAGTCGATTCCGGCGTATGAAGTGGTCCGGTATCCGGATGCCTTACGTGATGTCTTTGACTTGGACCAGACACATCGCTTTATTATGGGAATTGCTCTGGGTTATCGGGATCAGGCGGCTATTAATGATTTTCGGTCCAGTCGGGTGGCCAATCAGCAGTTTTTGACGATCAAGGATTAGGAGGTGTCGATTATGAAGCTATTTATTGTCGGGGCAACGGGACGAGTGGGTCAGCTTCTAGTGAAGCAATTACGTCAAGCGGGTCACGAGGTTTTTGCAGGGACGCGTCAGCCGCAAGCTGGGGATGACCACGCCATCTTCTTTGACCTGCACGATCAGCCGGCAACCTTGGCCAAGGTGTTGACCGGTGTCGATGCCGTGTATTTTGTGGCGGGTTCCCGCGGCAAAGATCTCTTACAAACGGATTTAAACGGTGCGGTTAACGTCATGAAGGCGACCGAACTAGCGGGTGTGAAACGCTACATTCAGTTAAGTTCGGCGTATGATTTGCAACCTGAGCGCTGGTCCGAGGGTTACCTTAAGGGCCTCACGGATTACAACATTGCTAAATATTTCGCCGATCATTGGCTCATTCACCAGACAATCCTCGATTACACGATTCTCCAACCAGGCGTCCTGACCGAAGCCCCCGCAACCGGTCGGGTCAGTCTGGATACGGCAACGTTAGGCGAGAACCCAATCGCGGATGTGGCGACTGTTCTGGCCGCCCTGATTGACGCCCCGCAGACGGTGGGTAAAGTGGTCATGATGAAAAGTGGTCAGACGCCGATTGCGACGGTTCTGGCGGCGATTTAGACTTAACGAATAGATAGAAAAACAACGACGGCCAAACACCACCTGCAAGCGCTACGGGTGGTGTTTGGCTTTTTGGCTGTGACGACCGGAATGGACGGGTATAATAGGCGTTAAATGAAACGATGAGGTGGGACTATGAAGATTTTAGTAACGGGCTTCGATCCCTTTGGTGGGGCCACGACGAATCCAGCAATTGAAGCAGTCAGGCGACTACCAGACGAAATTGCGGGAGCCACAATCATAAAACTAGAGGTGCCCACGGTGTTTGACCGGTGTGCCGATGTGGTGCGCCAGGCAATTCTTACCGATCAGCCCGATGTGGTATTGAGCATTGGCCAAGCCGGTGGTCGTGCGGCTCTGACCCCGGAACGGATCGCGATTAACCTAAATGATGGTCGGATTCCGGATAATGCCGGGCAACAACCTATCGATCAGTCCATTCAAGAAGCGGGGGCTGCTGCCTATTTCACACAGTTACCCGTTAAGGCGATGGCGCGGGCCATTCGCGCGGTGGGATTGCCCAGTCAGGTATCCACCACGGCGGGGACCTACGTCTGCAATCACCTGATGTATCAGGTACAGTACCTACGGGCAACGGCATTTCCCACGTTGCGGGCGGGATTCATGCACATTCCGTTCTTGCCGAGTCAGGTCACAGCGCAGTCCAATCAGCCCTCGCTGTCGTTGGCCGATGATGTTCGGGGGATTACGGCGGCTATTGGCGCCATCGTGGCCCGGGACGGTCGTGGTGATGTGCCCACGATTGAAGACTCACTTAATTAGGTGGGGTGTTAAGTAATTAGCATATTGGCGGCACTCACTTATTATTTATATTATAATAGGCGTGGTTAACAGGAGAATCGGATTGGAGGAATTGTGATGCAAAAATATACTGCAGAATTTTTGGGCACCTTTATGCTGGTGTTCCTAGGAACTGGGGCGGTGACGGTCGCTGCCGGCAGTACCCTAACGATAGGTCTGGCCTTTGGGCTGGCGATTACGGTGTCAGCTTACGCCTTTGGCGGGATCTCGGGTGGTCACTTTAACCCAGCCGTCACCACGGCGATGTTGATTAACCGCCGGATTTCCGGACGGGATGCCCTTTGGTACATCGTGGCCCAGGTCTTGGGGGCAACGGTCGCTTCAGCTTTTATGAAATTATTCGTGAGTGGTCTGGGCTTGGCAACCAATCAGTTGGGGCAAACGGACTTCCCTAAGATTTCCGTGGGCCTGGCTTTCTTGGTTGAAGCCCTCGTGACCTTCTTATTCCTATTGGTTATTCTAAACGTGACCAGCGATCGGCACGGTAACGGTGACTTTGCCGGCGTGACGATTGGGGTAACCCTGGCATTCCTGATCATTGTGGCCTTGAACCTGACTGGTGGCTCTTTGAATCCAGCACGGTCATTTGGGCCCGCTGTGTTCGCTGGGGGCAGTGCCTTGTCACACCTCTGGCTCTACATCGTGGCACCAGAAGTCGGCGCTATTCTAGCCGCCTTTGTGGGTCGACTGATGGGCAGTGAAGACTAAACTTTTTTTACGAAAGGTTGAAAGATGAAATGTCTGCCTCGTTTCAGTATTGGTAAGCATTCGTGTGGTTAAGTTAGTCCAAATTGGGCGCACTCCGGCTGCCAGGAATTCCGCCTGCTGTGGGGACGCTTCAGCCTGGAAGGCCACCAGTCTTCTCGCTCGCTTTGGAGCCACGAAGAACACGTGTCTCCAAAGTCGCCCGTGGTGTAAACTGGCTAAAAAAACGCCAGTTAACACCACCTTCACGGCTGGCTCCATCCCTGGCCTCCTCCGGCGCTGATTGTGTTTTATCACGAAAATGGCTGTGAGTGATAACTACCGACATTTGGGAGCCCAACTGATAACGACTGCTGTAGTCATGATCACAGTCAGCTAAGAGCACCATATCTGCCGACCGGTAAGGCGAAGGGACCATCAGGTTGCCTAGTTTTGGGCTCACTGCTGTTGCTAGAACAGGTATAGTTGGTACTTTGATATTTTCAGTTCTTAGTCTTTTTACACAAAAATGAGTGGCCTACTGAGGTCACTCATTTTTGTACGCTATTATTTTTGAATTTCAGCGAGTTTGAACAAGACCATCTTCGCAATCAATTCGGCGGGGAGGGGCTTGTTGTAGTCAAACTGAACGGCGCCCTTGGAATACTTGTAGCGGCCTTCTAGGTCATCTTCGAAGTGCGCAATGGGCGTATTGGTGGGATAGAAACCCAAGTGATTCTTCATGGGCGCAAAGTATACGATATCTTTCTTCTGATGAAAGGCGGGCATGCCGTAACTCAGGGTTTCCGTGGCATCCGGTAACAGGGGCTTTAGAATTTGGTACATGGCAGTGAGCTGGGGCTGTTGCTTTGCATCGGCTTCTTCGATATAATCTGTAATGACGGTTATGAAAGCGCCTCCTAAATTGATGATGGTTCTTGGCTTGATCGTACCATAGTTGGGTGATGTCCGTTTGAGTAAAACGTTTTACATAGAAATGAAAAAGAAGTCATTTTTCATGGGAACCTTTACGGCTATATGGCACGCTGTCCACAGTGAAGATGATTGGCTGGCTAAACGTCATCATCAGTCGGAATCTTTGACTGCCGCAGACGGTAGCCGAGTCATAACGTCGCCAAAAAAGCCCAGCAACGAATCACTGGGCACTATCGTTTAGATATAAGTCAGTCGAGGTCGGGGCTAAGCCGTGGCGCGCACGCCAACCGGAATCGCCGTAATAAAGGCAACAATCTGGTCGTAAATGGCCAGGTTAGCCGGCGTGACTTCCCGGTCGAAATCGTGCTCGCGTTGCTGAATGGGGATGAGCTCGGCATCCGGCAGGTATTTAACGGCGTACTCGGACGTGGCAAATGGTACATCGGGATCGGCCGTGCTGTGAATGAGCAGTGTCCGTGGCAACCGTCCGAGTTCTTCCGGGGTCAGTGAGAACCTGTCGGCGTCACGCATGCTGGGGAGAAATTGGCTGAGCCAGGTTCCAAATTGCCGCCCCGAAACGTAGAGGGGATACCGGTCTTTCATCTCCCCCGCAACCAGCGGCTGGCGCTGAACCAGGGCCTGGGCGTTCATGGGGAGAACCTTCGGGAAGTTGTCGTAAAAGCCAGCGGGCATCCGGAATTCTGGGTAGTCCAAACCGGAATAGCCATAGAGATCCACGAAGCCATCCGCTTCAAAGCCGTCCCGAAGGAGCAGGTAGCAGAGATAGGAACCGGCCGATCGTCCCATGAGAATGGTACGGGAGGTGAGCAGGCCGTTGTCCACAATGACCTGTAGGGTGGCTCGTAAGGTCGGGAGAATGACGTCGAGCTTGACTTCCGGCGCCAGCAAGTAATCAATTGTAAACAGTTGAATGCCGGCAGAAGTAAAACGTTCGATGTAATCCAGGGGAAGATCGTCACGCTGACCGAATTCCAGACCGCCGCCGTGCAGGTAAAGCACGGTCGCGGATGCCTTGGTATCGGGCGCGTAGATGGTTGCATTGAGCGTGACGTCATGGTAGGTGTTTAGGGGGATCTGTGTTGTTTTCATGTTTACCCGCACTCCTTCTATAAATGTAATCGGTTACATTGTACCAAATATTCAGCCGGTAAGGTGACAAATGAAAATGTTTTTCTGGTCAATTTGAACAATGCTCCCCGAAAAGAAACCGCTTACAATGGGTGGTGATAAATCGTTAAGACCTAATTGGCAAGCAGTCTTGCTTGTACCTGATCAGCATCCTTACCCGTTCGCGCGAACGTTAGTCACTGAGGACTTTGGGGCAAAACCATTTATCGAGACTATTCTGCAACGAAGGTGGTTAAAGATTACATTCGTAAGGGGTTTTGAAGGTGAAAACGAACGAGTATGAAGTAACTGAGCAGAAAATTGCAACGTTCAAAGAGCGCGGCTACAACGATGACTTACTCCCTAAGACCGGAGACAAACGTAACATGGGCATCGGTAACTTCTTTACCTTATGGATGGGGTCCATCCATAACATTCCTAATTACGCGGCCGTTGGTGGCTTCCTGTTCTTAGGCTTATCACCGCTTAACGTCATGATCGCCATATTCCTGAGTGCATTCTTCGTCTCCGCATTCATGGCCGTTAATGGTATCGTCGGATCCAAATACGGCATTCCCTTCGCTATGCACCTTCGTTCGGCCTACGGCAACCTCGGTGCAAAGCTACCAGGATTCCTGCGTGGCTGTGTCGCGGCGATTGCCTGGTTTGGGTTACAGACGTATACAGGTTCTCTAGCTTTACTGATTATGATCGGTAAGATTTGGCCGGGTTTCCTCGAAATCGGGGGCTCGACCAAGATTCTGGGAATCAGTATTCCGGGTTTGATCTCATTCACCATCTTCTGGGCGTTAAACGTCCTGATTGGATTTGGTGGCGGTAGTATTCTAAATAAATTTACCGCGATTTTAAGCCCACTGATTTATGTCGTATTTGGTGGCATGGCCATCTGGGCTATCTGGGGCGCCGGTGGGTTAGGACCAATCCTGGCTTACCACGTCAATGCGACGTCTCATGCCAACCCGCTTCTGGTTTACTTTATCATTTTCAACTCTGTCATTGCCGTTTGGGCAGCACCTGGGACCAGTATCGCGGACTTTACGCAAAATGCCAAGTCCACGAAGGCCCAGGCCATTGGCCAAACGTTAGGGTTATCGATCGGCTACCTGATCTTTGCCTTCACCAGTGTGGTGATTCTGATCGGGGGCTCCATTCATTACAACATCCAGGAATGGAACGTGTTGAATATTATTGAACGGTGGGATAGCCTGCCCGCAATCTTGATTTCGATGGCCGTCTTCTTATTGACCACGATCTCAACGAATGCGACCGGGAACATTATTCCAGCGGCTTATCAACTGACCGCCTTATTCCCTAAGAAGCTGAATTACAAGAGTGGTGTGATCATCGCTAGTATCATTAGTTTCCTGATCATGCCGTGGAAATTGATGGAGAATTCCGACAGTATCTTTATTTTCCTTAACGGGATTGGGGCTGTCTTAGGACCAGTTGCTGGGGTCATGATTGCCAACTACTTCTTCATTCATTACCGGCATGAAAATCTAGATACCCTGTATATGGATCTGAATACCGGGAATAAAGAGATTCGTTATCATGGCGTTAATAAAGAGGCCTACATTGCGACAATCTTAGCTCTCATATTGTCACTGAGTGGTCAATTTATTCCAGCCGTCAAAGTTATTTCTGATTTGTCATGGTTTGTTGGATTTATCTCTGCATTCCTGATTTACCTAGGGTTAAAGAAAATGGTGTCGAAAAAAGAACCGGCAACAGTTAACCAGAGTTTAAACCAAGACATAAAGGAGGAATAAACATGAGTCATGAATTAGTCATTAAAAACGGGTTAGTTATCCTTGAGGGTGGCGAGACCCACACTGATGTGGCTGTCGATAACGGCAAGATTACAGCTATTGGGGAAAACCTAACAGGTAGTAAGATTATCGATGCCAAGGGCTTAGTTGTTAGCCCTGGGATGGTTGATGCCCACGTACATATTACCCCAATGGGTGGTGGGTACCGGGATCAATGGGAAGGCTATGTTACTGGAACGGCTTCGTGTGCTAAAGGTGGGGTAACTTCCTTTATGGAAATGCCTTTGAACCAAGTACCAGCCACAGTAGATGGCAAGACCCTTGAAGAAAAGTATTCACACAAAGATGAATTAAAAGTGGATGTCGGGTCCTTTGGTGGGTTAGTCCCATCCAACTTAAAGGGCGGCATTCAAGAATTAGATGAAGGCGGCGTTGCGGGTTACAAGTGTTTCTTAGCAACCTGTGGGGACCGGTCAATCGATGGTGACTTTGAAAACGTCGATGATTACTCCTTATACGAAGGTATGAAGCAGATCGCCAAGACGGGTAAGGTCTTAGCCATTCACGCCGAAGACGCAGCCATTACCGATCGCTTGGGCGAAATCGCCAAGGCAGAAGGCAAGACGACATTGGCAGACTACGTAGACACCCGTCCAGCCTTCACCGAAGTTATGGCCATCAAGAAGGCCATCTTCATGGCTAAGCAAACGGGCTGCCGGATTCACATTTGCCACGTGGCTTGCCAAGAAGGGGTCGATGCAGTGATCCAAGGGCGCGCTGAAGGTGTCGACGTAACCTGTGAAACCTGTGTTCACTACCTCTACTTTGCGAAGGACGAGCTGGATGCCATTGGTGCTATCGTTAAGTGTTCACCACCAATCCGTGAACAAGCCCAACAAGACGCTCTCTGGAAGCGCGTTGAATCAGGGGCAATTAGCTTTGTAACCTCCGACCACTCACCATGTACCCCAGATTTGAAGGATACCGACAATGCCTTCGATGCATGGGGCGGGATTCCTGGCGTTCAAAACGATGTTGACGTGATGTACGATGAAGCCGTTCAAAAGCGCGGCATGTCATTGACGCAATTCGCCAAGATTACGGCTTCGAACCCAGCTGACCGTTACAACTTGGATGACAAGGGCCGGATCAGCGTTGGTAAGGATGCCGACTTCGTTCTGATCAAGCCAAATGCCCCATACACCTTGAAGGCAGAAGACTTGGAATACCGGAACCAAATCAGTCCTTACATTGGCCGTGAAATTGGGGCGCAAGTGATGCAAACCATCTTACGTGGTCAAACGATCTACAGTAAGGAAGCCGGCGTAACGTCAAGCTTCCCTGGCCAGTTTATCGAAAAGGCAAGCAAGAAGACGCCTGCTACGGTTTAAACTGAACCTAATCTAGTGATTTATTCGCTAGCAAACGACTTGTTTTCGATGCGATCGAAACAGGTCGTTTTGTTTTGTCGTTTACGGTGCTGGTGCTGGTCGCCTTACCTCCACCTGCGGCTGCCAACGATTCCGGCTGCTATGGGGACCGCCTGCGGCCTGAGAGGCGGTCCTCCGACTCGGTTTGAAGCCTGACCAAAAGCGCCAGTCTCCAAACGCGTCCCACGCTGTAAACCGAGTGAGAAACCTCGGTCAACAGCGTCGACACAGCTGCATCCATCATTGGCCGCCTCCGGTTACGTGAGTCGTTCACTGTAGCACGATATTTGGTTAAGCAGCGCTGTTGGGCTAACGCTTCGTGCGATTGTAGCCAAGTTTTACGTCGCCGTGAGTGAGTCAAATTTGGCGAACGGTAAGGCGGTGGCTTCATCAGTCTTTAAGCTAACTCAAGATGGTCCCCACAGCAGCCGGAATCTCTGGCAGCCGCAGGTGACTGCTGATGGCGGTATTCCGGAAACTTGTGAACAGTTTTGGTAATACCAAGAAAGCGGCGCTCCGAGCACAGGATTTTTCAAGACCTCGCCATTATGGGGCGGAAAGCGGCGGCAAAAGATGGCGAATTGGTCACTTTTAGCTAAATCTAGTAGGAATGCAACAATTTCACGATTGAATTTAGCCAAAGTGACCAATGATGATCGTAATGAAAGCGCATACAATAAGCTTGTAACATAATATGAAGGAGGCAAAAATTATGGAACTCGAAAAAGTTGTTGATGAACGACTTAAGAAATTGTCATCGATCGGTAGCGACCCCACAGGTGGGATGACGCGGCTGCTCTACTCCGACTCCTGGTTAGAAGCACAGAAGTACGTCAAGGCTCAAATGGAAACGACCGGGATGGCAACGAAGTTCGATGATGTTGGTAACTTATTTGGGCGGATCGAAGGTTCCGAAAAGCCTGAAGAGACCATCATGACGGGTTCACATATTGATACGGTGGTTAACGGTGGGACGCTCGATGGCCAATTTGGGGTTGTGGCGTCATTGACCGCTGTACAGTTCCTACAAGACAAGTACGGCACGCCTAAACGGTCACTGGAAGTGATTTCCATGGCCGAAGAAGAAGGTAGCCGTTTCCCAACCGTTTTCTGGGGTAGCAAGAACTTCGTCGGCATTGCCAACAATGCTGAAGTGAAGGACGTTGCCGATGCTGACGGTAAGAAGTTCGTTGATGAAATGCACCGCCAAGGCTTTGACTTTAGCGACAAGCAAACGCGGCGTGATGACATCAAGGCCTTCGTCGAAGAACATATTGAACAAGGCAGCATCCTCGAAAGAGAACACGAACAGATCGGGGTTGTGAACAGCATTGCCGGCCAACGGCGTTACGACATTACCTTAAAGGGTGAAGCCAACCATGCCGGGACCACGCCACTGAGCTACCGTCACGATGCCGTCTATGGGATGGCCAAGATCGTAAACACGGCTTTGGACAAAGCCCATGAGATTGGCGATCCACTGGTCTTGACGTTTGGTAAGGTTGTGCCAAAGCCAAACACGGTTAACGTGGTTCCCGGCGAAGTCCTCTTCACGATGGATTGCCGTCATACCGATGCCGATTACTTAGTTAAATTTACCACCGAGATTGAAAATATGATGCGCGACGTTGCCAAGCAAATGGGCTTGGACATCAACATTGACCTCTGGATGGATGAAAAACCAGTGCCAATGAGCCAAGACATCGTGGATACTATCGAAGGTCAAGCCAAAGCAGGCCACTACAAGTACCGCGTGATGCACAGTGGTGCCGGCCATGATTCTCAAATCATTGCGCCCGTATACCCGACGGCGATGATCTTCGTTCCAAGTATCAACGGGGTTAGCCACAACCCAGCCGAGAATACCAAGTTTGAAGACTTAGTTGAAGGCGTGAAGTTGATGGCAGACACGCTTTACCAATTGGCTTACAAATAAATTACTTAGCAAAAAACCACACAAAACTATCAAAAAAAGTTGGGAGACTTGATCATGAGTTACAAAAACAATCGTACCGGTTACCAAAAACAATTATTAGGTTCACGTTCCGTCGTTAAGGCAGGCAACTTCGCTTTGATTCCGAATGATGGTTTAGTTAAGAACAACGTGCCTGGCTTTGAAAATGTCGATGTTTCCATCATGGGGACGCCACGTTTGGGCGCACACTTCGTTGACTACATTGCTAGCTTCCAAAAGGGTGGTAAGCACACGGGCTTTGGTGGCGAAGGTATCGAAACGGTCGCTTACGTGGTTTCCGGTAAGTTAAAGGTTTCCGATGGTAAGGAAGAAAATATCCTGACCGACGGCGGTTACGCTTACTTCCCTGAAAGTGTCATCATGACCATGGAAAATGCGCAAGACGAACCAACTGAAGTCTTCCTGTACAAGAAGCGTTACCAACCAATCGCTGGCCACAAGGCTTACAAGATCGTTGGCAACACGCACGACCGCGCACCACAAGACTACGAAGGCATGACCGATGTTCACCTGTGGGACTTCTTACCAACGGATGACTTAGGCTTCGATATGAACATGCACATCTTGGCCTTCGAACCAGGTGCTAGCCATGCTTACATTGAAACGCATTACCAAGAACACGGGGCATACTTGATCAGCGGTTCCGGGATGTACAACCTGGACAACGGCTGGTACCCAGTTGAAAAAGGGGACTACCTCTACATGGGCTCTTACTCACCACAAGCAGCTTATGCCGTAGGCCGTGGCGAACCATTGGCTTACGTTTACTCCAAGGATGCTAACCGCGATCCAGAAATCTAACACACGACGACACACTCACACTAGACTCGGAGGGACAGCATATGTCAGATTCAGGAATTACGCTAGTTGATGCGCAAGAGTTACAAGATTTAATGATGAATAAGTTCATCGCCGCTGGGTTGCCTAAGGAACACGCCGAAGAAACGGCGCGCCACCTCACTTACGCCGATGCTTGTGGGATTCACTCCCATGGGACGGTGCGGGTCGCCTACTACGCCGAACGGATTGCCAAGGGTGGGGTTAACCTCAACCCGAACATCCAGTTCGAAAAGACGGGGACCTCTACCGGGGTCGTTCACTGTGACAACGGGATGGGCCAATATGTCTGCAACGAGGCCCTGACCTACGCCATTGATATGGCCAAGGACACCGGGTTAGCTGCAGTCGGTGTTGAAAAAACGGGCCACAGTGGGATGCTTTCTTACTACGTTAAACGGGCCGCCGAAGAAGGTTTAGTTGCCATTGCCATGTGCCAATCCGATCCAATGGTAGTGCCTTACGGTGGCAGCGAGAACTACTTTGGGACGAACCCCATTGCCTTCTCCGCACCGCGTTCCAGCGGCGAACCCCTAGTCTTTGATATGGCCACCACCGTTCAAGCTTGGGGTAAGGTTTTGGATGCGCGGTCTAAGAACCGTTCGATTCCAGATACCTGGGCTGTTGATGGCAACGGGGACCCAACCACGAATCCACACGACGTTCGGGGCTTGCTTCCTATTGCTGGGCCAAAAGGCTACGGCTTGATGATGTTAGTGGACGTCGTTGCCGGCTCACTGCTGGGCTTGCCATTTGGGAAGCACGTCTCCTCAATGTACGCCGACCTGACTGAGAAGCGGAACTTGGGTCAATTCTACATTCTGATCGATCCTAAGAAGTTCACGGACCCAGATGCCTTTGCTAAGCAAGTGCAACAGATGACGGAAGAATTACACGAGATGAAACCAGCCAAGGGCTTCGATCAAGTTTACCTGCCAGGTGAACGCAGTCAGATTCGCCGGAAGAAAGCGATGAAGGACGGCATTGAAGTGGCTACCGAAATTTACGATTACTTGAAGAGCGATACGGTTCACTTTGATAAGTACAATGGGCAAGGTGCCTTCGCCGAATAATTTTAACGAAAGAGAGTTGATAACTATATGCTGCACACAGTGATTGAAAAGAATAGCTATCAGGACTCCATCGTGCTCATGCTGTTGACCAACTATCTGGAAACTTTGGATGGCGTCAACAATGTACAAGTCATGATGGGAACCCCTGCTAACAAGGATATCTTTAAGACCGGTGGCCTGGCTACCGAAGAACTTGAGGCCGCTACCCCCAATGACATGGTGGTTGTCCTCGATGTCGACAACGAAGACTTGATTGATGACGTGGTTAAAAAGGCTAAAGTCTACTTGGATGAACAATCCAGTGGGAATGACGACGAAAATAGTGGCGAAGAACGGGTGAAGACCTGGGACAAAGCCCTAGAAGTTGCCAAGGACGCTCCCGTAGCCCTGATCTCCGTTCCCGGTGTTTACGCCGCGAGCGAAGTTGAAAAAGCCTTAGATGCTGGTAAAAACGTCTTCTGTTTCAGTGATAACGTCACGATCGAAGACGAAGCGCGCCTGAAGCAAATGGCTCATGAAAAGGGCTTGCTGCTGATGGGCCCTGACTGTGGGACTGGGATTGCCAACGGCTTGCCGTTAGCCTTTGCTAACCGGGTTCGCAAGGGGAGCATCGGCATTGTCGGGGCCTCTGGAACCGGGATTCAGGAAGTTACCGCCATCATCCACAAGATGGGTGAAGGGGTCACCAACGCCATCGGGACCGGTGGCCGTGACTTGAAGGCCAAGGTTCAAGGGATTACCTTCAAGGACAGCATTGCCTTACTGGACCAAGATCCAGACGTTAAGGTGATCGTGGCTATCTCCAAGCCGCCTGCAAAGGAAGTCCGTGACGACGCGGTTGACCTGTTACGGGCAGCCAAGAAGCCAGTCGTGGCCATCTTCTTAGGTGAAAAGCCAGAAGCCCACGAAAAGGGTCTCTACAGAGCTTACACGCTGGAAGAAACGGCTAAGATTGCGGTGGGCTTATTACATGGTCAGGAACCAACGGGTAACGAAGACGTTGCGGTCAAAGTGCCTGATGTTCAGTTACAACCGCAACAAAAATACATCAAGGGTTACTACTCCGGTGGGACTTTAGCCTACGAAGCCGCAACCTTAATGAACAATACCTTAGGCCTGCACGCCGAAAATGGGGTCGATGGTTCTATCTTGAAGAAGGACGGCTACGAAGTCTTAGACCTCGGGGATGACGTCTTTACGCAAGGTCGGCCACACCCTATGATCGACGCCACCAAGCGAAAAGAAATGATGGTTTCAGCGGGACAAGACCCAGAAACTGCTGCTATTCTGTTGGATATCGTGCTCGGTTACGGGACGACGGATGACATGGCGGGCGATTTGAAGGATACGATCATCAAGGTCAAGGCGGATGCCAAGGCTGAAGGTCGTGAGATCGCCGTGATTGCCACCATCGTTGGGACCGACATGGACCCACAGGATTACAGTCAACAACAAAAGACTTTGGAAGAAGCCGGGGTCATTCTCTGCGAAAACAACGCCCAGGCGGTTAAGACGGCCTTAGCCGTTGTCGGCCACCCAGTCGAAGAAACCCCACTGCCAATCTTGCCAGAACAACCATCGAACGTGAAGATGCCAGCTGTTTCTGACAGACTGAAGGAAATGTTGACGGCTACGCGCTTCCTGAACATTGGTTTGGAAAGCTTTGCGGACGCAATCAACGAAAGTGGTGGGAGTGCTGTCCAGTTTGACTGGAAGCCAATCGCCGGTGGGAATGTCGAGCTGCAAAAGGCGCTGCTCTTCCTCAACAAAGTCGATTTGAAAGTAGGGGTGTAATGAATGGTTTATAAAACGATTGACGAAGCCAATCAGGCAGTCGTCTCAAAAATTATTGCCGGTTCACCATTCCTATTGGATGTTGTTCCCGCAATGGATGTTATTGATGAATTCAAACACGGCAAGGTCTTACTCCACGCCGGTCCACCAATCACTTATGACAAAATGATCGACCCCGTCCAGGGTGCCTGCATTGGTGCCGCACTGTTCGAAGGGTGGGCAGATAATGAAGATGACGCGCGCAAACTCATGGAAAGCGGCGAAGTCACCCTCATTCCTTGCCACCACGTTGATGCAGTTGGCCCAATGGGTGGGATTACATCAGCTCACATGCCACTGGTCGTCGTTGAGAACCGGACAGACGGGAACCGTGCTTACTGCACGATGAACGAAGGGATCGGTGCCGTGCTGCGGTTCGGTGCCAACGGTCCAGAAGTCATTGACCGGTTACGCTGGATGCGGGATGTCTTAGGCCCAGTTCTGAGCAAGGCTTTGCAAACGCGCGAACCATTGAATGTAAACGTTTTAATTGCCAAAGCGATTGCCATGGGTGACGAGTTCCACCAACGGAATATCGCGGCCTCACTGGCCTTCTTGAAGGAAATGTCCCCAAGCATTGTCGCCTTGGATATTGACCAAAAGGACAAGGAAGATGTCATCCAATTCTTAGCCGACACCGACCAATTCTTCTTGAACATTATGATGGCTTCCGCTAAATCCGTGATGGATGGCGCCCGTCAGATTCAGGAAGGAACGATTGTCACGGCAATGTGCCGGAACGGGTACGAATTTGGTATCCGGATCGCCGGGATGGGGGACGAATGGTTCACCGGCCCCGTTAACACACCACACGGGCTGTACTTCTCCGGGTTCTCCGAAGACGATGCTTCTCCCGACATGGGGGACAGTGCCATTACCGAAACGTTTGGGGTTGGTGGGTTCGCCATGATCGCCGCACCTGCTGTGACCCGGTTCGTCGGGACGGGTGGTTTCTTCGATGCCCTGCACACCAGTGAGGACATGACCGAAATCACCACGGCTTCCAATCCTAATTTCCCAATCCCAACCTGGGACTTCCGGGGAATCTCCATTGGGATTGATGCACGGAAGGTTGTTGAAACGGGCATTCTCCCAGTGATTAACACCGGGATTGCCAACAAGAAAGCTGGGTTAGGACAAATCGGGGCTGGAACCGTTAATCCACCGATGGAAGCCTTCGAAAAAGCTGTCCTAGCTTACGCGAAGAAGTTAGGTTTTGAGGAATAAATGCGTGAAGTAGAAGTTCTGGGCGACCATGTACTTCTGGCTCTAGAAGATAGAGATTGGTATGTTCACAGTGTCTTTGAACATACCTTTAATTTAACAGACAAACAGCACACGCCGTTGGTGATTCTGACCAGCGACCGCTCAAAACTTTTACCAGGTGGACTCTATCTTCCGCCACGCGATTTTACCGATTTATTGAGTCAGATTCGAGATACCCGCAAGATTGAGTTTCGCGAGGCGTCGTTTTACATCGAGACCTACCAGGAAACCTGGCAGCTTAAGATTGTCGACACCTTCCGCGCTGACTTGTTGACCGAGGGGATTCGTTCAGATCGGTTAGGCTACTTACTGACGAACTGCCGGAACATCGAGCGACAGACTGGGTTTGATCAACCGTTTCAGGATTTCTTGACGATGGAAACGTCGCCTTATCAAAAAGAGACATCTTGGCTAACAAATGCCGTCACCGTCCAATGGGGAGTCGACTTCTTCATTGGCAGAGGCAGGGGGCTCACCCCATCGGGCGATGACTTTTTGTTAGGCTGGATCCTCATTGATTGGCTCAGTGGCAATCATCAAGAACTCCGTGCGGCGGTCGCTTCCCGAATTGGGGATGCCAGTTACACCACCGATGTTGGCCGTAGTTATCTGTATTACGCCCTTCGCCGTCGGTTCAGTAGCGCATTACTGGGCATTGTTCGGTACTTGAAGGGAAACGAACCGCTGGAGAACCTCGACAATTTGTTAGCGGAAGCGATTGAATACGGCAACACGTCGGGCATTGACTGCCTGGCAGGTATCGTCTCAGCCTTAGTTTACAAACAGGTTAATCTCGACCTTGACTTGAAATATTGATTTGATTTTGACACGGAAGAAAGGGGGAAAATCCCAATGGCGAAAAGAGTTGTGATTGCGGTTGGTGGTAATGCGATTCTCCAACCCAAACAAGATCCAACGTTTGACGTTCAAATGACTAACGTTCAAAAGAGTGCCGAGCAGATTGCTAAGATCGAGGCCATGGACTATGAAATTGTATTGACCCACGGTAATGGCCCTCAAGTTGGGAATATTCTCCAACAGAATGAACTGGCGAAGCACACGGTACCGGCACTCCCCTTGGACGCTTGTAATGGGGAGTCACAAGGTTTCATCGGTTACATGTTGGAGCAAAGCTTGAAGAACACATTGCGGCAAAACCAATCCTCAGCTAACGTGGCAACCCTACTAACTGAAGTGGAAGTTGACCGTGACGATCCTGCCTTCAAGGATCCCAGCAAGCCTATCGGTGTCTTTTACACCGAAGCGGAAGCCAAGCAGTTACAGGCAGATAAGGGCTGGATCATGAAGGAAGATGCGGGTCGGGGTTACCGGCGCGTTGTCCCTTCACCGATGCCCGCCATGATCCATGGTGTGGATTCCATTAACCATTTACTGGAACAAAACATCATTGTCATTGCTGGTGGTGGCGGGGGGATCCCGGTTTACCAGGATGAACACGGCCTGCTCCAAGGCTTGGAAGCTGTGATTGACAAGGATCGGACGGGGCGGAAGTTGGCAGAACAAGTGAATGCCGATATCTTCATGATTCTGACCGATGTCAGCAACGTCTACGTCAATTATGGCAAGCCTAACCAAAAGAAGCTGGAAAACGTGTGCGTGAAGGAAACCCAGAAGTACCTCGACGACGGACAATTTGCCGCCGGGAGTATGGGACCCAAGATTGAAGCGGCGATTGCGTTCGCCAAAACCGGACGGACGGCGATTATCTGTTCCTTGGATGAAGCCGACTTGGCCTTGCAAGGTAAGGCGGGAACGCGCATTAGTTATAGTTAAAGCAACCACGGCACCACTTAGCTTAAGAGCTTGATTGCTCAAACCGTACCATGAACGCTTGCGGTGAGCATCTCCCCAAGAACTGCCGAGGCCATTCGTCAGTTGACGGCTGACCTGGGGATGTGATGATGAGCTTAACGGACACTTGAACACCACCGTTAGAGCTAAAATTGGTCGACCTGCCACACGGCAGGCCGACCTTCACCGCAATCAATTGTGAAAGTTGTTACAACCACTTTTAAAATTCTGGAGGTCGAAAATAATGAGTCATCGTTTAGATGGAAAAGTTGCGATTGTTACCGGTGGAACCTTAGGTATTGGGTTAGCCGTTGCCGACAAGTTTGTTGCAGAAGGCGGTAAGGTCATGATTACCGGTCGCCATGCCGATGTTGGGGAAAAGGCTGCCAAGAGTATTGGCGGGCCAGACGTGATTCAATTCTTCCAGCACGACGCGACCGACGAGCAGGGCTGGCTTGATTTATTCGACGCCACCGAAAAGGCATTTGGCCCCGTGACCACGATTGTGAACAATGCGGGGATGGCCGTTAACAAGAGCATTGAAAATACCTCAACCAAGGAATGGAAGCAACAACTGGCCGTTAACTTGGACGGTGTCTTCTACGGCACACGGCTGGGTATCCAACGCATGAAGAACAAGCACCTGGGCGCTTCCATTATCAACATGTCCTCTATTGAAGGCTTCGTGGGCGACCCTAACTTGGGGGCTTACAACGCTTCCAAGGGTGGCGTGCGGATCATGTCCAAGTCAGCCGCCGTTGACTGCGCCTTGAAAGACTACGACGTGCGGGTCAACACCGTTCACCCAGGCTACATCAAGACGCCATTGGTTGACGATTTGCCAGGGGCCGAAGCTGCGATGTCAGCCCGGACCAAGACGCCAATGGGCCACATCGGCGAACCTAACGATATTGCCTGGATCTGTGTTTACTTAGCCTCGGACGAATCTAAATTTGCGACCGGCTCAGAATTCGTGGTTGACGGGGGTTACACTGCCCAATAAACCGGCAGTGCATCACCGATTGAAAACGTATACAATAGAGTTGTAAACCCAAATCTTGCAGAAGGAGTGACATTCATGGCTAGTGTTTTAGTAACTGCAGCAATTCCACAGTCGGCTTTGGCTATTTTGAAAGAAGCCGGGTTGGATATCGATGTCTATACAGGCAGTGGATTAATCACGAAAGAAGAATTGGTTAAACGTATCGTGGGTAAGGACTACTTGATTACGCCACTATCAACGCAGGTTGACAAGGACGTGATTGATGCCGATCCTAACCTGAAGATCATTGCCAATTATGGTGCGGGCTTTAACAATATCGATGCTGCGTACGCGCGGCAAAAGGGCATTCCCGTTACCAACACGCCAGAGGTCTCAACCGTATCAACTGCCGAGGTCACGACGGGCCTAATGATTACGTTAGCGCACCGGATGGTTGAAGGCGATAAGTTAATGCGGACCAAGGGCTTTGACGGGTGGTCACCCCTCTTCTTCTTGGGCCATGAACTCTCCGGCAAAACCTTAGGGATCGTCGGCATGGGGCAAATTGGTCAAGCCGTTGCGAAGCGGATGAAGGCGTTCGATATGAACATCATCTACTCACAACGGACCCGGCTTGCCCCAGAAGTGGAAGCCAAGTTCGGCGCGAAGTTTGTCAGCTTAGAAGAGTTGATCAAGACGAGTGACGTTCTGAGCCTACACTGCCCACTGAACGACCAGACCCATCACATGATTGGGGCACCAGAATTTAAGCAGATGAAGTCGTCCGCTTACCTGATCAACGCCGCTCGGGGACCGGTCATCGACGAAGCGGCTCTGCTTGAAGCACTGAAGGCTGGCGAATTGGCCGGCGCAGCGCTGGATGTTTACGAAGCGGAACCCAACGTTGACGATGGTTTCAAGGCACTCGATAACGTCATCTTGACGCCACATGTGGGGAACGCCACCGTTGAAGCACGGGACGCCATGGCCGCTATCGTTGCCAAGAATACCGTGCGGATCGATCAGGGACAAGAACCACTGCACATCGTTAATTAACACCACCTTCATATTATGACTAGAGAATAGTTTTGACGGGATCGGCTCAGACATGGGTTGGTCCCGTTTTTTGTTGTCAACTTGAGGTTGGTATACCGCCTTACCGTGAGCCAAATTTGAACTGGAACGCGGTGGGCAGGACGGTCAGAGCCTGGGAAGCGGTCTCTGACCTCGCTTTGAGCCGAAGATCGCGTCTCAAAGGCGCCATTTTTCAAGTTAGAGCACTTGAAAAATCCCACGGCTGAGCTCAAATTTGGCGCACTCACGGCTACTCAGGAGGTTGCCAATCATAGCGGTTTAACGTTGACCTTTAAGTGTCACTCAGCGCTATACGGTCGGTCAATACACCATCCACAAATGAAATCGGTCAGAATTGCGGGATGTAAGGGGCACCGCGGCAGGGAAACGCTAATGCTAATACTTTGCTTCTCTGTAATTCAGGACGCATCAGACCATGGTATATGGTAACTCTAGCTGATGGGTGGGTTAAAAGGTACACAAAAAGGGAGCAGCCACCACTGCTCCCTCACACGACACCACACTAGACTTGCGGTTACCCCATATTATACGCTGGGTGGTCATTGGGGACAACGCTTTCACTAATGATTTAATAATCTAAACGAATACAAAAAAGAGTGGGGCAGAAGGCGTTTAGATCCTGAGCATTAACGTCATTAAGAGAAAAATCCCGGGTTTGGATTATGCTCTTAATGGGGTTAAGCGCAGGGATCTGCCTTCTGTCCCACGTTTCGACGATATTAGGGTTAAGGACACTACCCCTGAGCATTAACGTTATAAGGCGGAAAATACCGGGTTTGGATTGTTTGTCTATTGGGGTTAAGTGGCGTTAACTGCCTTTGGTTCCACGTTTCGGCCATATATGTTTGGCGCACAAAAAAAGAAGCAGTCATGAAGGGTCGTTAGCTAGGCGACCACTGCTTCTTCCTCGCGTACGGTAAAACCGCACCTAGACTCGCGATAAATATAATAATACCTGATTGCTTGGTGATAGGCAAGCCAATTTAAGTGACGAGTGTGTAGCCGCCAAAAGCACTGACGACCCCCAGCGTGGCCGAGAGAATCAGATAGCTCATGGCGGTAATGGGCTTGTGATCAATCAGCTTGATAAAGTCGTTGGTGAAGGTAGAGAAGGTGGAGAATCCGCCTAGAAAGCCACTGGCAACCTGAAAGAGAAGGGCAGTCGGTGCGAGCAGTCCGGTGGCAATCCCCAGCAGACCAGAGCCCAGGATATTAATCGACACGGTCGCGACGGGAAAGCTCGTCGGGGGAATGAGCAGGTCCGTCACATAGCCCACAGTGAACCGGGTGAGGGCGCCACAGCTTCCGGCTAGACAAATGTAGAGAATTGCCAACATCTGGTCACGCCCTTTCCGTCACGCGAGCACTTGAACGAAAGCCCAAAACGGCGGCGCCACAGCCGAGTAGCAGACTGGCTAACCAGTAGGTGAGTGCGAGTCCCATGGTCCCCTGCTGTAAGAGGCGGACAACGTCCATTGAGAAGGTTGAGAAGGTGGTGAAGCTGCCGACCAGGCCAACGGTCAGACCAGCCATAACGGCCTCTGAGAGGGGAATTAGCGTCGGCAGTGTTTTGGAGATAAACGCCAGTAGGAACGATCCGATGACGTTGATCAAGAGAATGGTGGTCAGATGGTGATTGGTCATCGAAGTTAAGCCCAATCGTAGCAAACTGCCACAAAAGGCGAAAACAAAGATATAGCTGATTTTTTTGAACACAACGAGGACCTCCAGTCAGGGTAAACGAAGAATCAAATACCCATCGTCGTTGCCACTCACGATCGATGATACAATCTGGCAGTGAGTAGCAAGGACGATGGGTATTTCATCATATCTATTTAATTGTAAAATTTGAAATTAACGGAGAACTCACAGCAAGTTGGGGGTTAACCCTAGGCTTGCTTCTTACGTAAGTTAGCCAGAAGGAACAAAATTGTCCCAACAGCGAGCAGAATGATGGCAATGTAGAAACCTAAGACCTTGGAACCGGTGGCGTCGGAGATACTTCCGGTCAGGGCAGGGGCGATGATTGACGACATCATCCCGAAGAAGTTGAAGACCCCTAAGGTAGTCCCGACACCGACAGCGGGCGCATTTTCACCCAGCCAGGAAATGATGATCGGTTCAACGGCCAATTTGCCCAGGAATCCGTAAAGAATGAGGGCGGTCAGTAGGAAGGCGGAAGTCTTGGCCTGAACCGTCAACAGCAACATCGCCGCGGAGAGTAGTTCCAAGACCACAATGAATTGAATCTTCTTGTTTAAGTATTTATCAGCCAGCTTACTGAAGAAGAGGGCACCGGGGATGGAGGCGAAGGCTACCAGTGAGGAGGAGAATCCGATGGCGGCACCATGGAAGCCCCGTTCAGTGGCTAAGAAGTTAGGAAGCCACGTCACGATCATGTAGTAGGCGTAGCAGGTGGCAAAATATAAAATGTAGGCGAAGAGCATCTTGGGCTGGAAGAGGGTGGCCAGGGATACTTTTTCCTTGACCTTGGGTGCTTCGGCTTTAGTGGCCTTGGCAGCCTCTTCGGCAGCTTGGATGTTGACGATATCGTCTTTGTTGCTCTTAATAATAGCTTGGAATGCAATGACCATGCAGATAATCATGACAATCGTGATGTACATCATGGTTTGCCAAGGCATGCCTTGTTGGGCCACCAGGAAACTGGAGAGGATCATTCCCAGACCGGAACCCACGGCGGACCCGCTGTTCACGATGGCCGTGGAGAAACTCTTCTTGTCAGCGGGGATGTTTTGCGAGGTCAGGGAGTAAGCGGAACCGTAGAAGGAACCACAGCCCAGACCGGCTAAGACGGAGCCCACGTAGATCATCTGAATGGAACTGGCCATGGCCACGATGAGGGCGGCGATGGCGAATAGAATAAAGCCGGGAATCAAGACGCGTTTCTTCCCAATCTTATCGACCAGGAAGCCCGCGGGAATCTGCATGACAACGTAACCTAAGAAGTAAAAACTTGAGATGGAACCCAACGCGGTGTCGGACACCCCACCGCCAAGTGATGAGCGGATTTGGGGGTAGACCGGCGCAAGGGCAGAACGGTAAATCCAAATGGTAATCCAGCCGGCACAGAGTAAGATGACAATCTTCTTCCAATAGGCCATACCTGATTTTTCTGTAACTTTGTCCATGATAAGTCCTCCAATTTCACCGTATATGTAAACGCTTACAGTGACAATTATAAGGAGATTCACAAGAAATTCATTGCATACTCTGCACCATAAATTAATGGTATTTGTCTATTTTAACCAAATGTGTTTTAATTGGAGAGATGAAAGCGCTAACTTTTATTTAAGGAGGCTAACTAAAGTGAGCACACTCAAGGAGTTACTGAGCTTACCACGATTCTCCGATTTGGAGGTCCTATCGACTCATAAAAACATGGAGCGACCGGTCGAGAGCGTCGAAATTACCGAAACACCCGATGTCGCCAATTTTATTCCAGACAACGCCATTATTCTGACGACGGCGATGATTTTTCGGAACGGTCAGGAGAAACTAAAACCGTTTCTGGCGTCACTGGTGGGGCACCACGTGGCGGCGTTGGGAATCAAGGTGGGCCGGTTCATTGAGGAGATCGATCCAGCGGTGGTGGCATACGCCACTGAGATCGACCTCCCGTTGATCCAAGTCCCCAGTACCCAGCCGCTGGGGGGCCTGCTCTATCAAATGCAGAGCTACTTAATGGACAGCAAGACGGAACAACTTACATATGCGTTAGATATTCAAAAGAGCTTCTCCAACCTGTTGATGCACGACGTCAGCAATAGCCGGTTTGTCGCGGAATTGGGCAAAATCATTAATGCGCCGGTGATTATGCTCAATCCTTGGCACAAGGTGATCGGGAGCTCCCAATTTTTCTCGGGCTCGGATCACCCGGCGTCGTTTTACACCGAACAGCTCACGCCCCAGAACTATGAGAAGATCAATGAGGGGAAGAGTAACCTGCTAATCAAGGACATCAAGGGTGATGATATTCAGGTGCTGAGCTATCCGGTTAAGGTGGCAAATCACTTCCCGTATTACTTAGTCGTTCTGCGGCCGGAGCAGATTCCGTATCCGATCTCGGAATTTGCGATTGAGCAGGCCGTTCTGGTGTTGACCTTCATTCTCTATAAGAACCAAAAGGTGCAGGAGTTTTTTGACCTCATGAAGAGTGACTTCCTGTCGCAACTGATTAAGGCCAAGACGGAGCAAAGCAATGAGGATCGGGACTGGATCGACTTGGGGGAGAACTATGGCCTGGTGCAAAGCGACTATTACCGTATTGCCCTAGTCTATTGTGTGCCCAACGAAAAAAATAAGAACCAGATCTTTTACCGGAAAGAAGAAGCCGAAGTGGCCAACAGCTGGCTGCAGGAGCAGTTGCCGCTTAAGATCCGTGATGTGGTGGCGTTCAAGGTGAAGAATAGCAACGATATTGCGCTGTTGTTCCAGTCCAAGGAAGTCAGCTTTGAGCGAACGGTTAAGACGCTGATTAAGAGCCTCAAGAAGGAGCTCGACATTAACCTGAGCTTTTCATTTGGCAATCCCTACGATGAGATTGAAGAGATTTCGAGCTCCTACATTGAGGCTAAGTTGGCGTTGGACGAGGTCAAGCAGCAGGAAGATCCCGACATGCTGAATTACTATCATCCACGGGGCTTGATCAGCCTGTTTGAGGGCGCCAATGATGAGGACATTCATTATTACTGTGAGAAGGTGCTGAAGGATCTGGCTTACCCAACGGACCCTTCCACCATTGATCTGCGGAAAACCCTGCAGTATTACCTGGATTATAACTGTGAGATTACGAAGACTGCGAACACCCTGTATCTTCATCGCAATACGATTAAGTACCGGATCAAGCAGTGTGAGAAGATTCTGGGGCAGTCGGTTAAGAACCCTCAGACGAGTTTGAATCTGCGGCTGGCGTTGGAATTGTCGAAGACTGAAGACGCTGTAATGAAGTAAATGGAATAGTAGCATAGATTTCAGGCTGTGCATGATACAATTTTGTATTAGAAGGCTTTAAAAAATGGTGTTTTGGAGATGAAATTATGAGTAATGAGAGCGTCGAAATTAAGTACGAGTCAGGCTCGATTAGTTACAGTGATCTAAAAAATAAAGTCACGGTTCCCGAGTACCAAAGAGACATAGTTTGGACTGATAAGGCCAAGTCTGATTTTATTGATGCATTAGCTAAAGGTTTTCCATTTGGATCGTTACTGTTATATCAGGTTAATGGTAGTGATGTAAATGTTAAGGATAAAAACAATGAATATTCAATCATTGATGGCTTACAACGTTATTCGACGATGAGGGAGTTTGAAGATGATCCAGGAAGTTTTTGGCAAGGTAATTCTTCAGAGAAGATGTTAAAAGAATTCCTGCGAGTTTTTCAAGAATATAATAAGCAAGTAGGAGAAAGTTGGACTTCAAAAAGTGAAGAGGATGTCAAGACCTGGTATGCGGGTTTAGTTAAGAATAACAAAAGGGCTAATGTGAACATTAAGTCTTATAAGGGCTTTTTACCGACCAAAGTTGGCGTATCTCAAGATGACCGGGATGATGCAGTTGCTAAGATACAAGATTTGATAACAGCTCTTGATAATAAGATTAATAGTTTTATTGATCTTAATACTTTAAAAATCCCTGTTATTTACTTTTTAGGGAGTTCAGATGAGCTAGCAGATGTATTTTCTGGTTTAAATAAAAGCGGCACAAGGTTATCTAAATATCAGGTTTTTACTGCGGCTTGGAGCCATGAGAAATTTAAATTAGATAATAATGATGACACTAATAAAATTATTAGTTCAATAATCGATCGTTTTGAGCGGATGAAAAGCGATAGAGGAAATATAAAAATCACAAATTTTAATATTCGTGAATTTAAAGAAGCACGGCTTATTAATTTAGCGCAATTTGCGTATGGGTTAGGCAAGTTAATTGTTGAAAACTCTCCTGCACTGCTTCAGGGAACCGAAGGGGATGATCTCTACAATGAAGTAGGTTTTGGAACCTTAGGAATAATTACAGGGACTCCAAGTAACAAGTTAAGTCATATTATTGAGAAAATAGATGATATTTCCAAAAATCATGTGCAGATTATTAACGAGGTTTTATCAATTGTTAATGAGATTAATGCAGAGTTCGATCCGCTAACGAAGAAAAGAATCAAATATTTAAATAGTGAGAATCGTAAAGAGTTTGAGACTGGATTAAGCTCGAAATTAAAATTTTTGTCATATATTGCTAGTATTTGGAAAATAAAGCATAGGAAGAATGACGAGTCTAGATTGACTAAGGATGCTGAAATTACCAATACAATCAAAAATTTGCCGATTTATTATGTTATTGATTTTTTGAGAAGGACTTGGTCGGGATCTGGAGATAGTCGATTGAACAGCTACTACACGACAGGGGCGGAACCCAGAAGCTATACGAAAAAGCCAAGTGAGGATCAAATAATGGCAGCATTTAATTCGTATGCGGAGAATGAAGATCCATCGATTAGGTTCACAGCAAAGACAAAAGCATTGACTACCATTTTTGCTAACTTAAGTTATCCAAAGTGCTTTCAACCGGCGAATAGTTATGACTTTGAACATATAATCGCTGCATCCTATTTGAAAGATGAGTATCAAGACCATGGAATTAAGGGGGCTGGGATTGGTAATGCAGTATTATTAGATACTGAGCTTAATAAAATTAAGCAAACAAAAGATCTCTATGAAACGGCGTCATATAAGATAAAACCGGGACAAAATAGAGGAAGAAAACTTGATACTATTAGGATCGCTACGAAAAAAGCGAAAGAGTTAGTGAGTGATAGTGGTAGGCTAGACGAAATGATGTATCCTTCAGAAATGGAGTTAGAAGAAGCCTATAAGCAAATGGGGCAAGGAGATTTTACAGTCGTAAAGAAAATAATTGATGATAGAACTCGGAAAGTATGTAACCGATTTGTAAAATTACTTTTTGAAATGTAGTTTGGATACGTATTAAATGATGATAGCTACATTTCATTGCTGGACTGTTAACTTTGTTGTTCGTACGTTGTATATAGTATAGCGTTTTGAAATTCATAAAAATCTTTGTTGTAGATAGACCTGAAAAGTTGTGCAGTTCTGCTGAGACAATAAGGTGTAATCAATCGGATGTTTTGTGTGAGCACTATACCTCAGCATATCAGTTTACTTTCTCACCCTAATCGCCTATGGTACAGAAAAAGCAATTGAGAAGGGATGGTGCCGCTCATGCAAAAGCTATACGGTTATGTTCCCCTGTTGAGTGGGTTGGGCAGTCTTTACTTCTTGTTGGTGATGTCGCTGGTACCTTCGTCGACCAGCAGTTTAGGCCTGGATTTTAATTGGCACGATCCGGATGTCGTGACCGTTGCCCTCATTTTAGTGGTCGTGGTGGTGACGGCATGTGCCCGAACGTTGTGGACCAAGCGTATCGGCTTGCTGGTCAATGGTCTCATCATCTTGGGCATGACCGCCGACCTCCTGCATACCCAACATTCCCCGTTGCTCACGGATTATCTGTGGCTGTGGGGGCTGTTGATGCTCTTTAACCTCGGGTTGATCTGCTGGGGAAGTTATCGGTTATGGTGGAAAAATAAATAAAAACGTGCACCTCGTGAGGTCAACTGTTTCAGCTCACGAGGTGCACGTTTTGTTTAGTGAATTTCAGACTTGTATTTAATCGAATCTTCCTCGGTAATCTCCCGCACCACGCGGCACGGATTTCCCACTGCCAGCGAATTGTCCGGAATGTCGCGGGTGACCACGGAGCCAGCACCGATGACGCAGCCGTTGCCAATCGTGACGCCGCCAATGACGGTGACGTTGCTACCGAACCAGCAGTTATCGCCAATCTTGATGGGCTTGTCGTATTCGATATCAAATAGCGACCCGTCTGCGTGGGGCTGGAGGTTCCGTTCCTGGTAGCGCAGCGGGTGCATGGGGGTTACCAGCGTCACGTTGGGCCCGAACCAGACGCTATCCCCAATCGTGACGTAGCCGCAATCCAGCACCGTAAAGTTAGCGTTGGCGTAGAAATGCTTGCCCAGGTGGGTATAGCTTCCGTAGTCAAAGAAAATGGGGCCCTGTAAGTAGGTACCTTCAGCGTGGTCGGGAACCAGCTTGTCGAGAATCGCCTCACGCTTTTCTGTCTCATCATCGAAGGTCATATTGTATTCTTGCGACAAACGATGGGCGTAGTGCAGCCGTTCTTGGAGCTGAGGATCGGACGGGTCGTAGAGCTTACCCGCTAACATTTTTTCTTCTTCAGTCATCTCAAAAGTCCTCCTTGTTTAAATCACGATGCCTTCGCAGTGGTCTACCTCGTGTTGAATGATCTGGGCGACGAAGCCCGTGAAGGTTTGGTGCTGGCGTTGGAAATTCTGATTGAGAAAGTCCACGTCAATGGTCTTATACCGCGTGGTGGGGCGTTCGCCCGTAAGCGACAGGCAGCCTTCGCTGGTTTGGAAGGCGCCCGCTTTTTTGGTAATGGTGGGATTGATCATAGCCACGGGGAGGATCCCCATGTCGACCACAATAATCCGCTTATTGACGCCGATCATGTTGGCGGCCATGCCGACGCAGTTGTCGCTGTTGGCCTTGAGAGTGTCTAGCAAATCGGTGACAACCGGTGCGTCTAATTTTGTCGCGGGCTGGGCCTTGGTACTGAGTTGAGTGGGATCGTGAACAACGTTTCTAATCATGTGGAACCTCCAAAAGTTGTTTGAGTTTTGTCGTGGTGTTGTAATTTCTCACGCTGGTCTGCTTGTAAAAGGGCGTGCCCAAAATTTTCGCGTAAAAGGAACGGCTGAAATGAGTGCGCAACGTTAATGCCCCGCAGTAATAAGAGGGAGTCCCTGGTGGTGCCACCCTTCATTTTGTAAAATACGAAGCCCCATCATCATTGCAGCCGTCATTAATGTAAGCGTCTTCTTCAGTATAGCATGATTAGTGGCGACGTTCCTGGGGAAATTCAAGGTGCCGGCATCCGGTAATTCTTAAGTTTAGCTAAGATTGCGTAAATGGTGAGACTGATTCGCGAGAAATTTCGTTAGTAATCTATAGGTGGCGTCAGTTGAGAGAACTCGGTATTTCAATCCCGAGATGAATCAACGTCTTGGACGACCACCATTGTATTGATCTAACTGTGAATCAATGTACTGCGTCACAATTTCTTTTGAGACATTGCCTAAAGTACTCATGAAAAAACTGGGCGACCACAAGTGACCACCCCACAGTTGTTGCTTCGTTTCAGGGAATTGCTTAAACCATTGTTTGGCTGACCCACCTTTGAAGGCTTTTACAATTGAAGAAGGCGCGTATTTAGGCGCAAAACTAACAATCATGTGCACGTGGTCGGGCATAATTTCTAAGCTAGAAACTTCAATGGTGTGTCTTTGGGCAATGTCGCTGAGAATATCTTTTAAGGCCGAACACTTTTCAGGGGACGTAAAGACCGGTTTACGGTACTTTGTCACCCAAACCAAGTGAAAGTTAAAATCATAGACGTTAGTACGCTCATACTTAATCATACGTATATCCTCTTATAAGTTATTTTGTAAGTAGTTACACATAGTATAGCATAACATCTGTGATATACTCTGTGCAAAGGCGGTGAGCAGATGGTCCTGAAAGGCATTAAGCTACGAATTTACCCAAGTCCAGCACAACAGTTAAAGATTAAACTTAACTTTGGCTGTAATCGATTTGTTTGGAATCAGATGCTAAACATGATGCGTAATCGTCATGAAAACAATCCCCGGGCGCCATTCTTAAATGCCTTTGCCCTTAATAGCTTGCTACCAGCGTTGAAGCGAGAATACCCGTGGTTAAAGGAAGCTGAAAGTACCAGTCTACAATCGACTTGCCATGACCTAGTGGCCGCTTTTCAAAAGTTCTTTAAGGAAACCAATGTTGGCTTCCCTAAGTTCAAATCGCGTAAATTTCCCAAGCAAAGTTACAACGTTAAGTTCTCAGGGACTAGCTTAGCCATCAAAGGCGAACGCACTATTCGAATTCCTAAGGTTGGCTTGATGCCTTTTAGAGCGGGTAGAAAGATTACCGGTCAGCTTAAAAATGCAACCATCAAGCTTTCAACAACCGGTAAATATTATGCAGTACTGTTGGTTGAAACCGAAGTCGGTTCCTTAGTCAAGACTGGCCAAATGGTTGGCATTGATTTAGGTGTGGCCGATTTGATGATCACTAGTGATGGCCAAAAGAAGCCGACAATTCGCTTTGACAAGCTTTTGGCTAAGAAAAAATACTACTGGGAAAAACGGTTAGCGCGTCGTCGACATCAGGCACAAAAAGAAATTGCCTGGGATCATCACAATCAAGTTCCTGAGGCCCGCGAACTGTCTGATTTTAAAAATTATCAGAAAGCGAAACTGATGGTGGCAAAATACAACGAAAAAATCGCTAACCAACGTCAGAATTACCTACATCAGTTAACGATCCAACTTGTCAAACAATATGATGTGATTAAAATTGAAGATTTGAAAACCAAGAATCTTCTCAA